>JAZRIR010000027.1:0-2213 GCA_045645365.1 Clostridia bacterium | reverse complement strand
AGATTTTTTGGCGATTTTATTTTCAACTAAATTTTTACGAAATCCGTAATCGCGAGTGTCTGATAAGTCCCACAAAAGAGTGTCTTTAAATCCTCTATAATTTTCTACTTGAAACTTTTTAAGCATGTCCAAAACCCCTTTCTAAAATGTATTTTACCACAGCTTTTATTAAATGTCAATACTTTCCTGTATTTTTTCTACAGAAGATGTGAAAATATTTTAACACGTGGTTATTCTATGCGGTTTTTCTGTATTTTTATTACGATAGTTTGCTTGTGCTTGGCAAAAAATTCATGTGATGCCTATAAAAAACATTCATACGCAAAGCATGCGCTACCCATCCCAATTTTTTCTAACATTTTTCTAGCACTTTTCTAGCGAAAACCAAAAAACGCATCAAAAAGTGGCAATACTAAGATTTCGAGAACAGCAAAGGCTTTGAAGGGTTTTAACCCCTCAAAGCCTTGATTTTATGCGGTTTTTATCGCTTTTTAAGTTCCTTTAATTTCCGCTTATTTACTCTATCTAAAAAGACTGTATAGGAGCTCGAAATGCGGTAGGTTGCTAGCTGCGGCGCCAGAGTTCAAATCTCTGCATCTCCGCCAAAAGGCGTGATGATATTTAAATCATCACGCCTCAGACTGTCGAAAAAGTCCAGATAATTCTGGGCTTTTTCTTCATTTTGTGGTATAATGTTCTTAGGTGATGAAAGATGATGCAAAAAGGATACGAGAACAGGTATCAAATAGAAATGATAAGCATAGAAGATTTAGTACCACAGGAACATTTGTTAAGACAAATAAGCAGTGCGGTTGATTTTGACAAGATATATGAGTTTGTGGAAGATCTGTATTGTGATGATAACGGAAGACCAAGCATAGATCCCGTTGTCCTTTTTAAAATGGTTTTAATACAACATCTTTACGGCTTGCCCTCGTTGCGCAGAACTGCTGATGAGGTGTTTTTGAACCTTGCATATCGTTGGTTTTTAGGTTATGGACTAACAGATGAAACACCGCATTTTTCCACTATCAGCTACAACTTCCGTCACCGTTTTAATGCAGATACAATAGATAAAATATTTGCTTGGATATTAAGCGAAGCGGCACAAGCCGGATATTTGAAACCGGAAGCAGTATTCATAGATGGAACTCACATAAAAGCAAACGCCAATACTAAAAAGAAAATTGAAATAGAAGTTCCTGTTGCAGCTAAAAGATATGCAGACGAACTTTTAGAGGAAATCAACAACGACAGACAAGAACACGGAAAGAAACCCTTTGATGATGGGACTCCTAAGTCAAGTGGCAAGAAAAAAGATAACACTTCTAAGAAAAAGCTGAAAAATCGTAAGAAAGCAGGGAAAACAAAGAAAATCACTCAAAGCACAACTGATCCTGAAAGTGGACTTTTCGTAAAGGGAGAACATCAAAGACAATTTGCATATGAGGCTCACACAGCTTGTGACAAAAATGGCTTTGTTCTTGAAACAGTAGTAACCCCCGGTAATGTTCACGATAGCGTAGCATTTGATGATGTATATGATAAACTTGTAGAAAACTTTCCAGAAGTAGAAACGATAGTAGCAGACAGTGCCTACAAAACACCGCATATTTGTAAAAAGATATTTGATGATGGCAGAGTATTATCCACAGCATACAAAAGACCAATGACAAAGAAAGGCGGTCATGAATGGTGGAAATATGTATATGATGAATATTATGATTGTATTATCTGTCCTGAATATCAAGTGCTAGATTACAGAACAACAAACCGTGATGGTTACAGAGAATACAAAAGCAATCCTGAAACATGTAAAAATTGTCCCACAAGACATTTATGCACAGAATCAAAGGATTGTATAAAGACAGTAACTAAGCATATATGGTCGGAGTACATAGAGCTTGCAGAAGATGTTCGGCAAACACCCAAATATGCTGATTTATACAAACTGCGAAAAGAGAAAATTGAGAGAGTATTTGCAGATGCAAAAGAAAAGCACGCAATGAGATACACTCCATATACAGGTCTTGCACAGGTAACAAACTGGGTAAGGCTTAAGTTTGCGACTATGAATTTAAAAAAGCTTGCAAAGTGGAAATGGAAGGGCAATAATACACCTTCCAAATTGCTTATTTTTATCTTAAATTTAATAAATATGAAGAAGAACCCGATTTTTGCCTAACGCAAAGTCGGGTTCTTCGACAGTCTGA
>JAZRIR010000026.1:0-106432 GCA_045645365.1 Clostridia bacterium | reverse complement strand
GCACACTCGGTTACAGCATTAAACATTCTTTCGTTTGCCATCAATATCAATATATACAAACCTATTATGCCAAGCATCGCCAAAAATACTAAAAATAAAATACGAGTCATCGTATATGTTCCCGCATGTACCTGCGAGTCGTATCTTCCCAATGCTATCATCCAGTCAAACTCATCAATGGATGAATAATGTAAATGGAGATTTTCATTTCTGTATGCAGACTGGAAAGACACGAAACCTTTTTCGGTTGACACTAACTGTTCATAAGAAGAACCATCGTTGTATTTACGGTTTTTCAACACTGAAATATTGTCCGCATCTCCTTGAATTGTATCAATAAGAATATCGCCCGTTCCTTTTTCATAAACAAACAGCTGGGCATCAAGCTCCTCAAGCATTTGGATATATCTGTTATTGAGCTTGTCCGGCTTTATGGCACCATATAATATACCAACAGTTTCACCGTTTACCTCAATAGGGACAGCACTTCTTATAAGTTCATAATCTTTTTTTGTAAGATCGTTAATTCTGCCGCTTATGTATATGCCTTTTTCCTTTTCTTCCTCAAAAGAAATAACGCCCTCCATATTAGTAGTTCCCGCTTTAGTCGCAAAGGTATTATCAGCATTTAAAATACCTATGTTTTCAATCATACCAATGGATTTGAAAGACTCAAACAGAAGACTATAGTCATCTCCGTCGCTGTAAAGTTTTGCAGCAAAGTTCGCCATTGTTGCAAGATTTTCTCTGTCAGATATTAACTGAAGAATAATATCATCCTTTATCTGCTTAGTCTGAACATGAAGACTTTCATATTCTTCATCTTCAGTTTTATTGTATAAATAACTTACCATAGCAAGAAAAACCGCGCATAACAATATCGCGGTGACAATCGTGTATAGAATATTATGTTGTTTAGATTTTTTCTTTCCGTACTTTATTGCCATAACCATTACCTCTTAAATATATAACACTTTCAAAAGTTACATATACCCGTATAAAATTATATCATATATAATTCAATTTTTCAATATTTTTTGCTATTTTTCTAGAAAAATCCCAACTAATCCAGAAAAAAACATTAACTTTTTAGAAGAAAACATTTTATTCTTCTGTTATTTTCAAATTCTGCTATGTAATTAGTGTGTTAATAATATGTTTTTTCTTTTTCACAGCATAGTCGTACGCAACAGCAGTTCCGCTTTTGGGTTGATAGTCAAACAAATCTCGCCTGCTGTTTTTTCGTCTTGGTGGTAGATAGTTTTCATCGTAATAGACCACGCAGTATTTGCTATGATTAATCATTTCCTGATTGCGTTCCACATAGGAAGCTCTGCCGGAGTTTTCAATATGCTCTGGGTAATAATTAAATTTTCAATAATTTCATATAGCTTATTTTTCAATTCTTCTGTTTCATCAACCTTTCTGTGACCAAAGAAACAGCAAATCTTTTCCTTATCTATATCAGACATATTATTACGCAAACCCCTTTCACACATAATCAGCATTATGTGGCTTTTTAATTTTGCATCCGTACAAGTCCCATTCTCTGCATTTGCCTGCAGTGGGTAGAGCCATCTTCTATTGTATAGATTCTGGTCGTGTTTACATTACTATGACCAAGAATGTCGGCCAGGCGAACGATGTCTTTTTGAAGTGAGTAGTAGGTTCGCGCGGACAAATGGCGGAGGTTATGTGGGAATACTTTTTCCTTAGATACTCCGGCACTCTCGCATAGCTGCTTCATAGATTTCCATATTGAGTGCCGATCCACTGGCTGACCTTTTCTTGTTACGAACACACTTCCCGAGGTGATATGCTTTTCCTTTATATATTTCCTAAGGAGAGTACATAATTCTCTCGGCAGGATGATCATTCGTATTTTACCTTTCAACCTAACCTGAGCCTGACCTGTCATCACAGAATTTACATCAATATACTTTAATTCGCTTACTCGGATGCCTGTTGCACATATTGTCTGCATAATGAGGTATAGTCTTTCGTTCTTTTTACTCTTTGCAGCTTTTAAAAGTCTTTCATATTCTGCCTTATGTATTATTATCTAAGTATTATTTGTAGTCTGTCCTGACACCACCTCAGTCAAATTTGAGCCACCATATTTTTAGTTTGTTCCGTAAACTTTATCCGTGAACTGATAGAGATTTGATGTGGCACACCCATTTGATTTTTTGCGATTAATTTTCTTAAGATAACCTTTGTTCACAAGTTCAGGTATTGCTCTTTTAACTGTGCTTAAACTAATATCAGTATCCGCAGATATTGTGTTAAGAGAAGGGTAACAAACATCTTGGGTTCCGGCTCTCATAAGGAGATAACACAGTATCCGATACTCTGCAGTAGAGATGTTTTTGTCTGTGATAAGTTTGTTTAGTATGTTTGTAAAATTATCTTTTAATTTTGGCATTTTAATTCCTCCGTTTCTGCAACAAAAAAGCCGCATCATTTCGATACGACTGATTTGTTTTAATTATAATTCTGTTTCATTTTCAATTTCATTCTACTAATTCCATAGAATGAAATTAGCATAAAAAATCAGAGATTTTTAAGACTTGTATTAGCCTGAACCCCCTGATTTTATGCGGTTTTTAGATTTTCACAGAGTTGACGCTATCATCAGGTCCATGTGAAAGCGATTTCATGCAGGTTCAAGTCCTGTTATCCGCACCATATCAAATAAAAAGGCTATAACTCACAAAGAGTTATAGCTTTTTTGTTAATTTACTTTATTTCCGCATTTTTTACAAAATGCGGCATCTTTTTCAATAATTTCTCCGCATTCATAGCAGATATCTCCGTTTTTCGTTTGAGCAATCTTTTTCTTTATTTCATCAATTTCGTTTTTTATATCATCAATATTCTGGCATTTTTCCATTATATCAGAATCAAATTCCGTTCCATTCTGATATTCAGCATAAAGAGTTTTTCCAAGTCCCTGCAAAATATTATTTATTCTGCCATCTAGTTCAGAGATAGTATAGTTATATTTTGTTCTGTCAATAACCTTTTTAGTTTTATCAACTGCATCCTTTGTAAACTTTTCAGCTTCGTCCTTAACCTGAATGGCACCTTTTTTTATTTTATTTAGAATATCCTCCATAACTTAACCTCCCATTATATCATTTACTATATTATATCACATTTTTAAACAAATGTCCATAATATTATTATCATTTACAAAAAAACCCCGAATCTCGGGGTTTTAAATTTAATATACTCTTCTTGCTCCTACATAAGTTGAATAACTGCAAATCTTAGACAATGCGATATAACAAACTCTCTTACCTGGGCTAGGAGCATGAATTACCTGTCCTCCACCTGCATAAATACCAACATGAGAGATACCGCTTCCCTTAGAGAAGAATACTAAATCTCCCGGCTGAAGATTACTCTTGGATACCGCAACACCATTTGAATACTGTGCTCTTGAGGTACGATTAACAGAAATACCAACCTCACGGCAAACATACTGAACAAGTCCTGAACAGTCAAAACCCTTAGGAGATGTTCCGCCGTAAACATATTTTACACCAATATACTTTGCAGCTGCATTTACAATCGCCTGTCCTTTTGAACTTGCGGGCGGATTAGCATTGCTTGTTGATTTTTTAGTTGATGATGTTTTTGCTTTATTTTTCTGCTTGTTTTTATTATCATAAGATGCTTTTGTCATAACATAGTCAGATTTTATATATCCTGTGACTCTGCCATCACCATAGGCAACCTTAGTCCATTCGGAGCCTGTGCTGAGAATCAAACAAGCCTCACCATTTTTAAAGTTTTTCAAAACAGAAGCATCATCAGTAGGCATACTCTTACATTCAACTGAATTTTTTGTAGTAACAATTACTCCCTGCTTTGAAATCGAATTAATTCTCTCTATTCTCTTCTTTGCAACTTCTTCACGGATTACCATACCGCCAAGATTTACATACTGAGAAGTTACATAACCAACGTCATAGTTTGTTCCGTAGTAAACTTTTAACCAATCGTCTTCTGCTTTTGATATCACAACTACAGGGTCACCATCAGCAACCTGGTCAATTATAACAGTGTTTTCTGTACCTGCACCGCTTCTTATATTCAAAGCACTGCCATCAACAGTAACAACACCTGTTTCATACATAACACTCTCCAAAAGAACTTCCTTCGCCTTTTCATAAGAGGTTGTTACATATTCTTTATATACATACCCAACTCTGTCATTCTCACCATAAGGGATTACATACCATTCGTCTGTTTCATCAATAATATCAATCATCTGACCGTATGTAATACTGCCAAGAATTTCTGAATCAAAGCTTTCATCTGCTCTGATATTAAGATTACCTGTTGTTGTTATTACATATCCCGCAACAGGTTCAAAAGGTCTTAAATCTTCCAATCTTTCCTTTTCAAAGTCCAGATTATATTTTTTGAAATCTACCGGGTCAAGAGTTTTTTCTTCTAAAGTTATTACCTCTTGATTATCATTTTCACTAAATTCCGATACTGATAAATATTCGTTATCATCATCCATTTTGTTTGCCTTTGCAGCTCTGATATCTGCGGCCTGAGTTACAGCCAAAGAACCAATCATCACAACTGCTAACATAGCGGCAAGCGTATGTTTGAAGTTTCTCATTATATCTTCTCCTCTTTATTACTTAATTATTACGTAAATATTATACTATGTCTAACATGTTTTGTCAAGCTTTTAATACTATTTTTTTAAAACTTTTGTAATTTTTTTGTAACAAAATCCCTCAAAGGTCGCATAAATACGTGCTTTAAGGGATTTTAAATTTTTACAAAATATTTATTTAAAAATAGATTATTTTAGGAGTATTCTTGATTTTTGTAACAATTTCTTAAAAATTGGATTATTTTTTACCTTCAATAAAATATGTAGCTTCCATATCTGCTACAGACAATGCAAATGCTAACGGATACATTTCAAAAGCCTGCCCTACAGAACGCGCATCCTCAACACCCGAAAATCCCATATGATATCTAATTGCAAATGCTTCCTCTCTTGTAAGACGCATATATCCATTTATAATGTAGACAGATTTTTCACCATGTCCATACGGCATTTTATCATCAAATTCATAAGTAGGAACTTTTTGCCATGTACCTGTTTCATCCTTAACATTTCTAAATCCCGACTTATAACAGTTAATTTTGCACACATCATGCAAAAGTGAGACAACAGCAATAGATTCTTCACTATAATCCATATTATAGAGATTCTTTGCCCTTTGTCTGTTAAGATAATCGCACAAGCAATCATATACATTCAGGCTGTGCTCCAGCAATCCCCCCTCATATGCCCCGTGAAAACGGGCACTTGCAGGCGATGTGAAAAAGTCAGATGATGCAGATGTAAGGTAATCCCACATCTTGTCTGCTCCCTCTCTTTTGATTGTATTTTTGAATATCTCCTCAAATCTTTTCCTGTTATCCATAATTACCTCCTATTACTAAAAAGGCAGAAGTTTTATACTTCTGCCTAATAAATTTTAGTCTTCGTCCGGCATATCCCAATTATGATATATATTCTGGACATCGTCACTATCTTCTAATGTATCAATCATTCTCTGCATTTTTGTAATCTGGTCTTCATCTGTTAATGTAGTCATTGTTTGAGGTACCATTGTTATTTCAGCAGAAGAAAGCTCATATTTTGCCTCTAAAGCATCTCTTACAGAATGAAAATCTGCGGGGTCAGTTGTTATTTCATAACAATCTTCTTCTACACTAATGTCCTCCGCTCCGCATTCTAACGCATCCATTGTTATTGTATCCTCGTCAACAACATCCTTTTCAATTATTATTATACCTTTACGATCAAACATAAAGCTTACGCAACCTGTTTGTCCCATATTTCCGCCAAATTTATCAAACGCGTGTCTGACATCAGCAGCAGTTCTATTTCTGTTGTCTGTAAGAGCTTCAACAATAACAGCTACACCATTAGGACCATAGCCCTCATAAGTAATGTTTTCATAGTTGTCTGTATCAGTATCTCCTGCAGCTTTTTTAATTGTCCTTTGAATGTTATCATTAGGCATATTATTAGCTCTGCCCTTTGCAATAGCATCTTTTAAACTTGAATTGTTGTCAGGGTCCGGTCCACCGGCTTTAACTGCAACAACAATCTCTCTTGCAATTTTTGTAAATATTTTAGCTCTTTGTGCATCATTGGCACCCTTTTTGCGCTTAATAGTGCTCCATTTTGAATGTCCTGACATTTTAATCTCTCCCGGAATTAATTATTCTTCATCTTCAGATATTTCATTATCCCTTATATAGCTTTCAAAATTCTCATAGCTAGGTTGTTTCTTTGGCTGCGGATATGATGTCAATGAAGATTTCTTATGATATGAGGTTTTACTTGGTGCATTCTTTAATGCTATAACAACCTTTCTATATGGGTCTTCTCCTATAGAGAACGTTGTCACTTCATCATTTTCCTGTAATGTTGAATGAATAATTCTTCTTTCATAAGGATTCATTGGTTCAAGAGTATATTTCTTGCCTGTTCTCATAACCTTTTCAGAAAGTCTTTTAGCTAAAGCAACCAATGCTGTGTTACGCTTTTCTCTGTAGTTTTCAGTATCAAGAGTAACCTTACAGTATCCATCTCTGCCGTGATTTACAACCAATGATGTCAAATACTGCAAACTGTCAAGAGTATCTCCTCTCTTACCTATAATAATACCCATATTATCGCCTGAAAGCTCAATGTTTAAATCATCACCATTTGAAATCGCATTAATATCAACCATTATATTCATATCTTCAAATATTTTTGATAAAAATGCTTTTGCCTTATATACGTCCGCATTCTTTACTTCAACCTCAACAAGGGCCTCCTTGGAGCCAATTCCTAAAAAGCCTTTTGTTCCCTCATCTATTGTTGTTATAACAACTTCATCCTCAGATAAACCAAGTTCTTTTAATGCTAATTCTTTAGCCTCTTCAACGCTTTTTGCGCTTTTTTGTATTTTTGTCTCGAACTTTGACAACGAAATCATCTCCTTTTGATTCTAAATAGTTATTTAATACAACTTGCTGTACCATCTGTATTACATTGGAAACTATCCAGTATATACCCATTCCTGATGGAAGGCTGATAGTAAAGAAGCCTGTCATAATTGGCATCATTAAGCTCATTGTGTTACTCATTTGTGCAGTTTGAGAATTCGGGTCTTGCTTTGATTGACCTGACATCTGCTGTGACTGACGCATTGAAAGCCATGTAGTAAACACTGCAAGCACAGGGATTATCAACAAAGCTATAGTTGAAATCTGGGTAAAGTCACCCTTCATTAAAGGTCCAAATCCTGCTGAAGGTACTTTTGAAAGATTGAGACCCAAAAAGTCAAAATTAATCACCCAGGCATCAGCTGCATCCAAAACCTTTTCACTCCAAGTTGCAAGCAAAATCTGAGCATTTTTAAATAATTTTTCAGCACCCATAGTTGCGTATGAGCCAAGCTCATTCGGAAACTTTTCTCCCATAAGAGTTACAATGTTATTGATTTTGTCAACAACTCCTGCATCAGCAATATCAACATGAAGAAGATATTTGATAGGTGCCTGAATAACTCTATAAAGACCGATTAATATAGGAAACTGAATAAGCATAGGCAAGCATCCTCCTGCCATACTCACATCATTATCCTTATATAGTTTCATCATTTCCTGTTGAAGCTTCTGCTGGTCATTTGCATATTTTTTCTGCAATTCAGTTAGTATAGGCTGAATTTTTTGCTGTTTTCTCATAGCCTTTTGCGACTTGAGATTTAAAGGAATAAGTAACAGTTTAACAATTATCGTAAATATAATAATAGATAAACCATAATTCTGAACCAGCCTGTATATCAAATCAATTATGTATCCAAGCGGTATTGTAATTATTTCAAACAAATTTAACATTAAATTCACTCCAAAATTAATCTAGCGGGTCATACCCACCCTCACAAAAGGGATGACATTTTAAAATTCTTCTGATTGCTTTATACATACCCTTAAAAACTCCGTATTTTGTAACAGCCTGCAGGGCATACTCCGAGCAGGTAGGCACAAATCGGCAACATGAACCGCCTTTATAAGGCGAAATATTTTTCTGATAAAATTTTATTGTCCCAATCAACAATCTCTTCATTTTTCCAAAATTCCCAAAGAAATAAAAGCACTCTCCAAATCCCTTAGGATATGAATTTGTTTGCTTCCCAGACATCTTGTTCTGGCAACCAAAACTATATCATACCCTGACAGCAACCTGTCCTCAAGTAATCGGTAGCCCTCTTTCAATAATCTTTTAACCCTGTTTCTTCTCACCGCTTTACCTATACTTTTCCCACAGGTAAGACCTAATCGATTGGAATTGGTACGGTTTTTTAAAACATATACAACTACATTGCTTTTCACAGAACTGTTTCCGCGGTAATAGAGTCTTTTGAAATCCTTATTAAGCTTAATAGCTTCTGTTTTCTTCATTTTTCACTCGCCTAAAATAATTTTTTGTCAAAAATAAACTTCCCATTTTGACAAAAAAGGCAAAAAGTCAGAGAGCCTATGCCTCTATACTTCTCGCCTCGCTCACTGCTTATTCGTCTTACGCTGAAAGCTTCTTTCTTCCAATTCGTCTTCTTCTGGACAAAATCTTTCTGCCCGATGCAGTTCTCATTCTTTTTCTGAAGCCGTGTTCCTTACTTCTCTGACGTTTTTTAGGTTGATAAGTTCTTTTCACTTTCTGCACCTCCCAATAATTTAATAGTCAAATCGTCTATTCCACATATATAGACATCGTTCTAATTATAAATGATTTTCAATAAAATGTCAAGCAATTTTTAATAATTTTATATAATTATTTATTATTTTGCCTGTTTTAGCAATATTTCCAACTCATTTTTTCCGAACTTATACTTGTTATCACAAAATTGACATGTGAGTTCAGCTTCTCCCTGCTCACTAATGATAGATTCAAGTTCTTCTTTTCCTATTGAAATCAAAGCCTGTTCCATTCTTTCCTTGGAGCATTTACATTCGTACTTTGGTGTTATGGCTTTGTTTTCCATTATCATATCAAAACCTTCTGTAATTGTAAATAGAATATCCTCAACACTCATTCCATTATCAATCATTTCAGTAATAGGAGGAATATGCTTAATTATCTCCTCTAATCTTTCAGCCATTTCATCGGTAGCCTCAGGCATAAGCTGAATCATAAATCCACCTGCACTCTTAACACTCATATCCGGATTTACCAGAACTCCTAAAGCAATAGCCGTAGGAATTTGTTCACTTGTAGCATAGTAATATGTCATATCTTCTGCTATTTCTCCTGTCACAATAGGTACCTGTCCTGCATACGGTTCTTTCATTCCAAGGTCTCTTATGACATTTAAATAACCCTGTCCAACCGCACCGCCGACATCAAGCTTACCATTTTCTTTTCTTTCCGGATCAGCATAAGGATTAACAACATATCCTCTCACCCTCGATTTGCTATCACAAACAGCAACAATACTGCCCAAAGGTCCGTCACCCTTGAATTGTATAGTTGTTGTATCTGTTTCATTTTTGAGACCTGCACCCATTATTGCAGAAATTGTAAGTGTTCTTCCCAACGCCGCAGTTGCTGTCGGATATGTTTTGTGTATCTTTTGAGCATCATTCACTAAATCAGTTGTTATTGCAACAAATACTCTTATAGCCCCATCAATCGAATTTCCTCTTATGATTACATCAGACATTATTCTTTATAATCTCCTCTCAAATACATATTACTCTGTTAGAGTTTTCGGTAAAATTTCAAGTTCAACTTCTATTTGTTTTTTATCCTCAGGAATATACACCCCGTCAGGAACTATCAGATTTAATATATATTTCTGAATTCCCTCAGAAATCTCTCCTATTCCTGTAAAGTCAACCAAAACAGAATTAACACTATTTCCTTTTTCATTAACTATACCTATATCAATCTTCTTAACACTTTGATTTAGAATTTCTGCTGTTCCTCCATTATTTAATTCTCGGGGAATATTTACAATTACATCTACATTTTTCTTACTGAATACATTGTATTTGACTTCTATCCCCGAAAAATCAGTAAATACCTGATTTTTCAATGTGATTTTTTCTCCATTAGTTGCCTCATATACAGGCACTAGTTTTGTAGTCCCCTCTTGCACCAATGAAGAAACATCCATATAAAGTACAGCCTTTGAAATTTTTGCCAAGTCGTTTATATCTCCGCGAATATTCATCTGTTTTACTGATGGTTTCAATTCAACAACATATTCCTTATTTTTATCTGCATTCTCACCAACAGCAACAACCTCTACTGTTTTTTCGATAATTTTTGATACTGTTACAGGAACACTCAAGGTGTTTCTTTTTGAAACATAAACCGCACTTGACGGAATATCAAAAACAGGAGTAAGATCATATGTGCCCGAATTCTCAATTGAAGACAAGTCAATGCTCGCACGAACAGAGTCCATAACGGCTATTAAATCCCCTCTTTTTCCACGAATTTTTACAGATGCCTTCGGAACTTCGCTTTTATTTGTCACCATAAATCCTTTAGATAAAAGAGCCTGTTCTCCTTTATATTGTATCTCTATAGAATTAACACTGATGTCAATCAGTGTATCCTCTGTATAAGTGACAATCATCCATAATACTATAGCGGCAAAAACAGAAATTATTTTAAATATAAGTCTTTGATTATTTTTCATTCTTACCCCTCCTGATAAATCTGATTTTATCTAATTCCGAAGAATTCTTAGAAGGTTTTAATAATGCTCTCTCTATTGCATTTTTAAGAGTATGTTCATTAAGATTTCTAGTCAATGTTCCATTAATAGCTATAGAAATCTTACCTGTTTCTTCACTTACAACAATCACTACAGCATCAGAAACCTCAGACATTCCAATTGCTGCTCTGTGGCGGGTACCAAGTTCTCTGGAGAGATTTTTATTGGATGTAAGCGGGAGCACACAGCCTGCAGAATAAATACGGTCATTTCTCAATATAACAGCACCGTCATGCAAAGGTGTTTTTGGAACAAAAATATTTTCAAGCAAAGCCTGAGTAACCTCCGCATTTAATAATGCACCTGTGTCAACAACATCACCAAGTTTTATATCCCTTTCAAGCACAATCAATGCACCTGTTTTTGTCTGTGAGAGATTTACTGTTGCCATAACAAGCTCGTTAATTATTTTCTTTATCTCTACTTCATCATGCTGCATAGATGAAAAATCCATCAGTTTTCCAACCTTTGATCGTCCAACTCTCTCAAGTATGCTTCGAAGCTCTGGTTGAAAAATAACAACTATAGTAAACAATCCGACTTGCATTATATTCCTAAGAATATAGTTTATAACAGTAAAATTGAGCCATGTACTCAACTGAAGCACAACAAGTAAAATTGCAATCCCCTTCACCAACTGCAACGCCCTTGTTTCTCTTATCATTTTTAACATCTGATAAATTAGCACTGCAACAATAACTATATCAATTAAATCAGTTATCTTAACAAGCTGAATAAATTTACCTATGTAGTCAAAAACTCTTTCCAATACGCTCACTCCCAACACTATAAAAATTCCTATTATATATTATACAACATTTTTTGTCCCCTGCCAATAGCATTTACATAAATTTATTTTAAATTTGTGTAACAAAAAAGGTGGCTTTAAGCCACCTTTTTCTTATTCTTCTTCTTTTTGAATTGTATCCTTGTGTGAAAGACTGATTTTGCCTGTCTTTTCGTCAATCTCCATAACCTTAACTGTCAAAACTTCTCCCACATTTACTACATCTTCTACCTTTTCAACTCTCTTATGGGCAAGCTTTGATATATGGCAAAGACCATCTTTACCAGGAAGAATTTCAACAAATGCACCGAATGGCTGAATTGTCTTTACTATACCTTCATAGATTTCACCAACTTCAGGCTCTTTAACAATCAACTCAATAGCTTCTCTTGCAGCATCGCCTGATTCCTGATTAACAGCAAAAATGTGGATTGTTCCGTCATCTTCAATATCTATCTTAGCACCCGTATCAGCAACAATCTTCTGAATAACCTTACCACCCTGACCGATAACTTCTCTAATCTTATCTGGGTCTATCTTCATTGTGCTAACCTTTGGAGCATATGGTGAAAGTTCAGAACGAACCTCAGGAATTGCCTTCAAAATAACATCATCAATAATATGGTATCTTGCAACCTTTGTCTTTTGGAATGCCTCATTAATAACTTCATAAGGAAGACCGTCATTTTTAATATCTACCTGAATAGATGTGATACCCTTCTTTGTTCCTGCTACCTTAAAGTCCATTTCGCCGTAGAAGTCTTCAAGTCCCTGAATATCTACCATTGTGGTAAATCCATTTTCAGTTGTGATAAGACCGCATGATATACCTGCAACAGGAGCTTTAATCGGAACACCGGCAGCCATAAGCGCCAATGTAGAACCGCAGACACTACCCTGTGATGTTGAGCCATTTGAACTCAAAACCTCTGACACAGTTCTGATTGCATAAGGGAATTCTTCTTCACTAGGCAATACAGGTACTAATGAACGTTCTGCCAAAGCACCGTGACCTATTTCTCTTCTTCCCGGTCCTCTTGATGGTTTTGTTTCACCAACTGAATATGATGGGAAGTTATAGTGGTGCATATATCTCTTTGTATCGTCTTCATCGATACCATCTAATTTCTGAACTTCAGCCAAAGGTGCCAATGTTGCAACTGTCAATACCTGAGTCTGTCCTCTTGTAAACATACCTGAACCATGTGTTCTTGGTAATAAATCAACCTCAGCAGCAAGCGGTCTGATTTCGTCAAGACCTCTGCCATCAACTCTTCTTCCCTCTACAAGCCATGCCCTTACAATTTCCTTTTGCATTTTGTAGAGAATTTCGCCAAGCTGTTCAGATATATCAGGGAACTGCTCTGAGAGCTTTTCAATAATTTCATCTTCAATTACGCCCATTCTTTCATCTCTGATGTTTTTATCATCTGTATCAAGAGCAACCTTAATCTTATCATAAGACATTTCCTTGATTGCATTCCAGATTTCCTGATTTAATGTATGAGCTTCATAAGCGAACTTTTCCTTACCGATTTGTGCTTTGATAGAATCGATAAAATCACAAATTTCGATAATTTGTCTGTGAGCAAATTTAATACCCTCAAGCATTACATTTTCCTCAACTTCGTTAGCTGCAGCTTCAATCATAACAACCTTTTGTCTTGTACCTGCAACTGTTACCAACATTTCTGATTTTTCTCTCTGGGCAACGGTTGGATTGATTACATACTCACCGTCAACAAGACCAAGCCATACACCGCCGATAGGTCCATTCCACGGAATATCTGAAATTGAAAGTGCTATAGATGTACCAATCATTGCAGCAACTTCAGGAGGATTGTCCTGTTCAACTGAAAGAACTGTAGCAACAACACTTACATCATTTCTTAAATCTGCAGGGAACAAAGGTCTTATAGGTCTGTCAATAACACGGCTTGTCAAGATTGCCTTTTCAGAAGGCTTTCCTTCTCTTTTAACATATCCGCCAGGAATTTTACCTACTGAGTACAATTTTTCTTCATAATCAACACTCAAAGGAAAAAAATCTACCCCTTCTCTTGGTGTTCTTGCTGCTGTTACGTTTACCATAACAACAGTATCACCGTAACGAACAAGACAATGTCCGTTTGTGAGCATTGCCATTTTGCCTGTTTCAATAACAAGCGGTCTTCCTGCCAATGTGGTTTCAAAAATTTTAAACATTTGCTTTTCTCCTTTATAATATAATTTAAGGAAACGACTTTATTTTAGCAGATAGGCACAATGCCTGTCATCAGACACTCTGCTTATTTGCTAAACAATGTCGACTTCCATTTTCTCCATTTCGCAAAAGAAGCAAGCGAATAATCTTTATAAGACATCCGCTTGCCTTTAGCTTCTTTATTATTTTCTTAAACCTAATTTGCTAACCAAATCACGGTATCTTTCGATATCCTGTGACTTAAGATACTGAAGTAGGCTTCTTCTCTTACCAACCATCATCAAAAGACCTCTTCTTGAGTGGAAGTCTTTCTTGTGCTCGTTAAGATGCTCATTGTTCAAGTGATTGATTCTTTCTGTCAAAAGAGCAATCTGAACTTCAGGAGAACCTGTATCTCCTTCGTGAGTTGCGTATGTTGCAATAATTTCCTGCTTACGTTCTTTAGTCATGGTTTTCACCTCCTATGATAAATGATCCCCTTATGCCGAGAAACCGTTGGTGATTCGGTTATCCAAGCGATAGGTTAAATAAATTTTTGATTTTTTTGTTAAGCAATACAACTTATTATTTGTTTCTGTTGAAACGCTTGTTGAACTTTTCAACACGACCGCCTGTATCTACAAGCTTCTGCTTACCTGTGTAGAATGGGTGACACTTTGAACAAATTTCAACCTGGATGTTTTCCTTTGTTGAACCTGTTTCAATGATTTCACCGCAAGCACACTTAATAGTTGTTTGCTTATAATCAGGATGAATTCCTTCTCTCATGGTATTCCCCTCCTTATAAGTTTTTTAAAGCTCACATAAAGCCATCTAATAGTATAACACACATTTTTTGGATTTGCAAGTATTTTTTTTAAATTATTGAAATTTTATTATTCTTATGTTATAATAACAGTAAAATTTGAAAGGAGGACGCTATGATTAACAATATAAACGAAAATGTTTTATCTTTAATAGAGAAAATAAACAGACTTGGAAATCGTGCATATATATGCGGTAATACCGTAAGAGAGCTAATGATGGGCGAAGCCTCCTCTTTGTACATTGTCATCACCGACGCAACCCAAAAGAAAATAAAGACAATTTCAAGACGAGTTTTAACAAACAATGAAAAAAGAAATTGTATAAGGGTTATAGAAAATCAGGTTGTCATTGAAATGTACTGTATGCCCGAAAACTATATCTTCGAGAATTTTTTAAGGGATGTTTTATCAAATTTTGATTTCACTATAAACTCAATGGCATATTCATTAAATGACGGAATAATTGACTATTTCGGTGGACTTGACGATTATAAGACTAAAATCCTAAAATTTGTTGATGAATCAGAAATGATGCTGGCGGATAAACCGATAAGAATGTTACGAGCAGTCAGATATTCTGCACAACTTGGATTTACTATAGAAAAACAAACAGCTCAATTAATAAAAAAATGTTCCTTACTCATTAAGAGGGCAAAAAATGATAAAATTCGCGAAGAGCTTGATAAAATACTTTTATCCCAGAGTCCTGCTGAGATTCAACAGCTACACACTCTTGGACTTATGCTCTATATACTTCCCGAGGTTGATGTGTGCTTCACTGTACCTCAAAGAAACAAATATCACATATATAATGTAGGCGAACATATAATGCATGCAGTCGAAAACGCACCCGATGATATTATTATTCGCTGGTCGGCACTGCTACACGATATTGGTAAACCCGATTCAAAAAGTATAGATTCGAATGGAATAATACATTTTTACGGACACCACCGCCAAAGCGTACGCTTAGCATCTGAAATTCTAAGAAAATTCCGTTTTGACCAACAACAGCAAAAGGATATTTTAACACTTATCGAAAATCATGATGTCAGAATTGACACAACTTTGATAGGTGTAAAAAAAATGATGTCAAGAACAGGTCAGGAACTCTTTGCAAAGCTATTACTTTTGCAGGAGGCAGATAATAAAGCAAAAAACCAGAAATATTTAAAAGAAAAATTAAATAAAATAAACGAAACAAGAAAGCTATATTTAAAAATAGTTGCTGAGCGTCAGCCATACCGAATTTCAGACCTCGTTGTAAATGGCAGAGATTTAAACAAGCTTGGTTTCAGACCAGGACACGAAATCGGCGATACCCTTCAGGAGCTTTTGGAAGAAGTTCTTATAAATCCAAACCTTAATACAAAAGAATATTTAATATGTAAAGCAAAAAAATGCCAAAACAAAAGAAGAAATAAAAAATAAAAGAACTCGTAATAAATTTACCGAGTTCTTTTATTTTTTAACCTTCCATGTGTCTTCCCAAAAATCCCGCCGCGGACTCTGCAAGCTTTGACTCTATCTCACCCATCTGCTCGCCTTCATTCATAACAAATATTACAGACCCGATTGTGTCACCCTCTGAAACTATCGGCACAACCACACCTGCATTATATTTCTCAACTCCGTCTGCTATGGAAAGAGTGTCGCTTATATTATTTGATTTAAAAGCCGATTTTTCACTCATAACATTTTCAATTTCTCTTGAAACTCTTTTTTCCATAAGCTCTTTCTTCGGAATTCCTGAAACTGCAATAATACTATCACGGTCAGTTATACAAGTCCCTTTTCCTGAAGTTTTTGCTAATGTTTCAGCATAATTATTAGCAAAATCACCTAATTCACCTATAGGAGAATACTTTTTAAATATTACCTCTCCGTCTTTTTCAGTAAAAATTTCCAAGGGGTCTCCCTCACGAATTCTCATTGTTCTTCTGATTTCCTTTGGTATTACAACACGACCAAGGTCGTCAATTCTTCTTACAATTCCTGTTGCTTTCATTAATTTTCCTCCCATTTTTTTGTCAAATTATTTGATATGTAGTCATATTATGTGTGGTTTGGTGAAATTTATACAATTATATTTTTTAGAAATTATAAATTTTCAACATAATAAAATCCATTTTTTTAATTTATTCTTTTAAATATTACAATAATTATATAAAACTCTTGATTTATAAAACATTTTATGATAAAATTTAATGATATTGAGAGTGGGGTGATATCTTGCAAAAAAGATTAAATATTTTCTGCGGTCACTATGGCAGCGGAAAAACTGAAGTATCTTTAAATTATGCAATTAATCTTGCAAAAGAAGGCAAGAAGGTAACCATTGTGGATATGGATATTGTAAATCCCTATTTTCGTACTGCTGATGCAAGAAAAATGCTTAACGAATACGGTATTGAAATGATTGCATCGGAATTTGCAAATTCAAATCTGGACATCCCTACTATACCACAGGAGGCCAAAAAGGTTTTTTTTGACACTGACAGAGTAATAGTATTTGATGTAGGCGGAGATGATGACGGAGCATTTGCCCTCGGCCAGTTTAATTCTTTCTTCCAAAAAGAAGAATATAAAATGACCCTTGTTGTTAATACAAAGCGTCCTCTAACAGGTGAAATGGCTGAGCTATTTGATATGGCAAAAAGAATAGAATTTGCTTCAAGGCTCAAATTTACCGATATTGCAAATAACACAAATATCGGAAAGCTAACCGACAGTAAAACTTTAATGTCTGATTATTCACAAATTGTTTCATTGTCTGAAAAGCTTGGTATTCCGATAACAATGCAATGCGGTCTTGATGTTGCTCTCTCGGAACTTGGCGAGGAATTTAAAAAAGACCGTTTTCCAATGCAGATTTATATAAAAATGCCGTGGGAAATATGATGTAAACAAAGCCATGCACTTATGTGCAAGACTATTGGATAAGAAAGGATGGATTATAGTGAACAAAGTAACATTTCGTGAAGAAAGATGTAAAGGCTGTGAGCTTTGTATAAATGCCTGCCCTAAAAAGATTATAGCTCTTGCTAAGGACAGACTTAACGCAAAAGGCTTTAGCCCTGCAATAATCACCGATCAGGAAAAATGTATAGGTTGTGCTTTCTGTGCAACTGTTTGTCCTGATGTGGTAATAACTGTTGAAAAAGATGTATAAAAAAGGATGTGAAAATAATGAGTGAAAAGGTTTTAATGAAAGGTAACGAGGCTATCGGAGAAGCCGCAATTCGTTCAGGCTGCAGACATTTCTTCGGTTATCCTATAACACCGCAGACAGAACTTTCTGCATATATGGCAAAGAAAATGCCAAAAATAGGCGGTGTATTCTTACAAGCAGAGAGTGAAGTTGCAGCTATCAATATGGTTTACGGTGCTGCAGGTGCAGGTGCAAGAACTATGACAAGTTCTTCAAGTCCGGGTATCAGCTTAAAGGCAGAGGGTATTTCCTACATAGCAGGTGCTGATTTACCTTGTGTAATTGTTGATATAGTAAGAGGTGGTCCAGGTCTTGGCGGTATCCAGCCTGCCCAATCAGACTATTTTCAGGCAACAAAGGGCGGCGGTCACGGTGACTATCACTTAATCGTATTTGCTCCTAACTCAGTTCAGGAAATTGTTTCTTTAACTGCTGATGCATTTAACAAGGCTGACGAATACAGAATGCCTGTTATGATTTTGGGTGACGGTACATTGGGACAAATGATGGAGCCTGTTGATTTTGATTCAGTTCCTGCTCCTTGCGAGGCTGATAAGTCATGGGCAACAACAGGTACTAACCTAAAGAGAGAGCATAACATTATCAATTCATTGTATCTCTCCCCTGACGAGCTTGAAAAGACTATCATCGAGCGTCAGGCAAGATATGACATTATAAAAGAAAACGAACAGCGCTGGGAAGAACATGATACTGAAGACGCAGACATTATTGTAACAGCTTACGGTACTACAAGCCGAGTTGTTGAATCTGCTGTTAAGACTGTTCGTGAAGAAGGCTTGAAAGTAGGAGTCATTAGACCTATTACACTTTGGCCATTCCCTGAAAAGCCATTTATAAAGGCTGCTGATACTGCAAAGGCATTCCTTTCAGTTGAAATGAGTATGGGACAGATGGTTGAAGATGTCAAGCTTGCTGTTAACGGAAAAGCTCCTGTTCACTTCTTTGGAAGAACAGGCGGTATCATACCTACACCTGCAGAAATTGCAGATGAAATCAGAAAAATTGCAGGAGGTTTAAAATAATGGCTATTGTATTTGAAAAACCACACGCATTAACAGACGCGCCATTTCACTACTGCCCGGGTTGTACTCACGGCATCTGCCACAGATTAGTTGCAGAAGTATTGGACGAACTCGGAGTTGAAGGAAATACTATTGGTGTTGCACCGGTTGGCTGTGCTGTTATGGCATATAACTATTTTAACTGCGATATGCAAGAGGCTGCCCACGGCCGTGCTCCTGCTGTTGCGACAGGTATTAAAAGAGTTCATCCTGATAAGGTTGTTTTCACATATCAGGGTGACGGCGACCTTGCAGCTATCGGTACTGCTGAAACAGTACATTCTGCAACAAGAGGCGAAAATATCACTATAATCTTTATTAATAACACTATTTATGGTATGACAGGCGGTCAGATGGCTCCTACAACACTTCCTGGTCAGGTTACTCAAACCTCTCCTTACGGTCGTGATACAAAAACTCAGGGTAATCCTATAAGAGTTTCTGAAATGCTTGCTACTCTTGACGGTCCAAGCTACATTGCAAGAGTCGCTTTGGATACAGTTCCAAACATTAAAAAGGCAAAAGCTGCTATCAAAAAAGCATTCCAAAACCAAATCGAAGGAAAAGGTTTCTCTTTGGTTGAAGTTTTGTCAACATGTCCTACAAACTGGGGTATGTCACCTACTGAGGCTATAAAGAGATTACAAAACGATATGATTCCTCACTATCCTTTGGGAGTATTTAAAGATATTGATGCAAAGGAGGAAAAAAACAATGACTGATAATATTGTTATTGCCGGTTTCGGCGGTCAGGGCATCCTTTTCGCAGGAAAAATCCTTGCTTATGCTGCTTTGGTAAAAGGAAAATACCTTTCATGGCTTCCATCTTACGGTCCTGAAATGAGAGGCGGTACTGCTAACTGCCATGTTATTATATCTGATGAGCCTGTAGGTTCACCAATTATTACTGAACCTAATATTCTTATCAGTATGAATAAGCCTTCTTTGGAGAAATTTGAAAATGATGTTGTCAAGGGCGGAACAATCATTTATGACAAGACATTGATTGACAGAGAAGTTTCAAGAGATGATGTAAAGGTTTCAGCTATTGAAGCAACAGGTATTGCTACTAAAGAAGCAAAAGCCAATATGGCTAATATGATTATGGTTGGTGCATTACTAAAAGCAACAGGCATATTCACTCTTGATGAAATAAGAGCAGGAGTTTCAAAAGCTGTTCCTCCTACAAAACAGGATATGGTAGATTATAATATGAAGCTAATTGAGCGAGGATATAATCTATAATAAAAAAATGAAAGGATTGTGTTTTTAATGGCTGCAACAAAAAAGAAAAAAGAGCTGACCTATAAGGGTAAACCCGTTTACCGCAAAGGTAACAAACTCTATTACGGTGACCTTAACGAACCTCTGATTTTGGCATTGGAAATACTCGAAACAAAAAAAGTTGGCAATGTTGATGTTGCAACAAAAGTTAAATTCAGTATTCAGGATAATACTGTAAGTGAGCTTGGCACAGGAACAGATTTTCGTGTTGGCGAAAGAGATGACTTGTATAAGGCATTTGACATTGGTGCATGGTGGCTTCAGGATGCTTTAAGTTCTATGAAACAATAATTAAAACACCTCATTCCATAACGGAATGAGGTGTTTTTTTATTTTATAGATAACTTCAGCACTTTTAATCCTCAGTGTGCGGTTCTTCTGCTAATTCTTTTTCCACAAGTCCGTCAGGTGTTTCCACCATATCCCGACCTATCAAGAGAAATCTTCTTATCACAAAAAGCACTGCAATAGCAAGAACTGTTATCAGGTTCTGCAACGGCTCGGAATGACCTATAATAAGCTGTTTTGCCAACGCAAATGCTAACACCTCTATAATTGTTTCAGGGGTGTGCTTACAAAGCATTTTAATAAACTCAGCACCTATTGCAAGAGTAATTGCATCCTCTAAAATACGCATAAGACCCTCTACATCTTTTGAATAAATCAAAAAACCGGTCATATCAATTATCATTCGCACCGCAAATGCTATAATTCCAATTCCAACAATAAGAGAGATTATAAGCTCAAATATATAGCTTACCTCAAACATTTTATCCTGTAGCTTTTTTCTCATTTTGTTTCCTCCTTAGCTTTTTGTATATACGAATTCATAAACATCTCCGTCTGCAATTTGAGCAGAATCAACTCCAACTGTCATATATTCACCATTTTTATTTACCGACCAATAACTTTTTGTTGCATTATAGTCAGCATAAATGCCGTTAACTGATTTTACATAAAGACCATATGGACCCTGTTCCCCCGAAATTAATTCATTCTCCGAAAGGGCATCACCTAAAGTACTTTTATCGGTATGTAATGTAAATACTATTGATTTTTCCTCTGCAGTGACATTAACAGTTAATGTTTTTTCTCCATTTCCAATCTCAGTGTCTTCTGTATATATTGCAGTTTGCCATAAATCATCGGTATTTATCTTCTCCCCACAGGAAATTAATGATACACACAATATAAATGTAATCAAGATACAAGATATTTTTTTCATAACTAATATTTCCTTTCAATCTTTTATATCAATTATAACACATTAAAAAATAAAACTCAAGAAATTTTTGTAATAAAAAAACAGCCTCTATAGACTGTTTTTCATTGTCATATAACAGTAATTACGCCTGTTGTGGAGCTCCTACTGGACAAACATCTGCACATGCACCACATTCGATACAAGCAGCTTCGTCAATAACATAAGCAGCATCACCCTCTGAAATTGCGCTTACAGGACATTCACCTGCGCATGCACCACAGCTGATACATTCTTCATTAATAATATATGCCATCCGAAACACCTCCTTAATACTTATGATGACATTATAACACAAGTTATTACATTATTCAAGATTTTTCAACAAATCTTCATCAATTTTTTCAGAATCGTCAACATTTTTGCCGTTTTTAATTACTTTAACCTCACTTATATGGCAATCTTGATATGCACTTTCTCGTTCATTCTCAATTTTTACCTTTAACATACCTTTTAAAATGTTTACATATTCAACCGTTCCAACGCCATACTGCGTTTCGACTACAGCACCCTTTCTTGGAGTAATTTTCAATAGCTCATCATAACAGTCCTGTTCATATTTCAAACAACACATTAATCTTCCGCAAACTCCCGATATCTTGGTTGGATTAAGACTTAAGCTCTGTTTCTTTGCCATATTAATAGAAACAGGCTCAAACTCACCTAAAAATTGAGAACAACAAATTCCTCTTCCGCACATTCCAATGCTTCCGACAATTTTTGTTTCATCCCTGACACCAATTTGTCTTAGTTCAATTCTCGTTCTGAATACTGTCGCCAAATCCTTAACTAATTCACGAAAATCTATTCTTCCGTCAGCAGTAAAATAGAATAGTACCTTTGATGCGTCAAATGTATATTCAACATCAACAAGCTTCATCTCTAATCCATGCTCTTTTATCTTTTCAAGACAAATTTTGAATGCCTCTTTTTCTTTATTCTTATTAAGCTCCTTTATTTTAAAATCCTTTTCATCAGCTATTCTCATAACTGTCTTCAATGGTTTTATAACCTCATCATCGCTTACCTCACGCTTTTCAAAAACTACTGTTCCCATCTCTATTCCGCGTGCAGTTTCAACAATAACGCTGTCACCCTCTTTTATATCAAAGTCAAGCGGGTCAAAATAATAAATTTTCCCCACTGCCTTAAATCTTACACCTACTATATTTGCCATCTATATTCTCCTTTTACATTCGGAATAATTATTTAAACATAACACATAAATTATATTATAAAATTCCGATTGTGTCAAGTAAAGACCGCATAATAAAAATGCGGTCCTAAAGTTATCTTATATAATTTGTATTAATCTTCGCCTCTCTTTGAGGTCTTTCAACACCAGCTTTATCCCCTGCCTCGATACATTTTAAGAGCCATGCCATATTTTTAGCCAAAACTCTCATAGTCTGTATTCCCTCAACGTCCTGAACTACTTCCTCAGGAGTATTTCCGTGTACCATGCTCCAGTACTGTGAAGACACAACGGGCATATTTGAAATTGTGAAATACTTATTTAACTGGTCAAATGCAGCAGTTGCACCACCTCGTCTGCAGCTAACTATGCAAGCTCCGGGTTTATCCGCAAACTTTCTGCCATTAGAGTAAAACATTCTATCAAGGAATGAGGTTATACCACCTGCTGCCGCAGCATAATGAACAGGGGTTCCGAATACATATCCATCAGCCTCCATAAACTTTTCTAATGCCTCATTAACAATATCATCCTGAACGCATTTACCAAGCTTTACACAAGCCTTACATCCAAGACAACCTGCGATCGGTTTTGAACCAATGTGAAAAATCTCCGCTTCTACACCGTTTTCTAAAAGCTCATTTTTTATCTCTAAAAGTGCAGTATAGGTACAGCCCTTTGGCTTTGGGCTTCCATTCACCAACAAAACTTTCATATAATCATTTCCTTTCAAAAGCTATTATATTATCAATACTATTCATTAATGACAGATTAAAAACGAAAATCTCTTTTACCGTTCTTTATCATATCAAGTCTTTCTAAAACAATTTCTTTTACCTTTTCACTTGGTATATTTTCAATCTCCTTTAAAATCAGTGCATCACCGATTTTCCTTGTATCCTCTGATGCATAATCTTCAATATACTCTTTTAGTGTCATTAACGCATTAGGATGACAACAGTTCAGAATTTGCTGTGATTTACATAGACTCATAAATCTGTCGCCTGTTCTTCCCTCTCTGTAGCAAGCGGTACAAAAGCTTGGAATGTAATCCATCTTCATAAGCCAATTTACAACCTCATCAAGTGTTCTCTTATCTGAAACATCGAACTGCTCTGATTTCTCGTCCTCAGGCTCGGGCTCAACATATCCCCCGACACTTGTTCTTGAACCTCCACTGATTTGAGATACCCCCAAATGGAGAACCCTTTCTCTGCACTGTTTACTTTCTCTTGTTGATATAATCATCCCTGTATAAGGAACTGCAATTCTCAAGCAAGCAACTATTTTTGCAAATATATCATCATTTATACCGTTATCAAATGTATCAGGGTCGATGTCATCTGCTCTTTTTATTCTTGGTACACTTATTGTATGAGGTCCTACACCAAACACAGCCTCAAGATGCTCTGCGTGCATTAAAATTGCAGAAAACTCATACTTATACATTTCAAGACCAAACAAAACTCCAAGTCCAACATCATCAATTCCGCCCTGCATAGCTCTATCCATAGCCTCGGTATGATATGCATAATCGTGCTTTGGACCTGTAGGATGCAATTTTTCATAAGACTCCTTATGATAGGTTTCCTGAAAAAGAATATATGTCCCTATTCCTGCATCGCACAATTTTCGATAGTTCTCAACTGTGGTTGCTGCAATATTAACATTAACTCTTCTTATAGCTCCGTTTTTATGCTTTATGCTGTAAATAGTCTTAATTGATTCTAAAATATATTCAATAGGATTGTTAACAGGGTCTTCTCCTGCCTCAATAGCAAGTCTCTTATGTCCCATATCCTGCAAGGCAATAACCTCTCTCTTAATTTCCTCTTGTGTAAGCTTTTTTCTTGGAATTGTTTTATTCTTTAAATGATAGGGACAGTAAACACAACCATTAACACAATAATTTGAAAGATATAACGGTGCAAACATAACTATTCTGTTACCATAAAAATCTTTTTTAATTTGCTCTGCCAAAGCATAGATTTCTTCATTTTTTTCTTCTATGTCACAAGCAAGCAAAACAGCAGCCTCTCTGTGAGTAAGACCTTTTCTCTCCTTTGCCTTTTTAATAATTTTATCTATTAATTCAGCATTTGATTTGTTCTGTTCAGCATAATCAATGCTTTCTAAAACCTCCTCGTGACAAATAAATTCCTCTGCCTTTGATGATTTTGGGTTATACATATTTTTTCCTCCTTTTTTCGGGTCAGAACTTATCTTTCCCGTCAAAACTATTGATTTAATATTCTTTAATTCTCTTCAAATAAAAATCATATGAATTTTCAATATCCATAAGACAATCAGAACCAAACTTTTCTAAAAATGCTGCTGCAATCTCAAAACCCACACAAGCCTCCAAAACAACCGAGCAGGCATAAACTGCACAACAATCCGAGCGTTCGACTGATGCTTTAATTTTCTCTTTTGTATTAATATTTACAGTATCAAGAGGTGTATATAATGTCGGGATAGGCTTCATTGCGGCCCTTACCACTATAGGCTCACCGTTTGACATACCTCCCTCAATACCACCGGCATTATTTGATGTTCTGTAAAAACTTTCATTATATGATATTCCGTCATGAACTTTTGAGCCATAGTCATAACTACATCCAAACCCCATTCCAATTTCAACGCCTTTAATAGCCTGAATGCCCATTGCCGCCATAGCTATTTTCGCATCAAGCTTGCGGTCGTAATGGACGTAGCTGCCAAGTCCTGCCGGAACATTTTTATAGATTGTTTCAACAACTCCTCCTAATGATTCTCCCAGTTTCTTGGCCTCGTCAATGTATTCTTCCGCTTTCTTCTCTGCCTCAACAGAGCCAAAACCAACATCCGAATTCAAAGCTCTTTCAAAGAATTCATCATCCAATTCAACATTTTCATCATAGATTTTACCGATATTTACAGTATGGGTATATGGTTTTATTCCAAAATGCTCCAAAAATTGAATTGCAATCGCACCCGCTGCAACTCTTGCTGCAGTTTCCCTTGCACTTGCCCGTTCTAAAACATTTCTCAAATCCCTATGATTATATTTTAATCCGCCTGTTAAATCTGCATGTCCCGGTCTTGGAGCAAAAACACTCTTTTCATCAGTTGCAACCTCTGCACCCATGATATTTTCCCATGCTGCCCAGTCCTTATTTTCAACTTTAATGGCAATAGGACTGCCTAAACTGTATCCTCCGCGCACTCCTGATAAAATCTCAGCAGTATCGCTCTCGATAGACATCCTGCCACCTCTGCCATAACCTTTCTGGCGTCTTTTGAGCATTTCATTTATTTTTTGAACATCTATTTTAACGCCTGCAGGCATTCCCTCAACTATTGTTATCAGACATTTGCCGTGAGTTTCTCCCGCCGTAAAATAACGAAGCATACACAAAACCCCCATAATAAAATCTATTACTATATTAACACAAACATTGTTTTTTTTCAAGTATAATTGATAATTATTGCAAAAAGTATATTTTAAAAAAAATAGGAACAAGTATAACTTGTTCCTATTTGGTGAGTCATCGGAGATTCGAACTCCGGACAACTTGATTAAAAGTCGACAGGTCTTAACTCGTAAAACCCCAGTATTTATGCCATTTTTTTAACTAAGAAACTGGTTTGACTAACATTTGACTAACATTGAATTATCCAAAATACTCATTAATTTTCTCGAATGTTAGTTCTGTTTTCTTGGAGTCTAAGTGGGTATATATTTTTAATGTTATATCAACAGAAGAATGTCCCATTAAATATTGGGCTGTTTTTACATCAACTCCAGCATAATATAAATTAGTTGCGTAAGTATGCCTAAATATATGAGGCGTTAATTTAGTGTCCTCTTTGTAAATCTTTAAGACGTTTTCACCTTGTGTTTTAGCACATTCGTTAATTTTCTTTATTATCTTATCCCAAAAAACCCTAAAAGATTGTTTTGACATATAACCGCCGTTACCCATTGTGAAAAGAATAAAAGAATTATTTTCTTTCATATACTTTTTTAATGTAACCAATAATTTGTCTGGAATTGGAACATTTCGGTATCCAGATTGAGATTTTGGACTTTTGATTTTTGGTGTATTGACCTCATAATACAAACTCTTATTTACCGAAATCTTGTGGGTTTTAAAATCAATATCAGCAATAGTTAACGATAAAATCTCACCTTTCCTCAACCCTGTATATCTTGCAATATCAACAAACAGCCGTTCTTTTGTGGATAAGGGCGTGGATTCAATTATAACTAACTCTTCGTCCGACAAAACTCTTTGCTCTTTCTTTTCTTTTTTTATCGGTTTAAGACCAATTGTTATGTCTCTGTTAATTAGTTTTTCTTGATATGCACACTCCATAATCTGTTTGAGGGTAAGCCTACATATATCTGCCGTTCTAATTTTACCATCAGCAACTATTTCATTTAACATTTTTTGAAGCTGAATAGTTTTTATCTGAGACAGCAATATATCACCAATCATGGGGATAATGTGTTTCTCGATAGAGTTTTGATACATAAACATAGTATTGTATTCCAGATTTGCCTTATATGTTTCAAACCACTCTTTTGCCCAAGTAGCGACCGTTATTTTATCATTCTCGATATAGGTATCAAGTTTTAATTGAGACTTTATCTCGATTGTTTTATTTTCAATTTCCCTAATGGTTTTACCATAAATTGTTTTAAATTTTCTTGTTCCATCAGAATCGTAACCAAGAAAAATTTGCTTACAATACCTTCCGTCACCTCTTTTTTTCATACTTTATACACTCCTTTATCTTGTAAATATGATAAAGGCATATGTAATATTTCATTTTGATGATTATATCACATATACCTTTTTTAGTCAACATCCTAAAGCTACTTTTTATGCGTTGTTTTTGTATATTAGCTGCTGTTTGTCACGCCACTCAAAATACTTTGGTATATCAACATACCAGTGTCCACACAAATTATAAGCAGGAAAAGTTTCAGAATGAATCCATTTTAACGCAGTTGTTCTTGGGATATCATATTGTTTACAGAAATTATTTAATTTCATTTGCTGTTTTTCTCTCAAAAATTCTTTCACTAATATCATTAGCTCCTTTCTGTGCTTCCAAAACCTCCATTGCGTACACCATCAGCATTATCATCTTTAGTTATACCAAAAGGAACAAAAACTCCTTGAACAAACCCTTTTCCTTTATGTATCTCTAGATAATTTTGTCCTCGTGTGTGTCTTATCTTTGCTAGAATATGACCTTCATTATTAGAGCTATAATAATCACTATCTATTATACCGACGGTATTTATGAGCTCAAATCCATATTTAGTTCCGAGCCCACTCTTAGGATATATCTTTAACACCCATCCTTTATCAATTTTACAACGAATGCCCGTTGGAATTAGATATTCTTCGTTTTTATCCATCAAGAGATATGATGGCATTTTAAAATCGTATCCAGCCGAGCCATATGTGGCTCTTGTTGGTAATTCAATATCATTATAGATATCTCTAATCACCGTTTCGTCTTTATAAAGGTTAGGGAAACAATTTGTTAAATCCCTTTTAAACTGTTCATAACTAACTTTTTCAAATTTAGCAATCTTTTGCATTCAATCATTCACTTTCTCTAAATTCTTTTTTATACAATCAAGACAATATTGTCCTCCATCAAAATAGTACAATGTATCCTCAAATCCACATTCGTCACAATAGTAATGTGGAACTCTACGATTTGGGCAACTCGACCCAATACAGGGATATCCGGGAACAGCGCAATCCACACAGTTATCTTCGTATTTAATCATTCTGTTGCCCTCCAATGAACTCTTTAAGTTTTTTAACTGAAACTATTTTATTGTCGAGTTTAAATTTATAACCTGCTTTATTCATGGAGTCAAGTTGTGATACGGTGGGGATACAAGACATATATTCGGTATTCATTAATATTCTTCCCTCTTTATTAATCACTTCAAACTTCAAGATTTCACCTTATTCGCTAATAATATATACGGGAACATTTCTTAACACTCCCTTTTGTTTTGCCTCAGCATGAGTTTTTACACATAGATCAATCTTATTTCCCTTAATGGCTCCACCAGTATCTTCAGCAATATATGTATTACCCTGAATTTCAACTTCAGCGCCTAATGGTATAACTTTTGGGTCAACTGCTATTGTACGGTAGGGCGTTACTGTTGTTCCTGAAGCAGTCAAATTACCCCAACTACCATTACAACAAGTGCCGGGGTTGTAATGTGTTATTGTAAAATAACCAACAAACTTTCTTTTGTCTTTTCCTTTTATTATTTTATTATTTAATTCAATATTTTCAGTTGTAAGACGTTCCTTTTCGTTATTGTATTCGTGCCACTTTTGACTCAATAACAAATCGAACCCATTATTGATACTGTTTTCATTTCTAACCATCTCTGCCATAATATGTAATTGTTTTTTTATCTCTTCAATTTGTTGTATTTTGATGTCGTTTTTTTTAACTTGATTTTCATACTTTTCAATTGTATTAGCCTTTGCTATACTTGAACTTATAATTCCAATAATCAGTATAGCAGCAAGTGTTATAAACATAGTTGTAATTTGTTTTTTGTTCATTAATCATCCTCCGTAACTTATATTATTGGTACGAGCAACTTTAAAATATCGGTTTTATTGTGTATATAATCTTAATTGACCATCTCTTATGCTCTGTTGAACATCGATTACTCTTTGATTCGAAGAACCTCGCCACTTAAGCGTATTATCCTTTAGACTATTTTCGTATCTTCCGTCAACGAGGATGTCACATTTAGATACGATTTCACGCCTTGTGGGGTTGATATTTATTTCCTCCCATATATATCCTGTGTAAATCCATATTGTTTTTTCGGGTAACAAGAGACGAATTTTGTTGACCAGATTTAGTACTTCTTCAAGATTTTTATCCGCGAGAGGTTCACCACCAAGAATGCTTACTCTTTTGATGAATGATCTTTTTGCCAACTCTATAAATTGTTTTTCTGTCTCTTCAGTCCACTCTTTGCCACCATTAAAATCCCAAGTTTCAGGATTAAAACAATTATAACATTTAAACGGGCATCCTTGAACGAAGAGAGCAATACCAATGCTCTCTCCATTGCTGATGTCAAGGCTTCTTATACTTGCGTACTGTATTAGAATTACCCTCTTTCTTCTATATTGTGATTATCCATATGAACATATCTATGAGCTATTTCATCGGTTCTGCCGTGATTCCAGTAATTAGTTCCGATATATCCACAAGTTCTTCTCGCGACATTCATTTTGTCTTTATCTCTGTTTTTACAGTTAGGACATTCCCAAATAAGAGAATTGTTTTCATCGACAATCTTTATTTCTCCATTATATCCGCAAACCTGACAATAATCTGATTTAGTATTAAGTTCTGCATACATAATGTTATTATATATGTAATTCAACACTTCTAAAACCGCATCTATATTATTATTAAGGTCGGCACACTCTATATAGCTAATTGCACCACCGGGACTTAACTTCTGAAAATTACTTTCAATTAGAAGCTTTTCAAATGGGTCAATTTTTTCAAAGACAGGTATGTGATATGAATTTGTTATATAATCTCTATCTTCACCGTCTAATTTAATAAATATATCATCGCCAAATCTCTTTTTGAGCGCTTTTGCAAATTTATATGTTCCTGATTCCATCGGTGTTCCGTAAAGACTGTAGTCAATCTTTTCTGCTTGCTTCCATTGATTACATTTATCGTTAAGTTTTTGCATCACTTCAAGTCCAAATTTTTCGCCAATATCACCATCCGTATGACTCTTGCCTGTCATAAACTTTACACACTCATAAAGTCCCGCATACCCCAATGAAATTGTTGAATAGCCGTTATGTAGTAATTCATCTATTTTTTCACCTTTATTTAAACGAGCCAAAGCTCCATTTTGCCAAAGGATTGGCGCCACATCGGACAATGTGCCAGTTAGTCTTTCATGTCTACATTGTAATGCTTTATGACATAACTCAGCTCTTTCTTCAAATAATTCCCAAAATTTATTAACATCCCCGTCTGACGAAAATGCTATATCGGGCAAGTTGATTGTCACAACACCTTGATTGAATCTGCCGTAATATTTTGGTTTGCCGTTTTTATCAACATAAGGGGTAAGGAAACTTCTGCAATTATGGCTATAAATGCCACTAACCTCAAAATGTTCGCTTTCAGTCTCTACATCGTAACTATAGGCTGTTCTATCAATAGGATTAATATTAAGAATCGAAGCATATGTATTATAATGTTCCGAGATTGCGGGACTATAATTATCTTTCTTTTTATTACAAACAATGTGTTTTATTAACTCGTCATCAGGATAAAATTCAACTCTATATCTGATGGCACATGGATTATTTTTATTGTAATGATTATGATAAATTTTGGCAGGCATTCCTAACGATTGCGCCAATGCCATTTGTTGTATCGAAAGTTCTTTGTTTGTAGAGCCTATTTGAACAACTGACCCGCCATGAGATTGTGCATTTATATGTCCGTCTGCATCTATCATTCCTGCCATAAAAGCATATTTGCTTTGTTTTGACCATTCAAAAACTTCGTTTGGAATATGTCTGTTAATTTTATTAATTCCACCAAATTTTGATGTAAAATAATTTATTGCAGATTGTAAATTACATTTATTATCAGCTTCAACAACTAAGTCTTTGTAATCACCTCTTTGTCCTCTCTCTTGCAGAATAGTTTTTGTATTTAGACTAAAGTATTTAGGGAATATCTCATGGAATTTATTTTCAATTTCATCTTCGCCTTCTTTAGCGATTGAAGCAAAAATATGATTTGATTGATAACATCCATCGCACAACATAAACCCAAGCAACCATGCTTTATCTTCATTAAACCAAATATTCTCTGTATTACTCTGACTTGAATTGATTATTACCCTGTCTGATGTAGTTAAATCTTTAGCTTGAACTGTTCCCTTTCCAATAATACTAAATGGGTGGTCGGTTGTGCATAATAACCTTCTTCCGTTTGAAATATGTATATCGAGCCAGTCATCCGAAATATTTCTTATTAGTTTTTTAACATTCACAAATCCCTTTTCGGTATCGTATATTTCAACGTCTTTTAAGTCCATATAGACATTAGGGTTATATTCGACATATTGCCCTTTGACCTCAAAATTATCCGATAGACGATTCCACATCCTTTTGAAACTTTCAATGTAAAGTTTGTCTTTGTATTTATAGGTTATAACTTCGTCGCCATCAACGCATCCCATACAAGGATAAACGTTCCCATCTCCGTTCTTATCAATCTTGTTCTGAAGCATAATCTTCTCTGATATGTAGTCCGGCACCATTCTTTTCGCAGTACATTTAGCTGCAAGTTCAGTTAAATAATAATATTTGCTATCCTTATGAATATTATCTTCTTCAAGCACATAGAGCAATTTAGGAAATGCTTGAGTTACATATACTCCCGCCTCATTTTTCATTGAAATAATTCTTTGATTCAGAAAATCCTCAATCAACATAGCGAGTTCTCTTTTGTATTCATCTGTTTCACCCAAATACATAAAAACCGATAAGAATGGTGCTTGTCCGTTTGTTGTAGACATACTATTTATCTGGTAATTAAATGTCTGCACACCATCAGCAATTTCTTTCTTTAAATCTTCTATTGCATATTTTTTACAATTATCTTCACTAAATCCTCTTTTAGAGTATCTATCCATATACCAATCGAAACTATCTCTTATAAACGGAGCAAGATGTGTAAGAGAGATTGTTACTCCGCCGTATTGACTCGAAGCTACCGCCGTTATAATCTGAGTGGCTATCGTACAGGCTGTTATAAACCTATGAGGTTTTTCAATCATTACTCCGTTTATCACGGTGCCATTCTGCAACATATCTTCAAGATTTATAAGGTCGCAATTATGAATATGCTGGGCAAAGTAGTCTGCATCATGAAAATGAAGTATTCCCTCATTATGAGCCTCTACAATGTCTTTATCAAGTAGAAATCTGTGTGTTATATCCGTACTTGTTATGCCAGCAAGATAATCTCTCTGTACTGTAGCGGTCTTAGCATCTTTATTAGAATTCTCATTATTCCAATAATCATTTGTACCATCAAGAAGTTCAAGAATGCTCTTATCAGTAGTGTTGCTTTCTCTAATAAGTTTTCTTTTGTAACGATACTCTACATATTTCGTAGCAACATCTTTACGAGAGCTTGCCATAAGTTTGGCAACTATTTCATCTTGGATTTCTTCGACGCTCATATCCCTATCCAAAGACTCGATGTAATTAGCGATCTCTTTTGCTTTATCTTTGGCATATGTTGTTTCTTCCCCGTCAACATCTATAAATGCTTTAAGGACAGCTACTTTAACTTTTTCCTTGTTAAACTTTACTCTTCGTCCATCACGTTTCTTTACAATCAATAATTTGTCCTCCTTATATTTAATGCATAGAAATAGGTGGCGAGATACCGCCACCATACCTCTATAGTATTATTCTCCACTATCTAAGATAAAAGTCTTGAATATAATCCAGCATTTCGTCAATGTTGTTAAAAATGCGTTCACACATGCATACCTGCCACGGGTGGAGTTCTTGTCCACTCTCATTTAATCCAATAACCGGAATGCCTCTGTCGTAAGCAATCGCAATCTCACTCATACTCCCAAGAGAGTACATGTCATTAAAGTTTGCTATTACCAAGTTAGAATTGCGAAGCTTATGTAAATCTAATCGCATAACTTCATCTTGTGTTTTATACTGTGGTGGCTCGTCCACAAAATTGAAATAATCATTAGGGTTTATGGCTCTCACTCTATAGTCGCATTCGCAATTTTCTAATGCTTGTTTGCAATATCTTCTCCATTTATTACCCTCGTCAAAATTCTCTTTACCAAATTTGCCCATTCCGCCACAGAGGTAAACGAAATATGTATTATTCATATACTCCTCCTCAAAGATTACTACAGGTTAAAACGTGCGGCTTCTCGTTGCCTTTTACTTCACTCCAACAGATAATATCTCTAACAAAAAGTTTTGCCATAGCATCCAACTGTTCGAGTGTGCCATCGTTTTCGATTATGTAGTCATATTCATAGTTGTTAACATTTGCATCTGCGTGGTTGCTCTCGATTTTCCCGACGTTAGGATTATCGATAAGAATTGTTTCAGCGCCGAATGTTTCAACGGCACGAGCAATTTCTTCAGGCTCTCTTATATCTATGAGTAAAACTTCTGTTTCGATATTATTATTCTTGAAGTCAGTTACGATTGACGTAATATCTTTAAACGGAATATCATCGTATTCTGTCAGTAAGTCTTTGCCGTCGCTCCACAGCCTTCTCTTTTTCTCAGTCTTGTTGTCTTTACTTACACCTACAACTTCAAACATTTCTTTTACGAGGTCTATTGATGAATATTTATATGTAGATATATATTTAGATATTGCTTTTGCGAACTCTCCTTTGCCAACCGTTCCATATCCGTTTAATATATAAACCTTTTTAAGCATTAATTGTTGCCTCCATACTGTTTTCATAACTATATTCTTTTTGATATTTTTCTTCCAAATACTTTCTGTATGATATAGCTTCTTCTTTTGTTTTGAATGATTTTGAGTGTTGTCTATTGTTTTCTTGTATTGACGCAACCCACTTGTGCCATGTGTTACAGTAATACACGCCTTTTGTCCCACTTGTATTGTCGCTTCTAATCTTAGCGTTCGCTTGATTTTGGGCTCTTGTTACAATTCTTAAATTCTCTTTTCTATTGTCACTAGGATTATGGTTAATGTGGTCAACATGGACATTTTTATCTTTAACATTCATCACGACCCTATGCAAAGAAAGTGTCTTGTTTATACCATCAATTAGTTTGCGAGTATTTGTTTCTACATAATTGTCATATTTTACATTCCAGCGATAATCCTTAATTTTATCATAGTCTTCTAAATCAAAATAAAACTCTTTGTTGTTGCTATCAAACCCTACGCCAAAGTTTCCTGTCAAATTATAGGTGTTGTATTTTAAATTCTCAAGAGCGACTTTGTTTCTATTTGGTCTTGTTATACATCCACATGACTTAATATGTCCGCTTAATAAATTCTTTTCTGGGACATTGTATTTATAAGCACCACACTCACATTGGCAATTCCACGTTTTAATAGTATTATAACCTCTCTTTGTCTTACTGTTTTCTTTTGTAATAACGGCTCCTTTAGATATAATTGTTAAACTTCCAATTTTATCTCCAATTGATAAAGAACTTTTGTTAGACCTACATCCGCAAGATTGTGTTTTTCCCCAGTTTCCTGTCGATATATAAGCAACATTTCCGCAATCACATTGACATTTCCAAATCTTTGCGGCGCTTTTTCTTTTAACAGTCTCTTCTTCACTAATTTCGATTGCAATTAAACTTCCAACTCTTTGATTGGTTATATCTTTAGGTTTTCCCAATTGTCTTCCTCCTGCATACTATAAAAATATTCGTTATATAAGTCATATCTACCCTGAATGTCTAACCAAGGGATATGCTTATTATTGTCTTTAGCCCACTTCATAAATTTACCTATATACCCACAGCACTGAAATTCAGGGCATCCTGCTCGATATATACAATTCGGAACGAGAACATTTGATAGTTCTTCTTGCCCAACATTTTTAATCTCTCTTTTTAAATCTTCTGCATATTCTCTTGTTTCGACAGATGCTTGTTCGCATAGCCTATATCTGGACACATTAATAAGAGCTTGTGGATTTGCTTCAATATCCATATCTACCAACGCATCTTGCCTTGCAGAATCTCTGTCGCTACCAGTTCGGTCCGTTCTTTGAGTAGACACCCACTTATCCCATCCTAACCAATGTCTTGCAAAGTGAACGGATATCCAAGATTTAATTCCGTCCCAACTCCATTTAATTCTCCCTAACCTAATAGGTGAGTGTTCTGATATAAGAATTTTTTTAATAAATTCTTTTGTCGCGGGGACATTTGTATCTTCCTTGTTTGAAGTATGACGACATTGATTTTTAATTTCTGTCCAATCAATTTGTATTTTTTTGATCTTTGTCTTCAGATTTTATCACCTCAATTTACTATAAATTTCTTCATTCCTTCTCTAACTTCGTAAGGAATATCGCCATAAAATTCTACTTTTAAAGGTTTGGTTAAGTCGAGGGTAAACAATCCCATAATTGATTTACCTGACACAACATACCGTCCTCCGTAAACTTTAACACTACCGACACATTTTAAACACAGGTTGCAAAATTCTTTTACCTTGTCAACCGTATCAATATTTACTACAGTTTCAACTAATGTGAAATCCTCAACATCTTTATGATGTTTCTCACAGTTGGGACAAACCATAGTTCCTTCAGGAATAACTTGTCCACACATTACACATCTGTTTTCTCTCATATCAATCCTCCAAACTTTTTATATCGACATTCAATAATTTAGCTTTTTCCAATAGCGTTAAATCGTAAAAAATTTCTTTCAGATAACAATTTGCACAGCCTTCACAGTAGTGTTCGCCCTCTATTTCATATTCGGCATAAGTATCATTGCCACAGCAATCACAGTAATAAACCGGAACATTAACATTCGGGCAAGAACTACCCATACAAGGATAAGCGGGCACTGCACAACTGCAGCAATGGTTTTCGTATTTAATCATAAATCATCCGCCTCTCAATATTTTGTCAAGTAAATTTTATTTTTACTTGACATTATCACCTCTTAAAAGACTTGTTTTATTGGGTTTCTAAAACTTTAAATATAGATTTGAAAATCCTATCTATAGTTTTATCTGTATACCCATCTTCATCATAGCCAAAGTATTTCATTTCACATTCACCAATAAATCTATCTAACTTAGAAGACTTTTCTTGAGACTTATCATACCACTGTTTATATTGGTTTAACCAGTAGTTGTCGGCAGTCGCCCACATCTCAAACAATTCTTCATTAGTCGCATCAGTTAGTGGCAGATGTCCTTGTTGTCTTGAGTATTCTGTAATATTATTCTCTTCAAACCAATGCCATCCGTCACATATTCCACATATAGTCATTCCGTACTTGCCGTATAAGTTTGGAAATTTGTCGTCCCAACCTAATTGTGGCGTACAGCTTCTTACTTTATTTAGCAGTTCTTCTCTATTCATATCAGCATCCTTTCTTACTTTAAAAGCGTGGTTTTATTCCTGCAACGGGTACATTATAATAGGTGCGCCGTCACCAAAGTAAGGCAAAGCACGAATGGTATTGTAGTCAATCCACTCAACGGCTTCCTCGCATGTAAATCCCTCGGTTTCAACAAGCCATTCAACCATTTTTTCAAAGTCGTATACAGCCCTATTATCTTCTGTGACCCCTATTAAAGCAGTATCATAACTATAATTTGTTAGATATATTACATCCTCATATCCGTTGTATAATAATCTTTCTTCACTTGTAATATTGCATCACCTCATTATAATATTCTCTAAACACCCTTTAGAACGAGCGTTTTATTGTTTGCTTAATTCCTCAAAATTCAAATTAAAATAATGTTTTACGTCTGGAAATTTACGCTCAAAATCCACCATATAACGATAGCAAGCGCTTGACTCTCCGTTAGCTAAACAAAATTCTCTAAATGATTTCTTCTTAAAAAAGCTCGGCTGATTACACCATCGCGCCAAATTGACGTATATTCCTCTATAGGGAGAGTTTTCGTATTTATTGAACCTCATTATATATGGTAAACATTTATGCTTCATAAGTAATTCAATTCTTATAAATACATCGAATATGTCCTGTCGCCAAAATTCATCATCCCATTTGTCCTTCCTGTCAAAACCACAAAACAAATAAAACTTGGGTGTCTTATTTGTATGTTGTCTTAAAAGTTTAAGTTTTGATTCGATTAGATCGTAATCAGCAACGTTATCAAATGCGAATATGTAATCACCGTCATATTTACTTTTGAACAACATTTCACATTTATCGGTTGTGAGAAGTCGCTCATCAAGACCTTGTTTAAATTGAAACGGTTTACCCGTTGCTTGTAGCTCCGACAAAATGTCTTTCCATTTAGCACAACCAAAGAAGTTATCATCAAGAAGACATATCTTTTTACGTGTCGGGTCTACAAACTCAGAAAGAGGGCTATGTACTTCTACCTTTTTATAGTTCTTGTTTACACAGAACTCGCACTGTCTAAAACAGCCTCTTGTAACAAAGCCGATACTATAATCTGTGTAGTATTTAAAATCTAACATTTTGCCACCTTCGGCAATTCGTTCCTCAACCCACTCATCATAAAGATGATAATCCGGCATATGATGTTCTATTTCATATGGCAGTTTAGGAGCTTTATCATAATAAAATCCTGTGCCACCATATTCTACATTTGGCAACTTCAAAATTGATTCGTCAATTGGAGTGTCCGTAAACACTTTTGAAATAAACACCTTGTCGTATGCATCTAAATTATTGTAGTCAGTCTTTAGCTTGACTTCATCACCAAGTTCTTTGTAGTATCCAGACAACTTCATACATACAAGATTAGGAAATCTGTGTTTGTTTCTGCCTATTAAATCTGCATCTATAACTGCTATCTTCATATTTCACAGGAGAAAACTCATGAGTTTTATGTGCGCACAACTCTTTTCTCCTCTCTTTTTAATAACCTATATAATAAGGCTCACTATCACTATAAGAAATAAAAGATATGTCATATTCTATCTGAGTCGCAGTACAATCATCTCTACTCCAACCATCATTATCTTTGTGGGGCTTTGTAGTGTACGCAAATATACTTCCGTCCTCGTCTTTCGCAATCCAATTATGTCCAAGTAGTCTGGCATAATTTATTGCAATCTGCTCTTTACCTGTAGGGATAATGATTTTCTTAATTATATATTCTCCTGTTAACAACCTTGGAAGAATAGTATAATCAATTGACCACTCACCCATTTCGTTCTGGCATTTAACAACCATATCTTTACCCATCTTATATTTGAGGTATCTAAAATCTTTTATATCCTTGTTTTTGAGCAACTTAAATTCCTCATCGGGTTTGATACATAGCATTTCATATATTGTATTTGTATAATCCATATTACACCTCATTCTTTCATCGCTTTTGAATTGCGATTTTATTGGCAAATTCTTAATTTTGCCGTATTAAAAATTGACTCATCAAGTTCTATTCCAATAAAATTTCTATTTGTATTTTTACACCCCACGCCAGTAGTTCCTGAACCCATACAATTATCGAGTATAGTGTCACCTTCTTTGGTGTATGTTTTGATTAAATACTCAATTAAAGAAAGAGGTTTTTGTGTCTGGTGTTTCTTTTTGTTTTCTGTGTTAAATTGAATTATTGAAATCGGATGTTTATCTGAATACTCTTTATAATTATCTATTTCGCCTTTTTTGTAGCTATGTAGAATATTCGTCTCGGTGTCTCCATAAATTTTCACATTGGCTTTCCTAATCTTTTCTCTTGCTGTCATTTGCGGATAGTAATTCATTGTATTACCATTCTTGACATAACAAGCTTTTGCAGGACTAAACACCATAATGTTTTCATGCACCCGTCCACACTGATAATTCATTAGTTGAAAATTAGATGGTTTTTGTTTTTGCCATACCCAATCGTATCTATACCATTCTAAATTGGACATCCTTACTTTGCTACTGAACGGCTCTTGCCCAAAAAGAATAATTGCACCCTTGTTCTTAATAATTCTTTTATATTGCACCCAGAGTTTGTCTAAGTCCATTGCTAAATCCCATTTGCAAGCAGTTGTATTGTAGGGCAAGTCGGCAATAACACAATCTATACTCTTGTCCTGTATTTTATTCATTAACGCAAGACAATCCCCACACCACAACTCGCAGCCTTTTGTTTCTACCATTTCTTATATTTATTCCCCCTTAAAATCGTTCATTTATTGGCAAATTCTACCCTGTGCAACCTCAAAATACTGTAGTTCCGACTCAATACCTATAAAATTTCTACCCGTATTGACGGCAGCTACACCCGTAGAACCACTTCCCATACAGTTATCAAGGATAGTTTCGCCCTCATTGGTATAGGTTTTAATCAACCATTCCAATAGCTCAACTGGCTTTTGTGTCGGATGAACACTTATACTTGGATGTGGCTTTGAAAACTCCAATACGGATGTGGGAAATTTCATATCACCCTCAGTCTCAACACATTTGAAATCACCATAGTTGTTATTCTTCAACTGAGCATCATTCATCTTGCCAACAACCTTACCTTTCTTATGACAAGGATTTCCTTTTACTTTTTGCGGATTGTATGTCGGTAACTTCTTATAGAAAACCATTATATCCTCGTGTTCTCTTAACGGCATCCTATTTGCGTTTAGGAATCCCGATGGCAATACTTTCTTCCAAATAAGATTGTATCTATGTAGTTTGCGATTTGATAACATACACTCAGCCGTAAACTTGTCCTGACCAAACAAAACGATTGCACCACTATCCTTTATAATTCTTTCGTATTGTTTCCAGAGTGGTTCAAATGGAATAATTGTATCCCATTTATTTTTTGCAGTTACACCATAAGGAAGGTCACACAAAATCATATCTACAGACTTATCCAGAATCTTGTCCATCAACTGCAGACAGTCACCATGCCATAATTCTATATTTTTCAATTACTTCACCAGAAAGTCCATATGGTTTACAGTAGCTACACTTTATTCCTTTCTGATTTATTCTTATATTTAATTATTCTCCATCTATTTTAAGATTTAGCGTAATAATTCAACATTGATTTCTCCACCAAAAACATCTATATTCTCAATCTTTAATGAACCTAACGAAGAATCTTCTACCGTAATATTTGTTGTGTTTCCCAATATTGCTTCAATCTTTTGAAGTCTATCAATTAATGTGTGCAAATCATAAGGATGACTTTCAATTATTTTTGTACTATCAGCAAATATATAATCTTGCTTTTCTGCAAAAAGACAGATATATGGAATCCACTCTTGAATATACTTTAAATCGCATGTAGCCAAGTCAATGGTGGCTGCCGATAGTTTATATCCTCGTGCATTTTCAGACGGTCTTATCCATTTATATACTGTGCCATCTTCCATAGCCACATAACTTTCATTTATACTTCTTATCCTTTTTATGACTTTACTTTTGGGATTATTTTGAATATAAACACCAAACATATATTCAGCAAATTCTCTATCTGTCGTAAATACTCCGTATTTAGGCTTAATGCCTTGCGGTAAATTCATTGTTTTCCTCCTGTTAAAATCTCAGTTTTATTGGGTATTCATTTCTTTAAGCAATTTGACAGCTTTAGATATAGCCGCATGAATTTTAAATAACTCAAAATCCCATTCATCACCTGTGTAATTATAATCGCCTATATACCCTCTTTTGGCATATTCCAATTTATTTACTATTTCATCAATAGTAATATTTTCTTCATATTCGTCATAATCAGACATCTCATATTTTGTTATTGTGTAGGTCTTCATATTTTCACTCCTTTTTTGTTGGCGGTTCGGGAAGTGGCATCCAATGAGAAACATAATCTGCTGTCTTGAATGTACTGTGGTGGTAAAGCCACAAGTTATCTTCCCAATATAACATCTGCATTTGCCAATGTTCCTTATCTCCACATTTGCTTGTCATATGATAACAAAAATAATATCCGTTCTTCTTTGGTTTTTCTTCGTTAAAATCAACCCAACTATTCTCAGGTTTTTTGAAATACTGACAGATGTGCATAGGTTCTGCCGACTCAGCGAAATCAAGCTTGCTACTCTTGCATTTTTTATAACAAATACACTCTCTACAGGTTGCCATCAGTTACCTCCTACTATTTCAAAACTGACACATTTATAGTCTTCTGTTCTAAATTCTGGCACTGCTTTTGCAAACACTTTGCCGTATAAATATTCTTTACTAACTCCTGTGACGACACCAACACATTTACCATTCATTGTTATAGGAGCATTTATAATCTCGGCTCCCTCATCGTATTTATTCGCCCAAGAGATAAAGATGTAGTCATCAGGGATTTCTACTCCGTAATGCGGCGAATCATCGCATATCATTTTATGTGGGCAACTTTCACAGCTTACTCTTACGCACTTAAACTTCATCTACTCACCTATTTCTATCGTAATATCGCTATCAAAATTATGATGATAATCTTCTGCTTTGCACACTAACACTTTTGCTTGTCTTTTCTCGTATACTGGAACATGACCAAACAGCCTTGTTAATACTTTTTGTAAAAGTTTGTTTTTACATTTATACTTCGGCTCAACGCCTGTAAAAATTTCAACTTCTTGTATAGGAAGTTCTTTACCTTGGTTTTGCCAAGCAAATTCTTGAATCGTCATATTTACTCTCCTTTGGGCAAATCAATATCTACGATTATTGCTTTCTTGAAGCACTTATCGGCAACTTCGTCGAGGTATTTTTCAAGTAACTCTTCCTGCTTGTTATTTTGGTCAAACTCTTCTCTTGTGCATTTTCCCATTTCAAAGGCGACTTGATTAATACATGGACGATAGTTAAACTTTTCATCTAACTCTTCATCGTAAACGCAGTAATAATCTTCTTTGAATTCATCACGGTCTTCATAAAACCTCTCTTTGAATAAGGCATATTCCCCAACATAAGCGTGTCCGAATTCGCCCATCCATCTACCACAATCTTCGGCAACGACCTCATAATCCACCATCGGCACGATTGGTAATGTCGGATTCTTTTTAATTAACTTCAATAGGGCTTCTGATTTTTGTTTATTTAAACCTTCATCTATTGTCATTACGCTCATATTTACCTCCCGTTTACAAACTTGTGTATTTTCATCATACAAGAATAACATAGTGTAGCCGATGTTTTACCATTACAATAAGTTACAGGAATATCATACTTGATTTTATATTCGTTGTACTGTATCGGCTTTCTGCAAGCATCACATATTCTCTTATTGTTAAACATTTTACCTCCAAATTAAAATCCCGATAAAAGTCCTATTTCAAAGCGAAAATCGTGTCCTGAAACCCGCATAAATAGGGCATTTCAGGACTTTGATTTTTGATTTTCACTAATAACTGCTCTTTCTTCTTGATTTCATACGCTTAATGCTGATTTTTTCTTTAATATAGTTGCTTGGTCTGGTTACGACATCCAACATTTCAGCACTTTCTTCTAAATCAATCTCCATGCCTCTTGCTACAAACTTAGGAATTCTTGTTAGAATACTTGCAACATCTCTTGCTCTCAATTTGTTAAACACAAGTTTGTTGCTATTTAAGTAATCCCAATCAACCAAGTTATGCAATCCTTCAGAATCGTAATAGAACATATTGTGTTTGAAATCAAATTTGCCAACTTCAGTTTCAGCATCGCCGTACCACTTCGTAACAAACTGATATTTGCCATAGGTGATTGCATTTTCAGAGGTGTAATTGCAAGAGTTTTCTTTGAAATATTGCTGTATTTTTGCGAGAGCTGATTTGTTTTTACAGAAAATATCATAGTCCTTTGGTTTATTGTTGTTCCAAATACTATAAATACAACCCCCTGCTATGTAAAAATCATTAAAGTTAAACACACTTTTAGGTAATTTAAGTTCAATATCTTTTACTATATCGGATAGTGCAGCCTTAACTTTTTCAATGTTTTCTTCAAGAGGGACTTCCTCAATTGCTTCTTCCGTTTCAATGTCCTCTTCGGGTGGCGCAAAAGCTTTATCCTGACAAGACTGACATAGCCCACTGATAAAATATTCTTTTATGCTAAGGTTATCTTTAAATTCAGTTGATACATCAATCTCTTTACCACACATGGGACATTTACCATCAAATTTTAAAATATTTACTCCCATCAATTCACCTCATTTTTATTCCTTATCTTCTAACATCATCCAAGTATTTCTCTTGTTATGACTTGTCCGTATACATTGCAAGAATGCCTGTGGTTCTGCCAGCAATAAACATCTTTGCTTTGCTCTTGTGAGCATTGTATATAGCATACAATTATCAAGTAGCTGATGATGTGTATTGTCAATAACTCCAATTACTATTTTTCTACCAGCACCTTGTAATTTATGAACCGTCATAGCATACGCAAGGTCTAATGTTGACAACTCTTTTTTTGTATACTCCACTTTTTTTGTTTCACCCAATACATTTGTAAAAGTTACTACACAATATTGTTCTCTCTTTTTTCCTTCTTGACGTTCATTTATTTCAGTTACATATCCAATTTCACCATTAAACACATTTTTGTCATAGTCATTAATGGTTTGCATCACTCTTGCTCCAAGCTTAAATTCATTTTCGTAACCAGAAATGCATTGCAACACATCGCCCAAAAGTTTCTCTTGAATGATTTTATTAAGTTCATTCGTACTATTAAGACAATCTTTTCTTCTTGGAACTGCAATAACTACATTGTCAATACCATCTGATTCAACAGATTTAAGGAACGTTTTTACGGCAATATCAAACAATGATTGTCTATTTGTACGGAACATATAGTACATATCTTGTAACTCGCCATGGATTATTCTTGGCTGTAACTTTTCTGTAATAGGGTTTATGTTTTCACGAATAAGATTAGCATCTACCAAAATACCGGACTTCTCGGCTTGTCTCATTGGTTTAACCAACTTACTAACTACTGAATCATCAAACATTTCAATTAAATCTGAAAACACATTACCAAACCCGATGGGTGGCAACTGTTTGTGATCGCCAGAAATGATAATTCTTGTGTTATCATCAATAGCTTCTAACCAATGTAAAAACAAACTTGCATTGACCATACTTCCCTCATCTAAGAAAGCAACGCTTGTAATCATATGATTGTCTTTGTTAAAGGTAAATTTATTTAATCCCATACACCCCAAGGTTCTATGAATTGTCATTGCAGGAAATCCTGTAGCTTCAGTAATTCTTTGAGCAGCCATAGCTGATAATGCAGATGCTGTTAATGAAAATTTATTTTCTGTATACGCCTTTACTATCGCCCTCATAATAGAGGTTTTACCTGTACCTGCTTTACCTGTAATTAGGCTTACTGTTCTATGTAAACTTTTTTTAATAGTTTCTAACTGCTCAATTACATATTCAAAACCTTGTTCAACTTCTGCATGTTTAATCGCCTGTTCGATTCTTTCATCAGAAATATCTATCTTAGTTTCTTTTTTTGACTTCTCAAGAAGTAATTCATAAATTTTCATTTCAATATCGTAATAATATTTTAAGCCAACCTTATCATCTGATATATATAAGAAATCATTATTGTTGTCTAAAAGCCAATCAAGTTTATCAAAACACTCAGGGGCATTATTACTTACGGCAGATTTTAAAATTTTCTTTGAACACCATGTATGTCCTTTACTTTCTCCTAAATCTGTAAAGTAATATTTAATAAATGCAACCAAGCGTTCAATAGAATTAATGAGTTCTGGCTTTAATTTCAATGCCAAGTCGTCACACTTTTTAAATCCTATACCATCAATTTTAGTCATGATATATGGGTTTTCTTCCAATTGTTGCTTTAATAATGACGGGTTAGGTTCATCAGAAAGGAGTTTTTTAATCATTGCATATGTAACACCTAATGGCTTAAGCATTGTAATAATGTCAGAAATCAAGTAGTTGTTGATTATTTTATCTTTAATTCTATTCCAAGTGGTTTCTCTAACACCCTTTACCAAGTCATAATCAATATCTTTTAATGTTCCATTAGCTACATCATTTACCACATTTGGATATGCATTTATTAGATTTTCAGCAATCCAAGGTGAAATAATTGATTGCAAAAACATTAACTGCGATTCTCTTGTTTGGGGAATCAAGGCATACACAGATATTGGATTGTACTGATGACCATATGTTTTATCATTTTTGTATACAGCCTTAACCATGTACTCTCCACCAACAACCAGCTCTTGCATTTTACCAGCCAATATACTTAACTTTCTATTTGAATTTACCTCTTTTTTGTCTTCAAATGGTAAATCTACTTTTGTTTCTTTAGAAAATTGCGGTATATCATCTTCGGTGGCAAACCCATAACATCCCCAAGTAGAATCGGGGTTATAATATCGTTCATATGTTATTACTGCTTTAAATTTAAAAATTTCTTCATTCTCAAACAAATTTATATCGTTACCCCTTTCTTCCTTATTTGCTCAAGCCAAGTGTTGTATGGCTTAATCTTTTCTACAAAGAAATGCTCTTCTCTCTTTCTGCCAAGAATAGCAAGACAATTACCCTTCTTTACGTCGTCGCTAAACTGTTTTAATTGACTTGACCATATTGTTGCTTCAATAATTCCAAACGGTGTGTATAAGTCTAAATATGCAAACTGATTGCCATTCTTATCTTTTTTTCTCTTAACATCAACGATCACGCAAAATAACGTGGTCTTATCTCCATCTTCAACCATATCCCAATCGGTGTCAGTATACTTATAGGCATCTTTTAACGGGTCGTTGGTTAAGAACATTGACAATGTATCAAACTCCCACATATACTCATCTCTTGCATACTTTTCTTGGAATTCACACATATGCTTTTTGTATTTCTGATTTTGTTCTTCTATATATATTTTCTCCTTTATTTTGTTGTAATCACTTAACAAAACATCTTTATTTACTTTTTTACCCTCTCTATAATCTTCAACATTCAAGCCAAACGGCAGTAGTTTAGAATATGGTGACGGCAAAGTCGTAACAGGATTGTATTTTTTTCTTTCCAATAAACTATTGGCGTATCTTTTTAAAGACTGCATTTTTTCTTTTGTAGGAATAGCCCCAGCTTTAATCAATGTAATAATCGCCGTTTTATCTGCTACTCTTTCAACAAAATCGCTCATATTTTGGTATGGTCTATTTTCTATAATTTTATAAACAATAGACTCGCCAAGCCCTTTTACGGCTAATAAACCAAACAAAATCTCATTCTTCTCTGGCAATGCTGTAAATTCCATGTTAGATTTATTAACATTTGGCGGTGATACTTTAATGCCTAATCTCTTACAATCATTAATTACAATGCTTATTTTCTGCACCTTATCACTCTTTGAAGTGAGTAACGAAGCCATAAAATAGATTGTATAATGTGTTTTTAAGTAAGCTGTCAAATAAGATAAAAGACCATATGCAACTGCATGTCCTCGATTGAAACAATACTCAGACTGCTTTAACATCAGTTGCCAAATCTCAATTAACTGTTCATTGTTCCATCCTTTTGACGTTAAGCCACTTCTAAAATCAGTTTCCAATCCTTCCATTACCGATTTAATCTTTTTGCCCATAGCTCGTCTTGCATTGTCAACTTGGTCTTCTGGAAAACCTGCGTGTCTAAAAAGCTGTAGGGCTTGTTCTTGATAAAGTAGAATGAAATGTGTTTTACCAAACAGCTCTCTCAAATCATCATGTAGAACATTAACACTTTCTGGATAAAGTTTGTTTTTACAATAAGTAGGAAAGCTTTCTTTTGTGCCCGGACGGTTGGCTGCATTCACAACAACAATATCCTCTACATTGTCTGCTTGAGCTTCAATACACATTCGTCTTGCCTCAGCAGATTCCATTTGGAATATACCTACCGTATTGCCATTTTTATAAACTGCATCAAATACTTCTTTATCATCAAGGTCTAAATGATTAATATCTACATCTTCCCAAGTGATACCTGCCATTTTTAATGTATCATCAATAATATCAAGTGTTTCCAAACCAAGATAATCCATCTTGACTAAACCTAAATCGTCCATTGCATTATGCATTTCAAGTTCAATCATAATGTTTTTCTCTGAGTCATAACACAAAGGACAATAGTCTGTGACTGGCGTAGGTGTAATAAGAGTACCTGCCGCATGTCTACCCATTGATTTAGGTAAACCTTCCACATCCATAACATATTTAAACCACAATGGAAAACTATCATATACTTCTTTTAATTTTGCATTTTTATTGAGTATATCTTTGAGAAGAACGTCTTTCTCTTCTTCTTCACCCAAATCATTAAGTGTTTTGATTGTGGGAATCATCTTTGCAACATCATCACGCAATTTATATGGGATTTGTTTATAATAAGGTGAATCTACTTTTTCATCTAAAACCTTACCAATATCACGAATTGCAACTTTTGTACTTAATGTGTTGAATGTTGCAATAGGCGCCACATTTTCTTTACCAAATAGTTCTTCTGAGATTTCAACCATTTCTTTTCTTCTGCGTTTACTAATATCCCAATCAAAGTCTGCCATTGATTTTCTACCAAGATTTGCAAAACGAGAGAAGTCTAAATCCCATCTAACACTGTCAATTTGTGTTACGTTCAACATAAAGAGGCATAAACAATTAGCACCTGAACCTCTGGAATATCCCAAAGGAATACCTCTTTTTCTTGCCTCTTGTGCAAGCATATACAACATAATAAAGTAGTCTGTATAATCAACTGCATACAAAATAGGTAATTCTGTTTCAAGTCTTTGTCTTCGTATCTCTTGCTCTTCTTTAGACATATGACCAAACTTCTCATCAAAGGTCTTAAATACTAAATGTCTCAAATAATCTTCATGACTATCAAAACCACTTTCAATATTAATCTTTGGCATGATATTGCCTTTGTTTAAGCCAATATCTATAGTTTCTACAATATCTGCAATATTTACAGACTCCTCAATGCCTTTTCTAATCACTTCTTCCGAAAACTGACCAGACAATTTTTCATATATTTCATCTTCAGTCTGCAAATAACAGTCAGTATAACTTTCTCCTACTTCTCTACCCTCTCCAATTTCAACAAACATTGCGTGTGAATCCTTTAGGGCATCACTTAACATATGTGCATCTGTTGTAATGGTATAAGGCATATTATGTTTCTGAGCAAAGTCATAAATAAGTTTATTGGCAATTGCTTGATCTTCTGTATTATGGGATTGAAGCTCACACACCACATAATCAAACGCATCTTTTAAGTTCCCAATAAATTGTTCTGCTTCCTCGTATCTTCCGGCAGTAAGATATCTGCTTAATCTACCTGCTTGACAAGCGGTTAAACAAACAATCCCCTTACCAAGACCATTTTCTTTTATGTAGTTAATGTCAATTCTTGGTTTCTTATATAATCCTTCGGTTCTTGAAACTGATGTAATTTTTATAAGATTCTGATAACCTTGCTGTGTCATCGCCAATAAAATGAGGTGATATCGCGATTGACTATATTCTTTTGTATCTGCTTTCTCCCACATATCATCTACCTCATAAATCTCATTGCCGACAATTGGTTTAACACCATACTTATTACACGCTTTAACGAAATTTACAAATGATGCCATACTCCCGTGGTCTGTAAGAGCTATAGCTTTCATGCCATTTTCACTTGCAAATTTTACGGCATCTTCCACTCTTAAAATAGAATCTAGCAGAGACCCTTGGGTTGTATGTATATGTAAATGTGTAAACACTTAACCACCTACCAATCTTCATCTTCTGAAACACTACTTTCACTAATTACAGCGACATCTTCTATAATAATCTGTGGCGTTCTTACGCCGTTATATTCATTAATTGATGGCTTTCCTACTATATTAAATGCAATACTATCATTCTCATCCCATGCGTTCTGTATCCAGTCGTAGAGACGATTGCCCTCTTTGCATCTAAACTGAATGTATTTAATTTCATCAATCATAAAGCTTATTGTATCTTCGTTTTTGCCAAATATCTCAAAACAGTCTTTTGTGAGAGATATGTTTTCAATAGCAAGCATTGGGTCTTCAATACCTTGACAAATAATATCTTCAAATCTGGCTAAGTCTGTAATGAGTTTTATGCTCATATCTTCTACATTCAAGATAAAATCAACTTTGTAAGTAGAGTCATATTCCACATCTTTAAGGATATTATTCATTGCATTTATTGCTTCATTAACCTTATTTAATTCAAGATTAATACCGAATGCATTAGCATGTCCTTTACCAAAGTTAAACACATTTGTACTATTTACAATGTCCTTGAAACTATCAATAGGACTGTGATTTACATTTCTAGCACTTCCACCATATGTAATCTTCCCTGTCTTCTTATCTAAAAATTTATTAAGCAAAATACAAGGTTTATTGCACATTTCAGCAATTTTGATTGCTACCACGCCAGTTAAACCACTATCTAAAATGTCTGATGTATCAATCACTATCACCTTATCATCAACTGGAATAGACTTTGCAATCTCTGCAATTTGTTCTACTGACTTTTCTTTCAACTTATCTTGTCTGTTCTTTGCGTTCTTACAAAGTCTTGCCACCCTGTCATAAATGCTCTCTTGAATAGTCTCTGCCGGTTTATCTTTAGTGGCACGTTTCTTATATTCAAAAAAATCGTCTTGCTCAATAAAGGCTCTGAACAATAACTCTTTCTCTTCGTGTGAGCCAATTCTAATCATACCGTTTAAAATAGGAGTAATATACCATTGAATATTATGAATGTTAATCTTACCATTCATACTGTAATTCTGTGCATCAATCAATGCTTGTAAGCACTTGTTGTTTATATTTAAAAGTCCTAAATCAGTAAAATATCTTGTCTCAAAAGACCTCATATCCATAACATCACTAATATTTGCTAATGCACACAAGTCTAAATAATCATCTGCAAATTCATTCCAATTCTCTTCATCTAATGCTTGTAAAAAACGATATACTACACCAGCACCACATAAACTTTTGTTTTCATAATCATTGCTCATCTGATTATTAACAATCAAAGCATATGAATTATTTTCTTCTTTTTCGTGGTGGTCTAAGATAAGAATATCTATGCCATTCTCAGTTAAAACCTTACATTGTTCTGTATCATTTGTTCCTGCATCTGGAATGATTAACAGTTTTATATCACTTGGAATTGTCACATCATCGGAAAGTCCATGTGCTTTTGTTCTTGTGTGCAATATATATTCAACAGGATAATTCTCATCCATTCTCTTAATATACATATACATCATTGAAGCAGAACAAAAACCATCAGGATCTTCATCAACCAAAACACCAATCTTACTCTTTTCATTAAAATGCTTCATAAATAAATCAACTGCATTTTCAATGTTATCTAACTTCTGATAAGGGATTACTACGCTCTCATCTAAGTTTAAATATGTATTCCAGTCTTCAATTTCTCTATTTTTAAGCACATCTCGTATTATATTTGATGTGTTATTACTTGCATTTTTATATAATTTATATTGCAGATTTGTTCACCTACCTTAATCTGTAAATGTTGTTTTTTTTCATATGTGCCCAATTTTCAGGAGTATCGGACGGAGATTCATGCTCTTGTAAAATTTCATCTTCATCAAACATATAAAAAAGAGGAACGCCATCTGGAAATCTATCAGCTAAATCTTCTAATTCTTGTTTTGTTACATCCTTGTCAAAACAAAAGATAATATCTGCACCCAACCTCACCAATATATCAATTTGATATTGAGACAATTCCTTTCCGCCTGTCCCGCCACCATTCTTATCTCCATAACTCCATAATTGCTGTGTGAATTTTTCTGATTCTCCAACATAAACTTTACCTGAAGATTTAATATAGTTCATCGTTTTGTTTAATCCATATATGACTTTTGACCTTGCACAAGGTTCTAAATATATGTACTTATTTTGTGCATTGGGAACTTGTCTTTCAAAATACCTACCTTTTACTCCAACTAAGTCACCTAATTCAGAACGAATAGGTATTGTATATCGGTTGCTTTCTTCATCAAACCCAATTTCAAAAACCTTTTGTGTATGATAATCAATATGATCTTCGGCAAACAGGTCATTAACAAGCGGTTTATAATATGATAAAATACATTCACTAATAGGCTTAAGCGGTTTCTCTTTTTCACTTAATGAGTTGGAGTTCATTTCATCTATCATTTTAAGAATTTTAAAACTTTCGGGAATGTCTTCTTCAAAATCATGATAATATGACAATCCAATTTCATCACATATAAACTTTAGCCCCTCTGGAAACGTCAAATCTTTTGTATAACAAACTAAATCTATAATGTCAGTCTTTCGTGTGCCTTTTATCATTTGTCTTGTATAATTCAAGCACATTAAATATTCGTTGTTATATAAAACAATAGCCCCAACGTTATCACCTGTAGCATTTGCACAAGTCCAATAAGCGTTTGAGGCGTGATATTTAATGTGGTGGCAACCTATGGACTCTAATATTTGCTCAACATATCTGTTTTCATATATGTGATTTTTTAATTCTTTTACATCCAATTGCCACCACCCCTTTATTCTGAATTTTTTTGCTTTTTAATGATATATCCAATGTTGCGCCACGTGTTAAAGTTCAAATCAATTTCAAACAACATTATTTTGTCTTTACTGCCAGCTCTATTTTTATCTGGTTTAATACAAAAGTATTGCTTTTTTAAATCTAAATCTTCTGTAATTGGCTCGCCCCAACTATCACTTTCTTCTACCATTTGGTATTTGTGATATTCATCTTTACTCAGCTTTTTGCCTATATTTAAAATGTCAGCAACATGCTTAATCTGTTTTGCATTAGCAATATTATTACTACTTAAACTAAATACATCTGTAAACACGGTGTCATCACTTAACTGAAAGACTGCATATCCACTCATACGCAACTCTTTTGTAAGTTCTTTTAATTTTGTAGCAAACTGTTTTATCTGAGACCAATCATCTGTGTTGTAACCTTTGAGAGTATCATAGCCATAATATTTAATGTTTTGAACCATTTTTGCTTTGCGCAATTCAAATTCAATTTGCTCAGGACTGTAATCATTGCCTACATCCTTAAACATTACCTTACCTTTTCTGTCGGGACTATCAATCCATTCAGTTACTTTTCTAACTTGCCAATATTCATCCGATTCATCTTGAACTCGCTTTATGTAATCTTCGTTTGATTCAATATAAATACCAAAATCGTCTATTTTTCTTCTTATAATTTCTCCCTTACGATTGTGGTAAACACCTAAAACAATTTCTTTTTCAGGTTTTTCGAGCACAACACCATGTAAATTTTGAAATTCTTTATTGTTAATTACTGTTGTTATTAAGCAACTACGCAAATCTTCTTCGTCCATTTCGTTGCTCATAAGGAAAAAATTTTCGTCTTGAACGAGAGCCACATAAGCTGCCAACAATACAAGTTTTCTTGTTTTACCCTCATTAGACAAAAAGCCTTCAAACAATACTTTTGTTTCTCGCATACCTAAAAAATACTCATTGTACATATACCAAGGGAAAGGCAATCCAAAATTAGGTTTTTCAAGATATTTATCAATTTGAGATGTATTATTATCAGTAAGTTCTACAGCTTCCTCACCAGCATTAATAACTGTATGGATTTTGTCAGCCTTAGTGCGAATAATCCTGTATATGTCATTGGGTGACATTTTATCAAAGTTTTTGTGAGCAAGGATTTTTTCAACTGGGAATCCATTTCGACCATATTCCCTTACCAATGAATATTTTTTTACTGTATCAAAATAATTTTTACAGTCGTTCTCATCAGCAAGATTCATATATTGTTGAATCGTCTTCCATCCCTTATATTGCTTATATGTTGATAAGCGTTCAGGATTTTGACTCATAAATACATTCATTTTTGTTTCATCTACGGTTTGAGAGAAGGTTAAATAATATATTTCAAAACTATCATAAAAAAACTTTACAGCCGGATCTGAGAAATCATATTTACTTCTCATAAAATTACCATAATTAACAAATGAGTCAGGATTTTTTAATAATGCACCAAGAAAACATAACTCTGCTTGTACATTAGATGCAATTTTTTCTTCAGCCAAACTTACAACCACCGCCTATCAACCAAAAATATCGTCTACCAAATCAGATATATCATCGGAATGTTTAACTTTTTCATGTTCCTTTGTATATCCAATCGTTTTACCTACAATATTTTCATTTTTTTCTATTTCTTTTTCTACTTCAAGAATTTTTTGTTTATCTAACCATTTCAAATAACTGTCATATTTATTAACAAGGATGGATAAATCGTAATTAATTCTTTGTTCTCCTGACATTTTTTTACCCATTGTGATATTTCTGTTGGCAATGCCATTTAACATATCAATTTTTCTTTGCCACATATCCAATAAATGTTCAGGTGGAATACCTTCTGACATTCCCTTAAATGTACCATTATAAATATTCCCTATTTTATGCCATACAGTTGTTGGGATTATTGTTACATCATAAGCATTCTTTATGAACTCAAACACATTGTCTTTTATAACGGCTACATTTAAGTGCTTATATGAATCTCTTTTTACGGATTCAATATTTTCTAAAATCCATAGCCATTTTTGAGCAACATCCATTCGTTTCATTTTTGAACGCTTAGAACACATATCGAGGAAACATCTACTATGATATGTTTTTTTATCATAGTAGATTGCCTCTTCAATATTTTCATTACTTATGTAAAAGTCTTGCCCACAACAACCGCATTTTCTTTTTATACCAGATTTTTTATATCTCATTGACTCACCTTTACATAAGAATTTTTCTTATTCAAACATTGCTAATGCTTTTTCTAAAACTGCTACATCAGTAACGTTTTTAAATGCTGTAGGAAGCCCTGCTCCCTCTAATTTTTCTTTCATTTCCTTCTTCTTAACAGGCGGCAATGCGTTAATTTTTGCACGAATATCAGCCTTCATTGCTTCAATATCCACACCATTATTCTCGGTCTCTTCGACATCTTCACTCTCAGGCTCTCCAACCTTGCCAAGAATTTCTTTGCTATATATGTCCTGTTCAACACTAACTGCTTTGGTAAGGTCATTCTTAACAACAAATTCTTTTTTGTCTGCCGTCTTATCAATTACAGCTTGCCAATCAAGCAAGGTTGGGTCTTCAACAATTGCATTATCTTTGTGAACATGAGTTCTGTCTTTTTCTACATGAGCACATACAGTTCCATCTTCATTTCTAAACATGCGTACAACTGTCTTGGCATTGTATGACATACCCTTAAAACCGTCCGGCTGCTTTCTTCCGGTAACAACGCTCATTGTTGAACCATCAGGCTGTTTGATAGTTTCTTTTTCATCAGTTTCTCTTGCAGTTGCAATATAGTGAACGCCAGATGCCATCAAATCAAGAATTAAATCCTGACCTTTAAAGTTAATGGTCTGATAGTCTTTCAGCTCCATTCCTGCGCCTTCAATCTTCACAAGTCGAGCATCACCTACAAGACCATCTTTATCGGCTTTAACCTTATTTCTCTTTTTGGAGAACTCAATCAACCCCTGCTTTGTAGTTAAGTTAAGAATACTTGTACCATCAACAACAATAGCATCTGCTCTAAAAGGTTCTCCGTCTGCATCAAGCACGATTTCATCTGTTTCATCACCATCATCGTCAAGTTCGTAGAAGTCTTCGCCATTCTTAACTTTTGCTATATACTGTCTTACTTCACCAAGAGACTGAGTATAAACGATATAAATATTATTAAGATCTACACCGTTTGCTTCTAATTCTCCAAGATAATCATCAATAGAACCAGTTTCAGGGTCAAGGTATAGCACTCTGAATGGCTTGCCATCAGGTCGCTTAAAATATGCTAACTGCATAGCCATTGTAGATTTACCTGTAAACTGTTCGCCGTATAAAATCATTCCTAATTTACTCTGTGTAACACTTGCTTTTCTTGCTTTTGCCATTAAATTTCCTCCTAATTTTTAAAATATAAGGGATGCCATTGCTGACACCCCTAAGTTTTGCAGATTAATCCCAAGCCTCATCTTCGTCGGTATCTAAATCTGCATCGCCCCAATCGTCAGAATCATCACTGCCAAAATCATCTTCGGCTTTATTTGCTTTATTGATTTTTGCAATAGCATCAGCAATCTTTTCTTCTGTGTAAAGTTCTTTGTCAATTGAAGAACCTTTTGCACCAGTAATAACAAACTCTCTCTTTGCAGGAGCAGATACCTTTTCGATTGCATCTTCTTCTCCCCAATTATCATCATCTTCAACAACTTCTGTCTGTATAGATGACACCATATGACCACTTACTTTAATAGCGTAATAAGGTTTAAGAGACTTCTTGAATTTTGAAGCTAAATCTTTATTTTCAATAATAAATTCAGCATCTTCAATTGTGCTATATGTAATAATTTTCGCAGAGACTACAAATCTTCCAGTAGGTTTGTCATTTTCCTTTTCCTGTTCAATACCCATAAATACAATTACTTGATTGAAATCGTTCTGCTGGGTGAACTTTTCATCATCAAAATCAACATCAGCACAAAGAGAAATCTGTCCCGGAATTAACTTTGTAGATGATTTTTTGTTGCCTTTGTCGTCAGTAAAACTACTGAACTCAAGATTACCTCTCAAAAATACACTTGCACCGTCTTTAAGATTCTCTCCAACTTCTTTACAAGCATCGAAATCTGTAAGAACTTTTTTATCATTTACGGTCTTACCGTCAGAATCAACCTTTTTCTTAACGCCGATATTCTTACCAATGAGTCTAAAGCCCTCACGATTATATGAGAATCTGTCTGACCAAGGAACCTTTGCAGTTTCAGGCTTGTCCCCTTTGTTTTCTGCTCTCTTAGAAAAATAAACATTATCCTGTTCCATTCCCTGTAAGTTTGCATAAAGAGTATGACCATCTTCGTATTCTACGCCAAAGTTAATTAGTCTCATGTCCTTATTGCTTTTTGTTTTAATTTCTTTGTAGAAATTTTCTTTTTCTGTACCGGTTACAATACCTTTCAACTGAAATGAACCTTTAGTTTCAGGCAAATCAAAAAGTCTGCCTTTTTTCTTTGTTTCTGCCAAATTAATTTTCCTCCTAAAATTTCAATTATTTTTATATATAAACGCCATTGCTGACGGTAACAAAAATTAATCTATGATTAACTTGCTATGCAAGGTTGAAAAGAATGTTATATAGTATTATTCTCTGTCTGATTTATCTAACTCTCCAAATATTCGTCCATTGTTATTTGATGATACTCTTCTTCAGTTTTAGATGGTTTTACAAACATTTCTGTATATTTTTCTTCTAACAACTTCCACACAGCCTCACTACCTTCAGTTATTAAAAGGTTATATATTTTTTCAGCCTCAATTCCTGACCCGTCATAATAACATGGCTTACCATCTAAGCATTCGCAAGATTCGCTTACGATTTCTTGCCCTTCATACATTGGTTTAGGGCTGTGATACCCAAGTCTGCTGGTGAAGGGAGAAAGCGACATCTTATACCCAGCTTGTCCGTCGGTTTCTGAAGCAACTCTTCGGTTACGTGAGGTAAATGCCAATTCGTAAACAAGACAAATTGTACAGCTCCCAAATCGCCTTTTAATATCATTCTAAGGTCTGCTCCGTGTATTCCATAATTTCTACAAGGATCGGAATGCCTTTTGTCATAAGCAGGAGTTATTTCTACTATTCTCTCCATATTTCACCTCCAACCATTTAACAATCCTGTAATTCATAATTAACATAATCCATCATTTCTTTAGTGCCAACTATTGTTGGATTTTCGCCCTTTAATTTTAGTTTCAAAGCGGCGATTACAGCCTCGTCACATTGATGTCGTTCTTTTAAACACTTTATTTCTGCTTGCATTATTTCATAATGTTTCTTTGAAATAAACAGTTATACCACCTCTAAACACCCAATAAAAGTATAGTTCTATTACCCAAAAATCTCTTTTGCATCTTTATTAAAGATTGCTACACCTATGTTTTCACATTTAGAAAATTCTTTTTCTTTTAATATTTTGTTTCCTGTTGCCAAACCATAAAAACATTTCTTTTCAGGTGAATAGTTGATGTAATACAGTTCTGTACTATCATTAGGTGTGATGACATCTCCCACACGAATTTTCATGCCATTTATGTCATGGTGTCCTGTAAAAACTCTGTCTTTTGTGTTAGTTACTTCTTTTAATTTGTTGATATTCAAATCAAACAACCTCCTCTTTTAATCCGAAGTTTTTATTCCACGAGTTTAATGCGCCCTGTGGAGATCTATTCCTTCTTGTAGCACTTGTGTCTGCTCCTTCATTCCACTCGCAGTCATAGCAAACAACTCTGTATCTTACATCGTCATCGTTTTTCATGTCTCGTGTGAATAACCCATGCTTTACTTCGGCTACAAGTTCCGGAACACCACCACACCTCTTGCACTTTAATACATGGCTATCAAAATATTCTCTCGTCATATTTTCTCCTTTCTCATCATACGACTTACGGAACACTCAAGACAAAGCCCTGAGTGCCGTTTGATTTATGTGCAAACAACGCCCAAAAAATCAAGGAAAAATTTTTATGAATACAAACAAACTATAATTGGAGCTCAAGTGCTCCGTAAATCGTATGATAAATTTATCTCTAATGTATTATTCTCTATCCTGTTATAATTTTTTATTGATTTGACAATAATAAACAATATACATACGAGAGGAGATTGTTGTATGGCTGAAAAAAGATTTCTAATACCTGTCAATCAACACATATGGGATACTTATTTCAACTCATTATTAGACGAATGGGAAGAAGAAAATTCTCAAAGAGTTAATGAATTGTATTCCCCAGAAGAAGAACAAGAACACCTAAGAAAACTTTCTGCTTACAATAAAAAGTCTATAACACCATATGGTTTTGAATTTATAAGAAAAAAGCAAAGCATACAACAATACAAACCTATCGTTATGTCTTTTGAACGATTTGTAAATAAACCATTCAATGAAATATCGTCCTCCGACGTAGATAATTTTAAAGAATATACCACTCAAAAATGCAAATTAGCTCATCTCAACGCTTTCTTTTTGGAGTGTATTTCTCGTAAAATTTTTGCAACTTCCGATGTAAATTTTATGATCAGTCTATTGCCGGACATTTACCAAAATCTCGGCAGAAGAATTTCTGAAACCTCAATAGAAAACTCGCCATAAAACAAAAATTCTATCAGTTAAATAAATCCATCTTCGTTAGAGTAATCAAAATCTTTGTCATAAACTTCATACTTAGAATAAGTTTCTTTCTTCAGGTCATATGTGTATATGCCATTAAATACATAGTAGGTTTCATCATCCTCTGCCAATATCAACAAAGGCTCAAAGTAATCCACTTCTGTTTTAGAGGGGTTGTATAGTTTTATTCCCTTCTTGTCCGAAACTTTATGTTCAATTATTGCCGAATACTTGTCGATTCTCTCTAAACTTTCTTTACGGCTTTTATTGGATACATCGGCATGATATAAAAAGCCATACTTTTCAAATGGTTTTAACCCCATTGATTTAATTCGTTCTTCGTATGTCATATCAATCCTCATAATAAATACGGTAATGCTTCCCAATATTTTTCTTTCAATTTGTCTGTAAGTGTTTCTGTTTGAGTTAGATGGTCTTTCATATCGGCAAGTTTGACTATATACGGATATGTGCTGTTACACTTTTTAAGTCTTTTGATATAATCCACATATGTTTCTGATTTTTCTTTGGTTAATGCTCCCAAAACATTCTCGATGAAACCTTTTGCAAACCCAGTTGCTTTACAAACTTCATCAACCGTAACATCGGTATCTTCTAATAAGTCATGGCACATCGCCACCTGAAAGACTACATTCCTTTCTTCATTTGCTACACACGCATTAGAAACTGCAAAACTTGCAACTCTCAAACAATGCTGAAAGGTATCTGGTTTATAATACTTTGCACACAACGACAGCGTGGTTGCGAGTTGCTTAAACTCTATAATATTCATCAAATCACCTCCATTTTTATCAATGAAATGTTGCTTTCATTGAGATTATTCTTTTGCATATTTTGTATAATCGATAGTTTCAAACTGGTCGTATATATTAGGATAAAAAATACCTACCCAGAAGTTATCCTGCACATTCTGATAATAAAGAACGTCTTTATTCCATTCCTGTACCTCGTCAATAACTTCTTTGCTCAGTAGCCCAAGTTCATCCCGGCAAGCTCCACTTTCAACTTTATATGTAATCGCCTTGTATATTTCTTCACGCTGAGCAATATCCGCATCTACTGTTGAGTAGTTAACGCATAAACATATAGCCATAATTATAACGGCAATGCCAGCAAGCACCGAAGTTGTACAGCAGAACATTTCAACACCGAACCAATCCTCTCTGTTGGCAACGATAGTCATAATGATGCTTACGACCAAAATTAAAACACATAACCAAAAAATCATATCTTTTCATCCTTTCAACTAATTATTCTCTAAAAAACTCCTTAAAACGTTGGTTCTATCGTTCTTTATACTTACACTCAGGCAGAGAGCCGCTTAAAATGGCATTGCCACAGGTAATTCTTCCGCCGTCTTCATCACTACTGGGCACAAATATAAGAACATCAAACCCTGCATCAATCAAATCTGATTCTGCTTTTTGATACGGAACGAAACTTGTATACCCGCCAGATGTTTTTATATCGTTCTCAGCACAAGAGTGTGTCATATGCAATGGGGTAATTTTAACCATACACTTATTAGGATCAAATAGCTTTCTCAATTTCTGAGCATCAACTTCATAGTTGTCAGCCAAAGCAAAGTTAAGGGCATATTTTCGTCCTTTTGGCATAGGTAAATCTCTCACCATATCGGAAATTTCCGTAAGAGTATGTGCGTTGCCACTAAACATATCCTGCCTTTGTTCTTCAGATGTACTGTTAATACTTATCTGTAATCCGGCATCACCTCTAAAACAATCGTTTTTTACATCGTTTGTCCACTCTTGCAACATACTGAAAAGTTTTTTGTTTTTGTTAGGACACATCGTTGTAAATACAGGATGGATAAGGCTGTTACCGATATATGGTTTTACTACCTTATGTAAATCGTAAGACAGTTTTAATACGTCAGGATTCCATGATGGTTCTCCCATTCTCGCATAATGAACATTCAATCTTTTAGTTGATGTGATTTCAGGATGTAAAAGCAACGCCGTTTCGATTTGTCCCTTCATGTCGTTGTATGTAGCGTTGATACCTCTACCTACTTTCGGTACATCACAAAACTTACAAGCACTGTTACATCCATACTGAGTAGATAGTGTTACTACCCATTTTTCTTTAAGAGACATACATTCGCCATTTGCAACACCATCAATATCCTTATTTAATCCAAGGAATTGAGCTTTTACATTGTTTGTTTGACCGTAATCTCCCAAAGATAATACTTCAAGTTTACCTTTTTCGCCCTCGACAATCATAATGTTGCCTGTCGGCACCTCAATATTTCTTAAAATCTTCAAAATTTCACCTCATTTTTCTCTATAAAACACTTGTTTCATTGGCAAATTTAGCCCTCTTTTACTATCTTTTTGAACATTTCATCAACAGAATCGAGCAGATCATATCTGTTTCCAAACGATGCAGTAGAACTTTTTGCAAATTTCTGCTCTACCATATCAATGTAATATGTCATTGTTCCATCATCGCCCATATAGAACTCGTCCCACTCTTCTTTGCTCAGCAATCTCTGAACATCAAGTTGTTCAATGGCAAGATTATCAAAACTAACTGTATTGAACTTATTGATGATATCCGGGAGATATTTCGCTAACCAAAACTGCTTTGCCTGTATAGATACCGAGTTTGACGAAAGATATTCGTTGCCTCGTCTCAACTGTTTATATCCAAGAATGAGCATCTTCAGATTATTGTCAGCCAACCTTTCAACATCTTCCGGTTTTAAGATTCCATTGATTACATGAATAACTGCATTCGGATACTTCTTAATCAAAGAAATGAACGAATCTGTAGGATTTACAAGGGAAACTCCAATACCATATATTAAGTTTTCATCAACAAGTCGCTTAATCAAATCCTGTTTTTCTTCAAAATGTTTCTGATTTACAGTAATATTTGCAATAACTTTTCTCTCTTTGAGCTTATGTAAAAACGGAATTAAGTCCGGGTGGCTTGTAACATCACCGCCACCAAGAGCAACTTCCTGATACGGATGCAATGTGTCAACAAATTTTGCATTTAAAATATCTCCGTGTTTGCCGTCAACTGTGCTACCTTCGTGACAAAACTTACAGCCCATATCGCAGCAGTTTGTGATTTTAATGTCCATATTCTCGGCAAAAGTAGGAATGAATTCGTTATCTTCAGTCTCTCTAACCTTAGTTCCGTCAGAAAAAATCTTTGTTGTAAAGTTTCCGTTCTTGTAAAATCCTATCAAATTCATTGCTTGTCCTCCTAATTAATCGTTGCCGTACTTACCAAAGGCAACAATCTTGTCTCCGCTTTTAGATGTATAACGATTTACATATGTCTCTAAATAACCTTCGTTCATATATTCTTCGTATGTTTTTGCGTCGCTATCAATAAGGTCAACTTCTTTTGCATACTTTGTATAGCACTTCTGTTTTGCACTTTCCGATAAATCGTTCCAATCTTTTTGAAAATCATCCTTGTGAGATTCATAATACTGTCGTGCATCTTCTTTAACCGAATCGCTTAAGTTATTGGCTGAAACAAATTCCTCTTCGCCCCATTCATCGAATAGCACTTCGCCTCTCTTCCAGCTTTCAAATTCTTCTTCGCTACACATAGTAATTGAATGTGTGCTACTACTATTAGTTTCAAAAACTCCACGTCTTACCTGTCTTTTCATTCGTTAGTTTCCTTTCTCATAAATTTCATAGTTTTTAAACTCAGGCTTCAACCCGCCAAATCTCGGAAATGTACCCCATTTTGTATGTTCATCTTCTTCTCTAACATACATTCTTTCGCTATGCCCGTATCCGTTATCATTGCCAGTTATTACAAAACTGTCACCAAAGAGACATCTCATGAGTCTATCTTCGTCTTCCAAAACGGCATTTATAAATTCAATAGTCTCATTGCTATGGTCAATGCCTCCGTTGTCCAACCACTCATAATTTTCACCTTTATACCACACAGGTTCTTCAAAGGTGTATTCTATCGAGTGCCTGTCAAGAATTTCCTTTAACTTATCTAATAGTTCTTCGTGATTGTCTTGGCACAATATAGCAGTATAAAGATAATCTACTATATCAGCCTCTCCGTCTTCCCAACCATAATCTCCGATACTAAAACGAATACTTGCTCTCGGACTTACAGACTCTTTTGAAATACAAATACTGTGTGTGCTACTTGAATTTGTTTCAAAAACGCCTCTTCTGATTTGTCTTTTCATATAATTATTCTCCTTTCATATTGTAATTTTGCCAATAAAACCTTTCTTTTAAAGACTATCTCAATGGCTCAACCACATTTACTTGAATGCGATATGTCATACCATTTGTTTCTATATCTCTATACTTGTCCAACACATAAAGATTTTTCTCTATGATTTCATGTACAACTAAACCAACAAGCCCTTTAATCTCGTTTTCGCCTATATCTTCTTGTGGATTTTTGTAATAATCCCAACCACTGGTTTTTAAAGTTGCACATAATTTAATTGGGGCAGGTCTATAAACTTTAATCTCTTGCGTTTGTGTTGCAAAAGTAAATCCACCTAATTTACCTATAAGCCAACTCTTAAATTTATCTATAAGTTTTCGTATCCTCTTGATTACTATCTCCTCCTACTTAAAATATTCTCTAACCAATCAAGAAACTTAACCAGCATTCGACCAAGCCAAGTTTCTTCTTCAAAAACTCTCCAGAATTCATCTTTTGCATCTTGCAAATCACACCGCCAACAAATATCTTTCCGATTCTTGTCGGTTACGTACTGAAAATCTTCACAATGTTTACACTTATCTTTCATACAACCACCTTGAGCCATTCTATTGCTGGTTGAAAGTTTAAAACCATTAATACAATTTCAGGGATTGCACAGAACAAATTACCAGATGCAAGAAAATACAACATTGCTACAAAACAAACTACAAATGCAATAAAACTTAACATTCTTCTCTCCTTCGTTCCCAAATACCAAATCCTATATGAAAAATCAGCCAAGAAAAATCCACAACGTATGTACCGGAATATCTATACCGCCATGGCATCCATATAATAGTTGGTAAAAAGGAAAATATATAATCTTCTTTGTCAATAGCCACCTTTACGCAAGGCTTAATACGCCATTCATTTCTCATATTTCCTCCATAAAATAAGAAATTCATTGTTCATTTAACTTCTTTCCATCCATTCCTTTGAATGATTCTCCTCATATTTTCAACACCAACTGGATTCATACTATGAATTCTAATAGGATAGTTACGACCTGTTTCTTCAAGCCATTCAAGAAGTTTAATATAATCTCCACCATTAGATACATAGTCACCTGCATCATCATCAATATCTATCAATTCTATTTCTTCATCATCAGTAATTCCCTCTGAAGTATGTATTACATAGCGCGCATTTTTATATTCAATCATTTGGATTAATCGCTTTGCAGTATTAACACTTAACGCTGCAAGAGAATATCCTTTTGGAACAGGTCTTACATCATCAATCCAAAGTTTCATAATTCCTCCATAAATCAACCTTTTAATACCCTAAAACTGCATAATTGCTTTTCATTAATGACTTGACTTTTGATGACCAACTACTACTAACACAATAAATCTTTCCTATTCTATCAATCGATTTCCCATAATATATAGATTTGTTCATAAGTTGACCAAAGTAATCTATTCCTGCCACCACACTACTAAATCTTTTCCCTGAGCCGATACCAAATGCATTATTTCTTTTTCTAAATGCATAACTTGTTCCATATCCGCTTTCTAACTCTGCTACTGAAATAGCAAATACTGAATTGATTCCGTATTTTTGTTCCATATCATAGAATGCTTGTCCGTATCCCGATAAACCTTTTGTTAACATTTTTTCAAGTTGCTCAGGTTGTAGGTTTGTTTTTTCAAAAACATTCATAGTAATATGTATTGGTGGCTCCATAAACCATTTTCCAGTAGTCAAATAATCGTTGATTTCGCTTTTACATATCCACGAACTTCTGCCATCGGCAGTATACATAAGTGTTGTGGGCTCAACTGACCATTCGTAATTTTTTATATATTCTTTAACATCTTTTCTATATACCTCTTGCGTAATACTATTGTCTCCTACCTTATAGATAACACAAGTTTCTGTGTTACTATAATAGCCGAATACTGTTGTGGTGACAAACAATACTACCATTAGACTTAAAATACTTTTCTTTATCATTTGTTTTTCTCCTTATGTAATATTATCATTTTCTAATTCTACACTCCTACTTCAAAGGAGTAGTCCTCTGGCATTTCAATATGTTTTATATCTCTTATAAAAAAGTCTGAATAATAACTAATTTCACTTATAATTAATTGATGTAAAACATCAGATTCTTTTAATGGATATTTATCTATTATTCTCTTTTTAAGACATTCTGCAAAAGTTCTTATTGCATTTCTTTCTATAGATTTTACAATCTCAGCATCAATTCTAATTGGTTTTGTATATTTTTCGTTATCTATATGACCATCTATTAAACTGACATTTTCCACCTTAAACCACCATTCCTTCTATATATTTTTCAATTGCGGCATCAATCCCGTCTTCAAATAATTCAATCATAACTCTAGGAACATACTTTTTATTTCTGACAGATTTGATTGTACCTGTTATATCCTTTACTGATATTCCTAAAGCCTCCCTATGTTGATTGACTTTATTTAAAATTTCTAACTGATTTTTTAAAGACACTCTTTTCTTTATAAAAGCGTCCCCAAGAGATTTAAACTTATATGAATCAACGGTGCCGAGTTTCTTCATAAGGCGGTAATGTTTTAAATCTTCCAACATAAAATCAATTGTTGCAATTTCTTTTTCTAACTTAGGCTTTAAGTTTTCTGTGTTCTTTAGTAGTTCTGAAACAACATCAAATCCTTGAATTAGTTTTTGAACATCTTCATCCTCATCAAATGAGTATAATTCTAACTCGAATTCTATTTTATTTTCATTATTAGATGTTAGTTCGTTCCTGCGTTCTTGTTTCTCATCTTGTGTTTGGGTACACTTAATTAATTCTCCGTTTATGTATTTAGCAACATAAAAATTTTTACGCCAACTTCTTGGAATGGAGTTTTCCAATACTGCCTTTGCAACGGCACTTTTGTTCCAAGTATCTGCTATGGAAATGTTTGTAACAGTTTTAAATTGATTATTAATACACTGTTTTATAAATTTTGTTCCGTCAGTTATGTAGTATTCAGATGTTGTCAATTAACTCACCTTCGCTTTTCTACCACGAACAGGTTTGTTTACCTCGTCTTCATACAAATAAGAGATTTCTTTTGCAATGTGATAGCAAGCAGAATCGGCACGACCCGGACGCAACATATCACATTTTACATAATTGTTAGCTTGAGCAATAAGAATATTAGGCATAACTTTTTCCAACGCTTTAGTTAAAATCATTTCATCGGCATTTGGATTTTCTTCCAAGAATGTTGATAGACCAGTAATAATCGCACTTGATAATGAATTTTTATCCCCATACCAAGCATTCCTTAAAATTCTTAGTACGGTTTCAACCCTATTTATACCAAATGTTTTTTGCATCTTAACAAACTTGCTAACGGCACCTATAAGATTATCGTCCTTAGTTCCATTGTTTTTGTTATATTCAAAACGATATTTTCTGAATATACCAACTAATTCCATAGCAGCCTTATCTTTACCTTCCACTCTACAATGGAATACTTGATTGGCAGTAAGCTGTGTTCTTCCTGTGTTAAGCAGATTAAAACGTTCACATTCTTCCTCGTAAGTAAGACCCGTTAAAACCTGACACCAAACCTCTTTGTAACCAAGCGTTTTCATAGCGGCTATCCTATGCTGACCATCAATACACCAAAATTCCCCATTTCTAAAACTTACAAGAGCAATCCCAATTACATCTGGGACAAAATCGTTAACCATTTTCCGTACTTTTGGCGACTTTTTGACTCTTTGGTATAAGTCTACTCGAATATTGTCTATTGGTATTCTTTTCAACACAATTTCTGGCAATATCTTCTCTTCTTGTTTTTTATTAAACATTTTCATCTCTGTTTTCTCCTTTGTATAATAAATTTTGTAATTCTTTTATTACATCTGTTTCCATAGCTACAAGATTAACGGTGATAAGCGGGTCTGTAATCAAAGCTAAAAATTTTGAATTTGCCATATCAAACTTCTCCAAAACTTCAAAAGCATTAACATTCATATAATTTTCTTTCAAATATTTAGCAGCAAAAAGCATAGGCAAATATTTATCATCATTTTCGCCAACCCCGATACTCTCCACTGTTTTTTTGCATTCTAAACACATATAAAATTCGTCTTTAGAGGCATCTTCAATAGCCCAGTTTTTAACCATTTTAAGTGTTTCTGGTTCTATCCTGTTGTAAGGACAGTTACTTGCTACAACGAGGCTCTTAATGGCATTTTCTTCACTCTTAAACTCATTGATAAATTCAAAGATATCATCAGGAGCAGAAATGAAGTATTCCAACTCTTTTTCCATAATATCAATACGTCTTTCAATATTTGTCTTGTCAGACGGAGAACCTTCTGAACATTCACGATACTCTTCTTTGTAAATACCTCTCTTAACCCAATATTTAAGGAAATCTTTATACTGTGTCGGTGTTATCTCTCCATCATCAATTAATTGTCTTGCTTTTTCCACATTCATAACCATAATAGGAATATGAACTGTTGTGAGAACGTCTTTAGCATTGAAAACATCCTCATCAGGCAACCAATAATTCAAGTCCTCAAGAAGTTCATTACAATACTGAATATCTATCTCACTGATTTTCCCATCTTTCCAATCGTTCTTCATACCTTCGGCTATCTTTGTAAGGTCACCGCTTGTAAGTTTATTAAAGTCAGCGTTAGTAAGAATAGCAAGTGTATGGAAAGCACATTTCATATCTTCACTACCTTTTTTTTGGGCTGGAGACATAACAAAGCGATTAGTAAAAAAGTTGTTTTCCAAGATTGTTTTTTGAATTGCTTCTGCTACATCAATTCCGCCTTTCATAAATGCCTTTTGTGTAGCAGTAGGAGTTTTGCCATTGTTAAGTCTAAACATTTGTTCTTCAAGTTCTTCCTTTGTTGCCTCTGTTATAAGGGTAACTGTAAGTTCAAAGTTTTTCAAAGCATCCTGAAATTCTTTGGGAAGCTTATCATATCTAAGGTTTTTAATTTCGATGTACTCAACCTTAGTAACGGTTAAACCATTCTCATCTTTGACCAAATTCCCATCTTCGTCTATTTCAGGTACAATAACTTTTACAGGAGGCGTAGCTTTTGAAAGCTTAAATCCATTTGTTACATAGTTATAGATGATTGTCATACGTTGTTTCCCATCGAGAACGGTCATTGGCTCAAAATCATCGGCTCCGTGCTGAACTATATATACATTCGGTATAATATAACCCTGTAAGATTGAATGAATAACAAGGCTCTGTGCAACATTGTTATATTGTCCTTCCGGTCTCTGAATAGGACAATCAAATACAAGTCTGTTGTTTTTCCCAACATCTTTTTCATAATCCTTCACCATTTGCGATACTACATAACTTTTTGTTTTGTGCTTCATAATTCTATTCCTCCTAAACTGTAACCCAACTTTCTTATAATTCTCCTCATGGCAGGTGTATCAGCCAATCTTTTTCTTAAATTTCGTATTCTCTCCGTTGTTACTCCAACTTTTTCAGCGATATTTTCGTCATCACATCCTTGGATTGATAAAGAAATTATTTCTTTTTCTTTGCTATTTTTCAAATGTAGAAGCACCTCTTTGTAAACCTGACTGTTTTCAACATCTTCAAATCCTTGTTCTTTATCTATAAGCAGGTCTTCTAATGTAATCTGTGCTTCTTCATCAGTAAGTTTGTTTATGCTTTCTGCCTCGATATCACCGACTCTTTTTTTACGGTGACAGCGTGTTAATTCTGTTTTTGCTTTTCTTTGCAACACATTTGTTGCGTATGTAAATAAATTTGATTTATTTGAATCGAAATCATTCATTGCTCTTGTTATTTCTATTGCAGCTAAACTCTCAAAGTCATCATAGTCCATTTTAGAATTTTCATACATGGTTTTAAATTTTGAATTCCACAACGAAGCGATTACTTTTCTTTTTATTTCAAACCAGTTCTGTTGCAATAGTTCCATTCTCTCTTGTTTTAAATCCACTACTGTCAACCCCTCTCTTGGTTAATAATCGTCTTCCTTAAAGGTTGGACAATGTATAATTTTATATGTATTTCTTTCGTCAGGTTGTCTAATCACCTTTTTAGCAATACACCCTTTGGGCAAAATACCAATGCTCCAAGGGCATTTATTCATGTCTGTTGCATTTTGACATCTCCAGCAAAGTTGTCCTGTTTTTGGGTTGTATCTATGCCCATTTGGTTTTTTCTTTTCAAGAGCTTTTATTTCATATGCTTCAAATCTACAAGCCTTACAACAATACTTTTGATTAGGTCTTGTTGCAATAAATCCTCTTTTACAATGTTTACAATGCTTTTTTATTATCATTAGCTATTCCACCGTCCTAATCTCCTCATATATTTTCTTTATGCTGTCAGTTATTGTGTAAACCACATAACATATCAACAATCCGATTATAATGACCTGTAAATATGTAGCTCCGTTTTCAGTGGTTTGAAATAGCCATTTTATTATCTTGTCCATAGTAATTCTCCTTTCGTATGTGAATTTGTTAATTATTAGTATTGAAAAATCTGCCTAACCGTTATATAATAATAGATGGTGAATCCGCACCTCCTTCATTTTGTATAACAACATGGAAAGAGGCGACAACTATATTTGATATTTTATAAGTAAACCAACTTTAGTATTATCAATAGTGTTGTTTTAATGAAAGCAGTTCGCTATCTGCTAAAGCATATTCCGGATTCACAAGTTATTTTGCATACCTCTGCATGGGCATCCGAGTACGATTGCGGCTCTGCCCACAAAATAAAAATTATGGAGGAAGAATATGCAAAATAGCGAATTAGATGTTCTATCCTTTGTGTTGGGTACTTTAGGAGTTTGTGTTTTAACACATTCCTTACAGAATCTCGGTGTTCCCTCACCAGATTATGTTGCAACTACCGTTTGTTGCTTAATGTACTTATACATAAGATAGAATATCAAAACCAAAAGGGAGAGTGGAGCGTCATGAACTCTGCTCTCTTTTTCTTTTTTGGCAACTTAATGGTTTTCCAACCTATGCCAATCCTTATACGCCAAATAATTCTTTATTGATTCTTGGGGTATATTTTTTATTATCTAATCCTATAATGGATTGCTCTAAGTTCTTGAGTTTCAAACTCTTTATGGGTGTACCCAACGAAAGACTAATCTCTTCCAGTTCTCTTTTTATCTCTCTTCGATTAACTCTTGCTTCATGAAGAAGTTTATAAATCTTGTATCCTTGAGCAGCATTTAATTTATAAAACTCGGCTGCATGTTCTATATCTACGATATTAAGTTCAATTTCTTGAAGTGCTGATTGAAGATACAATCTTCTTTCCTCAATTTGCGAAGCAAATTCTTTAAATTCTTTAATCTTATCTAAAATATTGTAGGTTAACTCAATATGCTTTGCAGGTTCATAAACAACCTTATTTTCCTGAATAGTAAATTTTACTTCCAAGTGATAATTGTTAAAATTTTTACCTCGATTTAATGCGTCACACACATTATTGGCTTTTGTTATCTTGTCCCACTTAGTCGCTTGATTTATATTATCAACTATAGAATAGCCTTCATGCTTTTGACATAAATAGTTTTCGTTGTCACATATTATGTATGGCATATTTACCTATCTCCTTTACTTTAAATTTTTGACATAATATTATAAATTTTTGAAATATAACACTAAAAAAATGTGTTTACTGCCAATTGAATATTTTGTTGATATATGCTAAAATACTAAATGAGACAGATTAAGTCCTCAATGTATGGTTAAAGGAATGCTAATACCAACATCCACAGTTGGGATATATTGTTTAGTACGAATATCAAAACATTAACAATAATTATTTCTAAAAACTATACACCGGAGGTGATAACTATTCTTAAAGTTCTTTTTAGGATTTTAAGCGTATCAGCCGACGTAATTCAATGGGTTATGTTTGTTGATTATGTGATACATAGTATCAATTAGTTGATATTTGTCTTAGGAACGGCTGTCCACATCAGTCGTTCTTTTTTATTGTTAGGTACATGGCATGGTTTTCTTTTCCTTTCTTTTTCTATTATTTTGGACTTCACTATAAATTTGCTTTAAGATGATTTGCTTTTCTTTATCTGATAAGTTGTTGAATAAGGATAAAAATTTCGTTGCGTTATTATTCATTTCGTCACACTCCTTGACACTATTTGTGTTGATTTATTTTTATTTTAACACCATTTGTTTTACTTGTCAACACTATTTGTGTCAAAGCATATATTTTTGTTGATATTTAACAAAAAACAACCTGTTCGTGTTAAATATTATTGACAAAAACACTATTTGTGTGATAAAATGTTTATAATAAATATTAAGGAAGTGATTATTTGTTTTGCATAGGTCTGCAAAAATTAATTGACGAGAAAAGTCTTTCTCGAAAAGAAATCGCTGAAGTTATAGGACAGTCAGTTAGTCAAGTAGGAATGTATGTTCAAGGTAGAAGAGACCCCGATACAAGCATTCTTTTAAAACTATCTCAACACTATAATGTATCAGTCGATTCTTTGCTTATGAATGATTGCGTTAATGATAACAATATAGAAGCGAATGAAAAAAATCTAATTGACAGTTTTCTATCTTTACCTAAAAACATACAGCAAGACATTCTTGACTTAATGCAGCATATATCTGAAGCAGAACAGATATATAATGAAAACAGTGAAAATGGTAAAAAAACAGTAAAAAAAGAAAAAAACAGTATGGAAACTTTTCAGTTAGCAGCCGATTCAGGCGAACGAGAAGATGTTTCTTATCATATGGATGAAGAAGATTAAAAAGTTTTTATAAAAAAAATAAGACCAACAAGGTCTTATTTTTTTTGTTTAAAGGCAGAGCAATTATCAAAACAATATTTTACTATATCTATTTCATATTGCTTTGCAGAAGACGGAATATCCTTTCTGATTTTTTTCTCATATAAATCTCTTGCTTTTTTATCACAAGAGTTATTTATACGTTTTACAATAAAATTTTGCGAAAGTGCTTTTTTAAAAATCTCTAGTATAATTTTTACTACCACAGGAAACAACCAAATAAGATACCATACCTTACTAATTTCTCCTTGTATACTCTTAAAAATAACATCAACTATCCAAACTGCCAACGCAATAAGAACTGCACTTAATAACCACCAAAAATCTCTTATGATTATAAAAACCCGTGCCATCCCTAATTTATTTACTAATGGGTCAGCAACAGATTGTATGAAACTCTTTACAATCTCACCCATTTTCTCGTCATGTTCCTCTTGTTTTGTAGTTAATCGTTCTATTATTTTTTCTTTTTTGTTATCTTGTTTTTCTTTTTGCTCAAGCCTTTGTCTTAATTGTTGGTTTTCAAATACCAAATCTATAGATTTTCCCTGCGAGGCAGAAAGAACAAAGTCTGCATTTTCTAATTCATCGAATGCCTGTTTTCCATTTTTCAATAAATAATCAGTAAGCTGTCTTTCTCTTTCTTTATTAAAATCACAGGCAATATACACATTTTTTGTTTCTTTAATATACTTAATTTTTTCTTTAAGTTCATTATAGACTTGGTAATCTAGTGGCGACATTGCTTGAGTGATTAATGCTTGCACAATCTGCGTTGTTTGCTCGCGAGAAGTAAAGTTAGGAAGCCATAGCTCACACATCAATGTATTGTCTGAAATGTAAGGTAAATTCTTAGCTTCCCAATAATTTTTTAAATCAATATCAGTCTTAGAAAGATGTTTGATATATTTTTTAATACATCGTATTAACTCCGTATTTGTTGTTACAAACACTGGAAGTTTTTTATATCCTCCATAACACCTTGTATAATCTCCTCTTCTTAACATATTGAGCTGAATAAAAACATTAACATCTACGCCTATGGTATCTTCTTTCCAGTTTGGATTTTCATCGCTTATAAATTTTTTTAATTCATCTTCATCAATGTTGTACTTCCAATTTTTTCTGTTTTGCCATTCTATATCATTTTCAACTTCAAAACACCCATTTTCTGTTAATGCTTTTCTTAATAGCTCTTCATCCCCACAATTTTCAAAAATCCTATCAACACTAAGAATTTCACTAGAATTATCTTTATGTTCGTTATAAAACAGCTCCATTTCCAAATCTCTAATATTTCCATATTTGATTGCTTTTCTTGTTTTTCTGATAACATTAGCAACTTCAGATAGCGTTCTTTGAAAAATGCAAACCTTACCATTATAGACTTCAGTAATTAGTTTTACTAATTCATGAACAGAATCCTTATATACCTCTGTGGTAAATCCTAAATATCTTAATATTAGTTTTGTATCAAAATAAAATTTAACACCCTTTAGATGTCCTTTTTCTTTTTCGCACAATTCGGAATATGCAGAACCATTTAAAATCATGAAACCATAAATAATATTTTTGAAACAATGTTTTGCCTCGTTTCCTTTATTATTTATGTAATTTAAATACTTCTGAATTAAGCCCAAATTATTATTGTTATTTTCCGAACTATCTTCTTGTATTTCAAATATATCATCATTTAAGAAAATTGATGTAACAACAGTATTGCTATAATTAAGATATCTAATCAAATTCTGTCTTGCCTCAGCTATAGTCCACTCTCTATTATATTTGTCTTTTAAGAAGGACACCATATCTATGAGAAATTCCTTTTCTTTTTGTTTTGCTAAATCAAATTGTTCCTTAAATAACTCTTTGTTAAAATCTGTTTTTAACAACTTATAACCTAAGATTGTGTTTTTCTTTCGTAAAATTTCTATAGTATTATTCTTTTCTAAAATATTAAAACACTTCTTATAAAGTTGAAATGGTAGATGTAATCCACACTCTCTTTTTACACTTTCCGTTAGTTGTTCATAGCTAACAATTTCATCCTGCTTCAAACAATAAATTATGTATCTACAAAAAATATCATACGGATTTTCTGTTTCTTTTAAAAACACCAAAGCAGCGATTGCATTTTCATTCATAAGTAATAACCCCTTATCCATGTATGCCTCCTAAACTAAAATAGTATTTCTAATATATTATTCTCTATTTTAGAAAGAAAACACATAAACTTTATTAAAAAGTATAACATATTTTATATAATAAATCAACAACTATTTCTAAAATTAGACATAATATGACGAAAAAATACATCTAATAATTTTTGTTATAATAATGTATAATATTATTAAATAACAAAGGAGTTTGATATATGGAGGATATTTGCGTGACCGAACATATCAAGGAAATATGCAAGCAGCGTGGATGGAGTTATTATAAATTAGCAAAGGAATCAGGCATATCATACTCATCCTTGAATTATACAATAAAACATCAACATGTTCCAACAATAAATACCTTAATAAAGATTTGCAATGGGCTTGATATTACTTTATCTCAATTTTTTGATGGTTTAAATGATAAGAAATTAAATAACCAAGAAGAAATTATTAATCTTTGGAATTTGTTAAATGTTCATGAAAAAGAACTAGTCCTAACATACATGCACGGGCTACTTCACAAAACACCGCCAGAGAAGGAGTGCTAACTTTGAACTTTAAACAATTAGAAAAAATTGCTGAAAAATATATTGTAATTAATTACAATGATTTTCCATCAAATGCTTTTGAATTAGCTCGTAAACTAAATCTTCGTACTAAAAATAGTATAGAATGTAAAAAAGACTTTAAAGACAAATACCCTTTATACAACTGTAATGCTGTATACGCTTTAGTTAATGGTGAATATACGATTTATTACGATGAAAAATATGTTTATAAAAACTTTTCTGTCGCCCATGAAATAGCACATCATTTATTAGAACATTGTACTGATGGGGCAAGAGAACATCATGATGCTAATTTACTTGCAGCCATTCTTCTATTGCCTCCCAAAAAAATTATTAAAAGTAAAATAAAAAACGCTATTGAGTTGTCTGAAAGATACCTTATTCCATACAATGTTGCTTGTGAATATTGGCAAGAAATAAAGAACAAAATTCCAAATAAACAAAAAATAATAAAACATATTTCTTTTGTAATTTGTTTGATTGTTATATCAATACTTTCTACTTCCTACATAATTAAGAATGATGAAGGGATTAAATCATCTGACACAGTTTCTCAAGTATCAAATAATATTTCACAAACAACAAACACGGATGAATTAACTATAGATAAACCACAAGTGGTTGTAACCGTATCAGGTGAAAAATATCATCTACCAAGTTGTTATTACCTAAAAAACAAAGATAATCTTTCAAAGTTTAATATTGATGAAGCTGTAAAAAAGGGATATGAGCCTTGTTTAAGATGTTTTCCGAAATAATAAAAAAGACTCGGAATCAAACCGAGTCTTTTGCGTTCCATTTTCCACACACTTTAATAATATCACATAGGTACGCACATTTGTTATTTTTTTTGGTAAAAACGCATATGCAATATTCAATTTTATTTAGGAACGCACTATAATTATATCATAAAATTATTTGTTTGTCTATTATAGTTTATATCATACAATTTTCCGCTATACCTATAAGTTCATTAATACCATCAAATTTTCCAACTCCACTTTGAGACATTTCCCAACATTTAGATAGAATTTCACGAAAATCTTCTGACTTTAAAGGAATAACAGGACTGTTTTTTATTACAGGTTTCTTTCCATTCTTGACATCCGTAATAAAATCTCCCATATCATTATAAAGTTTAATTTCATCCTCTCTTGCTATTCCACAATAACGAAGTGTTATATTCCTGTTAGAATGAGCAAAAATCCCTTGAAGTTTATCTACTGTTGTTACATCATAAGGATGCAATTTAATGCTCCAATAGCCAAACGTCTTCCGGGTGGAATGAGTACTTACAGGATAGTCAATTCCGCAATGCTCAGCCGCAAGTTTAAACTGTTTGCGATACGAAGCTGCTTGACTTTTCGCTTCGCCTGTTAACATATCTTCCACCTCTTGTTTTGTTGCGCCGTTCTCAATAAGTTTTTCCATATTTCTTAACAACTCTGTTCGCCTGCGTGTTGTTATAATGTAATCGTTGTAATTTTCCAACGGATTAACACCTGTTTTTTCGATATATAACTGTATTGCTTCTTTACATGCACCGCACACATAAGGTCTTGTTAATTTTCCAGTCTTCTGTTCTCTAATATCAACCTCGTCTTTCATTCTTCCGTTCTCATAAAAGAAATCAGACCACTTAAAAGATAATGTGTCACTTACTCGTCTCCCAAGAAACAGACCGAGATTAAACACAAGATACCAGTGCCACATTTCCTTCATCTTAAAATAATCCATCATACCGATTATATCTTCCACATACCAAAATGGATACACTTCTGTTTTGCCTTCTTTTTTATATGATTTTCCCATTATTTTACCGCCTCTTTTCGTAATTTGAAGTATAAAAATAACACCCTACGAAATATTATTCTCCGTCAGGTGTTATTTCGTATTCATAAATCTATTATTTTATTTCCTATAAATAAACATATTACCCTTGGCATCCCACACCATTAAAGGTTTTAAGTAACGTGTTCTTGGTTCGAAACCCATTGGCAATTTTGAGTCTTTAATTTCATTCAAAATCTCTTTTGCTTCTATAGGTAATGAGATTTTTCCATTATTGCAAAGATTCTTTAATGCATAGGCATTATTTTCAAATATATCTCTACCCAGAAGACTACCTTTATGTTCTCCTATCCACAATTTAATCAACTTTAAATCTTCGTATGATAAATTGATATAATATTTTATGCGTGTTTCCGTATATATCATCCTTTCATAAAACAATCATTCTATTGACATTAATATCTCTTCAGGTTCTCTTTCTTCAAACTCACTCCAATTTACGGCTTCTGTGTAAAAATCAGATTCAACTGCCTTGTTTTTTTCATAGAAGGATATTTTCCCCAATTCATACAATCGCCTTACTGCATACATCATGTTTTCTTTCATATCAAAGCTCGGTAAATCTTCTTCATGTTCATCTATCCATCGTTTGACTAGTCTCACATCTTCGTCAGTTAGATGGATGGTGTAAATGGTTTTACCTTCAGCTTCTATACACATTCCCATAATTACGCCTCTCTCCTGATTAAACAGTAGTTCTATTGACTTAGCTTTACTCCATATATGCTCTCAACTGCATCCATAAGGTATTTATACCAACAACCAAGCAAACCGTTATATTTGCAATACCTTTCAAAAACCTCTTCTTTATCCATAGACATAATTTCTTTGTCTAAAGAGGTATCTTTTTCATCATCTGCCCAAGACTTTTCCTAAGTGCTTTCATCACATCTTGACTATATTTTTTCATACTTTCCTCCTAAATTTTCCTGATAAAATACACGATTTATCTATCCTTATCATAATATCCATTGCCATATCTTCTTCTTATTTCTGAACGAGAAACTCCATTACAAATATCTCTTGTCATTTTTGAGTTATCAACATCCAAAGGATTTTTATTTTCAACTTTCTGATTAGTAGAGTAACTGCAACACGCCCAAATAACCGCTATGATAATAATTCCAATTAAAGTTTCCATAATATATTCTCCTTTATTTATCTTTCTTTACATAATAACCACTATATATTCTTTGATTTATTTCCTTGTCTGTGTATTTGCCTGAACAACGGTCTGAATTAACCTGTACTGGATCTGTTCCTTTTGGAACTTGCTTTATAGTTGAATCCTTACAAACCTGATATATAATCCATACAATTCCTGCTAATATAATTAGAGCTGTCATGTTTAATTCCTCCTAAAATTCTTTCCTATATTATACCACAATTAACATCCTCTTGCAATGCTTTTATAGTAAATTTGTGCCACTTGCTGCCGTGATTTTCCAATAATATTTCCAATCTCTGCAAAAGACTTATTTTCTGATTTTAGTTGTTTAACTTTGTCAACCGTTCCGTCTACTACAAGTTTACTTTTGTATTGATGTGGTCTTTTGTATCTATATTCATATTCGCTCAAGCTGACACCTTCTCTCTGATGTTTTCCGTCTTTGCATCCTCTACAAGCATTTTAATTAAATCGTCCTCACACTCTTTATAGGTATCTCCGCTTACTACAAATTCTCCAAAGCTATTATAAGCTTCATAATGACCATTTACTGGAATTATTCTATGTGTATCATCCATTTTTAATCCTCCTCTGTGTATTTATCTATTATTTGTAAAACATCATCTAAACGCACCGTTTTTACTTCTGAAACTCCTACCCAATCTCCTGGCACATATGCTTTATCATTTATTTCTTTTTTTATAATTTTTGCTAATTTTTTATCCATACTAACCTCCTGTTAAAATGCGACATTTAAGAAGAAATTTACCATTCCAACAAAGCATTATACACGTTATCAGGAATATGTGGTTTATATTCTTCTGCCACCTTTTTAATCATTTTTCTTTTCTCGCTATCATGTGCCAATTCAGCTTCTTCAACTGTATTGAAAACGCCTAAATACTTACGGTTATATTTTGCTTCATATTTTCCGCTATCAGTTGCTTTCACTCCGTTTGGCAAACCATATTTATTAGGTTTTTTTGTAAATAACATATTAATCCTTTGTGGCACAATCAAACAATTTTCCGGCGAATACACTTTGTTTTCTTTTACAAGAATATCTTTATCTAAATGCATCCGTTCTGTTCCAACCTGATAAATGTTCTCATTGTACCATTTTGCAAAAGTCTGAAAGTTTAACCATTCCTCACATACTGTAGATATTCCATAATAAGCAGGATGTATCTTCTTCATTCTGTCACAATAGCAACGTTCCAACATGCCTCTCCAACAATATCCGACCTGTGTTTTCTGTTGAGCATCACCCTCTCCAAGATAACCAATTCCAAAAATACATCTATCGTAGGGATTCTTAATTTGACCAATTTTAAAATTGTTGTATGTAGTATGTTTAAATACATACCCATTTTCATCTAAAAACTTAACATCAATATCATCATATGTTCCATATCTGACAATCTGCATTTCTGTACCGAAAGTATTTTTCCTTATTTCACCTAATCTATTTTCCATATAACCTCCTAAACGACCATTGAATACGAGTTTTATTAAGATTTAAAACTCATCTTCGTCATAATCCCACAAACCAAAACCATCCATATACTTGACCGTTTTTGCTGCCTCTACTGCCTCTGCTTCTGTCTCAAACACATAGTCTTTCATTTCTTCAAAACTACAATATACATAACCACAAGGTTGATTGACCGAGAATACAACTATATCGTTTCCGTAGTCAATATGGTCTACTGTAAGTTCTTGTACTCCATCGTAAGTGCGGATTGAACATACAACAATTCCATACAGTTTTTGACCTTCTTTTATGTTTGCTTCTTTTTTATAAGTAAATTTCATAATCTCAATCCTCCACCAATCTGAAATTTGTTTCTATCAACCTATCAATCGTTCCCTGATGGCTTTCTATCCAATCTTGCAGACATTCATATTCGCTCTTGTCTTGTTCCGCTTCTTCGCTATCAAGAAATTCATTGTAAATATCACAACAAATCTCATAAGCTAAATCACAAGGGCAATCGTCATATGATGTCAATTCCTTCTGCAATAAGTCGTAACCTAAAACAAATATCATATAAGCCGTTCCGTTGTTTTTCATAACTTATTCCTCCTTAAATTAAATCAAATTCATCATTGTTTGGATTATCCTCACCTGCACAACTATTGTTTCCGGGCATATAACTTTCTCCATCCCAAAATCCCTTCTGCAAGAAAATTCCTGAAAGTTTTAATCTTGCTTCTTCTTGTTGTTCTTCTGTTCCATTGCACAAAACCCTTAATTCTTCATATTCTTCGTCTGAAATAGTTGCAGACATTCCAACTCTTGCCCATATTGTTTTTGACATAATCTTTTCAACTCCTTATTCAAAATACTTTAATAACTCTGCTCTAATTTCTCCATAAGTAAATCCATAAGCTTTTGCAGTGATGCTATCGCTATTAATCCATTCGTCAATCATATTGACCGCACAATTTCCGTAACCGAAAATCAAAATTCCACAAGCATCCGTCAATGTTTTAACATAATCCTTGTTGTCAATTATGCTCCAACCCTCAACAAAATTCCCCTCTGCTGAATTACCACCCAATGCATCGTTTTCCTTACAGTAGTTCTTATCCCAAATACCATATAACTCTCTGCCTTTATCATTTAATCTCATTATAAAAGCCCCTTTCAAATTCCGATTTCATAGTGTCTATCTATGATATTCCTCTGACATCACATGCTTACGAATCAGCTTGTACTTTTCCTTGTTTATCTCAATCAATTTATCATCAGGATGAATACAGATAATGCAAGGCTTAAAATATAGCTCTAAACAAGTGCCTGTTACTGCACTTTTGTATTTGTGCAAATTCTTTGTTGAAATACTTTTTAGTCTATTGTTCCAATTCTGATAAGGGATAAACTCTCTATTACTATCCGTATCTCTAATCTCTGATAGACGAAAACCCTTCAAAATTGCCATATACACGCAACTGTTTTTCATTTAATTTTTCATACTTAATTCCATAAGCATTAATCCGGCTTAAAATATATTCCATATTGCACCAACTTTCTTAATAACCGTTATTATTTAAAATTTTCTTTTTTAAAAAGTCTCTGCATATTCCATCATAAATTGTGCTGCCTTTTTCATCGCTTCTGGTCTGTCACAAAAATCGTTGTTATAACAAATGGTGAAAACATTTCCAATAGATTCATCTACAATATAATATGGAATATCTTTTTTAGGCTTCCAATATGTAACCCAATATCCGTATTCATAATTATCACCAAAAATATTTTTACGATAAAAATTAGCATCCTTAATGCGTACAGGGTGACAAACTCCCATACCGTTAAAAAGTTCTTTTGTAATTGTGCCGTGCTTTTGATATTCCTCTATTGCTTTCGCCTCTCCGTAACAAGCAGTCCAATTATAAGTAAGATCTTTTTCCGTCTCATTAAAATACTTGTGATTCATCATTTCCTTTTCATTCTTCGGTACTCCGTACATCATTTCCCAATTAAAAGGATTTTCAAGTTCTGGATTTTTAATTTTTAGCGGAAAATCCTGTTCCCCATTCTTTCTAACTTCAATCCAAGCATTTTTCCCACTTTCAAGGCATGAAACAAGTCCTATAATTGCCTTGTTAGGATTATTTGTTGCTTCTGTCCAATTTGTATATATTTCTTTCATAATTTTAAACCTCCTCTGTATAACCGTTTATTTTCAAGTATTCAATATAATCAGTTATATCCGACCTTCTCTTAACTTCTATATCTTCCGGCTTTTCATATAGTAAATATGGATTGATAAAAACTTTATATGTTCTATTTTCCATATCAACAATTAAATTATAGTTGTTTGCCGTTCTTCGTTCTGCTTTCCATCTGCTATCTATCCAATATAAATGTAACTTCATAAATAAACCGCCCTTCTATGCTCTCTCTATTCCTATTTCTTCAATCTCTGCACCATCCCACGGATGTGTCTCTCCTATCCAATGATTAAAGCGATATATTATATTATCTTTTTTGAAAAGTCGATTAAATTCGATTCCTTCCCATTCAATATTTTTGTAATTATCATAATCAAGAACATTAATACTGTTATATCCGTATTCAGCAAGTAGAGTATTGACGCTTCCGTAATTTTTGCCCTTCTGTTTGTTTAAAACAATCTTTTTCCCTGTTCTGTTTATTTCTATAGTCATAATTTAAAACCGCCCTTCTATTCCTTTTAAAATCTTGCTTTCATCGTGTTAAAATTCTTCTATAACAATTTTCTTTTCTTCGCAATAATCCATAAGTAAATCAAACATAATCTGCTGAATACTGCTCCATTTTGATTTTTCCAATGCCTTTTTAATTTTGTTGTTTCGTGCTTCTTCATCGCTGAAAAAGTCCTCTGTTTGCCATTCTTCATTTTTGCATGTAGTTGTAAAAATTGTTATATATTCATTTCCGTTTTCTTTTTCTAGACAAACATAAATCTCAACATTTTTAAAACTAACTCTTGCAATAATAATTTCTGACATAAGCTCCTCTGTTGTGTCCTTGTATATTTCCCATATATCTGCAAATTCTTTGTTTTTCATGTGCCAAAATTTAAAGCCCTTATATGTGTTCATAATATAAATACCTCCATAATTTATTGATAGAATTGTGTTTTCATCGTGTCTATACTTCTACTGTCAAGCAATTTGATTTTTAAATTGTTTTTTTGCTCTGTTTAAAATCCGCTTGTCTGATTCGTCAATATTTCCGTTTCTGTTAGTCCTCAAAATTCGCTCTATATCGCAAAATATAATGCTATATAGATAATTTTGTATGAATTCGTTTTTGTCTGTTTCAAGGCAAATTTCAAGGTATTTTTCAATGTCTTTTGCCGTTTCCAAAATTTGCCCATCATTCAACCACATTTTGACAGGCTCAAAGGAAACACAATCCCCATTGTAAAAAGTTTCTGCTTTTTCCGTACAATAATATTTTTTAGTGTTTGCAAAGTATAAAGCAAGTGTTTTTGTGTCCTCTGTTGTCATATGTGAATTGTTTACAGATAGATGTAAAATTTTTGCTTTTCGTTCCTCTGCATAGTTTAAAAAATCATTTATCATTGATTCATCAAAATATATCTTCATAGCCTTAAAACCCCCATTTTTACGGCACAAGTGCAATTTGATTGACTTGCAAACCCTCATTAAATCGCTGATATTTTCCCATAAGCAAGTTATATAATTCGCAATAATCCGCATGTGATATTGTTTCATCGTCTGCAATTTCCTCTATTAGTGCATCCGCATCATCTAAAGTATCACACATATTAATTAAAGTGATATAATAGTTGTATTTGTTTGTATTTGCCATTCTGACCGCCTCCGCAAATGTAAAGTAATTTATATATAAATATTCTCTGTTACTCAATAACTAACTTAATGAAATTTAAAACCCACGCAACACCACAACACAAAAAGCCTTGTAACATTCGCAAAATTGCTTGTAAAAATGTTATTGAATTATTTTCGTGTAGTCCTGCACCCCTCAACATGATAATTGCACCGCCAAAACCACATAAAAAAGTTAATACTTTTAAAAGTGTTATAATTGCACTTTTAAAGCGACTTTTTAACAAGTTTATATTGATATATATAGTCTGTTTTTTTGTTGTTATAGTTAGCATTTTTCTTTTGTTCCTTTCGTTCAGTAATTCAAAACAATATTTTTTAAATACTGTATTTTTTCCGTTATTGTCGCATCTTTCATTGATATAACTTGCATATAATCAATATGTTTTGCTCTATCAAGTAAATATTGATACTGTTTTAACTCTTCCCAACTATCAAACATATTAATAAACTTGTGATATAACACATCTGCTTGATGTTCAATTTTCAATAAGTCATTGCCCGGCACATAGTCAATATTTACATACCATGTAATTTTTCCGTGTTCTGAAATATGACAAACTTTTTTATAATCTCCATATTGTTCTACTGCCTTATTGCATACCGTGATACCATTTCCCAAGCATCCCATAAATAACTCGAATTTTTTCATTGCTTTATTCCTCACATTCTTTGTATTGTTCAATGCTTCTGTAACCTGTTCTAACATATAAAATATCATTTAATGATGTTTCATTATAGCCGTTTATACTTGTAACAAGTTTTATTTCTTCTTCTGTTGCTATGCAGTTATCAACCAAAAAATCAAAATAATTGTCTAATTCGTTTTTATATATAGTCATTGTTTTATTCTCCTTTGTATTCTTTTAATCCGTTTGTGATATTGTCAAAATAGTATTGCTTGCCGTTCTCTATATCCTCAAAAATAACAGTTGTCGCAAAAGTGTGAAAAGGTGTAAATATATCACCATTGCATGTGTATGGGCTTCTGTTGGTGTTCCAATCTATGCCAAGCTTACCGCTCTTTTTGTAAACTGTAAAAACCTTGTCAAAATTTCTTGTTTTAATTTCTTTGTTGCTTGTATCAAATAAATGTACTTTGATTTTGCTATTTTCTTTTAACATCGTTTCAAATCTCCTTTATTTTAAAATTTGCAATGTATTTATATAGTCCATATTATATAAATTATAAGCTTCTTTTTCTGTAATCAAATTAATTTGCATATCTTCAACCATAAAATCAAATCTTTTTGCGTTTGTTTCATGTTCTTTTAAATATGTGTAAATTTCCTCTTTTGTTGCCTCTCGCTCTGCCTTGATACAAATTGCATAACTATTTTTAATATGAATTTCAATATATTTTATTGTTTCATTTTCTTGCAATGCTTCAAGCATATATTTATAAATTTCTTCGTCTGTAAACTCGTTGTCATTTTTTAATCCCGTTATAGTTCTATAACCCTCTCGCAATTCTTCAATAGTTAAACTTTTATTTTCGTATAAATCATATAATTTTTTCATAGTCTTTAAACTCCTTTTAGATATATAATTTTTTATAATAATTTTCGTAAGTGTTTATGTTTGTATCATCATTTAAATCATAGAGTTCTGCTCCCTCTTGTTGCATTTCTTCGTATGTCAAAATATTGCCGTTCTCTATGTTTTGATACCAAAGTAAATGCAATGTAATATCTTCTGTAAAACCTGTATTTTTTACGATTTGTCGGTATTGTTCATCATTTACAAGTAAAAGTGCATCTTCTTTTGTATGTGTTGCAATTTTAAAATAGCCGTTGCTTGTTTTTGCATATATTGTCAATGTGTTTTTCATTGGCTTATATCTCCTCGTTATTGATTTCGTTTAGTCTATTTCTAATTTCTTCTAGTTGTTCATCATACATTTTTAAAACGCTTCGCGTCCGTTCTCTTGATTGTTTAGAGTTCTTTGTATAATCTTCTTTTATTTGTGTTAGTCCTAATTTTGCATAAAACAATAGTTGTTGCTCTGTGATTGTTTCAAGTTTTTTCATTGTTCTAACCCCTTTTGAATTACTGTTTTATTGATTGATTACCGCATTGTTAGTGTAAAGTGTTTCGTCATTGTCAAGCCTTTCGCTCCAATCATTGCTATATGGTTGTAATGCAATGAAGTAATATTTTTGTTTCTGTTCTTCTTTCGATTGTTACATTGTCACCATTGTAAATATTGCCTTCAAGCTCCCATTTCATAATTTTAACACCCTTTCGATTATTCTCTAAAATTCTTCTTGACTTTTTAAAAGTCTTGTGATATACTATTAAATACTATAAGGTGTGGCTTTGGGGTCTTGCGACCCCTCAGCCGTTCTGTGTTACTCGATGTTGCCATCTTCAAGTGCTTCAAAGTATTCTGTATCACTTACAAACTCTGAAACACCGTTAACGGCTTCATCGGTTATGTATGAATAATCATCATACATAGTAAACACCCCCTTATCGTATTTGCCTTGTTACTGTTTCGGCTCGCCAAAGTTTCAACAGTTGCAAGGTCTTTTTTGTATCAAGTGTAAAGCGTTTGCCTTAACCTTGATTACATTTATAGTATATCATATTTATATACTTTTGTCAAGTGTTTTTTATAAAAAAGTTTAATTTTTTTATTTACTTTTTTAATAAATCACTTAACTTGTTTATGTATTTATTATACCATACAATTATATATTTGTCAATAGTTTTTATATACTTTTTTTATTTTTTTATTGACTTTTTAAAAATAATATGTTATAATTCAGAATTGAAAAATAAAGCATAAAAGGAGTATGTAGAAAATGATTTATAATAATAATGATGATGTTGTAAAGGAATTTAAAAAAGTATTAATTGATAATGGTATTAAACAGCAATTTATAGCGGATAATTTAGGAATAAGCAAACAAGGATTTAATTTGATGCTAAATAAAAAACATATAACTTTTGACGATATGAAAAAATGTCTTGAAGTTATCGGTTATAAAATGCAAATTGAATTTATAAAGAAATAACAGTATGGAAACAAGGTTATAAGTATTATTAATAATAGTAATCATTACTATTAATTTTTCTTATAGTAAAATTCAAGTCTATTTTTACGAACTCGCAACCGTTCAGAATTTCAGCAGATGCAAAGGCAAAACAGACATAAAAAGTTTGTACCCCTTAAAAGTAACACTTTGATTATAAATGCAACTCCATAGGGGGCATAGATTACATTGTAAAAATCGCATAACAGAGCCATTTTGAGCCTATCTGATGTTCTCACACGTTATGTTGATTTTCAAAACTCAATACATAAAAATAAGAGTATCAAATCCGATACTCTTTTCTTTTACCATAATACCATAAAACACCCCAAATTCATTCGACATCAACTTCGATAAAATCCCTTAACAGAGCCATTTTAGGCTCTATTTTTTATACCTAAAATCGAACAAATATCCTTAGTCCTTACTTCAAAACATCACAAAACCCCAATTTAAAGCCATTTCTACCTGTTAATCACGAACTCAGTCATTTTTACATTAAAAATCACAAATAACAAACAATTCATCTAACAAATATAGCGCCTTCAAACACCCTATAATTCAAGCAAAATCAGCCATTAAAGGCAATATCATTCCTTATTTGTATCGAAGTCTATTATTTTCAAACTACTACCAAGCTCAAAATGTTTATCTCATACGGGCAAATTTATTTTAATTTTATTTTTATCTCACTACAGGTAATCACTCATTACAATTCAAAGCACAAGCTTAACTCTTACATCAAACTAAACAAAAAATATATGATGTAGGGGTATATTTTACATCCAAAACAAATCATCACATCAAACTAACCCCTACTCCGAAAATAATATATAAAATTTTAAAACAAAAATTAAAAATAAAAAGAGAATAATATCTTAGAAAACAAAATTTTAACAAGAAGATTTTAAATTGAGCGAAGCGATGTTTACACTCTCGATAAGAGAGTGGAATATATATCTTAGTATGTTTGTTATTCTTAGTATGTTTGTTTGTATTATTTTAAAGAAATAAAATCATTAAAGATGTTTCACTGTTATTAAAAATATTATGACTAAAAAGTCACGGGTTTTTAACCGTGGATAAAATAAATAAATTTTAGGAGGAATTTAATGAAAGAAAAAAACACAAAAGAAACAAAAAATGAGGTTATGCTTTTAGTCCCAAAAAAAATATATGAAGACCGTAGTTTGTCACATTATGCAATCACAACATATTGCATGTTGAAGAACCTACACCTGCACAGCCCAATATTTTCGCAATGTATTTCACTTCAAGAACTTATTTATCAAATTACTGACAAAATTCCAGACAGAAGGAATCGCATTTACAGTTATATAGAACAAGGGGTTGAAGAATTGCATTTTAGCAATCACATTCAGATAAAGGGCGTACAACAAAAGCATTATTTGCTGGACTGTGATAATTTATGTTTTGACACCGCCGAGGGCAATTTCTCAAATGTATCATTTGAAGAAGCTAGAAAAATATTTCAAGTCAAAGGTGTTAACAACTACTGCCTACTTCGTTATTTCATTCTTCTTATAGGAACCCTCGCTGCTAAAATAACAGTCACACTTCCTAATGGCAATTCAAAGTCCGGCATTATAAGTAACCTACCCATATCCTACTTTGCAAAACAAATGGATGTGTGTACAAAAACAATTATGGATTATAACAAAATTCTGGAAGATGCAAAACTCATCTATGTATATAGACAGAACGACTTCGTGTTGGGTGAAGACCATTTTCTAAAATCACTGCCTAACATATATGGTCGTTATGAAGATAAAGAATACATAGATGCATTTGCTCATAATCAACGTCAATATAACAAATCTTATCGACATACGGACGAAAACTATAATAACGCAAATCAAAAACGCCGTCTTGCTCAAATGTATCAACATATCTGTAAGGGTAAATATAATGACTATTCTGAAGATGAAATAATTACGGTTTACAATTATATTCTTTTGGAGAATAAAAAATATGAAGAGCTTTATGATAAAACTCAATATGATGGCTATTTGGATAAAATTAGAGATGTCAATGTTTTTAAAAGATTTGATTTTATAAAGGACGGAGGAGATTTATATGAAATTGCATCAAATTGATAAACTTATTGATGAAGATTATGCTTTGGTAGCTAACTGTATTGGAAGTGGTAAATATATAAGCAGTTCTATTGAGGGTGCCCGTACTACTTATCAGAATTGCAAAGTAGTCAAAATAGAGCATCGTCAATTCTTTGGAGGAGGGCTTACTGTATGGATTGAGCCAACGATAAAATTACAGAAAGAGCTTTGTCAAAACTGCGCATGGGATAATTGCATAAACAATCCAAGTTACAATATATACAAACTTTACGGAATTCAAAAACCTACAGACAATAAATAAGGAATTTAAAAATGAGAAAAGATAAATTTGAAATTATTAAAAATATGTATACAGTTAAAGATTCTGAAAGTGCTTTTCTTGGCACTTCCTCTTATAGAAACATGTTAGACAATATACATAAAGGCTGCTACATAGAATCTGAAAGTACAAAACAAGGCGGAACCGTTGTTTCTATTATTAAAAACAAGGATAAGATTCCTGTATGTGTAAAAGTTGCTTATAAAGAAGAGAACGACAAAACTTATTATGACCACATATCGGTAGATAGAATAAGTTTTTATGAACCGTATTCATTTAGTGTTCCTGATTATGAGTATAGCGATAATTACGAAGAATTTTAAAAACTTCACAAACAAACGGAGAATAATATATTAGAGCCACCCACTCCACCGCAAAAACATAAAGCAAACACAAACAAAAATACAAAGGAGAGATTTTATCTTAATAATGAAAACGGAAAATAAAACAAAGATTGTAGTGCAGGACTATAAGAAGTTACGAGAATTATCACATCGTATTGATTGTATATTGTATGAAAGCGATTTCAGTACATATTACCCTAACAGATGGGCTGATAGAACGATGGCGGATATAAATAGATATTTAAAATACGGAGGTAAAATGCAATGAGAAAATGCAAATTAGAAAAACGCTACAGTGGCGATTTAAAGCGTTGTATGAGAGATGGCAGTTTGAGATACTGTAAATATTCTCGCTGTATTCACTTTAAACCAACCATTTTTTATAAATTCTTAAAGAAAATAAGAGAGGTGTTTTAAATGTGTGATTGTATTCGTGAATACTTGACTATGGATGACTGTATAGAGCGTTCTGGAGGTAATAATTTCGACTGTGAAAAATGTTCCTACAAAGAAGAATGTCTTAGTTTAGCAAATCAAAGATGCAATAGCAAATTTGCAGAGAGTATTGATTACGGCGGCTATGATACTGAAGAAGAGTTTTGGGAAAACTTATTAGATTAACTGGAGGGATGCATTTGAAAAATAACGGTATTTACATACCATCCATTGATTGCAAAGATATTTATTTGTCCCATCACTATATTGATAACAATCCTGATGGCTACAATCTCAAATTAAAAGACGGACAATATAATTTACGAAAATTTATAAATACATTTGATTATAGCCTTGATTTAATAGAGTTGCTTGATATCTACTATAAAAAATACAGACGCAATGATTTTTATTTTAAAGTAAAAAAACACCTGTATACTGCCAATATTATTAATATCACCTTTAAATACTCTGTTAAAGAGTGGAATCAGATGAGTAAAAATACATATGTCCGCTTTGGTTACGACTATAGGGAACTTATTTTTGATGATTGTCTTGCTTATAATGCTGACGGCGAAATCGTAGGCATACAACTTAATACGAAAGTTAACTCCCCCGCTTTCGTAGTTGAGGATTTAAAATGTTTTGACATTGCAGATGTCGAAATATATGACAAAAAAGATAAAACTAAAGTTGTTGAAGTTCAGAAACAGTATGTTCATGTAAAAGAGCCAAAAACACTAAAAAATAATGCAGAGTTACGCAAAGACTTATATCAGAACGGATTTATATGTAATGGTATAAAATATTGTAGAATGAAACGTTCTTCCGGCTCTGCTCGTGTTGGCAAATGTTTGTTTATCAACGAAGAACTTTACGATGCTATTTTAAAATTTAGTTCTGGCGGTATACACTTAGAAAAAGGACAAGAAGTTGACCTTGCAGCTTATGAGGGGTATATTTCACTTCCCTCAAGTAGCATTATAAATACTCTTCCTATATCGGCTGAAAATATTTTGGTTATAGATGATTATGATAGTGTTTTTACTGAAGATGTTATTAGAACTTGGGATAAAGATAGAGTATTAATAACTGATGAGCAGACCTGCAAAATATCAAACAGTATTTGGGATGGGCAATCTTTGATAGACCCCTCTCTTATGGGGGAATATTCTTGTTACGGCATGGTGCTACTTAGGAACCTTATGTTTAAATCTTGCTGTTTTAATTGTAATATACAACAATGGTTCAAAGATAATAACATTACAGATATATCTCAGTTAAACGGCAAGACGAGAGCGACAAAAATTGAAGATGTTAAACTTATTACAACTCCAAACAGTATTAAATACTTGAAGTTTGATACTCTTGATAATTGGTTGGACAACCTATACCATAATTTTGGAGTTGTTAAGCACGATAAGAAAACTCATTTCTTTGGTGGAAGGTTGGTTCAAACACACTATCAGCTTATAAATACCCTACAACTGTCAAAAGATGAAATGAGAGAGTTTTTACAGAATTCGTTGGATTTTGCTCAATTGTTAAGAGATAATCCCGCCGTGGTAAGACATTATATAAAATATCCTGACATAGATGAATTTGAGCCACTAAACAAATCGATGCAAGATAAAAATGATGTTGTATACAACTTAATGTGCATTAATGATAACTTTACAAAGACAAAATATTATCAAGAATTTTTACATGATTTATTGGCATCATATTATAAAAATTTGAAAAATGGTCATGTTTATGTAAACGGCAACTACTCTACTCTTTTGGGCAATCCTATAGAAATGCTACAACAATCTATCGGCACCTTTAAAGGCGATAGTCAAATTGGCATTGGCAACATACATAATATAAGATTTGGATATGATAAAACATTGTTAGGATCAAGAAGTCCTCATGTAACTATGGCGAATGTGTGGCTCCCAGTAAATAAAGAAAACAAATTAATTGACTGTTACTTTAATTTAACTGAAGAAATAGTATGTGTAAACTCTATTAACGAAAATGTTTTAAATAGACTTTCTGGTGCAGATTAAGATTATAGTCTGCTTTGGATGGTAACATCCTCAAAATAAAGTTGGTGAACTTATAAATATAAGGTGTGGATGAGGTAGGCTCTCATCTGCTAACGGTAAAAATCTAAGTGGTTTGTATATAATGGAGGTACATATTATAGAAATTTGGAAAGATGTTAAGGGTTATGAAGGCTCTTATCAAGTAAGTAATTTAGGCAGAGTTAAAAGTCTGGATAGAATCATCGTTTATTCTAATGGACATATACATAACCAAAAAGGGAAAAATATAAATGGATTTATAAACACGAGTGGTTATATGAGCGTGGATTTATATAAAAATGGCAAATCTAAAAAGCATTATATTCACAGACTTGTAGCTACTATGTTTATTGATAATCCACGTGATAAGAATGAAATCAATCATATAGACGAAAACAAATTGAATAATTGTGCCAAAAACTTAGAGTGGTGTACAAGTAGCGAAAACAAGCGGTCGGGAACTGTTGTAGAGAGAGCAAATAAGACCAGAAAAGATAAGCATGTTGGCGAAAAGTCTATTGTTCAATTTGATTTGAATCATAATTTTATAAAAGAATATTGTTGTATTGAAGATGCTATATCTGAGACAGGAATAAACAGAAAATCAATATACAACTCTTGTAATAAAAGAGTCAAGCCTACAAGATTCATTTTTGAATATAAATAAAAAAAACAAACCATATGATGATACCGTGCCAAGCGTAGATGGAAACATTTATGAAGGTGTAACGACTAAAATATACGAGCTAAGTCACATTATGATATGCTTATGAAATTTGTACATTCAAGGTGTAACTCCTTGTTTGGAAGTGCCAACCAACCTATTTATAGGTTGAAGAGATAGTCTACTCCCCTAATAAATATCGGGAAACCGAGGGTATGAAGGTTTGATAGTGATACCGTTTTACTTACCGATAACGAAATTTTAATTCGTGCAGCAAGACGAAATTATAGCGTATTCAAAGTAGCCACCGCTAACGTATCCTCTGATAAGGTCAAAAGATATTATACTCCTGAACAACAGGCAGACTTAGATAAAAGAACAGCCGTAAATAAAATTGGAGAGGTTATTAATCTGTCTCAAGAGCTTAATTCTATGTTGTGGGACAGAATGTATAATGGTGAGACCTATAATGACGTAAAAGATTTATATTATGATATTTGTCAATTGGATGTTATGTCAGGAATTGAGATTGATAAAGCAAAGAAAGAATTTGATGTTAATATCGCCAAGGAACTAGATAAAATTCGAGAAAAATATAAAGATGAATTGAGCGACGAGTATAACAAAAAGAAAATTCCTCATTTCTTCGCCCATATTGCGAGACAAAAAGGTTACTACAATCCAACAAAAAAGAATTATAGCAAGTATAACACTTCAATGGACTACTTGCAAACCATTGTTAATGGTTTTAGAATTAAAAATCCTTATAAAAAAGACTGGCTACCGTTTGTTGCAGTTTTAGACAATTCATTGTTTAGAACGTCTGGGGTAAATCAAAACCAAATAGATAAAATATTGGGCATGTTAAGGAAATATATAGCTAATAGAAAAAGTGTCTTTGGTTCCGATTTAGAAAAAGATGATAAGTTTTCAAAATCACAGTTATTGTATAGTAATTTAGTAGCTGACATAGAGAGTGAGACAATTGGGTTCTCAACGTTATATAGATTGCTTAGTTCTTTAGAAGACAAAGAAAACTCACAGGTTAAAAACACTTTGTTGAAAATATTGTATCTTTGCGGAAACGACAGTTTTAATCAAGCAATTATTCATTCATCATCGGAAATTGAACAATTAGAAGAGGGCGGAAACGATATAAAATTGTTTGGAATTAGCTATAAAATTACAAAAAAAAGGACAAATTCGGCGAAAGTTGTTTAATTTGAACCGAGATATTCGGTACAAATTTATTCTCTATAGGTAGAGAGAATGCCACTCTATCTATAGAGTTCACAACTGTTATTATACAGGAGGGCGAAAACATAAAAAAATATTACAACCAAAAAGATGTTATCGAAGAGATACATAATGATACGGGTTGTTCAATACGAAATGTAACCAACGTGTTGAGTTCATTGCGTAATGTGGTAAAGGATAAACTCGGTGATTTGGATGCAGAAGTTGAGGTAAAACTGTTCCCGGGACTGAGTGTAACTTCAAAGTGCATACCACTTGAACAAACGAAATTAAAATCGGTTAATGATAGTGTCGCTGATTCTACTTACTTATTATCCGTGAGGAGTAAAATCAGTGACCGATTTAAACGAGAAATTAAAAACAAAAATTGAGACTATAAAAGCATCGTTTTAATGGCGGTGCTTTTTATATTATTGAGATATTTGACGGGGTTTTCACTCTTACAAAGAAAGCCAATGCCTACGGGCAAAATAAATACATAAAAGAAAGAGTGATAGTTATAATTCCTATAACAAAGGACGAAGCCCAGAGGCTTAACAAAGAGTATAAGATACAATTCCATAGAGACAATGGGATATCTTCTACTTATTCAAAACCTAAGAAGTTTTTTCTTACGCCTGTAAAACGAAATATTGACGCACTTAATGAAATCAGAGGTGTTATATCTCGCAAAAATAAACCTAATTTTAGGAACAAGAGAGTTGGTGTCTGATTGTACGATTTTGAAAATGAATTGTCTAAGTATGGATTAACTTGCGAATCGTATGAGATGTTATTAAAAGACTGTTCTGACAAGGTGCAAAAAATAACAGATATAGAATGGTCTGAATTAATCTCTAAGTATGATTTAGGCGTACATTACGACACGCTACGCAAGAGTAGTCAGTTTATTACGGGCGGTGCTTTCGTGTCCGAATATTATAAGTGGAAGACATCTAAAAACAAAAATACTGATAATGATGAATATTTGAATAAGATAAGACTTGAAAAACAAGAAATTCAAAAAGAGAAAAGAAAACTTTTCGACGAAAGACTTGATATTAACAAAAGGCTAAGGGAAGAATCTCGCCTTGAAACAACAATTGAAAAGTTTGAAGATATGTTGACCAATATTGGCACTGAAAGATATGTATCATACTCTCCCGTTGTTTCTAAGAGCGATAACGATATGATAGTTTGTCTGTCGGATTTGCATATCGGAGCATCTTTTTATAATTTTGATGGCTGCTATGATTCTGACATAGCAAAAGATAGACTTAATAAATATTTGGCAGAAATTATTAATATACAAGCAACGCATAATGCAGAAAATTGTGTGGTGATGTTACTTGGTGATTTGCTGTCGGGGAATATTCATAAGACAATTTCTGTAACCAATAAAGAAAATGTAATTGAGCAGGTTAAGTTAACTTGTGAATACATATCTGACTTTGTATATGAGCTTGGAAAACATTTTAAGACCGTAGAATTAAGAGGTGTATCAGGTAATCACAGCAGAATTGACGAAAAAGAAGACGCTTTGCTTGGTGAGAGGTTAGACACTCTTATTATATGGTTTATCAAAACAATGCTTAAAAACGTGTCTAATATCGTTGTAGAAGACGAAAATGTAGATGACACACTTTCTACATTCTTTTTACGAGACAAACTGTATTACGGCGTACATGGGGATTTTGATGCTACAAATATGAATTCTATGGCAAAACTTATTTTGTGGTCTAAAAACACTCCTTATTGTGTGTTATGTGGGCACAAACATTATCCTGCACTGTCTGATATATCGGGAATTAAAGTTGTGCAGTCCGGCTCTTTATGTGGCTCTGGTGACGAATATACAAGGCAAAAGCGTTTGACGGGCGAACCGTCTCAAACAGTATTGGTGGTAAATGAAAATGGCATTAAGTGCCACTACCCTATTGTTTTAGATTAAATTGAAAGAAGGATATATTTTGAAAAATAAAATATTAGATTGTATTCGCTTCGAGAATTTTTCAGATATGTTAGAAAGCATTTTTGAAGCAATAGATGAATCTGAAGATTATATTAGTGCAACAATTGTTGGCAAATATAAAGAAATAAGCGAAATTTTGAATTTAATAATCTCTTGCTATGCTGTAGAGATTGGCGACATCACACTTTGTTCAGAAGATTGCAACGGCTACAAAGACGAATATGCTTTGGTTATTTTTAATGATGAAGACCGTGGTATAGTTGTATGTTGTAGTCCTTTGAAGACCGACAAAGGTTATTGTGGGTACGGTGGCGATGTCGTTTACATACTTGACAATTGCAATTCGAAAGTGCAGTATGCTTGCGAAGACGAAGCAAAGTTTGTAATTATTGGTGAAGAAGAATGTGGTTGTTGCTGTGAACATTGTGATTGCGATGATGACAATGATATCTATGGTTTTACAGTAAATAATGAAACAGACAACGGACACAGCAAATTTATATTTTATAGTTCAAACCCAATTGATAAATCGGATATTCGCAACATTTTAAGAGAATTTGGATTTTAAACTTTGAGAGCCGTGAAATATACGGCTCTCTTTTAATTTTGAAAGAAACGAGGTGAGAATTTTGGAAAATATAAGAAAGACTGTTTATAACAACATAACTTCTGAAGAAAAATTGGCGAAAGTAAATCCTGAGAATATTCAGTTGGGAGATGATTTTCTTGAATATCTCACATCTATTGATAGAGCAAAATCAACAATAGAATCATATAAGGCAGATTTGAAGGTTATATGGGTTTTAATACTGGATTTATTAAACAATAAATTCTTTGTTGAATTGTCAAAAAGAGATATAGTTAAGATACAAAATCATTGTCTCAATACTCTTGGTTGGAGTCCAGCGAGAATGCGTAGAGTAAAATCTACCATGTCTTCACTGTCAAATTATATCGATTCGATGTTGGATGATGAATTTGAAGGTTATCGCCCAATAGTACGCAAAATTGAAAATCCGGCAGCTTGTGCCGTTAGAGACAAGACGGTGTTTGCTGATGAACAATTAGAAAAATTGTTAGACCACCTTGTAGAAAAGAAACAATACGATAAGGCTTGTATGCTTGCTATGGCTATGCATAACGGGCGTAGAAAATCAGAGTTGCCTCGTATGAAGGTGAAGTATTTTACAAACGACAACATAATTTATGGTTCATTATATAAGTCTCCTGAGCAAGTACAGACCAAAGGACGTGGCTCAAGAGGTAAGATGCTTACTATTTATACTCTTAAAAATGGTTTCCAGAAATATCTTAATTTGTGGTTACAGTATCGCGAAGAAAATGGCATAACTTCAGAATGGCTTATTCCAAAGAAAGAAAATGGAGTTTATATAGATGAACCTATACCTACCACTACATTGGATAGCTGGGCTGATACATTTAGCAATTTCTTAGGCATTCCGTTCTACTGGCACAGCCTGAGGCACTATTTTTGCACTGCCTGTGCACGCAACAATTTGCCAGACGAAATTATTAAAAGTCTTGTAGGTTGGGAGTCAAATGATATGGTAGCTCTATACAAGGATATCGAGGCTGATGAACAGTTTGAGAAATATTTTGGCGAAGATGGAATTAAGCAAGTTGAGCAGAAATCTCTTGCTGATATGTAAATAAATCTTCAATTTTAATGGGTTTTGTTTACATTATATACAAACTTCAACCTTTGATTATTAGGGCTATCTATATGTAAAACCCCCACAGAATAAGCATTTTATTGACAATTTAATATATTTTACGGACAACCTTCGGGTTGTCTTTTTTAGTTGTAAAGAAAGGACGGTGGCAATTATAGCTGCTAAGAATAAAAAAACAGGTGGCACACGAAAAGAATTGCCAAAGAAAATTTGTCCTGTTTGTAAAAAAGAAAAAACTATATCAAAGGGCTTTTACAAGTCCGCTTCTCCATTGTATGCAGATGAAGGCTGTGTGCCTATCTGTATAGATTGTGTTAAAGATAGTGTTGTAAATGACGATGGAACTATTAACTTAAAAAAACTAAAGAGCGTTTGTAGAAAACTGGATAAACCTTTGTATTTCGATGCTCTTGAGTCGGCATACGCTCAGTATCGTCGTGAACACAGTTATACTCCCGAAGAAGAAGTTGCAAAGCAAGGCAGAGATATTATAGCTCTGTTTTTTAAAAACACCGCTTCTTTAAGACAGTATATAGGAAAGGATTATGAGGCTTCTGAAAAAGATAACCATATTATCCAAGGCAATAGCACATCCAAATCTGATAAAGAAATGTTATTAAAAAAATACAGTGGTTTATTGGAAGTGCAACCTGAAGAAAGGGCAACAGAAATCGTTGAGTCAAAAGTTAAAGTTGACGTTGTGAATTATGACACCACTGATGAAGACATACAACTTTTTGGGGAAGGTTTTACAAATACGGAATATCGTAAAATGCGAAAGAAATATGACAATCTTAAGCTTAACTATTCTTTACAGACCAATCTTCACCAAGAAGCGTTGGCTACTTATGTAAGATTTAAGGTTAAAGAAGAAGATGCTACTGCTCGTGGCGATGTTGATGAGGCTAAAAAGTGGTATGATGCTGCTCAAAATGCCGCCGCAAATGGTAAGTTAACACCTAAACAGTTATCGGAGGCTGACTTACAGGGTGGTATAAATAGCTTTTCTGAGATTTTTAAGGCTGTTGAACAGGCTGTAGATGTTATACCTATTCTTCCCCGCTTTAAATATAGACCAAATGATGCGTTGGATTTCAACATTTGGTGCTACATAAACTATGCAAGAGATTTACAAGGTTTGCCTCAATGTGAATATGAGGATGTCTATAAATTCTACGATAAGAAGAAACAAGAATACCTTGAACAATACGGAGACCCTTATGGAATTTTTGATGATGAACCTGATGAATCAATAAGAGAAAACATCAAGAAATTCATCACTTTACCAAAAGACTATGAGGATGGTGATAGCTAATGACCAAAGAACAAATATTAGCTTTACAAGATGAATCCGTATTTGGCAAAGATTTATATAAGTATGTTGAGTTTTGTTCTTGGTGTAGATTTTATCCTGATCTCTTTTTAGATTTAATAAAACCTGAAGTTGGTGGAATTAATCTACATTCAGACCAAAGAGTCTATTTGCGTTGCATCATGCGTTTTGTAAGTATGTATGGTGTGTTCCCACGAGGCTGGGGCAAAACTTATGATGAAGTGCTCGCTATGTATCTCGTGTCAATATTTTTCCCCGGCATCGATTTAGCTATGACGGCTCAAACAAAAGAAAACGCTGCTGAACTTATTAAAGATAAACATAATGAAATTATGAAACACTTCCCTATGCTCGAAAATGAAATTGAGGGCAGAGTTAAATTTGCCAAAGGGGATGCAGAGGTTAGGTTTAAATCTGACAGCAAAATTGACAATCTTGCAAACGCTCAAACCTCTAAGGGACAAAGACGAAAAAGAATGAACATTGAAGAATCTGCTCTTTTGAACGATGCAATGTATCAAGACGCTTTAAAACCTATTGTTGAAGTACCAAGGTACACTGTTGGTAAGCTTGGAGTTGTAGACCCGTGTGAATTAAACCAGCAAATCAACTTTTTTACCACCTCTGGGTTTAGGGGTAGCGATGAATTTCAAAGAAGCGTCAAAATGTACAATGGTATGGTTAACCTTTCTGGCGAAATGGTGTTAGGTTCTTCTTGGTTTTTGGCTTGTTGGTATGGACGTGGTAGTTCAAAGAGCCAAATACTTAAAAAGAAAAAAGAGATGTCTCCTATTGCATTCGCACAAAACTACGAATCTAAATGGGTTGGTTGTGCCGATAGTGCGTTAGTAAATATAAATAAACTTATGAACTGTCGTTCCTTAACTTCTACACAAAAAGAAGCAAAGGGTGATGAAGAATTTTATTTAGGCGTGGACGTTGCACGTTCACAAAATACAAACAATAACCAATCTTCGGTTGTTGTAGCAAAGGTAAAAAGAAACAAAGATAAAACAAAAATTATCTCTGTTGACATTGTAAATATAATAAACATTCCAAATATTATGAACTTTACCGCACAGGCTTGTATTATCAAAAAGATTAAAAAGAGATACAACGCTCAGGCGGTTATAATGGATGGAAACGGGCTTGGAGCCGGACTTATTGATGAATGCTTAAAAGAAAGCTTCGACCCGATAACAAATGAGTCTTTGGGCTGTTGGGACACTATCAATGATGATAATATGCCCGAATTACCCGATGAAGCTGAAAAGATACTCTATAACCTTAAAGCACAGTCCGTACAAAGTAAGGTTGTTACCAACTTTATTGATATGGTCGATAGCGAAAAACTTAGATTGTTGTGTAATAAGCAGTTAAATGACTTCACTATAGCGGAGCAAGATGACTTTGATAACGAGGTTGCTCCGTTTGTTCAAACCGACTGCTTGTTTGAAGAAGTCGCTAACTTAAAACTTAAGCAGTTACCAAGTGGCGGTGTAACAATTGAAAAAGTTGTAAAAAAACTGGATAAGGATAGGGTGTCTGCTCTCATATATGTGCTTTGGTACATAAATGAGTTTTGCAAAGATATGTATGCTCAGGCAGAATATGAATTTTGCTGTTTAGTAGATTAGAAAGGAGGCGAATAGTATGCCTGACGAAATTAAAAACCAAGAGGTATCCTCTACTGCCTCTGAAAATGTAGATAAGAGTCACGAGTATAACTCTTGCTGGAGTTGGGGTACATTTGAGTCCTTATTTGGAACTGGTGTATACGACTTTTTTGACAAAGCTGAAATTGATTCGGTTTTAAAAGACCCTATTTCAAATCACGAAGCCGCTATACGCCTATCGGAGTTTGTTTATACCAAAAATGGTATGGTTAGCAACTCTATAGACTACCAAACCTCTTTGATGACTCTTGATAGAGTTGTAACATCAAAAAAGAAAACAAGCAAGTCCGAAAGAAATAAAGAATTGATGTTGTCTACTCTTGAATTAATTGACGATAAAGCTATCATAAGAGATGGGCTGTTTACTAATATGGTAGATGGTATCGCCTTTAAATACTTTGAGACAAAGCGAAAAAGTAACGATAAAACTAAATTTCTATCGGATTATGAAGCAGAAAACATAGTGGAAATAAATGACCTTGGCATTAATGCTACGGTTATAACACTACCTTGGGAGTACACAAAGATTGTTGGTAGAAAAAACAACCGATATGTGTTAGCTTTCAATCTTGATTATTTTAGTGATTACACTGGCGAAGAACTGCAAAGAAAACTTCGTAAGATGCCACAAGAGATTGTAGACGGCTATAACAAGAAAAACAGGAAAGGCAACTGGCTCGTACTTGATAATGGCAAAACCATGTGTGTGAAAATCAAGTGTAAAGACAGTGAGCAATGGGGTCGTAGTGCAATTATCGCTACACTTGCAGATGTTTTGTATAAAGATTATTTTGTCGACACAAAGAGAAATGTACTTGATGAGGTAAATTCTCAAATCTTGTATGAAACATTTCCTGAGGGAAAAGATAAAGGCTCTTGTGCATTAAATAAAAATCAGCAAGAAGCACAACACAACACTGTTAAAAATGCAGTGATGAATAAAAAGAACAAAAGAGGACTTAGTTTCTTCTCTGTTGCCGCTGGAACCAAGCTGGACAAGATTGACGTTGACGTTGATATTTTTGATGAAAAAAATGAGTCTAATCTCAATAATGATATCGCCTGTGGGATGGGTGTATCTGCTTCTCTGCTTGGCGCTATGACTACGGGTAGTTATGCTGGCGGTACATTAAATATCGAAATGATAACTTCTCAATTATATGATTGGATATGCAAATGGAAAAAGGAATTGGTTTATGTAATCAACAAGAATATTATAAAAGATAAAAAGAATCCTGTTGACATATATTACTTCCCTACTTCTTTTGTAAATAGAAAAGAATTCTTTGAGATGATGAAGACATTATATAGCGAGGCTAAAGGTTCGTTAACATTTTTGATTGCAAGTGCTGGTATTAGTCCGGATATTTATATGTCTGTTCTTGATTATGAAGTTGAAAAAGATTACGAAAATAAATACCCTGTACATAACACAAGTTGGACTCAATCTTCAAAGAATGAAGGCGGTAGACCGCCGGGCGATAATGCTATACAAAACAAGGGTGGAAACTCTTTGCCAAGTCCATCTGATAATAAATAATCTTAATAATTAGAGAGCGTGAAATATCGCTCTCTTTTTATATATCAAAACAAAAAGGAGGATGCAAATGGCTATATTTGAATTGTCAAACAAAAAGTATAAAAATGGTAGACGACCATTTACGGCTATTCTTTATGAGCTACAACCTCCGGAATCAGTTGTTGACGATGTAGGAACAAAATTTAATAAGAATGGTATTACATTCCTTGAAGAATACTCAGCTCAACAGTTAGAAAGTATCAAAGATATGAGTGTAACAGTTGAGTTTTTAGATGAAGAAAGAACTATGATTAGTGGTCACGGAGAAACAGGTATCGAAGACGGATTTCCAGTTTTCGATAATGCAACTACCGTAGGTCATTTTACAAAAGGATATATAGATGATGTTGAAATAAATGGAGAAACCAAACGTTGTGTTTTGGGTAAGGGCTTTCTTGATGAAATGCGTTATAAACCCTTTATCGAGTCCTTGGAGACCGAAATCAACAATGGCAACTCAGTAGACGGAAGCATTGAAATATATCGTTCTGAAGGAAATGAAAATATCGTTTATAAAAAGGGTTGGATACCGCAAGGTCGTATCCCGACTGAATTTATTCATTCGGGTTGGGCTATGGTTTTAAATCCAGCAGATGTTAATTCTACATTGTTAGAACTTAATTCCAAAAACAAAAATAAGGAGGAACTCGAAATGGACGAAAAGACAATGAGAGATGTCATCGTTAATGCTATAAATGAAACTAACAGCAAAAATGATGAACTCAATGCAACAATTGCAGAACTTAACTCTACAATCAAGTCTAAGGATGCTGAAATTGTTGAACTCAACGCAACTGTTGAACAGGTTCAGAAAGCTCTTGACGATTTAAAGAAAGAGCACGAAACCTATTGGGCAGAAAGAGATGCACTTGAAAAAGAGCTTGGTGCTCTTAAAGCTAAAGCAAGAATTGGTGAACTTAACTCTGCTATTGAATGCTTTAGCGAAGACGAAAAGAAATATGCGGAAAGCGAAATTAACAGCTTTAACGAAGATCCGATGGCTGGCGATGTAGACGCTATTGTAAGCAAAATTTACGCTGGTATTGGACAGGCTTCTAAGGAAACTGCTAAGGTTGCTGAACAGAATTCTGCAAACAACGAAACAGAACTCGACATTTTCTCAGAAGTGAATTCTGTTGAAGATGCAGATGACGGCGATGTAAATATTTTTTAAGGAGGAAATGAAATATGATTAAATTTTCTACAATTGGTCAGATTGAACACGGCGAGTATCCTTTTGAGGACGCAGTTGTAAACGTAGATGTACTTAATGGTGCTTTTGGTGCTGTTGCTGATGGTGTATTTACACCTGACGAGGCTGGTAAGAAAGTAGTTATGGTTCTTGAAAATGGTGATGATGCAGGTATGCCCGAATACAAAATCCCGGCTGGTTCTCGCGTAAGAGTTCTTGACCCTGCAAAAGTTAAAGGCGACTTAGAAATGTATGGCTACCCTCTTACTGATGGATTTAAAGTTGGCGATACTGTAGGTTGCTTCAAGATTACAAAGGTTATTGGCAATAAAGTTGGCGCTGTTGTACAGTTTGTTAACGCCTAAATTTTAAAGGAGGTAATTGAATATGTCTTATACATTTGAACTTAATAACGAAGTAAAAGACGCTAATTTTGCTACTGGCAAGATTAACGCAAAGTCTGCTGTTGTTGAGATTTTCTCTGCAATGGCAAGCGGTAAAGACCTTGCTCCTTATGGCAAAAAGGCAGATGCCGCTGCAAAATACATAACTGAACTTAACAACAAGGCTTCTATGGGCGACACAAGTGCTAAGGCTGAACTTAACACAATCAGACGCTTCGCTATGGAGCCTATTCTTATGCAGGAAATTAAACTTCTTGGTATTTTCGGTAACTACAAGAATGTTGGTTATAACGAATCTCCTGAAATTGAAATCCCTGTATACGCAAATGTTGATGCTAAGATTCAGGCTGCTGGTCAGGACGTTAAGTTCCCTGTAATCAGAAAAGAAAGAAAGTCTGTTGCAACTGTAACCGTTTCTGGCGGTCATGCAGTTGACTACAGGAAAGCTGCTCTTGGCAATATGCAGGACGAAAATGAACTTATGGAACAGGTTCGTATCGACATTAGAAACAAGGCTTCTAAGTATGTTTTCGATACAGTATACAATGCAATCAAGAACGCTACTGGCGTAAAATACTTCTTCGAGGGTGCAGGTCTTACTAAGACAGGTCTTGATAAGGTGATTGCTGACGTAAGACGTTGGGGTAGACCTACATTTGTGGCTGACTATGCTCTTGCATCTCAGGCTAACGCTTTTGCTGGATATCAGGGCACAACTCCTAACGTTGCTGGTATTTCTGAAAAGGTTATGAACGAAATTCAGAGCACAGGTCTTCTTGGCATGTACAACGGTGCAGTAGTTGCTGAAATGCCTAATCCTTATGATGTTTCTAAGCTTAACGAAGCTGGTGACAACTTTGCTACATTGCTTGATGCTGGCGTAGGTTTTGTACTTCCTACTGGTGTACAGTCTCCTATCCACACAATCACAAGAGGCGGTCTCACATCTTGCCACGGTCTTGATGTTACAACCGGTATGGAAATGACCAGATTTGACCTTGAAGTTGGCGCTCTCGTAGCTCCGGGTCAGGAATATAAGATTGGTGTAGTTGCTGACACAAATCTTTAATCTGATTTATTGAGAGGGTGTTGATTCACCCTCTCTTCTCTATTTAAGGGAGATTTAGTTTTATGGTGAATGATAATTTTTATTGTTATTCCAAAAGAATGTATCATTTCTTGTCTTTTTTAGGATTTAGATACTCCTCTATTGGAACAAACAAAAATACAAATCAAAGATATTGGGTTTATGAAAAGTCGCAAAAACTTGACTTTGCGATAGAAACATATAACTCATTAAAATACAAATTTAATTGACAATCAAAACATAGTTGATAAGGAGAATTTTATGGATAAAGAAAAAGAAACAAAAAGCAAAACTGAAGAAATCAGAATGGAAGACAAAATCACTCTTACAAGCATTGCACCTTGGCATACTGGATTCGCAAGAATTTTGACTGTTGGCGATGTTGCTATCGCACCGCATGGCGTTGTAAGACTTTCAAGAGAAGAAGTTTTAGCACAGGGTCAGAGTGGAAATAAACTCATCACGGGTATTGATGGTATGGGTTCTCACGCTACTGTTTATATCGAAGATGAATGGACAAGAAAAGAGCTTGGTTTTGACACAGAAGAGAAAAAGCAGACTGTTATTAGCAAGAAACTTGTTAAGGATATGTTTGATAAGAAAACTCTTCCTGCTTTCAAAAAGGCTGTTGAAGAAAATATCGTTACTCGTGCAGAGAAGTTTAGTCTTTTAAGTATCATTAAAACTCTTAAGATTAACGAATACGACAAGATTGCTTTTTGTGAGGAATATTGCGGGGCGAAAGTTAATGCCTAACGCAAAGAAAGAGGTGGGCTATGGCTACACAATTTTCTGAGGTAATTGAGAGTTTTCATTCCTCATTTATGGACAAAACGGAAATTCCTGATTCTTTGGAACTGATGTGGCTTAAGAAGGCTATAGCAGAATTTAGCACTGAAATAAGCCCATTAGAATATGACGAAGAACTCAGCGAGTTTTTAGAAATTTTAGACCAGTATGTTATTGATACATTGGCTACTATGATGAAGGTTATGTATTTGCAGAGACATTACAGCAAAGTGAATAAAATAGCCTCAATAGTCGGCAAAGACCTAAGTGTAAACTCAGGTATGTCATTGTCAAAATATGCTGAAGATGAACTAACAAAGACCAAGGCGGAATTGGAAGAGAGATTATATAATCTTAAACCTACGGCTTACAATTAGGAGGTGCTGTTTTGAAAGAATGGTATCTTACTGGTAATTATAAACCCACGGCTACTTCTGGCTATGAGAGCGATGTTATATCGGAATTTGCTCAAAGCAATTTTAATGATGTGTTAGAGACTACATTCTCTGACACTGTTTTATTATACAACAGTGATATGACTGAATGCCAAGAAATACAGTGCGTAATTCAAGGTAATTCAGCCGATACACAGTTAAAGTCTATGGAGCGTGTTGGTCTGTTCTCTATTGGAACTGTTAAGGCTGGTATGTATATCTTCTTTGATAATATGTATTGGCTCATAACTGGTTATCCAAGTAGCAACAAATCATACGAAAAGGCTACTCTTGTGCTTTGTCAGTACAAACTCAAATGGCAGAATGCTAATGGTGACATTGTTGAGAGATGGATTAACGCATCATCTGGCTCTAAGTACGACATAGGCGAATCCGAAACCAAGACTATTACTCTTGCTTCGGACAACCTTATTTTGCTTATACCTGATGACGAGGAAACGATAAATCTTGATGGTAAACGTGTGTTTATTGACAAACGACCTGTACCTACAAAGGTTTATAAGATTACTCGTAGCGATGACATTCTGTTTGACTATGGCGTACATGGTGGCATATTGTCATTTATTACAGACCGTAAGGAACTTAATGAGGCTACTGACAATCAGGAACTTGGTATTTGCGACTACATCTCCCCTACTACTCCGCCTGAAAATAACGATGAAACGACAATTCTATCCAGCACTATCACCGGAGTGATATTTGGTAACAAAAACCTTAAAGTGGGTTTTGAGCGTACATATACGGCTAGTTTGGTTGACGAGGGTGGCAATGTACTCGAATGGTCTGACGATTTTAGTTGGAACATCCCCGATAGCATTGAGGTAACTTCGACTGTTAATGGTGGCGAGATTGAACTATTGGTTGAGGATGAGGATTTGATTGACACATCCTTTGCTTTGCAAATACTCGATACCAAAGACGGCTCGGTTATAACTGAAATTACGATTACAGTAGTCGGTATGTTTTAGGAGGTGTTGACGATTGGCTGAAGGTACAGTTTTAAAAGATATCGGTTCTTGCAAACAGCGACTTTTAACAGCATTTGTCAATAACGACGACATATGCGAGTTGCTGTTTAATAAAAAACCATATACAGAAGACGATGTTGAAAATCTTATGTACACACAGATAAAGTCGGATC
>JAZRIR010000025.1:0-5284 GCA_045645365.1 Clostridia bacterium | reverse complement strand
GTTGATCTATAATAATTATTCTGTTCAATTCTCTGATACAAGGTAGTCACAGTGTTCTCAATACTCGTATCAATCTGCTCCATGATTTCAATAAAATCATAATCATTTTTATTCAGATTTTCGATAGTGTTGTTTGCTGGGGCTACGTTTACATACTTCTGGCTAAATTGTTCGAAATATACATCCAGTGTTTCATCAAGGATTGTTCTTGCAAATTCTGCCCCTTCATCGCTTGTTGCAGCAAAGGAAACAATAAATGTGCTCGGTTTATATATGTATTCTTCCCCAACTTCAAGCATGGCATCTTTTTGTGCCACCTTATCTTTATCCTCAACCGGAGTTATATAGATTCTGGATATAAGACTGTCAACCGAATAAATACCTGTAAGCCCCAATTTGTCAACAACTTTGGACATTACCGCAGATGATTTTATTTCGTTTACATCCAGCTTACCTCCGTCAGGTGCAAGTCCTTTTTCCGCTTGCTCGTCATTATAATGGATAACCTCCGAAGCTATATAGTTATTTGACGCTGAAAGTTTATAATAAACAGCACCGGTTGCCAAAAGACAGATAACAATTATCAGTGGCAGAATTTTCTTTAAATATCTAAAAATTTGAAATTTTTTCATTGTCATCCTCCCTCTGATAATTTATGCCTTTTTAGGAAATCTCTTCGAAATCCGACGTAACATAATCATTCCATATGTAAAAGCAGCAAACAATACAAGCGTTTTTAGTTCATTCATAAGCGAATTTCCGTAAATACTCACTGCGATACACTGATTCATTTTATGATTGGAATATTCTCTGCCCGCTTTTATAGTTTCTTTTTCAAAGCCCTTGATAATCTCATAACTCGAGTCTATGAGCGAATCTGCAGACCCCTGAAGTTGTGATCCGCTGCTATTGGAAGACATCTTATTAATCACAAGGTTATTATCCATAATTTCTTTTTCATTAGACGCTACATAATCACTGAAGTTTGTAGCCATAACAGACAGTTCATCAACGCCGACCTTTGTTCGGCCCATATAATATTTGCCTTCCTCATCCCATGTCGGAACAAGTACGATTCGTGTCATCTCTTCACTGTACATATCGATTGCCTGATTGCAAAGGGTATAAGATGCAAAGTTTTTCTGGCGGTCAAAATCAACATTTTTGTTTTGATACAATAACCTGTCAACATATTCCTGTCCTTTTCTCACAATGCCGTTTTGCAAAATGAGCGACTTTAAATTTTGGTTGATCTGAGTCTCTTGGAACTGATATACCTTTCCCGCAATGGAATTAAATGTGCTGCCGTTTTCTGTGACAAAACTCGAATTTTCTTCTGCCATGCCATACAAATAATCAAGAAGTGCCGTCGTTTCCTTATCCAAATACGCCACTATATCCATATATTCCATTTTCTCAAAATCAGGCTTTTCTGCATCCAACTTGAAATTATCGGTATATTTCTCTATGTAATGTTCCTTGTATGCTGCCGCAACTAACTTAATAACATTCTCGGAATCAAGATGGTATGTGTCCTTTGACGCATGGTATTCCACCACAAACTCGGTGGAGATATGATACTGTGATTCATCCTCAACGCCACCTTGCACGCAAGGGTAAACTGTAAGACAATTTTTAAGTTGTTTTACCGTGACATTTTTTAGAGCACCCTTTTCTATGGCTCTTTCAACAACTTCGTCACTGATAATTTCTGCCATATTGTATCTGGTACCGTTGGAATTTTGCGCCTGTGATGCTTCAGAATAATTCAATGAAATAACTGCATGAACAGACTTCTTAAGTTCAAAGTGATTGAAAATTCCATATGTCATCGTAATAATAAAGCACAACAGAATAACCCACGCATTCAAATATTCCGCCGTTTTAAAAATCTGTGTACGTTCTGTGCGGTTTACATTTTTAGAGCGAAGAAATATCCTTGCTACTGATGCCAACAATAATGCACCCACGATTATAATGATTGATTTTTGAAGTATTCCAGTAACCATTTTTTATCTTTCTCCCTAAATTAAAATTTATTAATATCGATAATAACCAATTCTGGCTGATTATTTATACGAAGAACATTTAGATTTTCAAGACCAGAGCTCACGATGAGTGGTCTGCCGGCAACATCATATCTGCCATAAACAAATTTGTCACTTCGTTCAGGAAATAACCCTCCCTCTTTGGTAAACATCGGACCAAGGATAGGGACACGTACAACTCCACCGTGCGTATGCCCACAAACCATTAAATCTCCCCAAAATTCAGGCTGAAACTCCTCAAAAATATACGGCTCATGAATTGCGGTAATCTTAAGGTTATCCATATCTTCATAGATATAATTCTCAAAACTTTTCCCTGAATAAGACCAGAATGAAGACGGATTGGATGTTAAAACACCGTACACATCAATTGTCGTAGATTTCACCTTGATTGTGTCCTTTTCATTTTTCAGAACCTTTATTCCCGCATTTTCGAGTTCTTCCTCAAATGAATCTTGGACTTTCAGGAGTGCAGATTCATCACGATTGTTCCTATCAAACCCAAACTCCTCATCAAGTTCCTTTTCTTTTAATGGGAAATTATAAATACCTTCCACTTCATTGTTACCATATATGTAATATGACGGAGCAATTTTTGACAACTCCCCTGCCAAATCTACAGCATAATCAAGATCAGCTTCTACATAATCAACAATGTCTCCAGTGCAGATTATGATATCTGGTGCTAATTCTTCAATACGCTTCAACAGCTGTTTGTTATTTTCGCCATAAGAACAGGTGTGTAAATCTGATACTTGTATCACACGTATCTGGTTGTTCACTTTAATACTGCTTGCACTGTAAAAAGTTTCCCTAAAATTTCTGTTCCCAATATAATTACCCAAGATAACAATAATAGCTATTGCAAAACAAACAAAAAACATACCTGTCACAAATAATCTTAGTGCCTTAATATTCTTTTTTTTCTCAGTATTTAAAACCTTTTTTCTTTTTCTTATTTTTATTTTTCTTCTTTTGCCAATTATCGAACGAACACAATATTTCAGGGCTTTCTTACATTGTTTTTTAAACTTTTTAACACGACGCGTTCCATAATAAGCAAAGAATACTTTCTTCCCCCGAATCTTCTCAATCTCAAACTCATCCACCCAGTTATCATATATTTCAGGTGCTACTAATTCTTTAAATAGTTCCTTTATCTGTTGCGTATATTGTTCGATTTCTTCCACGTTATTTCTATTATCCATATTAAACAAACCTTTACTTTTATTTTTTATAAAGCTCACATGTGGACTCTGCAACATCCTGCCAGCTATATTTGTTTAAAATAAATTCATCTACACCTTCTCTAAACTTTCCCACAAATTCACTGTCATCACACAGCGTCTGAAGTTTTTCAGCTAAATCTTCAGCACTTCCCCTTTTAAAGTAAATTGCCTTGTCTTCAGCTACTGATGTGTTCTCAGGAATATCGGAACACAAAAGTACATTCTTATATGCCAGTGACTCTAGAAGACATAAAGACATACCTTCAAGGTCGGAAGGCAATACCGTTATATAGGCATTTGAATATATTTCTCTTAAAATATCACCAGATACAAATCCAGTAAAAATAATATTTGGATTGTCCCCGGCTTTTTCTTTCAGCAATCTCACATAGTCGTCAGTATCACTTGTATCTCCCGCAATAACAAGCTTTTTATCCGTTGTGATTTTTTCAAATGCATCAATTAGGTAATGAATCCCCTTTTCTGCAGTTAATCTTGAAACAACAGATATGTATCCATCTTTTTGAAGTCCATACCTTTCTGTAATCAGTTCTGCATCTTTTCTTTCCGGTCTATTGATTCCGTTGTGAATAATTACCGTGTCGCGGTTATACGTCTGTTTAAAATAATCGTAAGCAGCCTGACTTAACACAATCACTTCGTCTGCATATTTTGCAAGAATCTTTTCACCAAATTTTATATACTTGGATGCAAATCCCTTGCCCCATTTTTCTCTCTGCCAGTCAAGTCCGTGAACCGTGGCAACACATTTTTTACCAAAAAGCTTCGGAATCCACAATGCCGCACAGGGACCTTCTGCATGAAAGTGAATCACATCGTAATCCTGAAAGGAAGCAGATATTGCCGCTGTAAATGATGCAATCATTGCAGCAAATCCACGAATATTCAATGTCCATGCATTTTTAATTTTGACACCCTTATACATGTTGTTCTTTACTGTGCCCACATATTCATTTTCAACCTTATCCGATGTTCTGTTGTAACAAGTAACATCCAGTCCCATTTCAACTAGCATCGGACACAGTGTTGTAAGAACATTTTCTATTCCACCACGTCTTGACGGAACAACCTTGTGCCCAATCATAGCAACTTTCATTTCCTTCACCTCAAACTTGCATTATCGTCCGGTAGCTGTAAGCATAACTATCGGTGTCTTAAGCATAATTATCAAATCATTAAGATATGTTCTTGTTTGTATGTATTCGATATCCATTTCAACCCATTCTTCGAATGGAACATCATTTCTGTTCTTGTGAATCTGCCAGGTGCAGGTGATACCGGGAGTAACAAGAAGACGTAACCTTTGATAATCAGTATAAAACTGAACCTCTCTTGGAAGTGGCGGTCTCGGACCTACGAGAGTCATATCTCCTTTGAGCACATTAAAAAATTGCATGAGTTCGTCAAGAGAAACTTTTCTTAAGAACTTTCCGACTCTGGTTATACGCGGATCTTCCTTCATCTTAAATACTGGCCCATCCATTTCGTTCTGTTTTACCAAATTGTCAATTATTTTATCCGAATTTGGTCGCATGGTTCTAAATTTATACATATAAAATTCTTTTCCATGACGGCCCACTCTTATCTGCTTATAAAACGGCCCAGCACTCGGATCATCAATTACTATAATGATAGCAATTATAATCATCAAAGGTAGGAAAAACAACAAAATCAATGTTGCGAAAAAGACGTCAAAGAGTCTTTTCTTCTTCCAATAGGATGCATATGATTTTTCAATAATTGCTTCTAATTTTTCTCTTGTTCTCTCGTCAACTTTGTCCCGTTCAATATAAGGCATTATAGTACACTTCTTTCTAATATTTTCATTACAGAATCAAATTCTGTTTTTCTGTTTTCTGATAAATAAAATTTATGAAATACGATGTTTTTATTTTTTAAATCAATTTCATTCTTATTTAAAAACCCCGGATGGAATAATACTTCTATATCCTTACCGCATCTTTCTGCCATTTTGATGTACTCCGG
>JAZRIR010000024.1:0-1611 GCA_045645365.1 Clostridia bacterium | reverse complement strand
GAAAATTTGCCCTTTGACTAGCAAAATTTGGGTAAAATGGGGGAGTTTATGGCCTTTCTCCTACATATTTGTATTGATGTGATTAGATCTATGTCGTAGGTAAGGGTGGAGGAGTGTAATACGTTGTGTTTTGATGGTATTATGGAGAGGGGAGTCCATTGTTTTCTTCATTTATATTGAAAAACTCTTTTCTCTCTCAAAGTCATTAGCAATGAATTCTGCACTTTCACTCCACATACAAGTCTGAGGATTTTTTAGTGAATTAAAAGTCCTTGATTTATAAAATACATAAAGAATTTCATCAAAAGACATTGTATTTTTTTCTGCCAAAATGCGAACAACCTGTTCAATTTTCATTAAAATATCCAATGTTATATTCTGATTGTTATAAAAATAATTTGGCATTTTAAACTTCCTTTGTTTCTAAATAGTTTAAGCAATCCAAGGCCCTCTCTGTATGGAAAGATATTTGATTATTTGTCTTAAAAAAGCGTAATTGTTCTATCGCTTGAGTTGTTGTATAAATTCCTGAAATATAAAGTGCAATGGTACGCATGGTATTGTCATTTGCAACTGGCCCGATGACAATATCATAATCATGTGGTGTGCCACCATTTGTTCTGCAACTTTTTACAAATTCAAGCCAATCTGAATTCATTTCATCAAATTTCTTTATCTTTAATGATTCCACTTCTATAAATGTATAACATTTAACATAGCAACCTTCACCATCATAGCGTAAATATAAATTTCTAGCCCAATGACTTGCTTGTTCAGGCAAAGAAGTCGTATAAAAACCTTTCCCAAAATCTCTATTATCTTTGGATTTTGTTAAATCTATTTTATCGAAGTTTCTGTTTGTGCCATGGTAAACAATCATCATTTTGCCTTGTTAATTATATCTTCTGCAAACGCAATGCAATCTTCCAATGGTTGTGTGTGCAATGCCTCATATTGATTCCGAATGAGTAAAAACAAATCATTTTTTTTGAATATTTCGTATGCTTCTGTCTCTAAGATGTGATGATTCTCAGCATAACCTTGAACGGCTGTCACTACCATGAGATTTGCATCCAACTCTGCTTGATTCATAAAACAGACTCCTACTCACCGATATAAATAGGGTATTTTGACCGTCTGTAATTTGTGATAAAGTTTTATTACCACAAAAACTAATATCACAGAGGAATTTTCAGACATAAATAATTATACTACATTGCTAAAACATTTGCTAGCATAAACTTGTTGCACCTAGAATTTACCCTCAAAAACCGTCCTTCCCTTGCAATGTGTCCCTATTTTATCCGAAAAATTGTCCTTTGATTAGCATAATTCGGGTAAAATAGGGGAGTTTGTGGTATTACTCCTACATATTTGTATTTGTGGGAGTAAAGACTTTCCACATTTTATGTGGGGTGTTAAATCAAGGAATATCATTTCTAATAAAATACCTTTTAGCACGTTCTTCATCCCGTACAAAAAAATTTTCTTTTAGACATTTCTCTTTTGCTAATTCTAATTTCTGCTTTAATTCATTTTCATCATTAAATGTCCAATTCCAATTATTCTTCTCTTGTATCTCACAAAGTCGTACATTAAAAAAATAGACAG
>JAZRIR010000023.1:0-271999 GCA_045645365.1 Clostridia bacterium | reverse complement strand
GAAGTCTTTGATTACTTTGTCTGCAAAGCTTTCCAAAGCGTTTTTGTCTGCAAGGTCGCCCACAAAATAGTTATTTTCCTTAATGTCTATTATTGCAACTTTTGCCCCTGCTTTTTCAAATTCTTCTGCAATACATTTACCGATTCCCTGAGCACCGCCTGTAACAACGGCAACTTTATTCTTAAAATCAAACATTTATTTTCCCTCCGCAAATTCAAGGTTAAATCCATTTCTTTGCCCAGTTAAACAAGGTTTCAGACATTGTATCAAAATCGGTCGCTCCGCCATTTTTCAAGTTTAAAAATGTTTCAACAATAACTCGTTCATCAGGGGAAATAAACTCCAGTAAGTCTTTCTGATGGCTGATATATTTCCCTGTTTGTTTGAAAGCTATTGCCTGCACTACAAAAGATGCGGATTTATATAACCCTCTTAATATTTCTTCGCTCTTTTCATACAGCATATTATGAACACAGCCGTGATAGATATTGCATACGCCGATTTTTATTGCTCGGGTAACGGCAGTATCATCAATCAATGGCAAGAGTTCATCAAGACTTCCTTTTATCGGCTTTGTATCGTAATAAAACTGAAAAAGGTCAGATGGCTCCCAATTTAAGATTTCATTTTTTCCCGAAAGGAAACCGCAAATCAGTTCCCTGTGCGGTAAGGTATCTAACATCGTGTTATAGGTCGCAACATCTGAAACTGACAACTCATCAAGTATGACAACCATATCAATATCGCTGTTTTCCGTCGCTTCGCCACGGGAGAAACTGCCCTGCAGACCAACAAACCACACACGGTCGCTGAAATGGTCATTTAAGGCATTCAAAAATGTATTTGTCCAAGCAGTAATTTCTATCATTTCTATTTCCTCACTAAATTCAAAACTTTCTCTTTGATTAAACTCGCTGTTTTTATAAACTCTTCGTCGTTTTTTCCTGTGGGATCTTCAAGTCCCCAATCACATCTTTCTTTGCAGGGGATATATGGACATTGAACATTACATCCCATTGTGATAACAATATCAGGGGCAGGAATATCCAAAATCAGTTTGGAATACTGATTCGTCATATCGATATCGAAATGCTCTTTCATAATTCGCAGGGCATCTTGATTTATCTGTGGCTTTGTTTCTGTTCCCGCAGAATAACAGTCATACTTTTCTGAAAGATATGCTTTCCCAAAAGCCTCTGCCATTTGACTTCGGCAGGAATTATGTACGCAAATAAATGCTATTTTAGTTTTTGACATGGAAAGGACACCTTTCTTCAATACATTGATTATTCAGATTAGAGCGTGAACACTCGATTTTGTCAAGCTCCATTTCTACTCTAAGCTTTTCTTTTGTAAAGCTGACCGCTTCTATAATTGCAAGATACGAATCTCTTTTACAGCAACGGGGACCGCCGTTTTTGCCGATTGCAGTTAACGCTTGTCCCGTCATCTGATTTGATAATCCCCAGGCTTCTTTTGCAAGCGGTGTTGACTTGGTTATAATCGACATATACATACCTGTGCTGATACCTGCACCGCAAGCTCCCCAAAATCCGCATGCTCCGCCGGGAACTTGCTTTCCTCTTGCATACATTTCAGAAAGTGCAGGGGTTAAATCAATCTCTCCGCCTGCGTTTTTGTATGCAGTAAGAAGTGAAGCCCCCACCATAACATGATGCTCAGGACCGTGCATATGGCAAAAGTCCATTGACATCATTTTTTCTAATATGTGAATAGGATTTTTAGATTTTTCATTTAAGCACAAGGCAATAATTTCATCCATTCCGCTTGTGTGGCACTCACTGCAAACGAAATGTCCGTTCACGCATCTTGTTTTGCTGTTTTCTTTTTTATGGCAAATCACACACTCCATCATCATATCTGTTTCCAGATATTCAAGCGGTGCTTTGCAAATTAAACATTCTTCGTTCATTTTTATCCCTCTTAATTTCACTCTCTAGCAAGTTTGTCCAAAGTTTCTCCGGCAATGCGATAGGTAGTCCACTCATCCATAGGCTCTGCACCCAAGGACAGATAAAAATCAATGCTTGGTTTGTTCCAGTCAAGGCACCACCATTCAAGCCTTCCGCAACCTCGCTCTTTTGCAATCTGAGCAAGCTTTTTGAGAAGTCCTTTGCCGTAACCTTTGCCACGATATTCAGTCTTTACAAACAAATCCTCTAAGTATATTCCGGCACGACCGAGGAATGTAGAAAAGTTATGGAAAAAGAGTGCAAATCCTACTTCTTTTTCATCTTCCAAAGCAAAAATAACCTCGGCTTTTTTCTTTTCAAAAACCCATTCACGAAGCAGTTCTTCTGTCGCTACTACTTCATCAAGCATATTTTCATATTTAGCCAATTCTCTGATAAATTCCAATATCAGCCCTGCATCTTTTTCTTTTGCATATCTAAAGTTTAATTTTTCCATAACATAACCTCGTCAAATTATTGTTTCGGCTGATAAAGCCCGACGGTTTCCTTGTTTCTGTACTCGTGCTTTTCGTAATAGCCAATTAGTGTGCCGTCATCATCACGAAGGGCTACCATATACACATCTTTGTTTTCTTTTTCGTTATGATAGGTGTATATGATGTTATTATCTTTGCTTTCTTTAAACCACGCAATCACCTTATCAATCATTTCGTTAGCTTTCGGGGGATGGCAGTCTTTAATACTTGCACCTGTTAAATCCTTGTGATAACACTCTATCGCTGACAAATTCATATATACAATTATATCGTCCATATTACAAATAACCACAGGGGCTGTGTCTTGGTCAAGTATGCTTTTAAATAATTTATTTAACATTTTAATTCTCCAAATATTAAAATTTGTATTTCGTGGTTGATTTAGATGCAGGTGTTATATATCAAATTTGCACAAAATCATTCTCATAATATTTTCATCATCGACATCATATTTTTTATATCCAAGAACATCTAATGCTGCAACAGCAAATTCATAAACCTTATATCCCATAATCTCAACCTTGTCATCAAGCAAAGAAGCAATTAACTGAACAATATCACTTGATGTCATTTGGTATCGTGCTGCATTAATTATTCCATTTACTCGGTATAGTGCGCCGCCATGTTCTAATCCTTTAATCACAGCTTCTTTTTTTCCGTCCCACATGTCATCTATAAGTTTTTGACCAACATCAGAATCTTTTGTCATATTACTTACCTTCTTCCATTTGCATCCTAACTCAAACTGATTATATCATATAGTGTACTGTATTTCAATATTTCCGCAAAAACACTTCATCGGGGTTTCTAACATTTTTCTAGCAGAAACGGTTAGAAAAGTGAGTAAAAGTGGCAATACTAGAAATTCGAGCACAGTAAAGGCTTTGAAGGATTTTAACCCCTCAAAGCCTTTATTTTACGCCGTTTTTATCGTTATTTAATTTCTCTTAACTTCCGCTTATTTGCTCTAACCCACAGGACTCGAAGTCCAGAACAACTCCGCCTCCAAGTACATATTCTTCGTCATAAAAAACTACTGACTGTCCCGGCGTTACTGCTCTTTGCGGTTCTTTTAACATAATTGTGGCACAGTTATTCTCCTGAGGAATTATTAAAGCCTCCGCAGGTTTTGCCTGATATCTTACTTTTACTTGTGCCGAAAATTCACTCTGCGGTGTTTTGTCAGAAAGATAATTTACATCTGTTACCTTGATAACTTTGGAAAATTCCATTCCCTTTTCGCCCAAAATCAAAGCATTATCCTCTTTATCAATTTTTAAAACAAACATTGGTCTTCCGTATGCACCGATGCCCTTTCGCTGACCAATTGTATAATTAATCAATCCGTTATGCTCACCCAAAACATTTCCAAATGTATCATAGATTTTTCCTTTTTTGGCTTCATAGTTTGAATATTCCCTGATGAAACGAACATAATCGTCATCTTTTACAAAGCATATTTCCATACTCTCTGATTTATGTGCAACCAAAAGTCCTTTTCTTTCGCATTTTTCCCTTATTTCGTCCTTTGTGTAATTGCCCAAAGGCATCAGGGTATGTGAGAGAATAAACTGATTGAGGTTATACAAAACATAGCTCTGGTCCTTATTTTGTGCATCACTCATCTTTAGCTTATACTCGCCGTCCTTATGTTCAATCTTCGCATAATGTCCTGTTGCAATATAATCCATTCCCATTTCCAGTGCTTTATCAAGCATCAGACCAAATTTTAAGTGCTTATTGCAGGCAATACAAGGGTTTGGAGTTCTTGCATTGATATATTCGTTTACAAAATAGTCAACAACCTTTTGCTTGAATTCATCACGCATATCAAAAACATAATGCTCTATTCCAAGCTGGTCGCAGACCTTTTTTGCATCTTCCTCCGCTGACACATCAAAATCATCGCCAACACAAAGGCGCATTGTTGCACCATAAACCTCATAGCCCTGTTCCAAAAGAATAGCCGCACAAGCTGAGCTGTCAACTCCTCCGCTCATACCGACCATTACCTTTTTCTTATCCATACCGTTATGTCCTTTCGTCTTTTATAAACTAAAAAAACAAATGCTCAATTAAAATTTTGACACCAATTCCCATAAGCACAATTCCACCAATAATTTCTGCTTTATTTCCAAACAAATCACCGCATTTATTGCCTATGTAAACTCCTGCAAACGAGAATAAAAACGCAATTATTCCGACTACAGATGCTGCAAATATAATGCTTTCGGTCATTGTGACAATCGAAACACCAACAGCCAATGCATCAATACTTGTTGCTATTGCTAAAACGGTAAGTGTTTTAAAGCTTAACGGATTTTCACTTGCCTCTTCTTCATCGCCCTTTATTGCATCAAAAAACATCTTTCCGCCAATAAACATTAACAAAACAAATGCAATCCAATGGTCAACCACTTCAATATACTTTGCAAATGTACTTCCCAAAAGGTTCCCCAAATATAACATTCCAAACTGGAAAACACCAAAGAATAACGCTATTTTCAAAGCATTAACAAGTTTTATTTTTTTGATTGTTATTCCGTCTGTTATCGCAACAGAAAATGCGTCCATTGCAAGTCCTACTGCCATAAATAACAAAGTGACTATATCCATTATGTTCTCCTTATTCGAAAGTTTTTTCTCGTGTCATTAAATCTTTTACTACCTGTTTTGCATCTTTATCATTAAACAAAATGTTATATGCTTCGCTCACCAACGGCATATTAACATCATATTTTTTACTAAGCTCATATGCAGCTTTTGCAGTATGCACACCCTCAACCACCATATGCACTTCTTTTAAGGTTTCGTCAAGGTTTTTGCCCTGTCCCAACAAAATTCCTGCCCTTCGGTTTCTTGAATGCATACTTGTACAGGTGACAATTAAATCTCCAATTCCCGAAAGTCCCGAGAAGGTATCAATTTTTCCGCCCATCTTTACTCCAAGACGCTTTATTTCTGCCATTCCTCTTGTCATAAGTGCGGCTTTTGTGTTATCTCCATATCCCAATCCGTCGGAAATACCTGCACAAAGAGCTATAACATTTTTTAATGCACCACCCAATTCAACTCCGATAACATCATCAGAATAATATACTCTAAAGGTTTCGTCCATAAATATATCCTGAATTTTCTTGGCTATCTCAATATCATCACATGCAACAACATTTGTTGTCGGCAATCCAACTCCAACCTCTTCAGCATGCGACGGTCCGCTCATAACTGCAATCTTCGCCTGAGGAATTTCTTCCGTGTAAACCTCTGAAAGCCTTTTTAATGTATCATTTTCCAATCCTTTTGAAAGGTTTACCATTATTTGTCCATCTTTAATATAAGGTGATAACTTTTTTGCAGTTTCTCTTGTTGCAAAGCTAGGTACAACCATTACCACAATTTCAGCTTCTTCTACTGTCTTCTTAATATCATTTGTGCAGTGAACATTATCACAAAGCTTTACACCCTTTAAAAATTCCTTATTCTCTCTTTCCTTTTCAATTAACTCTGCTTCACTTTCTAAAAAGCTCCACAACAAAACATCATAACCTTTTCTTCCAAGTAACGCGGCTATTGCTGTTCCAAAGCTCCCTGAGCCTATTACTCCTATCTTCATATTATTTCTCCTTTTTGCCAAAAAGCTTATTCTCTGTTCCGTTTTTAAGTCTTTCAATATTTGATTTATGCTTTACTATAATTAAAAGTCCTATGATAATTGCACACGCAAGATAAGCCACATTGAACTTATTCATTCCTAGCATAAATGCCGCAACTATACAAGGATAAATTACCGCACCGATTACCGAACCAAGCGATACATATCTTGTTGTTGCCATAATAATCAATGCTGCAATCATAACAACAAGTCCGACCTTCCAGTCAAGTATTAATGCTACACCTATACTTGTTGCCACGCCTTTTCCGCCCTTAAATCCAAAATAAATTGGGAAATCGTGACCTAAAATTGAAAATATTGCCGCAATATATTTCATACTGCCCACCAACCATTCTGCTGGTGACACAAAAGACTTCATACCATATTGTCTTTCTATAACAAAATCTATTAAAATTCCGATTAAAACAGCAAGAACTCCCTTTAAAACATCAATCAAAAGAGTTAATATGGCTAGTTTTTTGCCGTGAACTCTTAACATATTTGTTGTTCCTGCATTCTTTGAGCCCGACTCCCGTATATCTGTTCCGCTTACCTTTTTAGAAATTATTATCGCACCCGATATACTTCCGATAAGATATGCAACAAGTGCAGTCAAAAAAGCAACCAAATATAACATAGTTTTTCTCCTTAATCCTTATTATTCTTCTCTCGTATGATAAATTTTACAGGTGTTCCGTCAAAACCAAACATTGTTCTTAACTGATTTTCAATAAATCTTAAATATGAATAGTGGAATAGCTCCTCCGAATTAACAAACAGAATAAATGTCGGTGGTGCAACAGAGGCCTGTGTTCCGTAGTAAATTTTGAGTCTTTTACCCTTATCTGACGGTGGTTGTTGCTTTGCCATTGCTTCATTTAGCATATCGTTTAGCATACCTGTTGTAATTCTTCTCTTGTGCTGTTCGTTAATTCTCTTTATTTCCTCTAACAGCTTATCAATTCTTTGTCCTGTCTTTGCAGAAATAAACATCAGAGATGCATAAGACATATATGCGAATTCTTCCTTTAGTCTGTCGGTGAATTCTTTCATTGTCTTATCGTCTTTTTCCACTGCATCCCATTTATTTACCGCAATTATACAAGCCTTTCCCTGCTCGTGTGCATAGCCTGCAATCTTTGTGTCCTGCTCACAGATACCCTCAGTTCCGTCTATCATAATAACACAAACATCACTTCTGTCAACAGCCGCTAATGAACGGATTACACTATACCTTTCTACAACCTCATCAATTTTTCCTCTTTTTCTCATTCCCGCTGTATCAATGAGAACATATTTGTCCTCACCAAACTGAAATCTTGAGTCAATCGCATCTCTGGTTGTTCCTGCTATATTTGAAACGATAAGTCTGTTTTCACCCAAAATTTTGTTGATGAGTGACGATTTTCCTGCATTTGGTCTTCCGATAACGGCTACCTTGATTTCGCCCTCTTCCTCTGATGTATCCGCATCTTCAGGGAACTGAGCACAAACCTCATCTAAAAGATCACCCACTCCAAGTCCATGAGTTGAGCTTATTGCAATCGGGTCACCAAGTCCGAGATTATAAAATTCATAAAATTCAAACGGCGGGTCACCTATATTATCAACCTTATTTACCGCCAAAATTATCTTTTTCTTTGCCTTTAAAAGCATAGCTGAAACATCCTGATCATTTGCAGTCAGTCCGTCACGAACATTTACCATAAAGATTACAACATCTGCCATTTCAATAGCCATCTGTGCCTGTCTTCTCATTTGCGACAGAATTTCGTCCTTTGACTGAGGTTCGATACCACCTGTATCAATTAATGTAAAGTGTTTATCAAGCCATGATGCATCTGCGTATATTCTATCACGAGTTACACCAGGTGTATCCTCTACTATACTTATTCTCTGTCCTGTTATCTTATTAAACAATGTGGATTTTCCGACATTCGGTCTTCCCACTATCGCAACTGTCGGTTTCATCTGAAATCTTCCCTTTCTATTTAAAATTCAAGCTCTTCGCCTGTAATCATTTCAACAAATTCATATCCGTCATTCATCATAACCCCAAAAGGTGTTTTTAAGAATTCTTCCACCTCACAAAGTGTTGTATCATCAAGGAAAACATCTTCCCCTGCTCTTAACATTGATGACGGAATAAATGCCTGTTCTCCAAGGCTTTTATCCTTTAACTGCTCCATTATGTCGCCGCCTACTACAAGTCCTGAAACATTTACCCCTCCGCCAAAAAAATTGTTCTTTATCGGGTAAACATTAACCTTTAAGCCATTACATTTTTTCTCTAATTGCTCAGCAAGAAATTTTATGAATTTATAAGCAAGTTCTCCTGTTATTAAAGAAACCTCTCTTTTTTTATCTCTATATTTGAGCAATTTTAGTGCCGCTAAAAATTCCTCATAAAGCGATGCAACAAGTCCTACTCCGTTTTCTATCTGCGGAAATCCCTCGTATTCCTCTGCATCGGGGATTTTTTCGTCTGCATTGATATAAAATTCGTCTGACAGATAAACAAGTCTTGTTCCAATTTCTTTTTTTAGTTTATTCTGCCATTTTTCTACCTGTTCAATTACTTCTTTTGAGCTTTCCTTATCAAACGCCTCCAATTTGCAAAGTCCCTCTCTGTGTGCGGTTAATCCCACAGGCACCACAGACAAACTCTCAACATATGGACTTAGTGCCGCAATATCGGAAATTGTTCTTTCTAATTCCTCTTTATCATTATATCCTCTGCAAAGAACTATCTGGCAGTTCATATAAATCCCGTTTTGGGAAAATCGCTTCATTATATCATAAATTCTGCCTGCATTCTTATTAGAGAGCATCTTAATTCTCAAATCAGGATTTGTTGTGTGTACCGAAATATTTATTGGTGAAATTCGCATCCTAATAAGTCTTTCCAAATCGTCATCATCAAGATTTGTGAGTGTTACATAGTTACCCTGAAGGAATGAGAGCCTTGTGTCATCATCCTTAAAATAGACCGTCTCCCGCATACCCTTTGGAAGCTGGTCGATAAAACAGAAAATGCATTTATTCCTACAGCTTTTTGCATTATCTATCAATGCATTTGAAAATTCGATCCCCAAATCCTCATAATCATTCTCTATTGTAATCTCTTCAATGTCACCATTTTCTTTTTCAACTCTTAACAAAACCTCATACTCGGCTGTTAAATACCTGTATTCAAGAATATCATAAAAATCGTTACCGTTTACCAAAAGGATTTTATCGCCTTTTGAAAGCCCTGCCTCATCAGCGTAAGAGCCCGGCTCAACATATTCAATTATTGCGTCGTTTTTTTTCACGGCGATTCTTCCTTTCCCTTAATTTTGTCCATTTATATCCAATCTATATTTTCCCACAAAATCAAGAAATAATCAAGTGTTTTTATGAAATTTTCCAACTTATTTTATTAATAGGAAAAATTACACTATTTTGCTTGATTTTTTTGCACTTTTATGATATAATTTATGGTGTATGACTTATATCTCATACACCCCGATTTTAAATGGAGGTAACCATTATTATGGCAAAGAAAACACCCGAAAAAGTGCTTGATTTGGGAGCACTGGAAAATCAGAAAATTGTTAATGTTGAACTTAACAGTGAAATGAAAAAATCATATATTGACTATGCCATGAGCGTTATAGTCAGCCGTGCATTACCTGATGTTCGTGACGGACTAAAGCCTGTTCACAGAAGAATTCTCTACAATATGTACGAGTCAAATCTTCTTTATGAGAATGATTTCAGAAAGTCTGCTGCAACTGTCGGCGATGTGCTCGGTAAATACCACCCTCATGGTGACTCTTCTGTTTATGACGCTATGGTGCGTCTTGCTCAGGACTTCTCACTTCGTTACCCTCTTGTTCAGGGTAAAGGTAACTTCGGTTCAATCGATGGAGACCCCCCAGCTGCTTACCGTTATACAGAAGCAAAAATGTCAAAATTGGCAGCCGAAATGCTTTCAGATATTGAAAAAGATACAGTTGATTTAGTTCCTAACTACGACGATAAGCTTTTAGAGCCATCTGTTTTACCATCAAGATTTCCTAACCTTTTGGTAAACGGTTCTTCAGGTATTGCCGTTGGTATGGCAACCAATATTCCGCCTCACAACTTATGCGAGGTTGTTGACGGAATTATTGCTGCTATTGATGATCCTGAAATAACTCTTGACGAGTTGACAGAACATATTCAAGGACCAGACTTCCCGACCGCAGGTATCATTATGGGTAAAAGCGGTATCAGAAGTGCTTACCACACAGGCAGAGGCAGAATTGTTATGCGCGCCCGTGCAGAAATTGAGGAATTTGAAGGCGGAAGGTCAAGAATTGTTATAACCGAATTACCATATCAGGTTAACAAGGCAAGGTTAGAAAAACATATAAATGAATTGGTGCGTGACGGTAAAATTGACGGCATCTCATCAACACGAGATGAATCGGACGAAAATATGCACTTAATCATTGACTTGAAACGTGATGCAAATCCAAACATAGTTTTGAATAATCTATACAAATTTACACAGATGCAGGATACCTTTGGTGTTATACTATTGGCACTTGTTGACGGTGTTCCGAAGATTTTAAATCTTCGCGAAATGATTGACCATTACATCGCTCACCAGAAAGATGTAATCGTTAGAAGAACAAAATTTGACCTTGCTAAAGCTGAAGAAAGAGCACACATTTTAGAGGGTTACAAAATTGCCATTGACCATATTGATGATGTTATCAATGTTATCAGAGCATCTAAATCAATTCCTGATGCAAAGCTTGCTCTACAGGAAAAATTCGGTCTTTCAGAAGCTCAGGCTACTGCAATTGTTCAGATGCAGTTAGGTCGTTTGTCGGGACTTGAGCGAGATAAGATTGAAAACGAATTTGAACAGATTTGTGCTAAAATTTCCGAATATCACAACATTTTGGAACACGAAGAGGTTGTTTTGGAAATTGTTAAAGAAGATTTGACAGCAATCAAAAATAAATTCGGCGACGAAAGAAAAACAGAAATTGCAATGATTGCAGACGATATCGACATTGAGGACCTTATTGAAGAAGAAGATGTTGTTATAACACTTACACACAACGGTTACACTAAGAGAGTTCCTGTTGCAACCTACAAATCTCAGCACAGGGGCGGAAGAGGTATTTCCGGTATGACCACCAGAGAAGAGGACTTCGTTGAACAAATCTTCACAACCTCAACTCACGATAATCTTTTATTCTTCACTACAAGAGGTATTGTTTACCGCTTGAAAGCTTATCAAATTCCTGAAGCAGGAAGACAGGCTAAGGGTACTGCAATAGTAAATCTCTTACCACTTGAAGCAGGCGAAAAGATTACATCAATGATTCCTGTGAGAGAATTTACAGACGGCGATTATCTGACATTCTTTACAAAGAACGGAACTATCAAGAAAACAGACCTTATGGATTATTCAAGAATTCGTCAGTCAGGGTTGAGAGCTATTGAATTAACCGAGGACGATACCTTGATAAATGTTATAAGAACAGACGGTGATAAAAATCTTGTTATCTGTACAAGAAACGGTATCGCTATCAGATTTGAAGAATCTGATGTGCGTGCTACAGGAAGAGCAACACAGGGCGTTCGCGGTATTAGATTAAAGGGCGATGACTACGTCATAGGTGCTTGTATCGCCGAGGATGACACAACACTCTTAACTGTAACAGAAAACGGATATGGCAAGAAAACCGACTTCTCTGAATATAAAATTCAAAATCGTGGCGGTCATGGCATATTCACATATAAGATTACCGAAAAGACCGGTAAACTAGCAGGTGTTGCAGCAGTTTGCGACAATGACGATATGATGTTTATTACATCTGAGGGTGTAATCATCAGAACTCACACCGCTGAAATAAGCCAGTTCGGAAGACAGACTCAGGGTGTTCGCATAATGCGTCTTGACGACGGAGTTAAGCTTGTTTCTGCAGCAAAGACTACTCACGAGGATGAAGAAGAAATAATTGAAGAAAATAATGAAAAGGAATGATGAAAATGAAAAAGTTACTTTCACTTTTTATAGTGTCTGTAATGGCACTTACAATAACAGCTTGTTCAAATGAAGAAAACGAATTAACATCATCAACAGACAACACACAACAGACTCAGACTCAACAGGAAGTAAAGCCTGCTGTTGATGAAGAAAAGCTATATGCTGATGCAATTCCATTTACAATTGAATTGGAAAACGGCGGTGTTATGAAGGGCGAGCTTTATCCTAACCTTGCCCCAAAAACAGTTGAAAATTTTGTTAAGCTTGCTAAAGACAACTTCTACGACGGACTCATTTTCCACAGAGTTATTGAAGGATTTATGATTCAAGGTGGCGGATATGACGAAAATATGACTCCAAAGGATTCAGAAACCATTATCGGTGAATTTGATTCTAATGGCTTTGAAAATCCGCTAAAGCATACCAGAGGTGTTATTTCAATGGCAAGAACTCCTGACCCTAACTCCGCATCAAGTCAATTCTTTATTATGCATGTTGACTATCCATCTCTTGACGGTCAGTATGCTGCTTTTGGTAAGGTTACTGAAGGCTTGGAATTTATAGACGAAATTGCTGAAACAAAAACAACCGTTTATTCTGAATACGGTATGGCAGATGTTCCCCAAAAACCAATTATTATTAAAACAATTTCTGTAAATGACTAATGAAGAGGTGCTAAAATGAGCGATATTATTATTACTATGAAAAACGGCGATGTTATGAAAGCAGAACTTTATCCTGAAACTGCTCCTATAACTGTTGCCAACTTTATTGAACTGGTTAACAAAAAGTTTTTTGACGGACTTATATTCCACAGAGTTATTGAAGGATTTATGATTCAAGGCGGCGGATATGACGAAAACGGAAATCACAAGGAAGCAGAATCAATTAAAGGCGAATTCACAAGAAATGGATTTACAAACAATCTAAAGCATACAAGGGGTGTTCTTTCAATGGCAAGAACTTCATTCCCGAATTCTGCATCAAGTCAGTTTTTTATTATGCACAAGGATTCTCCGCATCTTGATGGCCAGTATGCTGCGTTCGGTAAGGTTACTGAAGGATTAGAGGTAATTGACAAAATTGCAGGTGTTGCAACAGATTTTCAGGATTGTCCATTAGAGCCTCAGATTATTGAATCAATAAGATTAGGTTAAAAATTAAAAGACTGCCTATCTGGCAGTCTTTTTCGCTATCTACGCCAACCTTGTATTTCACTATTGGAAATGGCGGTAAATATTCTTTTTTTCATTCCAGGATTTACTGTTTTATCAAGATTTCTTATAATATCTTTAATTTCCTGTCTTTTTGTTATCCCGTCAACAGGGCAGGAGCTTTTTAAAACAGGGACTTGGAGTCTATTCACCACGCCCTTTATATCTCTTTCCTTTACATAAATAAGCGGTCTTATCTGATATATTCCTGTTCTGTCAAGATATGTAACAGGCGAAAAACAGTTTATTCTTCCCTCATACAAAAGGCTTAACATAAAGGTTTCCAAAACATCATCATTATGATGTCCGAGTGCCACTGTTTTACAGCCCTGTTCAATAGCAAAATCATTAAGTGCTCCCCGTCGCATCTTTGCGCACAATGAGCAAGGATTTTCCTCTTTTCTGTAATCAAATATTACCTCTTTTATATTGGTCTTTTTTACGATATGTTCAACACCAAAGCTTTCACAGTATTTCTTGATTTGTGAATAGTCCGCATCATAACCCATATCAAGAGTAAGTCCGACTACGCTGAATTTTTTAGGATAATATCTTGAAAGGCTTGCCAATGCACCTAAGAGAATAAGACTGTCCTTACCTCCTGAAATTCCAACGGCTACTCTGTCGCCCTCTTTTATCATATCATAGTCTTCTACTGCTTTTCTCACACAGCTTGTTATTCTCTTCATTTCAAAAATACCTGTCTGTTCTTCCAAAGATAATCAATTCCAGAAATAACTGTTACTATTGTAGATATCCACACAAATATATTCGTCATAAGAATTGCCGTTTCGTGAGGAAAAATTGAATGTGTAAGAGCTATTGATGCAATTATCGCAATCATCTGTACAACTGTTTTAACCTTTCCGAACATACTGGCAGCAATTACAGTTCCACTCGCACCTGCATTCATTCTCAGGCCTGCAACCAAAAATTCTCTTGTTAAAATCAACATAATCGCAACAGAACCAAACCATAATCTGTCTGCTTCCATAAGTGCCAAAAAAGCCGCAGTTGTTAAAACCTTATCAGCCAGAGGGTCCATAAACTTACCAAAATCAGATACCTGATTATAATTTCTTGCTATATACCCGTCGAGCCAATCCGATATAGATGCAATCACAAATACTGCTAATGCACACATCTTTGCTGTATTTCCATCTATAAGCATCAATGCCATAAATATAGGCACCAATATAATTCTCAAAACGGTAATTTTATTTGCGGTATTCATTTAATCAAATCCTTTCTTATATGTGCAAAATCATGACAGCTATATTAAAAAACACCATCAATGATACTGTATCAACAATCGTCGTGATAAGCGGGCTTGCCATAACTGCAGGGTCAAAGCCAATCTTTTTTGCCAGCATCGGCAATACACAGCCAATTAACTTTGCAATTATAACTGTTACCAAAAGAGAAAGACTAACCACAGAAGCAATCAAAGCAGGGCTATATCCGTTTGCAATAATATTTGCACTATCCACAATCATAACCTTCGCAAAATTCGCAATCGCAAGCACTACGCCGCAAATAAATGCCACCCTCAATTCCTTCCACAATACCTTTAGAACATCGCTCATTTCCACATCCCCAAGCGACATACTTCTTATTATGGTTGCTGAGGATTGTCCGCCCGAGTTTCCGCCTGTACCCATAAGTAAAGGGATAAATGCAGTGAGCACCACGCATACAGACAATGACTCCTCAAACAAGCTTATTATACTGCTTGTGAGTGCTGACAAAATCATCAACAACAAAAGCCAAGGTATTCTTTTTTGGAATGTTTCTATTACTCCTGTCTTCATATATGGCTTATCGGTAGGCGTGATAGCAACCATCTTTTCAATATCCTCTGTTGCCTCTTCCTGCAAGACATCAATAGCGTCATCGACAGTAATAATTCCTACCAGACGATTTTCGTTATCTACTACAGGCAATGCCAAGAAGTCATACTTTTCAAATGCCTGTGCTGCATACTCTCTATCATCAAGGGTATTGACATAGATAATATTTTGTTCCATAATGTCTTCTATTATCTGATTTTGCTCAGCTAATAACAAATCCTTAACTGACACCAATCCAAGTAGTATTCTGTTTTCATCAATAACATAACAGGTATAGATTGTTTCCTTATCCACACCTCTTCTTCTGATACGGGTGAATGCATCCTCGACAGTCATATCTTTTTTTAAGTCAACAAACTCTATTGTCATAATACTGCCTGCACTATCTTTTGGATATTTCAATATGTTATTAATATTTTGTCTTGTATCTGCATCGGAATGTCTTAGAATTCTTCTTACAACATTTGCAGGCATTTCCTCAATAATATCAACTGTATCATCAAGGTATAATTCCTCCAGTACCTCTTTTAATTCGTAGTCACTAAACTCGCTGATTAACATTTCCTGCATATCCGAGTCAAGCTCTACAAACACCTCTGCCGCCTGCTCCTTAGCAAGCAAACGGAATAAAATGGGCATACTCTTTTTGGGCAATTCCTCAAATACTATCGCCACATCGGCAGGTTCAAATTCACCTAGTATATCCTTTAATTCGCGATATTTTTTATCAGCTAATAATTGTGATATTTTTTCAATAACCACTTCTATTTCTTCCATCAAAACCAATCCTTTCCGCAAAATTTATATTGCTTTTCAAGGACAGGCATAAGCTATTTCTAAGGTTTTACAAACACCGATAGTTTGTAAAACTTAATATACCTTCGCCCGTCAGGTGCAATCTTTTCCGAATTACAACTACCGATATCCATAAAATCTCATCTCCTATCTTTATATTCTATTCCAAGCTTATTACATCATCAGGATTTTCCTCAATCGGAGGTCTTGATGTTTCCGGCTCTATCGGGGTTATCTCCTCGGGTGTTGTTTCTGTAGGGGGGATTGTTTCCTCCTCTTCCTCGTTTTGAGGAGGTATCTCCTCTGGACTTTCCGATTCCTCTTCCTCGACTATATGATCCTTACCGCAGTATTTCTTTGGTTGTGTTCCACTTAAGAAATATTCTGATGCCCCCGAACATTCTGATGTTGCTAAAAGTCCTGTTTCCCTGCATATATATGATTTAATCATATCATCAGGCATTTCTATTGTCTTTGCAGGTAGTCCTTCATGAACTTTTTCCATTGTTTCACCCCAGAGCTTTGCAGAAATATTTGATGTAATTCCTGCACTTCTTATAGATTTCTGCTGGTCAAAACCAAACCATACAGCACCTACATAATAAGGTGTATAACCTACAAACCATTTATCATAGTCATTATTAGTTGTTCCAGTTTTTCCGTAAACTCCCATATTTTTATCACTAAGTCTTGCAAGCTTACCCGTTCCCGAGCTTGAATTTACTACTCCATAAAGCATCTGTGACATAATATATGAAGTATCTTTTCCAATTATCTGTTCTTTACTTGTCTTCTTTTCCAAAAGTACCCTATTGGCACTGTCAAGAACCTTTGTATATGTGTATGGTTCACAGTAATAACCGCCGTTTGCAAATGCCGCATATGCCGCTGTCATTTCCATGACTGTCACTCCGTTTGTGAGACCGCCAAGTCCCAATGGACTCAAATCTCTGTCTGCATCCACAACGCCTAAATGGAATTTATCTTTAGCATATGTGTAGCTTATATCGGTTCCTACCTTCTGCAACGCCTTTACTGCAGGGATATTCGCAGAAATCTCTATAGCCTTTTTAACTGTAATACCACCCTTAAATCCTTTATATGAATTTTTCGGTGACCAGTCTTTTATTTTAATCGGCTCATCAACAAGTATCGAGGACGGAGTAAGCTCCTTTTTCTCAAAGGCAGGCGTATAAACCGTTAAAGGCTTTATTGAAGATCCCGGTTGGCGTCTTGTCTGGGTAGCACGGTTTAGGCCTCTTGAAGCTGTTTTTTTGCCCTTTCCTCCAATCACTCCCTTTACTTCCCCTGTCTTCGGGTCCATTATCACCATAGCCGCTTGTGCATTTTTTGCGCCCGATGTGAATGTCTTGGAATTTTCAAAAACTTCCTCCATAGAATTCTGTATATCCAAATTCATTGTTGTATAAATCTTTAATCCGCCACCTAATACCTGTTGTGTAGCAAAACTTTCTGTATATCCCTTTTCAGTCTGCAAATCATTTATGACTTCATTTATTACAGTATCAACAAAATATGAATACACATTATCCTGAACATTGAACTGTGATTCATGAATTCCTAAATCACTTTGAACTGCTTCTTCATATTCCTCTTTTGTTATCTTGCCCGTTTCATACATCTTTAAAAGAACTGTATTCCTCTTAGTTAACGCATTTTCAGGGTTTTTTAGAGGATTATAATAGGACGGTCTTTGAGTTATTCCCGCTATTAATGCAGCTTCCGTTAAATTAAGCTCCGATGCACTCTTACCGAAATATCTGTTTGATGCCGCTTCAACACCGTAACAATTATTGGATAAAAATATTACATTCAGGTAAAGTGTGAGAATTTCATCCTTTGAAAGCTGTTTCTCCAACGCCACAGCTCTCATCATTTCCTTAATTTTTCTTGTTGCTGTTCTGTCCTTTTCAGATGTTATATTTTTTATGACCTGTTGAGTTATGGTACTTCCGCCATAGCTTGCAACAGAACCGCCAAGCTTTTCCCTTACATAGCCGAGTACCGCTCCGAAAGTTCTTTTTAAGTCAACCCCGCCATGACGGTAAAATCTCTCATCCTCTATTGAAACAATAGCCTCTTTCATTACCTCTGAAATTTCTCCTGATTCAACCCAAATAGAATTACCATCGCTTGATAGATATTCAACTTCATGAGAATTGCCATTTTCATCTGTGTAATACACTATTGAAGAACGCACAAGTGCAATCTCCTGTATGTTCATATCATCTATCTCCTGAACAACAGCAGCATACATACCCGCTCCTATTCCTATGCAGGCAATTAAAAATACAAACAGGCACACAAAGAAAACATTCACAACTTTTCTTAATGAACTGCTTTTATTTTTTTTCGTATTACGAGTTTTTGTTGCCACTCTTGTTTTTTGATGCTTTCTGCCTCTTCTCAATTCTATCCCTCCGATACAGTAATTTATATTACTTATCTTCCACTCTATATTATAGTACATATTTGCAGATTTTGCAATAGTTTTATGAATTGTAGCACAATTTTAAAATTTACGAATATTTTTGAAAAATTTGTTAATTATTATAAATAATGTAAACAGAAAGGTAGATTTTTATGAAAAAATTTTTTACTTATACTATTTTGGGCTTCATTCTTTGCTCTATTGGGTTTGGAGGAGGATATCTTCTCGGAGCAAACTCAGTTCCGTCACAGGCAACCAATGAAAATATTCCAAATAAAACTCCCTCTCTCCAAAGCTATAATCCCGAACCCATTATTGACGAAAACAAGGAAATTTCCACAGAACAGTTTCTTTTAAAAGATGAAAATGGCATCCTTACTCTTTACAGAATTACTGACGAAGTTACCTCAATTATTAAAAGCATACAATTTGATTCTTCTTTTCTTCCGTCAGATGACCGTATAAAGCTTGAAAAAGGAATATATTTCGACAATATAGAAGAAGGTTTTTCACTTATTGAAGACTTTACAAGCTAATAACGAGAAAATGCTCCAAAATCGGAGATAATTAAAGAAAATCAAAGGTTTTTAGAGTTATTTTAATTTGATTAAAAAATGGAAAGAATTGTAAGGTTTGAAAATGATTGTCAAAGGCTTTATAATAATGCGTGTTAGCACTCTTTGGTTGAGAGTGCTAATGAGAAACGGAGGAATGATTTATGACTATTAAACCATTACAGGACAGAGTTGTTATCAAAATGCTTGAAGCAGAAGAAACAACCAAAAGCGGTATCATTTTAACAGGCGCTGCTCAGGAAAAACCTCAAATTGCTGAAATTATTGCAGTGGGACCTGGCGGAATTATTGACGGCAAGGAAGTTAAGATGGAACTCAAAATCGGAGATAAGGTATTAATTTCACAGTATGCAGGAACAAAAGTTAAATTAGAGGGCGAAGAATACACAATTCTTTCACAAAACGACGTTCTTGCAATAGTTGAATAATTATAGAAGGGAATTGATATTATGGCAAAACAGATTTTATTCGGCGAAGAAGCCAGACGCGCTTTGCAAAGCGGTATTGACCAGCTTGCAGATACAGTCAAAATAACTCTAGGACCAAAGGGAAGAAATGTTGTTCTTGACAAGAAATTCGGTGCTCCACTAATTACAAATGACGGTGTTACAATCGCCAAGGAAATTGAATTAGAAAATCCGTTTGAAAATATGGGCGCTCAGCTTGTTAAAGAGGTTGCTACAAAAACAAACGACATTGCAGGTGACGGTACAACAACTGCTACACTTTTGGCTCAGGCTCTTGTTAGAGAGGGTGCTAAAAATGTTACTGCAGGCGCTAACCCAATGATAGTCAGAAAGGGTATTCAAAAAGCTGTTAACGTTGCAGTTGATGAACTCTTGAAAAAGGCTAAAAAGGTTTCAGGTAAGGACGATATTGCAAGAGTTGCTTCAGTATCTGCCGCTAATGATGAAATCGGCGCTTTGATTGCTGATGCAATGGAAAAGGTTACTGCAGACGGCGTTATTACTGTTGAAGAATCAAAAACTGCTGAAACATATTCAGAAGTTGTTGAGGGTATGCAGTTTGACAGAGGCTACATTTCTCCATATATGGTAACAGATACAGACAAGATGGAGGCTGTTATAGACGACGCTTATATACTTATCACAGACAAGAAGATTTCAAACATTCAGGAAATTCTTCCTTTATTGGAGCAAATTGTTCAGATGGGCAAAAAGCTTGTTATTATTGCCGAAGATGTTGAGGGCGAAGCTCTTGCAACTTTGATTGTTAACAAATTAAGAGGCACTTTCATCTGCGTTCCTGTCAAAGCTCCTGGCTTTGGCGACAGAAGAAAGGCTATGCTTCAGGATATTGCAATCTTAACAGGCGGTCAGGTTATTTCTGAAGAATTGGGTCTTGATTTGAAGGAAACTCAGCTTGAACAGTTAGGTAGAGCAAAACAGGTTAAAATTCAAAAGGAAAATACAATTATTGTTGACGGTATGGGTAACTCCGACGAAATTAAATCAAGAGTTAGTCAGATTAAGAATGAACTTGACGCAACAACATCTGATTTTGACAGAGAAAAGCTTCAGGAAAGACTTGCTAAGCTTTCAGGCGGTGTTGCAGTTATCAAGGTTGGTGCTGCTACTGAAACCGAAATGAAAGAAACAAAGTTAAGAATTGAAGATGCTTTGGCAGCTACTAAGGCAGCTGTTGAAGAAGGTATTGTCGCAGGCGGTGGAACAAGTTATATTAACGTTCTCCCTGCTATTGAAAAACTCCTTTCAGAAACTGAGGGTGACGAAAAAACAGGTGTTAGCATTGTCTTAAAGGCATTGGAAGAACCTGTTAAGCAAATTGCTAAAAACGCAGGACTTGAGGGTTCTGTTATCGTTGATAAGGTTAAAACCTGTAAGGACGGAGAAGGATACAATGCTTTGACCGAACAGTATGTTGATATGATTAAAGACGGTATTGTTGACCCTGTTAAAGTTACAAGAAGTGCTTTGCAGAATGCTGCAAGTGTTGCTGCAATGGTGCTTACAACAGAAAGTCTTGTTGCTGATAAGCCTGAGCCTGAAAAACCAGCTCCTGCTATGGACCCATCAGCTATGGGCGGAATGTATTAATAAATTTAAAAGAGCTGCATATGCAGCTCTTTTTTTATAAATACATTCTTATATCTATTGCTAGTCTTTCCTCAATATTAATAAGTCTTTTGGTAATATCCTTTGCCTTTTCTTCTGCGGCCTTATACTTATTAAGATACTTATGAAGCGATTTCACTCCCATATTACAGCCGTCTGTTATTAAATCCGCCACTGTATCATCACCCGGTTCAACTGCAAGCATTACATTTGTCTTCATCCATGACATTCCCTTTGCCATAGCATTAGGCTTTTTACCGCTGTCATGATAGTCGTTTAAAAGTGTCCTTGTCTCCTCACCAAGCTTTTCGTGCTCCTTTTTGCTATCAACCAAAAGACTTTTAAAATTATCATCATCAACCGAGTCCAACACCTCATCAATAGCGGATATTCCCATTTTTACTCCTGCATTACATTCACGCAACAATTCAATAGTGTCATTGTTTACCATAATAGTCCCTCCGATTTCATTTTATAGGACTATTATTGCTTTTTTAAAGAATTTTATACCTTTGTCGAAAAATGTCATACGATTAATAAGATTTTTGTCAAATGCTATTGAAAAGAATATAATAAAATGATATAATGATGGTGTCACATAGAAATGGGGTTATTACACCTTATTCATTTTACATTATTAATAGCACATATGTAACTAGCTGATTATTTTTGAAAAAAATAGTCAACCTTTGCTAGTTGTGTTTGTGCTATAGCAAAATGAATTCTATGTGACAATAAAATTCAAGGTTGACATTTTTTTGTGTGTAGCCTTGATTTAGGGTTGCACACTTTTTTAATTTAGCAATCCAAAACTTCTTATGTTGAAAGAGGCTGCCGATAAGGCAGCCTCTTAATTTTATATTAATTTCACAAAGCTTTTTATTATTTCTGCTGAAAGATATGCTGTTTCCTTTTCAAATTCCTCATAGCTTTCTGATGCAGAGCCGTCTGCGAGGTCGGAAATTGCTCTTACAACAACAAAATCCAATCCATTCGCTACTGCTGATTGTGCAATAGCACCGCCCTCCATTTCACACACCAATGCGCCAAAGGTTTCTTTTATCTCTTTCTTTTTTCCTGCATCCGAAACAAATACATCACCTGTAGCAATTCTTCCTGTCTTTATCCTGTCGACATTAAGATGTTCTGATGCTGATTTTTTCAGTTTTTCAACCAATTCCTCATTACACTTATATGCAGTTGCTTTATCGGTATCTCCTGAAAACATATAACCCTTAGCATATCCAAAGCCTGATACATCAAAATCGTGCTGAACAAGCTCATCACCGACAACTATATCAGAAACTCTCAGTCCGTCACCAATTCCTCCGCCAATGCCTGTATTCACAACTGCGTCAACATCAAATTTATCAGCTAAAATCTGCACACATCTTGCAGCATTAACCTTTCCAATTCCACACTTGACAACAATAACCTCTTTATTATTTAGTGTCCCCTCATAAAATTCCATTTCAGCAACTCTTGTTGTTTTACAATCGGAAAGTGCTGACTTTAGGGTTTCTACCTCTATATCCATAGCTCCGATAATTCCAAGCTTATTCTTCATAGTTCATCTTCTCCTCTGTCCAATCAGCCAAAACCTTAGTCATATCTTCTGCTACAAGCTTTGCACCTTGTAGATCATGCTCAAGATAGTTTCCGCATTCTTCCCTTTTGTTTCCTGGAATTTCGTCTTTAAAATTTTTAATAAATTCAAATGAGTCCCTTACAAGCTTTATTACATCACTTTTTTTGACCTTATCTCTTAACAATAGATAAAATCCTGTTCTGCAACCCATAGGTCCTACATATATAACACTATCGGAAAATTCAGAGTTTCTTGCATAAGTAGCAAAAAGATGTTCAAAAGTATGCATGGCAGGGCTTTCGAGGTAATCTCCGCCATTTGGTTTCTTCATTCTAACATCATAGCTTACTACGTCACCATCTATTCTTGAAACATATATTCCCTTTTCCAGTTTATCATGATTTACCGAAAAGCTTGCTATTCTTTCCATAATATCCCCCGTTAATTGTTAATTTCCTCTGACATTATTGCCTCTCGTTCCTTTTTGGAATCGAGCGTGATTTCAAACTCTTTTTCTACATAACCTTCCTCACTCGGAACCTGAACAGTTATTATCTTCTTTTCCCCTGCTTTATAGTAGGTCAGTCTATCCTGAAGCTGCGCTCCAGTTCTTACACTGTAATTATCAAATTTTGTTATAATATATCCTTTTTTAATTCCTGCCTTATCTGCCGCAGAACCCTCGCTTACACTATTAACAAACACACCCTCAGGCATACCGTAAAGACTTGCAACCTCTGCCGAAACATCGGCAATAGTTACTCCAAGGAAGCCTTGTTTATCTTCATCAACAACTTCTCTCGTTTCCCTTACCATTAATTCTCCGATTATTTCCTCAACATCTGTTATAGGAATTGCATATCCCATTCCCTCAACTCCGCTGGCAGCTATCTTTACAGAATTAATACCTATAACCTCTCCTTTCATATTAAGAAGTGCTCCTCCGCTATTACCCGGATTAATTGCAGCATCTGTCTGTATGAATGTATTGGTTACGCTTGCGCCTTGAGTTGTCTGTGAATCAAGTGTCACAGCTCTTTTTGTAGCACTTACTATACCTTGAGTGACTGACTGTCCGTATCCCAAAGAATTTCCTATTGCTACTACCTTTTCTCCTGCCCTTATTGACGACGAATCACCTATTGTTGCCACTCTCATTTTAGCAAGTTGTTCACTCGGAATTGAATCAAGTTTTATTGAAATAACTGCTAAATCTTTATCAGAATCATAACCCTTAATTTGTGCTTTTAAAACCTCATCCTTATCAAGCTTTTGCTGTGCATTTTGCGGATTCATTGAAATCTCAGCATCATAAAGCATCACACTCAACTCGGTACTGTCCGCAACAACATGGTAGTTGGTTACTATCAACAGTTCTGTATCATTTTTACCAATTATTATTCCTGAACCGCTACCCATATTCTCTCTTTCATACACTCCAAAAAATGTCATTACCTCTGTGACACTTTTACTTGATATTGAAACAATCGACGGCATACATGCCTCAACCATATCAGCAACATCTGACTGTACTGCCTCTGTTTCACCTTTGGTCAAAAATGTCTGTGTTGACTCAATTCTGAATTTTGCATTAGCAAATTTTGTTACAATAGAATTGGATATGGCGAACATTCCTCCCGATACAGCTCCAAACAAAACTGCACAAGCAAGAATAAATGCAATTTTTTTATTTCTTGCCTTCTTCTTTGCTTTTAATTCCTCAGCCTCAGCATCAAATACAGGAGTTTCTTCAATTATCTCTTCTGATTCGATTAATTCATCGACATTTTCTTCTTCCAATTCTATTATCTCTTCATTAATATTCTCTTCAAATCTCTCTTCTGACATTGCAAACACCCTTCCTAAGATTAATTTCGATTTATACATACATATTACAACATCAATATGAATATTTAAAACACAAAATGTAACTTTTTTGTGAATTTACTTTTCTCTGTTTACAAGCTTTTTTATAAGTTCTTCCAAAAATTCATTCTTATACTTGAGTGAATGTAATGTGTTTATTGCCCTTTCGGACATCTCCTCGACATCTTTCTTTGCATTTTTCAAGCCTTTAATTGAAACATAGGTTGATTTTTCGTTCTTATCGTCACTTCCTACTGGTTTGCCTATTGTCTCTGTTGTACCTGTTACATCTAAAATGTCGTCCTGAATTTGAAATGCGTAGCCAATATCTGCGCCAATCTGTTCGATTTTATCCTGTTCTTCCTGGGTTGCACCTGCTAATATGGCGCCTATTAACATCGCTGACTCAATTAACGCCCCGCACTTTAATCTATGTATAAATTCAATTACATCAAGTCCGACTTTCTTACCCTCAGATTCAATATCGGCAACCTGACCGCCTATCATTCCATAAATTCCGGCTTTTTTAGATAACACCTTAATTGCCTTTGCTACCCTATCGTTGATTTCAATATCAAAGGCATCAGATGCAATCTCAAATGCATAGTTTAAAAGCGCATCGCCTGCCAAAATCCCCATAGTTTCACCGTAAACCGCATGGGTGGTCTTTTTTCCGCGTCTGTATTCATCATTATCCATAGCAGGCAAATCATCGTGTACCAGCGAATAGGTATGTATCATTTCCAGTGCAGTCATAAAGGGCTCTACAATTTTACCCTCTCCCCCAAACAGCTTATAGGTTTCATACATCAGCATCGGTCTCAAACGCTTTCCTCCCGCCAAAACACTGTAATTCATAGCCTCAATCACAGTTTTCTGCAATCCCTCTTCTTTAGGAAGATAACTTTTTAATATATCTTCAATGCTTTCTATTCTCTTTTGCAATTCCTCTTTAAAATTCATTGAAAATTCCTCCGGATTTTGACAAAAAGAGTGTATTTCTACACTCTTTTTCATTTTTAGATTGAATACTTTGTTTTATAATAATCAAACTGTTCAAAGAATTCGTTTTCACCATCATTCTTGACATGCTTCATATAATCATGAGCCTCAAAGTTACTGTTTGCATTACCAAGTACAGCAACCGCAATATTTGAACAATGGTCTGCAATTCTTTCATAATTTGTCAAAAGGTCAGAAAGAATAAATCCTAACTCAACGGTACATTCTCCCACCTGCAACCTCTTGACATGATTATTTTTAATCTTTTTCTTCAGTTTGTCAATTATCTGCTCAAGCGGTTCAACTCTTATTGCCATATCTATATCGTCTTCTTCAAGCATACTTGTTGTGATAGAAAGTATCTCACGAACAGCATCTGTAAGCACATTGATTTCTTTTGTGGCTTCCTCTGAAAAACTGATTTTCTTTTCATGCATTTCTTCTGCAGTTTCACAGATATTCAAGGCATGGTCAGAAATTCTTTCCACATCACCTATTATATGCAATATCTTTGTTACCTGATGCGAATCGGCATAATTGAGATTTTCTGTTGCAAGGTCAACAAGATATGCACTGATTTTATCCTCATATTTATCGACTCTTTTTTCAAGTTTTGCAATGTTTTCTTCTACACTACGGTCATAGTTATTCAAAATATTTGTACTGTCAAACACGGCTTCCTGTGCAATCTTTGCCATCTCATATGTCAATTCACGGCATTTCTCAACCGCAAAACCCGGAACTGTGAAAAATCTGTCGTCAAGTGTTGCAAATGGGTCAAATTCTTTATCTTCATCACCCTTATCCTTAATTGTAAGATATGCAAGTTTTTCAATCTGTTTTGTGAACGGAATAAGGATTATTGTTGATATGATATTGAACAATGTGTGAATAACCGCAATATTAAACGCATTTACATAGTTTCCCTCTTTCATAAACGGGAAGGTAATAAATGAATTTATTACATAAAATGCTACCGATACAACTACAACACCTATTATCTTTACATAAAGACAAGTAAATGCCACTCTTTTAGCATCTCTGTTACCGTTAATTGCTGACAAAATAGGAGTTATTGTTGTTCCGATATTCTGTCCGAGAATAATCGGCATCGCAACAGCATAAGAAATTGTTCCTGTTGCAGATAGTGCCTGCAAAATTCCGACTGATGCAGAAGATGACTGAATTATGGCAGTCAGAATTGTACCTGCCAAAATACCCATTATTGGATTTTCAAACATAATAAGTATCTTTGCAAAGTTTGGATCATTCTTTAAACCAGAAACAGCCTCACTCATTGCCTCCATACCAAACATCAAAATCGCAAAGCCTAAAAGAATTGATGCAATATTCTTTTGCTTGTCTGACTTTGAAAACATTACTATACCTGCACCTACTGCTGCAAGCACCGGTGTCCATGCATCAGGCTTTAATATCTTTAAAAAAAACGTATCTCCGCTTATTCCTGTTGTACTCAAAAGCCATGCAGTAACTGTTGTTCCGACATTTGCACCCATTATTGTACTTATGGTCTGCGAAAGTCGCATTATCCCTGAATTTACAAATCCAACAAGCATAACAGTAGTAGCTGATGATGATTGAATAACCGCCGTCACTATAAATCCAAGCAAAAAGCCTTTCAATTTATTTGATGTTAACTGTCCTAAAAAATATTCAAGCTTACTTCCTGACAGTTTCTTCAATCCATCTCCCATAACATCCATTCCGTAAAGGAATAATGCCAGTCCTCCGATTAATGACAAAACTGCAAAAAAATCCATAATTTTTCCTCCATTTTATAATATCTTATGTATTTTAATCAAGACTGATGTATCCGTCTTCTTCGGTATTTTCTTCCTTTTCTGGAACTTCCTCCTGTTTTGGTGGCTCCTCAACACTACCCGAACTATCTTCATTCTCTTCCTCTTTTGAAGGTTTTGGATCATCCTCTTTCTTTTCAGGTTCAATATCCTCTTTGACAGGCTCTTTTACCTCTTCTTCCTCATCCTCATCATATTCCTCAGGAATAGACATCTTGTTCTCTGATTTTAAAGCATTCTTTGTTCCGGTTACTCCATTGATGCTGATTACATTTGAAATATTATCTGCATCATAACCGAATGTGTTTATTACTAAATCCGATGTCGCACCCAAATCACACACATAATACCATCCGCTTGGTGTTCTCTTTGATTCTCCCGGCAAGTTATATGTTTGTATACTTTCAGAAATCAGACCGTTAAGATATTTCGCATACTTTAACACATCTCCTGCAGAAAAATTGGTTTTTATATTCTTTTTCATTTTGGAATATATTGATGGTAATTTTGCAACCAAGGATAAATTGACTTTCTGGTCAACCATGGCTTTTATGAATTCTTTTTGTCTTTCTACCCTGCTGGTATCGCTTCCGTCACCATTTCCTGTATTACTCTTTCTATATCTTAGGAACTGTTGTACCTGATTTCCTTTTAGTTTCTGTAATCCTGGCTTTAAGTGTATATGCAGGTCCTGTGCAGGATCGTCATAGTTCATTCCCTTTCCGTTGCCCTCAACATCAGGTACATCAAACTCGATAGGACCTAAAACATCTGTTATTTCATCTATTGCATCAAAACTGAATTCTATATAGTAATGGATAGGTATTGAGGTTAATGCAGTCACCGCTTTAACACTTCCCAAAGGTCCTAACATATTGTTTTGCTTATCATGCATTGCGTGAATTTCGTTGATTTTCCTCGTTACACCTCTATCCTGAACCTTAATCTGTGTATCTCTCGGAATTGACATGAGCTTCGCGGACGGTTCATTAATGTCATAAGAAACAAGCATCATAGCATCTGTTCTTAATCCATCCTTATCTACACCAAGGACAAGTACATTGAGCTTTCCCTTTTCCATATCTACAGGAACTAAAGCCCCCTCATCTTCGGAGTTTCCTCCCCAGCCCATTCCCATAATTATTAAGAATGCAGCCAATAACGCAAATACAATTATTAAAAAAGATTTTAATCCATTCTTATGCTTTTTCTTTTTCTTTGAAACGGGTTTTCTCACTATCTGTCTTTGATCGTTTTTCTTAAGCATCTCAGGCACATCAAGCTCCTCATGCCTGTTTTTTACATTTCTCCCTCTTGCTCTCTTCACTGGATAAACCTTCCTTTCATCCATTTAATTAATTTGCTCCCGGTCTTACAAAATCATTTGATGAATTTATATCCTCTATAGGTTTTATTTCAGGCACTTCAGGCTCTTCAACCGGTTCTTGTGGTTGATACGGATTCACATCGATAACTGTGTCTTGTTTATCTTTTTTATCAGTATATTCCTCTTTATTATCTTCCTTTTTTTCCGAATTTTTGTCGTTGTTTACAGTTGTCGATTTATCATCTTTATCTCTTTCTGATTTATCTGATTCCTCAGTTTTTGTTTCACTCTTTTCAACAGGCGGCTTATGCTTGTCCTGTTCAAGAACTACTACATCCTCAGGATTTAAAATCTCGGTTGTTGTTTTTCCGTAAACTGCCCCCGTTATCTGCTTTCCACTGGTTATATCCTTTGTTTCATAACCAAATGTATTCTGCACCAATAGTTTGATTTCCTTGATGTTAGGCAACCAATATGATGTTGTGTATTCACTTCCGCTGTATTGTCCCGGCAACTGATGCATTATGATATTGTTAAGGTCAATATTAACTAAACTGTTAGCGTACTTTATCACATCTGTTAATTTAAAATTAGTTTTTACGTTATTAGACAACGCCTTATATATATCAGGAAGCCTTGTTATAATCTGCGCATTAAGCTTCTGTTCAGCTACTGCTTTTATAAAATCCTGTTGTACCTGCACTCTCTTGATATCCCCCTCAGGATATTGTCTAAACCGCACCAGCTGTTCTGCCTTATCCCCATCAAGAAGTTGATAGCCCTTTGAAAGATTAATTCTTAATCCTTGTGTAGAATCTGTATACTTCATAGACTGCGGCACATCAAAGTATACTCCGCCAAGTGCATCTATTGTTTCCCTGAATGCATCAAACGAAAATTCAACATAATAATTTATCGGTATTCCTGTTATTCTTGTAACCGCATCTATAGTCCCGTTAGGCCCTTTTATTTTTCCGTTTGAGCCCGTTATTGCATGTGCAGAATTTATTTTCTGGTATCTTGAACCAATATACATTCTAGTGTCCCTTGGAATTGAAAGCATATTCACTATTCCATCATTTGCATCATAAGATGCAACTATAATTGTATCTGTTCTTAATCCCTCTTTATCTACTCCAAGAACAAGAACATTGACTTTTCCTGATACTTCATCAACCGGTTCAATTTCTTCTATAACGGGATTATCAAAAAGTCCCCCTATTCCAAGCACTATCAATGATGCAATTATCATCACGACAAGTGATACCGAAAAAATCGCTGCATATTTTTTTCTTTGTTTTTCTTTCTTTGACTTCTCTGAAAGAATTCTTCTTTTCTCCCTGAATTTTGCTTCTCTATCCTCGTTTGACTGTGTTATATCTTCAGTTTTCTTCTTTTTTATACTAAACCCCGATTTCCTGGCTCTTTTCACTTCTGTCCTCTTCCTTTCAATCTGTTTGTGTATGTAAATAAATACTTTCCTGAATATCAAAACAGAAAAATAACGCATATTCCCCCAATTTTTATTATTATACCATTTAACCGCATCATATGTCAATGCTTATTATTTTATTTTATCCCCTTCAAAAACAGCTAAAACATAATAATTATAAAAAAATACCCACAGACCATGGGTATTTATATTATTTTATAACTCTTATTCATGATAAGTACGTAACCTTTCATATTTTTCCCTCGTTGCTATACCACCTCTTATATGCCTCTCAGCCTTATTTGTCTTTAATACTTCAGCCACTTGCTCCGCTAATTCTCTGTTCAAATACCTTAACCTATCGGTGACATCTTTATGTACAGTCGATTTTGAAATGTTATATTTTTTTGCTGCTTTTCTAACAGTAGATTTATTTTCTAAAATGTATTGTGCGAGCTCTAACACACGCTCCTCGATATAATTCTTCATTTTTCTCCCCCAAAAACTATAGTTGATATATCTTATGCTGAGATCAGGAAAAATAGAAATAAAAATAAGCCTGTTTTGCTATTATGCAAAACAGGCCTTACTTCATTCAATATTATTTCTGTGCCCCGCCAACACTCTTGATTTCTCCAAGCACAAGTTCTGTTGATTTAACACCCTCACATAGCGGTGCAATAACTGGTTCTTCACCAGCAGTTAATTTGTCAACAAAGTATTTGAGTTCATTGTAGTATCCACCCAAGCTTGACAAGTTACCTCCAATGTTATTATCGCCCACAAACTCAGGTTTGATTTCAGGCTTGAACACTCCGCCATCATTATAATAAACAGTAACACCGTTTCCATCCATTACTGCTGTAGCTTTCTCAAATTTTACTCTGAATCCTGCATCAAATGGGAAATCCGCAGGATAATCCCAACAAGCTTCCACCATTACTACAGCATCATCATATGAGAATGTTGTGAAAATTTGTTCAATTATTCCTTTTTCATTTCTGTTAACTGTCGCATTAAAACTCTTTGGTTCACCCAATAAATAACGCATAAAGTCAACATCATGAATATGCATATCAAGCGCTACAGAACCACTCAATTCAGCCTTATGAAGCCAATTTTCCCATCCCCATGTAGGAACATTACTTAATCTCTTGAATACAGCGGTTTTGATTTTGCCGTATTCACCGCTTTCATAAGTGTCCTTCAACCACTTATATTCATCCCAGAGACGAATAACTTGACCAACCTGAACAGTTGCTCCTGTTTCTTTTTGTACTTCTAACAAAAGCTTTCCTTCTTCTTCTGTTAAGCATACAGGCTTCTCAACAAATACCTTTCTGCCCTTTCTCATTGCAAGAATTGCATGCTCAGTATGTAAAAATGTCGGCAAACAAATATCAACGATATCAACATCTGCCTGCTCAATCAATTCCTTACCTGTAGCATAGATTTTTACATCAGCACCATTTATTAATTCCTGTGCCTTTTCTGCCCTTACATCTGCAACTGCAACAACCTCAACGCCGTCAATTACATTATAGCATGCATAGTGCATACCGCCCATAAAACCGCAACCAATTAAACCAACTTTTAACATATCTTATTTCCTCCCTAAAATTTTATCCATAGCATTGGATGTATTATAAATAATTGTTTCAGAATACTGCTTATATGGTGGAATCATTTCTGCTGTTGCCCAATTATCATAGCCTACAGTTTCAAAAGCTTTCATTACACCATGATAATCAACATCACCTGCCAATAAATCCACAAAACCATCTAAGCTGCCAACTGCATATCTATAGTCTTTGAAATGAACTTTCTTAATTCTCTTGCCCAAAATATTAATCCAGTGTTCAGGGTAACCGCAGTATATAACATTACCCACATCAAAATAAGAGCCAACATAATCAGAGCCAATTTTATCAATAAAGTCACGCATTTCCAACGGTGATAACAAGAACTTGTTCCAAACATTTTCTACACCAATAGAAACCCTTAGTTCTTCTGCAACCGGTGCTAATTCCTTCAATGCCTCAAGTGCCCTATCGTAAGCTACATCATAAGGAACTACAGGACCGTTCGGCTCAAATGCTACATGTACTGCACCCGGTACAACTAAGATAGTATCACAACCCAACCATGCTGCTACCTGAAGCTGCTTCTTTGTGATTTCCTTTGCTTTTTCGCGTACTTTAGCATCATCAGAAGTATAATTATAAGTCCAATACAAGCCGCTTGCCACGCTATAAAGTTCAACTCCTGCTTCTTCTGCCATCGCCTTAACTTTCATTATATCCTCTTTAGTAGACTCCAAAGATACCAAACCTGTTTCATCCAATGCCACTTCGACACCGTCAAAACCGGCATCCTTTGCCATCATAAAACACTTTTTTAAGTCCGGTTCAGTAAAAGACCAAATACTAATTCCTTTTTTCATATCTATGTCCTCCTTGACTATTTATTACTTATATGATAAAATATAATAAGAATAATTGGAATGTATTTTTTTAATTAAAAAGTACAATTTTATAAATAGAGGAATTATAAATGAAACTAAATTATATACAACATAAAATTGCAAATCTAATTAGTATTCACAAAATTGTCTCATTCCACTATTATGAGCTGAACAAAAATTATTTCTTCGAAGGAGAAAGCCATAATTTCTGGGAAATGGTATTTGTTGATGCAGGTCAGGTAGAAATTTCAACACATAATTGTACCCACCATTTAAAGCAAGGAGATATAATTTTTCACAAACCTAACGAATTCCACACCCTCAGAGCAGACCAGAGTTCTGCTGCTAATGTTGTGGTTATTTCCTTTGTCTGTTCTTCAGAGGCAATGCGTTTTTTTAAAGGAAAAGTTTGCACAATGCCTCAAAGACTAAAAAAATATCTTGCTGCAATTATTGAGGAAGCCGAACAAACTTTTAATCCCATGCAATTCAATGATGTTCAGTTGACTCTTAAAGACAATCCTCCGATTGGCGGTCAGCAAATGATTAAAATTCTACTTGAACAGCTTTTGATTATGCTAATAAGAAGTGAAAAGGAAAATATTAATTTGCGGGTATTCCCTTCCAAAGAAAGTATGGAAAATCATTTGGTAGCTCAGATGATTTCATTTATCGATGACCATGTTTATCAAAAAATAACTGTAGAACAAATTTGCAAAGAAACAAAATATTCCCAAGCATATCTATCAAAAATCTTTAAGCAGACAACAGGTTATACACTATTGGAATATATCCTGACCCGCAAAATAAAAGAGGCAAAAAAACTTATTCGCGAGGAGCGCTGCAACTTTACACAAATTTCGGACATGCTGGCTTTTGACAATCCACATTATTTCTCAAGGGTATTCAAGCGAATTACTAATTTAACACCCACACAATACAAAAATTCCGTTAATATGATGATGTAACCTTGTGCGCATCATTTTGCAAAAAAAGTTGCACTATGCTATTGACAAATTTGGAATTTTGTGGTATAATAGCTAAAAATCATGATTTTTAAATATTTTTTTATTTTATTTGTTGCGTGGCGCTATATAACGCGTTAGCTCACGCAAAAAATTTTACAATACGAATAGCATTATGCAACAACAGGAGTGATTATTATTCCAATTACAGATGAAAATATTATTTTGCTTATTCGGTATATGGCTCGTGATGGTCTTGATTATGACGAAATCACAAAAAAACTCTCTTTGTCCAACAGAAAAATGAATTCTCTCTTAAAAAAAGACGAATCTTTAAAAAAGGAGTTGGAATACGCAAAACTTCTGACTGATTACGCAGTTGAAGATGCTCTTTTAAAAAAGGCTCTTGGTTCTACATCGGTGGAAACTAAAGAAACACAAAAGAATTCCGGAATCGAATCTGTTACTGTTACAAAGGAAATTCCCTCCGACACTGCAGCTTTGAAATTCTGGCTTGAACACAGATGCCCTGAAAGATGGTCTGAAAAAAGCGACTTTAATCAATCGATTGATGAGAGACTTGAAAAAATAACTGATGAAATTTCTAATCAGGCTCAAAAAGAGTTTGAAAACTGTGAGGATAGCAATGAAATTCAGTAAAAAACAGCTTGAATACTGGAACTTTGCTAATCATAGGTGGAATATCAAACAGGGTGCTACAAGAAGCGGGAAAACTTTTCTTGACTATTACCTCATCCCAAAACGAATTATTAATTGCAAGGGAAATGGGTTGATTGTTCTTTTGGGAAATACCAGAGGAACTCTTAACAGAAACATCTTAGAACCTATGCGCAGTATTTGGGGAAAGGAACTAATAGGTAACATAAGTACTGATAACACAGTTAATATGTTTGGAAGAAAGGTTCATACCTTAGGTGCCGACAAGATTACACAAGTACAAAAGCTACAAGGTTCAGGTATTGAATATTGCTATGGCGATGAAATTACTACATGGAGTGAAGAAGTTTTTTCAATGCTTAAATCACGTCTTGATAAACCTAACTCACTATTTGACGGCACTTGCAACCCTGATTCTCCTACACATTGGTTAAAGACGTTTTTAGATAGTGATGCTGATATTTTTCTCCAGCATTATACTATAGATGATAACCCCTTTAACAGCCCTGAATTTGTTAAAAATTTAAAAAAAGAATATTCAGGTACTGTTTACTATGACCGATTTATTCTTGGTAACTGGGCCGCTGCAGACGGACTGGTCTATCCTATGTTCTCCCCCGACAAGCACATTATTTCTGCAAAGGATGATGGCATTGGAGAATATTATATTTCCATAGATTACGGAACAAACAATCCGACTTCTATGGGATTATGGAAAAAAATTGGCAGAAATGCAGAAAGAATTAAAGAATTTTACTATGACAGTAAAAAAACTATGCATCAGCTGACAGATGAGGAATATTATGATTATCTCTCAAGACTTGCAGGTGAGCGTAAAATCAGATTTGTAATTGTTGACCCATCAGCTGCAAGCTTTATTACAACTATTCGTCGACATGGCAGATTTCAGGTAAAAAAAGCTGACAACCGTGTTCTTGACGGCATCAGATTTTGCTCTTGTCTGCTTAGTAATAACAGACTAAAATTTGACCTTTCCTGCAAGGATATTATCAGAGAATTCGGTACTTACTGTTGGGACAACCAATCAGCTACCGATACCGTCATTAAGCAAAACGACCATGCTATGGACGAAATGAGATATTTTTGTCAGACCATTATGAAAAAAGATAGATAATTGAAAGGATTGATGGCATTTGAATAAGTTTTCCAATTTATTTGGAAGAAAAAATGTTTTACCCGAAATTGTTCCCTTGTCCAGAATGTCTGCAGCAATTTCTGAATGGACCTCACTATACAAAAACACTGTCGGTGATTGCAGTGAAAGAAGTCTTAACCTCGCCGCAGGTATCTGCTCCGAGCTTTCAAGACTTGTTACTGTCGAGTTTTCTTCCGAAATCAGCGGCGGTTCAAGGGCTGAATATTTGAACAGACAATATCAGAGGATTATTAAAAAAGCAAGAAATTTTGTTGAATATGCCTGCGCCCAAGGCGGTGTTATCTTAAAACCCTATCCAATTAACGGCGAATTAGGCATAAGCATTGTTCTTGCAGATTCCTTCTGTCCTACAGATTATTCATCTGACGGGGAAATATCCGGTGGTATTTTCTTTGAAACCTTTAAAAAAGACGGATATTACTACACACGAATGGAAGAACACAAACTCTTAAATGGAAAGTACATTATCAGAAATCTTGCTTACAAAAGCAGGCTAAAAGACGCTCCCGGCAAAGAAATTAAACTCTCTGAAGTTGACAAATGGCAAGAATTAGAGCCTTATTGTGTTATCGAAAACATAAAAAGACCTTTATTTGTTTATTTTAAAATGCCCGCAGCTAATACTGTGGATATTAACTCACCTTTAGGTGTTTCTGCCTTTTCAAGAGCGGTTAACCTTATAAAAGATGCAAATACTCAATATAAAAATTTACTTTGGGAGTTTGAAAGCGGCAAAAGAGCACTATATCTTGATGAGTGCGCTATCCGTCAGGATGACAATGGTAATTCTCAAATTCCTGACAGAAGACTCTATAAAATGCTCTCTACCGGTGATGAAACCTTATTCAAGGACTGGTCACCTATTATAAGAGATACAGAGTATTTAAAGGGACTTGACAGAATTTTAAGAAGTATTGAATTTAACTGCGGTCTTGCTTACGGCACTCTTTCAGAGCTGCAGTTTACTGACAAAACTGCTGAAGAAATAAAGGCTTCTAAGCAACGCAGCTACACAACTGTCTGCGACATTCAGAGTGCTCTTAAAATAGCATTAGAGGAATTAATTGAGGTTCTGGATATTTACTGTGACATCTATGATTTTGCACCAAGAGGCAAATATACCGTTTCTTTCAATTTTGATGACAGCATAGTTTGCGATAGGACACGCGAATTTACCGAAAAAATTACTCTATTGGAAAACGGTATTATTGCACCTTGGGAAATACGCGCGTGGTATCTTAACGAACCGGCTGAAGAAGCAAAAAACAGGATAGGAGAAATTAATGAAATACAGCTTGCTAACCCTATGGCACAAAAAGCCTGACGGGTCATATAAAAGAATATTATTTGACAAGGTGCTGATTTTTGAGAAAAAGGGGCTTGATACTCTCGGTTCAGTGATGGATGAAGATAACCGCTTGGAAGCACGGATTTTCTCTGTTTCCAAACGTAATATTTCGGTAGGAGATATGTTTTCTGCCGGCTATGAGTCTTCTCTATCCCCGACCGATAATGCCTATATAGTTAAAGAGATAAAAGAAAATTTCAGCACCAATGCTAATTTACGACATTACAGAATTATTGGCGTCTAAAGCCTTTTTGGAGGAGATAAAATGGACAGAGAATTTTTAGAAGGATTAGGAATTACAGATGAAAACATTAATTTAATTCTGGACAAAGCAAACTCTCAGCTTTCAAAGGAACGCCTCTTTAACTCTCTAAAAACAGAAATTTCAAAAAGAGGTGTAAAAAATATTGATGCTGCAATGAAATTATTTGATTTTGACAGTATCCAAACCTGCGAAAACCCTTTTGAAGAGATTTCTCATAAGGTCGATGAGTTTGTTCTTAATAATGACTTTTTGTTTGAATCTAACAACCCAAAGCCTGTTTTTTCAGGCAATCTTGACAATCGGAATGACTCCGTTATTACTAAAGATGATTTTAGTAAAATGAGCTATATTGAAAGATTAAAGTTATTTAACGAAAATCCCGAAGCTTACAAACAACTTACAAATTAAAAATTGAAAGGATGTATTATTATGTCAATTAAAATCAATGAATTGGTTAATCCAATGGTAATGGCAGATGCTATTTCTGCTAAAATAAACAAAAAAATTGTAGTTTCACCTTTTGCAAAGATTGATGAAACTCTTCAAGGTGTCCCCGGTGACACAGTTTACGTTCCCCAGTACAGCTATATCGGCGATGCCGATGATATTGCTGAAGGGTCTTCAGTAGGTACTTCAAAGCTTGTTGCTTCTACAACAAAAGCAACAATCAAAAAGGCTATGAAGGCTGTTGAACTTACTGACGAAGCGGTTTTATCAGGTTACGGCAATCCTGTTGGCGAAACAAGCAACCAGCTTGCTGCTGCTATTGCAGCTAAGGTCGATGCTGATGCTATGGACGCTCTTCAGGATGCAAAGCTGTCATTTGACTCCAGCAATGCCCAGATTAATTACAACGGTATTGTTGACGCAATAGATGTTTTTGAGGAGGAATCAAACTCTGAAAAGGTTATGTTTATCCACCCAAAACAGATGACTCAATTAAGACACGACGAAAACTTTATCTCTGCTGACAAGTATCCGGGTGCCGTTGTTATGACGGGCGAAATCGGTATGATTGCCAATACAAGAATTGTACCATCAAGAAGAGTTCCTCTAAACGAGGAATTGCCTCAAAGATATGAATTCTGCAGTGAAAATGATGATAATGCTTTATTGGTAGTTGACGCAGAGTCTGCTCAAGACGGCGAAGTTTTACTTAGCGATGTTCTTGAGGATTTGCCAAATGCTGTTACAGGCGATACTGTTAAGCTTGCCGATGCAGTTGATGCAGGTATCTATTACCTAAATCCTATTGTTAAAATCGAAAATGAAGCAGATTTACAGGATGAATCCCCTGCATTGACTATCTATATAAAGAGAGATACCAATGTTGAGACCGAAAGAGAAAGCTTGAGAAGAGTTACTGACATCTCTGTAGATAAGCTCTATACTGTTGCTCTTTCTAACGCATCAAAGGTTGTCCTTGCAAAATTCAAAAAGTAATTAATACAATGACAGTTGATTATTTAATTGATTTACTAAATGGTTGTGAATATTTAAAAGATTTCAATATCGGCGTAGGATTTCTGTCTGAAAAGACAAATTCAGTTTCCGTTGTTTATAACGGCAACCATAATATCGTGCGCAAATATTGTGATGGTGCCAAGATTAAGGCATTGGACTTTTCTTTGATAATAAGACTTAACTCGCAGTTTAGCGATAACTCAAAAAATATCGCTTTTCTGGAACAACTAACAACTTCGCTCCCTTGTCTAAGGCTCTCGAAAACAAACGATTTTATTCCGCTTGGTATAGAGGTATACAAAGGACCGATACTTGCTGATGATAATATTCACAGCCTTAAATACGAAATAAATTGCAGATTCATATATCTGCAGGAATAGGAGATTAACAGATGGACAAAATTTCAAAAAGAAGTGAAAAAGTCGCTTTTTTCGGTCTTAATTCCAGCAATTCTGAATTTTCAAGAATGAGAGGCTTTACAGAATTTTCAGTAAGCAAAAACCCTGTTGAATATTCAAGAAGATACATTGACGAGAAAACCGAAAGAAATGATGTTGTGGCTTATGCCCCCTCAATCAGCTACAGCTTTGATAAATTTTCTGACGATGATGTTCACAAAGAACTTATCAACATTGCTGATATGGAAAAAATCGGAGCTGATGCCGTAAGATATATCGTTATTGTTGATTTATCAGGTGACTCTGATGAAAAGAATGCAGTCTTAAGAGAATGGACTGTTATACCTGACAGCGAAGGCAACGATGCTGATACATACACTTATTCAGGTTCTCTAAAGGCTAATGGGGAAATTATTATCGGAACTGCTTCGTCAGATGATAATTGGTTGACCTGTACCTTTACCAAGACCGATGTATAAACCATTCTCCAAATTACCCGATAGTGTATTTGTTGAAGGAAAAAACTATACTATTAACACGGATTTCAGAATTTGGGCAGAGCTTTGCATTTTTATGGAAAGCTCTGCCACATATGAAGAAAAAATTTTGAAGCTTCTGCTAAACGGCTACACCAATGAGCTTCCTCCTCATATGGATTCTGCCGTAAAAGCACTGTTTGATTTTATGGCACGAGAAAATACAACTAAGACAAATTGCAGTACATCCTTTGAAAAAATAATGGACTTTTCTCAGGATGAGGGGATAATTTATGCCTCTTTTTTATCTCAATACGGTATTGATTTATACAAAGCTAATATTCACTGGTGGACTTTTATGCATTTACTTAATGCCCTTGATGAAAATACCGCTTTTATGAAAATCGTGACCTACAGGTCAATTAATTGTAACTCAATTAAAAATAAAGAAATCCGGAAGTTTTACCGAAAAATGAAAAACAAATACAGTATCAAGAGTAATATGAATGATGAAAAAATTGTATCTGCTCTTGAGAGCATTATATAACAACGGAGGTGACTTATGCAGAATAATAACGCTGAAAAAATGAAAAAAATATCTGTTGATGCATTCGGACAAATTGAAGCTGCAGCAAATGAGGCATATTCTAACATAGAAAATCAAAGCAATAATGCAACTCAAACAATTTGTAATAATGCAAAAAAAGCAGCGGATTATCAGGTTCAATATGATGCCTTGATGAATGAGAAAAGAACCAGAACTCTTTCAACTTCCGAAAACAAAAGAGCAAGAATTTTAAAAAGCAATATTGATTACTATAAAAATCTTCGCGACAAAGAGATTGAAGATATAAAAGTTCAATATCAGCTTGGTGAAATTTCTGCAGATGAGTACTATAACTCTCTTTCAACACTTCGTGATGCTTATTTTGAAAAGGGCTCCAAGGAGTGGAACAAATATACGATTGAAATTATAAAATACAACCGTAACGCAATTAACGAGCAACAAAAAGAGCTTGAAAATGTCCTTTCAGAAATAGAGGATAAATATTCCGAAAGCTACAGCAATATTTTAAAAAATCAAAACTCTGTTAAAGACAAACTCATTGACAATCTCGGCGGAGCTTACGAAACCGTTTATTTCGATATGGGAGAGGGAGAAGAATCGGAATGGCTTCGCTTGGCAAATGTAGACGAGGAGTTGAAAATTCTTAAAAATTACAACAATTCTCTAATAACTGCAAAAGAAAAAACAAATGCTATTTTTAATGGTCTTGGGATGAGCGAAGAAAAAACTGCGGAAATGAAATCTAAATTTTTTGAACAAATTACTTCGCTTAGTATCGGCAAGGGCATTGCATTCTCAAACCATATTAATAACAAGTCCGATGAGGAACTCACAGATTTTATTTCTAAATGGGTTCAAAAAATTGATTTGGCAGATGCTATATCAAAAAATCTCTACGCTGATGAAAGCAGTCAAGTTATGGAAAGCTATGCAGGCGATATTTCAAATGCTTTTACCGAAACTCTTAGCGAAAAATTTTCAAATATTCCTGATACATTTTTTACCAACGGTGTTAACTCGGCTTTGGAATTTAAAAATGGATTTATTTCGGTGATTGACGAGGCTATGGAGAAAATAAACATCGAGCTGAGCAATAAAATATCTTCACTCATGCCTGATGTCAATGTGTTGGCTCAGGGTAACAGTGTGACCAATAACTCAAGCTACAATATTTACGGCTCATCTTCGCCTTCTGAGACTGCTCTTGAAATTTATAAACTCGATGAAAAGAAAAAAATGTTAATTGGCAACTAGGAGGGGTTTTATGACATTTACTTTTACTAATGAAATGGGAAGCTTTAAGCTCTTCGGTTCAGGTACAAACGGCTTTTTGGTATGCTCTGTTACAGGACTTGAGCCTGTTGAATTATCAAGATCTGTAAAATCATATATTGGCGAAGACGGTTGCTTTGAGGATTCCTCTCAGTATTTACAGAGAATTATTACTATATCATGTGATCTTCGTATTGATGAAAATTCCAAAAATAAAATAAGAAATGCTATGAGAATTCTTTCTAAAAAATGTACTCTATTAATTGAAACTGCTGACTCAAACAGAAAGATTACAGTTAATTCCGCATCCTTTACTTTTGGGAAAAAATACAATAATTACCAGACCTTTGTTATACAGCTTGTATGCGATTATCCACATTTCTCTGACAAGGATGAATCACAATGTATACTTTTTAAAAAAGACAAGCTCCTTACATCTCAAACTATTTTGCCTCAAATGTTCAGCAAAAGAATATCAAGCGGTTTTGTTTATAATAATGGGGATTTAAAAATTTATCCCGTCATAACAATTACCAAAAATGACGATGTAATAAGGGATAATCAAATTATAATACAAAATTTATCTAATAAAAACAGCATAACTATAAACAAGTCAATGGTTAAAGACGAAACTGTTATTGTAGATATCAAAAACCGTACTATTACCAGCAGTATCGAAGGAAATATCCTTGGCACTCTCGATTTATACTCCTCCCTCTCGGATTTTTGGTGCGATTGCGGCGAAAACATTATTGATGTGCTTCTTGGCGGAGAACAAAGCGGCATTGAAATTCAAATTGGGTATTATAATGAGTATTTGGAGGCAATATGAGAGATATTAGAATTTATGATTTCGAATTTAATCTGCTCTGTATTATGACCGATATTATTTCTTCCGAATGGCATCTTTTATACAATGGGGTTGGTACATACGAAGGTCACTTCAGACTTTCAGACAGTATTACAGACATTATTATGGCTAACAGATATATCGTGATTGTGCAAGGGGATTTACAGGCTATATGTACCGGCAGGATTATTGATAACGAACTGACAGTATGCGGAAGAACTGTTAACTGGATTTTATCAAAAAGGGTAAGACCTCCCTTTAAAACAAGTGAGATTTTCTCCGATTATACTGACCCTGAAACAATTTTATTATATTGCTTAAAAAAAGGTTTTACAGAGCCACCGCTAATCAATAATGAGGGTGTTGAAACCTCGAAAATCGACAACAACAGAGTTGTTTCTAATTTTATTATTCCAAAACCTTTAGGAGCTGACAAAATGAATTCTCATTTCTGGAGAGTTTCTGCTAATGACATTCAAACTCTTTGTGTTGACCTATGTAACAAAATGAACAGGGGACACAAAGTTGTATTTGATGTTATAAATAAGTGTTGGAGATTTGAATTTATCTGTCCCCAAAAAAATGAAAGGCTAATCTCCAAAGAGTCTAAAACCGCCTATGATTTCGAATTAAAGGATGATTTGCAAAACGAAGCAAACGGAGGTTGGTATCCTAAATATGAGAGTGAGGCAGAAAATGAGTCCAGCTGGCACTACATAAAAGGCGAAGAAAAATCCGGAATATATAGCTGGGATTGTGTTCTGTCATGCTCCGGAGAGAGCGAAGCAAATGACGAAATTTTGAAAAAATCAGGCCAATTCAACATACAATCACGGATACGAAATTTAAAATTTGGTATTGATTATAGGCTTGGCGATATTGTTCCGGTATATTACAAATACGGTCATATAACCGACACTCAATACTATCTTATTAATGGGGTAGATATTAAAATGACGGTCGGTGAGTGCTATGAAGAACCTATTTTAAAAAGATATTATGCTTAAAATACATAAGGAGGCGGCATTATGCCGACATATTTAACTGAAATTATATTAGGAAACTGGATTGAATGGCTTATGTTAGGAGTGTTTTCTGCCGCTTCTTTATGGCACAGAAAAGTTATGAAGGCTATTTCTGACGACAAAGCCAAAAACAAAGCTGTTGCACAAGGTGTCGAGGCACTTTTGCGCGACAGAATTATTGATTGCTACAATAAATATGAAAAAAAGGGTGTATGCCCCATCTATGCCAAGGAAAATGTCAAAAGACTTTATGCTCCATACCACGAGCTTGGCGGAAATGATGTTGCAACAGAACTTGTTGACCAGTTACTTGAAATGCCTTCATAAAAAAACAACAAGGAGTGATAACTATGAGCGTTATATACAGCTTTATGGATAACTGTTCATACGGAGCTGACGAAATAAATCAGACTTTTTCAAAGCTTACTACCGAAGGTGTATCTTTATTTAATTATACAAGCGGGGATAGTCCTCTTATCAGCTTGGATGATGCTGTTAAAGGCTTCTTAAATCCGGGAATTGAAATGTATAACATTGATGCTTGCAAGGTGATTTATGATAAAGAAAACGATAAGTTTACTATCTCCCCCGGTAATGCATTTATGCCAGACGGAAGTACTATTACTATTGATTCTGAACCATTTGATATTTCAGATCAAGTTAATGGGTTAAGAAAATCAAGTACAGATGATATATTTATATGTTTTTACAGGAACATCCCAAAAAATTGCATAGAAATTTCTATTGATACCGATGATACTGCCTATAATTCGGAATATTCAGTTCCTCTTGCAAAAATTTCTTCTGACAATTCTATTGTTGATAAAAGAGAGTTTGCAAAAACAAAACTTGCACCCTGTAGTGCGAATGTAATAAATGAAGTCACTATTAACCTTGGTACTTTGACATACAGAGATACAGGATATAAATTAAGAAGAACAACTATAGAAAATGTATTTCCGGGCGCAACAAAGGTATTTGTAAACGGGGTTGTAGTCAACATTCAAAAGGTTGATATTGAGGCGGGAGAATCTCTTGTCTACGAAAGAGCATGCTTCCCCTCAGGTTTAATCGATGTTATGATTGCATTTAATATGACAGGAGAGGGTCTTGAGGTGTGGGCATATCAATCTTACAATTCAACAACTCCAGGGAATTGGAATATATTGATATTTTAAAAGAAGGGAGTTTGATTTATGCAAAACAGATTTAAAAGTAAGGTTTTATGGATTAGTATAGGGACACAAATTTTATCAATACTTCTGGCACTTGGAGTACTCGACACAGGTTGTTCAGAATTGATTGAAAAGGTTATTATTTCAGTTTGTGAGTTATTCGTTGCATTCGGTATTCTCAACAACCCCACTTGCAAAAACTCTCTCTGACTTTTGAAAGGTGTGACATTTATTGACTAATGATGAAAAAAGAGAACTAATTGTAAAAAAAGCTCTCACAAGAAAAGAAAAAAATACATATTCACAAAATACCAGTAAACGAACTTTGATTGAGAGCGGATATGGTGACTGTTCAGGTACTGTATGGTATTGGTATTATAAGCTGTTCGGAATAAATATCGGCACAAATACTCAAGCACAGATAAATTCAAAAACAGGTGCAGAGGTTAAGTTGGATATAACAAACGGTATTCCCGATGAGCGAAAAATGAAAAAGGGTGACTTGCTCTACTTCCGCGGAAGTGATAATTCACGAACTAAAGGCGTAGGCCATGTTGAAATGTATATCGGAAATGGACAAATTTTTGGACACGGCTCAGGTATCGGCGGAACTGTTAAAAATATGGTTGATTATTGCAGAAAAAGATACAACACTAAATCTACCGAAAAGCTGAAAAATAAGGGATTAATTTGTGTCAGGAGAATTATTGGAGATGATGATGTGCAGGAATTAATTGAGGTTAATGATATTGTGTGGGAATTTGCACATAGGGGTATTATTACCGATAAAGAACTTTGGCTTAAAAAACTGAGCGATGATAAAGACAGCTATTGGCTTGCACGAAAAACACTTCACTATTTGCGAATAGAAGAACAAAAATAAAGAGTTGCGGGTTTCCGCAACTCTTTTAAACTTTAATTAGTTTGTAATTGTCAATTCTGTATCCTTATCAAAGATATGAATCTTGTTAGAATCAAGAACAACATCGATTACATCGCCCAATTTAGCTGTTGAACGCTGATTAACTCTTGCAACAAACGGGCTACCGCCGATTGTTAAGTACAAGTATGTTTCAGCACCCATCATTTCAGTTACATCCACATTAGCCTTTGCAACACACTGAGGATTGTTAGCTACAAAGCTTTCATCATCATGAATGTCTTCAGGTCTAATACCGATAACAACTTCCTTGCCAATGTATTCCTGCACTTCAGGTCTTGATGCTTTTCCTTCAGGAATCAAAATTGATTCACCATTGAATTCAGCATACAAACCACTATCTTTCTTAACAAGAGTAGCATTGATAAAGTTCATCTGAGGGCTTCCGATAAATCCTGCAACGAACATATTGCATGGACGCTGGTAAAGGTTTGCAGGAGAATCAACCTGTTGAACGATACCATCCTTCATAACAACAATTCTTGTACCCATTGTCATAGCTTCTGTCTGGTCATGAGTAACATAGATAAATGTTGTCTGCAATCTCTTGTGGAGCTTATTAATTTCTGTTCTCATTGCAACTCTTAGTTTTGCGTCAAGGTTTGATAGAGGTTCGTCCATCAAGAATACCTTTGGATTACGAACGATAGCACGACCCAAAGCAACACGCTGTCTTTGACCGCCTGACAAAGCCTTTGGCTTTCTGTCAAGTAAGTGTTCAATATCAAGAATCTTTGCAGCTTCTCTAACTCTCTTGTCGATTTCAGCCTTAGGAGTCTTTCTGAGCTTAAGACCGAATGCCATATTTTCAAAAACTGTCATATGAGGATAAAGAGCGTAGTTCTGGAAAACCATCGCAATATCTCTGTCCTTTGGAGCTACATCGTTCATAAGCTTTCCGCCTATGTACAATTCACCTTCACTGATTTCTTCCAAACCAGCAATCATTCTAAGTGTTGTTGACTTACCGCAACCAGAAGGTCCAACCAAGATAATAAATTCTTTATCTTCTATGTCAAGTGTGAAATCGCTAACAGCGGTAACATTGCCTGCATATCTTTTGTATATGCCTTTTAATTGTAAATCTGCCATTTTATTTTCTCCTTTCATGGTCATAAACATTATTACTTTATAATGATAACACATTTGCAAATAAATTGTAAGGCTAGTAATACACAAAATTAAAATAAGTTTATTAGTAACATTTACTAAACAAGAAAAAGCGGAAGAAAAAATTTCTTTTCTTCCGCCTGTTTTTTTGTGCATATTAGCCAAATATCGAATAATCTTGACTTTTAATCATTTTTACTTGCAGCAAGGGCTATAACTTTCTCTGCAATATTTGAAGGAGCTGTTTCATATCTTGTAAATTCAAATGTAAAGCTACCTCTTCCCTGACTCATTGACCTTAAATCAGTTGCATATTTGTGCATTTCCGATACAGGTACTTCTGCTTCGACAAGATTTAGTCCAGGCAATTCGCTTTCGCCCATACCCATAATCTGACCTCTTCTCTTATTGATATCGCCGATTACATCACCCATTATATTTTCAGGGATATATACCTTCAATGCACCTATTGGCTCTAAGAGTACAGGTTTTGCCTGCTTTAGACCTTCCTTATATGCTATTGATGCAGCAGTCTTAAATGCCATTTCTGATGAGTCAACAGGGTGATATGAGCCGTCAAGAAGCGTTGCCTTCAAGTTAACAACAGGATATCCAGCCAAAACTCCGTGAGCACAAGAATCACGAAGACCCTTTTCTACTGCAGGGAAATAATTCTTCGGAACACTTCCGCCGAATACCTTTTCTTCGAAAATCATATCCTCAGTGATACCCGGTTCAAATTCAATCTTAACATGACCATACTGACCGTGACCGCCTGATTGTTTCTTGTGTTTTCCCTCAACTGTAGCTTTTCCGAGAATTGTTTCTCTATAAGGAACGATAGGCTCTTCAAGTCTTACGTTAACACCATATTTTGCTTTTAGCTTGCTCACAATAACATCAATGTGCTGTTCGCCCTGACCGTTTATTAAAGTTTGTTTTGTTTCTGAATTGTTTGTAACTGTGAATGTCGGGTCTTCATCTGTAAGCTTTGTAAGACCGCTGACAATTTTTTCTTCGTCGCCCTTTGACTCAGGATATACCGCCATTGAGATAACGGGTGCAGGGAATTCAATACCGCTCAATATAATATTTTTGTTTTCTGCACACAAGGTATCGCCCGTCTTTGTTTTGTCAAGCTTTGCAACAACACCTATATCACCTGCGATAATCTCAGGAACATCTTGTTGTTTTTTACCTGTCAATGTAAATATCTTACCTATTTTTTCATATGTATCTTTATTTGGATTATAAAGAGTGCTGTCAGCCTTAACACTTCCCGAATATACTCTGAAAATTGACATCTTTCCTACATATGGATCCGCAATTGTCTTAAATACAATAGCTGATGTTGTATCGGCTGCATCCTGAACAACCTCAACAGGCTCACCTGTTTTTGAGTCGTGAGCAACCTCTGTGATTTCATTTGGATTTGGAAGATATTTTCCAATTCCGTCCATAAGACTCATTATACCAACATTTTCCTGGCCTGTTCCGCAATATACAGGGTAAATTGTACCGTCCTTAACACCCTGTCTGATAGCCTTTTTAATTTCGTCAAATGTAAATTCCTCACCGTTAAAATACTTATTCATAAGAGCATCATCAGTTTCAGCAACAGCCTCCATAATCATATCACGAAGAGGTGCTATTTCTGCTTCCATATTTTCAGGAACAGGAATGTCAATTCTGTCAATTCCCTCATATCTTCTTGCGGTCATATCAACAATATCAACATAACCCTTAAACTTTTCGCCCTCTCTTATAGGAATAACAAAAGGAGTAACTGCTTTTCCGAACTTTTCCTTCATTTCTTCCAGTGTTCTTTGATAATTCGCACGTTCATCGTCCATTTTGTTCACAAAGAACATAATCGGAACACCCTTAATCTTTGCATACTTAAACACCTGCTCTGTTCCTACCGAAACACCGCTTCGTCCGCTCATAACAATTAAAGCTGAATCTGCAGCACGAAGACCTTCTTTTACTTCTCCTGCAAAGTCAAAATATCCAGGTGTATCTATAATATTATATTTCATACCCTTCCATTCAATCGGAATCATGGTGGACTGAATTGATAACTGTCTTTTAATTTCTTCCGGGTCATAATCAGAAACTGTATTTCCGTCAGAAACCTTACCCATTCTGTCAACTGCACCGCTGTTAATGAGCATCGCTTCTGCGAGTGTGGTTTTTCCGCACTTACCATGTCCCATCATAACAACATTTCTGATACTGTCCATTTTAAAATTTCCCATACTGTTTTCCTCCTCTTTCAATATACTTGTAAAATCTTCACAAGATATATGTTGTATATACCATAATTTTATACCTTTTAAACAAAAAAAGCAATGACAGAATGTTTAAAATTTCCGCATTGCTTTTGTATAAAATGCATAGTTGTAGGACGAAATAGGGGGTTTCATAGGTGAAAAACAACAAATTTTTTACTTTTTAACACAGCTTATATGCCTGATTTTATAAAAATCAAATATCTTTGCCGTATTTTCTGTTATTACCTCACCACTTACTGCTATAGGAACAGCGGGCGGACACGAAACCGTAGGAGATGCACAAATTCTGCCAACGACATTTTCAATCTCTACATTTTCCTGCTGAGAAAGTACCGCTTTCCTTAATGACATTATCTTTTTCCCCTGTTCCAATAAAGGAGGAGTTTTTAACTCTTGAATTTGAGCATTCTCAAAAAGTTTTATAACGAGAGAAAAATCCTTTTCGCTATTTTCAGGTGTTATCATAAAGACAATAAACTGTTCATCACAATATTCACATTCGCCACCAAGCTCTCTGAAGATTTTCGAAAGTTTTTCTCCGTTTGCTCTGACAGTTATTTTTAACGGCTCATTTCCAAAAACCTCAAAGCCTTTTTGGGAAATATATTCTTTAATTTCTTCAACCTTCAGGATACAGTTTTTTAACTTTTCTGAGTATCCGTCTAAAAGATATTTATTACACATATCAAGCGAGCAGAGTATCAGATAGGACGGACTTGTTGAGCCGAAAAATGCCATTGCATTTTTGATTGTATCGGAATAAATACCCTTATATTCCTTTGAAATGTGCAAATATGCTCCGCCTGTCAAAACATTAAGTGTCTTATGTGCAGAATCACAACACATTGACGCACCCAGCTCTATGGGGTGTAAACCAATAAATTTCAAATAAGCACCATGAGCATTATCAACCAATAACGGTATATTATATTTTCTGCAAACTGAAGAAAGTGATTTGATATCTGTTATTTCTCCAAGATAATTAGGGGATGTAACATATAGTGCAAATGGATTATATCTTTTAATTGCATTTTCAGCTTCTTCTGCAGTTATCGTTCCTCCGCACAACGAATCGGAATTTTCGGCATATATCCACTCTGCATCTATACCGAGTGCCGCACAGGCATAGATAAACGATTTATGCACATTTCTCGCAGCCAAAATCACAGGTTTTTTATCGGTATTTATCAATGCCGCATAAAGCATCGCACGAATACAGAGCGAAGAGCCCTCGGTTGAATAAAAGGTGTCGCCTGTTTCAAATATTTTTGATGCATTTTTTTCGCTTTCTCTTATTATTCCGTCTGCCTCATATAAGCTATCTGCACCGAAAACCTCAGTAATATCAATTTCTTCACAGCCAAGAAAGCCGGTACCCTTGTGGCCCGGCACATGTAATCTTGATATGTTATCATTTGAATACTTTGTTAAAAAATCATAAATCGGAGTTTTCATCTTCATACGCAATCTGCATCATTATAGCACATTCTATTCTCTTTTTAAATAAGTCACAGCCATATTCATATATTCCCGAAACACTTCCTGTTGCGTGATATGAATTTGCCGCACATCCGCCTGCACAGTACAGCTTTGCCCAGCAGTCCTTACAGTCAGGTCTTGAGTATGCGTTACACTGCCTGAATTCATTTTGTATTTGGGTGTTTGTTACGCCGTTATAAATATCTCCAAGCTTATATTTTTCATCACCCACAAACTGATGACACGGGTACAAATCTCCCCATGGAGTAACTGCCATATATTCAGTTCCCGAGCCACAACCCGAAATTCTTTTATAAATGCAAGGTCCGTTTTTTAAATCAATCATATAGTGATAGAAAGTAAAGCCGTTGCCGTTTTTCTTTCTTTTAATCATTTCCTTTGCCAAGATTTCGTATTGTTCAAAAAGAACTGGCATATCCTCATCTGTCAATGCATAAGGGTCTCCAGGAGGACACACAACAGGCTCCATACTAAGTTCTGTAAAGCCTAAATCTGCCATATGGAATATATCATTTGTAAAATCCGTGTTGTTATGAGTAAATGTTCCGCGTATGTAATAACCCTTATCCCCTCTTTTTTTCACAAAATCCTGGAATTTTGGAACTACTGTTTCATAGCTTCCCTTACCCTCATAATTGACTCTGAATTTATCGTGGACTTCCTTTCTTCCGTCAAGACTCAAAACCACATTATCCATTTCCTTGTTACAAAAATCAATAACATCATCATCTATTAAAATTCCGTTTGTTGTGAGGGTAAATCTGAAGTTCTTGTTATGTTCTTTTTCTATACTTCTTGCATAATTAACAAGGTCTTTTACAACCTGCCAGTTCATTAACGGCTCACCGCCAAAAAAGTCCACTTCAAGATTTCGTCTTGTGCCTGAATTTTCAATAAGGAAATCTAATGCCCTTTTTCCTGTTTCAAAACTCATTAAAGCTCTTTCGCCCTGATATTTTCCCTGACTTGCAAAGCAGTATGAACAATTTAAGTTACAGGTATGAGCAATGTGCAGACACAATGCCTTTACAACATTAGAATTCTTGTTTAGCTTTGGTGTTAATTCCTCGTATTCGTCTTTAGCAAACAGTTTATTTGCCTTTTCCAAGGTCTCGACATCCTCGATACATTCAAGCACCTCATCGGCATTAACATCATATCTGTTTGTTATATCTAAAACGATTTCCTCGGTTGTCATTACTTTGAAATTCTTTATTATATCATAAGCAACCTCGTCAACTATATGGACTGCACCGCTTGCAGTATCCAAAACAATATTATATCCGTTTAATTTATATTGATGAACCATATTATACCTCTTCAAACTGTAAAAACGCCGCCTTAATGGCGGCGTTTTAATTACTTATTTTCGTTTTCGCACTGTTGGTTTATAGCACCGCAAGATGTTTTGCAAGCTGACTGACATGATGTCTGGCATTCTCCGCATCCGCCGTTTTTAGCACTCTTGCAAAGGTCGCGTGTTTCGATAGTCTTAATTCTTGTCATTATAAACACTCCATTTCTTATTTTATCAATATTAAACAAGAAAATTATAACATAAAAGAATAAAAGTGTCAAGAGTTGTTTTTTATTTAATAGCTATCTGCAGTTTCAACCATTACCCTTGGGCTATTTCCATACATATTAGGGTGTTTTAAGGCAAATCTTTGTGCTTCTACATTAATAACATCAGGAACGGGAAGTGTTGACCTTCTCACATCGTGCCCGTCAAATATGTGTTTTCTCTGAGCATTATAGAAAATAACCCGAATATTAAAGTTATAATTCTCACGGTTTCTGCCTTCATATAGATATTTTGAATTACAAACAAATTCATAAATTTCCTTTATGGCATCAGCATCTTCGATTCTAACTTTTTCATCAGTCATATAGTCAAATTCTATCTCAACATAACTGATTTCGTGAGGCTTATATATTGCATCATAAAGTCCCCATTCTCTTAAGAGTGCAGTTGTTCTCTTGTAATTTTCAGGAATACCAAAGGTATCATAAGCCGGACGGCTCTTAGCATCATCAAGGAACATATTTCCCTCTTCATCCCTTAGCTCTCTTTGATATTCAAGCTGTATCTGTGTCATAGAGTTTTTGGTCGAAACAATATCCTCATATCCTGCCTCTTTAACATCCTTTTTCAAAGCATCTAACAAAAGCTTTGCCTTTTCGCTGTCACCTATTAAGATTTCAAAGGTTTTAGAGTCATTTTTCATTCTGTCGTCCGAGATGGTGATTTCTTTAACAGGATACTCACCAACAAGCCAGTTATGAGTTAACTTTAGTTTTTGTTCTGTGCAGTAAATCGGCTCTAAATACTCCTTATCATCAATTAATGCTGCATAGTAAATTCTTTTTAAAGTTCTGCCATTCTTCAAATTATAAACAATATGAACCTTCTCAGAGCCACCGCCAAGTCTGTCATCAATTTTCTTAGCGTGCAATTTTGTTATATTCTCAAAATCCTCTTTATCATAGTATCTGTAATTCTCTAAAGGGGTATGCCAATAATATTTTTTGCCCTCAATTATGTAATAGTTGTGGTTGCCGCCAAAATCATCAATATCAACCATATCAACACTTTCGATATCATCAATATCAGGAATTCTTCTTTCAAATCCTGTCAAATCAAATGTTATTGTCGCCCATACTGCACCGACAAACAAAACATAAATCAAAACAGGTTTCCAGATACCCTTTACGGTAAATGCTTTCTTTGCAAGCATATAAGAAATAACCGCACCCAATATTCCGAACGGAAGCATTAAAAAGATACTGTCATCAAAGAATACACAAAGATAGAAATAACCAACTAATCCTGCAAACAGTGAAACACATCCAATAAATATTGGCTTTAAGAATTTAAAGGATATAATATCTCCGTTTGTTTCAAGATTTCTGTTTTTATACAAAAACCACGATACAATAAGTCCGATAATGCTCGCAATAAACCAGCCAAGCATAAACGGATTTACTTCCTGAATTGACATATTTTCTAACGAGTAATATCGAACATCCCACATTCCGTGGACATTCGCACTCAAAAAGCCTTTTAAAACTCCCTCTGCATAGAACGGGAATGTGAAAAACAAAATAGCAAATGCAATAGCTGCAATAGTGTTGCCTGTTATCATACTGCCGAGAACTCCTGCAGATACGGCGATTGTTATGCACACTATCAATGCAGGAAAATATTCTATTAGATTACTGATTTCATAAGGTTTTTCAACAAGACAATATAAAAAACCTATTCCATAAGCAATAATTGCAGGAGTTAAAATCAATTTGTATATTGTTAAGATATTTGTTATAAAATGTGCTTTTCTTTTAACAGGCAGTGCGTGCAAACAGGTAACTGAGCCTGAATTGTTAAGATAGGCGAAGAGTATCGCAGGTAAAATTCCTGCCACACCTATTAAAAGAGCATTCATTATTGCATAACCTTCACTTGTTCCATTATCAAACAATAACAGTAATGCTACAGTCAAAAATCCAAGCATTACCCCTGCACCAATCCACCAGAATCGCCTTAAATTCGATTTAAACAAAGGTAAATTAAAGTAAGATGTTTTCAAATTCATAACCCATACCTCCTAACTCGTAGATAAATACCTCTTCTAAAGTAAGTGGAAGAATATCTAAAATCAATGGCTTGTAACCGCTTGCCAGCCCCTTGATTTCATCCGAATTACCCTTTACAATCATAGTTGTAACACTTCCGAACTCTGTGGAGTGAAGAATTTCAAGCTTATTTAGTAATTCCTGTGGCATTTCGTCCTTGAATGCAATCTGCATTTTGTGGATATTACCTTTCATATCATCAAGTGACTTTTGCAATACCACTTTTCCGTTAAACATTATTCCCACATGGTCGCAAACATCTTCCAATTCTCTTAAATTGTGGCTTGAAATCAAAACTGTTGTACCATTTTCCGCAACATCGGAAAGAACAAGACTCCACACATTTCTTCTCATAACAGGGTCAAGTCCGTCAACAGGCTCGTCTAAAATCATAACATCAGGCTTTGTACAAATTCCAAGCCAGAATGCAACCTGTTTTTGCATACCTTTTGAAAGTCTTCTTACCTTTCTCTTTTCGTCAATCTTGAATACCTCTTTCATATTCTCGTATCTTTCCCAACTCCAGTCGGGATAGATTTTTGAATACAGTTTTGCAGTATCCTTTATTGAATATGTCGAAAAGAAAAATAACTCGTCACTTATGTATATTACTTTATTTTTAATATCGGTATTTTCAAATACCGCCTCATCATTTATTCTTATTTCACCGCTATCAGGCTTATAAATTCCGCATATATTTTTAATTATTGTAGTCTTACCTGCTCCGTTTGGTCCAACTAAACCGTAAACCGAGCCTTTTGAAACCTCAAGACTCATATTGTCTAATGCACGAAAGCCGTCAAAGGTTTTTGTCACATTTGAAACCTTAATCATTTTTTGCACATCCCTTCTACTTGCGATAATTTTCTTCAATAATTTTTAAAAGCTCTTCTTTTTCGTAACCTAAAAAATTCAGTTCACTGACACATTCTTTAAAATCCTTAATTAATAACGGTAATCTTTGCTCGCTCTGCTTTGTTATTCCCACAAAATAGCCTTTAGCCGCCCTTGAATAGATATACCCTTCAGCCTCTAAAGTCTTATATGCCTTTTGTATGGTGTTCGGGTTAATTGCAAGATTTGCCGCCATATCCCTAACAGACGGAATTTTTTCGTCTTCCTTTAAATATCCGCCAATAATCAAATCTCTCATCTTTTCCGAAATCTGTTCATAGATAGGTCTTGAATCTTTAGGGTTAAGATTAATCATATCACCGCCTCCTTTCGTATCATCTGTATTAATACATATAATACAGTTAAATTTTTCAGTTGTCAATAGTTTTTTAAAAAACAGTTGACAAAATTCTAAAAATATGTTATCATACATACATAATTTTATATAGTATCATAAAAGGCATTGACGAAGAGTGCACAAAATTATGACCTTAGAGAGAAGTGACGGTTGGTGCGAGTCATAGGAAACAGTTTTTGTGTTTGTAGCTTCCGAGCCGAAAGGAAGAAAGTTTTTTATATAAAAAATCAGTAGAACCTTTCCGTGATTGCTGCGTTAAGGCATAGGGGTTGATTGACTCCAAGAGAGGCGATAAAATTTCGCAATTTGAGTGGTACCGCGGGTATAGTGATTTATGCTCGTCTCAAAGAAATCAACTTTGGGACGGGTTTTTTAATGTCCCTCATAAAAAGGAGAGAATATAATGGAAAAGATGACAGGACTTGATTTTAAAATCAAGGAAATGGCAGGAAGAATTAAAGAGCTTCGTGAAATTGAAGGCTTGAGTCTTTTGGAAATGGCTCAAAAAACAGGAATAACAGAAGCCGAATACTCAGACTGCGAACAGGGAAAAAGCGATTTGAACTTTGCATTTCTATATCGTTGTGCATTGGCTTTGAATGTCAATGTTACCGATATTATCGAGGGTACAAGCCCTAAGCTAAGCTCATACATAGTAACCCGTCAGGGCTTTGGACAAGAGGTTGCCCATGCTCACGGAATGACCTACTATAACCTTGCTTATGCATTCCAGAACAGAATTGCAGAGCCTTTGTATGTTAAGAGTGCTTATGACCCCGAGGCAGAAAACAGGGACATAGAACTTACATCGCATTCAGGTCAGGAATGCGACTTGGTTATTGACGGTCATTTGATGGTACAGGTTGGCAGTCATAAGGAAATTTTAGGCCCTGGTGACAGTATCTATTATAACAGTAGCACTCCGCACGGAATGATTGCAGTTGACGGCAAGGACTGTACCTTCTATGCAATCGTACTAAAGGGTGACGATTCAGAAATTCCTGAGCTTGCAGAAGATGTTACGGTTAAAAGAGCAAGCGATACAAAGCCAAGAATTTATCAGAAGTTTATTGATGTTGAAGAGGATGAAAAGGGAACTCCTACATCAATCAAATTCAAGAACACAGAAAACTTCAACTTTGCTTTTGACCTTGTTGATGAGCTTGCAAAAAAAGAGCCTGAAAAGCTCGCTATGCTCCACATTTCAAAGGATAAAACAGAGAGAAGATTTACATTTACAGATATTAAAAAAGCATCAAACCAGTGTGCAAACTACTTTAAGTCACTAGGTATTAAAAAGGGTGACAGAGTAATGCTTGTATTGAAAAGACATTATCAGTTCTGGTTTGCTATGATTGGCTTAAATAAGCTTGGAGCTATTGCAATTCCTGCACCAAATCAGCTTCAGGAGCACGATTTTGAATACCGCTTTAATGCTGCAGGTATTTGTGCAATCGTTGCAACCTCCGATGACGGAGTGCCTGAACAGATTGACCTGGCATCAAAAACCTGCCCACAGCTTTTGCACAAAATTATTGTTGGCGAAAAGAGAGACGGCTGGAGAGATTTCAATGAGGAATATACTCTTTTCAGCACACATTACAAGAGAGGCGAAGACGCTCCGGGCGGCGATGACTTAATGCTTATGTTCTTCACATCAGGAACAACAGGTTATCCAAAGATTGCGGCGCACAACTATAAATATGCTCTCGGTCATTTCCATACAGCAAAATACTGGCATAATGTTGACCCTGACGGATTACATTTCACAATTTCAGATACAGGATGGGCAAAGTCTATGTGGGGTAAGCTTTACGGACAATGGCTCTGCGAAGCGGCAACCTTTGTTTATGACTTTGACCGCTTTGATGCAGCGGAAATTCTGCCTATGTTTGCAAAGCACAAGATAACAACCTTCTGTGCACCGCCTACAATGCTTAGAATGATGATTAAGCAGGATATTTCACAATACGATTTCTCGTCAGTTCAGCATATGACAACTGCAGGTGAGGCTCTTAATCCTGAGGTTTACAAGCAATTCAAAAAAGCTACTGGCTTAAAAATTCTAGAAGGCTTCGGACAGACTGAAAGCACAATGATTATTGGTAATATGACAGGTGCACCGCACAAAATCGGCTCAATGGGTAAGCCTGCACCTATTTATGATGTTGAATTGGTTGATGCAGACGGAAAACCTGTTCCTGTCAGCGAAAACGGAGAAATTGTTATTAAGGTGGATGACGGAGCTCCTTGCGGACTATTCACAGGCTACTATAACGCACAGGACAAAACAGATGAGGTATGGCACGACGGCTACTATCACACAGGCGATGTTGCCTGGAAGGACGAGGACGGATTTTTCTGGTATGTGGGAAGAGTTGATGACGTTATCAAATCATCAGGCTATCGCATAGGTCCATTTGAAATCGAGAGCGTTATTATGGAACTACCATATGTTTTGGAATGCGGAGTTTCTGCTGAGCCCGACGAGGTAAGAGGTCAGGTTGTTAAAGCAAGCATCGTTCTGGTTGGCGGCACAGAGCCTACAGAAGAACTCAAAAAGGAAATTCAAAACTATGTAAAGGAAAAAACCGCACCTTACAAATATCCGAGAATTGTGGTATTCAGAGACAGTCTTCCAAAGACAGTAAGCGGTAAAATCCAAAGAAACAAGCTATAAAAATATAAGAGCTGAACTAAAAGTTCAGCTCTTTTTATGTACTTAGTTCATTTTAAATATCGCCTTTGTTATACCCCTTAGACACTTTGGCATTTTCATAACTACAACCTTCATTTCTTCACCTCCTACCACCTAAACAGACAACAGTATCCCATTATCACAATCAAGACTGCCTCCAGCACTGCAACAGCACAAATCGGCAACACTATACCTGCAAGCATTCCTACACAAAATGTGAGTGCAGCAAGCCCTACAGCCTTACAGCCCAGTACCAGCATAACATCCGTCCTTTCTGCCAGTTAATATATTATATAGTATTCCCTCTTAAAAAAAGTGTGCAAATAAAAAACCGCTTACGCGGTTTTATCAGGAAAAAAGTTTTAAATTGCCGTTCGAGAAAGTCCCATAACGATAAATACATTTGTTCGCATTTGAAATAATAAAAATTTGAGGCTCCACTCCGCTTGAAATATATTGTCTTATTTTTTTATTTTCCGAAATGTAACGGATATAGTTACCGCTTTTCCACATTAGAGTGTTATTTACAATAATCGGTATTTTTGCGTTTTTATCCGAACAGCATTTTTTGTCATTAATAAATATGTCATCACCTTTTTTATATACTATTTTCTCCCCTGTCACATAGGATAATTCACCCTCGAAACAAGCCACAAAGGTATCTGGCTTTGAGTCAGAAAAATCACAATATCCTATTATTCCGTTATTTTGCGTATAATACACTGAGTTTTTATACACAAAAAATTCCTCATTCTTTAGTTTCCCTATTACAGACGGCATAGCATTGTTGCCAAGAACACAGTGAACAAGAACTATATCTCCTTTTAGTCTTGCAGAATAAAACAGATTTTCATTCTTCCCATTCGATGCAACCATTATTTTTTTCACATCTATATCCTGATTAAGAGTGGCTATAATATATGAATTCCATACATTTTTATTATATACCATATAAATAAGCTCATGATTTTTACTATACAATACAAGCTTAATTATATTTTTGTCCCCATAAGCAAAAAATTTATCTGTAGCATCTTTAAATATGGCATTTACCGTCCCTTTTGTGCATTCACATATCCCCTGCATAGATTTATAGCTATATATTTTATCATTAACAATATAACTATACAAAAAAAATCCCTCCCCCAAAAACATATATTAAAATATATGCCCTAAGTAATAAATTGATGTCGGTAGGAATAAATTTATTATAAACACTAAAATGAGGACAAGAATTTATGAAATATGCTTTTGGCAAACACTTTAAAACTCTTATAATTACTAAAAAAACAATTTTACTTTCAGTATGTTTAATACTGCTATTTATAGTGTTTATTTTTCTACTGATGAGCTCCGAAAAAGAACTAAAAAATCAATATACCTCAACAGATGATTTTCACAACATAATGATTTCGTCAGAATTAAATCAGGAAGTACCTTCAAAATTCGGTATAAAGGATTTTTTGTGCAGTTTAATAGGCTTTGACCCGTCAAATCCAAGCACAATTTTATATGATTATTCACCACACTTCGACGAAATAAGAAACACAACCGACTCCTCCGAAATTGTATATCCTCAAAAAATTAAAGAAGAGGAAGCCAAACAGGAAGAAAAAGAACTTCCCATTCAGGAAGTATCCATTGCAAAAGGTATGTCGATTTCAAACAGTTCGGGAAAGAGTGTAGATGTTAATAAACTCTTAAATGAGCCGCTTTCATTTGAGATTGGTTCCGATGAGCCACAGATTTTAATAGTACACACACACACCACAGAAAGCTATACCGACAGCGGAAAAACAAAATATACTGCCTCGGACAGCGACAGAAGCACAGATTCAGCAAAAAATATGATAGCTGTTGGAAATGCTTTAGCCGAGGTATTAAATAACAGAGGAATTAAAACAATTCACGACACAACTGTACACGATTTCCCTGCATACAACGGCTCATATGACCGATGCAAGGCAACAGTTTTAAATAATTTATCAAAATATCCGTCAATTAAAATAGTATTGGATGTCCACCGTGATGGAATTGTCCGACAAGACGGAACTAAGGTAAAGGTCGCCTGCGAAGTTGATGGGAATAAAACTGCTCAATGTATGTTTGTAGTCGGTACAAATTCCGAGCTTACCCACGATAACTGGCAGGAGAATATGAGGCTTGCAGTAAAAATTCAAAATAAGGCAAATGAAATGTATCCTGGCTTTATGCGACCGATAAATTTAAGAAGCGAACGGTTTAACCAACAACTCTCTAAAGGCTCAATTATCATTGAAGTGGGCTCAAACGGAAATACCCTAAATGAGGCTATATACAGTGCAAAGCTTATGGGAAATGTAATTTCAAAACTTTTTAAAAAATAAAGAATGCGGTGTAAATTTTACACCGCATTCTTATGTATTAGTCTAAATCATTTTCGTGCTCAGCCTGTATATCTTCAAAAGCAGAAAGCATTGGTTTAACATCTTTTTTCTTAATCTTTCTGTCAATATAGTTCTTTGTAATCTTACAAACAAGTCCTGAAAGAGCTATAACACCGATAAGGTTAGGAATCATCATAAGCCCGTTAAATGTATCTGAAATATCCCATGCAAGTGAAGATGTCAACAATGCACCGAACATAATCATAACAAGGTGAATAACCTTATATACCTTAACAGTTTTTGTTCCGAATAGGTATTCCCAAGCCTTTGAGCCATAGTGGTCCCAACCAAGTACAGTAGTGAAAGCAAACAACAAGATTGCAATAGCAATAAACTTTTCACCAATATTTGCAAAACTGAACACTCCGTTAAATGCCTGTGCAACCATTGTTGCGTCATTTGTGTATGTGCCTATAGGTGCATACAAATCAGGCATAACTCCTGATGTTAAAATAACAAGTGCAGTCATTGTACATACAACCATTGTATCTGCAAAAACCTCAAATATACCCCACATACCCTGCTTAACAGGTTCTTTAATGTTAGAGTTTGAGTGTACCATAACTGATGAACCAAGACCTGCCTCGTTTGAAAACACGCCTCTCTTGAAGCCCTGTACCATAACCTGCTTAATTATTGAACCTGTAATACCGCCGACAGCAGCAATAGGTGTGAATGCAGTCTGGAATATTGCTTTAAAAGCAGCTCCGATATTTGCATAGTTAATACCAACAATTACAACACTTCCTGCAACAAACAATACCACCATAAATGGTACAATCTTCTCAGCAAATGCTGCAATTCTCTTCAAACCGCCCAATGTGATAATAGCTGCAATTATAACCAATATAGCACCAATTACAACTGAATATACACTAACACCTTCATAAAGTGTGATATTTGCCAATGCATCAATTCTGAAAGCTGATTCAATGTTAACAACAATCTTATTAATCTGTCCCATAGCACCGATACCGAATGATGCCAAAAGCGTACAAATTGAGAATATTACAGCAAGAATTTTACCGATTTGCTTACAACCCTTGAATGAGCCAAGACCATCACGGAGATAGTACATAGCTCCGCCTGACCATTCACCCTCTTTATTCTTTCTTCTGTAGTAAATACCCAAAACATTTTCAGAATAATTTGTCATCATTCCGAAGAATGCTGCAACCCACATCCAGAATACTGCACCAGGTCCGCCGAGACAAATAGCAGTTGCAACACCCGCTATGTTACCAACACCGATTGTTGCAGCCAAAGCTGTACAAAGCGCCTGGAAAGGCGAAATTGACTTGTCCTTTGAATGTGAAATTACATCCTTTTTAAATAAGCTTCCGATTGTGTTCTTCCACCAGTGTCCAATATGAGTAACCTGGAAGAACTTTGTGAGTACAGTTGTCAAAATACCTGTAAATAACAAAAGTACAAGACCTAATGTAGTCCATACAAAAGTATTAACTACATCATTATACTGTGCCAGTGTGTTTAAAAATTGTTCCATGTGTGTGTCCACCCTTCTTATAAAAATAATAACAGCCACCAAATTAATTTGGTGGCTCCGGGAATTGACATGCAGACAAAATTTCATTATTAAAAAGTCTGCTCCGTCCTTTTGCCTGAGAGATTCAACCGACATATCGGTTTTGCACCTTCGGCACTCATTATTGAGATTCTCCGGAGTACCCTCCGCCGCCAGTCTTAGAAATTCTGACAGTTTCTTTGGGTCAACAACTATTTTACATCAATTTTTCAAATATGTCAACATATTTCTGCATTTTTATATCTATAACTTGACTATTTCGCCTAAATCGGCAGATTTCTTTTCAGCAAGTGCTATTTCTATAGTCTGAAGAGATGATTCCGGAGGATTAATTTTACTTTCCGTATCGTTTTTAATACAGTTGATAAAATCAACAACCTCTTCAACATATCCACTCACATTAAATGGACCGATTTTCTGAGGCTCTCCCTCATTTAAATAACATAAAAATCCCTTTGAATTTAATTCCAATGTAGCTTTTTCAAATCTTACACGAAATTCCGGATGGAAAAAATATGTATCCGCATAACCCCAAGCACCTTTTGCTGTAACTGTAACATTATCATAGAAATATATGGTCTGAATAGAGTCATACTTAGTCACAAAATGAGTCGCAGTTGAACAAACTGCCTTAGGTCTTCCAAACACATAATTTATAAAGTCTACATCGTGAACATGCATATCAAGTGCAGCTCCACCACTAAGTTTTTCGTCCATAAACCAGTTCTGCCAACTCCAACGAGGCGGAGTGCTGAATCTGTAAAATTCAGCGTCAACAACCTTACCATATTCACCGCTGTCAACAAGTTTTTTAATATAGTCATATATTCCAAAGTACCTTACACATTGACCAATCATAAGCTTAACATTATTTTTTCTTGCAGTATCAAGCATATTTTTAGCCTGCTCATAATTAATAGCCATCGGCTTTTCAGAAAATACACTAATACCTTTTTCCATAGCCATAACTGCGTATTTTTCATGAATATATGTTGGAAGTGCAGAAATGATAAAGTCAATATCCTCCTTTTCAAGCATTTCACCCGCATCATTGTAGAGATTAAAGCCTGAAAAGTCCAATACAGTATTGTCATCTCCAAGATTTGTTGAAGTTGAGGTATTAAATGCACTCTGCTCTATATCACATATAGCAACTAATTTTGCACCTGTCCTTTCCTCAATTACCTCTTTGTTTCCAAAATGAACCTTACCAAGACCTCCAAAGCCTATAATGGCATACTTTAACATAAGTATTCCTCTCCTTCAATTTCATTCAAAATTTTTTCGATATATGTTTTTGTTTTTTTAATGTCCTCAATCTGCTGTTCACCCGAAATTTCTCTTTCAATGGTCAAGCAACCATCATATCCAATTTCTTTAAGTCGCCTGATATATGTCGGAAAATTAACCTTACCCTCACCGATAGGAACCTCTTTCCCAAGATTTTTGCCGTCTGTGGGATACATACCATCTTTTGCGTGAGTATTCATAACATATTCGCCAAACACATCAAGAGCATCAACAGGATTAGCCTTTCCGTAAAGGATAAGATTGGCAGGGTCAAGATTAATACCGAGATTTCCTGTCCCCACATCTTCTATAGCTCTTCTTAATGTTACAGGTGTTTCCTGTCCCGTTTCAAATAAAAATTTCTGACCATTATTCTTGCAATATTCAGCAATATATTTGATTGCAGGTATTAATGAATTATATTCTGATGAGCCTGGATTTTCAGGAATAAAACCGACATGAGTTATAAGCTGAGGAATTCCAACCATTTTAGCAAATTCGGAACCTTTCTTTAACTCATCCAATCTCTTATGACGATACTCAACAGGAACTATACCTAATGTCTGCGGACCACTGTAAAAATCCCACACCCTAGGCCCCGACCAGCTGCACCAGAAACCCGAAATTTCAACATCATACTCTTTTGTCGCTTTAATTACCCTCTGTGCCATTTCTTCAGTAAAAAGTTCAGGCACTGTAGAGCATAATTGACAAGATTTAAATCCTAAATCATATACTTTTTTAATCTCATCTTCAACATCATCGGTCAATAAAACCAAAACTCCAAGTTTCACAAACTCCACCTCCGTTTATTTATTGACATTTCTTCAATATGAAGTAATGGCAGACATTATCGTCTGCCATTAAATTTTATAAATATATTATTTATTAAAATACTTTTTAACTTCAGCCTCAACAAGCTTTGCAACTAATTCAATATTTTCAGCAGAAAGCTTAATTGATGATGTGTCAACACCGGCTTTTCCGTCACTGCTGAATAGCTTCATTTTCTTCATACTTTCTTGTTTAACAGCCTCTACTGCAGCAGGAATCAAGTCAATAACACCCTTATCCATACTCTGGAACTTCTTGAATTCTGCTTCAACTGCAGCAACATTGATATCTGTAAAAATATTAACCTTACTGATACCATCTTTGATTGCCTGTCTGAAATCGTTATCAGTAAGACCTGATCCACCGTGAAGAACCAACGGAACATCAACAGTCTTTGCAATAGTACGAATTCTCTGGAAATCGAGTTTTGGAGGTAATTTATAAGCACCATGTGCGTTACCTACGGCAATCGCCAATGCATCAACACCTGTTTTTTCAACAAAGTCCTTCGCAAGTTTTGGATCTGTAAAATACTTTGATGGATCTGCAAGGTGTGAGCTTCCTTCTGCTGAACCTTCGTTGTCACCAACATGACCAAGCTCACCCTCAATAGTTGCACCGTAAGAATGTGCAAGGTCAGCCATTTCCTTAACCTTTCTTACATTTTCTTCATATGTATCTGTTGAACAATCGTACATAACTGAACTAAAGCCCAATTTAAGTGCTTTTTCACAAGTGTCAAAAGTCAAACCGTGGTCAAGATGTACAACAACAGGCACAGATGCCTTCTTAGCCATTGGAATCAAATAGTATGAAACCTCATCTAACGGTCCGTATGGTAACAACACTTCAGCTGTACCCATAATAACTGGTGATCTTGTTGATTCTGCAGCAGCAATGATACCACGTGCGAGCTCAAGGTTTACAGCATTGAAAAGTCCAACTGCATACTTGTTCGCTTTTGCAGGTCTTAAAACCTCATTCATATTAACTAACATATTTTTGTCCTCCTCGGTTTAGTTATTAAAATCCACTTTGTTCTGTTCTGTTGATAATGTCATCCTGCAACGACTTTGAGAGTGTTGTAAACAATGCACTGTAACCTGCAACTCGTACTACAAGATTCTTATAGTTTTCAGGATGAAGTTGTGCATCCCTCAATGTTTCACGACTTACGACATTGAATTGCATATGCATACCCTTCTGGTCAAAGAATGCACGGATAAGTGCAATAAAGCCTTCAATTCCCGATGCACCATTTAGCGCAGAAGGATGGAATTTCATATTGAACAATGTACCGTTTGATGCAATACCATGGTCAAGCTTTGCTACAGAGTTTGCAGCAGCAGTAGGACCGCTGACATCGCTTCCTGCCACAGGAGAAACACCGTCTGCAATAGGTGTTCCGGCAAGTCTTGCATCAGGAGTTGCACCTGTTTGCAAACCTAACGGAACATTCGCTGATACAGGATACAAACCTGCATGATATTTACCGCCTCTTGGATTTTCATATCTTTCAACAGGCTTTGTATATGCATAAGCAGCTTCTCGTCCGTACTTATCAACTTCCTCAATATCATTACCAAACTTTGGAAGTGATTTTATCTTTTCGTATAATGACTTATACTCATTCCTCTTATTTTCTTCAATATTGTTTTCCATTATCTGAATAAATATTTCAGAAATCTGGTCTTCTGTCACATTATGTCCCCTTGATGCAATTTCCCTAACCACATCAACGGTAAGATTTTTAGCATAGGCACTGCTGTATGGCATACCATAATTGTTTTTCAATGCCGCAGCATACTGAGAAAGTGTTACAGACTTTGTCTTATATACCAATTCATTAATCGCATAAAGTGCGTCTGCAACATTGGCAATACCAAAGCCCTGAGGTCCTGTGAAGTTATAAATAGCACCGCCCTCTTGAGCTGACTTTCCTTTTTTAATACAATCGTCAACCATACAAGATACAAATGGCAACGGACATCTTTCCATATGTGCTTCATCCACTGCATTATCTGCATTTACCATCAATTTGATTGTATAATCCATCTGCTTTTTGTAAGCATCAAAGAATTTTTCATATGTATCAAGTTCTGAAAGCTCACCTGTTCTCAAACCAACTTGTACACCCTTGTCCACACCATTAGAGAATACAAGCTCCAATGGTCTTAGCATATTAAAGAATGCTGCATCGTGCCAACCGTCTGTTTTTCCGCCCTTTTGAGGTTCAACACATCCGATTACACAGTAATCTCTTGCATCCTGTAATGAAAGTCCTCTTGAAATCAAAGCAGGAATAATAATTTCATCATTATAATATGCAGGTAAGCCTATACCTGTTTTAGTAAGTGCAGCAGCCTTTGTCATCAATTCGTGAGGAGTTCCGTTCCAAACTCTCATTGAAAGTGATGGTTGTGGTAAATTAACGTGCATCGATGCACTTATACACATATATGACAAATCATTTGTAGCATCTACACCATTAATATCCTGACCGCCTACAACAAGGTTCTGGAACATACTGTATCCCGCAAAGCCTTCTGCTGACAATGCATCACGCACCTTGTTAAGACTGTTTAGCTTAACCCATACACAGTCAATCAATTCCTGCGCCTCTTCACGCGTAATTTTTCCGCTTTCTATATCCTTTATGTAGTATGGATACATATACTGGTCAAATCGTCCCGGAGATATTGAATGTCCGCTTGACTCTGTCTGGATAAGTAACTGAACAAACCAGAATGACTGACAAGCTTCATAAAAACTTTCTGCCCCATTTTCAGGTACCTTACTGCAGACCTCTGCAATTTTCAAAAGTTCTTTTTTTCTATTTTCATCCCTACATTCAGTAGCCATATCATAAGCAGCTTTTGCATATCTTTGCGCAAATATTACAGCTGCTTCACAGCTTTCCATAACAGATGTCAAAAATGCATGTCTTTTTGCATAATCGCTGTCATATACATTGCACTTATCTCTCTCGGATTTTGCGTATTCATAAATACCTCTGTATCCGATTTTCAACACCTTTGCATAGTCAACACTTACATGTCCGATACCATTATAAAAATAGTTTCCGACAGTAAATATATTATGTTCAATCGCTGTGAGCGTCTCAGGTGTCATATATGAAGTAGCAAGCTCACTTGTTGTTCTACCCTTCCAATACTTATGTACTTCCCTCAGCTTTTTAGCCGATTCTTCAGATATATAAAACGCATCAGCACTACGTGTTGCTATAGTATCAAATTCTTCCTCAAGCCATTCATTTGAGAACTCAGGGAATGTAGGACATCCTCTGCGAGCAAAACAGTTGCATCCGACAACAAGCTCATCATCACGAATGACTACAGGCAAATTCTCGGCTAAAGCTCTGAATGCTCTTGATTTTCTAAGATAAATTGACATTCCTTCCGTCTTTTTAAAGCTATCGGTAATTATTTCAGCACGCGTAGATTCTATAGTAGGCGTTCCTGAATAAAGGTCATCAATAAGTCTTTGAATACGGTCAGATTTTGGAATTTCAGCAGTATAAACTTTTTTCATTTCTAACCCTCCTAATCATATACTTATATAATACACTAAAAACTCATATAAGTCAATAGTTTCCAAAGCAAAAAAAGAAAAAAACAAAAAATTACAACGAAAACAAAGGAAAACCAAAAAAAGACATCAAAAGATGTCTTTTTCTGAATTTTAGAACAATCTGTTTTTAAATTAGAATTCTTTTTTCAATTCAACGCCATTTGCATCAGTATTTAAAGAGCCTGTCAACAATCTGATAAAATCAACCAATGCCCAAATTCCACCGCCGACACCTGTACAAACAGTCAAAATAATTTTGATTATACCATATTTATTGTATCCAAGATAAAAATCATGAATTCCTAAACTTCCTAAGAAGAAAGCTAATAATACAGCAACTAATTTTGACTTCTGCTCTCCATTAACACTGGCTACTGCTTTTACACTGGCACCGCAATTCGTACAAATTGCTGCTCCTGGGTTGATTTCCTTTCCGCAATTAGCACAGAACTTTTCCCCATTTCCTTTTGCAAAGCCACAAGCCATGCAAGCAACTGCATTTTCATTCATTTCATTTCCACAATTTTTACAAAACATTTTTTTGCCCTCCCTAAATATATAAAATTATTTTGATTAACCAGTTAATAATTGCAATTACAGCAATTATTATTAAAAAAATATTATGGATTTTGTTCTTGAAGTCCAGAAAAATATACATAAATATATACGGCATGAAAAATACAACAATATTATATTTTATAGCTTTTATAAAATCCAAGTTTATAAGAGATATAAAAGCCCTTGTCATGCCACACCCCGGACATGGAATTCCAATAAATTTTAAAAACACACAAGTTGTATTAAAATAGTCTAACATTGCATATGCGAATAAAAAATATATTGAAATCAGAAGTAACAACCAAACCTTCCTACCCATAGATAATTAAATAAATTATCCTTTTACATTATAATCAGCACAGATAAGATTTGTCGCTTTAAACAATTTATGATAATAAATAAACGGACCAACCACTATTATACTGCCAATTACATTCCACAGCCAATAATCTGCACATGAAAAATTATATGAAATATTTCTTCTCTTTAGTTCATTTCCTATTCTGTTTGATACTTTATGGAACCAAATAATGTAGGCAATTCCAAGTGTAATTGGGGCAATTAAAAAGAATAATAAGCAATAATGCATTGTCTTTTTGCCGTCATACCTACTTGCAGTAATATTTATATCATTACTCAAAGATGACATAACCACAAGACCATAAATCCCAAAAGTAATAATTGACAAAAATATAAATTTAGCCAATCCTTTGTTAGTCTTTAGCTGACCAACCGGCGCATTCGTGTTTTGAACGGCACAGCCACATTTTACACATACACTGGCTCCTTCGTTAATCTCTGCTCCGCATGTACTGCAATACTTCATTTCAAATCACCTCTTAAAAAATTTTGTCGAAATTTGACAATATTATTTTATCCTAATTTGAGTTGTTTGTCAATACTAAATAATTTATAGTGTGTAATATGCATAAAAAAGCACCTGCCAAAGCAAGTGCTAAACTGGGTGCAGGGGCCGGTATGATGCGACGACCTCCGGGTTATCGCTAAAGCGCCAGTCGCCGTCGTGTGTCGTTTTGTTCACTCTCGTTCCAAAACTCGCACTTTGGGCGACATCGCTCGCAAAAACAGTTCACTGAACTGTTTTATGCTTCGCTAACCCAACGAGCTACGCTCGCCGGTCTCATAACCTAAAACAAAAAAGCACCTGCCAAAGCAAGTGCTAAACTGGGTGCAGGGGCCGGATTTGAACCGACGACCTCCGGGTTATGAGCCCGACGAGCTACCGAACTGCTCTACCCTGCGATATATAAATACTCTGTCACGTCTAAACTGCTTTTATAGTATAACACAAATTTAACCTAATGTCAAGTATGTTTTAATATTTATATCAAAAAAACAATACCTCATTTTTCTATTATAAAATACATAATCCCTGTTTTTTCAAACAGGGATTACAACATCATCTCTTCTTTTTCTTTTTGTCTTTTTTATTATTTTTAATTTCCTCAAAAGCACCGGCTGATACGTCATCTTTTAACGCTTCAATATCATATTCTATATCTTTACCGACATATTTATCAACTTCTGTCTGTTTTGAATCAGATTTAGAATCAGAGTATCCATAACCGTAGCCGTAGCCATATCCGTAGCCGTAGCCATAACCATAATTACCTAACATACTCTTAATTGACCTTCCGCCATATGCATATCCAAACTTCTTATAAGTACCGTAACGGCTTGTGACATTATTTACATCATTGAGAATATATCCAAGAATTTTTGCTTCAGCAAAATCAAGAGTAGTGCGTGCTTTTTCAAGAGTTTCGTGGATAGTATAATTCTGTCTTACGACAACAATAACACCATCAGTATACTTTGACATTGCAGTAGCATCCGACACAATGGTGACAGGCGGAGTGTCTATAAATATATAATCATATCTCTCAGAAAGTTTCTCCAGTATTTCACCCATTTTAGGCGAAGCCAGCAATTCCACAGGGTTTGGAGGGATTTGTCCCGCTGTTATACAGTCAATTCCATAGTCTTCACATTTTCTTATTGCATCTTCAACTTCAATTAACCCACACAAAACATCTGAAAGACCATTTTGTCTTTCAAGTCCAAGATGTCTGTAAATTCTGGGTTTTCTCAAATCCGCGCCAATAAGCAACACCTTAGAACCTGTCTGAGCAAAAGCAATAGAAAGATTAAGGCAAGTTGTTGTTTTACCTTCACCGGGGCTGGCACTTGTTATAATAACCTTTTTACATCTCTTATCAATGTTGCTCAACGCAAAAATGACATTTGTTCTCAACGCCTTATACGCTTCATTTATAATGAAACCCGACTCTTTTGACAGGAGTGTTCCTGCCCTTTCCATAGCAGCCTGTTGAGTCTCTGAATTTCTGAAATTTGCTTTTATTTCGTTAAGTTTTCCAATATAACTCTTCAATCTCCCTGCCATTATCTTCTCCCCCTTTTACCATCACTGTATCCGTATGAAGAATAACCGGACGAGTATGAGTTCCCACGGGCCATCAACGAAGGAATTTCACCCAAAAGCGGTTCTTTATATCTATGGCTGATTTCATCGCCGTTTTTAATTCTTGTATCAAACAACTCAAGAACAACAATAATTAATGAACCCAGTAACATACCCACAAATACACCTATAAATGTATTATTTCTAATGTTAGGAGAAACAGGTGTCTTTGTTTCGCTTGCATCGTCAAGCACTTTAACAGAACCCGCTTCAACCACTCTGATAAGCTCATCGGGAGCATATTTAACAATACTCTTTGTTATCTTATATACATCATTAGCATTTGTACCCTTAACAGTAATAGATAAAATTTCTGTTTCATTTAAGGCTTCCATGGTAATCATATTCTTAATTTGGTTAACTGTATACTTACCATCCAAATCTGTAGCGATAACCTCAAGAAATGTCCTTGCTTTAAGAATTTCAGCATAAGTCATAACCAACTGTCTTGACGAGGACAATGTCGCAGTTGAAACATCTTCGCTTATATTCTGTTTGTTTGAGTTTACATACAGGGATGCATTAGAACTGTAGACAGGAGAAATAAATACCTCTGAATAGACAAAGGAAAAAATGCCAACTAAAATGGCACTCAGTAAAATAACAGTCCACCTTCTAAGCAATATATCTATAATGGATATAAGGTTAAGTTGTTCGTTCAATTAAATCACCCCAAAAAAAATCATAATCAAACTATATCATATCATAATATCACAAAAATTGCAATATGCTTTTAAATTTTATCCAAAATATTAATTAATCAAGATAATCTGACAAAATCCAGCATAATCCAACTTTACTGGTTTTTTGACGAAAATACTTTGTTCAAAATTACTACGGTAATTATAACTACAGCCATTATAGCCATAATTCCTAACATACCTTTGCCCATATAAACAAGATTTTTAATAAAATTCATTGGTTCAAACATATATGTTCACTCCTGTCACAAAATTATAGGAAGAAATTAAGTATCAGTCCGCCCGCAATAACAGACGCAATCTGTCCTGATACATTAACACCCATCGAATGCATCAGCAAGAAGTTGGAATTATCCTCTGCCAAGCCCATTTTATGAACAACTCTGCCTGACATTGGGAATGCTGAAATTCCTGCAGCACCAATCATAGGGTTAATCTTTTTCTTCAGGAATAAATTAAGGAATTTTGCGAATATAACACCACCTGCAGTATCAAAAATAAACGCAAATAATCCAAGTCCAAGAATTATCAATGTATTAACCTGCAGAAATTTATCAGCCTGCATCTGTGTTGCAATAGTTATACCAAGGAAAATAGTAATCAGATTTGCAAGCACCTTTTGAGCAGTTTCTGATAAACTGTTCAAAACCCCGCACTCTCTTATAAGATTACCAAACATCAAAAAGCCTATCAATGAAACAGAGCCCGGTGCAACCACACCAACTATTAATGTGAGTACGATTGGGAAAAGAATTTTTGTGGTTTTGGAAACCGATGACGGCTCATATTCCATTCTTATCAATCGTTCCTTTTTTGTGGTCAACAGCTTAATAACAGGCGGCTGAATGATAGGCACTAACGCCATATATGAATATGCCGCAACCATTATCGCACCAAGATACTGCGAACCCAGCTTACCTGCAACAACGATTGATGTAGGTCCGTCAGCCGCACCGATTACAGCAATTGAAGCAGCATCCTTAATATCAAAAAACATTGATGCAAGACAAAGTGTAAAGAATATACCAAATTGTGCCGCCGCGCCGAAAATCATAAGCTTAGGATTTGATAACAATGGTCCAAAATCTATCATAGCGCCTATTCCGATAAATAGGATCAATGGGAACAGCTCGTTTGCTATACCTGCATTGTAAAGTGTTGTTAACGCGCCCTCAGGCCCAACCAGGTCAGCACCAGGAATATTTGCAAGAATTGCACCAAAGCCCATAGGCAACAACAATGTCGGCTCCATATCCTTCTTAATTGCCAGATAAATCAATACTCCGCCGATAATCCACATAATAATATTAGGGATTATTTCAATAAAATTTTCCATTATATCATTCTCCTTTTTTCACAATGAACATATTTTATCTAAAATGCAAAAGTTTGTCAAGTAATTCAGTTCATTTCTATATAAACTGCACGCTCATTATTGTCCCACTTAACCAAAGCCTCCAAAGCTTCTGAAACAGCTCTCACAGGTACAAACGTCCTGTCATGATAAAGCTTTGCAGGGACATCAATACTTATAATCTGATTATTTTTGCGCATTGTGTCTGCACCAATCTGTACAGTTACAATTATCTCTCCCTTTTGGGCAGTTGCAGTTTCTGTTTCTCCGTTCCATGTAACAACTGCACCAAGAGCCTCAAAAACATCTCTTAGCGGAACAAGCGTTCTTCCGTCAATTATTATCGGGTCAATGTCAAAGCATATTTCGGAATTATTAAGATAAACAGGTATTCTTTCTTTTGGATTATACCAAAAAATTCTTTCTTCCCCAACCTTTTTAAACTCCTGCCAATCAGCTCCATGGTCAACTGAATAATAAAGGACATAATCATCATGAATGTCAGCCAGGCAGAAATCCCCGATATATTGAGGAACGTCACCCTCAAAATAAAGCTGTTCCAGTGATGTGCACCCCATAAAAGCCCACATTCCTATATGCTCAACACCTTGCGGAATTGTTATAACAGGTACTTTAGGCAAGTTCATAAATGCAGAATTTCCAATTTTCTCAAGGCCCTCAGGAATACTTACCCTGACAGCTCCAATACAACTGTTGAATGCTCCGTTTTCTATAGTTTTTAATCCTTTTGGCAGTTTTATGTAACTAATATTTGAACAATTATAAAATGCTCTTTGTCCAATAGTATTTAAAGAATTCGGAAACTGTACCTCCTCTAGGGCCTCAAAGTTCGCAAAACTCCAATCTCCGACTGAAGTCACTCCCTCTTTTATAATAAGCTTTTTTACTTCCTTTATGTGCTTATCCCAAGGCCTTTTTGAAGAATTGGAGTAATTCTCCATTTCACAATTTCCCCACATCGTGAGAACTCCGTTCTCAAAGCTCCAGCTCACTCCATTTTCTGCAATCACAACCGTCTGCATTGAAATAACAAATGTGAGTATAAAAATTATTATTTTTTTCATTTTTTCTCTCCTTTTTTATAGGATACATCTAATTATACTATCTTTATAGAATAAAATCAACAAAAAAGACAGTAATGTCAAATAAATTTAACAAAAAAAACCTGTGGCAGAAACCACAGGTCATAAATTATTTTTTCAATGTTACGGTTATGAGTCTTATTATCGCATCGTCCGACTTGGATTTATCGGAATAAAGAGTAATTCCGGAAATCTTACTGTTTGCAAGCTCATTTACAGACATCGTCTTTAGTGAGGTACCGCTTGTTATGTTTACAATTTCAACATTGTCGTCCATATCATAGATAGTGGAGTTTATCATAATTCTTCCGCCCTCAACAGCACCCAAAGAATTTGCAGACGAAATTTTGTTAAGCGATTTTATATCCGTTATTTTTCCGCCTGATACCTTAAATTTAACCGCTCCTGAAACGCTTGCCCTTATATCGCTCTGATATGAATTGGTATTGGAATCAGTAAAGATTGTATAAATACCTGTCGACCCATCTCCCATACTCTCATACTCTCTGAACATTCCGTACTGATATGAGCTTGGCAAATCACACACATACATAACCAGTATATCACCAAAAGCGTTAGCACTTACCGATGTCACAAGCTGATTAATTGAAATATTGTTTGTTCCCATAGTGTTGAAATCAACGACCTCCACCTGCACATCGCTGTCATCCTCATCGGAAAGCCTGTTGAAAATAACGGCATCTCTTAAAAGTGTCTTACCGCCTATCGTCCTCTTGTTGTAGTCAATATCTCCATAAATCTCTGAAGAAGAAACCTTTGTTAATGTTACATATTCATCATCATAGCTAAGCTTTACCAAATCACCCTCATAGCCTTTATAGTTGCTTGAAACCTCATAATCATATGTGTTTCCGTCAGCCATAAAAATGCTGGCCATAGTCTGGCTTGAACCCTCATTTTTGCCACTGGTTGATGTTTCTTTATATGTTTTCAAAAGAATACCATAGTCAAATGGATTGGTTTCACTCAATTCCACTGCAAAACAAACCTCGTCATCTTTACCAAGCAAAAGTGTAACTCTTTCACCAATTTCAAAGCTACCCTGTGATGCATCAAGCTTTGATGTGCTTACTTTTGAATTTATACTATAAACATTTCCCCCTACATTAACACTCTCAATATGAGATTTTGAAGGTATTGCCTCTTTATATATACCTGTAACCTTTTTATTGTAAATATCCATTGTATTTGTCTGTGTGTTATAGTAAACAACATCATTCACCTCAATATCTGCAACCGTAACAGTCTTATTATCCTTGTAGACTGTTAAATCATCATAGTCAATTGCAATTCCTTCGAGGTATTTATCCTCCAGGGTGTAGTTTTTTGTTGCCCGAACAGGAGTGATATCGGTTGTTCCGTTAACATTTGTGAACATAACATTATCCACCATTATTGCCATGGCAGCTCTTGTAACACAATCATTTGCAGAAAACTTCATATTCCCTGCAATTTTCAAATCTTCTGCCTTATTTATGTAGTTTGCAGGCCAACTATATCCTACCGCATCCTCGTTGTAGCCCGAAGTTCTTAAAAGAATTGTTACTGCCTCAGCATAGGTTATTATATTATTTGGCTTAAATGTGGCATCAGCATAGCCTTTTATGATGTTATTATTTGTCAGGTAATTGACATACGGAATACACCACTTCACCTTGTTTACATCATCAAATGCAGACAGGGCTGAAATCGATTTTGCCTCTTGGGTTTTATCCATCATTGCCACAACAATTTTACAAAATTCCGCCCTTGTGACATTGTTCCATGGCCTGAAAGTATTATCCTCATAGCCGTTTATGACCTCCGAATCACTAAGTCGCATAACAGGATGATAACATTCATAATCAGGGTTTAAATCCTTGTAATCAATTTGTTTTGCCGACACCGTCAGCACGGAAGCAACGACGCTGATAGCACAAACAATGCTTATTATTCTTATTAGTAGTTTCATTTTATATTTCCTTTCCATTAGTCTGCTCTCAATGCTTCAATCGGATGAAGCTTTGCTGCCTTTTTAGCAGGTGCTATTCCAAAAAACACTCCTATCGCCGCAGAGAAAACAAATGATATTAACACCATATTCATCTGGACTGCAAATTCTAATCCTATCAAAGATTTTACTAAAGGTCCAAGCCCTATTCCCACCAATATACCAATAACTCCACCTATTGCACTTAACAGAACTGACTCAATCAAAAACTGAAGCAATATATCAGTCGTTCTCGCTCCAATGGCTTTACGAATACCTATCTCTCTTGTTCTTTCGCTCACACTTACCGTCATAATATTCATTACTCCTATACCGCCTACAATAAGCGAAATAGCCGCAATTCCTGCAAGCATTGTTGTCATCATTCCCAGAATTTCATTCATAGTATCAATGATGGCAGAAACACTTGTTACCGTAAATCCCGAGTCAGAGCCAAATCTTCTGGTGAGAAATGATTTTGCCGAACTTACTGCAAAATCAACAACATCCTCATCTGTAGCTTCAAGATAGTATGTCGAAATAGTTTTATTCTTTAAAAATCTCATTGCGGTTGTATATGGTATTGTCACCTTATTATCCTGCGAATTTTCCGTGGAGTCAGCAGTTTCCTCATAGACACCAATAATCTTAAACTGTTTTCCGTTTAATTTGATTGTCTCACCGACAGGATTCATTCCGCCAAATAATTCTTTTTGTATATATGTACCCACAACAGCTACATACGAACGATTTTCGCAGTCGGTGTCGGTGATAAATCTTCCGTTTATCAGCTCAACATTTTTAATGCTTTCATACTGTGCATTAGCCGCATCCAATGATGTCTGAAAATTCTCACTTCCAAGCTTGGCTTGTGCATATCCCGAAATATACGGGGTAATATTTGAGAAAAAATGTGAATTTTCCCTTACAAATTCAGATAAATCATCATACTTAATACTTCTGGTCGAGCCTCGTCTGCCCAAGTTTACGGTTATAAGCCTCGTTCCCATTGTGGAAATCTGGTCAGTTATAGCCTTTGTTGTTCCGCTTCCTATTCCTGTCAACAATATTACCGAGCTTACTCCTATTATAATACCAAGCATTGTTAAGGCCGACCTGCCCTTGTTCCCTAGAATGCTCTTTACAGCCATTTTGACGGATTGATTAAGCTTAGTTAAAACTCTCATAATTCCGCCTCTTTTCTATCCTTGGAATTGTCTTCATCAGAAACAATTTTTCCGTCCTTTATTGTAACAATTCTCTCAGCCTGTTTTGCAATATTCAAATCGTGTGTAATAACTACTATTGTGTTTCCTTCTTTATGAAGCCCGTGTAGCATCTGCATAATTTCTATACCCGATTTTGAATCAAGCGCACCTGTCGGCTCATCAGCAAGGATAAGCGATGGTTTTGACGATAGTGCTCTTGCAATCGATACTCTCTGCTGCTGCCCGCCTGAAAGCTCTGACGGTCTATGATGAATTTTATCCTCTAATCCCACTCTTTTTAAGGCATCTTTTGCTATTTTCGACCTTTCCTGCTGAGAAAGCCCTCTGTATATAAGAGGTAATTCAACATTCTCAAGTGCAGAAAGCTTTGTCAGAAGATTGTATTGCTGAAATATAAAACCTATTTTCTTATTTCTTAAATCTGCAAGCTCATTATCTTTCATTTTGCTTACCGCAATACCTTCAATCCAGCATTCTCCGTCAGTCGGAACATCAAGACAACCTATCATATTCATAAGCGTTGACTTCCCTGAGCCCGACGGACCTATTATTGCTACAAATTCGTGGGGCAAAATGTGCAGACTGACTCCGTCTAATGCGTGCACATCAGAATCTCCCATAGGATATATCTTTCTTATATTTTCAAGCCTTATCATACCATTACCTCATACCGCCCGACATTCCTGCACCGGAAGGCATTCTGTTTCCTGATGGCATTGCTCCGCCCGCCATTCCGCCGTGCATCGCTCCCATCATTCCCATCATGCCGTTTGACGAGGATGTCTGTGAAGTAAGCCTTTTAATTTCATCAAATTCCTTTAGTCCGCCTTTAATTTCTATATTATCATCATCCGAAATCCCTGTTTCAACTATCGCAATCACATATCCCTCAGGTGCTTCAGGCAGCATACTCTTTTGTTCTTTTTTCTGTCCCTTTCCATCCGATAACATCGGGGCTTTTCCTCCTTGCATTGCTTTCATAAAGTCTTCTTCAGTTGCCCCTCTTTTTCCTGTTTCATCCTTTAAGAATACATAAGAAACTCCCATAATTCTCTTAACATCTTCATTCGGAACGATTAAAACATTTTCTGCTGATTCTATTATTATACTTGCATCTATGTTCATACTCGGTCTTAAATTACCCGGTTCATCGATCACTACCTCAGCTGTATATGTAGTTACTCCGTTTGTTGCAGTACCCTCAACCGAAATACTTGTTATTCTACCCATAAACTTTTCATTGGGTAATGCTTCGCAAGTGATGTCAACCTCCTGACCCTCATGCACCGTGCTTATATCAAGCTCGTCAATTTCCATACTGAATTTCAGTTTTGAAACATCTGCTACTACCATCAGGGGTGTTGACGAATTTGTCCTGTCTATTGTATCCCCTGCTTTTGCATTTTTGGTTATTACCGTTCCTTTAATAGGTGATGTAATTGAATAATCGTCAAGACTGTCCCTCGTTTCCGACATTGAAAGTTGTGCACTTCTGTAATTTAGCTCACTGCTTGTCAGACTTCTTTCCTGTTGTGACACTGCATCTGATGAAACAGTTGCAATTACTGTCCCTTTTTTTACAAAATCCCCGTTTGAATAGTTTAAAGCCATAACAGTTCCCGATACCTCCGCCTTAACTGTTGCACTCTCTGCATATTTGATTGTGCCGTATCCGGGGCTCTGCATTCCCATAATTTCTCCGCCGACAATCAATCCCTCGGTAAATGCACCAGGATTTTTAAGTTCTATTGTGACATTATATGTCTGTGAGCCGTTATCCTGTGTGTTTGAGCCGCTGCTTATAGATGAAACAGTTCCTTCTACCACACTCATATGTACAGAACTCGATACATTTGCACTTTGTCCCACGTATATTCTGTCAATCTGTTCAGCTGTAAACGGCAACGAAACCTCAAGATCATTAATATTTTCAACTGTAGCAATCTGCTGATTGTTCGAAACATCATTACCCTTTTTTATTGACAAACCTGAGATAATTCCGTCACACGGAGCAATAACAGACAACTTTTCTTTTGCCTCGTAATAATCACTTCTTGCGTTGTTAAGATTGTTTTTTGATTGCTCTAAGGAAATTTCCTGTCTTTCTATACTCTTTAGTGCATCTTTCGTATCAAACTGATAAAGTATGTCACCCTCCTCGACTTCGTCACCAACATCGAACGAACTTTTAACAATATCTCCGCTGACCATAGAAATAATTTCATATCTTTCGTAAGGCTCAACTGCCGCCTGACCTGTTGTGACTGATTTTATATCACCGTACATAACTACATCAGTCTCTAAAATTGTCTCCTGTTCTTTTTTCCCGCAACTGCATATTGTAAACAAAAAAATCATACATGCAGTTATAAATGCAACTTTTCGCCTCGTTAGTTTCAACTTGATTTCCTCCTCAAAATTTTTCTGTCCATTTTATGAATTCATTATAACATTAAATTATTTACTGTATATGTTATTTATGTAAAATTTTTTTGAACAAACTGTAAATTAGAGGCCAAAATCTCCGGAAAATCCAGAGATTTTGGCTTTTAAAAAATTAAAGAGTATCTGCTAAATCGTAAATAAGTCTTTCTGTCTTTTCCCAGCCAAGACAAGGATCGGTTATAGATTTTCCGTAAATACACTCCTCTGACTTTTGTGCACCGTCTTCGATATAGCTTTCTATCATAAGACCCTTCACAATTCTTTTAATGTCATCTGAATGACGGCAGCTGTGAAGAACCTCTTTTGCAATTCTTGGCTGTTCCATCCATTTTTTTCCCGAATTAGCATGGTTTGTATCAACTATAACTGCAGGATTTTTTAAGCCTGATTTTTCATAGGATTCACTAAGATGAATAAGGTCTTCGTAGTGATAATTAGGCATTGACTGACCGTGCTTATTTACATATCCTCTCAAAATTGCATGAGCAAGAGGGTTGCCGTGGCTTTCTACCTCCCAGCCTCTGTATATGAAGGTGTGCGAGTGCTGAGCGGCAGTAATTGAATTCATCATAATCGAAATATCGCCTGCAGTAGGATTTTTCATACCAACAGGAATGTCAAGTCCGCTTGCTGTAAGTCGGTGCTTTTGATTTTCAACAGACCTTGCACCGATTGCAACATAAGACAAGATATCCGAAAGGTATCTGTAGTTTTCAGGATACAGCATCTCATCGGCACAGGTAAAGCCCGTTTCCTCTATTGCCCTGATGTGCAGCTTTCTGATTGCTACAACCCCCTTCAACATATCCTCTCTCTTGTTAGGGTCAGGTTGATGAAGCATTCCCTTATAGCCGTCACCTGTGGTACGTGGTTTATTTGTATAAATTCTCGGTATTATGAGAATTTTGTCCGAAACCTTTTCCTGCACTCCTCTAAGACGGGAAATGTAGTCAATCACACTGTCATCTTTATCCGCCGAACATGGACCAATTATTAAAATAAATCTATCATCTTTACCCTCAAAAATTGCCTTTATTTCCTCATCACGTTTTACTTTTATAGCCTCAAGCTCAGGCGTAAACGGATACTGCGTCTTTATATCCATAGGTATTGGTAATTTGCGTTTGAAATCCATATTCATTTTTGTTTCCTCCAATATTATTTTTTATCGAATAATGCTCTTCTCTCGGTTGAATGGCGCATCATTCTTCTCATTCCATCAATATCCTCTTCTTCAAGCATTGTTTTTAACTCTTTAAACTTATCCATAAACATATCCATCTGATTTAGAAGTGACTCTTTGTTAGATACGAAAAGTTCACTCCACATAAGGTCATTTATCCGTGCAATTCGTGTTAAATCCCTGAAAGAGTCACCCGTAAATTTCTCCATATTTTCGCAATCATTGCAGGTCATAAGGGTAATAGCAATACAGTGAGTAAGCTGAGAAAGAAATCCTATCATATTGTCATGCTCTTCAGGCGAGAGTGTGGTGACATTTGAAAAACCGAGCAGTCTTCCAAGCTCCATACATGTATTTATTGCATCAGGGGTATTTTTATCAGTCGGGGTGACAATATAGTTCGCTCCTATAAACATCTTGTCTGTACTGTTTTCAACTCCTGAAACCTCTCGTCCTGCCATTGGGTGTGCGGCAATAAATTCCACATCGTCCCTTAAAATATCCTGAATTTTATAAACAATATTTTTCTTTACACCGGTTACATCTGTTATTAATGCACCGCTTTTTAAAAGCCCCTGATTTTGTTCAATCCATTCCACAAATATATGTGGATAAAGTGCAAATATAACAAGGTCAGCCTCACCTATCATTTTTTCATCGAGCTCTGTCGAGCCCTCATCAATGATTTGTTCTTGTATTGCATAGTCTATTGAACTTTGTTCTTTAGTTATGGCACTGATATGAAACCCAAATCGTTTCAATACCTTTGCATAACTTCCTCCCAAAAGACCAAGTCCAACTATTAATATTTTTTTGCTTACATCTACTATCATTCTGTCTTCGCCTCTTTTTATCTATATCTCGCTGTGCGGAGCAAAAGAACCCGCAATTTTTAATTTATCACATTCTTTATTTAATTCTTCTATCATTTTCCTACCGTCATCGGTATTTGTTGTGCCGTCAATTTCTATATAAAAATAATACTGCCACGAATGTTTTTTGAGCGGCCTGCTTCTTAGTGCGGTCATATTATATCCGTATTTTCCTATAATACTTATAGCATTTGCAAGAGAGCCTGCCTCATTTTTAACCGTAAACATCAAAACGGAATTCGGAAGACAGGAAGAATTTAACTGCACTTTTGATAACACCGCAAAGCGAGTGGTATTTTCTCCGCTTTTATTGATGTTTGCTTCCAGAACCTTAAGCCCGTAAATCTCTGCAGTTTCTACACTCGCAATAGCTCCTAACGACTTATCATTCATTTTTGCGACAGCTTTTGCAGCATATGCTGTGTTATTTGCTTCCTCTGTTTCAAAACCTCTAAGCTTAATATATTCATGGCATTGACCTAGTGCCTGAGGATGACTTATGACCTTTTTTATATCCTCAACAGTTGCACCCTCAACACCTAATAAATTCTGATGAATTTCAAGCTCATAAATTCCGTTTATATAAAGTCCGCCCGAGAAAATAAGGTCAATAGTCTGCCCTACTTCGCCTGCATAGCTGTTTTCTATCGGGAGTACTGCTACATCGTTTTCGCCTTTCACAACAGACTCATAAGCCGACTTAAAATCCCTGTATGAAACTCTGTTACTGTCAGGAAATATTCTTCCTGCCGCAATATGTGCAAATGCACCCTCAACTCCGCTATATGCAACCTTTAATCCACTTTGCATACGATATTGATAAGCTCTCGAAACCGACATCAAATTTTTGATGTAGTCGATGTAATATTCCCTTATAACATCATCTTCTATTAAATCCGCATTCTTTTCAATAACTGCAGCCTCTCTCTTTTCATCTAAAATGGGCAATCCGTATTCCTTTTTGTATTCATAAACCATCTCGGCAGCTTTCATTCTTTTTTGGAATAATTCCGCCATTTTGGAATCTACCTCGTTTATGATTTTTCTTGCCTCTTCTAATTTGTTTGACATTTAAAACATCCCCTCTAAACAGAAAAGCCTCACTCGCAGCGTTACAAGTGAGGCTTTAAAATACTATTTTACCATAAAATAATCTTTAAAACTTAAACTCTCACAAATAACTTTTTCATAGCCAAATAAGCATAGCCAAAATAAAAGACTACGCTAAAGCTAAAGAAATATTTACTTGCATTCAATAGAGCTAAGTTCATATCAATTACCTTCAAAAAATAAATTTGAAAACATTATACCACCATAAAAAAAGATTGTCAAGATAAATTCATAAAAAAGAAAATCCCACAACCGAAGTTGTGGGATAATTGATAACAAATAATTATCTCTTTGAAAACTGTGGTGCACGACGAGCTGCTTTCAAGCCGTACTTCTTTCTTTCCTTCATTCTTGAATCTCTTGTCAAGAAACCAGCCTGCTTTAGAGTTGCTCTATATTCATCTGAATCAACCTCAAGCAAAGCTCTTGCTATACCGTGACGGATAGCACCAGCCTGACCTGTGAAGCCGCCGCCTTCAACCTTAGCGATAACATCGAACTTAGCGATAGTTGATGTCAAAGTCAATGGTTGACGAACGATAACCTTCAATGTGTCAAGACCAAAATAATCATCTATATCTCTTCCGTTAATAGTAACATTTCCGTTTCCAGGAACCAGGCGAACTCTTGCAACGGAAGACTTTCTTCTGCCTGTGCCATAGTACTGTTCTTTTGCCATTTTAAAATCCTCCTTACTTTATTTCTCCGTTCCAGTTTTCAGGCTTCTGAGCTGCGTGTTCATGCTGATCATCTTTATAAACACGAAGTCTTGTCATAGCCTTTCTTCCAATAGTGTTGTTTGGAAGCATACCCTTTACAGCGTACATAATAGCTTTTTCTGGGTTTTCTGCCATAAGCTTATTGTAGTGGATTTCCTTAATACCGCCTACCCAGCCTGTGTGATAGTAACGAACCTTCTGATTAAGTTTGTTACCTGTCAAAACTGTTTTTGCTGCGTTTATGATAATAACATGGTCGCCGCAATCAACGTTAGGTGTGAAAGTTGGAAGGTGCTTACCTCTCAAAATGCTTGCTGCCTGTGCTGCAACACGGCCCAAAGGCTTATCCTGTGCATCAATGATGTACCATTTTCTGTTAATTTCCTGTGGCTTTGCCAAATAGCTGCTCATTGAAATTTCCTCCTTATTAATAGTAATTAGAATTCGTTTGACTAATATTCATCAAACCTGCAAGAGATATGATACTACTTTTTTTTATGGTTGTCAACACTTTTTTTCAAAAATTTAAAATAGTTTTTTAAATCTCTTCCAATCTCTGTTTTTCTCTATTTTTCTCTTGTTTGCTCATTTTCTATTTTTAAAATTGTATTAAAAATTTCATCAGTTTTTTCAATAATATAGTCGGCTTTTGCGCTTGATAGCTCCTTTTCATCACGAAAACCCCATAAAACTCCTATTGATTTCATACCCACATTTTTAGCGGTAAAGATGTCAACATTGGTATCCCCTACAAAAACACATTCATCTTTGGTAACTCCCAATTCCTCCATCAAGATAACTGTTCCCTCTGGGTCAGGCTTTGTGGGTATATTTTCCCTTTTTCCGTGAACTATATCGAATAAATCTCCAAATAGTTGTCCGGCAACCATAACAGTAACATTATCAGGCTTATTTGATAAAACTGCAAGCTTTATACCGCGTTCTTTTAATTTTTTAAGCTCATCTATAACTCCGTCAAAGGGTTTTGTAATATAAATTGGGTCTGCTTCATATTCTGCGTCGTACTTAGCCTCAACCTTTTTAAACATTTCCTCAGTATCAGCATCGTGATATTCCAACATTCTGTGCAATAGAACCACCTTGCCGTCACCTGCAAAGTATTTGAATTTTTCTGTATCTATTGGTGGTAATCCGTAATATTCCAGAGCCATATTTCCAAAATGAGCGATTGTTGATACTGTATCCGAAACTGTTCCGTCTAAATCAAAAATTACTGCTTTTATCATTGTTTTCTTCCTTTTATAATTATTCTTCATATATTATACACATATCATATTTTGATGTCAATGTGTTTACCGTTAATTATTAATAGATATTGACTGGTTATGATTTATGTAGTATACTAAAGAAAAAAGGGGGTTATTTTATGAATAGTACAGTTGTTTTATTTACGATTTTTATGCTTTTATTGTATCTTGTGATTTTAGGAATTGCAATTACTGATTATGTTTTGACAGCATATTCACTTCATCAGATAGGTAGGAAGAAAAATATTCAAAATTCTTGGCTGTCATGGATTCCTGTTGCAAGCAGTTGGGTTTTAGGTTCAATTACGAATAGAATTGATGAAAAAATTGGTCACAGAAAAAATTGGCACAAGGTTTTGCTTATTCTTGGAATAGTCTTGGCAGGTGGTTTTGTTTTCGTTTATGTATGGTTTTTATTATCAATTTTTGCTTTGGCATACAGTTCAGGTTATGGAAATGTTCCTGATGCAATGAGTATTATTTCTTTTGTTTTATCTTATTTGTGCCTGATTGTTGTTTGTTTGTGTGGAGTAGCATGGCAAATATGCCAATACATATGCATTTATAAACTTTTTGAGGATATTGTTCCTGACAAATCAATTAAATATTTACTTTTGTATATAATGGTTCCGTTGGCAGGTCCTATTTGTTTATTTAAATGTACTAAAAAAATGCTTGCACAAAAAGACTTTATTGAAGAACAACAAAATCAAATTTAATTGCTGATTTTCGATGTTACAGATAAGTATGTGCATTTTTCTGTCAACGCAAGAGAACTATAAGGGATGCATTTTGCATCCCTTATTTGATTTTTTTATTCCAAACACTTGTAAAATTAAAATTATTGGTATATAATGTATGTTGTATAGTTATGTAATAATTTATGTGAGCAAAGGAGAAAAGAAAAATGGCTACATTTATTGACAGAATTAAAGAGAGAGCTAGAGCAGACAAAAAGACAATTATATTGCCTGAATCAATGGATTCAAGAATATATGAAGCTGCTGAAAAGATTTTAAAAGAGGATATTGCTAATGTCATCATCATTGGTACTCCTGAAGAAGTTGAGGAGTTTGGTAAGGGATATGATGTTTCAAAGGCAACAATAATTAATCCTTATACATATGAAAAGACAGAAGAATATCTTAATCTTTTTGTAGAATTGAGAAAATCTAAGGGCTTGACATATGAAGAGGCAAAGAAAACAGCTTTGGGCGACTATATGTACTATGCTTGTTTGATGGTTAAAGCAGGAGATGCAGACGGTGTTGTTTCAGGTGCTTGTCACTCAACAGCAAACACACTAAGACCAAGCTTGCAGATTATCAAAACAAAGCCTGGTGTAAAGCTTGTATCAGCATTTTTCTTGATGGTTGTGCCTGATTGCGAATTTGGTGCAAACGGAACATTTATTTTTGCAGACAGTGGTTTGGAACAAAATCCTGACCCTGAAAAGTTGGCTGCAATCGCAGCTTGTTCTGCAGAATCATTTGAATTGTTAGCTGAAAAGGAAGCTTATGTTGCAATGCTTTCACACTCAACAAAGGGAAGTGCAAAGCACGCAGATGTTGACAAGGTTGTTGAGGCAACTGCAATCTGTAAGGCAAATAACCCTGATTTGAATGTTGACGGAGAATTACAGCTTGATGCTGCTATTGTTCCATCAATCGGCGAATCAAAGGCTCCCGGTTCAACTGTTGCAGGTAAGGCAAATGTTTTGGTATTCCCTGACCTTGACGCAGGAAACATCGGTTATAAGCTGGTTCAAAGACTTGCAAAGGCTGAGGCTTATGGTCCTGTTACTCAGGGTATCGCAATGCCAATCAATGACCTTTCAAGAGGTTGTTCAGCAGACGACATCGTTGGTGTTGTTGCTATAACATGTGTTCAGGCACAAGCATAAAAAAGAGCAGATAAATTGGCGCATATCACAGTTTTTTGCCTTGGGCAATACAAGAGTATGGCACCAAGACTGCAAAACAGCAATCTGCATCCAATTTCTCTACTCTTGCAGAATAGACACTAATTTTAAGGAAAGGAAAAGTTATTATGAAAGTTTTAGTTATTAATGCAGGAAGTTCATCATTGAAGTACCAGTTGATTGATATGGAATCAATGAATGTTATGGCAAAGGGATTGTGTGAGAGAATCGGTATTGCTGATTCAAAATTAACTCACAAGAATATTTCTAAAGGTATTGAAAAAGAATTCAAAAAGGATATGAAAGACCATTCAGATGCAATCTCAATGGTTATCGACGCACTTGTATGTACTGAATGCGGAGTTATCGCTGATATGAGCGAAATTGATGCTGTAGGTCACAGAGTTGTGCACGGAAGTGAGACTTTTGCAGACTCACGCGTTATTGATGAAAAGGTTATGGAAGCATTGGAAGAATGTTCACCACTTGCACCTCTTCACAACCCAGCAAACCTCATCGGTATTGAGGCTTGCCAGAAGATTATGCCTGGTGTGCCACAGATTGCAGTATTTGATACAGCATTCCACCAGACAATGCCTAAGAAAGCATTTATGTATGCACTTCCTTATGAATATTATGAAAAGTATAAAATCAGAAAGTTTGGTTTCCACGGAACAAGCCACCGATTTGTATCGGCTGAAGCCGCAAAAATGTTAGGAAAGCCAATCGAAGATTTAAAGATTATTACCTGTCACCTTGGAAACGGTTCATCCGTATCTGCCGTTGACGGCGGTAAGTGTGTTGACACATCAATGGGCTTCACTCCGCTTGATGGTGTTGTAATGGGTACAAGAACAGGCTCAATGGACCCTGCAGTTGTTACTTTTATTATGGAAAATGAAGGAATGACAGCAAAAGAAGTTGACGCTTTAATGAACAAGAAATCAGGCGTGTTCGGTGTTTCAGGTGTTTCAAGCGACTTTAGAGATTTAGCTAAGGCTGCATCTGAAGGAAATGACAAAGCTCAGCTTGCACTTGATATGTTCTGCTATAGTGTTAAAAAGCTAATTGGCTCTTATGCTGCAGCTATGGGCGGTGTTGATGCAGTTGTATTTACAGCAGGTGTCGGTGAAAACGATGCTTACTGCCGTAAGGAAATTGTTGATGGCTTATCATTTATGGGAATTAAGATTGATGAAGAAGCTAACAAGATAAGAGGTAAGGCAACAGATATCAGTGCAAATGATGCAACTGTTAAAACTCTTGTTATTCCAACAAATGAAGAATTGATGATTGCTCTTGATACTAAGGCATTGATTGAAAAGTAATCAAAGAATTAACGGAGAAGAGATAAACTTCTCCGTTTTTTGTCGAAAAAAGTAATATTTTGCGATATTTAATATAGGAATTTATCAAAAAACCTTGTAAAAAATAGAATACTTTGATATAATGATAATGTCACATAATGCTTCAGCTCTGCTGATGTGTTTCATTTTTATCTTGCTCTAATACGCCTTGCGTATGTGTTTTTTGTGTTCCAAAATTATAACGAAACTGACATTGTAAAAAATGTTCAGCTCTCCATTCGTTTGATTTTCGGAACGCAATGAAACACAATTATGTGACAATAATTGGAGCTGACATTTTTTGGTGTGCAGCTCTATGGTTGCACACTTTTTTAATTTCCCACATTTGTGTGCAACAACTTCTTATGTTGAAAGCGACTGCTCTGTTGGCAGTCGCTTTAGTTTTATATTTAGATTTTTGCGTTAGCAGTTTTCAATGTTACATCGTGGTAACCGCCCTCGATGATACTTGTTGATGAAACAACAGTCATCTTGGCATTTTTGTGCAAATCAGGAATATTAGTAACACCGCAATTACACATTGTTGATTTAACCTTGTACAAACTCTTTGCAACATTATCGTGAAGACTTCCTGCATAGGTTACATATGAGTCAACACCCTCTTCGAATGAAAGCTTTGACTTTCCGCCAAGGTCATATCTCTGCCAGTTTCTCGCTCTGTTTGAGCCTTCGCCCCAGTATTCCTTAACATAAGTTCCATTGATGATAACCTTTTCTGTCGGGCTTTCATCAAAACGAGCAAAGTATCTTCCAAGCATAATGAAATCAGAACCCATTGCAAGTGCAAGTGTCATATGATAATCGTGAACAATACCGCCGTCGGAACAGATTGGAATATATATACCTGTCTTTTCATAGTATTCATCACGAGCCGCTGCAACTTCAATAACTGCAGTTGCCTGACCTCTGCCGATACCCTTTGTTTCTCTGGTAATACAGATTGAGCCTCCGCCAATACCAACCTTGATAAAGTCTGCACCCGCCTCTGCAAGGAACATAAATCCTTCTCTGTCAACTACATTTCCTGCTCCAACCTTAACCTTATCGCCGTATTTTTCTCTGATAAAATCAATAGTTCTCTTCTGCCAGATTGTGTAGCCCTCCGATGAGTCGATACAAAGTACGTCCGCACCTGCTTCAACTAATGCAGGAACTCTCTTTTCATAGTCAAGTGTGTTTATACCTGCACCAACCATATATCTCTTGCCTGCATCAAGGATTTCATTAGGATGCTCCTTGTGGCTTGTGTAGTCCTTACGGAATACGAAATACAAAAGCTGCTGCTTATCATTTATAATAGGAAGAGAGTTTAGTTTGTGTTCCCAGATAATATCATTTGCTTCCTTTAGAGTTGTTTTTTCAGGAGCAGTTATTAACTTTTCAAACGGAGTCATAAACTCTGTTACTGGGATATCTGTGCTCATTCTGCTGACACGGTAATCTCTGCTTGTGATGATACCCAAGAGCTTTCCGTTTGCAGTACCGTCATCTGTTACTGCTATAGTTGAATGTCCTGTTTCTTCAACAATCTCCAAAACATCAGCCAATGTGCTTGTTGGTGAAAGCTGTGTATCGCTCACAACAAAGCCTGCCTTATAGTTCTTTACTCTTGCAACCATTGCGGCTTCGTCTTCGATTGACTGTGAGCCGTAAATAAATGACATTCCGCCTTCTTTAGCCAATGCAATAGCCAATGTATCGTTTGATACTGACTGCATAATAGCTGAAACCAAGGGAATATTCAAAGAAATAGGGCATTCTTCCTCTCCCTTTCTATACTTTACCAATGGTGTTCTTAATGATACATTTGCAGGAATACAATCCTCTGATGTATATCCCGGTATCAGCAAATATTCGCTAAATGTTCTTGATGGTTCATTGTAGTACTTTGCCATTTCGTTATTCCTCCTGATTATTTAAAGTATTTTACTGCTGAAGTAAACATATTGATATTATACACTCCGTCAACATTTTTGTAAAGATTATCTCCTATTCTTTCTGAGTGTCCCATCTTACCAATTACTCTTCCGTCAGGCGAGGTAATACCCTCAACTGCCATATCCGAGCCATTAGGATTAAATCTTATATCATTTGTTGCATTAGAGTCAAGGTCAACATACTGCGTTGCAATTTGCCCGTTTTCAATGAGCTTATTCATCAACTCATCATTACAGATAAATCTTCCCTCACCATGAGAAATTGCAACTGTATACACTTCGCCTGTCTGTGTGCCCGCAAGCCATGGTGACTTATTTGATGCAATTCTTGTTCTTACAAGTCTTGACTGGTGTCTGCCGATTTTATTGAATGTCAATGTAGGACATTTATCATCTGCATCAATTATTTCACCAAAAGGTACAAGACCAAGTTTTATAAGTGCCTGGAATCCGTTACAGATACCTGCCATTAAACCGTCACGGTTTTTCAAAAGCTCATTTACATTCTCTGCAATTTGTGGGTTTCTGAAGAATGCTGTGATGAACTTACCTGAACCGTCAGGCTCGTCACCGCCCGAGAATCCACCAGGTATAAATATTATCTGCGACTCTTTAATCTTCTTTGCAAATGCTTCAACCGAATCAGAAACACCTTGTGAAGTTAAGTTGTTTATAACAAATATTTCAGCCTCTGCCCCTGCTCGCTCAAGCTGTTTTGCAGTATCGTATTCACAATTTGTTCCGGGGAATACAGGAATTAATACCTTTGGTTTTGCAACCTTAATCTTTGGAGAAACTCTTGTTTCGGCTTTATAGCTTACTGTCTTTGGAGTTTCACCCTTCTGGTGAATATTACATGAGAAGATTGGCTCAAGCTTATCTTCATATAATTTTTCAATTTCAGCCATACAAACCTTATTGCCGTTTACTGAAATTGTGAACGTATCAACTGTTTTACCGATTAATTCACCAAAATCGCAATCAGGAGTTGTTTCCAACACATAAGCAGCATATGAATATCCAAACAATTCGTCCTCTGTGATATTTTCAATTTCACAGCCTATTCTGTTACCCATTGTCATCTTCATTAGACCTTCAGCGATACCGCCGATAACAGGTGTATATGCACTAATGACTTTCTTTTCCTTAACCAGTTCTGAAATCTTTTTCGCAGTTTCTAGGAAATCCTTTGCATCAGGAAGACCTTTATCGTTAAGTTTTGCTCTTACTAATCTTATTTGTGAGCCTGCTTTTTTGAATTCAGGTGAAATTATATCATCAGTATTTCCAACTGTTACTGCAAATGAAACAAGTGTTGGCGGAACATCAATATTTTCAAAGCTACCGCTCATTGAGTCCTTGCCGCCGATTGAGCCAAAGCCCAAATCCATCTGTGCTTCAAATGCACCAAGTAATGCTGCTAAAGGTTTTCCCCATCTCTTAGGGTCTGTTCCCGGTTTTTCAAAATATTCCTGGAATGTTAAGTAGCAATCGTCAAGCGGAGCACCTGTTGCAACCAATTTCGCAATAGATTCCATAACCGCAAGATATGCACCATGGTATGGACTCTTTTCTGTAATGAATGGGTTATATCCCCATGCCATAACAGAACAGGTCTTTGTTTCCTTTGTAAGCATTGGAATTTTAGCCGCCATGGCTTGCGCAGGTGTCATCTGGTACTTTCCCCCAAACGGCATCAGTACTGTATTTGAGCCGATTGTTGAGTCAAATCTTTCAGCTAATCCTCTCTTTGAGCAAACATTCAAATCAGTTGCAAGATTTTTCATCTTATCTTCAAAGTTTCCGCTTACTGTCTTTGTAAAGTCTTCTGCTCTGGATATTGTTATGTTAATATGCTTTTCTGCACCGTTTGAATTCAAGAAATCTCTCTTTATATCACATATGTTCTTGCCGTTCCAAGTCATTGTGAGTCTTGGGTCAGCCTTAACTGTTGCAACGATTGTAGCTTCAAGATTTTCTTCTTTAGCAAGCTCGAAAAATCTCTTTGCGTCCTTTTCTTCTACAACAACAGCCATTCTTTCCTGCGATTCACTGATTGCCAATTCTGTTCCGTCAAGACCGTCATACTTTTTAGGTACTTTGTTTAAATCAATGTCCAAACCGTCTGCCAATTCACCAATAGCAACACTCACACCGCCTGCACCAAAGTCGTTACATCTTTTGATAAGTCTTGATGCTTCAGGATTTCTGAATAATCTTTGTAATTTTCGCTCTTCTGGTGCGTTACCCTTTTGAACCTCGGCACCGCACTTTTCCAAAGAGTCAAGCTTGTGCGATTTTGATGAACCTGTTGCACCGCCACAGCCGTCACGTCCTGTTCTTCCGCCCAAAAGAATTACAACATCACCGGGAGCAGGAACTTCTCTTCGTACATTTTGGGCAGGAACTGCCGCAACAACTGCACCAATTTCCATTCTCTTGGCTTTATAGCCGTCGTGGTAAATTTCATCAACCTGACCTGTTGCAAGACCAATCTGGTTACCGTATGAGCTGTAACCTGCAGCCGCAGTTGTAACAATTTTTCTCTGTGGGAGCTTACCCTTGATTGTGTCCTCAACGCTCACTAAAGGATTTGCAGCACCTGTCACTCTCATTGCCTGATAAACATATGCTCTTCCTGATAGTGGGTCTCTAATAGCACCGCCAATACATGTAGCAGCACCGCCGAAAGGCTCGATTTCTGTTGGGTGATTATGAGTTTCGTTTTTAAATAGTAATAACCACTCTTCATTTTCGCCCTCGACATCAACTGTAATTTTAACAGTACAAGCATTGATTTCTTCTGATTCATCAAGACGTGCAAGCTGTCCGTTCTTTCTTAGTGCCTTAACCGCTAATGTTGCAATATCCATAAGGTTTTGCGGTTTTGTACGGTTTAAGCTCTTTCTTGTATCTATATATCTGTTATATGCATCCTCGTGAATTTTATCTTCAAATGTAATATCATCAATAGTTGTTAAGAATGTTGTGTGACGGCAATGGTCTGACCAATATGTGTCAATCATTCTGATTTCGGTGATAGTTGGGTTTCTTTCCTCACCCTTAAAATAGTCACGGCAGAACTTGATGTCATCAAAATCCATAGCTAATGCCAATTTTTCCAAAAGTGTCTTTAATCCGTCATCGTCAAGGTCGATAAATCCGTCGATAGTTTCAACCTCTGTCGGAATTTCGTAAGGAATATCAAGTGTATCAAACTTATCAAGTGTTGCAAGTCTTGATTCAACAGGGTTTATAACATGCTTCTGAATTTTTGCAATGTCTTCATCAGTTAACTTTCCGTAAAGCATATAGACTCTTGCAGTTTTAACTGTCGGTCTTTCCTGTCTTGACATAATCTGAATACACTGCGCCGCAGAGTCAGCTCTCTGGTCATACTGTCCGGGAAGATACTCAACCGCAAACACATACGCATCCTCATTTGGAAGCTCGTCATAAATAACATCTGTCTGTGGCTCTGAAAAAACTGTCTTTTTACTCTTTTCAAAAAGCTCAGCTTCAATATTTTCCACATCATAACGGTTGAAAAGTCTTACCTTTTCCAATGATTTAATAAACAAAAGACTATTGATTTCATCACATAATGATACTGCTTCATTTGCTAATCCGTCTTTTTTTTCAACAAATATTCTGTAAACCATATGTCCTATCCTTTCTTATCTGATTGCCAATGCTTTCTTTCCGATGTCCTTACGATAGAAAGCATTATCAAAATGAACTTTTTCTACTGCCTTGTATGCTTCTGAAATTGCAGCCTCAAGTGTGTCAGCTGTTGCGGTTATTCCAAGAACTCTTCCGCCGCTTGTTACAACCTTGCCATTTTCAAGCTTTGTTCCTGCGTGGAAAACTACTGCATTGTCTGAAAGCTCTCCTTCTGTTATTTCAAAACCTTTGTCATAGCTTTGTGGGTAACCCTTTGATGCCATAACAACACAACAAGCAGCACCTTTAGAGAATTCTACATTTATATCGGAAAGTCTTTCCTCTTCAACCGCCATCATAACCTCTAACAAATCTGTCTTTAATAATGGTAATACAACCTGTGTTTCAGGGTCACCGAAACGGCAGTTATATTCAATTACTTTTGGTCCGTTTGGAGTTATCATCAAGCCAAAGTACAAACAACCCTTAAAGGTTCTTCCCTCTTTGTTCATTGCATCAATGGTAGGTAGGAAAATCTTTTCCATACATTCCTTTGCTATTGTCTCTGTATAACAAGGGTTAGGTGCGATTGTACCCATACCGCCTGTATTTAATCCCTCGTCATTATCGTGAGCTCTTTTGTGGTCCATAGAAGAAACCATCGGAACAACCGTTTTCCCGTCTGTAAAGCACAAAACTGATACTTCAGGTCCTGTTAAAAATTCTTCAACAACTATGTTGTTTCCGCTCTCACCAAAGATTTTATCATTCATAATTGAATTGATGCCATCTTTTGCAGCTTCAAAGTCAGGACAGATTATAACACCCTTTCCAAGTGCCAGACCATCAGCCTTGATAACTGTAGGATATGTTGAATTTTTTAGATATTCCAATGCTTTTTGGGCATCCGAGAAAACCTCATAGCTTGCAGTTGGAATATTATATTTTTTCATAAGATTTTTAGAAAAAACTTTACTTCCCTCAATTATAGCAGCCTTTTTGTCAGGGCCGAAGCACTTAACACCAATTTCGTGCAAAGCATCTACTGCACCGAGTACCAATGGGTCATCAGGAGCTACTACCGCAAAATCAATATTGTTAACTTTTGCAAAATTCTTTATAGCATCAATGTCCTTTGCACCAATATCCACACACTCGGCATCAAAGCTGATACCGCCGTTACCGGGTAATGCATAGATTTTTTCAACCTTTGGACTTTCTTTTAGTTTTTTGATAATAGCGTGCTCTCTTCCGCCGCCGCCGACTACCATAATATTCATAACTAAGTTTCCTTTCTCTTATCGTATATTAATGATGGAAAAGACGCATCCCTGTCATTGCCATTGCTATATCGTACTTATTACATGCTTCAATTACATTGTCATCTCTTATTGAGCCGCCCGGCTGTGCAATATAGCGAACTCCGCTCTTTCTTGCTCTTTCGATGTTGTCACCGAATGGGAAGAATGCATCACTGCCTAAACAAACTCCATCAACACTAGCTAAAAATTCTTTCTTTTCTGCATCTGTCAATCTTTCAGGACGAACCTTGAAGAAATTCTGCCATACATCTTCGCCGATAACATCATCACATTCGTCTGAAATATAAACATCTATTGTGTTATCTCTGTCAGGTCTTTTGATGTCATCTCTGAATGGCAAATTAAGCACCTTCGGATGCTGTCTTAAATGCCAGATATCAGCCTTATTACCTGCAAGTCTTGTGCAGTGAATTCTTGACTGCTGACCAGCCCCTACTCCGATTGTCTGTCCGCCTACTGCGTAACAAACTGAATTTGACTGTGTATATTTTAAAGTAATCAATGAAATTATCAAGTCAATTTTAGCTGATTCAGGAATTTCCTTATTATCTGTTACAATATTTTCCAAAAGTGACTTATTGATTTCAAACTCGTTTCTGCCCTGTTCAAAGGTAATGCCAAAAACCTGTTTTCTTTCAATCGGGTCAGGCTTATAGTTCTCATCAATCTTAACTATGTTGTAGCCGCCCTTTCTCTTTGTTAAAAGAATCTCAAAAGCTTCTTTTGTGTACCCAGGAGCGATAACACCATCTGAAACTTCTCTTGCAATCAATGTTGCAGTTTCCTTGTCACAAACATCTGACAAAGCAATCCAGTCACCGAATGATGACATTCTGTCAGCACCTCTTGCTCTTGCATAAGCACAAGCCAAAGGAGAAAGCTCTAAATCATCAACAAAGTAAATTTTCTTCAAAACATCTGAAAGCTCTAAACCAACAGCCGCACCTGCAGGACTTACATGCTTAAAAGATGCTGCAGCAGGCAAACCTGTTGCTTCTTTCAATTCCTTAACTAACTGCCAGCTGTTAAATGCGTCCAGAAAGTTTATAAAACCAGGTCTTCCGTTCAAAACCTCGATTGGCAAGTCATTGCCGTTGTCCATAAAGATTTTCGACGGCTTCTGGTTAGGGTTGCAACCGTACTTTAATTCTAATTCGTTCATTTTCACTTCTCCTTTTTGTTTCTAACTATTCTTCTATCAGCTTTAGTCTAAATAATATAAGCTCACTTATCAATACAAATTTGTTCCTGATTTTATTGCTTTCCCATTTTCAAGAACGACAGAATAATTTCTTGGTTCAAATGATGGTTCATCTAATAAGTAAATATATTTTTTATAATTATTTCCCTTAACTGAGTATTCTTCAATCTTGTCGGGATTTCCTAGCAATTCCAAAATTTCCTGTTCCGTTTTTTCAATTAAATGATATTCACTTTCTAAATCCTCAATCATTAATTGTCTTGTATCAACATGTTCAATCCATCTTTGTGTACTAAAATCGGAAAGTGCCATACGAACTGCTACTAATAACATCAAACAAATACCGCATAAGACAAACAATATAAGAAATATTCTTTTTTTACTCATTTGCATTAATAATCTTTGTCTTTGTTGACTTATCCTTTAAGTTGATATATCTGACAAACAAAGACACTTTATTTTCTTTATCAAGACTTTCCCAAAGTTCTTTTGTAAAGCTTTCTATATCGTTATTGAGTTCAACTGTTTTAGGCTCACCCTTGAAGGTTGGGATTGGATTTCCGTCAGTTTCATAAGTATGAATAAGATTACCTACGCCTGCAGTTGCCTTTTCATATTCATAGAAATTTCTCTGGCAAGAGCCGTTATTATATTTTAAAATACTTAATTTATAAGAAAAACCGTCAGATAAATCAACCATACCGCTTATTCTTGGTGTGAAGTTAGGTGCATCAGGCTCATATTCTCTTGTTCTCAATCCGTCAGCAAAGGTTTTGCCGCCCTTTAGAAAATCATAAACCGTGTCTGTCTGGTCACCATTTGTTACTACTGTAACATCGCCTAAAACTCTTACAGGAGAATAGATTATTAAAGATGGGTCTTCCATTTTTGATTCATCAAATGCTTTTGTTTTGATGCCTTGTCCGTCCTCGATAAAAATTCTGTTTCTGCTGTTTGAAGAACGGCCCATAATGAAATATGCAATAACTGCATTTTCACCGTCAGGAGTTTCTCCTATAATTATTCCTCTTCCCGGATAGCTGTTTTGATAAAGTTCTTTAATCATAACGATTTTCCTTTCATTTGTTCAGATATTTTTTCAACTGATAACGGCAAAATTTTCCACTCTGCTTCTTCCATAACTCTTTTTTGCAAAATTTCTGGAGTGTCGCCGTCTTTGATTTCAACTGCTTTTTGCATTATAATTTCACCGCCATCGGTGATTTCATTAACAAAGTGTGTTGTTGCACCTGTTAATTTAACACCTCGTGAGAGTGCTGCTTCGTGCACCTTTAAGCCATAGAACCCGTCACCGCAGAATGACGGAATTAATGACGGGTGAATGTTTATAATCTTTTTATCGTATTTTCTTACAAAATCCTCGCTAAGTATTACCAAAAATCCTGCAAGCACAATCAAGTCAATTTTGTATTCTTCTAAAGCAGAAATAAGATTTTTTTCAAAATCTGCATCTTTTTTAATGAATTTTGCCGAAATACCGTTATTTTTTGCTCTTTCCAATGCATAAGCATCTTCTTTATTTGAAATAACGAGCTTAATTTCTCCGCTTTTAATAATACCCTCATTTTGTGCATCAATCAAAGCCTGCAGGTTTGTCCCTCCGCCCGAAACCAGCACACCGATATTTGTCTTTAGCATATTGTCACGCTTTCGTCTGATTTAACAATTTCACCGATTACATAAGCATCTTCGCCGTTAGCTCTCAATACTTCCAATGCCTTATCTACATTTTCTTTGTCAACAACGCAGGTCATACCAACACCCATATTGAATGTGTTGAACATATCTCGCTCAGAAATACCGCCCTGCTTTGCCAAAAGCTCGAAAATAGGAAGAACTTTAACAGCACTTCTGTCTACCTTAACACCAAAGCCTTCAGGGATACTTCTTGGAATATTTTCATAGAAACCACCGCCTGTGATGTGAGAAACAGCCTTGACTGTTACTGCATCAAACAATGCAAGCATTGATTTAACATAAATTTTTGTAGGTGTTAAGAGAGTTTCGCCGATTGATTTTCCGCCAAGCTCAGCCAATGGTGTCTTGATGTCTGCATTTTCAACATCAAATACCTTTCTTACAAGAGAGAAACCATTTGAGTGAACACCGCTTGATGCCAGTGCGATAACAACATCGCCCTCTTTAATTTTAGAGTTATCCAAAACCTTTGATTTATCAACCACACCAACAGTAAAGCCTGCTAAGTCATATTCATCAACAGGATAGAAACCAGGCATTTCTGCAGTTTCTCCGCCGATTAGCTCACAACCAGCCTGAACACAGCCCTCTGCGATACCTGAAACAATTTGGGCTATTTTTTCAGGATAGTTCTTTCCGCAAGCAATATAGTCAAGGAAGAACAATGGTTTTGCTCCACAGCAGATAACATCGTTAACACACATAGCAACGCAGTCAATGCCGACTGTATCGTGCTTGTCCATCAAAAATGCAAGCTTTAATTTTGTTCCTACACCGTCAGTTCCGCTTACCAATACAGGCTTTGTGATACCTGTCATATCGAGTTCAAAAAGACCTCCGAATCCACCGATATCGTCTGACTTTCCGTTAATCATTGTTCTTGCAATATGCTTTTTCATTAATTCAACTGCTTTGTATCCGGCTGTTATATCAACACCTGCTGCTGCGTAGCTGTCTGATCTTGACTTATTGTTACTCATTGTTAAATCTCCTTTTCGTTTAGTAAATTTATTTATTCTCGTCCATTCCAGCAATATGTGCATAATTTGCATGGATCCATTCCAATGGCTTTCATCGTTCCTTCTATTGTCTGGAATTCCAATGATGAGAAATTGAATTTCTCACAAATTACTTTTCTTAAATTCTTTCCGCGTTCAGTTTTTGAATCGCTGTATTCTTCAAGATGATTAAATCCCTCTTCGCCCTCAAGCTCCATAATAATCTTTCTTGCAATCAGCTCCATATCGCTTGTTGCTCTTGAAAAGTTAAGATATTTACATCCGTACATAATCGGTGGGCACGCAGAACGCATATGAACTGATTTTGCACCGTTAGCATATAAAAACTCAACTGTTTCTCTTAGTTGTGTGCCCCTTACGATTGAGTCATCTATAAACAATAAATTTTTACCTTCAATCAGTTCATGAACAGGTATTAGCTTCATCTTTGCAATCTTGTTTCTGTCTGACTGCTTGGTTGGAGTAAAACTCCTTGTCCATGTAGGAGTGTATTTTATAAACGGTCTTGCAAACGGTATTTTACTTTCATTTGCATATCCTATTGCATGAGGTGTTCCCGAATCAGGAATTCCGCAGATATAATCAATCTCTTCACCTTGCTCCTTTGCGTTATCGTTTTGGGCCAATATCTCTCCGTTTTTACATCTCATCACTTCAACATTGATGCCCTCATAGTTTGATGTCGGATAACCAAAATATGTCCACAAAAATGAGCAGATTTTCATTTCCTTCCCAGGTTCTTTCAGTTGTTTTATTCCGTCAGGGGTTATTTCAACAATCTCCGCCGGACCTAATTCTTTTTCATCATCATAACCAAGCTTTTTATAGGCAAATGATTCGAATGATACACAGTATCCCTCATCATTTTTACCAACAAGGATAGGAGTTCTTCCAAATTTGTCACGAGCTGCTATCAATGTTCCATCATTTTTCAGAATAAGTATTGAACAAGAGCCGTCAATTACCTCCTGAACAAATTCTATTCCCTCTTCAAAGCTATCCTTCTGGTTTATAAGCGATGCCACAAGCTCAATTGAATTAACCTTTCCGTTTGTCATTGCATTAAAATGACCACCACAGGAAAAGAGATATTTTTCAATCAATTCCTCTGTGTTATTAATTAATCCCACAATACTTATTGCATAAGTCCCGATTTTTGAGCGTATTAAAAGTGGCTGAGGGTCTGAATCACTAATTGCACCGATTGCAGAATTACCCTTCATTTCCTCAAAAATGTGTTCAAACTTTGTACGAAACGGTGAATTTTCAATATTGTGAATATCTCTTTGTAATCCGCGTTCTTTGTCATAAGCCGCCATTCCACCCCGCTTAGTACCAAGATGTGAATGATAGTCCGTTCCGAAAAATACGTCACTTATTGCATCATGTTTAGAAACTGTTCCAAAAAAACCACCCATTTAAATGTTTTCTCCTTTCGCAAGGTTTTTATCAATATTCTAAGTTCTTATCCTTTTCAATAATTTCTTCGGTCATCTTTGTTCTCATCGCCAAAAGCTTATCTGCCAATTCATCATCAGAAAGTGCTATAATCTGCATTGCAAGAATTGCCGCATTTGCCGCACCGTCAATGGCAACTGTTGCAACAGGGATACCTGCAGGCATCTGAACTGTTGACAATAGTGCATCAAGACCTTCCAGCGCTGATGCTTTTACAGGAATACCGATAACAGGCAAGGTTGTATTTGCGGCGATTGCTCCTGCCAGGTGCGCAGCCTTTCCCGCAGCCGCAATAATAACACCAAAACCGTTATTTTTAGCATTTACGCTAAAATCTCTTGCTGCCTCAGGTGTTCTGTGTGCCGAATATACGTGAACCTCAACAGGAACACCGAATTCTCTTAATTTATCAATAGCGGGTTTTACCTTTGGTAAATCGCTGTCACTACCCATAATAATTCCAACTTTTTTCATCGTAATCATCCCTTTTTTTCAAAAATTTTTCACCACTTATATCATAGCATATATAAGTAGATTTTTCAAGAAAATATTTCATTATATTTTATTTTTCGTAATATTAAATAAAATGCAGTGTCATCATACCGACAACACTGCACAAATTCACCTTATTAATTTAAAAACATCGCTAAATGCAATAAAAATTCCTAAAATCATCAAGAGAATAAGACCTATGGTATGAATAGCTTCTTCTCTTTCCACACTCACCGGTTTTCCCCTTAAAAATTCTATTATCAAAAACACAAGTCTGCCACCATCTAATGCAGGCAGAGGCAGAAGATTAAATATTCCCAGATTAATTGTTATTACAGCCGCAAGGAAAAGTATGTTCACAAAACTGTAGCTGCCTGTATTCACGGCATCATTCACAACACTCGCAATTCCAACAGGTCCTGAAACTGCTTCAAATCCCACTGTACCTGTTAACAAATCCCATATTGATTTATATACCATTCTTACCACATAGCCGGTGTAATGGAACGAATACGAAAAAATATTATTTATTCCTACAGGCTCTGTCTTTGGTACAAATCCGATTATAAGTCTTTTCTCTGTTTCGGTTTTCCCAATCATTTCTGCTATTTGTGAGCTTTGCACATTTTGTGAATACTCATAATTTTCCCTTGTTTCGTTTCCGTTTACGGATGTTATTACCTCAATGTAATCTTCCTTGTAATTATAAGTCGACTCACTGACCGTTGGCTTAAAAGAAAGTTTAATTTTTTCACCATTTCTTTTAACTGTCATTTCAGACACAGTATCCTCATTAAAATTCGAAGTATAGAGGGAAATATCCTGATAAAATCTTATTTTATGCCCGTCTATTTCAACTATCTTATCCCCCGGCATAAGTCCGGAGTCTTTAACATAGGAGTTTTCCACTACACTTTCAACTATAGGGACACTAATTTTATTGACTCCGCCTTCTCCTACAGGCATACTCAATGTGAGCACAATAAACAATATATATCCGAGTACAATATTTAATAATGCGCCTGAAATTAACACAAGAAATCTCTTGTATTTCTTTTGTTTTGAAAGTGCATCGGGATTTTTTCCGTCTTCATCGGCAAATTTACAATAACCACCAATAGGAATAAGCCTCAAGGAATAAAGAGTTTTGCGTCCCTGTTTTTTTAATATTCCCGGCCCCATACCAACACTAAATTCTTCGACTTTTATTCCGGTAAGCTTCGCCATAACAAAATGTCCGAATTCATGCACCGTTATTAGTGCCAAAAACATAACAACTGTAATAATTACCGTTAACATCTTTTCAACTCCTCAAAGCTAATCTTTTAACAACCTCTCTCGCTTCCCTATCTACTGCAAATATTTCATCAACAGATGGATTTTCTATATTCTTAATATCATTCATAGCCTCTTTTATAAGTCTTGTTATATCAAGGTAGGAAATTTTTTCTTCCCTGAACAGCTCAACTGCCGCCTCATCTGCACTGTTGAACACAGTGGGCAGAACACCTCCCTTTTCTGCAGCTTCATATGCAAGCCTCAGGGCATAGAATGTGTCCATATCAGGCTCTTGAAAGGTGAGGTTTGAATATTTTGTGAAGTCAAGTTCATTGTCCCTCATCGGAAGTCTTTTTGGGTATGTAATTGCATACTGAATGGGCAACTTCATATCAGGTGCACCAAGCTGTGCCATAACCCCGTTATCGACATATTCAACCATTGAATGAACAACACTCTGACGATGTACCAGCACCTTTATTTTTGAAGCATCAACACCAAAAAGCCACTTGGCTTCAATTACTTCTAAACCTTTATTTACAAGGGTTGAAGAATCAATAGTAACTTTTGCACCCATACTCCAGTTAGGATGCTTTAGAGCTTGTTCAAGAGTTACCTTCGACAGTTCTTCTTTTGTTTTTCCGAAAAACGGACCTCCAGAGGCTGTCAATATAATTCTTTTTATCTCCCTTTCATCAAACCCCTGCATTGATTGAAATATTGCTGAATGTTCGCTGTCAACAGGCAAAAGCTTTGTTCCATATTCTTCACACAGTCTTGTGACAATATGACCGCCTGTAACAAGCGTTTCTTTATTGGCAAGCGCAATATTTTTTTTCTGTTTTATTGCCTCTATAGTCGGCTTTAGTCCAGATATTCCTACAACTGCAGTGACAACGATATCCGCGCCGTTAACCGTTGCGACTTCTAAAACACCTTCATCGCCCGAAAGAATTTTTGTATCAGTATCTGCAACCTTTATTTTTAATTCCCTTGCCTTATCTTCATTTACAACCGCTGCAATTTTCGGTCTATACTTTCTTATCTGTTTTTCCAGAAGGTCAATATCTGAATATGCAGAAATCCCATGCACCTTTATTCCTGGGTATGCATCAACCACTTCCAGCGTCTGTGTTCCTATTGAACCCGTAGAACCTATTATAGCTATATTATGCTCAAAATTCATCATTATTCCTCTCTTTAGCATTTTCCTATATTTTAACACATATATATTTTATTGTCAAACAAACAGGCAGTGTTGCAAGTTGCAACACTGCCTGTTTGTTTTTTGTTTAACGCCCTAAGGGTATAATCTCCCACAATTACTCACCCTCTACATCGAACCAAAAGCTATTACAAAAATAATTATAGTACCATTTTTTACTAATTACAATGAATGTTGTGAGAGTTTAGATAGATTAACAGATGATATTAAAATAAAACTTTATTTTTTATTGTAAGTGTGGCATATTTTTACGCATTTAAGCCATTTAGAATTAAAATGTCACACTTTTCATTTGAATGTTCTAAAAAGTGTGACATTTTGGCAACATTATGCTAGTCTGCAAAAATTCGACATTAACACAACATATTGTGGTCAATAATAAGACAAAACTCAACATTATGTGATTAACAGTCAAGAATTGCAGTTCCTATTTTATCATTTTCTATTTCAATAATTCCATAATTTCGTGTGTATTTAACGCTACCGGGATTTATTATGGTAATTTTTCCTAAATTCTCGTTATAGGGTATATGAGTATGACCGAAAACCACTACATCAGCCGACAAATCAAGACCTCTTTTCATTATAGTTTCATATTGTTTATGCTCTAATTTTACATTATACATATGTCCGTGGGTAACAAAAATTTTTTTACCTCCTATTTCTATGAGCTCCTCTAACGGTGCTAATGCAAAATCGCAGTTACCCTTGACATACTTTACAGGAATATCAGGAAATACAGCCTCAAGCTCTCTTGCATCGCTCCAATGGTCACCTGAGTGAATTATCATATCAATATCCTTTATATTATTAATTAACTGTACGCACGGCTCAATACTCTTATGTGTATCAGAAAAAACTATTATTCTAATCAATCGTAACAATCCTTTCGCTATTTATAAACAATTTACATTCTTTTTCCAAAGCAAATTATAACAGTGTTTATTCTTAATTACCATAACTTTTCATAAATTGAAATAAAAATGTCAACTAACTGAAAATTAACCGCTAATTAGTCGATTTTTTGTCATTTTTCGACATCACAAAGTGACATACAATTTGTATCAACAATGCTATAATAGAAAAACTTTCCAAAATTACAAAGGAGGATTTTTATGAACCAACCAACCATTTTAAAGCAAAAAGTTAATTTCCATTCACTAATTCGTGCTCCCGAGAAAAAAGACACTCTTTTTTTAGCTCTCACCTTTCTGTGTCAGCGTGCATCTTTGCTCGGATTTAATCCATTTGGATGCGTAATGCTTGCAGCGACCTCAAGCTCTCAAAAAGCATATCTTTATGTTATTTCCATACTATTAGGGTCCTTGACAAGCGGGGCAGAAACTCTAAAATATTTCTTTGCCTCTTTAATTATATGGGCAATCAAAATTTTTATGAGCAAAAACGAAAAAAATAAGACACTTGGAACAATCACATCTATTGGAGCAATTTTTTTCTGCGGCATTCTGGATGTTTTGGTAAAGGGGACATATATTTTAGGTTTCTCGATACTTATATTGGAAATTGTTTTTGCCGCAATTTCATACTCCGTCTTTTCAAACTTAAACGTATTGATTGAACAGCAAAAAAGAAACGAGCCAAGCTCTAAGGAAACTGCAGTATGCCTTGTTGTAACAGTTATGATTGCACTGTGGGGCCTCTCGGGTATATCCCTTCCCTATTCAATAGGCATTAGGACAATTATCAGCATATATATGATTTTGTGCCTTGGTATGTATTCAAATTTTTCCATATCCAGCGCATTTGCAATGATATGCGGATTTGTTAGTGCATCAGATTCACCTGAGGCGCTTTCGTGTGCAGGCATTTTCGGAATAAGTGCAATTCTTGCAAGCCTATTAAACGGCTTTGGTCAGCTTGGCTCTGCAATAGGATTTATGAGCGGAGTAACAGTTTCAATGCTTGTTGCAAAAAACTATCAATTACTTCCGTTCTCAGTAGCAGATGTTCTTATTTCGACCTCCATTTTTGCACTCTTACCTGTAAAATTTAATCAATACACAGGCATTTTTCTTGCAAATACCTTTAGATTTGATTCAGGAAGGAAAGACTTTAGAATTAAAGAATATATAACCGAAGAGCTTAACAGTTTTTCTCATACATTCGCAGAATTTGCGCGTCAATTTAAATCTTCCTTTCAAAAAGGGACAGATAATATTTTTTCACCTGCATCCTTATTTGATGAAACCGCTGCAAGAATATGCTCTGATTGCAACAGATTTAACGATTGCTGGCAGAAAAATTTTAATGATACTTACAAATATATGTTCTCAATTCTTGATACAACAGAAAAAGAGGGCTCATGCACTCCTCAAAGCGCTCCTATTGTCTTTGTCCAGAAATGCATTCAGCCGGAATTGTTTTTAAATGAATTTAATCACGTCTATGAGATGAACAAAATGGACCTTTTGCAAAAAGGTGTCAGGTTTGGAGAGCGAAAGCTGGTTTCAAACCAATATATAGAAATCTCTAAAGTAATCAGCAAGCTGTCCGAAGAAATTGAGGGTAATTTCTTTTTTGACGAGCAAAAAGAAAAGCTTATGATTTCGGAATGTTCAAAGGAGGGCATTTTCCTCAAGGACCTAAATGTAGTTCGTGACAGCGAAGGATATTATGAGGTTTACTTTTCTTTCTGCCACGACACAGACAGAGAAAAGGTAGCAGAAATTGCCTCAGGCATTATGGGAATGAAAATGAAAGAAGTTCATTGTAAGAATAAATACATTCATAAGCTCATCTGTGACGATTTCTTCAGCATTGACGTTGCATTTTTTCAAAAAGAAAAGGATTCTGAGCCTGTATGCGGAGATACAGTTTCTCACTTTAAAACTGACAAAGGAAAATATTATATTATTCTTTGCGATGGTATGGGAAGCGGTTTGGATGCATCAAAAGAGTCACGAATGACCGCAGATTTATTATCAGGATTTTTGAAAGCAGGTTTTTCAAAAAATATTGCTGTCAATCTTATTAATTCCACTCTCGCACTCAAAATGGACAGAGAAGGATTTTCAACAATTGATTTATGTGAAATTGATTTGCGCTCAGGAAAGACCGATTTCATAAAAATCGGCGGAGCTCAAAGCTATCTAAGAATTCAAAATAATATTGAAACCGTTGTATCTAAAGGCATTCCTGCAGGAATTATGGAAAGCATTAATACGGATAATATAACACGAAATCTTTCTGATAATGATATGATAGTTATGGTATCCGACGGAATAAGTGAAGCAGGATATGGAATGATGCGTGGCGAATGGGTTAAGGGCCTTATGAAAGATGAATTTGGGTCAAATGCTGAACTTGCAAAAAAAATTGTTGCAAATGCACGAAAGAAAATTTATCCCAGAACTCCGGATGATATGAGTGCTGTTGTAATTACTATTAAAAAAATTGAGGAAGAGAGTGAGGAAATACCTGCATAGAATTTTTGGAAATTTTATTACAGTATATAATTACAAATTTGTCAAATTATATTATCAGAACTTTATAAGAAAGGTATGATAATATGAAAAAAATATTATTCTCAATTTTAATATCCGCTACAATTACCTCCACTGCGTCTGCATCGGAGGTAATTGATGTCTTTGAAGAGTACGCAAAAACCACGGATTTTATTTGTAGAACGCATTTTGTGTCTGTTGATACTTCTAAAAACTCGAGTTCAACAATTAATTTTTTAACAGAATGTGAGTTGCCTTACACAATAGAACTCACATCACTTCCCGCAAACGGGACAATAACAGTAAATCAAGATAACGAATTTGTTTATACGCCGCTTAATAATTTTTCAGGCACGGATAGTTTTCAATACAGAATTTCATCCAACGGAGTACAATCAAACATTTCCAAATGCAGCATAACAGTTGGCGAGGATATTCCTGAAACAAAATTTTGCTATGAGGATATGAAAAATCATTCTGTAAAATATGCTGCTGAAAAAATGGCAGAAAAGAATATAATAAAGGGTGAAAAAATTGCAGGAAAATATTATTTTCACCCTGATACCCAGATAACAAGAGGACTTTTTATAAGCTATCTCACAGCGACAATGGGAATTTCTAACGAAAACAACTCTTCTAAACCTGTTTTTGCTGATACTAACTCTCTTTCAAACCAATTAAGACAAGATGTATATACCTGTTGGTCATCAGGAATTATAACAGGAAAAAAAATTGGAGATGAAAGCTATTTTTGTGCTGACGCACCCATTACTCGTGCGGAAATGTTTACTATGATTGACAGGGCATTTTCAGGAAAAACAAACAGTGATATAACTCTTAACTATCAAGATTGGAGATTAATCCCCGACTATGCTAAAATAAGCGTTAAAAACCTTATATCAAACGGATTTTTGACCAATTCCCCAAACGAAGAATTACGGCCGACAGATATAGTGACAAAAGCAGAAATGGCGGAGATTTTATATAAGCTCGTCCTGAAAACTGAAGATAGTGTAACAAAAACACTTTCTCAACGCATAAAAGAGGGATTTTATGCAAATCTTATAACCTGACGGAAGGAGTGGGAAATTGTATGAATCAGCACATAGGAAAGCAAACAATTAGCTTTAAAAATCCCCCGACAATAACCGAAACTGCATCTATTGTCGGCAAAAAAGAGGGCGAAGGCCCCCTTTATAAATACTTTGATTATATTCTGGATGATGACTACTGGGGTGAAGACAGTTGGGAAAAGGCAGAAAGTAAATTGCAGAAAAAAGCCGCAGAATTAGCTATGAGAAAGGCACAGCTTTCTGATAAAGAAATAGACTATATACTCGGCGGAGACCTGATAAATCAATGTGTAGGAGCAAATTATGCAATGTCGGGCTTTGACTCTTCATTTTTTGGTCTGTACGGTGCGTGTTCAACAATGGCAGAGTCACTCTCTCTTGGAGCTATTATAACAGCAGGAGGATTTGCTGACCACACCCTTTGTATAACCTCAAGCCATTTTTGTACCGCTGAAAAGCAGTTTCGTTATCCGCTTGAATACGGCGGTCAGAGAACTCCTACCTCCCAATGGACGGTCACAGGTACAGGCTGTGCTATTTTATCTCAAAACGGAAACGGGCCTTTCATAAAAAGTATAACAACAGGTAAAATTGTGGATATGGGTGTATCTGACATAAATAATATGGGCGCTGCAATGGCGCCCGCCGCTGCGGATACCCTCATCACCCACTTTAACGACACAGGCTTAAGACCTGAGGATTATGATCTTATTCTAACAGGAGATTTAGGGGTTGTCGGCTCGGATATTCTGTGCGACATTATGAATCAAAACGGATTCGACATCTACACTCAGCACAAGGACGCAGGAAAAATGATTTTCGATATCGATAAACAGGATGTTCATGCAGGGGGAAGCGGTTGCGGATGCTGCGCGTCGGTATTTGCAGGGTATGTGTTCAAGGAATTAAAGAAAAACAGCCTGAACAGGGTTCTTGTTATGGCAACAGGTGCTCTTATGAATCCAATGACTGTTCAGCAGGGATTGACCATACCCGGAATTGCTCATGCCGTGAGCATTGCGAACAAAACTGATTTATAAAGGATGTGTTAATATGATATTTGTAAAAGCATTTATAGTAGGCGGACTCATTTGCGTAATCGGTCAGATTTTAATTGATAAAACAAAGCTTACGCCTGCAAGAATTCTTGTTTCATATGTTGTAGCAGGGGTTATATTACAGGTTTTCGGGCTTTATCAAAAGCTTATTGATTTCTGCGGTGCAGGTGCAACTGTTCCCTTATCCGGATTTGGCTGTGTGCTTGCAAAAGGAGTTAAAAAAGCGGTTGAAGAAGACGGATTTTTAGGCATCTTTACAGGCGGTCTGACAGCAGGTGCGGCAGGAATTGCTGCTGCAATCATTTTCGGACTTTTTGCTGCAATAATATTCAAACCAAAAGCAAACAGTTAGCATTGCAAAAGCACCGCTTACGAAATGTAGGCGGTGCTTCTTAATTTGGCAGGGGTAGAAGGACTCCTTGTCTGCGGACAAGCCGGCTCATGGCTCTTTCGTGCCACCGGCACGAAATTCACTTCCATTCGCTTCGAGTCCTTTTTATTTCCAAAACAAAAAAAAACACGCATAAGCGTGTTTTCTTGTTTTGGCAGGGGTAGAAGGACTCGAACCCTCAAGAACGGTTTTGGAGACCGGCATGTTACCATTACATCATACCCCTATGACACCAAACTATTTTAGCACAAAAAAAATTAAATGTCAATAGATAAATAAAAAATATACCAATTATGTATCATAAAAAATCAAAAAGTTATTGCATTTTATTATTATTTTTGATAGAATAAAATAAGTAACAAAAATGAAAGGTGAAAAGGCAAATGAAAAATACAGAAAAAACAATGGACAAGATCGTTGCGCTGTGTAAAGGCAGAGGATACATATTCCCCGGTTCAGAAATATACGGCGGATTAGCAAACACTTGGGACTATGGTCCTTTGGGTGTTGAATTTAAAAATAATGTTAAAAAAGCCTGGTGGAAAAAATTCATTCAGGAATCTAAATATAATGTAGGTGTTGACTGTGCAATCCTTATGAACCCTCAGACCTGGGTTGCATCGGGTCATATCGGAGGTTTCTCAGACCCTCTTATGGACTGTAAGGAATGTAAAGCCCGACACAGAGCAGATAAGCTTATTGAGGATTATGCATTTGCAAAAGGCGAGAGCCTCACAGTCGACGGTTGGAGCAATGAAAAAATGCTTGAATTTATTAAGGAAAACAATATCGTTTGTCCTGAATGCGGAAAGCAGAATTTTACAGATATCCGTCAATTCAATCTTATGTTCAAGACCTTCCAGGGTGTAACGGAGGATTCAGCTTCAACAGTTTATTTAAGACCTGAAACTGCACAGGGCATCTTTGTTAACTTCAAGAGTGTTCAAAGATCTTCAAGAAAGAAAATTCCTTTTGGTATTGGTCAGGTTGGCAAATCTTTCAGAAACGAAATTACACCGGGTAACTTCACTTTCAGAACAAGAGAGTTTGAACAGATGGAGCTCGAATTTTTCTGTGAACCGGGTAAGGATATGGAATGGTTCTTATATTGGAAAGAATATTGTATGAATTGGTTAAAGTCTTTGGGTATCAAAGAGGAAAATGTCCGTTTCCGTGACCATTCTCCCGAAGAACTTTCTCACTATTCAAATGCAACAACCGATATCGAATTTGTGTTCCCGTTTGGTTGGGGTGAACTTTGGGGAATTGCTGACAGAACTGATTTTGACTTGAAGCAACATCAAATTCACTCAGGTGAAAGTATGGAATATATTGATCAGGTTACAAACGAGAGATACATTCCTTATTGTATCGAGCCATCATTAGGTGCTGACAGAGTTACTCTTGCATTCTTGGTTGAAGCTTATGACGAGGAAGACCTTGGCGACGGAGATTCAAGAGTTGTTATGCATCTGCACCCGGCACTTGCTCCTGTTAAGGCAGCAGTTTTACCGCTTTCCAAGAAATTATCTGAGGGTGCCCAAAAGGTATTTGAAGAGCTTTCAAAGAAATATAATTGCGAGTATGACGAAGCAGGTTCAATTGGTAAGCGTTACAGAAGACAGGACGAAATCGGAACACCTTGGTGTATCACCTACGACTTTGACTCTGAAACTGACCAATCTGTTACTGTTCGTGACAGAGATACTATGGAACAGGTAAGAGTTAAGATTTCTGAGCTTGACAAGTTTATCGAGGAAAGAATGAACTTCTAAAACTACGGAGGTGTTATTATGAAAATAATTGATGAATTTAAAACCTTTATTGCTAAAGGAAATGTGATTGACATGGCTGTCGGTATCATTATTGGTACTGCTTTTACAAAAATTGTCAATTCTCTTGTTGCTGATGTTATAACGCCTGCAATTTCTATAATTACAGGAAAGGTTAATTTTGCAACCTTAAAGTATGTTATAGCAGAGGCTACAGAAACAACTGCTGAAAATGCAATTAAATACGGAAGCTTTATTCAGGCTATTATTGACTTTTTAATTATTGCAATAGTTGTATTTATTATGGTTAAAGCCATAAACACAGCCAAATCAAGGCTTGAGAAAAAGCAAGAAGAAATTAAGGCAGAAGAGCCTCCTAAACCATCAAATGAAGAAATTTTGTTGACTGAAATCAGAGATTTGTTAAAAAAAGATTAAGGAGTGAATCTACTATGGGAAAAACATATAAGTTTTTGGCTTTTGACTTCGGCGCATCAAGCGGAAGAGCTATGCTTGCAAAGTTTGACGGCGAAAAAATCACATTGGAAGAAAAGCATCGTTTTGCAAATGACCCTGTTACTATGAACGGCGGTTTTTATTGGGATGTTATGCGTTTATTCCACGAAATTAAGCAGGGAATTCTGGCCTGTGCAAATTCAGGAGATAAAGACATCGACTGTATCGGGATAGATACCTGGGGTGTTGACTATGGTTTGCTCGATAAAAATGATAAGCTTTTGTCAAACCCTTATCATTACAGAGATACAAGAACTGACGGAATGTATGACGAAGCATTTAAAAGAGTTCCTAAGGAAGAAATTTTTAATTCAACAGGTATAGCTTTCAACTGGTTCAACACATTGTTCCAGTTGCTTTCAGCAAAGCTTTCAGGAGATGTTGCATTGGAAAATGCAAAAACACTTTTGTTTATGCCTGACTTATTGAATTTCCTTTTGACAGGCGAAAAAAGATGTGAATACACCATTGCATCAACATCACAAATGTTTGATTCAAGAACTCACACATGGGCTACAGACCTGTTAAAAAAGCTTGATTTGCCTACAGATATATTTGCTCCTATGATTTATCCGGGAGAGCAAGTTGGTGTGCTATTACCTGAAATTGCTGAAGAATTAGGAGTTGCACAAATTCCTGTAATTGCTGCAGCATCACACGACACAGGTTCTGCAGTTGCATCTGTCCCTGTGGTTGATAACGAAGATTTTATCTACATATCAAGCGGAACATGGTCTCTGATGGGTGTTGAGCTAAAAGAACCTAATGTAACAGAGGATGCTTTAAAGTATAACTTCACAAACGAAGGCGGAGTTAATAAGACAATAAGATTCTTGAAAAATATTATGGGATTATGGTTGATTCAGGAGTCTCGCCGTCAATGGAAGAGAGAGGGCGAGGAACTAAGCTTTAATGACCTTGAACAGCAGGCAAATGCTGCAAAACCGTTTGAAAGCTTTATTGACCCTGATTATCCTGCTTTCCAGACACCTGGCAATATGCCAAGAAGAATAAGAGAATTCTGTGAAAAAACAGGACAAAAAGTACCAGAAACAAAGGGCGAAATCATTAGATGTATTGCACAGAGTCTTGCATTTAAGTACCGCGAAACAGTTGAGGGTATGGAAGATGTCACAGGAAATAAGTATTCTGTTATCAACATCGTTGGCGGCGGAATTAAAGATAAGATGATTTGCCAGTTCACCGCAAATGCTACAAAGAGAACTGTTTCAGCAGGTCCTGTTGAGGCAACAAGTATTGGAAATGTGGTTGTTCAGGGAATTGGTGTAGGTGCTATCAAGGATATTAAAGAGGGCAGACAAATTGTTAAGAACTCTTTTGATATCGCTACATACGAGCCACAGGATTCAGAGGCTTGGGATAAAGCATACGAGGATTGGAAGAAGATTGTAAAAAAATAAAAGGTGACTGATATGAAAAAATTCATTTGCTTTTTACTAATGATGATTTTATCGGTATCAACTGCCACCGCTGAGGGATTAAAAGCTTATAAAACAAGTGAGAAAATGATTGTGAATAAGCTTGAGGTTGATGAAAATGACCAGACTGCTGTTGCAATAATTTATGATGCCAACGGCAAAATATTTAGCGCATCAAATGTTTATATTAAGGATAAACAGGCTGATTTAGAGCTTTTATATCCCGAAACTTCTTTTACTTTAAAACTATATACTGATATTGGCACAGACAAGGTTTATTCGCTGTCTTATAATGAATTGATTGAACAAAAAGAAAACGAAAAAGAGTTTATCCCTGTTTACGGCAATACCGCCGCTGCAATCGGTGCATTTGCTGTTGTAAGGGATTGCGCGGAATTCCTCAACGATAACAATGAGGCAGTGGCATTAGTTAGTGTCTTATACAGAGGGAGAGAAACTGATCTCGAATTTAACCTTAATTATTCACTTGATAATACGGTTGATGGCGGGAAAATAGCAGTTACTGACCTTGAAGAAGGGGATGTTTTGAAGCTTAGAGCAAATCTTAGTGGTATGCTATCCGGTGCTGACCTTATTTTCAGGGCCCCTAAAAAAGACAGTTTATCTGATAGTCTGGAAGTATCAAAAATATATACAACTGTTTCCAACAAGGAAAATATGAATGTATACGGAATTGTGGCTGATAAGGATAACAAGACTCTTGTTCTCTATAATGCAGGAGGACTCGAAAGAGATGCCTTGTATCTTGATTTAGACCCAAACACTGTTGTTTATCACTATGATAACAAGGCAAGGAAAGAAAAAGTCAGGGTTTCATCAGTTGTCGAAATTCCGAAATCAATAATTTTAAAATCTGATAAAGATGATAACGATAATATTATAAACTGGAACGAAAATACTGACCGAGTTTATGCGTATGTTCGCGTTTATGACGGAATTGTATGTGATGTTTTACTGTTTGAGAATCTTTAGATAGCAGGCACTATTAGTGCCTGCTATTTTTTTCAAGTTTAAAATCCTTTCTACCAAAAAGGAGGGATTTTCTCCGGCTCCCGTCGCTCAGGTTCAAATCCTTTCCGCACGAAAAAAGGAACATACTTTTGTATGTTCCTTTTTGGCGGAAAAGGAGGGATTTGAACCCTCGCGCCGGTCACCCGACCTACACCCTTAGCAGGGGCGCCTCTTCGGCCTCTTGAGTACTTTTCCATAAACTAAATGCATACACCCCATCGCTGCCGAAGCGTTGGTTTACTGCATGCAACTCAAAAATATTAAAAAAAAAATGGAGGAGAGAGTGGGATTCGAACCCACGGACGCTCGCACGTCACCGGTTTTCAAGACCGGCTCTTTCAACCGCTCAGACATCTCTCCATGCCGTCAACAAACCTATTATAGCAGAACATATTACGTTTGTCAACAGTTTTTTTTAATTTTTTCAAATTTTTGTTGTGCTTCCAAAACCGCCATTTCTTATTTCTTCAGTATCGTCGTCATAAGTAATTCCATATTCAAGGAAAATTCCTTGAGCAAAGGCTTCTCCCTTTTTGATTGAAACAGTTTTTCCCTCTTTTGAATCGTTTGTTATCTTTATAAAAATATGACCTTCATTGTCTGAATTATAGTAATCACTGTCAATTATCCCCACAGTATTATTGAGCTGAAGACGGAATTTAAATCCGAGACCGCTTCTTGGATAAACCTTTAATACCCAACCATCCTCTATATATGACCTTATTCCTGTAGGAATTTTTATACTTTCTCCCGGAGCAAGTGAAAAATCAAGTGTAGAATAAAAATCATATCCTGCAGAGCCTTTCGTTGCTCTCTTTGGCAGTTTTATCTCATCATACACATTTTCATCAGCTCCAAATGAATCAAGCCATGCCTCTTCAAACTGTTTTTTTGATACCTTTTCAAATCTTGCAACCTTTTTCATAATTAATGCTCCCTTTCTATGTAATCCTGTAATACTTTGAGGACTTCTTCTTCCTTTGTGAGTTTAAAAACAAGAGTTTTGATCTGTGCATTACCAGGTAAACCCTTTATAAACCAAGCGATATGTTTTCTTGCTTCCTTTACGCCCCTGTTTTCACCTTTTTCTGCCACCAAATCCACTAAAAGTTTAATTGCACATTCAACTCTTTCTCTGTTTGTTGGGAAATAGCTGATTTTGCCCATATTTATAAGCTCATTGATTTGTCTGAAAATAAAAGGGTTTCCTTGTGCTCCTCTTCCAACCATCACTGCATCACAGCCTGTTTGGGAAAACATATTTACGGCATCCTCTGCACTGAATATGTCACCGTTACCAATAACGGGTATTTTCACTGCATTTTTGACTTCCCTTATTATATTCCAGTCAGCCTTGCCTGAATAGAACTGCTCTCTTGTCCTTCCATGAACCGTAACCGCAGCTGCACCATTTGCTTCTGCAACCTTTGCAAATTCAACTGCATTTACACTCTCACTGTCCCAGCCCATTCTGAATTTTACAGTAACAGGCACTCCTGATGCATCAACACACTTTCTTATAACCTCACCTGCAAGTTTTGGATTTTTCATCAATGCACTTCCGTCGCCGTTATTGACTATCTTTGGCGTCGGACATCCCATATTAATATCAATAATATCTGCACCTTTAGCTATAACCTCAGGAATAATCTGTGCCATAATATCAGGCTCACTGCCGAATATTTGTATTGCACAAGGTTTTTCGTTCTCGTCAATCTTCATCAGCGTACCGGTTTTTTTATCCTTATAGTACAGTCCTTTCGCACTCACCATCTCGGAATAAACAAATCCGCATCCAAACTCTTTACACATACAACGAAATGGCAGGTCTGTTACTCCTGCCATTGGTGCTAAAAATATGTTATTGTCTATTTCCAGACTGCCGATTTTCATTTTTTAGAATGCATCCTTTTCGTCATCATCAGGTATTTCCTCAAGAATAGTTTCTTCTATGATAAGCTCGTCATCATCAACAGGAATTTCTTTAGCTTCACTTTCAAACTTTTTAAAGCTTATTCCGTCAATGTGAACATTAACCTTTTCAACTAAAAGACCTGTCATTGTTTCAACATTGTTCTTAACACTTTCCTGTATTTCCCATGCAAGCTCAGGAATTCTTATACCAAACTCAACAATGATATACAAGTCTATTACTACACTTGCTTCCTTAATTTCTACCTTTATTCCCTTTGTTGGATTTTTCTTTGCACCAAGCTTTTCTGCAAGCCCACCTGCAAACGTATTGCACATTCCTGCAACTCCATCAATCTCGGTTGTAGCTACTCCTGCTATTGTTGCAACTACATCAGGAGATATTTTAACTGTATCTTGTTTTTCATCATTCAAATCAATTATTTCTTCAATGATATCATCTTTATTTTCGATACTCATCATAATCCCTCCAAACATATTTTACCTTGTTATTTGATTATATCATATTTTATTTTTTTTAGCAACTGTAATTTGAATATTTTATTCGACAGCTTATTCCCTTTTTATTAGTTTATCTGTTTTATTCCCTTTTAGTCATAAAAAACTAAGTATTCAGGTTATAACTTTGCTTGACATACCAAAAAATAAATAATATAATTAATACAATATAATTTTTGGAGAGTATTATTATGAAAATTTTAGAAAAACTTACAAATGCCTTTGGTCCGTCGGGACAGGAAGAAAATATACTTAAAATAATTGAAGATATAGCATCACCCTATGCAGACGAGATTTATTCCGATGCATTAGGAAATTTAATCGTGCATAAAAAGGGAAACGGCAAAAAGATTATGGTTGCCGCACATATGGACGAAATAGGTGTTATTGCAACGGTTATAGACGAAAACGGGTTCATAAGATTTGCACCTGTTGGAGGTCTTTACAACAAAGATTTATTAGGAAGACGGGTTCGTTTTAAAAACGGCGTCACAGGCGTAATCGGAACAGAGGAAGAAAACAAAGAAAGAAAAATCCTAAAAATGTATATAGACATCGGTGCTTCTGACAAAGCTTCGTGTGAGAAAATGATTTCAATTGGTGATATGGCAGTTTTTACAGGCGAATTTTATGAGAACTCTGACTGCATTATCTCAAAAGCTCTTGATAACAGATGCGGTTGTTACGTTCTTTTAAGGGCTTTGGAGAGGATAAACTCTCAAAATGATTTGTATTTTGTTTTTACCTCTCAGGAAGAGGTAGGACTAAGAGGTGCAAGAACATCTGCTTTTTCAATATCTCCCGATTATGCAATAGCCGTGGATGTTACCGACACAGGCGACACACCGAACGGTATAAAAATGGCAACAAGGCTGGGCGGCGGTGCAGCAATAAAAATTATGGACCGCTCAGTTCTTTGCGATTCATTTGTGAGAAGTAAATTAGCAGAATTAGCATCATTAAATAACATAAAATATCAGCTTGAAATAATGAATGACGGCGGAACTGATGCAGGTGCAATTTCTCTTTCGGGCTCAGGTGTTAAAACCGGCGGAATTTCTATACCTACAAGATACATTCACTCTCCGTCCGAAATGATTAAGAAAAATGATTTGAAATCAGCTATCGATTTATTGTGTGTATTTTTGGAGGCGGAGTTATGATAAATGAAAATCTTTTAAATTTCGAAAAAGATATGAAAGATAAAAGAGTCACAGTTATTGGGATAGGTGTCAGCAATCTGCCATTAATAAAGTATTTATGCGAATTGGGTGCAGATGTGACCGCCTGCGATAAAAGAACTAAAGAAAAGCTTGGGAAAACTGCTGATGAGCTTTTATCTTTAGGTGTAAAACTAAACTTAGGTGAAGATTATCTTTTAGATATTAATGCCGAGATAATATTCAAAACTCCCGGTATGCGTTTTGATGTTCCTGAGCTTTTGGCGGCAAAAGAAAAGGGTGCAGTTATAACATCTGAAATGGAAGTGTTTTTTGACATTTGTCCGTGTAAAATTATTGCGGTAACAGGCAGTGACGGTAAAACCACAACAACAACACTTATACATAAAATTTTAACCGAAGATGGTTACAACACATGGCTCGGCGGTAATATCGGAAACCCGTTACTAACACAGACAAAAGAAATGAAGTCTGATGATATTGTTGTTTTGGAATTATCAAGTTTTCAACTTCACACAATGAAAAAATCACCGCATATAGCAGTTATGACCAACATAACTCCAAATCATCTTGATATGCACAAGGATTATCAGGAATATATTGATGCAAAGAAAAACATAATGAACTATCAGAATAAAGATGATATACTAATAGTAAATTCATCAAACGATGTGACAGAAAATATAGGAAAATATGCAAGAGGAAATTTATTGGAGTTCTCGTCAAAAAAAGATGCTGACATTTTGCTCAAAAACAATGCGATTTTCTGTAAAGACAAAGAAATTTTAAAAATTTCCGACATAAAGCTCCCCGGTATGCACAATGTTGAAAATTATATGGCGGCAATCGGTGCAGTTTACAATATGGTGAAACTCGATTCGATTATCTCGGTTGCAAAAAGCTTTGGCGGCGTTGCTCACAGAATTGAACTCGTAAGAGAGCTTGACGGTGTTAAATACTATAACAGTTCAATAGATTCAAGCCCTAACAGAACAATTAACACCCTAAAGGTTTTTAAAGATAAGCTTATAATGATTTCAGGCGGCAAGGATAAGGGAATTCAATATGACGAAATTGGTCCTGCAATAATCGAAAAGGTTAAAACTCTAATTCTTATCGGCGCAACCGCTGATGCTATTGAAGACGCTTTGAATAAAGCATATAAGGGTATGGAGCCTTGTGTTAAAGTTATTCGTGCATCCACATACCCGGAGGCAGTAAAAATTGCAAAAGAAAATGCTAAAGAAAATGATATAGTTCTTCTGTCCCCTGCCAGCACAAGCTTTGATATGTTTAATAATTTTGAAGAAAGAGGAAATCTTTTTAAAAAGCTTGTTAATGAATTATAAATCCTGAAGGGAATGAAAAATTTGGAAAATACAATAAAGCAATTATCTGATCTAAGAGGAATATCAGGCTTTGAATACAGAATATCAGATAAAATCGTTAAAATGTTTGAGCCCTATTGTGACGAAATTTCAACAGATGCATTAGGAAATATTATAGCATTCAAAAAAGGTAACAAGGGCAATAAGAAAATTATGCTTGAAGCACACTTTGACGAAATAGGACTTTTGGTTTCAGATATTGACGAAAACGGGTTTCTTTCTTTTATAAATATCGGCGGCGTTGATTCAAGAATTCTATTATCGTCAGAAGTCATCATTCACGGAAAAAGGGACATAAAAGGTGTTATTGGTGCAAAGCCTCCGCATCTTCAGGACTCTGGCGAATCAGACAAAAGCATAAAAATCAAGGATATGTCTATCGACACAGGACTCTCGGTTGATGAGGTTAGAGAAAATATTATAATTGGTACTCCTGTTACACTTTCACAGTCTGTCGGTATGCTTTTAAATAACAATATAAGTTTAAAAACACTTGATGACAGAGCAGGAGTTGCGGCAATTCTTGAAATATTTAAAAATATCAGCATTGACGCAGATTTGTATGCATCTATATCAGTTCAGGAGGAGGTCGGCCTGCGCGGTGCAAAGGTTTCATCATTTTCTATAATGCCCGATTTTGCTGTTGCGATTGATGTTTGCCATGCAGTTACACCCGACAATTCAAACGAGGCATTTGACGCAGGAAGCGGTGTAGTTATTACAGTCGGACCAAATATTCACCCCATAATTTCTGAAAAGCTTAAAGCAGTTGCAAAAAAGAATGATATTAAATTTAATGTTGAAGCATCAGGCGGTGACACAGGCACAGATGCATGGGCAATTCAGGTTGCCGGAGGCGGAATACCGACAGGACTTTTATCAATTCCGTTAAAATATATGCACACATCTGTTGAAACAATGTGCCTTGACGATTTTAATGCACTGGTTTCACTTATTAATAAATTTTTGAAAGAATCAGACGAATTAAGTGAGGATTGGTTATGTTATTAGAAAAATTATGTAATCTTGACGGAGTTAGCGGTAATGAGGCTAAAGTCAGAGATTTTATAAAATCAGAAATCGCTTTGTATGCAGACGAAATCAGGGTTGATTCTATGGGAAATCTTCTCGCTTTTAAAAAGGGTAGTGACAGTTCAAAAACCGTTATGCTTTCTGCTCATACCGATGAGGTTGGATTTATAATAAGTGGTATCACAAAAGAAGGATATTTAAAGTTTCAGTCGGTAGGTGGAATTGATACAAGAGTCTTAATTTCAAAAAAAGTGAGAATTGGCAACATAAAAGGGATTATAGGCATTAAGGCTATTCATCTTACTTCAAAATCAGAGAGAGAAAATGTCCCAAAGGAAAAGGACTTATACATTGACATCGGCGCAAAGGACGAAGAAGATGCAAAAAAATATGTGTCTGTCGGCGATTATGCAGCTTTTGACACAGAGTTTGAAATGCTCGGGGAGAAAACTGTTAAAGCAAAGGCTATTGATGACAGAGCGGGCTGTTATATACTCTGTGAGCTTATAAAAAATCCTGTCAAATTTGACACATGGTTTTGCTTTTGCACACAGGAAGAGGTTGGGTTGAGGGGCTCAAGTGTAGCTGCTGCAAAAATTAATCCTGATATTTGTTTGGTTATCGAGGCTACCACCTGCTCCGATGTAAAAGGCTCGGTTGAATATGCTTATGTCACCGAAATGCACAAGGGTGCAGCAATAAGCTTTATGGACAGAACCACAATCTATAACCGCGATTTATATAGATGGCTATATGAGCTCGGAAAGACTAACAATATTCCTGTTCAATACAAATCCTTAGTGGCAGGAGGAAATGATGCAGGTATTATTCACCTTACAAACAATGGTATCCCTACCTTGTCAGTTTCTGTACCCTGCAGATATATTCATTCTCCTGCAGGTTTAGCATCTATTGATGATATTGAAGCAGTAAAAAAACTGTGTGAATGTTTCATAAAAAATTGCCCATTATAAAATGGGCAATTTTTTTATATCATCTCTTCAGGTTTAAAAATTTCATCAAATTTTTCTTCTGTTAAAAATCCCAGCTCTACACAAGCCTGTTTTAACGATATATTTTCATTATATGCTTTTTTAGCGGTCTTTGCAGCATTTTCATATCCAATATATGGATTTAGAGCAGTTACAAGCATAAGGGAATTATGAAGATTATTATGCATTTTTTCTTTATTGGCTTTTATTCCGACAACACAGTTTTTGTTAAAGGAGTTAATTGCATCACTCATTAATCTTACCGACTGCAAAAAGTTATAAATCAACACCGGCATAAACACATTTAATTCAAAATTACCCTGCGATGCCGCCATAGAAACAGCAACATCATTTGCCATAACCTGAACACAAACCATTGTAACCGCTTCACATTGGGTAGGGTTTACTTTACCCGGCATAATCGATGAACCAGGTTCATTTTCAGGAATAAAGATTTCTCCTAATCCAACTCTGGGGCCTGAAGAAAGCCATCTGATATCATTTGCAATTTTCATCATATCGGAGGCAAGCGCCTTAATTGCACCATGAGCAAAAACCAATTCATCCTTAGATGTCAGAGAATGAAATTTATTCTCTGCTGTTATAAACGGTTTATTCGTTAATTTTGAAATTTCTTCAGCAACTTTTTCACCAAATTCCTTTGGAGCATTTATTCCTGTCCCCACAGCCGTTCCTCCAAGTGCCAATTCATACAAAGGCTCTATTGAACGGTTAATCAATTCAATGTCCTTTTCAAGACTTGAGCGCCATCCGCTTATTTCCTGAGAGAAACCAATTGGTGTTGCATCCTGAAGATGAGTTCTTCCGCTCTTGACTATTCCTTTATTCTCCTCTTCAAGTCTTTTTAGTGTCCCTATTAGTTCTTTCACCGCAGGAATTAAACTGTCTTCAATCGCAATAACTGCTGAGATATGCATTGCTGTAGGGAATGTATCATTGGAGGATTGGCTCATATTGATATCGTCATTGGGATGTAGAAGAGTTTTATTTAAAATGGTATTCGATCTATTGGCAATCACCTCATTCACATTCATATTTGACTGCGTTCCCGAGCCTGTCTGCCACACAACCAAAGGAAAATTATCAAAAAGCTCGCCCGAAATAACCTCATCACTTGCTTTTTTTATTGCCATGAGTTTTTCTTCGGTCATTTTTTCGGGTTTTAAAATGTTATTTGCAATCGCTGCTGCTTTTTTTAAAATTCCAAAAGCGTGTATTATCTCTTTTGGCATTGTTTCTGTACCTATTTTAAAGTTTTCATAGCTTCTCTGGGTCTGCGCTCCCCACAACTTGTCGCAAGGCACCTTTATCTCACCCATAGAATCGTGTTCAATACGGTAATCCATAAAAATCTCCTTAATTTCTAATTTATTACATTATACTACACTAACTAAAATAAATCAAGCAAAGCAATTATTTATATGTTTAATATTCGTATATTGTGTTGACAAAAAAACCTCAAGATGATAAAATTAACACAAAATTAAGTTAAAATAATTTTGTGCAAATAGGGTGAGGAAAAAATGGAATTTCGATTAAAAGATTTTAACATACAGCTTGAAGTTTCAAAAATTGCAAATATACATTATTTTGAGTTTACAAGCCGATACTACACATCAGACGGCTCACATAATTTTTGCGAGCTTTTATATGTTGACAGAGGCTCGATTATTGTGCGTTCGGAAGGGTATTGCGGTGAGCTTTGCGATAATCAACTTATTATACACCGTCCAAATGAACTGCATTCCCTTGAATGTGAGGAAATTGTGGCTCCGAATGTGATAATTATTGGTTTTGAGTGTATGAGTGATGAGTTGGAGGCTTTTTCCAGAACACCTGCAACACTCTCGCAGGAACAAAAAAGACTGCTTTCTGAAATAATGAAGGAGGGTATGAGCGTTTATGCTCCGCCATACGACCTCCCCAACACTCTTGAAATGAAAAAAAGAGAGGATTATCCCTTCGGCGCAGACCAGTTGATAAAACTGCGTCTTGAGACTCTGTTGATTTCCTTGGTACGCGACAACATAAAGCTTATGCAGTCATCACAGAATATAACAGATGAAATCACAGATATGGAAAATATACACCAATATATCTGTGAACACTACACCGAAAAAATTCTTCTTGATAATATCTGCTTCATTTTCGGAACCAACAAAACTACTCTGTGCAGCAGCTTTAAAAAAAGATATAATTCCACTATCTTAAACTATATAAATAATTTAAGAATAAAAGATGCTAAAGCACTTTTAAGAAAAAACGAATTATCTGTTACCGAAATATCCGAAAGACTTGGATTTAATTCCATACACTATTTCTGCAGAGTATTCAAAAAGACAACAGGACAATCCCCTAAAGAATACATAAAAACTATTCGTTCGAAATTACAATTATAATTTTTCTTTTCTCAAATTCTCAATTTTATCTTTCATTTCGTCGGCTCTTGCTTTATCAAGATAGCCGGCTTCCATCACAAATGTAAGCTTTCCATAAGGGTCAAGGGTTTTTACCTGTCCCTTATTTTTTGCGTTCGTATAGCCAAGATGTTCACAAGTTGACGGAAGAATAATGCCAAGTGCATCCTCATCGCCTGTTCTTGCAATCCATCTTACTCCTGCAGGCAATGCCTTTACATCATGACTTACATAACAAGCACCGTTATTCTCATATGCTATTGTGTATGCACGGTCATTGTTATCACCGAAATACTGAGGCCAGAAACAAATTTCAGGAGCATAAACCTGACCCGGAGCTCCAACCTTATGGTGAAGTTCAGGATTTTCTTCAAGCTCGTTCATATATCTTTCCAACTCGCCTGACTCTCCGCCACGGCAAACAACTGTATTTTTATAGTTGCCTGTGTAAATTATTTCTGAGCCGTCAAACGGACGGAAGTTGATGTGGCAAAGATACATATATTCCAATGGCGCATTTCTTCTGTTTTCAATGTTTACAGTAACCTTTAAAACAGTATCCCCCGCATAGAGTCTGCATTCAGGTGCAAATGTAAAGCATCTTACAAAAGATTTATCGTAAATGTGTTCTCCGCCTACTGCGATATAATCGTCACCACATTCGATATATGCATTCTGATAAGCCACGTTAGGAAGTTCACCGTGCTGTTGATGAGCATCCGTTTCTCTTGGGGCTCCGATTCCGTCAATTCCGCAGTGCATCAAGAAACCACCATAGGTTTCAAGGAAATGACAGTTTGACATCGGTTCTTCAATTTTTGTCTTCATTGTGAGGTCTTTTCCAAGGAAGTTAACTCTCCATACCTGCTGTCCCTGGAAAGGAAGAATTATAAAATAACCCTTATCATTCTCAACCTTCAAAGCCTCAATACCTGTTGAATACTTGAAAGTAGTAGCTTTCATAACTCCGTTTTCAACCAACACAAATTCTTTATCTGAAAACATATCCTTTTTCAAATTAATTCTCATTAGATATCTCTCCTTTCTTTAAAAAGCAGGGCAAGAGCATAAAGCCCCTGCCCAAAACATTATACAATTTTCTTTTCAAGGTATTCCAAAGACTGTCTTACCATTTCATCGCCAAGCTCTTTGTTAGCTTCAGCAGCACTCTTTGTAAACCAGTGGTTAATATCGCCTAATCTTTCAAGCTTAACAGCTTCAGGATATAGTGACATCAAAATAGAACATTCATACTTACCTGCATGGTCGTAACCTGTTGCATTCTGAACTTGGGTGCTCATTGTAGGAATTACCTTAATCCAGCTGAATGGGTCATCTCCGCCGCCGAGGTCGTCATAGTAATTAGCATAGTTTTCGCTTCCCCACCAACCTCTGCCCTGAGTCTTCTCAAGGTATCTCATAATTGCTCTTTGTGAAGCTTTCATATATGAGAGTGTCATTGGCTTTAAGTTTTCCTGTTCAAACTGATGATGAATTACAACATAGATATTTCTAAGACCTGCTTCTAACATATTTGTGAATATGTTCATAAGGTATGCTTCAAAAATATCCTCTTCAATATGTACAGTTCCGCTTGTTTCATCTGCTACTGCATAGCTTGATGGGCTGTAATAGATTGTAGGAGCAATCATAATTTCTTTCTTTTCTGAAAGCTTCTTAATCAAACCCTCTGCAACCAAAGTATCACAACCGTATGAGCAGTGAGGACCGTGATATTCAACAGTACCGCCGCAGATAACGAACGGAATTCTGTTTTCTTTAACTTTATTAAGTTCTTTTGGGAAACTCATATTAAATTCCATAATAATTTCCTCCATTATTCTGAATAACCCAGAGTTGTATAGAATGCAAGATTTGCCTGAGTATTATCAAGTCTTCCGTATTGAAGAACTATTGGAGTATTGCTTGAAATCTTCATAGCATACTGAGTTTCAAACGGAACCTTAAATCCGCACATATGCTCAATGTTATTCATTCTGAAGCACTTAACTCTCTTTGAACCAACCTCCCACTTAATATCAGTGTATGGGTCTTTATCAGTAAAGTAAATGCTTACATCTATAACAGCGTCAACGTCAGAATCGTTTACAATAATAACAGATTCGTGACCTTTAGCAACGCCTTCTCCCTCCTGCGGAAGTTCGCAGTCAGGAATTATCCATTCTTTTTTACCTATATTAGCCATCGATTTCTATAATTCCTTTCTTGAGGTAATCAGTCATTGACTTACAGCCATCCTTAGTGATAGCAATACCCTTTTCCCATCTGCAACCGAATGTAGGACCTGAAATGAATGTGTCAACCTGGAATGTCATATTTTCTTCAAGCAAGTAATCACTTGATGTTTCCATCCAAGGAGCTTCAACCTCAATCATACCTGTACCGTGGCAAGGACCGTAAACGAAGTTGTCCTTCATACCGTTTTCTTCATATAGCTTATAGAAGCCCTTAGCAACATCTGATGCCATAACTCCAGCCTTTAACTGATCAACTGTCCAGTTGTGAGCCTGCAAACAGAAATCAACAATCTTTCTTCTTTCGCCTTCCAATTTACCCATAACAACAGGCAAACCGATAGCAGGTGAATAACCGTCAATCTTAGCTGAAAGGTTAAGCTGAACGATGTCACCCTTTTGAATTGTTCTGTAGCTTGAACGGCTGATAGCGTGTCTTGTTGATGCTTCTGAGAATACATACATTGGAAGACCTTCGTATTCAGCACCTTCTTCATAAATAACTCTCTGAGCAATACCAACCATCTGAAGTTCTGTTACACCCGGCTTTAAGTGACGGATAACTTCATCTGTAGCAAGGTCAACAATTCTGAAGCCTTCCTGAATACAAGCAAGCTCGTTGATACTCTTGATTTTTCTCAATGTAACCATAATGTCGTTACATTTAACGATTTCAGCCTTAGGGAAGCTGTCCTTCAAGCCCTCATAGATAGGCAATGTGCATTCAACATAGCTGCCAAGACCGATTTTGATGTTTTCACCTGTTACACCGATAGCTTTGAATACATCTTTGAATGTATCAGCATGAAGCTCTGGATAAGCAGGGTCAGCAGATTCTCTGAATTCTCTCAAAACAAACTGCTTGTCAATTTTTCCGAAGTCCTTTGCAAAGATTGCTGATTCAGGACCAACCATCAAAGCTGCGTCGCCGTTAGCAGAAATTGCCACTCCGGCTCTTTCAAACAATGGCCAGAAGCCACTAAAATATCTTGCGTTAGCATAGTCTGATTCTGTACTTGCAACGACCATAACGTCAAGTCCCTTTTCACGAATCAATTTTGCAGCTTTCGCAATTCTTTCTTTGTACTCGCTGTCTGGAATACATATTCTGTTTGCCATAATACATTTCTCCTTTATAAATTAATATTGGTAATTTTATTATATCAAAGCTATAGAAGTTTGTATTTATAAAATATTAAAATTTTTTTGCACAATCTTAAATAAATATAATATTTTATGCAATTTTAAATTTTTGCTTGATTTTTTGATTAATAGGTGATATAATTTATAATAGTATAGTTTTCATTAAATTTGAGGGTGATAAATATGAACATAAGCGATATAATTTCAAAGGACACGGATAAACTAAGAATTATTCAAGAGCTTGTCCCTGGTAAACAGATTACTCTGGCACATATTATTGCAGCTCCTGACAAGATTGTTTATCAGAAATTGGGCTTGAACCCAGACATTGATTATAACAAAGCTGCGATTGGAATTTTAACCGTGAGCCCTGCAGAAACTGCAGTAATTGCGGCAGATATTGCTCTTAAGACTTCAAATGTTGATTTGGGCTTTGTTGACCGTTTCAGCGGAACTTTGATTGTTACAGGTATGGTCTCTGATACTCAGGCAGCGATTGAAGCAGCAGTTAAATATATTCGTGACACTCTTGGCTTCTCAGTATGTGAGGTTACCAGAACATAATGAAAAAAATTATACTAATTGGCAGAAGCGAAAGCGGAAAAACTACGCTTACACAGGCTTTAAAGGGTGAGAAAATAGAGTATCACAAAACACAGTACACAAATCATTTTGATGTAATAATTGATACACCGGGTGAATATATTCAAACCAGAAATCTTGGTGCAGCTCTTGCGATGTACACCTTTGAAGCAGATGTTGTCGGCTTATTGATAAGTGCAACAGAGCCATATTCTCTGTTCCCACCTTGTATCACACCGCACGCCAACCGCCCTGTTATCGGAATTATAACAAAAATCAATGATGAAGATGCCAATGTGAAGCAGGCTGAAAACTGGCTTCGCATTGCCGGATGCGAAGAAATATTTTATGTCGATTCAGTTACCGGCGAAGGTGTCTTTAAAATATTTGAACGCCTCAGAGAAGAAGGAGATGTTCTTCCCTGGGAAAAAGAAGAAAAAGGAGTTGATTGATATGGAATTGAACGAAACGATGAAGATTAACCTTGAACACGATAAAGCTGATGAGGTCAAGGAAATAATGCGTGAAGTTTACAGCGCCCTAACTGTAAAAGGGTATGACCCAATCAGCCAGATTGTAGGCTATATCATATCAGGCGACCCGACATATATTACAAGCTACAACGGTGCCCGTTCAAAGATTGTAAAAGTTGAAAGAGATGAACTTTTAGAGGAACTTGTTAAGCACTATATAAAATCTCTCTGATAATCAAAGAGAAAGGTAAGTATTTATTATGATAGACTTTCACTCACATATATTGCCGAATATTGATGACGGCGCAGAAAATGTTAAAGTCAGTCTTGATATGCTCAGCGAAAGTTATAGTCAGGGAGTTCGCACAGTTGTTGCCACGCCGCATTGTTACATTGCAAACGAATACGATATTGATGTTTTTTTAGAAAAAAGAGAACAAAGTTATAACACACTCAAAATCGCAATGGCGGCCGATAACAGAAAATTCCCTGAAATAGTTCTTGGATGTGAAATTCAAGTTTCAAAAAATGTTCACCATTTTGACAAGCTTCGTCCGTTATGTATAGAAAACACCGATTATATACTAATAGAAATGCCTTACGGGAGATGGAACGAAGATTGTTACGACTATCTTTATGAGCTTACACTCAAGGGAATGCGTCCTATAATGGCTCATATCGAAAGATTTATTGGAAAGAAAAAAGAATTTTATAATCTGTATTCATTGGATTTATTATATCAGGTAAATGCAGACTCGTTCATTTCTCCTCTTATGAGAAAATATCTTCCTGATTTATTCGAAAAAGGCACTTTGCAACTGATTGGAAGCGATATGCATAACACAACACGCCGCTCTACTCATATGAAAGGCGCAATTGAGCGAATAATTAAGGGTTACGGCAGGGATAGAGTTAAATATCTGATGGATAATGCCGAAAGAGTCCTTAATAATGAACAGATTGAAATAGTAAGATTTGAAAAAATGCCGTTCTTTAAAAAATTAAAGTTATAAAAAAAATCGCAGAATTTTATTCTGCGATTTTTTTATCTCATAATGTCAAAGGCTGTATCTATCACACTTCCTACACTTCTGAATACACCCTTTGTTTTTCTTTTTATCTTATTTTTTTGCTTTTCACTTATTGGTTCAAATATCATAGTTGCCGCAGCGCCCACAATCAAACCTGTTGCAATACCTTTTGTAAAATCCGAATATCTCATAATTCCATGTCCTCCATAACATAAATTAAGAACGCTCTATAGCAATTTCTCAATTTTTATTATGTGACAAAAAATTTTTTTTAATCAGTAAATATTTGATAAATTTGAAAAATCCGCTTGACTATCACACTCTATTGTTATAAAATTTTATTATAAATAAACTTGGAGGAAAAGCAAATGGCAAATATAAAATCATTTTGCGGATACAGATATAATCCTGAAAAGATAGAAAACGCCGGTGCAGTAATGGCACCTCCGTATGACACAATTTCGGATGAAGAACAGGAGATTTATACTAATGCCAGCGAATACAATATAATAAGAGTATCAAAGGGCGCAAAGACCGATTCGGATAACGATAAAAACAATGTGTATACAAGGGCGTCTGACTTTCTTGAGAATTGGATTAAGGAAAAAATTCTTATAAAGGACGAAAAACCCGGCTTATATTTATATGAACAAAGAGTAAAATATAAAGAAACAATGTTTGTAAATCACGGGATTGTTTGTCTTCTGGAACTTTCCGAGTTGCAGGATAATGAGGTTTTAACCTGTGAATTGCCGTCTGTAACCACAACAAAGGACAGATATAATCTTTTATCCGCAACAAACGCCAATGTGGATATGATTAGTTGTATGTATATTGACCCCGAAAAGAACCTTTCATCTCTCATAACCGAAATTGCAGATAAAAAACCGGATATGGAATTCACAACCGAAGAAAAAATTATTGATACAATGACCATACATAAAATATGGACAATAACTGATGAAGATACAGTTAATTTTATCTGTAATTCAATGAAGGAGAAGACTCTTTTTATAACAGACGGTCATAACAGGTATGCAACAGCTCTGGAATACAAAAAGTATTGTAAGGAGAATGATGAAAATTATACCGAGGATTCAGGTTGTAATTACATTATGGCCTGGTGCACAAATGCTTTTGGCAACAGAATGGTGCAACTATCTGTTCACAGAATGCTTACAAAGGAGAAATCATTTAATGAGGACTTTTTTATTGCCTGTGCTCAGGATAATTTCAAAGTAGAGAAAATTATTGTTGACACATCTATAGACGACATCACAGAAACTATGAAAAAACAGATTGCAACACCGAGAATGGATACAAGATTTGGTCTTTACTGTGGAGGGAATTATTTTTACCGACTGACCTTGCCGGATAAGAAAATAATGAAAAATTATATATCAGATAAATCAATGGCCTATGGAAACCTTGATGTTACGGTATTTAATAAGCTTATTTTAGAGGATATTTTTAATATTCTTGAGGAAGACTACGATAAATATGTGACATATACAAAAAGAGCCTCCAAGGGAGTTGCCTCAGTCAACAACGGCGAGGTATCGTGTTTATTTATTTTAAACCCGGTAAAAGCAGAGCAGATACGAGAGGTTGCACTTTCAGGAGATGTTATGCCTGACCGTTCAATCTATATCTTCCCCAAGCCTGCAACAGGAGTAATTATTAATAAATTTTGACAAAAGGTGAATATATGAAGATTTATAAAAATGTTACTGAATTAATAGGCAAAACGCCGTTAATGAAAATAAAAAATGGTTCAATACTTGCAAAGCTTGAATTTTTTAATCCTGCGGGCAGTATAAAAGACAGAGCTGCTTTTGAAATGATAGATAATGCAGAGAAAAACGGTCTTTTAAACCCCAATTCAGTCATAATTGAGCCAACAAGCGGCAATACAGGTATTGGTCTTGCTTCCATCTGTGCCGCAAAGGGATATAAAATAATACTAACTATGCCCGAAACAATGAGCACAGAAAGAAGAAATCTTCTTTCTGCATACGGAGCAAGAATTGTCCTGACAGACGGCAAAAAGGGTATGAACGGAGCGGTAGAAAAAGCGAGAGAGCTTGCAAAAGAGATAGAAAACAGTTTCATTCCGGGACAATTCGAAAATTTTGCAAACCCTCAAGCACACATAAATACAACAGGTCCTGAAATCTGGGAAGATACCGACGGAAAAATTGATATATTGGTAGCTTGTGTGGGAACAGGCGGAACAATTACAGGTACAGGCAAGTACTTAAAGTCAAAAAATCCTAAAATAAAAATTATTGCTGTTGAACCGGAAGGCTCACCACTTTTATCAAAGGGAATTTCAGGCTCACACAAAATTCAGGGAATTGGCGCGAATTTCGTTCCTGAAATACTTGATAAAAATATATATGATGAAATAATATGCGTCAGTGATGAGGATGCGTTAAATACAGGCAAGGAAATCGCACGAACTGAGGGCATTTTGGTGGGAATTTCATCTGGAGCTGCAATATATGCTGCATCAGAGATTTCAAAAAGACCAGAAAATAAAGATAAAATAATTGTTGCAATTCTTCCCGATACAGGAGAAAGATATTTGTCAACAGAAATGTTTAACTGAAAGGATGAAAAAAAATGAATGATTGTTTATTTTGTAAGATAATAAAAGGAGAAATCCCCTCCACAAAGGTTTATGAGGACGAATATGTTTATGCATTTAATGACATTGAACCTCAGGCGCCGCATCATATCATAATAGTTCCTAAGGAACATATTGAATCTGCTAATTTGATAAATGATAAGAATTCAAACTATGTTGCAAAAATATTTGAGGTTATACCAAAAATTGCAGAGGAATTAGGTTTTTCAAAGGATGGATACAGAGTGATAAATAACTGTGGACAAGATGGCGGACAAACTGTTATGCACCTGCACTTTCATCTGACAGGCGGCAGACAATTCGGTTGGCCTGCAGGTTAATACGCAAAAAAATATAAAATTTTTAATAAACTATTGACATTATACTATAAAATATTGTATAATACTTTGGTAGCTATAATAGCTGAACTTTTAATTTTCATCAGACATCCGGCTAAATGACCAACCGGAGGGAGGGAAAATAAATGTCTGAAATTCGTGTAAAAGATAATGAATCATTGGATAGTGCTTTGAGAAGATTTAAGCGTCAGTGTGCTAAATCAGGCGTTATGTCAGAAATCAGAAAGCGTGAGCACTATGAAAAACCAAGCGTAAAGCGTAAAAAGAAATCAGAAGCTGCTCGTAAGAGAAAGTTTAAATAAGGAGACAAACAATGTCACTTAAAGAAATATTAGCTGAAGACTTAAAGTCAGCAATGAAGGACAAGGATACTGTCCGCAAAAATACAGTACAGATGGTTCGTGCCGCTGTATTGCAATATGAAAAAGATAAAAAAGTTACTCTTGACGACGAAGGAGTTTTGGAGGTTGTAGCTAAACAGCTAAAACAGAGAAAAGATTCCCTACCGGATTATGAGAAAAGCGGTCGTGACGATTTGATAGCCGAATTAAAGGCTGAAATTGATGTTTTGATGAAATATTTGCCCGAACAGCTCACTAAAGAAGAGCTTGAGGTTATTGTGAAAGAAGCAATCGAATCAACAGGAGCTTCCTCAATAAAGGATATGGGCAAGATTATGGCCTCTGTTATGCCAAAAACAAAAGGCAGAGCAGATGGAAAAATGATAAATGAAATAGCTAAGGCTATGTTGAGCTAATAAAGAGAGCCTTTTGGCTCTCTTTGTTTTTTTATTTGCTGGTGTAGCTCAATCGGCAGAGCAGCGGTATCGTAAACCGCAGGTTATCGGTTCAATTCCGACCACCAGCTCCACGGCACAGCAAACTCCGCTGTGTTCAAAACACCCACTTGGAAAGTGGGTGTTTTTTGTTCGCTCCGTTGCTGTGCTTTTTTGTGAAAAGTCACGCTTCGCTACCAACTTTTCACGATTTTTTTAAAAACACTTGTAATCTTATGTATTTATCAACTTTCAAACATCTTATTTTTGAGTGCCTCAAGCATTATCTTTGCACTGCTTGCATTTGTGGCAAGCGGTATTTTCTGAACATCACAAAGTCTTAAAAGTGCTGAAACATCAGGTTCGTGCGGCTGTGCTGTGAGAGGGTCACGAAGGAAAATAATCAAATCCAATTCGCCATTGGCAAGCATAGCACCAATCTGTTGGTCCCCGCCCTCAGGTCCGCTTTTATATCTGAATATTTCAAGTTTTGTTTCACCCATAATGAGTGTTCCGGTAGTTCCGGTAGCAAAGAGCTCGTGTTCTGCAAGAATTTCCTTATATTTTTTAGCTATATCAAGCAATTCCTGTTTTTTCTTGTCATGAGCAATTAAAGCAATTTTCATAATTTTTCACCTCTTAAATTTTGTATCTGAACATTTACATTATACCATTCATAACCAATGATTACAATAGGATAAATTTACAAAAAAATTACTTGTATTTTTTCTAAAATCTTGTTATAATAATAGAAAATAAGAAAAGGAGAGATTTATTATGAAACCATCAAAATACGCCGGAACACAAACAGAAAAAAATTTAAGAACAGCATTTTCAGGAGAATCTGAGGCAAGAAATAAATACACATACTTTGCATCAAAAGCAAAAAAAGAAGGCTTTGAGCAAATTGCAGCACTCTTTTTAAAAACTGCTGACAACGAAAAAGAACACGCAAAGTTGTGGTTTAAAGAGCTAAACGGAATTGGCGATACCGCTGAAAACTTAGCAAATGCTGCAGAAGGCGAGAACTATGAATGGACAGATATGTATGCAGGCTTCGCAAAAACTGCTGAAGAAGAAGGCTTCCCAGAATTAGCTCAGAAATTCAGACTTGTTGCTGCTGTTGAAAAGCATCACGAAGAAAGATACCGTGCACTTCTAAAAAATGTTGAAATGGCAGAGGTATTTAAAAAGAGTGAAGTTAAGGTTTGGGAATGCAGAAACTGCGGACATATCGTAGTTGGAGAAAAGGCTCCTGAAATTTGTCCTACCTGCGCACACCCTCAAGCATACTTTGAAATCCACGCAGAAAATTATTAATAAACGAAAAATGAGTAGCTTGCGCTACTCATTTTCTTATTTAAGATTATTCATATCTTCGATACTCTTTAGTACCTTTTCGAGCATTTCCTTATATTTTATGCCCTTTTCTCTCTCTTCATTGATAACCTTTTCAGGTGCTTTTGCTACAAAACCTTGATTATTGAGTTTTCCCTCAACTCTCTTGATTTCTCCCTCAAGCTTTTCCTTTTCCTTATTAAGTCTTTCAAGCTCTTTTTCTTTATCAACCAATTCACCCAAAGGCATAAATATTTCTGCACCCTCAACAACTATATTAACAGCGTTAGCATCAATTCCCTCTTTAGTTTCTTTAATTTCAACATTCTGTGCTGATGCAAGCTTTTCAAAATAACTTACGCCCTTAGAGAAAATGTCGGCTTTATCTGTTACGATAATAACCTGTGCCTTCTTTGATGGAGGAACATTCATTTCTGCTCTTCTGTTTCTGATTGCAACAACCGCTGACATAATCATCTGTGTCTGCTTTTCCTCTTCAAAGAAATTAAGTGCTTCATCGAATTTCGGGAATGAAGAAATCATTATACTTTCGCCCTCATGAGGTAGGTGCTGCCAGATTTCTTCTGTGATGAACGGCATAAACGGATGCAACAATTTCATTGTATTTGAAAGTACATAGGTTAAAACATACTGAGCTGTCTTTCCAGTTGGGTTTTCCTTATCAAAAAGTCTTGGCTTAACAAGTTCAATATACCAGTCACACAAATTATCCCACAAGAAATCATAAAGCTTTGATACTGCAATTCCCAATTCAAAGTTATCAAGATTATCTGTAACCTCTTTAACAAGTGTATTGTACTTTGACAATATCCATTTATCCTCAAGCTGTAAATCAGATGCATCAGGGAGTTTATTTTCTGTAATATCAAGATTCATCAATGTAAATCTTGATGCATTCCATATCTTATTTGCAAAATTTCTGCTTGCCTCAACTCTTTCGATATAGAAACGCATATCATTTCCTGGTGCATTACCTGTCGCAAGTGTGAAACGAAGTGCGTCAGCACCATATTTTTCAACAATTTCCAATGGGTCAATACCGTTACCCAAAGACTTTGACATCTTTCTTCCCTGAGAATCTCTTACAAGACCGTGAATAAACACATGCTTGAATGGTGCTTTTCCCATATGCTCCATACCTGAGAATATCATTCTTGCAACCCAGAAGAAAATAATATCATATCCTGTTACCAACACGCTTGTCGGATAGAAATACTCAAGCTCTTTTGTCTTTTCAGGCCAACCAAGTGTTGAGAACGGCCAGAGTGCTGATGAGAACCAGGTATCTAAAACATCTTCGTCCTGATGCACCTTTCCTCCACACTTAGGACATACGGTTATATCCTCTTTTGAAACTGTTGTTTCACCACAATCGTCACAGTAGAATGCAGGAATTCTATGTCCCCACCAGAGTTGTCTTGAAATACACCAGTCGAACACATTTTCCATCCAGTTCATATATGTCTTTGAAAATCTTTCAGGAACGAACTCTGTTTCCTTGCTCGCAACTGCACGAATAGCTGGTTCTGCCAAAGGCTTCATCTTAACAAACCACTGCTTTGAAACGATAGGCTCAACAGTAGTTGAACAACGGTAACACTGACCGACATTATGTGAATGGTCTTCAGTTTTAACGAGCAAGCCTAATTTATCAAGGTCTTCAATCATAGCCTTTCTTGCTTCGTATCTGTCCATACCTTCATATTTTCCGCCGTAGTGGTTAACTGTTGCATCGTCATTTAATACCTTGATAACCTCAAGATTGTGGCGCTTTCCTACCTCAAAGTCGTTAGGGTCATGTGCAGGCGTGATTTTAACACAGCCTGTTCCAAATTCCTTATCGACATACTCATCGGCAATAACAGGGATTTCTCTGCCAACCAATGGCAATATAAGCTTTTTACCTACTAAATCTTTATATCTTTCATCTTCAGGGTTTACTGCAACTGCAGTATCTCCCAATAGGGTTTCAGGTCTTGTTGTGGCAATAATTACAAAGCCATCACTATCCTTGATAGGATATTTGATATGCCAGAAATGGCCTGCCTGCTCTGTATGCTCAACCTCTGCATCTGACAACGCTGTGATACAGTGCGGACACCAGTTGATTATTCTTGAGCCCTGATAGATAAGTCCTTTTTCATACAGGTTAACAAAAACCTCTCTTACAGCCTTTGAACAGCCCTCGTCCATAGTGAAACGCTCTCTGTCCCAGTCACATGAAGAACCAATTTTCTTCAACTGATTGATAATTCTGTCACCGTAGGTCTTCTTCCAGTCCCATACTCTTTCCAAGAACTTTTCTCTGCCAAGGTCATATCTTGTAAGACCTTCATTAACACGAAGATTTTCTTCAACTTTAATCTGAGTTGCAATACCTGCATGGTCAGTTCCCGGCACCCACAATGTACAATAGCCCTGCATCCTCTTATATCTTATCAAGATATCCTGCAAGGTTTCGTCAAGTGCGTGTCCCATATGAAGCTGTCCTGTTACATTCGGAGGCGGAATTACTATTGTAAACGGCTCCTTATTTTCGTCAGGCTCTGCATGAAAATACTTATTATCCACCCAGAATTTATAGAGTCTATCCTCAACTTGCGATGGGTCATACTGTGCAGCAATATTTTTGCTCTCTTCCATATTTTATCTTCCTTTCGGGTTTTTACCTAATTCTAACATCTTATTATCTCATTTTTCCTTGATTTTGTCAAGCATAATGACCGAGATTTTGAGAAAGATAACAATTCTGTTAAAATTGTGCTAAATCTATTGGCAAATAAAGCGTTGTTGTGTTATAATGTAATGTAGGGTATTTATAATATTTTGAATAGTGAGGTTATTTTTTAAAATGGCTAACAAAAAAAGAAAAAAAACTAATAGCTCTGGAAAGAGAAATAATAAAAATAAGCAACAGCTGCATTATTCTGTGCATGCTGTGATTTTAAGTCTTATAGCAATTCTTACAGGTGTATTTCTCTACACCAACGGGACAGGCGTTTTAAATATTGTTGTAAAGGATATTTTATTGGCCTTATTTTCTGTTACCGCTTATTTAATCCCTTTTATCCTTGCAGGACTTGCCATATACATCTGCAATCGTAAAAGCACCGAAAAGCTTGCTATAAAGATTGTTTTCTCACTCATTGGATGTATATTGCTTTCTGCAATTTATCAGATTATATTTGAGGGCGAATTTGAATACAGCGAACTTGTTACATACGGAACATCACTTGTCGGAGGTGGCTTGTTCGGAGGAGTGATTGCAAATATCCTGTATTCATTGATAGGCAAAGCCGCTTCTATTATAATTTTTATTTTTGCGTTAATCGCTGACATAAGTCTTTTGATAAAGATTTCTTTATTCACTATCGCAACAACCTTTGTTTCGGGACTTTTTAAAATTAAACAGGAAATCAACGAGGTTGATTATGAGGGCTCACAAAAAAAAGGTAGAGCCGCTGCAAAAAAAGTAAAACAGAAGGTTGAGGCTAAAAAGAAAAATATAGACTTTGAAATCGGCGAAGAAAACGAAACCCCTGTAAAACTAACAGAAGACAAAAAAGCCAAGGATATTCAGACAAGAATTGATGAAATCGTATTTAACCCCGACCTGCCTATTGATGAGAACGACGAAATCGAAGATGATATTATGATTGGAACAACCTTAGACGAGGTTGAAGAAGTTATTGAGGAAGTAAAAGGTACACCAAACATAAAACCTCAAAGAGTTGATGCAATAACAGAAGAAGAAAAAACACAAATAAATGAAGAAATCGAAGAAAGTGTTGAAAAGAAGAAGGTTGAATATGTTTATCCACCGATTGACCTTTTGTCAAAACCAAAAGCTGCATCTGCTGATAAACGCAGAGAAATGCAGGAAACTGCAAATAAATTGATGGAAATCCTTAAAAATTTCGGTGTCGAGGCAAAGCTTTTGCAGGTTACTCAAGGTCCGTCGGTTACAAGATACGAAATTCAGCCAAACACAGGAGTTAAGTTATCTAAAATAACAGGTCTTGCAGAGGATATTGCACTAAATCTTGCAGTTCCTACAGTTTTAGTGGCGGCTGTACCTGGAAAAGCGGCAGTTGGAATTGAAGTACCGAACACAAGCGTTAATACAGTTTCTGTAAGAGAATTAATTGAAAGCACTAAATTTAAAGATGCATCATCAAAATTGGCAGTGGCACTCGGAAAAGACATTGGCGGTAATGTTGTTGTTGGAGATATATCAAAAATGCCTCACGTTCTGATTGCAGGTTCTACAGGCTCAGGTAAATCTGTTTGTATCAACACAATTATAACAAGTATTTTGTATAAAGCAAGTCCTGATGAGGTTAAACTTATAATGGTTGACCCTAAAGTTGTGGAATTGGGTGTATATAACGGAATTCCTCACCTGATGATTCCTGTTGTCACAGACCCGAAGAGAGCTGCAGGTGCTCTTAACTGGGCAGTTGGTGAAATGATGCGAAGATATGCACTTTTTGCAGACAGCGGAACAAGAAACTTAAACGGCTACAATGAGTTGATGTCAAAATCAGGACAGGACAAGCTACCACAAATTGTAATTATCATAGACGAGCTTGCTGATTTGATGATGGTTGCTGCAAAAGAGGTCGAGGACTATATCTGTCGACTCGCACAGCTTGCAAGAGCTGCAGGAATACACTTAATAATCGCAACTCAGCGTCCGTCTGTTGATGTTATCACAGGTCTTATTAAGGCAAATGTACCGTCAAGAATTGCTTTTGCAGTTTCTTCTCAGGTGGACAGCCGTACAATATTGGATAAGGGCGGTGCTGAAAAGCTTTTAGGAAAGGGCGATATGCTCTATCATCCTACAGGATTAAGTAATGCTCTAAGAGTTCAGGGAGCATTTGTGTCAGACCAGGAGGTTGAAAATCTTGTTGGATTTATAAAAGACCATAGTGAAGTTACTCATTATGCAGAGGATATTGCAGAGCATCTTGACAGAATGGCATCAGGCGATGTTGCATCAGAAGAATCGGATGATGATGACGATGCAGATGCACTATTGCCACAGGCTATTGACCTGGCAGTTGAACTCGGACAGATTTCAACCGCTATGATTCAAAGACGCTTAAAAGTAGGTTATGCACGAGCAGGAAGAATTATTGACCAGATGGAAATGCGTGGAATTATAAGCGGAGCTAACGGTTCAAAGCCGAGAGAGGTTTATATGAACAGAATAAATATGACAGACTTTGAGTAATAGAGGATATAAAAGTGATTAAAGATTTTTTACCTGTTTCAAGGGAGGATATGAAACAACGCGGATGGGACGAGCTTGATTTTCTCTACATTTCAGGCGACGCATATGTTGACCATCCAAGTTTCGGTCATGCAATTATATCGAGAATACTTGAAAAACACGGTTACAAGGTAGGAATTATAGCTCTCCCCGATTGGAAAAGTGTCAATGATTTCAAAAAATTAGGCAGACCAAGATTGGGTGTGCTTGTTTCTGCGGGAAATATTGACAGTATGGTAAACCACTATACTGCCAGTAAAAAAAGAAGAAGCGACGATGCTTATGCACCGGGAAACAAGGCAGGTCAAAGACCTGACAGAGCAACTATAGTTTACTGCAACCGAATTAGAGAGGCATTCGGAAAAATCCCGATTTTAATTGGAGGAATTGAAGCAAGTCTAAGACGATTTGCCCACTATGATTATTGGGACGACAAAGTAAGACGCTCAATTCTTTTAGATTCAAAAGCAGATATATTAATGTATGGTATGGGTGAGCGACAAATTGTTGAAATTGCAGATTGCCTTGCAAGCGGTATGGATGTTAAGGATATAACATACATCTCAGGAACCTGCTATCTGTCCGATACCAATAAAATTGAGGACAGTATTGAAATCCCGTCTTATGAGGAATGTGTGGACTCCAAAGAAAAGTATGCTGACTCCTGCAGAATTCAGTATTATGAACAAAATCCTTACACAGGGAAAACCCTTATACAAAAACACGGCGACAAATATCTTGTGCAGAACATCCCTCAGGAGCCATTGTCTACAAAGGAATTGGACAGTGTTTATTCGCTTAATTATATGAAAACATATCACCCGATGTATGAGGAAATGGGTGGTATTGAGGCTATAAAAGAAGTAAAGTTCTCTCTTGTAAGCTCAAGAGGCTGTTTTGGTAGTTGTAATTTTTGTGCGCTTGCATTCCATCAGGGAAGAATTGTTACTGCAAGAAGTCAGCAATCAATAATAAACGAGGCAAAGCAAATGGTATGGGACCCTGAATTTAAAGGATACATCCACGACGTGGGCGGTCCTACTGCAAATTTCAGAGCTCCAGCCTGCAACAAACAGTTGACTCACGGTGCCTGCAAGGATAAACAATGTCTTTATCCGACACCTTGTAAAAATATGAATATCGACCACTCAGAGTATCTTTCTTTATTGAGAAAGCTAAGAGAAATTGACGGAGTTAAAAAGGTGTTCATTCGCTCAGGAATAAGATTTGATTATCTCATAAACGATAAGAATGATGAGTTTTTCTATGAGCTTTGCGAACATCATGTAAGCGGTCAGCTAAAGGTAGCTCCTGAGCATATTTCGGATAATGTTTTAAAGTATATGGGTAAGCCTGAAAATAGTGTTTATAATAAATTCTCAGAAAAATTCTATAAGATAAACGAAAAAATAGGTAAAAAGCAATATCTTGTGCCTTACCTTATGTCAAGTCATCCGGGAAGCACTCTGCATGATGCTATTAAGTTGGCTCTATACTTAAAGAAAAACGGTATAAATCCGCAACAGGTACAGGACTTTTACCCCACACCCGGAACAATATCAACCTGTATGTTCTATACAGGACTTGACCCATTTACAATGAAAAAGATATATGTTCCTAAAACACCAAAGGAAAAGGCAATGCAAAGAGCATTGTTGCAATACAGAAATCCTGATAATTATAAATTGGTTACAGAGGCACTAAAGCTTGCAGGAAGAACAGATTTAATCGGTTATTCCGAAGGTTGTCTTATAAGACCTTTAAAAAACGAATGGAGGAAAGATAAAAATGGCAAAGATTTTGGACGGAAAGATGGTTTCTCAAAGAATAAAGGACGAGTTGGCACACGAAGTAGCCGAACTAAAGGAAAAAGGCATTAATCCGGGATTAGCCGTTATCATAGTTGGTGATGACCCTGCAAGCAGAGTTTATGTAAATAACAAGAAAAAGGCCTGCGAACAAATTGGTGTATATTCTGAAGAATACGCACTTCCGGCTGAAACAACAGAGCAGGAATTACTTGACTTAATAGAAAAGTTAAATAAAGACAAGAAAATTAATGGGATTTTAGTTCAACTCCCTGTTCCAAAGCACATTAATGAAGAAACTATTATAAATGCTATAGACCCCAAAAAAGATGTTGATGCATTCCATCCTGTAAATGTCGGAAAAATTATGGTCGGAAACTTTGATTTTGTGCCTTGCACACCGGCAGGGGTTATGGAACTAATCAGGGAATCAGGAATTGATGTAGAGGGAAAAGAATGTGTTGTTGTGGGAAGAAGTAACATTGTGGGAAAACCACAGGCAATGCTCCTACTACACAAAAATGCAACCGTTACAATTTGCCATTCAAGAACTAAGGATTTGGCTTCAAAAACCAAAAATGCAGATATTGTAGTTGCCGCTGTAGGAATCCCTGAATTTATAAAAGGTGATATGATAAAACCGGGTGCTGTTGTAATAGATGTTGGTATTAACAGAGTTGCAGATAAGAAATTAGTTGGCGATGTTGATTTTGAGGCTTGTGAAAAGATAGCTTCTGCAATAACTCCTGTTCCGGGCGGAGTTGGTCCTATGACTATCGCAATGCTTATGAAAAACACTGTTAAAGCGGCATTAATTCAACAATAAACAAGGGGTATTTGAGGATGTCTTTTAACAAACGTGAAATTCATAAAAATCATAGGGAAAGAATGAGAGAAAAATTTAAAAAATCTCCTCAAAGTATGCCTGACCACGAGCTATTGGAAATGCTCTTATACTACTCTATCCCAAGAATGGATACAAACGAACCTGCACACAATCTTCTAAATACAGGCAAAAACAGCTTGACAGGTGTATTTAATCTTGATGATGCACAGCTCAAAGCAGTAGATAAAATTGGTAACAAAAGTGCAGAGTTTATTTCTCTCTTAAAGGAAATACACAACCGAATTGAAAAAGAAAAAATATCCGATTCAAAGCTTAAAAAACTCACAACTCAAAATATAAAGAATTACTTGATAGGTGAGTTTTTAGGACTTGACAGAGAAATGTTTCTTATGATTTCGGTTGATGTGGATTGCAATATATTAAATAAACATACCCTTTCAATAGGCTCAGAATCTTCGTCAATGGTATCAATCAAAGAGGTTGTGAGAAATGCTGTAACAGACAAGGCTAAATTTGTCTTTCTTGCTCACAATCATCCCAATGGACTTCTTGTTCCGTCTGATAATGATATAGAGCTCACAAAAACAGTATGTGAGGCATTGGCTCTTGTTGAAATTCCTGTTATTGAGCATTACATTGTAACATCAAAGGATTGCCTCGGAATTATAAAGGCTTGTAATTTATTTGCACAAAAAAATGGCTGATTAATTTCAGCCATTTTTATTTATTTCTCAAGTTTGTGAATTTTATCAATTCTTGTCTGGTGTCTGCCACCCTCAAATTCAGCACCAAGCCATGCATCTATAATTTTAAATGCTAATTCTCTTCCAATAACTCTTCCGCCCATACAGATAACATTTGAATTATTGTGGCGTTTTGTCATTTCAGCACTGTAAACATCGTGACAATGAGCTGCCCTTATTCCGTCAATCTTGTTCGCTGCGATTGAAATTCCAATTCCTGTTCCACAAACTAAAATCCCATTTTCACTCTCACCGTCATTTATTGACTTACAAACAACTTCTGCTATATCAGGATAATCAACACTTTTTTCGTCATAACAACCGAAATCTTTGTATTCTACTCCCTTTTCATAAAGGTATTTTTTTATATGTTCCTTTAATTCAAAACCGCCGTGGTCACTGCCCAATGCTAACATTTTCTTTTTCCTCCAATTCTCTTTCCGCCTGTGGTTTTCTTAAATATGTGGGTGATAGCTCATAACACGAAACTGCTTTTTTATTTTTTGCCGCAGCCGCCAGCCCTGATGCCTTCTGTTCAAGTGCAGATACAGGTGCAAACAGCGCTTTATCCCCCATTTTTTCTTTTATAAATTCTCTGTGAACCTTCACACCATCACCAAGAAAAACAACCTTCTTACCGCTTTTTAAAAGTTCATCAGTAAGCTCTTCTATAGATAAAGCCCTTGGTGCTTTCACCTCTAGAATTTCCTCGTTTTCCCACTCATATATTGCATTGTAAACCTGATCGCGTCTTGCGTCCATTATCGGTGAAATGAGGTATTTACAAAACGGCAGATTATATGCCATTGCCTCTAAGATGCTAACACCAACTACAGGAATATCCAAGGCATGAGCAATTCCCTTCACTGCTGACACCCCTATTCTTAAACCCGTAAATGAGCCGGGACCGTTTGCCGATACAATTAAATCAATGTCCGAAATTTCAAGTTCCGCCTGCTTTAGTGCACTGTCTATCATAGGCATTAGCATTTGTGAGTGAGTTTTTTTAGTATTTACTGTAATTTCACATATTAGCTTTTCATCATCTGTTATCGCAACTGATGCAACATTCGATGAGGTATCAACCGATAATATTTTCATTATCCGCCAATCCTTTCTATATTAATCTGTCGAAAATCCTCATGCTTGTCATAATTCTTTTCAATGGTTATTTCGTATCTTTCTTTGGGAAGTATATCACTTATTTTTTCGGACCATTCAATTAAAGTAAGTCCGTCACCATATACATACTCCTCATACCCAATTTCATACATTTCATCACAGTCCTCAATTCTGTATACATCAAAATGATAAACAGGTATTCTCCCACCCTCATAACAGTTAACAACAGTAAAGGTGGGTGACGATATAGGCTCTGCAAATCCAAGTGCTTTTACAAGTCCCTGCACAAATGCAGTTTTACCTGTCCCCAAATCGCCATTCAAACAAACAACATCTCCGCCCTTTAATTCCTTAGAAAAGGCCTTTGCTATGTTTTCGGTTTCTTTTGGACTGTTTGAATTATATATCATATCAGAATAACCCCGTAATTTTTCCGTTTTCGTCTATATCAATATTATCAGCCGCAGGCTTTTTAGGTAGGCCAGGCATAACCATAATATCACCTGTTTCAACAACTATAAATCCGGCACCGTTTGACACTCTTACTTTTGAAACTGTGATTTCAAAACCCTCAGGTCTTCCTAATAATGAAGGATTATCAGACAATGAATACTGTGTTTTTGCCATACAAATCGGCTTTTTATCCAGTCCTAAATCCTCAAGCTGCTTTATCTGCTTTTGTGCCTTTGTTGTGTAAACAGCACCCTTACCTCCATAAATTTTTGTGACAATTTCATTGATTTTTTCCTTTATTGAGAGGTTTACATCATACAATGGCTCAAATTCAGATTTTTGTGTTTCGATAGCCTTTACGACCTTATTTGCAAGGTCAATACCACCTTCGCCACCTTTTGCAAATACTTCAGAGAGTGAAACCTCAACTCCGTATTTTGCACAAGCATCGATTACTGCATTTAGCTCACTGTCTGTATCGGTATCGAAACGATTAAGCGCAACGACAACAGGAACCTTATAGCTTTGCATATTTTCAATGTGCTTTAAAAGGTTTGGAATACCCTTTAATAATGCATCAACATTTTCTGCTTTCAAATCAGTCTTTGCAACACCGCCATTATACTTTAGAGCTCTCACAGTTGCAACAATAACAACTGCATCAGGCTTTAACCCGGCAAAACGACACTTGATGTCCATAAACTTCTCAGCACCCAAATCAGCACCAAACCCTGCTTCTGTAATTGCGTAATCTGCCATTTTAAGTGCAAGCTTTGTAGCAGTTACACTGTTACAGCCGTGTGCAATATTCGCAAACGGTCCTCCATGAATAAAACAAGGTGTGTTTGCAAGTGTCTGAACAAGGTTTGGCTTTATAGCATCCTTCAAAAGAACTGTCATAGCGCCCTCGGCTTTCAAATCCTTTGCATAAACAGGCATACCGCTTCTGTTGTAACCAATTATAATTTCACCAAGTCTTTTCTTTAAGTCATCAAGGTCTGTTGCCAGACACAAAATTGCCATAATTTCAGACGCGACTGTTATCATAAAGCCGTCTTCTCTCGGAACACCGTTGATTTTGCCGCCAAGCGCAATAACAACATTTCTCAATGCTCTGTCGTTCATATCAAGAACTCTTTTCCACACAATGTTTGAAACATCAATATCAAGCTCATTTCCCTGATGAATGTGGTTATCAATCATAGCAGAGAGGAGATTATTTGCAGCTGTAATTGCGTGCATATCTCCTGTAAAGTGAAGATTAATATCCTCCATCGGAACAACCTGACTGTAGCCGCCTCCTGCAGCACCGCCTTTAACTCCCATAACGGGACCCATTGAAGGCTCACGAAGTGCTAACAAACACTTTTTGCCGATTAAGGTAAAAGCATCGCCAAGTCCTACAGTTGTTGTTGTCTTACCCTCACCTGCAGGAGTAGGATTGATTGCAGTTACCAAAATAAGCTTTCCGTCAGGGTTTTTACTTACTCTTTCAACCAATTCCTCTGACATTTTAGCCTTATATTTTCCGTAAAATTCTAATTCCTCTTCCTTAATGCCGATAGATTGGGCAACTTCTTTAATGTGTTTCATTTTTGCGCTCTGGGCAATTTCAATATCTGTTAGCATTTTATCTCTCCCTTTCAATTAACAACAAAGGCTATACCGATAACGGCACAGCCTGATTTGTTATGTATTATTATTTGTTGTGGAAATAATTTCTGTCATCAGTAACTTTCTTTAAGAGCATTTCCAATCTTCTTTCAACATCGCCCAAAATGTCATCTGCATACTGGTCGCTGTCAGTGATAAGCTTAGTTGACTGTGCTTTTGCTTCTTCAACCAATGAATTAGCATATTCCTGTGCCTGCTTTGTGATTTCGTTTTCGTCAACCATTTGAAGCATCTTTGTTTCAGCAGTCTTAATCATAGAATCTGCTCTTGCTTCAGCTTCAGAGATAATTCTTTCTCTTTCTTCCTTAACCCATTTTGCTTCCTTTAATTCATCAGGATATGAAAGACGCATTTCCTGAATGTAGTCAAGAATTTCTTCCTTATCGAGCAAAATCTTTCCGCTCAACGGAACTGTAGGCGCCTTATCAATAGTTTCCTCCATAAATTCGATGATTTCCATTATGTCCATTGTTCAAAACTCCTTACTTTATATTTTTAAATTTTGCATTTATTTTATCCGCTATACACACAGGAACAAAACCCCCAAGCTCGCCCTGATACTTTGCAACTTCCTTAACCATACTTGAACTGATATAAGAAAATTTACTGTCTGTCATCATAAAAACTGTCTCATATTCCGGATTTAGTGCCTTGTTTAAAAGTGCCATCTGGAATTCATATTCAAAATCTGCAACAGTTCTCAAACCCTTTAGAATAACTGAAGCGTTATTTTGCTTTGCAAAATCAACCAAAAGACCCGAAAAAACATCACATGAGACATTATCCATACCGCTGATTGCTGTGTCAATCATTGCTTTTCTTTCTTCAGCTGTAAAAATCGGACTTTTGCTTGCATTATTCAAAACTCCCACAATCACCTTATCGTAGAGCCTTGAGGCACGCTTGATAATATCCAGATGTCCGTTTGTCACAGGGTCAAAGCTTCCCGGATAAACCGCTACTCTCATTGCCATCACCCTCTTTTGTAAACTGTAATGTATGTTCTGCCGTATTTTCTTTGTTTTAAAATATCCAATCCCATAAATTCGCCGTGTTCATCAGTATTGTCACTTTCCAACACAACTATTCCTTCGTCATTCAATACCCCGTTTTCTATAATTTTCCCGATTATCGGAGCTATCAGACCTTTGTTATAAGGAGGATCTAAAAATATAATATCAAATGTGTCCGTGTTTTCATTAAGCACCTGCATTGCAGATTTGTTTAAAATTCTTATCTTGTCGGTGAATTTTAACTGCTCGGAATTATAAGTTATAAGCTTTATTGCTTTTTGGTCGATATCCGAAATAACACTATACTCTGCCCCACGGCTTATAGCCTCAAGACTCAAAGCTCCGCTGCCGCCGAAAAGATCAAGAACCCTTGCACCATTAACATACGGCATAATCAGATTAAACAATGATTCCCTGACTCTGTCCGTTGTAGGACGAATATCCATACCGTCAAATTCCGCTAATCTGTGACCGCGGCGTGTGCCGGATATAATTCTCATAACTTTTATCCTTTCAAAACAGAAACACTTCTGAGTTTACATTACACATTATATATTTTAACTTAAATTTATCAAAAGGTCAACATTATTTGCGAAAAAAATACAAAATTTCTTAAAAAATGTACTATTTTAATAAATTTTTAGTTCATTGCAATGTTATCCTTAAACATTTCCTTTATTTTTTCAGCAATTCCTGCATTTTTTCTTAATGTAAGACTCCTGTCTTCCGCAATTATTTTTTCAGCTGCAACTCTTGCTTTTTTCAATATCTTCATATCCTTAAAAAGATTTGCAATCTTCAATTCAGGTAACCCGTGCTGACGCGTTCCGAAAAAGTCACCCGGACCTCTTAATTTTAAATCTTCTTCTGAAATTAAAAACCCGTCATTAGATTTGCACATTATATCCATTCGTTTTTTTGTAACATCATTGGAGCCTTGTGCAAACAAAATACAGTATGACTGTTCATTACCTCTGCCAACTCTGCCCCTTAGCTGATGTAATTGTGACAGACCAAAGCGTTCCGCATTTTCGATAATCATAACGGTAGCATTAGGTACATTTACGCCGACTTCAATAACAGTTGTTGAAACCAAAATATTGATTTCACCCTTTGAAAAGCGTGTCATTACATCGTCTTTATCGCCAGCCTTCATTTTTCCGTGAATAAGTCCCACAGAGTACTGAGGGAATTTTTTTGCAAGACGTAGTGATAAATCAGTCGCATTTTTTATGTCCCCGTTTTGAGTTTCCTCAATTAGCGGACAAACAACATAGCATTGTGCCCCTGTTTTTACATTTTTATCAATAAATGCATCTATTCTCTGTCGCATTTCCTCTCCAACAGCATATGTTGCGACCTCTTTTCTTCCGGGAGGTAGTTCATCAATTACAGAAATATCCAAATCTCCATAGAGAATGAATGCTAATGTTCTCGGGATTGGCGTTGCAGTCATAATCAAAGTATGCACTCCCTCGCCCTTGTTGGTAAGCTTCGCCCTTTGCGAAACTCCGAAACGATGCTGCTCGTCAGCTATTACAAGTCCTAAATTTTTGTATTGAACAGCATCCTGTATTATGGCGTGCGTTCCGATAACTATGTCATATTCACCATTTAGGATTTTTTCATAAATATACTTTTTCTTTTTGGTTGAGCCTGTTAAAAGGCAAATATTAATATCTGTATTTTCAAAAAATTTCAAAAAAGTTTCATAATGCTGAGTTGCAAGTATTTCGGTAGGAGCCATAATCGCAGTCTGGTATCCATTTTTTACCGCAACATACATACACGCAGCCGCAACCGCCGTTTTACCCGAACCCACATCACCCTGAATGAGTCTGTTCATGGGCTTGTCCTTTTTGAAATCATAAAGTATTTCCTTTAGCGTACGCTTTTGTGCGTTTGTCATTTCAAAGGGAAGCATATTTAAAAACTCAACAGAGCATTTTATGTCCCTAAATGGTTCTCTCTTAATTTCTTCATTTTCTTCTCTTTTATACATAAGTGCCAGCTGCAAAAATAAAAGCTCCTCAAATACGAGTCTTTCCCTCGCTCTTAAATGGTCGGAAAAGGTTTTTGGAAAATGTATGTTTTCTATCGCCTCATTTATTCCGCATAGCATATTGTCCTTAATTATATCGTCAGGCAAATATTCTTTTAATGTCCCTTTATATTTTATTGCCTCTGCCATGGCTGACTGAATTATTTTCTGCGTCATATTGCCCCAAAGAGGATATACAGGCACAATCTTGCCCATAAATTTCTCTTTCCCCACTCTTTCAAAAAGCGGATTTATCATTTCTTTCTTTCGGGCTTTGGGATTTACTTTACCGAAAAACACAAACTCCTCGCCTGTCCTGAACGCATTTTTAACAAAACGATTATTATACCAGGTCATAGAAATGACTCCTGTGTCATCACCCACCGCCATTGTGTATAAAACCATATTTTTTCTTATTCTATTTTCCTTTATAGGTGACAAAATTATTCCCTTTATCAGTACATCTTCATTTGGCACACAGTCAACTATATCTTTTGTGTGTGACCTGTCCTCGTGGTCACGCGGAAAAAAGCGTAAAAGGTCATCGACAGTTTCTATTCCCTTCTTGGAAAACGCTGCCGCGCGCATTTTTCCTATACCCTTTAATTCAGATATACTTGGCATAATTTCACCTCTTTTGGACTACATACCCATCTCTCGAACCGCAGTTTAATATTTTTATTTTTTTAGATGAAAACTTTTTAGCAATAACAGAAATCACATCCACTCCATAAGGAACTGTATTCTTACTCATTTCTCTAAATCCGTCATAGCAGTTTTCATTATTAAAAGGCGGTTTTTCATTATCAAGCATTTCCACATCAAACTCTCTGTTAATAATATTTCCTATTATTTTACCCGTTCCGCCCATAACATAAAGATATTCACTGTGTGCATCGGGAACATCTTTTATCACATCTTCTATATATTCAAAAATCTTAGATTTATATTTTCCGAATTTATTATAAAGTCTTTTTACTCCTATAGGGAATGATGAAAAATATTCAACCTTTCCCTCTCTGAATACAATAATCTGACAGCTACCGCCACCCAAATCAATTCCAACACCTGACGAAATTTCTCCAAGCTCATTACAAAGTGCACAGAAGTCGCACATAGCCTCATCTTCTTCACTCAAAAGCTCTATATCTATTCTACAATATTCTCTTACCTCGTCGAAGTTCTTTACATCTCTCATTGCAGAGGTTGCAAAAGCATATATTTCAAAAATTTCATTTTCCCTAAAAAAATCAATTTCTTTATTTAGGATTGAATTTAGTTCTTCAATGCCGACAAGGGATAAATTTCCGTCTTGTGTATGCCTTAAAATATTTGATTCAAATACTTTTTCACATATAGGTTTAATGTCTTCGTTATAACCCACTGCACGCACAGTATTTGTACCAATATCAATAATTCCAATTTTTCTCATTATATTCCTCATTCAAATGTAAATAAAGGCGGCTTGAAATAAGCCGCCTTTAAAAATTAGTCGTTAGACACCTTCACTACCTCTTTGCCGTTGTAATAGCCGCAAGCCTTACAAACTCTATGAGGCATCTTATATTCGTGACATTGTGGACATTCAACCATTCCAGGAATAGTTAATTTCCAGTTAGCACGTCTTTTATCTCTTCTTGATCTCGATACTTTACCCTTAGGTACTGCCATCTCAATCGCACCTCCTATTCGGTTTTAGAATTTTTCATGATTTCTGTCAATGCCGCCCATCTTGGATCAATATCATCATCGCTGCAATCGCACTCACTGATATTTAAATCCTGACCGCATTTTGGACAAAGTCCCTTGCAATCTTCTTTACAAAGATATTTTCCTGAAGCATTTAAGAAGAAATTGTCGATAACAATATCCCCTAAATCAACCTCGTGACCGGAAAATACTATTATGTCATCTTCAGTTGAGTCAGCCTCTTCATCTCTAACAAGAATTTCAGAAACCATAAACTCAACATCTTCATAAACCGGTATTCTGCAACGGGCACAATGTGCCTGCAATTTTCCGGTTACTTTAGCTGTAAAATGCAGAGATTTGGTATTATTGGTGATTTTGCCGTCAACTAAAAGTCCGTCAGGGAAAACTATGTCCTCACCCAAAAACTCTGTATCAGACAACTTGCACACGCCCTTTATCGGCATAGTGCCACCGTAATCCTTTAATATAGCGGACAGGTCACAAATCATAATAATTCTCCGTTTCTAAGCTTATAAATCAGCTAAATTTCAACAGCTGTAATTACTTCAATTCAACCTTAGCGCCTGCTTCTTCAAGCTTAGCCTTCATAGCTTCAGCTTCTTCCTTAGCTACGCCTGTCTTCAATGACTTAGGAGCGCCATCAACTAATTCCTTAGCTTCCTTCAAGCCAAGACCTGTAAGTTCTCTTACAACTTTGATTACGCCCAACTTTGAAGCACCTGCATCTGCAAGGATAACTTCAAACTCTGACTGTTCTGCAGCAGCTGCGCCACCTTCAGCAACAGCACCTGCAACCATAACTGGAGCAGCAGCTGAAACGCCGAATTCTTCTTCCATAAGCTTAACAAGCTCTGCAACCTCTAACAATTTTAATTCTTTGATATCATCAAGTATTTTCTGAATGTCTGCCATTTTATTTGACCTCCTAAATTTAATAATTTATCAGGCAACTTTCTTGCCCCTCGTATTATTCAGCATCCTCTGCAGTTTCTGCAGGTGCTTCTTCTGTTGCAGCTTCCTCTGCAACCGGTGCTTCTTCTGCTGGTGCAACTTCTGCAGCCGGAGCTTCTTCAGCCGGTGCAGCTTCTTCTGCTGCAGGAGCTTCTTGGGTAGCTTCTCCTGCCTTCTTTGCAATAAGGTCAGCAATTTCTACGCCGCCGTCTGCAATAGTGCTAAGCAATCTTGCAAGCCCTGAAATAGGAGAATTCAAGCTGCCCATAATCTTTGCAATAAGTGTCTCCTTGCTTGGAGTCTTTGCAAGAGTGTTGATTTCGTCGAGTGACAAAACCTTTCCGTCCATAAATCCAGACTTAATTTCCAATGTATCATTTTCTTTTGCAAAATCAGCCAATACCTTTGCCGGAGCAACTGCATCATCTGATACTGCCAAAGCTGTAGGACCATGTAAAATTGAATCTAAATCTTCAAGACCTGTTTGATTTGCTGCTAAACGAAGTAAAGTGTTCTTTACAACAAAATATTTAACACCTGCTGCTCTTAAATTGTTTCTCAATTTTGTATCTTCTTCAACGCTAAGACCTCTGTAGTCAACAAGGACACCTGTTGTAGCGTTTTTCAAAACGTCAACCAATTCAACAACTTGTGCTTTTTTTGCTTCTAAAACTTTTTCACTTGGCATTTAACATTTCACCTCCTGTAAAAATGCTTGCCCTCAAAAAAATGAAGGCTCTTTGCCGTAGACAAACGCAAAGAGCCATTAGTAACAAATTAATTTACTAAATACTACCCTCGGCAGGTCTTACCTTTTTGCCTGCTGTCTACGGATTTATTTACCTGCGGTATTATACCACAAATAAAACCAGATGTCAATAGAAATTTTTAAATTTTCTATTATGATAACTTTGAGCCGTTAATTCTGATGCCAGGGCCCATTGTTGAAGCAACAACTACGCTTCTCAAGTATTGTCCCTTAGCAGCTGATGGCTTAGCCTTGATAATAGCGCCCATCAATGCTTCAAAGTTTTCAGCCAACTTTTCCTTACCGAAAGATACCTTTCCGATAGGACAGTGGATGATGTTTGTTTTGTCAAGTTTATATTCAATCTTACCTGACTTAATTTCAGCAACAGCCTTAGCTACATCCATTGTAACTGTACCTGCTTTTGGTGATGGCATTAAGCCCTTAGGTCCCAAAACTTTACCCAAACGACCTACAACACCCATCATGTCTGGAGTTGCAACAACAACATCAAAATCGAACCAGTTTTCGTTCTGAATCTTTGTAACAAGTTCCATTTCACCAACGTAATCTGCACCTGCAGCAGTTGCTTCGTCAGCCTTTGGTCCTTTAGCAAAAACCAAGATTTTAGCTGTTTTACCTGTTCCGTGCGGGAGAACTATAGCTCCTCTAACCTGCTGATCTGCGTGTCTTGAATCCACACCTAGCTTGATATGAGCTTCAACAGTTTCATCAAACTTAGCCTTAGCTGTCTTTGTGATAAGCTCCATAGCTTCGGCAGGATCATATTGCATTGTCTTATCAATTAGTTTTACACTATCCTGATATTTTTTTCCTCTAAACATTATAATTTCCTCCTTATGTGGTCAATCAAGGCCAATAAGCCTCTCCCACTGATTTTAAAATTGCTGTCGTGGCAATTATTCTTCCACTACAATACCCATACTTCTTGCTGTACCTGCGATCATGCTCATAGCTGCTTCAAGACTTGCTGCGTTTAGGTCAGGCATCTTCTGTTCTGCAATAGCCTGTACGTCAGCCTTAGAAATTGTTGCAACCTTTGTCTTGTTAGGAACACCTGATCCACTTTGAATTTTGCAAGCTTTCTTAAGTAAAACTGCAGCGGGTGGAGTCTTTGTGATGAATGAGAATGAACGGTCTGCATAAACTGTAATAACTACAGGGATGATAAGACCTGCATCCTTCGCTGTTTTTTCGTTAAATTCCTTGGTAAACTGCATAATGTTAACACCATGCTGACCCAATGCAGGACCAACCGGTGGTGCCGGTGTTGCCTTACCTGCAGGAATTTGTAACTTGATATAACCTACTATTTTTTGTGCCATAACTGGCCACCTCCTAAATCTTTGCAGTTAAAACTGCATAATGTGGTAATTGCGGGCTTATGCCCTCCCACTGTTACCAGAGGGATATATAAACGCATTTTGCGCCTATAAGCTTTAAATATTGCATTGTATTTATTAATCAAGCAATGCTACCTGACTGTGTTCGACCTCGACTGGGGTCTCTCTGCCAAACATTGATACCATAACGGTAATTTTTCTCGTTGCATTGTTAACCTCTGCAATGCGTCCCGAAAAGCCTTCCATAGGACCCTGTTTGATACTTACATGGTCACCTACGGAAAATTCGATATTTTCCATTCTGATATTTGCAAAGCCAAGTTTTTCAACCTCTTCATCAAGAAGCGGTACCGGTTTTGAACCCGGACCAACAAAGCCTGTAACACCTCTCGTGTTACGCACAACATACCAGCTCTCGTCATTCATTATCATATTTATGATGACATATCCCGGGAAAATCTTGCGTTTTACAACCTTTTCTGAACCGTCCTTGTCCTCAACAACATCTTCCATCGGCACCTGCACATCCAGAATAAGATGCTCGATACCACGGTTTTCTACGGACTTTTCAATGTTTGCCTTTACCTTATTTTCATATCCCGAGTAGGTATGAACTATATACCACTTTGCTTCTTCAGTCATAATAACTCTCCTTTATTACAGAAGATTTGTCACAATGTCTATAACCCAAGTAAATGCGACATCACATACTGACAAAATTATACATGTAATAACTATGAAAGCCAAAATAATAAGAGTGTTGTGGATTAATTGATTCTTGCTTGGCCATGTAACCTTTTTCAATTCAGATTTTGTTTCTTTGAAAAATTTTGCAAGTTTGTTAACCTTTTTCTTGTTTGCTGTTTCAGCCATCTTACTCACTCCTTATCTTATTTTGTTTCTTTGTGAAGAGTATGCTTTCTGCAGAATCTGCAATACTTGTTCATTTCCAGTCTGTCCGGATCGTTTTTCTTGTTCTTCATAGTGTTATAGTTTCTCTGCTTACACTCTGAACATGCCAATGTAATTTTAACTCTCATGCTCTACACCTCCGTTTAGTAGTTATAGGTTTTATCTCGGATAGCATTTTTTTAGACACGCAAAAAAAAAGAAGCTACACCTCAATCGTAATGATTATAGCACAGGTGTCAAGGCTTGTCAAGCTTTTTTTGTAAAAAAACACAAAAAGAACCGTCACTTTTCTAAAGACAACGGTTCCTCTGTTTGTAATTGCTTTTTGATTCAACATAAAAAGCGATTTTGTCAATCACTTTATTCGGAGGCGTATGCGATCGGCCACCATCGCGATAAACTCGGAATTTGTAGGTTTTCCCTTTCCGGTATCAATGGTATAGCCAAAAATTTCGTCCATGGTCTGAGGCTTACCCCTTGTCCATGCAACTTCAATAGAATGTCTTATGGCACGCTCAACTCTTGATGATGTTGTGCCGTATTTCTTTGCGATTGCAGGATACAACTGTTTTGTTATGTAATTTAACAGTTCCATATTCTCCACAACCATCATTATTGCAGACCGTATATACTGATAACCTTTTATATGCGCAGGAACTCCCAGCTCATGAATAAATTCAGTTACCAATGTTTCAAGGTCTATTGCATCAGGCTTTGACGGTGCTGTTAACGGTACAGATGTGACAGCTTTGACCGTCCCTGCGCTCACTCTGGAGGTATTATAAAAGCTTCTTATTATGTCTGCCACAGCCTCATTACTCTGCGGTTTTAACATAAAATACTTGGCACCAAGTCTGGTCGCCGACTCCATAATCCATGCACTGTCCGATACGGAAACGCATATTACTACAGGCATTTTATCAAGCCTTATCTCCTGTATCCTTTTCAAAACACTTAACCCATCTCGTTTTGGCATTATTGTGTCCAAAACCAAACAATCAGGTTTTGTTTCCAAAAGCATACCGAGAGCTTCCTCTCCATCATATGCACATCCTACAACCTCAAACTCCTGCTGCGCTTTCAGATACTCCGAAAGACTGTCCGAAAATACCTTGTTGTCATCTGCAATCAATACAGAAATCTTTCCATTCATTGACGAAACCTCTCCTTCTTATGTTGAAATAAAAAGGTATCCATTTGTAATTTCGCCATATTCAGTTTTAAAAGAACATGAAAAAGTATCAAAACAAACAGATACTCTTTTCTAAACGGTATTCTAACATATTCATCAAATTATTTCAATAGCTTTTTCAAATAATTATTTAGAATTTTGTATATTTTTTCGAAAAATATCATATTTCGTTACAAATTCCGACATTGTTCGACAAATGATAAATCATAATTAATTTTCTCTAATATTATCAGCATCTCGAAATTCCGCTTTTTACTGCCGCATCGGCAACAGCCCTGGCAACAGCCTTTCCCACTCTTTCGTCAAATGCAGCCGGCAATATGTAATCAGCATTCAATTCATCATCCGAAACAAGTTCTGCAATTGCATAAGACGCTGCCATCTTCATTTCATCATTAATATCACTTGCGCGAACATCAAGTGCACCCCTGAAAATACCGGGAAATGCTAACACATTGTTTATCTGATTAGGGTAATCCGAACGGCCTGTTCCAACAACTGCCGCACCGCCTTTTTTTGCATCATCAGGATAGATTTCAGGCACAGGATTTGCCATTGGGAAAACTATCGCTCTCTCTGCCATTGACCTTATCATATCAACCGATACAACATTCGGTGCTGATACACCTATAAATACATCTGCACCCTTTAGTGCATCAGCAAGAGTTCCTCTGATATGTTCCTTATTTGTAATATCGGCTAATTTTTGGTGAGATTCACTCAAATCATCCATTCCATCACAAATTATACCAAACCGGTCAACCATTATAATGTTTTTAACACCTATCCTCATAAGATGCATACAAATTGCAGTTCCCGCACTTCCCGCACCGTTTATAACAACCTGCACATCTTGAATATTCTTTTTTACAACCTTTAAAGCATTTATAAGCGCCGCAGAAACAACTATTGCAGTGCCGTACTGGTCATCATGAAATACAGGGATATCACACATTTTACGAAGTCTGTTTTCAATTTCAAAACAACGTGGTGCTGAAATGTCTTCTAAATTTATTCCCCCAAAGCTTCCCGACAAAAGATATACAGTTCTTACAAACTCATCAACATCCTGTGTTTTTATACAAAGAGGGAATGCATCAACATCTGCAAATTCCTTAAACAATGCACATTTACCCTCCATAACAGGCATACCCGCCTCAGGTCCTATGTCACCAAGCCCTAATACAGCCGAGCCATCTGTTATAACCGCTACAAGATTGTGTCTTCTTGTGAGTTCAAATGATTTTTCAATGTCCTTTTGTATTTCAAGGCACGGCTCTGCAACACCGGGCGTATATGCCAATGATAACTGCTCTGCATTTTTTACAGGAGTTCTTGAGATTACCTCGATTTTACCCTGCCACTCTCTGTGTTTTTTTAATGACTGTTCTTTAATATCCATTTTGTTCTCCTTATTTTAATTTAATCATTCGCGTATCACGCATTTTTTGCTCTGTATAAGATAAATTATTTTAGCAAGCATTTTATCTGAAAAAATATGACGGCAAAAAGCCCCCAGTTTCATAAAAAATCCAGGTATAATCACAGTTTTACCTCTAAACATTTTCTTTATTGCATACTCGGACACCTGAATGGAATTTAGAACGATTTTTCCGCTTCCCTTCTCCTTGCCTGTGCCAAAATTGACTTTTGCCGTATTTGCAAATCCCGTGTGTGCAGGTCCAGGACACAAAACACTTATTTTAACATTACTTCCCTCGCGTCTTAATTCCTCTGAAATTCCCTGAGATAATCTTAACACATATGATTTTGTCGCATAATATGCACTAAACAGAGGACCGGGGAAAAATGCAGCAAGCGAGGCAACATTTAATATATATCCGCTGTTTTTCTTTTTGAATTCTTTTACAAATATTTTCGTCAGAATATGAACCGCCTTTATATTGGTTTCAATCATTCTAAGCTCTGTTTCCAAATCATTTGAAGTAAATTCGCCAAAAACACCAAACCCTGCATTATTTATTAGTATATCGGTTTCCTTTGCCCTTTCTCCAAGCTCCATAAGCTTTTTTGTATCGCATAAATCAAGAGTTATGATTTCAACATCTGTCCCCAGCTCATTCTTTAATTCAATGAGCTTGTCGGTGCTTCTCGCTACCGCTATTATGTCATAACCCTTCTTTGATAAGATTTTTGCAAAATCTCTTCCAAACCCTGAACTTGCGCCTGTTATAAGTGCTTTCACAAAATCATCCTTTCAAAAATTTTTTTAGTGAACTCATTATACCATTATAACATTAAAATAGCAATATCTCAAAAAAAGATACTGCCATTTTTCTTCATTTCGTAGCTGATAATTTTATCCGAGTTCAAGTTTTCCTTATGCATATCAACCGCATTAATTCTGCTGTTATTATAGGTTGTGTAATAATAAACACCTTTGGTGGCATTGATGCAGGAGGTATAGTGGGTTATTTCGTATGCATCATCAAATTTTACGACTCCCTTTTGCTGATAAACAGAATATAAAATATGAAAAAACTGACTTACTTTTTCTTCCTCCGAATCCCCTGATACGCTGTTTAGTTTTACGAAGCAGGCTCTGACAAATCTTGACAAAGAAGAAAGGTCACCTGGAAGTCCCAATGCTCCCATGCCTCTGCTATATGGGATTAAAGGTAAGTCTTCAGAGAAATTATTTTGCGGCTCCTGCGTTGACAAATTCATATAATTTACTAAATTTAACATCTGCATATCAAAGGTCGGATTATTTGTAAGGACTCCGACAGGATTTTCATAAATTCTTATACCCAAATTTGTCTGTTCCAGGGTTATGCTCTTTTCCTTATCTGCAATCAACCAATGAAGCGGCGATGGATTCATCTCCTCACTGAATGCGTCATCAGTTATATTTATATCCTTTAACAGTTTTTCTGCATCTCCCACAGTTTTACACTGCGATAAAATCCACGGTATCAGTTCAAATGATGCTATATTTGTTTTGTCAAATTTTAATTTGTTATATACTGCATTTTCAGGAAAATAAAGCCCTGCCATACCCAGCCCTTTTTCATTTGCTGCATCAAAATATAAAGGGTAGTTGTCAGAAACCAGTGCAGTCCCAATAATTGCATAATGACAGCTTATTTTTGTACCGTTTCTAAATAAAAACGGATAATTTCTGGGTGTTATTGTTACGCTTTCTCCAAAATCGTAATGAAAGTCAAGATTTCTGCCAAAATAATGATTTTTATCATATAATGAAATTGCCGTGCACATAATAATCTCCTTTTTTGATTATTATGAACATCGGCAATCCCGTTTATTCCCTATAAAATTTTATTATATTTACAAAAGCATATTCTCAATAAATATCCCATATCCTCTCGTCGGGTCACTGACAAAAACGTGCGTCACAGCTCCCACAATTTTACCGTTTTGGATTATAGGAGATCCTGACATCCCTTGAACAATTCCCCCTGTTTTCTCTAAAAGCACCTCATCTGTAACTTTTAAAACTATGCCTTTATTATTAATTTTATTGTCTTTCGACACATCGGTAATTTCAATGTTATAACTCTTTACACCTTTTCCGTCGACATCGCATAAGATTTGTGCCTTCCCTTGTTTAATCTGAAATCTGGTTGCCACCGGTATTGGCTTTCCTTTTGTAAATAATTCATTATTTTCTATTTTCCCAAAAATTCCAAATTCATTATTTTTTATAATTTTACCAAAATTTTTATTTTTAAATTGTCCCGAAAGCTCGCCAGGAACGCCGTGTTCTCCTCTTTTCACAGACAAAATATCGCAGCCTACCAAATCACCCTCGCTAAGCTTTAAAATAACTCCTGTGTCGGCATCGCAAATTGCGTGGCCCAGTGCTGCAAAGGTATTATCCTGAGGATTATAGAAGGTCAGCGTTCCTATTCCTGCTGTACTGTCACGCACCCAGATTCCAATCCTGTAATATCCGTCATTAGAAACTATCGGAACTATTTCGGTTGTAAAAATCTCCTCATCTCTTGCAACCTCTAATAAAACAGGTCTTTTTACAAGATTTATATAGTCAGAAAGTTCTTCGTTTGTACCAAGTTCAACACCGTCAACCGATATAATTCTGTCGGTTTCCCTTAAACCTGCCGCTTTTGCAGGAGAATATCGTCTTCCGTCATTATCAATTACATCCGACACATATACAACCAACAACCCGTCAGTAAACATTTTAACACCAATCGCTTCTCCTGAGGGTATGAGATAGGTTTCATTGACCGATGCCGATGCTTCGATATAATCTTCACAAGGAACTGATGGATATTGTATAAAACCAAAAAAAATTGAAAAAAATAAAATTAAACCAAAACTTATTTTTTTATTTTTCAAATTCTCACCTCGCTTTCAATATTAATTTCTCCACAAGAGAATTTTTTAATACTGAAAACTATAAGTCAAATATGTGAGGTATTTTATTTTAAAGAAAATTTTTTCAAAAAAAAGATGAGGTATTATCCTCATCTTATTATTTGTACAATAAAAACCATTATGCACGCACCCACGGCCACGGTTAAAAGGCTTTTTTCAAAGTACGAAAGTGCTACCGCAACCAAAAACCCTGCCCATGCAGAAATCGCATCGGTTGTTGAGTAAAAAATCGCAGGAATTGTCATGGCACTCAAAACCGCATACGGAATATAATGCAAAAATGAAAGTAAAAATTTATTTTTTATTCTTTTTTTAACAAGCACCAATGGGAGCATTCTGATAAGATATGTAACTAAAGCCATAACTAAAAGATAGGCATAAAAACTATAACCATTCATCGTCTTCCACCTCCTGTATCGGCGAAATCCATGCAATAATTGCACTTGATACCACGGCACAAATTATTATTGCAAATCCACTTGGCACTCCATTTAAAACATATCGGAACAGACAGCTTAGTCCCACCGCTATAATAACACACAACAAAGTCGGCCTACTCTTCTTCATTGGAGGAACAACAATCGCAACAAACATTGCATAAATCGCTATACCAAGTGCCGAAATCACTTCCGGCGGCAGAATATCTCCTGCAACTGCACCTATAACAGTTCCTATACTCCAGCCAAGATATGGCGTAATAATAAGTCCGTAAAGATAGTATTTTCCTACCTTTCCTTCCTGTCCTGATGCAACTGCAAAAACCTCATCGGTGTTAACAAATGCAATTATAATCTTATCCAGAAAAACAACACTTTTTTTCATTTTTTGAGATAACGACACCGACATCAGAGCATATCTTAAATTAATTACAAGCTGAGCTACTGCAAGCTCTATTAAAGTACCTCCGCCCGCTATTATCGGAACTGCCGCAAGCTGACCTGCCGATGTTACATTTGTCATGGAAATAAGTACTGCCTGAAGTGCTGAAAGACCGTTTTCGACCGCAAATATTCCAAATGCAAACGCAACGGAAAAATACCCGAAGCATATCGGCAAACCATCGGTTATACCCTTTAAAAATTTATTTTTCTTCATAATTTTCCTCTAAATATTTTCAATTTGCCAATCAATTGGCGTTTTGTTCATTTCTAAAAGTAATTCATTGGTTTTTTTGAAGTGTCCGCACCCAAAGAAACCTCTTGATGCTGACAATGGACTCGGATGTGCTGCAGTCAGGACATAGTGCTTTGAATTTGTAATTAATGATGCTTTTTCCTTTGCATTATTTCCCCACAGCAAAAAGATAATCGGATCCTCTCTTTCATTGAGCTTTTCAATTACTGTGCTTGTAAAGGTTTCCCAACCCTTTCCTCTGTGAGAATTTGCAGCACCATCACGAACTGTCAATGCCGCATTTAACAGCAAAACTCCCTGATGTGCCCATTTTTCAAGATACCCGTGATTTGGAATATAAAGTCCCAACTCGTTTTTTAATTCCTTATACATATTAAGAAGTGACGGCGGAATTTGAACTCCTACCTTTACAGAAAACGCAAGTCCATGTGCCTGATTGACCTCATGATACGGGTCCTGCCCGAGAATGACCGCTTTTGTGTCCCCGTATGACGTCCATTTTAAAGCATTGAAAATATCATACATATCGGGGTGAATTATGTGACTTTTATATTCACTTTTTAAAAATTCACGAAGCTTTAAATAGTAATCCTTTTTAAATTCGTCTTTTAAAATATCATCCCAATCATTACCCAGAGATACCATTTTTTCACATCCTTTATAAAAAATCTGCGGATTTTATCCGCAGATTTTTCTTTTAATTAGTCTTCTGTAACTTCTGCACCGTCAACTGTAATGTTAACATCCTTATAAAGCGGCATACCTGTACCTGCAGGAATGAGCTTACCGATAATAACATTTTCTTTGAGTCCCAACAATGGGTCAATCTTACCCTTGATAGCTGCATCTGTAAGAACCTTTGTTGTTTCCTGGAATGATGCTGCTGACAAGAATGAGTCAGTTGCCAATGATGCCTTTGTGATACCGAGAAGTATTGGTGTGTAGGTTGCGTGTTCTCCGCCGCCGTTAGCATCAACTTTTCTATTAGCATCTTCAAGCTCGAATATATCCACCATCGCACCGATTAACAAATCAGTATCTCCTGCTGTTTCAACTCTTACCTTTCTTAGCATCTGTCTTGTGATGATTTCAACGTGCTTGTCGTTGATGTCAACACCCTGCATACGATAAGTCTTCTGAACTTCGCAGGTGATATAACTCTGAACTGCCTGCGGACCGTTAATTCTCAAAATATCGTTAGGATAGATTGAACCGTGTGTCAATGGCTGACCCTGTTCAACGATTTCACCGTCTGCAACCTTAATGGTTGAATCGTAAGGAATAACATAAGTTCTTGTATCACCGATTTCATCGTTTGTTACAATAACCTCACGCTTACGATTATTAGCAGTATTTAATGTAACCTTACCTGCTATTTCGGAAATGATTGCAAGACCCTTTGGTCGTCTTGCTTCAAACAATTCCTCGACACGAGGAAGACCCTGTGTAACGTCGGCACCGCCTGCGACACCGCCGGCGTGGAAGGTTCTCATTGTAAGCTGAGTACCAGGTTCACCGATTGACTGAGCCGCAATAATACCAACTGCTTCACCGATATTAACAACTCCGCCTGTTGCAAGGTTTGCACCATAACACTTAGCACAAACACCCACTCTTGATTTACAAGTCAAGACGCTTCTTATATGAACATCTTTAACTCCGCTTGCAATAATCTTATCTGCACAAGCTTCGTCAATTAGTGAAACTCCGTCTGCCTTTGCAACAATTTCACCGTTTGCATCAATAACATCAGACATCAAAATTCTGCCGATAATTCTGTCACGCAATGGCTCAATAATTTCCTTGCCGTTTTCTGTGATAGCTGACACCCAGTGACCTTCTGTGTCCCCACAGTCATTTTCACGGACAATAACATCCTGTGATACGTCAACAAGACGACGAGTCAAATAACCTGAGTCGGCTGTTCGAAGCGCTGTATCTGTAAGACCCTTTCTCGCACCGTGAGATGAAATGAAGTATTCCAATACATTCAAGCCCTCTCTGAAGTTTGCTCTGATTGGAATTTCAACCGCTCTACCCTGAGTATCCGCCATAAGTCCACGCATACCTGCAAGCTGTCTTATCTGGTTTACGCTACCACGCGCTCCTGAATCAGCCATCATAAAGATTGGATTGAACTGGTCCATATGAGCCATCATATCTTCTGTAACCTTATCTGTTGTTGCACCCCAGATTTTAATTACTTCATTATATCTTTCTTCGTCTGTTAACAAACCTCTTCTGAACTTTTTAACAACACCGTCAATCTGTTTTTGAGCTTCATCCAAAAGTGCATATTTATTTTCAGAAATTTCAATATCCGAAACTGATACTGTTATTGCACCTCTTGTTGAATACTTATATCCAGTTTCCTTAATCAAGTCAAGCATTTCTGCTGCTTTACTTGTTCCGTGGACATGAATACATCTGTCGATAATCTTTCCGAGCTGCTTTTTCTTTACAATTTCGTTAATTTCGAGGTCGCAAGCAGTTTCGGGATTTTTTCTGTCAACAAAGCCTAAGTTCTGTGGAATATTTTCATTGAAAATAATTCTTCCGACAGTTGCATCTATCGCCTTTTCATAGTGAACGCCTCTTATATCCTTAGATACACAAACCTTGATAGGAGTGTGAAGTCCGAGCATATGGTTGTCATATGCAAGCAAAGCTTCTTCAGGACTTGTATAGGTATGAGGTCTCCATTCGTCCGGATTTGTTCCCTCATAATTCTTACCGCCCATTTCGTCATCCTTAACGATTGTCAGGTAGTAACTTCCCAAAATCATATCTTGTGTAGGAACTGTTACAGGAGCACCGTCCTGCGGTTTTAATAGGTTATTTGCAGAAAGCATCAAGAATCTTGCTTCTGCCTGAGCTTCTGGTGAAAGCGGTACATGGACAGCCATCTGGTCACCGTCGAAGTCGGCGTTATAAGCTGTACATACCAATGGGTGAAGCTTCAATGCTCTACCCTCAACAAGCTTTGGTTCGAAGGCTTGAATACCAAGTCTGTGAAGTGTAGGAGCACGGTTTAAGAGTACAGGGTGTTCCTTGATTACATCTTCCAAAACTCCCCAAACTTCAGGTTTTACTCTTTCAACCATTCTCTTTGCACTCTTGATATTCGGTGCAAGTCCTCTTGAAACCAATTCCTTCATTACAAAAGGTTTAAAAAGTTCGATTGCCATTTCTTTTGGCAAACCGCACTGATAAATCTTCATTTCAGGGCCAACAACGATAACTGAACGGCCTGAATAGTCAACACGCTTACCCAACAAGTTCTGACGGAATCTTCCCTGCTTACCCTTTAACAAGTCTGAAAGTGATTTCAATGCTCTGTTACCAGGGCCTGTTACAGTTCTTCCGCGTCTTCCGTTATTAATAAGTGCGTCAACCGCTTCCTGAAGCATTCTCTTTTCGTTTCTGATAATCAAATCAGGAGCTCCAAGCTCTAAAAGTCTTTTTAATCTGTTATTTCTGTTAATAACTCGTCTGTAGAGGTCATTTAAGTCAGATGTTGCAAATCTACCGCCGTCAAGCTGTACCATAGGTCTTAAATCAGGCGGAATTACAGGAACAACCTCCATAATCATCCATTCAGGGCGGTTGCCTGAAAGTCTGAATGCTTCAACAATTTCAAGTCTTTTAACAACTCTTGCTTTTTTCTGTCCCTGTGCACCGTCAAGCTCTTCCTTTAATTCCTTTGAAAGTGCTTCAAGGTCAATTTTCTTTAAAAGCTCAAGTATAGCCTCAGCACCCATTCCTGCTTTGAACTTTGAGCCATACTTTTCATAAGCATCGCGGTATTCCTTTTCAGATAAAATCTGATTTTCCAAAAGATTTGATGCACCCTTATCTGTTACGATATATGCAGCAAAATAGAGTACTTTTTCCAAAAGTCTTGGAGAAAGGTCCAGAATTAATCCCAATGCTGATGGTACGCCCTTGAAGTACCAGATATGAGAAACAGGAGTAGCAAGCTCAATGTGTCCCATTCGCTCACGTCTTACCTTTGCTTTTGTTATCTCAACTCCGCATCGTTCGCAGACAATACCCTTATGTCTTATCTTCTTATATTTACCGCAGTGACATTCCCAGTCCTTAGTAGGTCCGAAAATTCTTTCACAATACAAGCCGTCTCTTTCAGGCTTTAGTGTACGGTAATTGATTGTTTCCGGCTTCTTAACTTCGCCGAAAGACCAACCTCTTATAGTTTCCGGTGAGGCCAAACCGATTTTTATTGCTTCAAAGCTATTTTCAAAATTCATGTTAAAACCTCCCTTTACTCTGCATCACTTGAAAAATCTGTATCGAAAATATCAAGAAGTGATTCAGGAGTTACAATATCTCCCTCATCAAATTCATCCTCATAATCCTCGTCAGAGTCTTCATCGTTCCAGTCTTCATCCAAGCCGTCGATAATCATATCGCCGGCAAGCTCATCTTCGTCAATAACAACATCACTTGTCATTGTATCAGGAATTCTGCCATCATCGTCTTCATCAGTCATATCAAGATCAACAGGCTGTCCTTCAGCATCAAGGATTTGAATGTTGAGTGCCAATGACTGTAATTCTTTAACAAGAACCTTGAATGATTCAGGAATTCTTGACTTAGGAATATTTTCTCCCTTAACGATTGCTTCATAAGTCTTAACTCTTCCGACAACGTCGTCAGATTTAACCGTTAAGATTTCCTGCAATGTGTATGCAGCACCATATGCTTCCAAAGCCCAAACTTCCATTTCACCGAAACGCTGACCACCAAACTGTGCTTTACCACCGAGAGGTTGCTGTGTTACAAGTGAGTATGGACCTGTTGAACGGGCATGAATTTTATCGTCAACCAAGTGGTCAAGCTTCAGGTAGTACATTATTCCGACAGTAACAGTGTTATCAAACTTTTCGCCCGTTCTTCCGTCATATACAGTTGACTTGAATGATTTATCAAGTCCTGCAAATTCAAATGCATCAATCAAGTCCTGATCGTGAGCACCGTCAAATACAGGTGTTGCAATCTTTAAGAACTTACCTTCGCCAAGCTTTTCTTTTGCATCAAGAATTGTCTTCTTATATGCTTCATCAACACTCATAGCCTCAAGTTCCTGTCTGGTCTTTAAGCTGAGAGTTCTGTATGCATAACCAAGATGCATTTCAAGTACCTGACCGATATTCATACGAGAAGGTACACCCAATGGGTTCAATACAATCTGTAATGGAGTTCCGTCTTCTAAGAACGGCATATCTTCCTGTGGTAATACTCTTGAAACGACACCCTTATTACCGTGACGGCCCGCCATCTTATCGCCGACAGAGATTTTTCTCTTTTGTGCGATATAACAACGAACAACCTGATTTACACCGGCTGGAATTTCGTTTCCGTTTTCTCTTGTAAATACCTTAACATCAACGATAATACCGTTTTCACCGTGAGGTACTCGGAGTGAAGTATCTCTTACTTCTCTTGCCTTTTCACCGAAGATTGCACGAAGAAGTCTTTCTTCCGCAGTAAGTTCAGTTTCTCCCTTAGGAGTAACCTTACCAACCAAAATATCTCCTGAGTGAACTTCAGCACCTATTCTTATAATACCTGTTTCATCGAGGTCTTTTAGAGCATCCTCTGAAACATTAGGAATATCTCTTGTAATTTCTTCTGCACCGAGCTTTGTATCTCTTGCTTCACATTCGTATTCTTCAATATGAATTGATGTGAATACATCGTTCATAACAAGCTCTTCGCTGATTAGAACCGCGTCTTCGTAGTTGTAACCTTCCCAAGTCATAAAGCCGATAAGAATGTTTTTACCAAGAGCCAATTCACCATTGTCCATAGCAGGACCGTCAGCAATTATGCTTCCCTTTTCTACCTTTTCACCAACACTTACAATAGGATGCTGGTTGATACAGGTTGACTGGTTTGAACGGGCAAACTTGATAAGCTTATGCTTATGCTTTGTGCCTGTGTGGTCACCCTTAATAATAATTTCATCAGCTGAAACCTTTTCAACAACACCGTCTTCAATAGCAAGTACTGCAGAGCCTGAGTCGTGTGCAACCTTGTGCTCCATACCTGTTCCTATGATTGGTGAGTCTGTTGTCAAAAGCGGAACTGCCTGACACTGCATGTTTGAACCCATCAATGCACGGTTAGCGTCGTCGTTTTCGAGGAACGGGATACATGCTGTTACAACTGAAACAAGCTGTCTTGGAGAAACGTCCATATAGTCAATTCTTGCAGGAGGAACTTCCAATATTTCATCACGGTATCTTGCAGATACACGCTTATCAAGGAAATGTCCTTCTTCATCTAACGGCTCATTTGCCTGAGCTATTATGAACTGGTCTTCTGTATCAGCTGTCATATATACGATTTCATCTGTTACTACACCCTTTTCCTTATCAACCTTACGGTACGGTGCTTCAACAAATCCGTATTCGTTAATTCTTGCAAATGTGGCCAAGGATGTGATAAGACCGATGTTTGGTCCTTCAGGAGTTTCGATAGGACACATTCTGCCGTAATGAGAATAGTGAACGTCACGCACCTCAAAGCCCGCTCTTTCTCTTGAAAGACCGCCTGGACCGAGTGCTGAAATTCTTCTCTTATGTCTTAATTCTGCCAATGGGTTAGGCTGGTCCATAAACTGTGAAAGCTGTGATGAACCGAAGAACTCATTAATAGTTGCAATAATAGGTCTGATATTAATAAGAGTTTGAGGAGTAATGATTTCCAAATCCTGAATTGTCATTCTTTCTCTTACAACTCTTTCCATTCTTGCAAGACCTATTCTGAACTGGTTTTGCAAAAGCTCACCAACAGAACGAAGTCTTCTGTTGCCCAAATGGTCAATATCGTCTATCGAGCCTATATCATAAGCAAGGTTTAGGATATAGTTAATAGATGCAAAAATATCATCTATTGTTATATGCTTAGGAACAAGCTCGTCAACTCTTAACAATAACTGTTCCTTAATTTCTTCTTCAGTAGAATACTGTTCCAAGATTTCCATAAGAACAGGCTTATAAACCCATTTTGAAGGATAATCTGTAATTTCAAAATCAATGAATGCATCAAGCGGAACTGTCTTATTGGTGAATACCTTGACAGGATTTTCCGCAGTTTTAATCATAACGCAATCCACGCCTGCGTTTTCTAAAGCTACTGCAATATCAAATGTGATTTCAACATCTGCATCAGCAATAATTTCACCTGTTTGCGGATTAATTGCAGGCTCGGCAAGTGTTTTACCCACAATTCTCTGTGAATATGAAAGCTTCTTATTGAATTTATATCTACCTACACGTGCAAGGTCATAACGTTTAGGATCGAAGAACATATTTGTAAGCAAAGTATGTGCACTTTCAACATTAAGCGGTTCGCCAGGACGCAAACGCTTATAGATTTCCAAAAGCGCTTCCTCACGGGTAGTTGTTGTATCCTTTTCAAATGTTGCCTTAAATCTTGGGTCTTCACCGAAATATTCTTCAATTTCACCGTTTGACTGCAAGCCCATAGCACGAATTAAAACAGTAACAGGTACTTTTCTTGTTCTGTCTATACGAACAGAAAATACATCCTGTGAGTCTGTTTCATACTCAAGCCATGCACCGCGGTAAGGAATTACTGTTGATGTGTAAAGTTTTTTACCGGTCTTGTCCCTTGTGAAATCATAATAAATTCCCGGAGAACGAACCAACTGGCTGACAATAACACGTTCTGCACCGTTGATAATAAAGGTACCCTGTTCTGTCATAAGCGGGAAATCACCCATAAAGATTTCCTGTTCTTTGATTTCGCCTGTTTCGGAATTAATTAATCTGACATTGACTTTTAAAGGCGCAGCATACTTTGCGTCTTTCTCCTTACACTCCTCAACAGTATATTTCGGATTGTAGTCCAAAGTGTAGTCATAAAACTCCATTAACAAATGGCCTGAATGGTCTGAAATTGGTGAAATATCGTGGAATACTTCATGAAGACCTTCCTCCAAAAACCATTTGTATGAATTTTTCTGAACCTCGATAAGATTTGGCATTTCCAAAACTTCATCGATTTTCGAGTAGCTGAGACGAGTATTTTTTCCTACTTGTACCTCATGCAACATTCATTGATCACCTCTTTGAGAAATTTAAGTAATATTTTCTTGTTCCTATTGATTTTTATTTTTTTATGTGTTATAATCATTGTTATTGTAGGAAACAAGGGGCAATAAGCCCATACTATCACTATTATACAATAACCTATAATATCATACATCTTAGAAAGTGTCAATAGTTATTGGAAAATTTTATATATTTTTTATGAAAGGAATTTGTTTTATGCCTAAATTTGCATTGAACAATGAGTTTATACCCGTATCGGTTTACTTTGTTGAAAACTGCTTGAAAAATGTTAACGGGGGATTTTTAAAGGTATATCTTTTTGCTTTGGGACTTGCCCAAAAAGGTGCAGAGGTCGATACCGATTTTATCGCAAGAGAGCTTGATATGCTGGAAAGCGATGTCCTTCAGGCCTTTAATTACTGGAAAAGCGTGGGAATGATAATGGAAGATGAGGGAATTATTGAGTTTTTACCAAAACCTCAAAGCGAGGAATTATTCCCCGTTACAGAACAGGTTGCCCACACTGAAAACAATAATATAAAGAAAGAAAGCTACGATTCTGTTGAGGTCGCAAAAAGAATTTCGGAAAGTGAGTCGCTATCAGAAATGGTACAGGTTGCACACGAGCTTTTGGCAAGACCGCTCGGAGCAGACGAGCTTGAAACTCTCTACTGGCTCAATGACGAGCTTGGATTTTCAGCAGAGGCAATTCTTTTAATACTCGACTACTGTATCTCAAGAGATAAGCGTAATATGCGTTACATAGAAAAGGTTGCTATTTCATGGCACGAAAAGGGAATAATCAGTCCTGAACAGATTATGGAAAATATGCAAGCTGAGGAAGAAAAAAACACCACCGCATACCGCCTGAGAAAGGCTATGGGTATTGCAGACAGACCGATAACAGCACCTGAAGATGCATTTTTGACAAAGTGGCTTGATGAGTTTTCAATTCCTGAGGATATGGTTATTCTGGCATATGAACAGTGCTTGTTAAATACCTCAAAGCTCTCTTTTCCGTATATGGACAAGATTATTGAAAGATGGCATCAGCAAGGTATTAAAACACGCGAAGACGCAGAGGCGGATAATTTAAAATATAAGAAGAAATCAAATCAAAATAATATGTATGGCGATAGCTTCAGCCATACCGATTTGGAAAAGCTAACAAGAAATAATGGATAAAAAAAGGCTCCCCTGATTACAGGGAGCCTTTTGTAATTATATCCTTAACATTTATATCAATCTTATCTACATTAATTGATGTCATTTTATCGATATCGGCAGTAATTTTTTTTGAAATTTTTCTGGAGAGTTCAGGAATTTTGACACCAAATCCGACAGATAAACCGAATGCTATATGCGCACCGTCGGGAGTATTATTTACGGTAATTGAAAAAATTCTTTCAACTCCCTCAATCCTCAATGCATCAAATTCGACAATCTGCGCTATTGCGTTATCGGAAATCGAATAACCGCCAAGATAGCTGTAGGTCGGACGGATTACTGTTTTATCCGACACAAATTCCTTTTTTCCGTAGGTATATTGCAAGGTTTTAATAGGATGCAGGAAATATCCAGAAAAATCCTTCTTAATTTCAAGTGATGTTACAGGAATAATGTGCTTTCCCTGAATATTTCGCATTTCTCTTGCCGTTTCAATTTCTTTTTTGGTCTGTATTTCTTCTATATTAATATACTCCGAAATTTCTCCTATTTTTAAAATCTCACAAATCCTGTCGACCATCTTTCTTGATGTGCCTAAAATCAAAAGGCTTTCTATTTTATTTTCAATAATTGCATTTCTGACTTCTTTCACGTGGTTTTCATCATAAAACAATGCCCTTTTGACAGATGCCATTTTTGTGCTTTCTTTTTTGGCAGACTTACCTGCAAGCACTTTATTAGACATTATTAAAAGTCCGTCATCAATTATTGCCTCAAGATTTTTTTCGTGAGATATGCCAACGGCACGGTGGCTTTTGCCCGTGCCGCTTTTTCCTGTTAATGCTACAATTTTCATAAATTACTCCAATTCAAATGCACCTGTGTAGAGCTGATAATATGTGCCCTTTTGGTTAATCAAATCATCGTGAGTTCCGCGTTCTATTATTTCGCCGTTTTCAAGCACCATAATAACATCGGAATCCTTAACGGTTGATAGTCTGTGCGCAATTACGAACACAGTTCTGTCTTCCATCAGCTTATCCATACCCCTCTGGACTATTGCTTCAGTTCTTGTATCGATTGAAGATGTTGCTTCGTCCAAAATCATAACAGGCGGGTCTTTCACCGCTGCTCTCGCTATGGAAATGAGCTGTCTTTGACCCTGTGAAAGATTTGAACCGTTATTTGAAAGCTCAGTATCGTAGCCGTCAGGTAGTCTTGTGATGAAATCATCTGCACCTGCTAATTTTGCAGCCGCAATACACTCTTCATCGGTGGCTTCCAGTCTTCCGTAACGGATATTTTCCATAACCGTTCCTGTAAACAGGTTCGTTTCCTGCAAAACCATACCCATTGAGCGTCTTAAATCAGATTTCTTTATTTTATTTATGTTAATACCGTCATACCTGATTTTTCCGTCTGCAATATCGTAAAATCTGTTAATAAGGTTGGTGATTGTAGTCTTTCCCGCTCCCGTTGCACCAACAAACGCAACCTGTTCACCGGGGTTTGCATAAACAGAAACATTTTTTAATACTGTCTTTTCTTCAGTATATCCGAAATCAACCTCGGTCATACGGACATCACCCTTTAAAGGTGTGTAGGTAAGAGTGCCATCACCATGCGGATGCTTCCACGCCCATTTTCCTGTTCTCTCGGAAGTTTCTTTAATATTTCCGTTTTGGTCAATCTCTGCATTAACCAATGTCACATAGCCCTCATCAGTTTCAGGCTTCTCGTCCATCAGCTCAAATATTCTGCCTGCACCTGCAAGTCCCATTACAACTGCGTTAATCTGTTGAGAAAGCTGATTTACATTACCTGTAAACTGCTTTGTCATATTTAAAAATGGTACAACTATACTGATTGAAAATGCCATGCCCGAGAGACTTATATTATCTATTCCCGATGCAAGAAAAATTCCGCCTGCAACAGCAACTAAAACATACAAAATGTTTCCGATATTTCCTATAATCGGACCTAAAATATTCGCATAGCCGTGAGCTTTTTTGCTGACCTCATAAAGTTCATTATTTATCTTTTCAAAATCCGCTTCGCACTCGTCTTCACGGCAGAAAACCTTTATGACCTTCTGTCCGTTCATCATTTCCTGCACAAAGCCCTCGGCTTTACCTATCGTCTTTTGCTGTCTTATGAAGTATTTGGCAGAGCCTCCGCCAACCTTTCTCGAAACATTTATCATAACAACAACACCGACAACCACAAGTGCGGTCATATATGCACTATAGTAAAGCATTATTCCGAGCACGCATAAAACTATCGACAAAGACTGAATTAATTGCGGCAAGGCTTGCGAGATAAGCTGTCTTAATGTGTCAATATCGTTTGTGTAGTGACTCATTATATCCCCGTGCTTATGAGTATCAAAATATTTAACAGGAAGATTTTGCATCTTATCGAACATTGTTCTTCTCATTTTGCACAAAAAGCCCTGAGTCATATATGCCATCAACTGATTATAAACAAATGTTGATATAATAGCTATAACATAAAGAATTATCAAAATTGCCATTGTCGGCATTATCTCTTTAAATGCACCGCTCCAGTCACCAGATACCATCCAATCTTCAATGTATGCGATAATCTTCTGAGTGAAAATTGACGGAATTGCAGAAACTCCTGCTGAGAATAATATACAAATAACTATTACAGGTGCTAAAACAGGATAATAGCCAAAAAGCATTTTCACAGTTCTTCCCAATGTATTAGGATTTAACTTCATTTTCGGCGGCTTATTCATCATCTGCACCTCCGTTCGTCTGTTGCTCATATACTTCGCGGTAAATGTCGCTGTTTTCAAGAAGTTCTTCATGACTTCCAACTGCTGCAATCTTACCATTTTCCATAACAATTATCATATCTGCATCCATTACGGACGAAACTCTTTGTGCAATTATAATCTTTGTTGTTTCAGGAATGTATTTTTTAAACTCTTTTCTTATAAGTGCGTCTGTTTTTGTGTCGACCGCACTTGTTGAGTCATCAAGAATGAGTATTTTGGGCTTCTTTAAAAGTGCTCTTGCAATACAAAGTCTTTGTCTTTGACCGCCCGAAACATTAGTTCCTCCCTGTTCAATGAATGTATCATATTTTTGGGGGAAGCTCTCAACAAAGCTGTCTGCCTGTGCCATTTCGCAGGCTTTTTTGATTTCCTCATCAGTTGCATCAGGATTTCCCCAGCGAAGATTTTCCTTTATAGTGCCTGAGAAAAGCATATTTTTCTGTAATACCATAGCAACTGAATTTCTTAGGGTATCAAGGTCGTATTCCTTTACATTAATTCCGCCGACCTTTATCTCTCCTTCTGTTGCGTCATAAAGTCTTGGAATGAGCTGAACGAATGACGATTTTCCTGAACCTGTTCCGCCAAGAACACCTACGGTCATACCTGATTTTATGCTGACATTTATATCGGAAAGCGCATTTTTCTTTGCCTTATCCGAATACTTGAAGTTTACATTATTAAATTCAACCGAACCGTCCTTAATTTCTGTAACAGGATTTTCCGGATTTTTTATCAAGGTCTTTTCTTCTAATACCTCATAAATTCTCTTCATTGACTCTGCTGACATTGTGAGCATTACATATATCATTGAAAGCATCATCAAAGACATCAAAATCTGCATACCGTATGTAAGCATTGCAGAAATTTGTCCCACATCAATCAGTTCTCCCTGATGAGAGATTGCAATTTTTGAACCGAACAATAAAACAAACACAGAATTCAAATATACACAAAGTTGCATAAGCGGTGCGTTCAATGCTACAATTCGCTCTGCCCTTGTGAAATCCATTCTTATATTTTCCGATGCTACTCCAAACTTTTCTTTCTCATATTCCTCTCTTGAAAAGCCCTTCACATCTCGCATAGCTCTTACATTTTCTTCTATTGACTCATTTAATTTATCATATTTCTTAAAAACTCGTCTGAAGGACGGCATAGCCTTTTGGCTGATAAAATAAAGTCCTAGGGCAAGTATCGGAATGATTACCACAAATGTAGCCGCCAATGCTCCGCCCATTATAAATGCCATAATGATCGAGAAAATAAGCATCAACGGACTTCTTATCGCAATTCGAATAAGCATCATAAATGACATCTGCACATTATTCACATCTGTAGTCATTCTCGTCACAAGTGATGTCTGAGAAAATTTATCTACATTTCCGAACGAGAATTTCTGTATGTTATGAAAAATATCGTGTCTTAAATTCTTGGCAAAGCCTGTTGACGCCTTTGCACAGGTAAAGCCTGCAACACCGCCGAACATAAGCGAAACAAATGCCATTATTAAGAGTATTACTCCTACCCTTACCACACTTTCTATATCCGCACCAAGCTTTATTTTATTAACAAGCTCTGCTGTTATAAATGGGATAAGTGCCTCAATTACAGCCTCTCCCACAATAAATATCAATGTTAACAAAGCAGGGGTTTTATATTCCCTGACACACTGATAAAACCGTCTAAACATAATACCAATCCTTCCATTATATAAGCACAAGAAATTATATACTCACCTGATTTTATTGTCAAGTTATTTTATCCCATTATTTACAATTTGTTCAAAACTCTTTTGAAAATTCTACATCATCCAACCTGAATTCTTTTTTGTCAAGATAATCTAGAATTCCTGCATCAGTTTTGAAGTCAAATATGAGCTTATACGCACAAAGCGCCTGATACTGCATATTATTAGCTTTATTCACCTTATTATTTCCGTATTTGCCGTCACCCAAAAGCGGATGCCCGATTGATGCAAAATGTGCTCTTATCTGATGAGTTCTGCCTGTTACCAGGTCAACTTCAACCAATGATTTATCGTCCTTTTCCTTCATAACTTTATATCTTGTGATTATTGTTTTCGTACCTTTTTTTGACTCGTTATAAACATAAACTCTTTTTTCTTTTTCGTCTTTAAATAAAAATCCCTTTAATTCATCGCTCTTTCTGGGAAGTATCCCCGAAACTATGCACAAATAGAGTTTTTTAATCTCTCTGTCCTTAACCTTTTGGTTCATAATTCTCAAGGCTTCTGCATTCTTTGCCGCTATAACTATCCCTTGAGTGTTTCTGTCAAGACGGTTACAAAGTGCAGGCACAAAGGTGTTTTCCTGTTCGGGACAGTATTCTTTTCTCTTGTAAAGATATGCTTTTATGTGGTCAATTAATGACACCGACTGATTATCTTCATCTGCGTGAACAACCATACCTGCCTTTTTATTAACAAGCATTATATTCTCGTCCTCATAGATAATATTTAAATTTGGCTCTAATGTATAAAAAACATCGTCCGACACAGTTTTTTCAAAAAATTCGTCCTTTAAAAAGAGCTTTAATTTATCTCCCTCACAAAGCATAAACGCTCCATCCTTTACGTGCTTACCGTTCACCCTGACACACTCTTTTCTAAGACTCTTATAAAGCATCGCTTCAGGCATAGCAGGACAAAGCTTGGTCAGAAACTTGTCAAGCCTTTGGTTTTTATCGTTTTTTCCTACAATAATCTCTCTCATATTAATACCTGTAATGTGACAATTTTATTAATTTTACCTAAAAGTTATTGTAACACAAAAAAACTTGTGATACAATAGATTTTGTATAGATTTTTTCGAAAGGAACTAAATTATGGGACTATTTTTTAACTATTCTAAACCCGGTCCGGGCGTCAGCAAGGATGCTCCGAAGAAAAAGGGTATATTTTTATATTTTGAAATTCTTTCAAGAAAATTTGCTAATCTGTTTTTATTGAATTTGTTGTATTTTCTCTGCTCTTTGCCGATGATTATACTGTATTTTCTGATTTTTATTTCTACAACGCCAAGCATTTTTAATAACATTCAAGCACAGAGCGAGAGTCTTTTGATTATGGAAGTTGTATTATCCTTGTTCCTGTCACTTGTTTTTACGGTAACCCTCGGCTCAGGCCCTGCCTCTGCAGCAATGGCTTATGTTATGCGACAATTCTCAAGAGAAGAGCACGTGTGGCTCACCAGCTCATTTTTTGGCAAAATTAAGGAAAACTTTAAACAGGAAATTGTTGTTGCAATAGTTGATTTGGTTTTTGCATTCGTGTGCCCGTTTGCAGTTATTTTTTACTTCAATAACTATATTGCTACGGGCTCAATTATGTGGTTTGTCCTTTTAATGCTCTTTGCTGTTTTCACATTCTTATTTGTTACAATGCATTACTACATACATCAGCTCATAGCAACCTATGATAACAAATTAAAGAATATTTATAAAAACGCACTGCTTTTTGCGATGTCAACAGTATTTCAGAATATTTTGTTAACAGCCTTTATCTTAGGAGTTTTGTTTGTTGTTTTCAACTATTTAAACCCTGTTGTTTCCCTGTTTTTATCAATAGTTATATTGACGGCATTCCTTCGTTTTCCTGTTGAATTTTTTGCGCACAACACAATCAGGAAAACTGTAAAATATGAAATAGAGGAAACCACAGACGAAGAAGAAATTGTTTTTAGTGATTCACACGGGAGTGAAAAATAATGTTTTTAGATAGCTTTGATGTTGCTGTAATAGGTGCAGGTCACGCAGGCGTTGAAGCGGCAGTTGCCGCAGCACGTCTCGGTATGAGGACGGTTATTTTCTCAATAAGCCTTGATGCTGTCGGAAATCTTCCTTGCAATCCAAGCATCGGCGGTACTGCAAAGGGACATCTTGTAAGAGAAATTGACGCACTCGGCGGTGTTATGGGAAAAGCCGCTGACAAGACTTTTATTCAGTCTAAAATGCTCAATGTGGGAAAAGGCCCTGCCGTTCACTCGCTAAGATGCCAGATTGACAGAAAAAAATATCATATTGAGATAAAAAGAATTCTTGAAAACGAGAAAAATCTGCATTTAAAACAAGCAGAAATCTGCAAGATTTTATCAGATGAAAACGGTGTCACAGGTGTTGAAACTCATCTTGGCACTAAGTACGGTGCAAGAGCCGTGATTGTTGCAACGGGAACATATTTAAGAGGCAGGATTTTAATAGGTGATTATGAAAAAATGTCAGGTCCTGACGGGGTTTTTCCTGCAATGGAACTGACCGACAGCATAAAGGCTCTCGGAGTAGAAATGATGCGTTTTAAAACAGGTACACCTGCACGAATTCATGCTGATTCTCTTGACTTTTCAAAAATGGAGAGAGAAGACGGCGATGAGAGAATTGTTCCATTTTCCTTTGAAACCGAGGAAACAGGCGAAAACCTTGTCCCTTGCTGGCTGACCTATACCAATGAAGAAACTCATAAAATCATAATTGACAATATCGAAAAAGCACCTATGTATAACGGAATGGTTGAGGGCGTTGGTCCAAGATACTGTCCGTCAATAGAAGATAAGATTATGAGGTTCCGCGATAAAAAAAGACATCAGCTTTTTATGGAGCCAATGGGTGCTGATACAAAGGAAATGTACGCACAGGGCATAAGCACAGGATTGCCCGTTGATGTTCAGCAAAAGATGCTAAGAACAATCAAGGGGCTTGAGAATGTGGAAATTATGCGTCCTGCTTATGCAATAGAATACGACTGCATTGACCCGACACAGCTTTATCCGACAATGGAATTTAAAACAGTTCGTGGTCTTTATGGTGCAGGTCAGTTTAACGGCACAAGCGGTTATGAGGAGGCTGCCGCTCAGGGTCTTGTGGCAGGAATAAATGCTGCTTTAAAGCTAAAGGGTGAAGAGCCAATGATAATTGACCGTTCCCAAGGCTATATCGGAACTTTAATTGATGATTTGGTAACTAAAGGCACAAACGAGCCTTACAGAATGATGACCTCAAGGTCAGAATACAGACTTTTATTAAGGCAGGACAATGCCGACGAAAGACTAACTCCTGTCGGCTACAAGGTGGGACTAATAAGCGAGGAAAGATACCAAAAGCTTTTGAAAAAATTAAGTGATGTTGATGAGGAAATAAAAAGATTGGAAAGTATTATTCTTTCTCCGTCCATTGCAAATCCCGTTTTAGAAAAAAATGGTACAACTCCTGTTTTAACAGGTATAAGACTCTCTGAAATGATAAAAAGGCCTCAGCTTGACTATGAAAAAATTGCAGAGGTAGATAAGGACAGACCCGCTCTTCCTTATGAGATTACCGAGCAAGCAGAAATAAAGCTAAAATACAAGGGCTATATCGAAAGACAGCTTATACAGGTAGAACAGTTTAAGAAAATGGAAGGAAAGCTCCTCCCTAAAGACTGCGATTATTCAAAAATCTACGGATTGAGAATTGAGGCAAGACAAAAGCTTGAAAAAATTAAACCGTCAAATCTCGGACAGGCATCAAGAATTTCGGGAGTGTCGCCTGCAGATGTTTCGGTTCTTATCATATGGCTCGAATCACAGAAATAACGATGAAAACTAATTGTTGCAATTTTTTTAAAAGTATGCTAGAATGAAATTTCGGTAACAATATTGAAAGGAAATATTTTTATGATAACAAGTAAACAAAGGGCATATTTAAGAGCATTGGCAAATGGTATAGACCCCATTTTTCAAATTGGCAAAAGCGGTATTACCGAAGAACTTTTGACTCAGCTTGCTCTTGCATTGGAATCACGCGAGCTTATTAAAATTCATATTTTGGAAACTGCATTGCTTGATACAAAGGAATGCTGTAACGACCTTGCTCAAAAGCTTGACGCATATCCTATTCAGGCAATAGGCTCTAAGGTAGTGCTTTATAAGCGTGCCGTGAAACCCGCAAATCAGAAAATTGAATTACCAATAAACAAAAAGAAAAAATAAAGGAGTGATATTTGTGCCAAAGATTGGTATTATGGGCGGAACATTTAACCCCGTTCATAACGCACACATTGAATTGGCTCAAAAAGCCCTGACTCAATTTGGACTTGATAAGGTTTTATTTATCACAAGCGGAAATCCTCCTCACAAGAAAAACGCAGCTATACCAGACGCAACTCTAAGACACAAGATGGTGTCACTGGCAATAGAGGATTATCCTCAATTTGAGGCGTACGATTATGAAGTAAAAAAACAAACCTACTCTTACTCTTATGAAACCTTGAAACACTTAAAACATCTTAACAGAGATAATGAATTGTATTTTATAATCGGAGCTGATTCCCTTCATAACATAGCTTCCTGGGTGAAACCAAGGCTTATTATGGAGCTTTGTACATTATTAGTGTACGGCCGTAAGGGTTATGATATGGAAAAGGACCTTGGGGAACTGAAGAAAGAATATTATTTGAAAGCACAGTTTATTGATGCACCCGAAATTGATATTTCATCATCCGAAATAAGAAGGATGATAGCAGACGGCAAGGATGTATCCCGGTTTATCCCCCAAAAAGTTCTGGATTTCATTTCACGAACAATTCTTTACAAGAAAAAAGCCTCAAGTATGAAAAAACAGTTAAAAAAACTTTTGAGCCACGACCGGTTTATTCACAGCGTGAATGTGTGTAACACGGCCTGCGAGCTTGCAAAAAGATTTGGACTCGATGAAAACAAGGCATATATTGCAGGACTTCTTCATGATTGCGCAAAGTGTATACCACACGAGAAAACATTAAAGCTGTGCGACGATTTTGATGTTGTGCTTGATGACTTTGATATAGAAATCCCTGCACTCATACATTCAAAGCTTGGCGAAAAGCTTGCCTCATCATACTTTGGTATATCCGATAATGAGGTTTTGGAGGCTATAAAATGGCACACATTGGGACATCCTGATATGGGAGATATTGCAAAGATTGTGTATGTTGCTGATATGATTGAACCGTCAAGATGCTTTGAAGGAATTGAAAAGCTAAGAGAAACCGCAAAAGAAAGTCTTGACAGAGCTGTTTTTGAATGTACTAATGCAACAATAAACTTTAATACCCAGAGAAACAGAAAAATAAACCCTGTAGCCTATGAAGTATTAAAGGCCTTTTCTCCTCTGCAAGAGGAACAGAGTTGACAATTTTTATAATTTATTATAAAATAAGAATGAATAGAAATGAAAGGAATTTATAACTATGGAAGAAAATATTATAATGCTTGAAGACGAAGAAGGAAATCAGATTGAATTTGAAGCTATTGATGTTTATGAGCTTAATGGAAATACTTACTTTGCTCTTTTGGAGGTTTTACCCGAGGGCGAAGAAAATGATGAGGTTCTCATTATGAAGGTTGACGATACAGACGACGAAAACCCTGAGCTCGTAACAGTCACAGAAGAAGCTGAACTCGAAGAAGCTTTTAATGAATTTTTAAGACGCGAAGAAGAATATTGTGAAGAATAATCACAATACTTTGTCGAAGTCTTAGAAAGTGGGTTTTTAAAATGAATTATAAAGGGAGAAATGTTCCTGAGGTTGTTATTAAAAGATTACCCAGATACTACCGTTATCTGTCTGACCTTTTAAATCACGACATTACCAGAATATCCTCAGGCAAGCTAAGCGACAAAATGGGAGTCACCGCATCGCAGATAAGGCAGGACTTTAATTATTTTGGTGGATTCGGTCAGCAGGGGTATGGTTATAATGTCGAGTATCTTTATAACGAAATTGCAGAAATTCTCGGTCTTAAAGAGGGCTATCGTGCAATTATAATAGGAGCGGGACATCTCGGACTTGCTCTTGCAAATCACCAAAGCTTTGAAAAACGAGGCTTTAAAATTTTGGCATTATTTGATAATGACGAAAAAAAGGTCGGTCAGACAGCAAACCAAAAACCTGTTCTCCATACCGACGGACTTGAAGAATATATTAAGAATAACAATATAACCATTGCTATAATCGCAATTCCAAAACACGAGGTTGGAGAAATGGCTGAAAAACTTGCGTCTTTGGGCATAAAAGGACTTTGGAATTTCTCATCGGCAGAAATTGTCACAAAAACTCCTGTTGCGGTTGAAAATGTACATATGTCTGACTTTTTGATGACACTTTCTTATAAAATTAAGCAAGGAAACTTCTAAACCAAAACGAATGAACTTTTTTGTTCATTCGTTTTTTGTTTATTTTTTATAAAAATAAATAATTTTTTCATTAAATTTAAAAATAAGTATAGACTAAATAATGAAAATATAGTAAAATGTAAACTAGCATAGTGTGCAAAGATTAGAAAGGGATGATTTGTATGGCTATTTTAATAAACTCTGAATACGGCGAAGTTACCGTTGATAACGGAGTTATTGCATCCATTGCCGGTTCTGTTGCCAACAAATGTTACGGCGTTGTCGGCATGGCTTCAAGAAGCAAAAAAGACGGTCTGGTAAGTCTTTTAAAACCCGATAATATGACTAAAGGCATTAAGGTTACTGTTGAAGATTCAGGGATTGTTATTAATATGCACATTGTTGTGGAGTATGGTCTTAACATCAATGTAATCTGTGACAGCATAATAAATAATGTAAAATATAAAATTGAAAGCAATACAGGACTTAAGGTTACAAGTGTAGATGTAACTGTCGAGTCGGTGCGTGTAGGCGACTAACTGTTTGGGAGGAGATTACTATTAACAGAATAGATGGAAAACAGTTAGCTATTATGATGACCTCAGGCGCTAACTGCTTATATAATAACAAACAAACGGTTGATGATTTAAATGTTTTCCCCGTTCCCGATGGTGATACGGGAACAAATATGTCAATGACCGTTACAGCTATGTCCAAGGCTCTTTCGGAGCTGGTTTCTCCGTCTGTTACCAAAATTGCAGACGCTATGTCTTATGCAACGCTTCGCGGTGCAAGAGGAAACTCGGGCGTTATATTATCTCAGTTTTTCAGAGGTATTTCCAAAGGCTTAAAAGGAAAAGAAACCTGTGATGCAAAGGAATTTGCAAACGCACTCCTGCTTGGCTCACAGGCTGCATACAAGGCTGTTATGAAGCCTACAGAGGGTACTATTTTGACAGTTGCAAGAGAGGTCGGTGAGCGTGCAGTTAAAACTGCAGAGAGTACTGATGATATTACAGAGGTTTTGCTTGCTGCTGTAAAACGCGGAAATAAAGTTCTTGCAAAAACACAGGAAATGCTCCCTGCTCTTAAAAAAGCAGGCGTTGTTGACGCGGGCGGTCAGGGCTGGATGTTTTTTTTGGAGGGTGTTTTATATTATCTTGAAAAGGGCACTCCGATTGAAGCATCAATCTCTTTTGAAACCGCTGAAAGCAAACATTCTGCACAGGGCTCTATTGATGAAAAGAGCATTAAATTTATGTACTGCACAGAATTTATTGTTGAAAAGAGCTCGCTTGATGTAAATGTTGAAACCTTCAGAAAAAATATTTCTTCTAAAGGCGACTGTATGCTTGTTATTGATGATGAGGATATTGTAAAGGTGCATATTCACACAAATAATCCTGGATATGTGCTTGAAAAAGCAGTTTTAATGGGAAGCCTAATAAACATTAAGATTGATAATATGAAGCATCAGCATTCCAGCATTATTAATGAGGGTGTTGCTACAGGCGAAAAGAAAGAGGAAGCTCCAAAGGAACATAAAACTTTTGGTTTTGTGTCTGTTTGTGCAGGCTCAGGTCTTGCTGAAATATTCAAATCTCTCGGTGTTGATGAAATAATCGAGGGCGGTCAGACAATGAACCCAAGCACCGACGATATTATTGATGCTGTCAACAAAATTAATGCTGACCATATTTTTGTCTTCCCTAACAACAAAAATATTATTATGGCGGCTAATCAGGCACAGCAGATTTCAGATAAAAATATAATAGTTATCCCTACAAAGACAATCCCTCAATGTGTGAGTGCAATGGTTAGTTTCTCTGATACAAAAACAGCCGAACAAAATGAGGCTTCAATGAACAGGGTTATTGCCGATGTTACATCTGCACAGATTACCTATGCAGTAAGAGATACACAGATTGATGATTTGAAAATCAGCGAAGGAGATATTTTAGGACTCCTTGAGGGAAAAATAACAAAGACAGGCAAAAATCCCGAGGAAGTTTTAAAGGCTCTTGCCGAAGATATGTGCGATGATGATACAGAATTCTTCACAGTTTATTACGGCGAGGATATTTCAAAGGAAACTGCAGACGAGCTTTTGGAATTTTTCGAGGAAGAATATCCCGACATTGAAATAAGTATGAAAAAAGGCTCACAGCCGTTATACTACTATATACTTTCAGCAGAATAAAAACCTACTCCCTCTTTTTGAGGGAGTATTTTATACACGAGGTAAAAAATGGACAAGTTTAAAAAACCCGAAATTTCGGATAAGGTTTGGGTTGATGAAATTTTAAAAAGCTTTTATGCCCCCAGCTTGGAATACAGTTTTTCAACATTGTTTTTGTGGGCAGATATTATAGACACAAAGATAGCAAAGCATAAATCTTGTCTTGTTGCCCGCTATGGCAAAAACATCTATCTTTTCCCTGCAGGAAATAATGATGAGGATAAAATTTCTGCAATAGACTGGATTTTGGAAAATAGCGAAAATGATGTGTTTTTTGGCGGCGTGGGAGAAAAGGAAAAGGAGTTTTTAGAAAAATATTTTCCAGAAAGGTTCTCATACACAGAAAACAGAAATATGGGCGACTATATCTATACTGTTGAACAGCTCTCAACTCTAAAAGGCAAGAAGCTTTCATCAAAAAGAAACCATATCAACAGATTTTTAGAAAATAATCCCGACTGGGTTTATGAAAAAATAGATAAAAACAACATTAAAGAAGTTGACAAAATGCATGATGAGTGGGAAGAAATGGCCGATGCCAAAAACAACAAAAGCCTTTTAGACGAGGGAAGGGTTGTTAAAAAAGCTCTTAAATATTTTGATGAGCTCAGGTTTTCGGGCGGACTTTTGAGAGTTAATGGAAAAGTTATTGCCTTTTCTATGGGTGACGAATTAAACTCCGACACATTTTTAGTGCATATTGAAAAAGCATTTTACGATATTCAGGGTTCATACCCTATGATTAACAAGCAATTTGTGCTTGCAAATTGTATGGAATATAAGTTCATAAACCGAGAGGAAGATACAGGTGATGAGGGCTTGAGAAAAGCAAAGCTTTCATACTATCCATACGAAATTATTAAAAAATATACTGTTAAGGAAATAAGAAAATGATTAGAGTCTGCGATTTGACCGATTACGAGGATATAATAAGAATATGGAGCGGAGCTTTCGGTGATGACAGAGAATACATTCTGAGCTTTCTTGATAAATTCAAAGAATGTGTTTATATCCTCGGAAATGATGCAATTATGACACTCTTCCCTGTCACCCTAAATGACAAAAAAGGGCATTATGTGTATGCCGTTGCAGTTGATGCAAATAAAAGGGGTACAGGTCTTGGCAAAAAGCTGATAGAATTTGCAAAAGCGAATATGGAGGACTTTTTAGTTTTAGTGCCTGCGGATAAATCCCTTTTTGATTATTACCGTAAGCTTGGATTTTCGGAAAACTCAACTATCGGAAAATATGATAAAACAGACACAAACGAAAAAATTTCTGTAAAAGAGTATGTCGCATTGAGGGATAAATACTTTAACGGCAGAAATTATATAAAATGGAGTGAGGAACAGCTTTTTAAAATTGCATCACTATACGATGCAGGATTTTATAAAACCAAAGAAAGCACCGAAATTTCGATGCTTTCAAAAAACAGAATTATTGAATATCTGGGAAATAAACCCATTGAAGAAAAAATGTTTTCAATGATTTTCCCCGAAAATTTTAAAAATTCGTACTTTAATATTGCGATTGATTAGCCCGAAACTGCGTCAATCGCACTTTTTTTTGTAACCGTTACCCTGACCCTGTTGGGAAGACAGATTATATCACGGCTGTTATCCTTTATTTTTCCTGTGTGAACGCAGGTTTTGTCGGGACAGTTGGCTTCTTTCATATAACAATATCCGTTTTCTATAACAACGGTATTTGTTCCTCCCACATCAATTTCTCTTTCCTCCGATAACGGAAGACTTTCAATTAGTTGAGAGTTATGATATATTAAAACCGTATCTCCCTCTTCTTTTAAAAGGCTTGTAACAGCAAATGATATTAAAAAAAACAGTATAACAGCAATAATAAAAATAAAGTTAATAGATTTTTTCATATTTGTACACAAAAAGGTCATAATAATGTGTTATTATTAAGATGTAAATTTTAAATTTACAATATACCTTCCCCTAATATTTTTTTAAAAGAGCCGTGCCAAAAGCACGGTTCTTTGTTCATTATACCACTAGTTTCTATAAAACACAATATCTATATTTATAAGTTTTTATGCATAATTATAAAATAATGTTGACAAAAGTATAAAAAAGAGTTAAAATGTTAAAAGAATTATTAATATTATCTGGAGGTATATTATTATGAAAAAAGTATTATCATTAATGGCTGCAGCTGTATTGGCATTGTCAGTAACAGGCTGCGGAAAAACAGAAAGCGACAATGTACTTACAATGGCTACAAACGCTACATTCCCACCTTATGAATTCTATGAAAATGAAACAATCGTTGGTATTGACGCTGAAATCGCAGGAAAGATTGCTGAAAAAATCGGTATGGAACTTGAAATCGTTGATACTGAATTCGGTTCAATTATTGCAGGTGTTCAGTCAGGTAAGTATGATATGGGTATGGCAGGTTTGACTGTTACAGAAGAAAGAATGTTAAGTGTTAACTTTACAACATCTTATGCAACAGGTATTCAGTCAATAATCGTTCCTGAAGGTTCTGAAATTGCATCACTTGATGACCTTGCAGGCAAGAAAATCGGTGTTCAGCAGGATACAACAGGTCACATCTATGCAGCTGACGAATTCGGCGATGATATGGTTTCTCCTTTCAACAAGGGTACTGACGCTGTTGCTGCATTGGTAGCAGGTAAGGTTGATTGTGTTATCATTGATAACCAGCCTGCAAAATCATTCGTTGAAGTAAACGAAGGTCTTGCAATTCTTGACACAGACTATGCTGTTGAAGATTATGCAATCGCTATTGCAAAAGAAAACACAGAGCTTTTGGAAAAGGTAAACGGTGCTTTGGAAGAATTGATTGCTGACGGAACAGTCAAGACTATAATTGATAAATATATCAGCGCTGAATAATTTAAAAACTGAAACGGCGGTGGCAACACTGCCGTTTTATTTTGCAAAGGAGAGAGTATTTTGAGCTTAAAGGAACAATTTATTCTTAATTTTATAAATGATAGCCGTTGGAAATATCTTGTAAACGGATTAAAAAACACCCTTATTATCACACTTTTTGCATTATTAATCGGTGTTGTAATAGGCATTATAATTGCGATGATCCGCTCTACTTACGATAAAACCGCAGAAGATATTAAGAAGAAAAATATTATTGCATATATATTCTTCTGGATGATTAATTTCATATGTAAAGTATATTTAACTGTTATAAGAGGAACTCCTGTCGTTGTTCAGCTTTTGATTATGTATTTCATTATTCTTGTTTCCTCAAATAACGGGGTAATGGTTGCGTCTATTGCATTTGGTATTAATTCTGGTGCTTATGTTGCAGAAATACTTCGAGGCGGAATTATGTCGATAGATAACGGTCAGTTTGAAGCAAGCCGTTCTCTGGGGTTTAACTACATACAAACAATGGCATACATAATTATTCCTCAGGTATTTAAAACAGTTCTGCCAACATTATTAAATGAGTTTATCGCACTTATCAAGGAAACCTCTATTGCAGGTTATGTTGGCATTATGGACTTAACAAAGGGCGGAGATATTATAAGAGGAAGAACATTCTCAGCATATATGCCTTTGTTTGCGGTTGCGTTAATTTATCTTGTAATCGTTATGTTTTTAACCTTTGTTGTTGGTAAAATGGAAAGGAGATTGAGAAAGAGTGAACGATAATATTATTATAAGAACTGAAAATCTCTGCAAGTTTTACGGTGAAAAAATTCATGCATTGGAAGATGTTACAGCCGAAATTAAAAAAGGCGAGGTTGTTGTTGTAATCGGTCCATCAGGTTCTGGAAAGTCCACATTTTTGCGTTCATTGAACCTTTTGGAATCTGCAACCAAGGGAAATGTTTTCTTCCACGGAACAGACATAACAGACCCTAAGGTTAATATAAACATTCACAGACAGAAGATGGGTATGGTGTTCCAGCACTTTAACCTTTTTCCGCATATGACAGTATTAAAAAATATGACTGTTGCTCCGATGAAGCTTTTGAAAATGTCAAAAGAGGATGCAGAAAAAATGGCAATGGGACTTTTGGAAAGAGTTGGTCTTGCTGACCGTGCCAATGCATATCCGTCACAATTATCGGGAGGACAAAAGCAGAGAGTTGCAATTGTGAGAGCTCTTTGTATGAATCCAGAGGTTATGCTCTTTGACGAGCCGACATCTGCACTTGACCCTGAAATGGTAGGCGAGGTTTTGGATGTTATGAAGGAGCTTGCAAAAGAGGGTATGACAATGGTAGTTGTTACTCACGAAATGGGATTTGCAAGAGAAGTTGCAGACAGAGTCATATTTATGTATGACGGTATGATTTGTGAAGAGGGTACACCTGACGAGATTTTTACAAATCCGAAAAATCCAAGAACTAAGCAGTTCTTACAGAGTGTACTATAATATAACAAACAATAAACACACCACAGTTTAGCGGTGTGTTTTTTTTCATTTCAAGGGTGGAGAAATTGGATGCAGATTGCTGTTTTGAAGCACGGGTGCTGTACTCGTGTACCGCCCCGTGCAAAAAATAGTGATATGCGCCAATTTATCTGCCCATAAAAATACCCCATGGAAACCGTGGATTGGTCACATTTCTTACCTGCATAGCAGGTGGGTTGAAGCCTGGGTGCTTTATATGTCCACTGGCAGTCCAAAAGGAAAGGAGGCGTATACGCCACACCACAGAGTCTAATATCCCTTTAAAGAAGTGTTGGTAAAAAATAGACCTTACACGCGAGTCACAGGGTTTTAATGTATCTACATTCTAACACATATTTTTTATGATTTCAAGTATTTTTATACATTTTCCAAAAGAACTACAGCAGTGGAAGAAATTCCCTCTCCTCTTCCCTCAAATCCGAGTTTTTCGGTGGTTGTGGCTTTGACATTAATCTGTGAAATATCTGCTTCTAAAACATCTGCCACATTCTTGCGCATTTTCTCGATATAAGGCGCGATTTTCGGTCTTTGACATACAATGGTTATATCTGCATTTGAAAGCTTATATCCCTCATTTTTCAAAAGATTTGCCACTTCCTTTGTGAGTATCATACTTGAAATTCCTTTATACTTCATATCGGTATCAGGAAAATGCCTTCCTATATCACCCAATGCAGCTGCACCAAGCAGAGCATCACAAAGTGCGTGCAAAGCGACATCTGCATCGGAATGTCCCAACAAACCCTTTTCGTATTCTATTTTTTCTCCTAAAAGAATTAAATCTCTTCCCTCTACAAGCTTATGAACATCATATCCGTGTCCTATTCTCATTTTTATTACCTCTTTTTCAAAATATTCTCTGCAATTTCCATATCTTCAGGAGTTGTAAGTTTTATATTATCATAGCTTCCTTTTGTAATTTTTACTTTCCCGATATATTTTTCATACAAGCTACAGTCATCAGTTGCCGAAAATCCGTCTTTTATTGCCTTTTCATGTGCTTTTATAATGTCAGCAGTTTTGAATACCTGCGGTGTCTGGATATTATAAACCTTTTCCCTGTCAAGTGTTTCTTTTATAAATCCGTCATCATCAATGACCTTTAGTGTATCCTTGGAGGGAACTCCGAGAGTCGCCGCTCCGAAGTTTTTTGCATCCTTTATAACATCTTCTATTAAACGGGGTAAAACTAAAGCTCTTGCACCGTCATGAATTACAACAATATCAGAATTTTTGACATACGAAAGTCCCATAAAAACAGACTCCTGTCTTGTTGCTCCGCCCTTTACAATTCTGAAATTTTTTTCTGTGTTATTGATATGATCCATACACTCTAAAATATCACATTGACGGGTTACTATAACTATATCCTCTATTTCGTCAATCCCACAAAAGGCATTTATAGTGTGGTCGATAACAGTGCTTTCTCCCAAAGGAAGAAACACCTTATTCATAACTCCGCCCATTCTTGTTCCGCTGCCTGCCGAAACTATAATACAGCTCACCTTTTCTGCCATAAATTCACCCCTCCGGATTTATTAAAAAAGGACTGATAATCACCAGTCCTTTATTTTATGCCTCAAATAATTCATCAACTGTATCTGTCATAATACTCTCAATATCATTTTTATCTGCAACTGAAGAAAGCACAAGCTCACTTATCATAATCTGCTTTGCGTTATTTAGCATTTTTCTCTCGCTGGTTGAAAGTCCCTTTGACTTATCGCGATACATAAGCTCTTTAACAACATTCAAAACCTGATAAATATCGCCTGTTTTTATTTTTTGCATATTTTCGCGGTGGCGTTTGTTCCAATTTTCGTTTTCGGATATAGGAGCTTTTCTGAATTCCTCTAAAACTCTTGTACCCTCTTCTTTGTCAATAACAAATCTCACACCGATTTCATCGCAGTTATCCATAGGTATCATAACAGTCATTTCTCCTGTTAGAGTCATTTTCATAATGTAATAGGACTGCTTTTTGCCGAGAACTACTCTTTCCTCAATGGACTCAATAACTCCGGCTCCATGCATTGGATAAACTATTTTATCTCCGATGTTATACAATTTAAGACACCTTCTCAATCTGCCTTATACGGCATTTTTACGAGCTTATTATACCACATTTTTTGGAAAAAGTCAAATTAAAATTTATTCTAAAATCTCAATTATTTCGTCATTTTCTATTGTTTCAACACTTCTTAACTGTCTTTGAATTGCTCTTGTTCTTACACCTACTAACTTATCAAGCTCATCATTTGCCATATTTATTTTTTTCTGTGCCGCCTCAATCACATTTTCAAACTTATCAAATTCACTCTTAACAGCACCTAATATCTTCCATACCTCCTGTGAGCGTTTTTGGATTGCAAGAGTCTTAAAGCCCATTTGAATACTGTTTAATAAAGCCGCCATTGTGCTTGGTCCCGAAACATTTATATGATATTCTCTTTGCAGATACTCAACCAGTCCTGCGGTATTTATAACCTCAGCATATAGTCCCTCAAACGGCAAAAACATTATTGCAAAATCTGTTGTATACGGAACTTCCACATATTTTGTATGTATATCCTTTGCAAAAGCTTTTATTCTGGTGACAAGAGTTGATGATGCTTGCTTAATTGCATCTGTATCAGCACTCTCGTATGCTTCTTTTAAATTTAAATATGCGTCCTGAGGGAATTTTGAGTCAATAGGAAGATATACAAAGCCTCCATCGCCCGATGGCATTTTAACGGCAAATTCAACCACATTTTTACTGTTTGGAATTGTTGCAACATTTTCTTCATACTGTTCCTGTGATAAAATTTCTTTTAGAATTGCACCTAACTGAATTTCTCCTAAAATTCCTCTTGTTTTTACATTTGACAAAACCTTTTTTAAATCTCCGACACCTGTTGCCAAGGTCTGCATTTCACCCAAACCTTTATATACCTGCTCCAATCTTTCGCTTACCAGCTTAAAGGACTGATTCATTTTATCCTCTAAAGTTTTCTGGAGTTTTTCATCAACTGTTTTTCTCATTTCTTCAAGTTTTTTTGAATTTTCTTCCGAAATATCAGTTAATTTTTTCTCAACAGTTTGTCTTATTGCCTCCATTTTCTGCTCATTCATAGATTCATAGGTTTTAAATCTGTTTTCCAGACGGTTGAAGCTTTCGGATAATATTTTCTGTTGCTGTTCATCGGCATTTTTCTGGTTTGTTGATATTAATTCTCCCATTGTCTTTACCGAGTTTTGCGTACTTTGCGACATATCAGAAATCGGCTTTATAACATCTGCTGATTTTCTTGTTAATAAAATTATTTGTAAAACAATAATTATTATTGCTAATATTATAATTATTTCCATTTTTTTCTCCTTTTAAAAAATTTATAATTTTATTATACATATTTTCAATTTTAAGGTCAATACTAGTAGTGTAAAAAAATTATTTGGAGGAAAAGAAAATGAAAAAAATCAAATACATTACTATATCTGCACTTTTATTGTTAATGCTTGCAGGCTGCGGAAATGACAATAACGGCGGTAATAACGGTTCTAACTCATCAAACGGTAATAATGGCTCAAATGGTGGAAATAATGCTGTTGAAAATGTTGGTGACGGAATTATTGACGGTGCCGAGGATGTAGGCGACGGTATTATTGACGGAGCTGAAAGTGTTGGCGACGGCGTTAAGAAAAGTATGGACAATATGAATTCAAACCAATAAAAAAATGAGCAGAAATGCTCATTTTTTTAATAGCTTTTTAATTCTTATGTCATCACCTTTAAAACCAAATATTTTAAAGTTTTCATAAATTCTTGATGTTAATCTTACGGTATAGTTTTCGGAGAACTGTGAAATTTCGAGATTTGTATTAATTATAATTTTTTTGTTATTTATCAATCTGTCGTTTATTAAATCAAACAAAAAGCTTACACCGTTTTTGGTTATAAATTCACTTCCCAAATCATCAATAACCAATAAATCACAGCTATACATCTTTTCTACATCTTCCTTCAGCGAATAATCCTTGAATTTGTAGTCATCATAAAGGGAAAACATTCTAGTTGCTCTTTCATAAATAACTGTCTTTCCATTATCCAAAAGATTTTTTGCAATTATTGATGATAAGAAGGTCTTACCCAGTCCTGTACTACCATAAAAGAAAAGGTTATAGCCTATATTATCAAAGTTTTCACAAAAATCTACTGCTGTATTTTTAGCCTCTTTTACGGTTTCTTTATCATCATAATAATCAAGTGAAAAATCTTCAAAGCCCTTGTTTTCAAGCATCTTTCCAAGCTGTGAGTTTTCGTATTCTATCTCCTTGAGCTTTTTAGAAAAACATTCACATATATTATTATTTTCGTCATAGCCTGTGTCGGAGCAAATCTTGCATTCGTAACATGGCTTGTTGTAATCGGGATTTATTTTATTGTCCTTTATGAGTTTATTTCTCTTTTTGATAAGAGAATTCATACTTTCTTCAAATTCCTTTTTTGTTGTTTTACCCGAGAGAATTTTTTTCATACTCTCATAGCCAAGCATATTTATATCATTATCAACTTGCAAAAGCTCAGGACATTTTTCATAAGCTGTTTTCGTTTCTTCATTTTTTCTTTCCAAAGCAATAGCTCTTTTTAATTCATATTCTCTGAACAGCTCTTCCTTAAAATTTCTTTTTTCCATATTCCTACTCCACACCGTAAAGTTTTAATATTTCATCTTTTTTCGAGATTATATCATCAAATCTGTTTATATACTCATAAGGGTCTTTGAAATTGAAAATTCTCTCAATTCTATCCCCTATCACAACCTTTGTAACTGCTCCGCCGCCAAGTGCTATAATGGTCTGTGCCTCTTCCATTATGTTGATATTATAAAAAGACATTTTGTCTTTCGGTGCATATCCGACATTTTCAAGATTTCCCGAAATATTTTTCTGCCTGTACATATAATAAGGCTCTTTATTGCAATCTTTCATACATTTTTGAGTATATGAAAGCATTTTATTCATTTCCCGTGCTTTTGTGAGTTCAACATCTGAAAATCTCAAAGCCGCAGCCTTTTTAACACACATTGAATGAACAGTTATGTTTTCAGGATTCATTTTTATAACTTCATCAAGACTATATTTAAACATTTCAAAGCTCTCATCAGGCAAACCTGCAATCAAATCCATATTTATACAGTCAAAACCGCAATCTCTTGCAATTTTGTATGCATCCTTAATCATAGCTGATTGATGACATCTCCCGATTTTTTTCAAAGTTACATCATTCATTGTCTGGGGATTTATGCTTATTCTGTTGACACCATAGCTTTTTGAAAGTTCTAATTTTTCTTTTGTGATTGTATCCGGACGGCCTGCCTCCAGAGTAAATTCTCTTAGCTTGTCACTTATTATATATTTATCTAATGCATCGAAAATTTTCTTAAGATTATAACAAGAAAGAGTTGTTGGAGTTCCACCGCCTATATAAATGTTTTCTACATAAAAACCACATTTTTTTAATATTTCGCTTGTTTTTTTTATTTCCTCACATAATAAGTCGGAAAATTTATCCATATATTTTCCGCTTTTTCTTATGTCTGTTGAAACAAACGAGCAATATAGACATCTTGTGGGACAAAACGGTATTCCAATATAAAGACTGACCGAATTTTTACCAATCATAGATAAAATTCTTTTTTCATTATCAGCAACCGTCATTGAAAGATTTATTTTTTCTTCGCTGAGATTGTATAAATCCGATAATATTTTCTTTATTTCATCGTCATTGTAACCTTCCTCGCGGTACTGTCTTACAACCTTTGCAGGTCTTATTCCCGACATAACACCCCAAGGAAGATTTACATTTCTTATATTTTGTGCCGTCTTACAAAATGCCTTTGTAACCGAGCAGGTATAATTTTTCTTAATAATTTTCTTATCTGTTTCACAAGAAGAAAAGGGAAAAGAAAAATCTCCAATATAGCTTTTCCCTTTAAAAACTATTTCAACATAAACATTTATAAAATCATCTTTGTGTGAAAGAGATGTCATAATGATACCGTCTTCATTATCTCCAAAGAAAATTTTTATAAAGATTTCCATATCATAAGAGCATGAAAATCCGTGCTGTATTAAGTCCATTATCCCCTCACATAAGTATTATACCATTTTTCATAGTATATTTTTGTATCGTTGCCGTGTCCCGGATGAACGATAACATCATCATCAAGTGTGTATAACTTTTCTAAAATTGATTTTTTTAATGTTTCTTCATCACCCTTAGGCAAGTCCCATCTTCCTACATTTCTTAAAAATAGAGTATCGCCTGAGAAAAGATGGTCTTCAATTAAAAAGCATACTCCGCCGTTAGTGTGGCCGGGAGTGGAAATTGTTTTTATTTCCAATTTACCTATTTTTGTAATGCTTCCGTCTGTTAAAATCACATCTGCAGGATCTTCTTTTAAAATTTTATCGTGAAACAATGATACATTAACAGCCGGATTTTGAATATTCTGATTACATTCAAAACTTGAATAAACCTTTGCACCAAGCTTTTTTCTTAAATCATTAAGTCCCCATATATGATCATAGTGACAATGGGTTAAAAGTATATCTTTTACTTTTACTCCAAAACCTTCTATGAATGCTGTAATGTCATCGCATTCACTGCCGGGGTCTATAATAATACCATTTTTATCCTCATCAAAAACAAGGTAGCAATTTTGTGAATTGTAAAAATTTTCAAGTCTCTCAATCTGCATAAGCGCACCACTTTCCGCAAATTATTTATCATACAAACGAACAGGTAAAATCATATAAATATAATCAGAGTTATCTGAAGGTTTTATAAAGCAAGCACCCTTTGGATTAGACATTTCGAGCTTTACATCATCTCCATCACAACAACGAAGCGCTTCCAAAAGATATCTGTGATTAAAACCGATTTCAATATCATCACCTATTTTTGATGCTTCAATCATATCACTTGTTTTACCTTTTCCTGTCGAACAGGTCATCTCAATTTTGTCGTTAGATATGATGAGTCTTACAGGAACTTTTTCATTTTTAGCCATTATATCATCATTAATAATCAAGGCAGTTCTTTCGATACTGTCGGTTAATTCCTTTGTATCTGCATTTACTACTATTGAGTTAGGAGTATTGAAAATAGGTTTATAATTTATGTATTCACCCTCTAAAAGCCTTGAAACTATAGTGAATGATGCAAAACAGAATTTAACATATCTTTTTGCAATAAGAATATTGATTTTTTCATCAGTATCCTCTAAAACCTTTAAAAGTTCTTTAAGTGTTAAACCAGGTATAATAAATTTAATATCCTGCAGTGATGAATCAACTATAGCTTCTATTTTTGCAATTCTGTAGCCGTCAGATGATACTATTGTTAAAACACCTGTGTTAATTTCAAACAGTGAGCCTGTTAAAACAGGTCTTTTAGCTTCGTTTGCAGATGTTGCAAAAATAGTTTTTCTAATCATTCTTTTTAATGTTTCCTGAGAAATATTAAAATTGTAAATTTCTTCAACCTCAGGAACTGACGGGTATTCTTTTGAATTGAGTCCCTGAATATTAAACTCAGAATTTGAACAGCGAAGAAGCATAACATTGTTTTCATCATTAACAGAAATAAAAACATCACCGTCAGGAAATCTTCTTATAATTTCACCAAACATTTTTGAGCTGATAGCAATAGAGCCAGGCTCCTGAACCAAACCCTCTGACTTATACTCTACGCATATATCTAAATTATTAGCAGTTATTATAACAGTGCCGTCAACATAAGCATCAATCTTTATACACTCCAAAATAGGCATAACAGATTTTGCTGCTACTGCTTTTTGTACAGTATTAATCATTTCCAAAAGAACAGACTTTTTAAAAATAATTTTCATAGTTATTAACTCCTTTAAAGAATTCTCCTTTTTTAGGAAAAATTTCATATATACCTTCGTACGTATATAATATATTTAAAATAGTAGTAATAGTATTAGTAGAGTGGATTTGATGAATAACACGGATAAAGATATATAAATACTAAAAAACTTATCAAAATTTTGATGTTTATAACAAGTTTATAACTTTCTTTTATAAACACCTGAAAAATTTAAAAAATTTCAATCCACACACTATCAACCCTTTATAAACCCATTATTAACACACTTATTAACATTATTCGGGAAGAAGGTCTTTTGTTATAAATTCAATTTCTGCTTTAAGGTTTGCATCTGTTTGAATATTCTTCATAATTCTGTCAACACCGTGCATAACAGATGTTCTGTCACGGTTACCGAAGACTTTGGCAATTGTTACAAAGTTCATATCTGTAAGTGTTTTACACAAGTACATTGCAACATGACGCGGCATAACAAGTTCCTTAACTCTTGAAGGACCTTTTATATCGTCAACATCTACATTATAAAAATCACTTACTCCTTCAATAATTGCCTGAGGTGTGAGCTTTACCTCATCAGGAATTATAGAAGCCAGAGCAAATTCAGCTAAGTCAATATCAATTTCTTTATGTGATATACCTGCGTATGCAATAATTTTTGATAAAGCACCCTCAAGCTCTCTGACATTTGAATTTATTCTTTGAGCTATGTATTCATAAATTTCGTTTTCAATATCAATATTCAGGCTTTCTGCTTTTTTACGAAGAATAGCAACTCTTGTTTCGTAATCAGGTAAAACTATATCGATAGCAAGTCCCCATTCAAAACGGGTTCTTAGTCTTTCTTCCAAAGTAATCAAATCCTTTGGCTTTCTGTCACTTGTTAAAACAATTTGTTTATTCTTCATATGAAGAGAGTTAAAGGTATGGAAAAATTCTTCCTGCGTTCCGTCCTTACCTTCTATAAACTGAACGTCATCTACCAAAAGCACATCTACATCTCTGTATTGTCTTCTGAATTCCTCCATATTTTTTTCCTTCAGGAATGTAATCATATCGTTAGTAAATTGTTCACTTGTAACATACAAAACATTCATTGAAGGATTTCTTTTTAAAATTTCATTTCCGATGGCTTGCATAAGGTGAGTTTTACCAAGCCCTGATTTACCGTAAATAAATAGAGGGTTATTATTCTGGGCAGGGAAATTAACAACATTTTCAGCCGCAGCAAATGCATAAGAGTTGGATTTACCAACGACAAAGTTTTCCAAAGTATATCTTTCGTTCAAATTGGATTTATGCATTTTTGATATAATATCATCACTTAAATCTTCTTCAGGGAAATTTTCTGTTTCCTGTGCTACATTTGAAACAGCAGGTGAGGGTGAATTTCCAATGATAACATTTAATCGAGTTGGCAGACCTGTAATTTTTGATAAACAGTCTTCAATAACCTTTTTATATTTAATGGTAATAATATTTTTCTTTGTTGGAAAAGAAACGCCCAGAGTAAAAATATTTGAATCATAAGATACAACAACTGCGTCCTTTAAGTATGTATTAAAAGCTACTTCTGAATTAATTGCTTTTATAATATACGGTCTGGCGTTTTTCCAAAGCTCTGTTTTATCCATTTTTTTCTCCTTTCGTAATTTTTTCCGATGCATAGTACCCTATATTATACCACAAAATTGCAAAAATTTCAATTGGTATAGTGCATCAAAAAATGTGAATAACTTTATGAAAAAATAATAGGATTACCAAGTTTATCTATCAAAGAATGGCAGGATTTTATTTTATTAACATTAAAATCGTTTATATTGTGTGTATCGGAACCTATAGAAATATTTATTTTACTTTCTTTAATAAGTCTTTGTTTATCGGGGTTAGTTAAAAAATCATAGTAGTAGTTATAATTTCCCGAGGTATTAATCTCCCAGAAAAAACCCTTTTCTTTCATTATTCTTATTACATCAATCTCAAATTTTTGTGAAATATAGAAAATATCAGTATGAGCAAAGCCTTTAGGCATAGTAAAGAGTGCAGACCACTCCAAAAATTCATAAAAGTCCATTGCTCTGTCTGAGTCAAGACATTCAAAAAGGCAATAATCTATATTTTTTATTGAAGATAGAATAAGATTATCGGGCTTGGGTCTTGTGCCTATTTCAAGACCGCACAAAACTTTTATATAATTTTTATATTTTCTTTTGCATTCATTGACTGTGTAAATATATTCACCAATATCTGCACCGATTGAATATTGATGGTCGCAAATTCCTATTACCTCAATACCCTTTGACATAGCATTTTCTATAATTTCCTCACAACTGTTCACACCGTCGTATGAAAAGGTTGTATGGTTATGTAAATCTGTAAGCATATTTTATCACCTTTTTATTTATAAAGATAAAAACCGTTTCCTTTAATTCTCTGTGATTCCGAGAAAACAATAAAGGCGTCGGGGTCAATAGTTAAAATTTTCTTTTGAAAATCTGCGGTTTCATTTTCCTTCAGGGCACAAAAGAGCATTTGTTTTTGAGTGTTTGTATAAGCACCCTTAACATCAATCAGGGTAACACCTCTTGGGGAAGTGGAAACAAGACTTGATGAAACCTCTTCACCTTTATCGGTTATAACAAAGACTATTCTTGATACATTTAATTTGCTTATTATAAAATCAATAGAGAAGCTCGATAGGAAAAGAGTTATAATGCCATAAAGTGTAAGCTCTAAATTCTTAAATATAATAAGTGATATTAAGATTATGATGCCGTCAACAAATAAAAGCATCTTACCTATCGGGATAAATGAAAATTTAGTTTGAATAATTCGTCCTACTATATCAGTTCCGCCTGTAGAAGCACCTGCGGCAAAGCTCATTCCTATTCCAAGACCATACAATATTCCGCCGAAGATAGTTGATAAAATAAGGTTTTCGGTGTATATCGGAAACAGAGAAAAGAGTTCGGTAAAAAAAGACAAAACTGATATTCCCATCAAGGTCTTTAATATAAAATTTTTTCCCAGAACTCTAAATCCAAGCAGAAGAAAAATTATATTGAGTATAAAAAAGCTTAAACCGGGTTGAATTCCAAGCGTGTGAAAAAATATTGTAGATATACCTGATGCTCCGCCTCCTACAATTTTATTTGGAGTTAAAAATGAACCTATTGCAAAGCCAGTTGTAGCAGTTCCAAGAAGTGTAAATAATATAGAATGAGTTTTTTTCATTTGTTCTTCCACCTTTTTTCGTATAGATATAATCATTGTATCATATAAATGAAAAAAACACAATTATATTATTGAAAAAATTTAAATATTAGTATATAATGGTTATACTAAAATAGGAAGGAGAAAATTTATGAAAATTTTAGTAACCGGAGGAGCAGGATACATAGGAAGTCATACCTGTGTTGAGCTTTTAAATGCAGGATATGAGATAGCAGTTCTGGATAATCTTAATAATTCAAGCGAAAAGAGTCTTGATGTTGTAAAGAAAATAACAGGTAAGGAATTTAAATTTTATAAGGTTGATTTGTTGGATTATGATGATGTTGATAAGGTATTTAGTGAAAACGAGTTTGATTCTGTAATCCACTTTGCAGGATTAAAAGCAGTTGGTGAATCAACAAAAATACCGATAAGATATTATCATAATAATATAACAGGAACACTTAATCTTATTGACATTATGCAAAAGCACGGGGTTTACAACCTTGTGTTCTCATCCTCTGCAACGGTTTATGGAACACCAAAAACTGTACCGATTACAGAGGATTTCCCATTATCAACAACCAATCCATACGGTGCTACAAAGCTTATGATTGAAAATATTTTAGAGGATGTCTATAAGTCAAACAATAAGTGGTCAATCACTTTGCTCAGATACTTTAATCCAATCGGTGCGCATAAGTGCGGAGATATGGGAGAAGACCCCAAGGGAGTTCCTAATAATCTATTGCCTTATATTTCGCAGGTTGCAGTAGGAAAGCTTGAAAAGCTTCATGTGTTTGGTGATGATTATAATACTCCCGACGGAACAGGTGTGAGAGATTATATCCATGTAGTTGACCTTGCATTAGGACACTTAAAGGCTATCGAAAAGAGAACAAATGTGTCTGGAGTTCATATTTATAACTTAGGAACAGGTAATGGATATTCTGTTTTAGAGCTTTTGCACGCATTTGAAAAGGCTTGCGGTAAGAAAATACCTTATCAGATTGACGAAAGAAGACCTGGAGATATCGGTGAATGCTACGCAAATGCTAAGAAAGCATTTGATGAACTTGGCTGGAAGGCTCAAAGGGATGTAGCACAAATGTGTGAGGATAGCTGGAGATGGCAGTCTAAGCATCCGAATGGATTTAATGATTAATAAAAAAAGGAAAAGTGGATTTTCACTTTTCCTTTTTAGTTGCACAGATTTTACTTAATAGTTTGCTTTTGGTTATATACGGTAATTGTGGGATTCCGTTCATTATAATTAAAAAAGTGTGCAACCCCGAGGAGCTGCACACAAAAAATGTCAGCTCCGAAAGTGTCGAATTAACGGAAATCTTTAATATGCATATTCACATACCTAAAGGTTTGCTGAACATTTTTTACAAATGTTATTTTAAGTATGTGAAAAAGCATCAAAAATTATGATGCACATATAATAAATATAAAGATTTCCAAATTCGACAATATTATTATATCATTATAAAAAACAAAACACAACAATTTTTTTATAAAAAGTAAAAAACTTGTCGATAAAATTCGACACAATACGACAAACGATTGACATAAGCCAAATATTGTTGTAAAATAGAGTAAATATTTTTATCTTTCAAGGAGAATAAAAGTGAACTACGAAAAATATAAGCGTCAGTATTTCGACGTGCCGATAGAAAAACGCGATTGGGTTAATAAAAAAATTACCTCTGCTCCGATTTGGTGCAGTGTTGATTTGCGTGACGGAAATCAGGCACTTTATTCACCCCTTTCCACACAGGAAAAGATAGAATATTTTAAACATCTGGTAGAGCTTGGATTTAAAGAAATTGAGGTTGGCTTCCCTGCTGCCTCGGATACTGAATTTGAGTTTGTAAGACGATTGATTGATGAGAATATTATCCCCGAAGATGTTACAATTCAGGTTTTAACTCAGGCAAGGGAGCATATAATTGATAAAACAATTATGGCACTAAAGGGAGTAAAAAAGGTAATAATTCACCTTTATAATTCCACATCGGAGCTTCAAAGAAGAGTAGTATTCAAAAAATCCAAGGAAGAGATTGTAAAGCTTGCCATAGAGGGAGCGCAGGAGATAATAAAGAGAGTTGAAGAAGAATTGGACGGCGAGGTAAGATACGAATATTCGCCCGAAAGTTTTTCGTGTACTGAGTCGGAATATGCCCTAGAGGTTTGTAATGCGGTTTTAGATGTGTTTAAGCCCACAAAGGAAAGAAAAGCTATAATAAACCTCCCTGCAACCATTGAGGTGTCAACGCCGAATGTCTACGCAGATCAGGTTGAATATATGCACAAGAACTTAAAATACAGAGATAATGTAATTCTTTCAATCCACGCACACAATGACCGCGGAACAGGAATTGCCGCGACAGAGTTAGGACTATTAGCAGGAGCGGACAGAGTTGAGGGAACTGTTTTCGGGAACGGCGAGAGAACAGGTAATGCGGATATCATTGTGGTTGCTCTTAATATGATGTGTCAGGGAGTAAATCCTGAGTTAAACATTAAAAATCTGGACGAGATAATTGAGTTTTATGAAAAATATATACATATTCCTGTAAATCCAAGACATCCGTATGCAGGAAATCTTGCATATGTAGCATTTTCAGGGTCGCATCAGGACGCAATCAGCAAAGCCTTTGCCCAATACGAAAAGAGAGGGGCAAAAATTTGGGAAAACCCTTATTTAACTATTGACCCATCAGATATCGGCAGAGAGTATGAGCCGATTAAGATAAACTCTCAGTCGGGAAAAGGCGGACTTGGATATGTTATGGAAAAGAATTTTGGATACTCTATTCCAAAGGGAATGCTTATAGAATTTTCAAAGCTTATAACACATTTATCCGAAGAAAAGCAGAGCGTTTTAGCACCGTCTGAGGTACACAGAACCTTTAAGGAAAATTATGTTAATATAAAAGCTCCGTATTCACTCACCGACTACACAATCTCCTCTAAGGGCGGACAAACATTTTTAGAGGTAACTGTTAATGATGAAACAATAAAAGCATCGGGTAACGGTCCGTTGGACGCACTTTGCGAGGCCTTGAAAAAACATCTTGGAATTACGGTTGAAATAGAAGCTTATTCAGAGCACGCACTAGAGAACAAATCAAGCTCACAGGCTATAAGTTATATTGCAATAAAAAAAGAGGACTGTGTTTGTTGGGGTGCAGGCATTGACTCTAATATCAACACCTCATCAATATATGCGTTTATAAGTGCAGTTAACAGATTAAAAGGGACACAAAATGAAAACGAATAAATTAACCCTATGTGCAGTTTTGGCATCAGTTGCAATCATTTTCGGATATATAGAATCCCTCCTCCCTGTACCCATAGCAATTCCTGGAATAAAGTGGGGATTGGGAAATATTATAATACTTACTGCACTCTACTTATTAGATATAAAGTCTGCATTCTTGATAATGATGGTAAAGGTGATTGCATCAACAATGCTTTTTATGTCCCCAAGCGCTTTTATATATTCTGTGTCGGGCGGAGTGTTGAGCCTTTTGGTTATGATAATTCTGAAGAAAGCAAGGCTTTATATTGTAAATGTCAGCATTGGCGGAGGAATTTTTCATAATATAGGTCAGCTATTTATGGCTGCAGCTGTAATGAGAACTATTAATGTTTTTTATTATCTGCCAGTACTTATTATAAGCGGTGCGGTAAGTGCAGTAGTAAACGGATTTTTAACAGATTTAATTCTAAAAAGACTAAAAAGGTGAATTTCTTCACCTTTTTTTATTTTAAGAGAATAATACCGCTCCCTGCAACCAAAAACGCTAAGAGAATAACAGAAATTCCGGCCAGAATATTTTTATCTTTAATGCACCAGACAGCAAATCCAAAAGTTTTTAATACAATAACCAAAAGAATAATAAAAATTATAAATGATAAAAACATAAAAACTCCTTTTTAAGATGTTCGCATAGTAAGACCCGTTCTTCTTATGCTGAATTTAACTCTGCATTCAAATTCCGCATCTTTGTATGCCTCGTTCCAGTTAAATTTCTCAAACTCATCGTTTGTTAAAAATAATTTTTTTGCCTGTTTTCCAAAACCCACAATATCGGAATTAAATTCTTTTGTTGTTTTATTTAAAAACTCTAGTGAGAAATCTTTTATATATTGAGAAGTATTTTCTTCAAACTCAGTAAGATTATTTTCAATTATATAGTCGCTTGGAACAGACATAAAATTACCCTCCAGAGACAGTTCTATATTTATTTTTGGCTTATTATCTTCTAAGCTTATTTTAACCTTTGGTTTTGCGAGCTGTTCAATTCTGATTGTTGCAGGGTTTGTTGGTGATTGAGGGACATATAAAACTGCGTAACCGCTTGTAAATCTTCCTGATAGGATATTAAATATTTCACTCTCAATTCCTGAAAGCTCGCCAATCATCTTATCGTCCTTAAAAACTGCAGAGCCAACAACTTCACTTTCGTTTTGTTTTTCTATATCGAGCTTTCCTGCAAAGTATTTTTTCATATTATATTCAAATTCTTTTTCGTTTACAGGGGTTTTTATATCGTCTGTTGATGATGGAGTCGGCGATTGCGACTGATTTTCTTCGCCTGAGGATTGTCCTCCGCCTTCGCTTTGTTCGCCGCTGCTCTGTCCTCCTCCCTCTCCCCCGCCGCCTGAACTTTTCCCGCCCGAAGAGCCTTTTCCGACTCCGACAAGCGGAAGTGTGTTCTGAGAGGTTTTTGATTTCATATTCAGATATACTGTTCCCACATCATTTTTTGGTATATATGAAGAATTAGGGCTTTCAAAAATAAGTCTATAATATTTTACAGGATTAATTTCAACAACAGGCTTTACCGATTCAAGATATTTTGCTGCTTCATCTGAGCTTACGCAAAGAAAAACAGACGGACGGATGTCGGTACTTCTGCCAATGGTGTCGACAATATCACCTATTCCCGATTTAGCAATTTCATTTGAAATAACAATTATTTTTGTATGAGAAAGGGTAAAGGTTTTGCTGATTACATGGTTTGCTACATTAACAGCAGAATATATTGACGGAGCTTCAACCTTGACAGTTCCTATTGTTTTTTCTCCGCTTCCTCCCTCCTCCGATGAGCCGCCGCTTATCTGTGTTGGTCGTGCAAACTGCAGAGTGTAGTTGAAGAGATTTTCGTTTGTACCTTTGTCTATTCCGATTGCCACAACATATGCAAGGTCATTGGGCTCGATGTAGTCATAGCACCCTGACAGAAAGAAGGAAGATAATAAAACTAAAGCTATAAGTCTTTTTTTCAAATTATTTTGCTCCTTTCTTCTTGATAAAAAGTAATACAATGCCTGCAGGCAATAAAAATGATACAGGAATTGAAACGAGAGATGAAAGGTTTTGCATACCAACTATTTTGGCTGTTGATGACGGCAAAAAGGATACTGCAGACATCAGAGCGCTAATCGGTAAAATTAAAGGTTTATAAAATTTTAAATTAAAAGTTTCCTGCCAGATTCTTGCCAGACAAAACAGGTAGAGTGAAGAATATAATAAAATATCAAATGCCCATATAAATGAGAAAAAAGCCTCAAGTCTTTGGAAGAAGTCACCTATTTTAATAAGCCTTGACATTTGATATACAGGCAACATAAATTCATTTGATGCAGGAAAGGAATAAAGCAGATTATAAAATAATACAATGAGTACATTTATAACAGTGCTAATTATTAATGCTGTCCGTCCTGCGGATTTAGCTCCTTCAAAGTTCTGGCACAACGGAAGAAGTATAAAAAGAACAATTATATCCGAAAAAATACTGACAGACGGCAAGCCGTCAAGGAAAATATTATATGTCCCCTCGCCCAAAACGGGAAAGAGGTTTGTTATATCTGTGTTGTGAACTAAAAGTATAAAGAACAATGCTAAGAATATTCCTGAAACAGGAATAAATATGGAATGAATTCTTGCGATTGAAAATATACCCATATATGCACCAAAAGATATAGCAAGGGCCATAATCAGAATAATTAATCTCATAGGTGTCATCGGCAACAGAACAGTTTTTATTGTTTCAGGTAGCATTCTCATAGTTAGAGAGGAATTAAACAAAAGAGTCACAAATAAGATTATGCCAACGATTATCTTAAGAGGTTTTCCGCCAATATCAGAAGATAATTCTATAATACTTTTCATTTGAGCCTTTTTATACAAATTAATTACAATCCAAAATATTCCCAAAGACACAAGGGACACAAAAACAGTCTGTATCCATGCTGCATTTCCTGCATTTAAAACCAGATTTCTCGGATAAGAAAAAAGCATTTTTGCAGATATAACATTAATAAGAATACAGGTTAATTCTTTTTTTTCAATAGAAAAATTATTTTTCATATCTATTCCCTCTTTTTCTTTATTTTCCATTTTCGGCTTATTTTTGGCTCTTGATTTTTTTGCTTAACCGATAGAAATTCAGGTCTTTCCTCGTTTTTCCAAAGAGGGTCAACAAAAAGACTTCTTCCCTTCCCTGCCGGCTTTTCCTTTGTAATTGGGGCAAGAAACGGCACACCAAAATTAACCTGAGCACCTAATAAAAGAGCATATAGGAATATACCGAAGGCTATCCCGTAAAGACCTGCAGTAGTTCCCAGTATTATAAAAATAAGTCTTAAAATTCTGTAGCTCCACCCGAGTGAATAGTTCGGGGTTGCAAATGAGCCAATTCCTGTAATAGCAATTATAATTATCATTAACGGACTTACAATTTTTGCGCTAACCGCCGCTTGTCCGAGTATAAGTCCACCCACAATACCAAGTGTAGAGCCAATTGCATTAGGCATTCTTATCCCTGCCTCTCTGATTAACTCAAAGGATAAATCCATTATTAAAAGCTCAACAATGCTTGGAAAAGGTACATTTTCTCTTGCCGCAGCAATAGCATATGCTAAAAAAGTGGGTATCATTTCGTGATGAAAAAGAGTAATTGCAAGATATAATCCGGGTAACAAAAGAGTTATAAACATTGCTATGAGCCGTATTGCTCTTGTCATATTTGCATACGGATAACGCAAATATGCATCTGATGATGTATGCATTAATTCCAATGCATTAGTTGGGAAAACCAAGGCTCTCGGGCTTCCGTTTAAAATTAGTGCCACTCTTCCCTCTGATAAAAGTCTTGCCACCCTGTCGGGTCGTTCCGTCGCAAGAATTTGGTTTGTTATCATATATGTTTTGTCTTCAAGGAGTTCGGATAGTTCTTCTATTGCAAAAATATAGTCAATAGATACGGAATTTAATCTGTAACGCACCTCATTAACAAGCTCGTCATTTGCAATATCTGAAATATACATCATAACGCCTCTTGTTTTGCTTACTCTGCCAACTTTTACTCCCTCGCATATAAGTTTTTCTGTTTTTAATATTTTTCTTACCAATGCTGAATTTGTTCTTAACATTTCAGAAAAGGCTTCCTGAGGGCCATATAATGATTGCTCGTTATCGGGCTTATCAACTCCTCTATGCTCCCAGTTACGAACATCAATCGAAAATGCAGAGTTTACGCCATCAACAAATAATGCGCAGCTACCAAAGTTTACGTCGTCAATAACTTGTTCTAAATCTTTTGTTTTCTGCACTTGAGAGTGAGTTAAAAGTTTTTCATAAATTTCATTTTCCGATACATTTTTTGAAAATTGCGGAATTTCCAATAGCGGAGTAATTACTGCATAGTCAACTGCGACTGTGTTGACCATACCGTCATACATAATTATAAAAGCCTTTGTATCCTTGAAAATTTTAATTTTTCTTATTATAAAATCATTATTATTGGGATAATTAAATTGTTTTTTTATATAATTAAGATTATCGTTATAGTTATCAAATACAGTTTTAAAAACTTTGTTTTGTTCATTTCTAACATCATAAACGATGTGGGTGTTATTTTTATCAAGAACAAAGGTTCTTTCTTCTTCAGGAGCAGAAAAAAGGAATGCTTTTTTTAATTTATTTAAAATGCTCACAAAATCCCTCCATCTATAAGTTGTCTCTTTTGGAATATAATTCCCACAAATATGTATTTTATTCATTGTTTCACGTGAAACAATACAAGAAAGTTGTAAAAAATATATAAAAAATAAAAATGTTTCACGTGAAACATTTACTTTTATTAAAATATGTGGTATCATATACCTAGATATATAATGAGAGGAAAGTTTTTATGGCTAAAGTTATTGCTATCATTAATCAAAAAGGCGGAGTTGGTAAAACAACAACTGCTGTTAATCTTGCGGCTTGCCTTGCGTATAAAGGTAAAAAAGTGCTTTTGATTGACTCTGATGCACAGGGGAATGCTACAAGCGGTCTTGGTATTGATAAAAAGGGCGTTGAATTTTCTACATATGATTGCCTTGTGGATGATAAAAAGATTAAAGATGCCATCATAAGAACTAAATACAGGAATTTGTCGGTTTTACCTGCAACACAGGAGCTTTCTGCGGCGGATATCGAACTCTCTTATGAGGAAGAAAGGGAATTTTTCTTTAAAAAAGCGATAAATAATATAAGAAATGATTACGATTTTATTATAATTGACTCTCCGCCTGCATTAGGATTATTGACTTTAAATATTATGACAGCTTCGGATTCGGTTTTAATTCCTATACAGTGTGAATATTATGCGCTGGAAGGACTTGCACAACTCATTTCGACTATTAAAACAATAAAGAAATCTCTTAATAAAAATTTAGATATTGAGGGAATAGTGGCGACTATGTTTGATAAGAGGACAAACCTTTCTGAGCAGGTTTACGGGGAAGTGAAAGAGCATTTTCCTGATAAAACATATGAAACTGTAATTCCAAGAAATATAAGACTCTCCGAAGCTCCGAGTTTTGGTGAGCCGATAATAAAGTATGATATAACCTCAACGGGTGCAGAAGCGTATTTTGCTCTTGCAAGAGAGGTTATGGAGAATAATTGATAAATAAGGGGTGATTGAATGGCTAAAAAGGGATTAGGGAAGGGACTTGGAACAATTTTTGGTGACGAGTCTGAAAAAATAGAAGAAGGTTCTGTTCTAGATGTTAAAATTTCATTGGTAGAACCTAACAAAAATCAACCGCGAAAAAACTTTGATGCCGAAAAACTTGAGGCATTAGCTCAATCCTTAAAGGAAAACGGTATGATTCAGCCAATCATAGTGACAAAATCTGCAAACGGCAGATATACTATAGTTGCGGGTGAAAGAAGATGGAGAGCGGCGAAAGCTGCAGGATTTTCAGAAGTACCTGTAATAGTTAAGGAATATTCAGATCAGACAATAACCGAGGTTGCTCTTGTAGAAAATCTTCAAAGAGAGGACTTAAACCCTATTGAAGAAGCGCTTGGATATAAAAATTTATGCGATTTATATGGACTTACCCAAGAAGAAGTGAGTCAAAAGGTAGGGAAGAGCAGAAGTGCTGTTGCAAACTCCCTTCGTTTGCTTTCCTTGAATAAAACAATTCAAAAATATTTGATTTCAGGTGAGATTTCGGAAGGTCATGCGAGAGCTGCGTTATCGCTTGAAAGCGAAGAAATGAGAGAATTTCTTGTTAATCAGGTAATTAACTCATCATTGAATGTTCGTCAAACAGAAAACCTTGCAAAACAACTTCAAAAAGAGCCCAAACAAAAAAGGGACACAAAATCCGATGTCTATAGAATAGAACTTGACAGGATTGAAAAAAGAATTTCCAATAGTCTGGGAACAAAAGTTAAAATATCTCACGGTGCTAAAAAGGGAAAAATAGAAATTGAATATTACGGCAATGATGATTTGGAAAGATTGCTTGAATTGTTAAAAGTATAAAATATTGGCAAAATAACAAAAAAATACGAAATATTAAAAAATAACGAGCCCCAAAATAGCGTCTAAAAATGATTATAATAAAAAAACAGGGGAATTATATTAAAAATATGTTTTTTGTCTTAAAACGCAAATTTGGGCATTATATAACAGAGGTGAAAAAATGGAAAGTAATAAAAACAATCGTTCATTGTTTTTGTACACTGCATTGATATTTGCTGCAGCAATTATTGTTATAGCTGTTTCATTCTTCAGCCAGATTAATGCAGAGAGACAACATGAGGAGTATGGCGTTGAGGATATGAGCAGTAACTCAATAGTTGAGAAAACTGCAATGCTTAGTGAAGAAAACAGAATATTGTTGGAGACAACAAATTCGCTCAATAAAAAGATTGAGGAAATGACACAAGACAATTCAGAACTTACTGAAAGACTTCTCTCGCTTGAAAAACAGATAACAAATACAGAAATGATGTATGATATTTTCAACAATATACAAAAAGGGAAAATTCAACTGGCAGCAGAAGCTTTTGAAAAGCTTGACCCGTTGTTTTTCACTGAAACACAAGAAGAATTTTATAAATATCTACAAAAAAGAATAAGACAATTATATTAATTAAGGAAGGGAAATAAAAATGTTAGACATTAAAATTTTAAGAACGGAGCCTGATAGAATCAGACAAGCACTAAAAAACCGTTGCAATGATTTGGATATAACACCTGCGATTGAGCTTGATGTTAAAAGAAGAGAGCTTTTAGCAGATGTTGAGCAGAAAAAAGCAAAGCAAAACGAAATTACAAAAAAAATTCCTGCAATGAAGAAAGCAGGGGAGAATACAGATGCAATTTTTGCCGAAATGAGAGAATTATCTGATGAAATCAAGGTATCAGATGCAAAAATATCTGAAATTGATGAAGAACTTAAAAACTTTATGTTAAGAATTCCAAACATTCCAAATGAAACTGTTCCTGTTGGAGCAGATGACAGTGAGAATGTCGAATTAAGAAAGTTCTCCGAGCCTAGAAAATTTGATTTTGAGCCAAAACCGCACTGGGATATTGGTATGGATTTGGATATTCTTGACTTCGACAGAGGAGCTAAGATTGCAGGCTCAAGATTTACAGTTTATAAAGGTCTTGGAGCAAGACTTGAGCGAGCTGTAATTTCATTTTTCTTAAATACACATACAGAGGAATCAGGTTATACAGAAATATTACCGCCATATATGGTAAATCGTGCATCTATGACTGGTACAGGACAGCTCCCAAAATTTGAGGAGGATGCGTTCAAGGTTGAAAATAACGGATATTTTCTAATACCTACTGCCGAAGTGCCTGTAACAAATCTTTATAGAGATGAAATTTTGGATGGCACACAGTTGCCTATAAAATTCTGTGCGTATTCTGCTTGTTTCAGAGCAGAAGCGGGCTCTGCGGGAAGAGATACAAGAGGACTAATCCGTCAGCACCAATTTAATAAGGTAGAGTTGGTTAAATTTGCTGACCCTGAAAATAGCTATGATGAGCTTGAAAAACTTACAAATGATGCAGAAAAGCTATTACAAAAGCTTGGAATTCCATATAGAGTAGTATGCTTATCATCAGGCGATTTAGGTTTCTCATCAGCAAAAACCTACGATATAGAGGTATGGATGCCAAGCTACAACAGATATGTTGAAATTTCTTCTTGCTCAAACTTCGAAGATTATCAGGCAAGAAGAGCAAATATCAGATTTAAGAAAAATCCAAAGGATAAGGCACAGTTTGTTCATACATTAAATGGTTCAGGTCTTGCGGTAGGAAGAACAGTTGCCGCTATTTTGGAAAACTTCCAGAATGAAGACGGAACAGTAACCATTCCTGAGGTGCTAATTCCATATATGGGATGCGAAAAAATAAGCAAATAAGCCAAAAATTCACACTGCTATAATAATAATAAATAATTTTGTTGTTATGTAAACCAATAATTATTATATTAGAATAAAAAAACAGGGTTTTCCACACTAAAAAAGGCGGTACAAGCAGGTTTTGCGTGAAGTTATCCACCTTATCCACACTGTTATTCATCTGTGTGGATAAGTCGAAAACCCTTGAAAATCCTCACTTTTTTGAAAATGTCGGTTAGTTTACATATAATTATGTCGAAAATTCGGAAAAATTATTAACTTTTCCACACGCCAATGTGGAAAAGTAGGAAAACTTTTATAAATAAGTGAGCATTAAAGCCATTTTCTGGAAAGAATAGCTTTTAAATTTAAGAAGATAAGTGTGAATAACTTTAAAAGGAAAATTAAAAATGATAACACCAAGACTTCAGAAAATTATTGATTTGGTTGATGCTGAAAATATTTCAGATATTGGAACTGACCATGCATATATACCGATAAGACTTGCATCATTAAATAGAATTAAAAAATGCATTGCTACAGACAAAAATAAAGGACCGCTTGATATTGCATATAATAATGTAAAAAAACATGGGTTCAGTTCTTTGATTGAGCTAAGGCTTGGAGAGGGAATAGAACCGATAGAGAAAAATGAATGTGAGCTTGTTATAATTGCGGGAATGGGCGGAAAGCTGATTGGCGATATTATTGAAAGTGATATTGAAAAATCAAAATCTTTTAAATTTTTGCTTCAGCCGATGAATGCTCAAAAGGAGCTAAGGGAAAGGCTTATAAAAAATGGATTCAGGATAACAAGGGAGGAGCTTTCGTGTGAAGGCTTTAAGGTATATAATGTTTTTTGCTGTGAGCAGGGGGAAATGGAGATGCCTGAAGAAATAAATCTTCATATACCTAGGGAACTCGAAAACCACAAGCTTTATAATATGCTGATTGATAAAAAAGTACGGGAGTTTGAAAAGATTTTAAAAGGTCTTAAAAATGCGAAAGAGCCGATATTATCTGAAATCGAAAAATATAACGATTTGCTCTTGGAAACAAAAGAATTAGGCGAAAGGAAAGAAGCATTATGAAAATCAGAGAGGGATTTATTTTAAGAGAGGTTGCAGGAACCTTTGTTATTATTTCGTCAGGAGATGACAACCTTGATTTTAAGGGGGTAATAACTGTAAATGAGGTTGGTGCTTTAATTTGGAAGGGCGTCGAGGCAGGGCTTAGTAAGGAAGAAATTGTTGAGAAAATCCTTTTAGAATATGATGTCACAAAAGAGATTGCATCGACCGATTGCGAAGAATTTTTGGAACAGCTTATTTCAAAGAATATAATAGAAAGATAATTTTGGGGCGATTTTTCGCCCCGATTTATTTTTTTATAAATTTTTGCATTTCATTTATATTTTTATCTTCAAGCTCTATTAGTCTATACGCAAGAAGCCTTGTTTCCCTGGTTGCACTTGTACATAAATTAACCGAATCTATGAGTGAATAAAAACCTTCTTTGCTTCCGCTTATTAAAATTTTTGCAAGCCTTTGATATGAAGGCTTTCCCAAAGTTCCCAAAACCGCTATATGAGAAAAGAAATTCTTTTCATTATTTAGCGGCTTTTTATTTTGCAATAAGTTGTATGCGTTGTCAGCAATATCCCGATACTCCAACATTCTTTCAAAAAGGCAGTCAAACATTGAACCTTTTTCGGTTTTTCTTAAAATTGCGGAAATAACATTTATTGCTGTAATGGAATTATTATAGATTTCATTTAAAAGAATTTCATTATTCTTCATTTTCTAAGCTCTTTTTCACGGGAATTAATCTGTTCGGGAACTACATATATATCGGTATAAGAATTTGCTTCTGAGATGTCTTGTGGGGGACGTTGCATAAGGCCGGTACATTCTGTTGCTGAGGCAACAGCGTTTGTTTTGTTCAATATATCAAATTCGAATTCAAAATCATCAATTTTTTGTTTTTTTTCTCTTTTCATATAAAATTACCTCACAAATATAAGTTTATATTGATATTTTGCGTATAATATATATAAATATGCGAAAAAAGCAAAAAAAAATTTACAAATATCTTGAAAAAATTTAATATTGTGGTAAAATATAGAATGAGGAAAAAAGGAAAATTTTCTTAAAAAAATCAAAAATCTATATAAGGTGGAAGATTCCACTTTAAAATAAGTAAAACAATGAAAGGAGAACAGATATGGAATATTCAAAAGAAATAATTGCCGGAAATGGATTTGAACTTTCTGAAGCTCTTTCTGTCGGAGGAACAACTACTTTGGTTGGTCTTGGCATAGTATTTGGTGTACTTGTTATTTTGATGATTGTTTTAATGCTTTTTAAAGTAATTTTTTATAAGCCTGAGGAAAAGGCAGGAGAAGAAAAGAATGAAGTATTAAATAATGCACCAAAGGCAGTATCAGTAAATGAATCACCAAATGATGAAACCACTGCTGTTATGGTAGCAGCTATTGCGTCAGCTATGGATACCCCGATGGATAAAATCAGAATTAAATCAATAAGAAAAATATAAAAACAAATTAAAGGAAGAAAGGAATTTTAATTATGAAAAAGTTTAGTATAAAAGTAAATGGCGTAGCTTACGAAGTTGAAGTTGAAGATTTAGGCGGAACACTTGCGGCTCCTGCGGCACCAGCACCACAGGCAGCACCAGCACCTGCAGCAGCTCCTGCTCCTGCAGCGCCTGCACCACAAGCTCCTCAGGCATCAGGTTCAAAGAAGGTTGTTGCTCCAATGCCTGGTACAATCGTTTCAATGAAGGTTAATGTAGGGGATACAGTAACAAAAGATACTGTAGTTGCTATATTGGAAGCTATGAAAATGGAAAATGAAATTTTTGCAGGTGTTGAAGGAACAGTTGCAAGCGTCAACACAGCAGGTGCAAGTGTAAACACAGGTGATGTTATTGCATCAATCAACTAATTCTGAAAGTGGTGACAAAAAATGGATATGTTAATGAGTTTTTTGCAGTCCACAGGGTTTGCGGAATTATTCGCATCGGGAACTGTTGATGCAATTAAAACAATTATAATGTTGGCGATTGCCTGCGTACTTTTGTATCTTGCAATAGCTAAGAAATTTGAACCGTTATTGCTTTTACCTATTGCGTTTGGTATGCTTTTATCAAATTTGCCTATGAAGACAGAGGCTTTAATGATGCATCCTGAATTATTTACAGGAAAAGAGATTGACTTTGGTGAAATATTGCATAGAGGCGGTCTTTTAGACCTTTTGTATCTTGGAGTTAAATTGGGTATATACCCACCTCTTATATTCCTTGGAATAGGCTGTATGACAGACTTTGGTCCGTTGATTGCAAATCCAAAGAGTATTTTGTTGGGTGCTGCGGCACAGTTTGGTGTGTTTTTCACATTCGTGGGTGCACTTTTGCTAACAGCATTCTTCCCTGAAGTGGGCTTTGGAGTAAGGGAAGCAGGTTCAATCGGTATAATCGGCGGTGCAGACGGCCCTACAGCTATTTATGTAACAAAAACACTTGCACCTACACTTTTGCCAGCAATCGCAGTTGCGGCATACTCATATATGGCGCTTATTCCTGTAATTCAGCCGCCTATTATGAAGCTTATGACAACAAAGAAAGCAAGAGCAACTGTTATGGACCAGTTAAGACCTGTTTCAAGGACAGAAAAGATTTTATTCCCTATAGTTGTTACATTGGTAGTTGCTTTGATTATTCCTGATGCAGTTTCATTGGTTGGATGCTTGATGCTTGGTAACTTGTTGAAGGAATCGGGTGTTTGCGATAGACTTGTTAAGACTGCACAGAACGAATTAATGAATATAATCACAATTTTCTTGGGTGTTACAGTTGGTGCTACAGCAACAGCCGATACATTCTTAACTGTAGGAACATTGTCTATTGTTTTATTGGGATTAATTGCATTTGCATTCTCAACTGTAGGCGGATTGTTCCTTGGTAACATTATGTATTGGTTAACAAAGGGTAAGGTTAATCCTTTGATTGGCTCAGCAGGTGTATCTGCAGTACCTATGGCTGCAAGAGTATCACAAATGGTTGGACAAAAGGAAAATCCTTCAAACTTCTTGTTGATGCACGCTATGGGCCCGAATGTTGCAGGTGTTATTGGTTCAGCAGTTGCTGCTGGCGTATTCTTGTCAATGTTTACTAATCTATAAGTAAGGAGAGGGAATTATGGCTAAAATTACCGAAACTATATTAAGAGATGCCCACCAGTCTTTAATTGCTACAAGAATGACAACAGACGAAATTTTGCCTGCTGTTGAAATGCTTGACAAAGTTGGTTATCACTCATTGGAAGCATGGGGCGGAGCAACTTTTGACTCTTGCCTTAGATTTTTGAACGAAGACCCGTGGGAAAGATTAAGAAAAATTAAAGATAAAGCTAAAAACACACCTTTGCAGATGCTTTTCAGAGGTCAGAATATACTTGGATACCGTCATTATGCAGACGATGTTGTTGAATATTTTGTAAAGAAATCAGTTGCAAACGGTATTGATATTATAAGAATTTTTGATGCGTTAAACGATGTAAGAAACCTTCAGACTGCAATCAATGCAACAAAGAAAGAGGGCGGACATGTCCAAGCGGCTATTTCATATACAATCAGCCCTGTTCATAACATTGATTTCTTTGTAAAATTGGCAAAGGAATATGAAAATTGCGGTGCAGATTCAATCTGTATCAAGGATATGGCAGGCTTGCTAATTCCTTATGAAGCAGAAAAGTTGGTAAAAGAGCTTAAAAAGGCAGTTAAAATACCTATTCAGCTCCACACTCACTATACATCAGGTGTCGCTTCAATGACATACCTGAAGGCTATCGAAGCAGGTGTTGATGTGGTTGACTGTGCATTGTCACCATTATCAATGGGTACAAGCCAGCCTGCAACAGAACCATTGGTTAAGACCCTGGAGGGAACTCCTTATGAAACAGGAATTAATATCGATGCATTGACAGAGGTTGCTGATTACTTTAAACCTCTTAGAGAAAAGTATCTTGCAAGCGGATTGTTAAATACAAAGGTATTGGGTGTTGATATTAATACACTAAAATATCAGGTTCCAGGCGGAATGCTTTCAAACCTTGTATCACAGTTAAAACAGCAAAACGCTGAAGACAAGTTTGAAGAGGTATTAAAGGAAATTCCGAGAGTAAGAGAAGACTTGGGTTGGCTTCCTTTGGTTACTCCTACAAGCCAGATTGTCGGAACTCAGGCAGTTTTGAATGTTTTGATGGGTGAAAGATACAAGATGGTTTCAAAGGAAACCAAGGGTATTGTTAAGGGTGAATACGGAAAAACTCCTGTTCCGATTTCTGATGAATTCAGAAAGAAGATTATAGGTGACGAAGAGCCTATCACCTGCAGACCTGCAGACTTAATAAAACCTGAGTTGGAAGAATTAAAGAAAAAATGTGCAAAGTGGACAAAGCAGGAAGAAGATGTTTTGAGTTATGCATTGTTTGACCAGGTTGCAACAAAGTTTTTTGAAAACAGAGAACCAAAGGTACAGGAAATTGAAGTTGAGTTCATCTAATGATTAAATAAAAATCTACAGAAAGGAGAAAAAATAATGGAAAGAAATGTATATGATATTTTGATGGAGCGTGGATTAATCGCACAGACAACTCACGCTGACGAAATTAGAGAGCTTCTCGGAAAGGAGAAAGTCACATTTTATATAGGCTTTGACCCAACAGCAGACAGTCTTCATGTAGGGCACTTTTTGCAGATGGTTGTAATGAAGCATATGCAGGATGCTGGTCACAGACCGATTGCATTGGTTGGCGGAGGAACAGGTCATATCGGCGACCCGTCAGGAAGAACGGATATGCGTTCAATGATGACAACAGAAACAATTAACCATAACTGTGAAATATTTAAAAAACAACTTTCAAATCTTATTGATTTTTCAGACGGAAAAGCAATAATGGTAAATAATGCAGATTGGCTCCTAAATCTTAATTATGTTGAATTTTTAAGAGATATAGGCTCATGTTTTTCTGTTAATAAGATGCTTACAGCAGAATGCTTTAAGCAAAGACTTGAAAAGGGACTTTCATTCCTTGAATTTAACTATATGTTAATGCAAAGCTACGACTTTTTGATGCTAAACAGAAAGTATGGCTGTAAAATCGAGCTTGGCGGTGATGACCAGTGGTCAAATATTCTTGGAGGGTTAGAGCTTTGCAGAAGAAAAGACCAGACACAAGTTTACGGTATGACATTTACACTTCTCACCACATCAGAGGGTAAGAAGATGGGTAAAACTGCAAAGGGTGCTTTGTGGTTAGACCCTGAAAAGTGTAAGCCTTATGACTTCTATCAGTACTGGGTTAATGTTCAGGATGATGATGTTATTAACTGCTTAAAGCTTATTACATTTATTCCAATGGAAGAAATTCGCGAAATGGAAAAATGGGAAGGCAAGGAACTAAATCAGGCGAAGAAACGCCTTGCTTATGAGGTTACAAAGCTTGTTCACGGTGAGGAAGAAGCAAATAAGGCTCAAGCTGCAGCAGAAGCGATATTCGCAAACGGCGGAGTCAGTGCTGATATGCCTACAACAGAGATTGACCTTGCAGATTACGAAGGAAAATCTGTTCTTGATATGTTGGTTGGTATCAACTTCATTCCATCCAAGGGAGAGGGAAGAAGACTTGTTCAGCAGAATGGTCTTTCAGTAAACGACATTAAGGTAACAGATGTTAATATGCCTGTAACCGCTGATTTATTTACTGAGGATGGACTAATCGTGAAAAAAGGAAAGAAAGTTTTCCACAGAATTCTAAAGAAATAATTAAAAGACCGCCCGAGGGGGCGGTCTTTAGTATATTTATTCTACATTTTGGCAAAAATAAATTTGACGATTACACGAATTCGTGTTATAATATATATAAAGAATATGAGCGGAAAAAATAATTGAATTATGGAGGTAAAATTTGTGGCAAAATTTCATAAACTAAAAATCATACCATTGGGCGGTCTTGATGAGATCGGAAAAAATATGACTGCCCTTGAATATGGTAATGACATAATCCTTATTGACTGCGGAATGGCGTTTCCTGACGATGATATGCCGGGAGTCGATTTGGTTATCAATGACATTACCTATCTTGAGAAAAATGCATCAAAATTAAGGGGTATTTTCTTAACTCACGGTCACGAGGACCATATCGGAGGACTGCCTTATTTCTTAAAGAGCATAAATGTTCCTGTTTACGGTACAAGACTTACTATTGCGCTTGTTGAGAATAAGCTAAAGGAGCATAATCTGTTGTCGAGGGTCAAGGTGGTAAATGTGAGAGCTGGCTCTACTGTTTCTGTAGGTCAGTTTTTAAAGGTTGAGTTCATAAGAACAAACCATTCTATTGCAGATTCTGTTGCATTGGCAATTCACACACCTCAAGGGACTGTTATTCATATGGGCGACTTTAAGATAGACACAACCCCAATTGTCGGTGATATGATTGACTTAACACGACTGGGCGAGCTTGGAAAGGACGGAGTTTTAGCACTGTTGTCTGACAGTACAAACGCAGAACGTCCGGGTTATGCAATGAGTGAAATGAGTGTCGGCGATAATTTTGACAGTATATTTAAAAACTGCAAAAAAAGGATTATTGTAGCTACTTTTGCATCAAATGTCCATAGAGTTCAGCAGATAATAAATGCTGCGGTTGCAAACGGCAGAAAGGTGGCAGTTTCGGGCAGAAGTATGGAAACCATTGTTGAAATTTCCGTAATGCTTGGTTATATGAAAGTTCCGCAGGGAGTATTAATTAATCTTGACAGCATAAATAAATATAACCCTGAGCAGATTGTTATTATAACAACAGGAAGTCAGGGAGAACCTATGAGTGCTTTGACAAGAATGGCATTTTCTGACCACAGAAAAGTTGAAATTACAAAAAATGACCTGATAATAATTTCTGCAACACCAATCCCCGGAAATGAAAAGACAGTGTCTGCGGTTATTGATGAACTATTTAAAATCGGTGCAGAAGTAATTTATAAAGCACTTGCAGATGTCCATGTTTCAGGTCACGCTTGTGCAGAGGAATTAAAGCTTATTTTGGCACTCACAAAGCCAAGATATTTTATTCCTGTTCACGGTGAACACAGACATCTTGTTTTCCATAAACAGCTTGCAGAAAAAATAGGAATTGCTGATGAAGATGTCTTTATCCTGTCAAACGGCTCTGTTTTGGAATTTGATGTTAATGGTGCAAGAGTATCAGGAACAGTTCCGTCAGGTAAAATTCTGGTTGACGGACTTGGTGTGGGTGATGTAGGAAATATTGTGCTTCGTGACAGAAAACTTCTTGCACAGGACGGACTTATAATAGTTGTTGCATCTATTGATTCAAAAACAGGTCAGGTTATTTCGGGTCCTGATGTGATTTCAAGAGGATTTGTGTATGTGAGAGAATCCGAGGATATAATCGACCATGTCCGTGAGGTTGCAAGAGAAAGCCTCGAAAGATGTAATAAAAACGGTAATAGTGACTGGTCAACGGTTAAATCTACTGTTAAAAATAATATTTCAAAGTATATTTATGAAACAACTAATCGTTCACCAATGATTTTGCCGATTTTAATGGATGTATGATAAAAGGCTGCGACTTTTCGCAGCTTTTTTTCTTAAGATATTGACAAATTTTTTCTCATTCTATATAATTATATCATCAACAATTTGGAGGAATTATTATGTCAAACAAAAGAATGTCAACAAAAACTATGGTTTTAGGTGCTATACTTACAGCGCTTGTAATTGTTTTGCAGTATGTTAGTATGGCTATAAGATTTGGAACATTTTCAATCACATTGTCACTTACTCCTGTTGTTATCGGTGCGTTGACCTGCGGTGTGGGAATGGGTGCGTGGCTTGGCTTAGTGTTTGGAGCTGCAGTGCTTTTCACAGGAGATGCAGCACCATTTTGGGCAGTTGCCCCTTTAGTGACATTTTTAACAGTTATTTTAAAGGGAATTGCAAGCGGAGTGATTCCGGCTTTAGTGTATAAGCTTTTAAAAGGAAAAAACAAAACCTTTGCAACAGCATTGGCATCGGTTTTAAGTCCTATTGCAAATACAGGTGTATTTTTAATAGGATGTGTATTGTTCTTTATTCCAACATTGGTTGAATGGTATGGGGATATAACTGCTTTTTTGATTACAATATTCAGCTTTAATTTCTTAATAGAGCTTGTGTTGAATATTGTTTTGAGTCCAATTGTTTTAAGACTTTTAAATATTAAAAGAGGATAAAATATGATTTTAGCATTAGATGTAGGTAATACAAATATAGTTGTAGGGTGTCTTGATGAGGATAATGTGTTTTTCGAATGCAGACTATCAACTGACAAAAATAAAACTGAAGCAGAATATGCGGTGATTTTCAAAAATCTTATTGACATTTATGATGTTGATTTAAATAGTATTAACGGTGCAATAATATCATCAGTTGTTCCGCCGATTACAAATGTTTTAAAAAGTGCAGTTTTTACAGTAACAGGCTGTGATGCTGTTGAGGTTGATGTCAAGATGAATCACGGACTTAAAATCAACACAAAAAATCCTGAGGAATTGGGAAATGACTTGATAGTTGCAGCGGTTGCGGCGTTGAATGAATTCAAGCCGCCATTGGTGATTTTTGATATGGGTACTGCAACAACAATTTCTGTTATTGATAAGGACGGACTTTTTAGAGGTGTATCAATTCTCCCCGGAGTAAAAACTGCGATGTATGCACTTTTTGACAATGCATCACAGCTACCTGCCATAAAAATTGAAGCACCAAATAGCGTAATCGGGACAAACACTATTGAATGTATGCAAAGCGGTGCGGTTTACGGAAATGCCGCTATGATGGATGGAATGATAGACAGAATTGAAAAGGAACTAGGTGAGAAAACCACAGTGTTAGCAACGGGAGGACTTGCAAAATTCTTAATTCCGCATTGTAATCACGAAATCAAGTATGATGAAAATATGATGCTTAAAGGTTTACAGATTTTATATAACAAAAACAAAAAAGGCTCTTATTGAGCCTTTTATTTTATTAAATAAATTATTCCAAGATGTAGGGGATAATAGATATAGAAAAGATATTTTAAATTAAGTTTTCCTCTTTTTCTGTTGTATAGGGCCAGTAGAGGTATCGCAAATAACGAATACCATTGAACCCCGCCCATTACTATTCCCAGTAAAAGCAATAATGCACTGCAAGCTATAAGCTTGTTTGTTTTTCCGTTTGCAAAGTATATAAAAACCGGAGTTAAAATTCCGAAAAATCCGTAATCAATATTAAGAATTTCACATAAAACGAAAACACCAACAACTGATATTAGTGAAATAATAATATTTTTATATTCTAAAGCATAAATCAGTAAAATTGATAACAAAAATGTTACTAAAATGCATTGGTCTAGAGATCCTTCGGCAAAGAAATATACAAGCTGACAAAATAGAGCCGTCAGGGAAATAGTCAAAATATATTTTGTTCTGTTTTTTGTGTACGTAGCACCCTCTGCAATCATATATGCAAATATCGGGAAGGCTAACCGCCCGATTATTCTTAATATAATCAGGTCAGGGAATAGCTGTACACCAATGTGGTCAATCGTCATTGATATCAATGCAATAATCTTTAGCTGATTGTTATTTAATAAACCTTTCAATATTTATCCCTCTTTACAATTAAAGCGACAGATTCTATATGCATAGTCTGTGAGAACATATCCACGCCGCAAACAGATTTTGTTTGATATCCATTATCCTCCAGAAATCTTAAATCCCTTGCAAGAGTGGCAGGGTTACAGGAAACATAAACAATTCGTTTAGGGTTTGCCCGAACGACAGCTGTAAGTGTTTTTTCATCACTACCCTTTCTTGGTGGGTCTAGGATAACAATATCAGGAGCTTCTCCGTTATCAATCAATCTGGGCACAATTTCCGAGGCGTCATTTGCATAGAAGGTGACATTTTTTATATTATTTTCTTCTGCATTTTTTCGTGCATTTAAAATTGCCTGCTCAACTATTTCAACGCCGATAACACTTTTAGCTTTTTTGGCAGCAGATAAAGATATAGTTCCAATTCCGCAGTATAAATCCATAACCTTGTCATTTTCAGAGATTTCGGCAAGCTCCAAAGCCTTATTATAAAGTTTTTCGGTTTGAATAGCATTAATCTGGAAAAAGCTGTTCGGTGAAATTTCGTATTTCATACCTAAAAGGTAATCGCAAATAGTTTCGGTGCCATAAATTACTGCATTTACATCACCTAAAACAGCATTTGTTTTCTTTGTATTAAAGTTTAGAATAACACTTTTTATATTATCAGAAATTTTTGAAATATTTTCTGCAAGCTCTGCGTAGTGGGGAAGAGTTTTCGCATTGATTGACAAAACCACCATAATTTCGCCTGTGTGAAAGCCTTTTCTAAAAAATAATCGTCTTACAATTCCTTTGTGCTGCTCCTCATTATAGACAGTAATCTTATATTTATCGATAAAATTCATTACCGAATCAATAATTTTTGAAATGACCTCATCACCCAAAAGGCAATCGTCAAGCTCAACTATGTCGTGACTTCTCTCGCGGTAAAAACCGCATATTTTTTTGCCGTTTTTATTTATTCCTATGGGAAAAATCATTTTATTTCTGTAGCGGAATTTATTTGATGAGCCAATCATTTCAGTTACAGGTACATCAATTTTCCCAATTCTTTTCAAAGCATTTTCAATTATATCTTTTTTAATTTCAAGTTGTTTTTCATAGTTTATGTGCATTAACTGACAGCCTCCGCATTTTGAAAATGCAGGGCAGGGTGCTGAAACTCTATATGGTGACGGAGTGATTATTTCTGTTACTTTGGCATAGGCATAGCCTGTTTTAACCTTTAAAACAAGAGCCTTAACAACATCACCGTCCACAGTTCCTGAAATGAACACACAAAAACCGTCGATATGGGCCACACCCATACCCTCAGAGGTAACCGATTCAATTTTAAATTCATATTCTTTGTTTTTTTCAACAGGTGCGTTTATTTTTTTCATTTTATAACCCTACCGTCCGAAATGTTAAATAGTTTAGTGTTTTTCGTGCTTTCCAAAAGGTCAGTATCTGTGCAAGTCATAATGACCTGCTTGTCGGTGATACATTCCCACAGATATTTTCTGCGATTTATATCAAGTTCACTCATAATATCATCCAACAAAAGCACAGGATATTCGTTCTTTATTGATTTTATATATTCCGTTTCGGCAATTTTTAACGACAAAACGCAAGTTCTTTGCTGACCTTGTGAGCCAAAAATTTTTGCCTCGTTTGAATTAATCGAGATTTTGAAATCATCTCTCTGTACGCCGACTAATGAAATACCCTGTTCAATTTCTCTTTTTTGGTTTTTTTCTAAAATATCATAGAATTCATTTTGTGAAATGTCGGAAACCTTAATTCCCGGTAAATATTGAAGTTGAATTTGCTCGTTTGTAATGTCCTTATGTATGGGGCTTACGAAACTTTGAATTTCATCCATAAATTGAAGACGGTGCTTCAAAATCACCGCACCGCTTGATGCTAATTGTTCGTTCCAGCAGGAAAGCATTGTATCGCTATCAGGCTGTGATGCTCTCAAACTCTTTAAAAGACTGTTTTTCTGAATGAGTGCCTTGTTGTAGTTAATAAGGGCACTTAAATATTTTGGGTACATCTGGCTTATTGCCTCGTCAAAAAAGCTTCTGCGTTTTGAGGGTGAGCCTTTCACCAAATCCAAATCCTCAGGCGAGAACATAACAGCGTTTAAATAGCTCATAAGCATTGAGAGCTTATTTATTGGTACATTATTAATTTTAATCTGTTTTTTCTTGTTTTTAGAAAATTTTATCTGTGCAGTATAGTCCCTCTCGAAATCGCAGAATTTGAGCGTGAGTAAATAGAACTCACTTCCAAATTTGATTAATTCAGTATCGGAATGAGCCCTGTGGCTTCTGCCGTGTGAAAAGAGATAAACAGCCTCCAAAAGATTTGTTTTCCCTTGAGCGTTGTTACCGTAAAAGACATTAGTTGTGGGCAGAAATTCAATATTCTCTTGTTCGTAATTCCTGAAATTCTCGACCGAGAGAGATTTTATATGCATTTATTCGACCTCAATTTTTAAAGTTTCGTCATCAAAATTCACAATAACTTCATCACCGGGACGAATTTTCTTGCCTCTCATAGTACAGACTTCGCCGTTGACATCAACAATTTCATCTAAAATCATATCTTTGGCATCTGCACCATTTTCGGCAATGCCTGAAAATTTTAAAAGCTGGTCAAGCTTTATATATTCCGTTGTAATTTTCACTTTTTCTGTTTGCATCATTAATTCTCCTTTAATTGTGTGTTCGTGAAACACTCATAACACCCGGAACTTGTTTTAGTTTGGTTATAACCTTTTTCATATCGTCGGCATCAGAGATTTCAAGACCGATATTCATAATACCTGTTTTGGCTTTAGTTACCCTTGCGTCCATAGACACACAATTTATTTTTAATTCTGTAAGAACTGTGGTTACCGCCATCATCATACCTGGTCTGTCTTCCGATTCAACTGTAAGTGTTGCAATATATGACTTACCTTGCTTTGTATCGCACCATTTAACAGGGATAAACCTTTGCTTATCCTCTGCGGAGAGTGCTTCAGGCTGCATATTTGAGCAGTCTTTTCTGTGGACGGAAACCCCTCTGCCTTTAGTTATAAATCCAACAATTTCATCGCCCGGAACAGGATTACAACAACCCGAAAGCCTTACAAGGCAGTTGTCAATACCGATAACCGTAACACCGCAGTTGTTGGTATGGGATTTAGGCTGCTTTGTTGTGGGTACCAGCTCTTGTTTTTCCGACTGATCCTTTTTAGTCTTTGCATATTCTTCGTTAAGTCTTAAAACAACCTTTTGAGCAGTAAGACCGCCATAGCCAACGCTTGCATAGAGGTCGTCTATAGAATTAAAGTTATATTTTCTGTATAGCGGTTCGAGCCATTCTTCACGGAGTAGATTTGACGGAGAAACATTAATTCTTCGGCATTCCTTCTCAATAAAATCTTTTCCCTGAACGATGTTCTCATCTCTGCATTCTCTTTTTAACCATTGATTAATTTTTGTTTTTGCCTGTGAGGTTTTAACTATTTTTAACCAGTCACGGCTCGGACCTTTTACCGACGGATTTGTAAGAATTTCAACAATATCGCCGTTTTTAAGCTTATAATCGTGAGTTACTATTTTTCCGTTTACCTTTGCTCCGCACATTTTACAGCCTACTTGAGTGTGAATTGCGAAGGCAAAGTCGATAACGGTACTTCCGTTTCTCAAAGAGATAACCTTACCGTTAGGAGTGAGTGTAAAAACTTCTTCGCTGAACAGGTCAAGCTTAATATTATTTAAAAACTCGTCAGTATCTAAAATATCCTGCTGGTTATCTAATAATTGGCGAACCCACTCGAGCTTTGAATCCATATCGGTCTGGCCCGAAATTCCTTCTTTATATTTCCAGTGTGCCGCAATACCTTCTTCTGCAACCTTGTGCATTTCCCAAGTTCTTATCTGTATTTCAAAAGGAGTTCCTTTTGGTCCGACCACAGTCGTGTGCAGGGATTGGTACATATTGGGCTTTGGCATTGCGATATAGTCCTTAAATCGCATTGGGATAGGGGTGTACATCTCGTGAACCATTCCCAGAACAGCGTAACAATCAGCAACAGAATCAACAATAATTCTTACTGCAAACAAGTCATATATTTCATCAATGCTCTTGTTTTGAGCAAACATTTTTCTGAAAATTGAGTAAAAATGCTTAGCTCTTCCTGTTATTTGCGCTTTTATATTAATTTCAACAAGTTTTTTCTCTAATGTTTCTATAATATCAGCAACATACTTTTCTCTCTCACCCTTTTTCTGCTTAATGTTTGCTCTGATTTCTTCATAGGCGATGGGGTCTAAATATTTTAATGATAAATCCTCAAGCTCCGATTTAATTTTTGACATACCAAGACGGTGAGCCAATGGGGAATAAATTTCAAGAGTTTCTTTAGCTTTTTCAAGCTGTTTATCCTCTTTCATAAAATTTAGCGTACGCATATTGTGCAAACGGTCAATAAGCTTTATGATAACGACTCTTATATCCTTTGACATTGCAAAAAACATCTTACGAAGATTTTCAACTTGTTGTTCCTCATGAGTGGTGTATTGAAGCTTTGCAAGCTTGGTAACTCCGTCAACGATTTCTGCAACAGTTTTTCCGAATAACAATTCTATGTCGGAAAAGGTGTAGGGAGTATCTTCGATTGTATCGTGCAGGAGTGCCGCTGTGATTGCAGTGACATCCATAGAAAGCTCTGCGGCTATATATGCAATCTGTACAGGGTGGTCAATGTACGGCTCGCCTGATTTTCTGAATTGTCCTTTATGGGCAGCTTTAGCAAGGCGGTACGCGACATAAATCATATCGGTATTCGCCTTTGGAGCATATTCTTTTACCATTTGAATGGTTTTTTCTATAAGTTCATCGGTATTTTCAATTTGTGATTTAGGAAGCTTGTCGGGTGCTAATATTGAACTGTATTCAAGTCTGTCCATAGTCTAAAGTCCTTTCAGAATTTATGATTTTCTTATATCCTTTAATATAAGTTGGCAAGATTCATTACCCTGCCACGAATTAACTTCGAGATTAAAAGCAATATCTATTTCAATACCTGGTGTGAGGTATTTCGCAAGATGTCCGAAGAAAAAGCCAACGGTTCTGAAATTTTTGCCGCCTGATTCTATAGTTAAACTAAGATGCTTTTGCTCAGGACCGATTGCTGAAGCGTTCACTACCTTTACGTTATGCATTGAAAAAACAGGCTTTTCATTTGCCATTCCGTACGGTTCAAAAACAGATAGTTGCCTTGCGTTTTCCAAAGTAATAAAGGACGGAGGTACCGAGCAGTCAATTTTTAATGTTTTTTTAAGGTCTTCGGGATAAGTTTTTATAATGTATTGGTTTATTTGTTTAGAAAATTCATCAAAATCACTCATATTGAGCGAAAGCCCTGCGGCAAGAGCGTGACCGCCAAACTGTGTTAAGAGGTCTTCGGTAGCGGTGAGAGCATCAAAGAGATTTATACCCTCAACCGAGCGTCCTGAGCCTTTAGCCTTGCCGTTTTCGTCATAAGATAAAAGGATACACGGCTTATAAAACTGTTCGGTAATTTTTGACGCAACAATGCCTATAACACCGTGGTGCCAGTCCTTTTGTGCTAAAACAATAATTTTTTTATTTGAAAAATCAGCATCCTTTGAAATAATTCGAAGAGCCTCTTCATAGATTTCTTTTTCGGTTAATTGTCGTGTCTGGTTTATTTTATCAAGTTCTTTGGCAAGCTCAAAGGCTTTTTCTGAATTTTCTGATAAAAGCAAGTCAACAGCAGTATCAGCGCTCCCCATTCTGCCCGAGGCATTGATTCTCGGTGCGATTGAAAATGAAATAAAGGCTGAGTCAGCAGATTTGTTTTCAATACCTGCAACTGTTGCAAGAGCGTTGATACCAAAAGAAGAATTTTTTAAATTTTTTAAGCCTCTGTCTGCGATAATTCTGTTCTCGTCCTGCAAATCCACAACATCTGCGATTGTTCCTATTGCGGCAAGCGGAGCATATTTTTCGAAACATTCTTTGGTGGTCTTGCCAAGAGCCTTTGCAAGAGCCAAGACTGTTTTAAATATTACTCCAACACCTGCAAGATGCGGGAATGGATAGGTTGAATCGCTTCGCTTGGGATTGATAACCGCCAATGCATCAGGAAATTTTTCCTTGCAGTTGTGATGGTCGGTTATAATAACATCCATTTTCTGTGCTTTTGCAAGCTCAACCTCACCAACTGAAGCAATTCCGCAGTCTACTGTGATTAAAAGCCTTGTTCCGAGCTTTGAAATTTTATTGATTGCCTTGATATTAAGACCGTAACCTTCTGTTATTCTGTCAGGTATATAGAAATCAACATCTGCACCGTTTTCCTTTAAAAAACTGTATAAAAGTGAAACAGATGTTACGCCGTCGGCATCATAGTCGCCGTAAATAACAATTTTTTCCTTTTCGTTTATTGCTTTTATTATTCTTTCAACTGCCTTGTCAATGTCAGGTAAAAGGTTTGGATTATGCACAAATTCCAATGACTTTGAAATGTATTTTTTTAAATCCTCTTCAGTTTTTATTCCTCTGTTCAAAAGAATGGTAGCAAAAACATACCCGATTTTAAATTCTTTAGAAAATTTATTAATCGCGTCGGGCTCGAGCCTTGAGTTTTTAAAATCCCATTCCAGTTTGTGCATTTTTTATCTCCAATATATAATTTTTAGTATATTTCGCTGTGTTTTGTGGCAAGCTATAGTTGTTAAGAGAGGAAGTGATTAATATGTCAAACAACAATAATAACAACAATAACAACAACCAACAGAATAATCAGCAGAACAACCAGCAGAATAATCAGCAAAATCAGAGAAACAATCAAAAGAACAATCAGCAGAATAACAATAACAGATAATTTGAAAAAAGGGTGTATATCAGGGGATATACACCCTTTTTTATAGTTTGCCGAGGCTTTGAGCCTGAAGATAGGCGTTGATAAAGCCGTTTAGGTCGCCGTCCATAACGGCACCGATATTACCCATTTCAAAACCTGTTCTGTGGTCTTTCACGAGGTTATATGGGTGGAAAACATAGGAGCGGATTTGAGAGCCCCATGCAATTTCCTTTTGGACACCCTTAATATCCTCAATCTTTTCCTTTTGTTGTTGTTCAGCAATTTCAACAAGCTTTGCTTTTAGCATTCTCATCGCATACTCTCTGTTCTGGTGCTGTGAACGCTGTGTCTGACAGGAAACAACAACACCTGTAGGAATATGTGTAATTCTTATTGCAGAGTCGGTTTTATTGACATGCTGACCGCCCGCACCGCTTGCACGGTAGGTGTCAACTTTTAAGTCCTCTGTTCTTATGTTAATTTCAACATCATCATCAATTTCAGGCATAACTTCGATTGATGCAAATGATGTATGTCTTCTTCCTGCTGCGTCAAAAGGTGAAATTCTAACCAGTCTGTGAACACCCTTTTCAGCTTTTAAGTAACCGTATGCATTTAGTCCTGAAATGTTTATGGTTGCGCTCTTAACACCTGCATCATCACCGGGGAGTAGGTCAAGGGTTGTAACTGAGTAGCCATTTTTCTGTGCATACATCTGGTACATACGAAGTAACATTTCGCACCAGTCCTGTGCTTCTGTTCCGCCTGCACCTGCGTGCAGAGTTATAATCGCATTATTTTTGTCATATGGACCCGATAAAAGTGTTTCCAATGTCATTTTGTCAAGCTCTGCGACAATATCTTCAACAGTTTTCTTCACCTCAGGGAGCATACTCTCGTCATTTTCCTCGTTTGCAAGGTCTATGAGAACTAAAGCATCTTCCCAACTTGTTTTTAAGGTTTCGTATCTTTCAACCTTGTCTTTTAGCTGCTTTGTTTTTTGTAAAATCTTCTGGGAGTTTTCCATATCGTCCCAAAATCCGGGCTCACCGCTTTGTGCTTCTAATTTTTCAATTTCAGCTAATGCACCTTTAATATCGAGTGAATCCCTTAATTCAGTGATATTTTTTTCTAACCCCTGAAGTTGTAGTCTATATTCATCATATTCTAGCATTCAAATTCTCCAATCTTATCTACCGCAACAATGCTTATATTTTTTACCGCTGCCACATGGGCATGGGTCATTTCTGCCCGGCTCTTTCTTTGCTCTTACAGGCTGTTTTGCCAAAGTTCCGTCACCGCCTGTAGCAACAGGCTTCATAACCTGAACTCTCTTCATTTCAACCTGTGGTTTTGGCTGAACTGTTAAGATATATCTTACAGTATCTCTCTTAATTGACTCCAACATTCCGTCATAGAGTTCACTGCCGACATTTCTGTATTCAACAACAGGGTCGTGCTGACCGTAGGCTCTCAAGCCAATTTCTCTCTTAACGTGTTCCATTTCGTCAAGGTGGTCCATCCAAAGAGTATCAACAACTCTCAAAAGAATAATTCTTTCAAGCTCTCTCATACCATCTCCGAAAATCTTTTCCTGTTCATCATATCTTTTTTCGGCGATAGAGACAAGTCTTTCTCTCATATCTTCTTTTGTGATAGAGTCAATCTCGTCATCACGGACAATAAATTCACCTTTTGCGTTTAAGTTAGTATTTGCAAATTCTGTTAATGCTCTTATGTTCCAGTTTTCAGGAATATCTGTAATACCTATATAGTCATCAAGAGCGGAGTCGATAATTGAAGAAATCATTGACTTGATGGTCTGGTTAACATCTTCACCGTCAAGAACTGATTGTCTTTGCTTGTAGATAATCTTTCTTTGGGTGTTCATAACCTGGTCATACTGTAAAACATGCTTACGGGATTCAAAGTTACGACCTTCAAGATTTTTCTGTGCAGTTTCTATAGAATTTGTAAGCATTTTAGCTTCGATTGCTTCGGTTTCTTCAAGACCGAGGGTTTCAACAAGTCGTTTTACTCTGTCCGAGCCGAAAATTCTCATCAAATCGTCCTCTAAAGAGAGGAAGAACTTTGATGCACCAGGGTCACCCTGACGTCCTGCACGGCCTCTTAGCTGATTATCAATTCGTCTTGATTCGTGGCGTTCAGTACCGATTATGAATAAACCGCCTGCATTTATAACAGCCTCTTGTTCAGACTTTAATTGCTCTTTGTATTTTGTTAGGAATTCTGTGTATTTTTGTCTTGCGTCTATGATTTCCTGATTGTCTGTATCGGCAAAACCTGTTGCTTCTGCAATTAATTCATCACTCATACCAAGCTTTAACAGCTCATTTTTTGCCATATATTCAGCATTACCGCCCAAAATAATGTCAGTACCTCTGCCCGCCATGTTGGTAGCAATTGTGACTGCGCCCTTTTTACCTGCCTGAGCAACGATTTCAGCTTCTCGCGCGTGGAACTTTGCATTCAAAACCTCGTGCTTGATGCCTGTGCGCTTTAACATTGCAGAAAGCTTTTCTGACTTATCGACATTTACAGTACCAACCAATACAGGCTGACCTTTTTCGTGGCATTTTTTAATCTGTTCGATAACTGCAAGATATTTTCCGTTTTCTGTTTTGTAAACTGAATCAGGAAGGTCAATTCTTTGAACAGGCTTGTTTGTTGGAACTTCAACAACATCAAGATTATAAATCTGTTGGAATTCCGCCTCTTCGGTTAAAGCTGTACCTGTCATACCTGATAGCTTGTTATACAGACGGAAGAAGTTCTGGAAGGTGATTGTTGCAAGAGTTTTTGATTCTCTCTCAACTGTAACGCCTTCTTTTGCTTCGATTGCCTGATGCAAGCCGTCGGAATATCTTCTTCCGGGCATAATTCTGCCTGTAAATTCGTCAACAATCATAACCTCGCCGTCTTTTACCACATACTGCTGGTCGCGGTGCATAATACCGTTTGCGTGAAGTGCCTGATTGACATGGTGTTGAATTTTCATATTCTGGGGGTCAGAAAGATTTTCAATATTAAAGTATCTTTCGGCTTTTTCAATACCTTTTGCTGTGAGTGCTGCTGATTTTGCTTTTTCGTCAACGATATAGTCAGCATTAACATCTTCGTCTAACTGTTTGTCGTCATGCTCTGTAACAACTAACTTTTTAAGGCTCTTTGCAAACTGGTCTGCAACTTTATAAAGGTCGTTTGCAGCATCGCCCATGCCTGAAATGATAAGCGGAGTTCTTGCTTCGTCGATTAGGATTGAGTCAACCTCATCGACTACTGCATAGTTGTGACCTCTTTGTACCATATCCTCTTTATAGGTAACCATATTGTCACGAAGATAGTCAAAACCAAGCTCGTTATTTGTTCCGTAGGTAATATCTGCGTTATATGCTTCTCTTCTCTGGTCGTTTGTGAGGTCGTGGATAATAAGACCTACAGAAAGACCTAAAAATCTGTAAACCTTTCCCATCCACTCGCTGTCACGCTTTGCAAGGTAATCGTTAACGGTAACGATATGTACGCCCTTGCCTGTTAAAGCATTCAAATATGCAGGAAGAGTTGAAACAAGTGTTTTACCTTCACCTGTTTTCATTTCAGCAATTCGTCCCTGATGAAGAATAATACCGCCGATGACCTGAACATAGAAATGCTTCATTCCAAGAACTCTCCAGCTTGCCTCTCTCATAACGGCAAAAGCTTCGGGGAGAAGATCATCTAAGGTTTCGCCATTTAAAATTCTTTCTTTAAATTCGTTTGTTTTGGCTTTTAGCTCGGTGTCTGAAAGCTTTTGCATTTCTTCGTCGAGAGCCATAACTTTGTCTGCAATCGGCTTAACTCTTTTTAGCTCTCTTTGAGAGTATGTGCCGAACAGCTTTTCGTATAAACTCATTTTGTTCACTCCTATATAGTTAATAAACAATTATATTGCCATCATATAATAATCCTATCTTATATTATAACACAAGTCTTTGGAAAATACTATAGTTTTTTCAATATTTTTTAATAATTTTTAATCTGTTCATAATATAAAAATTTACTTGACATTTTTTTAAAATTTGCATATAATAAAAGTGTAGGAAAATCAGAAATTCAGAAAATACGAGGTGAATTTTATGTTAGCTGAAATAAGAGGTCGTTCACAAATCACAATTCCCGCAGAAATTATAAAAAAGTTAGGAATTTCCGAGGGTGACAAGTTTGAAGTTATTGAAAAGGACGGAGGAATATTTCTTTGCCCTGTTATAGTATATCCAAAAGAAAAATTATTAAAAATTGCGAAGCTCATTAAAGACTCTGAAATTGATATTTCAAAACAGGAAGGCTTTGATTCTGTAGAGGATATGTTTTTTGATATGGGGATAGATATTTGAGATGTACAAATTAAAATATACAAAAGAATTTGAAAAGAATTTAAAATTATTGACAAAAGAGGAACAAAAAATGGTGTTTAACAAGTTGAAATTACTTGTTCAAGACCCGTTTTATCCGTCACTACGCATAAAGAAAATCCAAGGACTTAGTGATGTTTTTGAAATGAGTGTCAATATGGATATACGAATATTATGGAAGTATGAAAACGGAGTGATAATTCTGTTGCTTGATGTAGGACACCACAAGGATATATTGGGAGTATAGAGCATATCAAAATTGATATGCTTTTTCTTTTGTCGAATTTTGCGGTCGAAAATCTAAGAAATTTGAATAAGTGACTTGAAAATCTTTGACAAAAATGATATAATGACAATGCACATAAAATTAAATTTATAATTTTAAACTAAGTTTAAAAGGTAACGAAGATGCGTTCGTAAAAAACGCTACTCTATAATTCGTAACCTTTAACTTAGTTGTGCGAAAATTTGGTTTTATGTGCAAATATTTCCAAGAGAGTAGCGTTTTTCGGTGTGTTGCTCATTGGGCGCACACCTTTTTTAATTGAAAGGAGCTTTTATGAATAGAGAAGAGTTAGAAAAATACATAGAAAATAAAAGACTTGAGGCAATGGCAGAATATTTGAAAACCGAAATGGGAATTGCAACTCAAAAAGGAGTAGCTGAGGCAGGGGAAGACTTAATCGCAAACTATTATGCTGATGATTATAACTTTATTATGAGCCGTATCGGTGATATTTCAGAACATTATCTGGAACAACAGGAATTCATATTTAATAAAGCCTTTTTTGATTGTATAGAAATGATAAAAACACACCCGTCTGTTTTAAAATTTGCATAAAAAGAACTGACCAAACGGTCAGTTTTTTTGGTGAGAACAAACTTTTATAAATAACTGTTGCTAAATTTTCTCAAATGGTATATAATAGAATAAATAGGTATGTCCAAATTCGCAAAAACGAAAGGAAGTTTACAATGAGTAAAAATTTATTAATGACCTTGATGCAACTGGAAATAGGCGGTGCTGAAACTCATGTTGTCGAGCTTTCAAAGGAATTAAAAAACAGGGGCTACAATGTTTTTATCGCATCTAACGGCGGTGCTTATGTCAAGGAATTAGAAGATGCAGGGATAAAGCACTTCCATGTTCCGCTGCACTCCAAAAAGCCTAAGGATGTGATAGAAAGCAGAAAAGCATTAAAAGAAATAATTAAAAATGAAAATATAGATATTGTTCACTCGCATACAAGAATTTCGTCGTTTATTTTAGGAACTCTTAAAAAGAGTATGAATTTTTCTTTTGTTACAACTGCCCATTGGGTGTTTAAAACAGGAAAAGGTTTAAAATATCTCACAAACTGGGGTGAAAAGACGGTTGCGGTTTCTGAAGATATCAAAAAATATCTTTTGGATAACTATAAAGTTAAGGAAGAAGATATTTTTGTTACCATAAACGGAATTGACACAAAAAAATTCTCGCCTGATATTGACAAGAGTGAAGTCTTAAAAGAATTTGGATTAAATGAAGAAGACAATATAATTGTATATATCAGTCGTCTTGACGAGGACAGAAGTCTTGTTGCAAAGCAGATTATTTCTGTTTTTCCGAAACTCACAAATTTAGTTGAAAACCTGAAGATGATAGTTGTCGGCGGCGGAAATGACTTTGAGAATGTCAAAGCACAGGCGGATAAAGTAAATGAACAGCTTGGGAATAATGCCATTATTTTGACAGGACCGAGAATTGATATAAACAGACTTATTTCCCCTGCAAAGCTTTTTGTAGGAGTTTCCCGTTCTGCGCTCGAGGCTATGGCAGAGAAAAAACCTGTTATTATTGCAGGTAATGAGGGCTATATCGGTCTGTTTGATGAGAGCAAATTACAGGTAGGAATTGATACAAACTTCTGTTGCAGAGGTTGCGAGGAATCAACACCCGAAAGACTTGCAAACGATATTGGCACATTTTTTGGAATGTGGGACGAGGATGTTGAAAAGATTGCAAACTTCGGAAGAGAGTTGATTTTGTCAGACTACTCGGTTTCAAGAATGGCAGATGATACAGAGCGTGCTTACAGGGAGTTAAAAAAGATATGACAGATATTCTATTGCTCGGCTACTACGGTTTTAGAAACAGTGGTGACGATGCGTTATTGTTGTCTATAATTCAACAGCTTAAAAAGACTGATGAAAGTCTTTCTCTTAGTGTGCTTTCCTTTAATCCTGAAGAAACAAAAACACAGTTTGGCGTAGATGCGGTTGACAGAAACAACATTTTATCTGTGATAAAGGCAATTAAAACTTCTAAGATGTTAATAGTTGGCGGAGGTACGCTCATTCAGGACTCAACCAGCACAAAATCTCTTATCTATTACCTTGCAGTAATTAAGTTGGCTCAGCTGTTCAAAAAGAAGATTATGCTCTATGCAAACGGCATAGGACCAATAAAAAATGACAACGCTAAAATCACAAAAAGAATATTAAATAAAGTTGATTTAATCACCTTGCGTGAGAAAATGTCTTTAGATGAGTTAAAGAAAATTGGTGTGGACAAGCCCCGAATTGTTGTCACTGCCGATTCTGTTTTCGGAATTGAATATGATAAAAAAAGCTGTGAGAAAAATCAATATCAGCTTGTTTCGGTAAGAAATCATAAAAGACTAAGTGAGAATTTTTGTGTCGATATTGCAAATCTCTGTGATGAAATGTATGAAAAGCACGGTATTTCAACAGTTTTCATTCCGTTCCAGAAGAAAAATGATACAAAAATTACAGAACAAATAAGAAAATTAATGAAATCGGAGTCGGAGGTTTTTGATACCGAATGTGATTTTTCGGAATTGATGGCTCTTATGGAAAATGCAAGACTCTGCATTGGTATGAGACTTCATTCTCTAATATATTCCGTAATCTCCAAAGTTCCTTGTGTGGGCTTGGTTTATGACCAGAAGGTAAAGGCATTTATGGACTATATAGGACAAGAAAACTATCTTGATGCTGCAAGGCTTGAATATGATGACGTTTTTGAAAAGGTTATTTATGCTTTAGAAAAAAGCGAAGAAATAAAGACAAATCTTGATATAAAGAGTTTAGAATTAAGAGAATTATCTCAAAAGAATGCAAAGCTTGCGATAAAACTTCTGAAAGGACAGGAAAATGTCGAATAAAATGTTAAAAACGGCAGGATTTATGACCGTTGCAACACTTATGGCGAAGGTTTTGGGAATGGGCAGAGATATGCTCATTGCGGCATATTTTTCCACAAGCTATGTGGGTGATGCTTATATGACCGCAACAAAGCTTCCGACAATGCTTTTTGATTTGGTGATAGGCGGAGTTATAACTGCGTCTTTTATTCCTGTGTTCACAACTGTTGACCAAAGTGACGGAAAGAAAAAAGCATTTGAATTTGCAAATAAATTTATTGGGCTTGTTTTGTCAATAACAGTTTTGATTGCAATTCTCGGTATAATGTTTTCTGATACATTAATCGGACTTTTGGCGCCTGAATTTAATGTGCAAACTGCAGAACTGGCGAGTGAACTCTCAAAAATAATGTTCCCGATGATAATATTTACGGGACTGGCATTTTCGTTTGTGGGAATTTTGCAGTCGCACGGGGAATTTAATATCCCTGCAATAATGAGTCTTGTGTCAAATCTTGCAGTTATCGCATATTTTCCTCTGTTTGGAAAAAAATACGGGGTTCATGGTTTGTCGGTAAGTATGCTTGTTGCGTGGAGCCTGCAGGTTGTAATTCAGATACCTGCACTAAAGAAAACAGGCTATAAATTCCGTCCCTCTCTAAAGCTTTTTGACTCTAACATAAAAATGACACTTCTATTGGCAGGACCTTTATTGATAAGCACATGGGTTCAACCTCTTTATTCAATAGTAAATACAAGAATTGCCTCGGGAATATCGGGCGGTGTCACAATGCTTGAATATGCAAACAGACTCTACACGGTAATGGTAGGAGTGTTTTCATTTGTTGTGACAAATCTTGTTTTTCCGAAGCTTTCAAAAAGCAACTCTCAAAATGATAAAGAAGAGGCAACGAAGCTTCTGGTAACAAGCTTAAAGGCTATTATGATAGTAATACTTCCGTTAATGGCGGGCTTTGTGCTTCTTTCAAGACCTGTTATTGGTGTAATTTATGAGCACGGAGCATTTAATGCTGATGATGCCCATAGGACCGCTATGGCACTTTCTTGTTATTCTGTGGGAATGATAGGATTTTCTATAAACGAAATACTCTCAAAAGCCTTTTTCTCTGAAAAGAATTCAAAAACGCCGATGTTCAATGCGATAATAAGTATGGTAATAAACATAATCTTAGCATATTCGCTATCATCAAGGCTGGGCATTAACGGACTTGCGCTTGCAACTGCAGGCGGGTCAACAACCAATGCAATATTAAACTATATCTGTATGAGAAAAAGACGCGGAAAAATATTTGAAAAGTCCGATATTATGAGTGTTATAAAAACAGTTATCTCAACAGTTGTGATGGCTGTGGTTGTGGCGGTTACATACGGACTTATAAAGAATGCTGTTCCTCACAATTTTATAGGATGGTTGATTTGTGCAGCAGTTTCGGGACTTGTCGGAATTATAGTTTATTTTACAGCTTGTATCCTCTTGGGTGTTGATGAGGTAAAAGCCGTAGCAAAAGGCTTAGGAAGGAAATAATATGATAAACAGTTTGATAATAAAATTCTTTTCATTTTTAATAAAGAAATTTATGGTTATTTATGACAACAGTTTTCTGGAAAAAACTATAAACTCGGTGTGTGGCTTTTTTAAGAGAAAGTCAAACGGAAGTGTTGTTTGCAACTATATGGCGGACAGTAAAAATGCAGGAAAATACTGGACAAAAAGCACCGTTTTTAAAATTCTCACATTTCATTTAAGATTTTTAATGATAATTGGGAAAAAGTTTTCTGATTTCTTTAAAAAATTATGGAATAACAGCGGAATAATCGGTTTTTTTGAAAACATTATAAATGTTCCCGTAAGAGATTTTGCAAAAATTATGTCTGGTTATGTTTTTGGTGCAGGCATAGGAATTTTAATCTCAAGGAATTTTAACCTTTTGCCTTTGGTTTGTCTTATGGCACTGGCAGTTTTAACATTGTTTTTTGCATTGATTCCTGCAAGTCTTAAAAGTTTGTATTCCTCAAGTAAGGCGCTGAAATTATTTGGCGGATTATTTAATCAGTATGAAATAAATGCAGAAAAAAAATCAATATATAATCTCAGGAAAATATGGTTGGCACTGGGAATTTCCTTTGTTTTGGGAATAGCCTCGGGAGTGACTTCCATAGTATATTTCACTATGGGAATTATCGGTGTGGCAGGAATTGTTTTAATAACCGTCAACACAAATGTCGGTATATTTTTAACAGTTTTTTTAGCGCCTGTGATGCCGACAATGGTATGTGCAGGACTTGTTCTTTTGACTAATGCATCTTTTGTTATAAAAATGCTTGTAGGAAAACAAAATGATTATAAAATCACAGAACCAAGTCTGTTTATAACAGGCTTCTTGCTTGTTGCACTCTTTTCGTCGCTGACAAGCTTTAATATAGCAAAGAGTTTGCAGTCATATGCATTGTATCTTGTATTTTCATTTATATATTTCATTATAGTAAACAGTATAAAAACAAAAAACCAATGGTACAATCTTGTGGTAGTATTTGTATTGGCAGGATTTTTGGTAGCACTTTACGGAGTGTATCAGAACTATTTTGTAACCGTTACCGACACAAGCTGGATTGATGAGGATATGTTTGAAAATATAAAGACAAGAGTATATTCTACCTTTGATAATCCGAATGTATTGGGACAGTATCTTGTTATGGTGATACCTGTTGCATTTGGACTTTTGTGGAGTGATAAAAGGCTTGGAGCAAAGGCGGTATACCTTGGAATAGTGTGTGTTATGATGGCGTGTCTGATATTCACATGGTCAAGAGCTGCATGGGTGGGAATAGTTCTGGCGCTTGGATTTTTTGTGGTAATGAAGGACAGGCGTTGGGCATCATTGTTGGTAGTAGGCATATTAATAATGCCGTTTGTATTGCCTGAGAGTATAATTTCACGAATAACAAGCCTCGGAAATATGAACGATTCCTCTACCGCATACAGATTTTCTGTATGGCTTTCGTCCTTGAGAATGGCAGGGGATTATTGGATGTCGGGAATAGGACTGGGAGCAGGAGCGTTTGAGAGAGTTTACCAAAAATATGCTTTAAATGGCGCAGGCTTTGCGCTTCACTCTCATAATTTCTATATACAGCTTGTGGTCGAGATGGGAATTCTGGGAATATTCCTTTTTGCAATGATAATGATTTCGACTTACAGAAAGATAATATCAATAAAGGAAAAAAATTCGAGCAATAAAAATATAGCTCTTGCGATGGGCGGAGCATTAATCGGATATATGTTCCAGGGAGTTGCTGAAAATTTGTGGTATAACTACAGAATGATTTTATTGTTCTTCATATACCTTGGAATATTGCACAGCGGAGCGAACCTTGCAAAGAGTGAGTCGGTAACAACACTTACTGCGTCAGGTATAAAGGAGTGACAGATATGATTAAGCTTATTCATGTAATCACCGATACCAATATCGGCGGAGCAGGTGTATGGGTGCTGAATTTTCTAAAGGCATATGACAGAGAAAAATATGATGTGAGTGTAGCAATCCCCGAAAATTCGTTGTTGACGGATAAGATAAGAGAAATGGGAGTGACTGCCCATGAAATACCTCATATTGCAGACAAATCATTTTCAAAAGAGGGAATTTTGGAGTTTAAGAAGCTATTTAAAGCTCAGAAACCAGACATAGTGCATTGTCATGCGAGCCTGTCGGCAAGGGTTGCCTCAAGGAGTCTTGGTATAAAGACGGTAAATACAAGACATTGCCTTGAGGAAAAGAAAAGGTTTCCGAAAAATATAATTTACAGTGTAATAAATAATGCGTTAAGCGATATCGTAATCGGAGTTTCAAAGGTAACCTGTGAAAATTTGCTCGATGACGGAACAAAAAAAGATAAGGTAAAGCTTGTATATAACGGAGTCGCACCTTTAAGAGAATTATCTGATGAAGAAAAGAAAGAAATTAAAAAAGAGTACGGAATTAGTGAAGAAAACACAGTAATAGGAATAGTTGCAAGACTTGAAAAAGTTAAAAATCACTCTTTATTCTTAGAGGCAGGCAAGATAATTCTTGATAAATATAAAAATATTACATTACTGATAGCAGGAGAGGGCAGCCAGAGAGAAAACATTGAGAAAAAAGCCGAAGAGCTCGGAATAATCGGCTCGGTTGTTTTCTGCGGCTATCAGAAGGATGTTTCAAAAATAGTCAATGTGATAGATATAATGGCGCTGACATCGCAAAAGGAGTCCCTAAGCCTATCGCTCGTAGAGGGAATGACGCTCGGAAAACCTTGCGTATCAACTGCATCAGGAGGACCTTGTGAGGTAATAGAGGACAAAGTGACAGGACTTTTAACCGACCAAACACCTGAGGATTTTGCGCGAAAACTTTCCTATTATATAGCTAGCCCTCAAGAGAGGGAAAAAGCGGGCGAACTTGGAAGGAAGAGAGCGAAAGAAATTTTTGCGATTGAAGCAATGATAAAAACGCTTGATGAAATATATGAAAAGCTGTTAAAGAGAGGTAAGACGAAATGAAGCTTATAGATGAAAAAGGAAAATTGTTCGGGATAATAAACATAATTGATTTATGTATATTAATATTCGGAGCGTTGGTAGTAGCAGTAGTGGTAATGTTCTTTTCTGCAAATACTACAATGGATGGGGCAGTAAAACAAACAAAGATAACAATAGAGGTAACTGCAATCGAAAAAGACTTGTGCGATGTTATGAGGCCACACAAAAATATATTTGACAGAGTGCAGAATAAGTCTTTGGGCAGACTGGTTGATGTAAAGATTGAGCCAAGCGAGGAGTATAATATTTCAATCGAAACAGGCGAACATGTAAAATCCGAAGTACCTGACAGGTATGATGCGATACTTGAGATTGAGGCAGAGAGTGCAGAGGATTTGTATGTTGGAAAGAGAATGAGCGTGGAAACAAAAGATTTCACAGCAGCAGGCTACATTATTGACATTGAAAAAGAAAGGGAATAGATATGAAGATTATAGATGAAAAAGGTAAATTTTTCGGAAAAATAAATATAATAGACCTGATTATTGTGTTGGTTATTTTTGCGTTAGCGATAGCAACCTTTATAAAATTTCGTACAAGTGATGCATATATAAGCAAGGACACAGTAATAGAATATACATTGTTGGTTGAAAATGTAAGAACGCCTACTGTTGATGCTCTGAAAGAAAACGCCGATGGAATTATTGACTATGAAACAAAAAAGGAAATCGGGGATATACTCGATATGGAGGTTTTAGGTGCGAGTGAGCTTGAGCTTATGACAGACGGAACATATAAAGATGTAAAATTTAAGGATAAATACGATGTGCTTTTAACAATTCAGACCAAAGGCACAGAAACCGAGGATAATTTCTACACACTTTCGGGCAAGAAGCTTGTAGTGGGTGATGAAATTATGCTTTATAACGAGTATGCGTCAACAATGGGAATAGTTAAGAGCATAAAGGTTTTGAAATAATGAAAAACACTTTTATATATTCGCTTGACAATAAACGTTACCACACCTGGAATTACCACCTGATGCAAAAATTCGGTGAAAAGGTTTTTAAGGTCAGCCTGAATGCAGGCTTTACCTGTCCGAACATTGATGGAACAAAGGGATATGGCGGATGCATATATTGTTCTGATGCAGGCAGTGGTGACTTTGCAGGTAACCCTTGCGACAGTATTTTGGAGCAGTTTAAAAAAGTCAAGGAAAGAATGCACGAAAAATGGCCTAAGGCAAAATACATTCCGTATTTTCAGGCACACACAAACACATACGCACCCGTAGAAGTGCTAAGGGAAAAATTTGAACCTGTTTTAAAAGAGGACGGAGTAGTGGGCTTGAGTATTGCCACAAGAGCAGATGCGTTGGCAGACGATGTTGTGGATTATCTCTCCCAGCTCTCAAAAAGAACATATTTAATAGTAGAATTGGGTTTGCAAACTGTTTTTGACAAAACAGGCGAGCTGATAAACCGATGCCACACATACCAAGAGTTTTTAGATGGCTACAAAAAGTTATCCGACAGAGGAATCAATGTATGTGTGCATCTGATAATCGGTCTTCCTTATGAAACAAAGGAAATGATGCTTGCAAGTGTTTCGGAGGTTGCAAAATTAAAGCCCCACGCAGTAAAACTTCACTTATTGCACGTTTTAAAAGGTACCAGACTTGAAAAAATGTATCAAAATAATGAGTTTAATACACTTTCCAGAGAAGAATATGTCGATATTATCGTTGATGCATTGGAAATGCTTCCGAAAGAAACAATAATCCAAAGACTTACAGGTGACGGCGGAAAGGATGATTTGATTGCACCGCTATGGAGTCTTAAAAAGTTTTGCGTGTTAAATGAAATAGATAAAGAATTGGTCAGAAGAAATACATATCAGGGGTTTCGCTATATATAATAGGAAGAAACCCCTTTTATCTTGTCATTTTACATAAATGTAATAACAAAAACTTACAAAATCTATAATTAATGCAAAAAATTATTCATTTGCTTGACAAATTAATACAAAAATAGTAAAATAAAGTGTAAAAGTGCGGATGGTATTTTGTTAAGACAAAATGACCGCCGTATTGCAGGGTTGATACAGAATTGTGTTGCGAGTGTTACTGTTTTATAGTAATATTACAGCAATATTTTTCTTTGTCACCAATTTTACAGTTGTGTTACAACTGCAAAAAGTGCATTGACTTATTACACATCACTGTGTTATAATCAGTGCATAGTCAGGATGATTAATAGTATCCTGACGCACAAACAGTAGGCGGTTCGCAAAGAAAGGGTGTGTTCCTGCCTCCAGATTAATCCCTTTCGTAAAATTTTTAAGGAGGTTTTGAGACTATGAAAAATTATCTCAAAAAAGCAATTTCTGCTGTTATCGCATTGGCACTTTCAGCAAGCATTGTTCCTGCAACATTCGCTGCTAACGTTGCTTTGACAGACGTGCCTGAAACAGCTGATTACGCAACTGCTGTAAACACATTGGTTGCATTGGACGTTGTTAATGGTTATGAAGACAACTCATTCAAGCCAGACAACAATATCACAAGAGCTGAAGCTTCAAAGATCATCGTTGCTGCTCTTAACGAAACAGCTTCTGCTGAAGCTATGAAGGGCGCTACAAAGTTCTCTGATATCGAAGCTAAGCATGAATGGGCTACAGGCTACATCAACAAGGGTGTATCTATGGGATACATCAACGGTATGGAAAACAATCAGTTCCAGCCAGACGGAAATGTTACATATGCACAAATTATTAAGATGATGCTTTGTGCAATGGGTTACGAAGATTATGCTGCTTCACTTGCTGAACAGTATAACTACACAGGCGCTAACTGGTACATTCCTTTCACACAGTTGGCTGCTGATGCAGGAGTAACAGACGGCGTTTATGCTGCTCCTAACGAAGCTGTAACAAGAGCTCAGGTTGCTCAGTTGGTTTACAACGCAATTAAGGCTCCTGTTGTTAAGAATGTTGGTGTTAACTACACAGATTCAGGTAAAATTGTTCCAAGAATCCAGATTCAGGATGGCGAACAGTCAACATACTTCAAGTCAATCTTGACAGAGAAGTTTGATGCTTACTTTGTTGAAGGTTATGTTCTTGACACAGTTAAGACAAGCGGAACAACTCTTAAGGCTGACGAAGTTAGATTCGGTATTGCAAAATCAAAGTGGTATGCTAACGACGAAGTTGCTATGGACGTAGCTTTGAAGTCAGTTGCTGAAGTTGAAGCTAGCGGTGCAGAACTTGATGTTGTAAATGTTGGCGATACAGTTGCTGCTGCAAGCATTAATGTATATGCATCAGCTATCGTTATGGTTGACGAATATGACGATTGGAAATTCATTAGCTTCATTCCATCAGGAAAGAACAAGTCAGTTGAAAAGGATCTTGCTCTAGTTTACGCAGCAGGTTCAGACGAAACTGTTTTGGAATTCTATGATGATGATAAGCAGTTGGATACAACAGAATATAAACTTGATACAGATAATGGTACAAAGGTTTATGTAAACGGTTTCTATGCTGGTATGGCTGATGATGTTGATGATAAAGATACTGATGAAACATCAGATGATGAAATGATTATCGATATGTATGTAACAACTCAGGAAAATGGTACAATCACACTTGTTGATACATACAAGACAGATGGTAAGTATGACATAGTATATGTTGATTCTTATGCAAGAGATATGGTTACAGCTATTTCAGAAGATTCTATCATTATGACAGCTGCTACTTTGGATCTTGACAAGGAAGCAAACGAAGATTTGGAATACCACATTTACTACAATGGTGAAGAAATCACTATTGCAGACCTTAAGGAAGACGACGTTCTTTCAATCGCATACGACATTGGTGTAGAAGATCTTGAAGATTCAGATTATTTTGAAATCTATGTATCAAGAGATGTTGTTACAGGTACATTGAGAAAGTTGCCTGATTTGGCTGCTGTTATCGAAGAAAAAGAATATAAGTTTGCATCAGCTAGTGACTACTCAACATTCTCAGGCGATTACACAGTTGGTGACAAAGTAAAATTGTACATTGACTACTTTGGTAAGATTTTTGATTGGGAATTGGATGAATCTTCAGCTAACTACGCTGTTGTTACAAAGTTCTATGATGCTAAGGAAGCTGGTACAGCTGACAATGCTAGAATTACATTGTTCACAACAGATGGAACAAAGAAGGTTTATGACTTTGACCACAAGACTGCATCAGTTTCTTATGATGGAACAGCATCAACTGAAACACTTCAGGATTTGATCGACGAAGTTGAAGCATATGTTGGTGCAATGACAACTGCAGATACAAGAGTTGTTTCTTACTCAGTTTCTGCTAGAACAGGAATGATCAACAAGTTGAACTTCTTGGCAGCTGAAGAAAGCAACGGCGGAGCAAGCACAAAGTATGACTTAGGCAGAAGCAAGATTGGTGCTATCAGATTGAACTCTGCAACAAAGTTCATCGATGCTATTGATTTCACATCTGATGAAATTTTGGCATCAGCTTCAATTGATTCACTTCAGGATCAGGTTGGATATAAGGCATTTGCTTACGGCACAAAGATTAACAATGCATACCCATTCGTTCTTATCACAGAAGGTCAGGCAGCATATACTCTTGAAACAAGATTTGCTGTAGTAACTGAAGATGGCGCTGCTGCTGTATTGGTTGACGGCGAAGATGGTTTCTATGAAATCGAAGCATTGTATGGTTCAAACGATGTTGTTAAGCTAATTGCAACAGATGATGAAGCAGGAGAGCTTGAAGCTCTTAAGGCTGGTGACGTAATCTTCTTCAAGACTAACGCTGCTGGTCAGATTAAGGCTATTGATGTTATCTTCACATTTGCTGATGGTATCCCAACATATGCAGACTTAGTTGCAATGTCATTGGTTGACAATAACGAAGACAATGCTACTGCTGATCTTGTAGATGATAAGGATAATGATGATCCTTCAGATGATGAAGTTCTTAACTCAATTTCTATCACATCAACTGGTACAAACTTTGGTACAGACCATTCAGTATTTGTTCAGGATTGGGATGCAGCAGATGCTGACAAAGTTAAGCTTGTTTACGGTCCTATCGCTGAAGTATCAAAGAACAGCATTTCATTTGCTAAGATTGTTAGCGGAGAAACTGACCTTGATACAAACCTTCAGGAATACGACGTTGCATCTTCTGTAAATGTTTATAAGTATGACTTTGGTTCAAAGGCTAAGTTTAAGTTCAGTGCAACAACAGGTACAACAGGCGCTGCAATCGTTGCTCCTCAGTATCTCACAGCATTGATCGAAGCTAACGACGATGTAATTGATTGGGACAACGCTGACGCTAAGCACTATGAAAAGGCTAACTTTGCATTTGCATTGGTTGTAGAAGGCGAAGTTGTTGATATCTTTGAATTCATCGCTGACTAATTAACTTAGAGTTTTAGTTAACTTAAAATTAAAGAACTGACCTTTTAGGTCAGTTCTTTTTTACTTATTAAATTAGCAGCAGCAATCGTTATTGTTGTTATTATTATTGTTGTAGCAACAGTTGTTATTACCACCGAACAAACCGCCATCATTGCAGCAGAATATCAAAACAATAATAATCAAAATCCAAATCCAAGAATCTCCGCCGTTGTTGTTATTGCATCCTCCAAATAAACACATAAAAATTCCTCCTTCAAAATTATATCGCAGAAAATCATCTGCTAATATAAAATATGAAAGAGGATTAATGTTTGTTACAAATCACATCTGGGTTTCGGAGAAAATATAATTTCCATCTTCTGTTTTTTCTAAATTTAAAAGTATTTGCTTATCATTACTGTTTATTATGCAAGCCCAGCCGTTTTTTGTTTTTAAAATATCACCAAAATTCCCGTTTGGGTGATTGGTTTCGACATAATTTTTAATTGCCTTATGCTGATTAAAAAATCTCGGAACATTAAATACTCCTTTACCTTTTATGAAGCTGTAAGCTAATGCTGCTCCTGCACCAAGGAGTGCCGCTTTTTTTGTTGTAATCTTTTTCATATTCTTCACTCCGATTTATGATATTCATTATAGACATCTCTTTTTGAAACATCTCTGTCAACCGATGTCTGTTTAATTGCATCTTTTGAGGATAAGCCCTTTTTTATATAGTGTTCTATATGTTCTATAACTGATAGCTCACTCCACCATTGTTCTTCCTCTGCTTTCTCTTGAGAGCAACCCTCAATTACTATAACATATTCACCTCTTGGCTTATCTTCTGCAAATTTCTCCAAAGCCTCGCCAAGTGTAAATCTTAACACTTCTTCATGCAGTTTGGTAAGCTCGCGCACCAACGCAATTTTTCTGTCCTTTCCGAATACCTCTGCCATATCAGCCAATGTATATGTCAGCTTATGAGGAGCTTCATAAAAAATCATCGTGTGAGTGTCCTTTGCTAAGGATGCAAGATGCTCTTTTCTGTGCCTTTTATTAACCGACAAAAATCCCTCAAACGAAAATCTCTTTGTTGATAATCCCGACAATATCAATGCATTTATAGCCGCAACACAACCTGGAATTGAGGTCACATTTACATCATTTTCAATACATAGCTTTACCAAATCTTCTCCGGGGTCAGAAATTGCAGGAGTTCCTGCATCCGATACAAGTGCAACATTCTTTCCCTCTTTCAAAAGTGAAACAAGGTATTCGCCTTTTTCGTGCTTGTTATGCTCGTGATAGCTTGTGAGTTGTTTCTTTATATTAAAATGATTTAATAGCTTTAGAGTTACTCTTGTGTCCTCTGCGGCGATAATATCAACACTCTCCAATGTTTCAACAAATCTCTTTGAAACATCAGAAAGGTTACCTATCGGCGTTGCACAAAGATAAAGTGTTCCGCTCATTTTTGTTCTCCTATCCTAAAAAACTATATATTTCTTTCATTTCCTCTGTTTGATTTAAATTTTCGTCATACATAATCAAAGGTTTAATAACATTTATATCGCTTTTTGCACCGTAATGTCCCTCAACCAATACCAAAACAGGCGGTTCCTTTTCGCTTTTATGAACAAATCTCATCCTTTTTGGCTCGATTTTATATTTTTTCATCAAATATAAAAGCTCTGCCACCCTTGATGGTTTATGTACCATTGCCAATTTGCCTGTAGTTTTAATAAGCTCTGATGAAACATTTATAATATCCTCCAGACTGCACATAACCTCGTGTCTTGAGATAGTCTTTGAGTCTGTTTCATTCGTTACTCCCGAACGGATGTAGGGGGGATTGCAGGTAATTAGGTCAAATTTACGCTTTCCAAAAAGCTTGACTGCGTTTTTTAAATCATCGCATATAATCGAAATGTCATCCTCCAATTCGTTTAAAATAACCGATCTTTTTGCCATATCTGCAATTTCTTCTTGTATTTCAATTCCATAAAATTTTTTTGTTTTTGTTTTTCCATGCAACAAAAACGCAACTATTCCTGTTCCTGTGCAAAGGTCTAAAGTATTTTCTGAATAAATATCTTTTGCAAAGTCGGATAATAAAACTGCGTCTGTTCCGAATTTAAATCCTTTTTTCTTTTGAATTATCTTCATTTTGTCAAGCTGCAAGTCATCAAGCTGTTCATCTGGAAGCAAGTTATTCGGCTGCATAGTAGAACTTCTCCTCCGCTACATTAGAGTCAAGAGCAATAAGCTGTTTGCCAATGCCCTTAATTGCACAATTTTCCATATCATCAATCACAAAAACCTTCATTTCAAGCTCTTGCCTAAAATACTTATCAAGTCCCGAAAGCTTTGCACCTCCGCCGGTCAACAAAATTCCGTCTTCTAAAATATCTGTCTGTAATTCGGTTGGAGTATTTTTTAATGTGTTTTTTATAACATTAGATATTTTTGATAGTGACGGCAACAGACATTCTCTTATTTCCTCTGAGCTGATACTCATAAAACGTGGAAGTCCGCTTGTTACATCACAACCCGAAACACTCATTGATGTAAGCTTTTCCATAGGATATGCACATCCAATGGTCTTCTTTATTGCCTCTGCCATTAAAAATCCTATATTTAAATTATGTGCGGTCTTAATATGCTTTATTATATCGTTTGTAAAAACATCGCCTGCAACATTTATTGAATTGCTCACAACATTTTTTCCAAGTGAAATGGTTGAAATATCACTCTTTCCTGCACCTATATCAACAACAAACAAGCCTCTGGCTATTGAAACATCACATCCTGCACCCAATGCAGATGAGACAGGGGATTCTATGAGGTGAACAATTCTTGCTCCTGCGGATTTTAATACCTCGCTCATTGCGTGACGCTCAATTTCTGTTGAGCCGGTGGGTATATTTGCAATTACTCTGGGCTTTAGCAGGGTTTTATTATATACCTTTGAGATAAATATTTTTAGAAGCTTTATTGCAAGCTCCATATCCGAAATCATACCGTTTTCAACAGGCTTTACTATTCTTATGCTTGGAGGATTTTTGCCTATCATTTCATACGCCTCTTCTCCGTAGGCAACAACCTCATTTGTTTTTGAATCTATGGCAATATAGCTTGGCTCATTGAAAACTATCCCTTTTTCCCTTATGTAAATTGCTGTTTTATAGCTTCCAACATCTATTCCTATATCCTCCGACAGTGCGGAATTTATCTTTGTTCCAATTTTAATTTGCATTTTATCTTCGCCTTTCCTATCAGTTAGATTCTCTTGCATCTATATATGTTACGCTGTCGTTTGAATCTGTTATTTTCCATACAGGTGTTAAAAATACGCTTTCATGATATGTGCTTGTGTCATGTATGGAATATCCCAGTTCAATGTTTGTAATTTCTGATTTTTTTCCTGTATTCATATAATCAATCAGTACCCCAGAAACATTCTTTAGTTCAGAAATAGAAGAATTCTGTGAGCTTATATTATACCAATTACCGCTAACAGATATTATTCCTGTGCTGTTTGATATAAGCTCAATTCCTGAATTAAAAAGAGGAAGCTCATTAATATTTTCAACATATTTTATCTTAAACACCGAATTTTCTTCAATAAGTTCTTTTTTCGCAATTTTTGTGTCAATTCCTATTTTATTTAAATATTCGCTTGCAATATTCTGTGCGTTGACCTTTGTGATTTTAGAAGTATAAAGATTTTTGTCGGCTTGAGCTTTCAGTTCAAAACGGTCGCCCTTAAAGGTGAGTGTTCCAAGTTCTGATTTAAAACTATTTGTGCCGCTTTTAATTACTGTTTCACCTAACACTATTTTTGCAAAAACCTCATAATCCGAAATAAAATTATCGGCATACAGGCTTTCGGCATTCTCTGTCTTTGCACTATTTGCAACCAAATTTTTATCAATCGTTATCCCTCTTGATTCAAGAAGTGTTGTCACTGTTTCTGCCATTTGTTCATTTCTCTTATCAGAACGCACTTCTTCATAAACAATGTAGGTAAGAAAAGAGAGATTGACCAGTATTAAAAACACTATCATAATTGATTTGACCTTACTCCAGTTCATCTTTGCTCTCCTTTATTCACCTATTATAACATTGTCAACATCGACAATCCACAAGGCATTTTTTTCTCCATCCGTCATATCATCGGAATAACCCACATACATTTTATCGATGTAAATTTCGTTCATTGACTTGGAATATTCTAAAATAGCTGTATCAAGTGCGGTCAAAAACTCCATAGGTTGTGAGGTTTTACCAGTTACCTCGTAATTCCTTATTAGTTGTCTATAGCTTTTTAAGCTTCCATTTTCAATTACTGCTTCAACCCCATATGACATCAAATCAGAGTCAATTTTGACACGTAATCCCCCTGCTACATAGTCGAGCGCTACAGTTCCGTTGGCTGTTGTAGGCACTAGGGAGAGAGTCATTGCATTTTCATTTCTTATTGCTTTGTTCACTCCGTCTGCCAATTCTGAAACGTCGGAAATTGCTGAATATTCATCTTTGAGTTCTGCCTGATTAACAGTAGCTTCATATTCAAGATAGCCGTTTTTATCAATTTTCAATGTTGCATTGTTTTCAACAAAAACCGTTGTTCCGCCTGCAACGGTGTATCTGCTCATTGTGTTCGGATTTATATCAAAAACCTTTAAAATGTCGTTTACTATATCCTCGTTAACATAACCATCGCTGTTCTGTATAGGATTTTTTGCTAAAACCACAGAATAGTTTTCGGGTGTCGAATACACTTGTACTAATGGATTTATTGTTGTCTTTTGTGCACCGAAAGGTTGGTCAAACTTTAAGTCAAATGAGTAGTTTATTACAGGATGCTCTCCCTGTTTGCCTTCTACGCATTCTCCTATCTTAATAACCATACTTTCACTGCTTTTATTAACATTAACCTTATAGAATTCATTATTATCTGAGTCTGTGAGATAGACGGATGTTCTTGGAGAATATGAAATGAGAACCTGCGAAAAGCCGTCGGGAATGTTGATTGGTGCATCAAGAGTTGTTCCGATTAGGCGTGCAAACAATGCTGTGCTATAGTCTGCAGCATACTCAAGATAAATTGAACTTGATCCAAGTGCCGAATAAAACTCGTCACGGGTTATTATGCTTGGAGTTGCGGTGTTGTCGGAAAAAGCCTTTTGCAGTACGGCATATGCTTCTTCAAGAAGTTCGTTAAACTCCGAATCTGAAGGATTTAAAGACAATCTGGTTGTCTGATCCCCTGTGTTTATTAAAATTTTTTCGGGGGACAGCAATCTGCTTTTATAAATTTCATTGTCTGTAAAATGATTTTTTATTCCTTTTATAATGCTTGTAATCTCAAAATTATTCACATTAGAAAAAAAATTATAGCCTGACGGCCATAATTTTCTCTCAAACAATATTCTACTACCCAGAATAAAATTCATGGCTATCAGGAACACCAATACTAAATTTTTTACTCGTTCCTTATTCATAACTTTCCTTTCAGTCCATTAACGGAAAAAGTTCCTGATTGTTACTGTGACACTCTTGAGCTTATCAATAGTGCTTTTCTTAATTTTGTCAATATCAATTTTGACTGCCTGTGAACCTCTTGAATTCTCGGCGGTCACCATAAAGATATTTGAATTGTCCGGCAAGTCCACAACTACGCTGTATAGTCCGCTTGCTCCTATTTGTGTTTCATTTCTGATTATTGTACAGTTGTTTGTTGACGGATTGTACTTATATACTTTAATCTTTGTTCCCTGTTCTCCTACGGCTGAAATAGTATATGTTTTATCCGATGTTGATGCAGATAGTGATTCAGGTCTTTTTATGTATATAATATCTGTATGTGTACCTGTTTCTGTTAATGAAATTGTATTTCCGAAATCTGCATAACTCACGCATGGTAGAACAGAAACAAGTGTTGAAGCAATTATTAAGGATGTTAGTAATTTCTTAAACATAGTGCATACCTCCTGTAAAATTGTAGTATTTAAAATTGAGGATAGTTACTCAATTATATTTCAGTATAGATATTATATCATATTTAATGTTACAATGCCATTACTGTACTCTAACATTATATTACAAAATCGGAAATGTTATAATAACTTCAGTTCCATGTCCGAATTCAGAATTAATGGTAATTGTTCCGCCAAGGCTTTCAATAATTTGTTTGGAAATTGCAAGTCCAAGTCCTGTTCCGCCGGTATCACGGCTTCTAGCCTTGTCAACTCTGTAAAATCTTTCGAACAGACGCGGTATATTTTCTTTTGGAATTCCTATTCCGTTATCAATAACCTTGACAAATGCATCATTATATAGTTTTCCGGAAATTACTTCAATATTTCCGCCCTCTGATGTGTATTTTATAGCATTTGAAACAATGTTAATAATAACCTGCTCAAGCTTGTCGCGGTTTGATTTAAATAGCCCTACTGTGTTTACCGACTTATATTCAATTGTCTGATTTTTCTTTTTAGCCGTTATATACATTTTTTCTATAACGCCGTCCAGTAGTACCTGTAAATCTATATCGTCAAATTCTGTCTGCTCATTTTGCGCCTCATCAAGCTTGGATAGAGTCAGGAGGTCTTTTACTATTCGTGTCATTCGGTCTGCTTCCTTGATGATTACCGACAAAAATCTGTTCTGAAGGTCCTTGTCGGTCATTGACTCGTCCATAAGAGTTTCGGCATAAGATTTTACTGTTGTTAGAGGTGTTCTTAATTCGTGGGATACATCCGAAACGAATTCGCGTCTTGCGATTTCGAGCTTTTCCTGATTAGTTATGTCGCGCATAACAACAAGCACACCGCTCCTCTTGCCGTCCTTTTCAATGGTTGCATAATTAAGCTTAAAGTATTTGTCGTTATAGTTAATTTCTCTTTCGGGTGACATTTCATTTTTGATATAAATTAGGTCACCTAGGGTTATGTTAGCATCATGTTTCTTGAAAAATTCATCAAAATTGAGTGAATTAAAGTCTTCGCCCTGCAAAAATTTCTGTGCCTCGGGGTTTACAAGAATAAGTTTTCCGGAAAGATCAAAAGCCAAAATTCCATCGGTCATATTAAGAAGGATGGTTTCTAGCTTTGTCTTTTCTTCATTAACCTCCACAATGGTTTTCTTGAGTTCCTGTGACATAAAACCAAAGGAGTTGGAAAGTCTGCCTATTTCATCGTTTTCTTTTGAAACCTCAATAACATCAAACTCACCCGCAGCAAGTTTTTCGGCTCTTTTTGTCAAGTTTATAATTGGAACGGTTATTGTTTTTCCCAAAAGATAACCGATAATAACAGAAACCAGGACTGCAAGCAAAAGTGACTCAATAACAATTACCAGGACATTGTTTGTAATGCTGTTTAGCTCTTCCTTTGTATCTTTTATATAAACTATGTATTTATTATCGCCGTCAGGATTAATTGAAACAGCGTAATCCATATAGTTTTTATCAGTATTAATTATATCGCCTGTCTTTCCTGACATAGCCATAACTATATTATCAGTTTTATTGATTGAATCAATCTTTGAAGAGTCGGAGCATTTTAAAACATTACCTGTTTTTGAATCAAGAATGCTGTAAAATCTGTAAGTATCAATTCCCAATGGACCTATATGTGAAGAAATTGCGACGTCAACATTCTCTAAAGAATTTTCGCTTTTTGCAAGTTGATTAAGGTCGTAAATAAATTTTTCATCAAAAACCTTGTCCATCATAACAAAGAATTCGCGATTATAAAAGTTTACAATGTTTACAACCATAAACGAGCCAACAATGGTAATAAGCGAAAGTGTCAGTAGAACGAAGACTGATACAACCTTATACTGTATGCTTTTAAACATATTCTCACGCCCTGTTGAAATAGTAGCCTACGCCTCTTTTTGTGATGATATATCTTGGAATACTTGCATCATCTTCAATTTTTTCGCGGAGTCTTCTGACTGTAACATCAACAGTTCTGACATCACCGTAGTATTCATATCCCCATACCTTCTCCAAAAGATTTTCTCTTGTAAAAATCTTTTCAGGCTGAGTTGCCAGGAATTTTAAGAGCTCAAATTCCCTTAATGTAATATCGATAACCTTATCTCTTTTCTTGACTTCATAGCGTTCTGTGTTAATAACAAGCTCTCCTGATACTATCACAGCACCGCCTTCGGTTGATGCAGTTTTGTCTATTGACATTCTTCTCAAGTTTGCCTTTACTCTCGCAGTAAGCTCGCGAACAGAAAATGGCTTTGTCATATAGTCATCAGCACCCAACTCAAGGCCTAATACCTTATCAACCTCTTCTTCCTTAGCTGTAAGCATAATAATCGGCACTGAAGATTTTTCGCGTATTTTGCGGCATACTTCAAATCCGTCCATCTTAGGAAGCATAACATCAAGCAAAATAAGGTCAGGATTTTCAGAAAGTGCCAAATCCAAGCCTGTTGCACCGTCATATGCTTCAAGTACGGAGTAACCTTCCTTTGCAAGATTAAATTTTAGAATTTCAACTATCGGCTGTTCGTCATCAATTACGAGAACTGTTCTTGTATCCATTTTTATCTTTCCTTTCGTATTACTTAAGTAAATAAGAATATTTGTTATAAAGGGCAATACCCTGTGAAATTTCCGTGCTTGTAAAATGTTGTTTTAAGTATGCTTTCAGTTCGCGTTTCTCGGGTATGGTAAGACCGCCCTTTAAAAGACCGAGAATATATGCTATATCAATACGGGAAGCAAAATCAATGCCTGTTTTCAAATCCTTTGAGTCAACATTATCTTTTGCGTAGTCATATATATTTTTGTATTCCTCAACCGGTTTTTTTGGCTGTTGTACTGGTTTGTCAGGAGTGTTTGTTTGCGGAATCTCTTCGATGAGAAAATCGGACAAGTTGTTTTCCTGTAATAGTTCCTCGGTAACTTCTTCCTGTTCAAGTTCGCCAATAAATTCGGGGTCATTTACAATTTGTTCGATCGAGGCTACAATTTCCTCTGAGTGAGGTTTTATAACAAACTGAAAAATTGCAGCCAAAGACAAAATAAGGACTAAAATCAGCGAAAGGAAAACGATGAGCACAACCTTTAACACTTTTTTCTTTTTCATTCATTCTACCTCTTTAAATTGGTGTAAAATATACTTAATTATATTATACTATAAAAAAATCACTTTTTCAACTAAAAATAGTAGATATTATTAACAAAATTAATGATACTTTATTAGCATAGTACATAAGAGTATTAAAAGTATTGAAAAATTATAAATTGAGAATTGTGTGATATATTGCCTGAACTTTTCAGGCTGATGCTTTAAAAACTGTCCAAGTGTGATAAGGCTTGCTAAAGATGCAATAGGAGTGCCTGCTCCGCCGATATTTACACCTATCAATAAAGCAGGGTAATCGGTTGTGAAATGGGAAAGCAAAACAGCGCTCGGAACATTGCTGATAATCTGACATGACAAAACTGACACCAAAAGCGTGCCCTTGTTTACAAGGAAACTTAAAAATTCCTTCACTAAATCAATTCGTGCAAGATTTCCCGAGAATATGAAAAAAGCACAGAACGTAAGCAATAGTCCGTAATCAACCTCTTTTATAGCATCGCGGTCGAGGTACAGCATTGAAATAACTATTACCAAAAGACCGATTGGATAAGGTACAATGTTAAAAACTATTGCAATAGACAAAACAAACAAAATTGAATAAATAACAGTTTTTCGTATGTCAAGCTTCAAATCCTTTTCTGTGTCAGAAAGTGATAGGGGCTCTTTTTTTATAAAAAGACAGCAAAGAGTGATTAAAGTAATAGCTATTATGAATGGCAGAAACATTATTTTGAAAAATTCCAATGTGGGAATTTTAAAGTATGAATAAAGATAAAGATTTTGTGGGTTTCCGAATGGTGTTAACATCCCACCCAAATTTGCTGCAATATTTTGCATAATAAATGTGAATGACATAAGCTCCTTGTGCTTTGTTTCAGACAGAACAAAATAGCCTAAAGGCAAAAAGGTTATAAGAGCCATATCATTTGCAATAAGCATAGAGCCTATAAATGTTATGTAAACTAACGCAAGAACTGCAGTTTGGGTATTTTTAAAAATACACACAATCTTTTTTGCCACAATCTGAAAGAAATAAATATGGCGAAGAGCACAAACGACTGCCAATGCACAAAAAAGACAGCAAAGTGTCTTAAAATCAAAATATGTAAGATATTCTTTGTCAAGCGGGACAAAAATTATTGTTGTAATTGCCAGTATCCATGCGATTGAAAAGACGGTGTTCTTTTTGAAGAACTGCCAGATAATGTTCATTATTTTTCCTCTTTTTTGTTGTAAATTTCATCGGGCACAGGAACTTGTTCAAGCATAATTTCTTTTCTTGCTTTTGCGTTGTACTGTGCGTAGTATTTGTGAGTTACCTCGATATTTTTGTGTCCTAAAAGCTCGGCAACCATTTTTATGTCAACCCCGTCCTCTAAAAGCTGACACGCGAAGGTTCTTCTAAGTGCATGCGGTCTTGTTTTGTCGGGATTAGTGATTGAAACTGTGTGGCAGTAATTTTTCAAAAGCTTTTCTATTCCTGCAGTTGTGAAGCGTTTTGAATTTCTGCTTAAAAATAATGGCCCTTTTTCTATTGTTTCTCTTAAATTTTTCTCTTGTTCAAGGTACTCCGAGATTGTTTCCTTAACCTGTTGGGGCATAAAGATTTCCTGTTGGTCACCGCCCTTTCGGGTTACGATAAAGGAATTTGTGTCAAGGTCTAAGTCTTCAATATTCAGGTTTATAAGCTCGGACACACGAATTCCTGTACCAAGATAAGTGGTGAAAATTGCGGTGTCACGTGCTTTTCTTTTTTTGTATTCTGTAAGCAGGCGTCCCTCGTAATATTTTTCTCCATTATATATAACATCCAAAAGGTCGCAGGTTTCCTGTGATGTCAGTCGTTTTTTGATTTTTTGATGTAATTTTGCAAAATCTACTTTGTCTGTTATGTTTTCCTTGATTTGTTCGGTTTTGTAAAGGTAGATAAACATACCTCGTACTGCTGACATTTTTCGGTTAATTCCGTAGGCTGAATTTCTGTATGTACGCTTGATTACCTTACCTGTTACTGTGTGAGTTTCTTGTTCGTATTCACGAAGATATGACTTAAAACGAATAAGGTCTGTTACTCTTAAATTGTCAATATCCTTTATTGTTATATTTTTTATATTGTCAACCTTTGTCAAAACCTCATTTTTTAAGTAGTTAAAAAATACACGGATGTCAATGGCGTAGCCGATTTGTGTGTTCACACTTTCGCCTGTATAATATTCTAAAAGATACTCTGTCACAAAATCGGGAAGCTGGTCTGTGTATTCCCGAAGATATGAGATTTTTCTGTTAAGAGCCATTATGACACCTCCAAAATAAAATATCTATTTAATTATATCACTAAAGGGCTTTTGTGTAAAGAATTTTTTGCTTGTGTAATGTGAGGGTTTGTGATATAATTGATTTGAGGTGTAACTATGAACTTTATATCAAAAAAATTTAACGAGCTCACAACTGTTGAGCTTTATGAAATATTAAAATCAAGAACAGAAATTTTTCTTTTAGAGCAAAAAATAATCTGTCAGGACATGGATGACAAGGATTATGAAAGTCTGCACTGCTTTTTTTATGACGGGAAGAGGATAATTTCGTATTTAAGGGCATTTTGTTCCGAAAAGAGCATTGTGACAATAGGCAGGGTGTTAACTCTTGAACACAAAAAAGGGCTTGGCAGTGAGCTTATGAAGAAAAGCATTGAAGAAATAAAAAAACAATTTGCTTGCCAGAAAATAGCCGTACACGCACAAACACAGGCTGTCGGTTTTTATGAAAAAATGGGATTTTGTACGATTTCTGATGAATTTTTAGAAGAGGGAATTCCTCATATAACGATGGAAATGAAAATATAAATTACGGGGGGTGTTATTATGGAGCTGTATTATGACTTACACATTCATTCTGCTCTGTCACCATGCGGTGACAACGATATGACACCCAACAATATTGTAAATATGTCGATTATAAAAGGACTTGATGTTATTGCGGTAACCGACCACAATTCGTGCGGAAATGTGCGTGCGGTTATGGAGGTGGCAGGGGACAGGCTTTTAGTCATTCCCGGCATGGAGGTTGAAACTAGCGAGGAAGTTCATATGGTTTGCTATTTTCCTGACATTGAAAGCTGTGAAAAAATGGGGGAATACATAAAAGAACATATGCAAGAGATTAAAAACCAAGAGGAAATTTTTGGTGAACAGTTATATATGGATGCAGAGGATAATATAGTCGGAAAAGAAGAAAATCTTTTAGTTACGGCAACAAATTTAGACATATTCGAAGTGGTTGAAAAGTCGAAAGAATTTGGTGGCATTGCAGTTCCTGCACACATTGACCGTTCAAGCTACAGCATTTTGTCAAATCTTGGATTTTTTCCGCCTGAATTAGTGGTTGATACAGTGGAAATAACTGCGAAAAATCGTTTAAAAATGGAAGAAGAGTACGAAAAAAAGTATAATGTTATATCGAATTCCGATGCTCACTATCTGGAAGATATTCAAGAACCTGTTTTTTCTATTAACATTATGTCTAAAAGTGCTGAAAAAGTGATTGAATATTTGTGCAAAAGGTAGTAAATTAAAATTTTGACGGACTTTTATAGATTTTTTTGAATAAAAATGATATAATTGATGGGTATAACTGTTGAATTTATGCTGATATAAATTGTTATTTATTTAACGAAAATAAAACAGGAGGGCTATTATGGAGAAAATGACAGTGTTGCCTTTTAACGGCACAAAAGAACAGGAAGCTGAACTAAAAGCAGTAATCGAAAGCCATAAGGATATGGAAGGTGCTGCTATTCCGGTGCTTCACAAGGCTCAGGAAATCTACGGATATCTTCCGCTGGAGGTTCAGGAAATGATTGCAGAGGGACTAGGAGTACCTTTGGCTGAGATTTACGGTATAGTAACATTCTATGCTCAGTTCTCACTTTATCCAAAGGGTAAGTATCAGATTGCTGTCTGCATGGGAACAGCTTGTTATGTTAAGGGCTCAGGAGATATTCTTGACAAAATCAAGGAAAGATTAGGAATTGAAGTTGGTCAGTGTACACCTGACGGAAAATATTCAATCGATGCTACAAGATGTATCGGTGCGTGCGGACTTGCACCTGTACTTACTGTAAATGATGAAGTTTTCGGCAGACTTACAGTTGACGATGTTGATGATATTTTGAAAAAGTACGAATAATTTATTCATTAAGAGGGTGTCATTATGAATGAAATTTCTTTGCATATTCTTGACATTATGCAAAATTCGGTTACTGCAAATGCTAAGTTAATTGAGCTTACAGTAATTGAGGATGAAAAAAATGATATTCTTTCTTTTTCGGTAAAGGACAATGGCAAGGGGATGAGCGAGGAGCTTTTAGCGTCGGTTACTGACCCGTTCACGACAGGCAGAACGACAAGAAAGGTAGGTCTCGGAATTCCGCTTGTAAAGCACGCTTGTGAATTAACAGGCGGCGGAATTTTAATAAAATCAAAGCTCGGAGAGGGAACGACCATAACGGCAACATTTGTTTATTCTAACATTGACCGTCAGCCTCTCGGAAATATGTCAGAAACCATGCATCAGCTCATAACCTCGTATGAAGATGTGGATTTTATCTATTCACATAAGGTAAATGATAAGGAATTTTTAGTTGATACGCGTGAGTTCAAAAAAATTCTCGGCGGAGTATCTTTTAAGGAAAATGCAGTATCTTTGTGGATACTTGAATACTTAAGAGAAGGCGAAGCAGAGCTTTATAATTGATTAAATGCGCTATATGCGCAGAAAGGAATAATGTTATGAAGAGTTTAGCAGAATTGGAAGCTATAAGACAAAGAGTTTCAGCAGGCGTTACTATGAGAAAGGACGACCATGCTGTGAGAATAGTTGTCGGAATGGCAACTTGCGGAATTGCGGCAGGTGCAAGACCTGTTATGAACGCATTTGTTGAAGAAATTGGAAAACGAAATCTTGAAGGTGTTTCAGTTGTTCAGACAGGATGTATAGGAATGTGCCGTCTTGAGCCAATTGTTGAGGTTTATGCCCCCGGCGAAGAAAAGGTTACCTACATTAAGATGACACCTGAAAAGGCACAAAAGGTTGTTGCAGAGCATATCGTAAACGGCCGTCCTGTAAAGGAATATATTGTCGGAGAAAATGATTAATCATCAGATAGATAATGAAAGGAATGATTGAGAACATGGATATGGTTAGAGGTCATATTTTGTGCTGCGGCGGTACCGGTTGTACCTCATCAGGCAGTGAACTAATTATTAATGAAATGGAAAAGCAGCTTGTAGAATACGGCTTGGACAAGGAGTTCAAGATTATCAAAACAGGTTGTTTCGGACTTTGTGCACTAGGTCCGATTATAGTAGTATATCCTGAAGGCGCCTTTTATTCAAGAGTTGAAGTTGGCGATATTAAGGAAATTGTTGAGGAACACTTATTAAAGGGTAGAATTGTTAAGCGTTTATTATATCAGGAAACAATTAACGAAGAAGATAATTCAATCAAGAGTCTTAACGAAACTAATTTCTATGCAAAGCAGATGAGAATTGCACTTAGAAACTGTGGTGTTATTGACCCTGAAAATATTGAAGAATATATTGCATCAGACGGTTATAAGGCTTTAGGTAAGGTTTTGACCGAGATGACAAGAGAAGAAGTTATTGACGAAATCTTAAAGTCAGGGCTAAGAGGCCGTGGCGGCGGCGGATTCCCAACAGGATTGAAGTGGAAGTTCACATATGCTGCCGAAGGCGACCAGAAGTATGTTGCTTGTAACGCCGACGAAGGTGACCCTGGTGCATTTATGGATAGATCAGTTCTTGAAGGTGACCCTCACTCAGTTATAGAAGCTATGGCTATCGCTGCTTATGCAATCGGTGCTAATCAGGGATTTATCTATATCAGAGCTGAATACCCAATCGCTGTTAACAGACTTCAGATTGCTATTGATCAGGCAAGAGAGTATGGCTTATTAGGTAAGAATATATTTGAAACAGGCTTTGATTTCGATTTAGAAATCAGACTTGGTGCAGGTGCGTTTGTCTGCGGTGAAGAAACTGCATTGATGACATCAATCGAAGGTAAGAGAGGCGAACCTCGTCCTCGTCCTCCATTCCCTGCTAATAAGGGATTGTGGGCTAAACCTACTATGCTCAATAACGTTGAGACTTATGCAAATATCCCTGTAATTATCAATAAGGGTGCAGACTGGTTCAACACAATAGGTACAGAGAAGAGCAAGGGTACAAAGGTATTCGCTCTTGGTGGTAAGATTAACAACACAGGTCTTGTTGAAGTTCCTATGGGAACAACTCTTCGTGAAATTATCGAAGACATCGGCGGCGGTGTTCCTGGCGGTAAGAAGTTTAAGGCTGCACAAACAGGTGGTCCTTCGGGCGGATGTATCCCTGCTTCATTAATTGATACTCCAATCGACTACGATTCACTTATGGCAATCGGTTCAATGATGGGTTCAGGCGGACTTATCGTTATGGACGAGGACAACTGTATGGTTGACATTGCTAAATTCTTCCTTGAATTTACTGTTGATGAATCATGCGGTAAGTGTGCTCCATGTAGAATAGGTACAAAGAGATTGTTAGAATTATTGACAAAGATTACTGATGGTAAGGGAACAATGGAAGATTTGGATAAGCTCGAAGAATTGTGCCACAGCATTAAGAACGGCGCACTTTGCGGACTTGGACAGACAGCTCCAAACCCTGTATTGTCAACATTGCAATATTTCAAAGACGAATATATAGCTCATGTTAAGGATAAGACTTGTCCTGCAGGAGTTTGTAAGGCACTTGCTAAGTATATAATTGACCCTGAAAAGTGTAAGGGATGTAGCCTCTGTGCAAGACAGTGTCCTGTTAACGCAATTACAGGCAAGATTAAAGAGCCGTTCGTTATCGATCAGGATAAGTGTATTAAGTGCGGCGCTTGTCAGTCAGCTTGTAAATTCGGCGCTATCGACAAGAAATAATCGAGGAAAGGAATGAATAAGATGGTTAATTTGAAAATAAACGGTCAGGATGTTAGTGTGCCGGAAGGTTCTACCATACTTGACGCAGCTCGTGAGGTTGGTATCAACATTCCTACCTTATGTTATTTGAAAGATATTAATGAAATCGGTGCTTGCAGAATGTGTCTTGTTGAAGTTAAAGGCGCAAGAGGCTTGCAGGCGGCTTGTGTTTACCCTGTAACCGAAGGTCTTGAGGTATTCACAAATTCAGAAAAAGCAAGAAAAGCAAGAAGAATGACACTAGAGCTTATTCTTTCAAATCACGAAAAGAAGTGCTTGACATGTATTCGAAACAAGAACTGTGAGCTTCAAAATCTTGCTGAAGAGTTGGGTGTTGACACACTTTCATTCGAGGGTGAAAACATTCATCACGAAATTGATAATGAATCAACTTCGCTCATAAGAGATAACAACAAGTGCGTACTCTGCAGAAGATGTATCGGTGCTTGTGACAATCAACAGATTTCAGTTATCTCATGCTTGAACAGAGGTTTTGCTACTGAAGTTGGCGCTGCATTCAATCAGTCAATGGCTGATGTGGGGTGTATCTACTGCGGTCAGTGTATTGTATCTTGTCCTGTTGGTGCGTTGTATGAAAAATCATCAATCCCACAGGTACAAAATGCTATTGATACAGAAGGAAAGCATGTTGTTGTGCAGACTGCTCCTGCGGTAAGAGCGGCACTTGGTGAAGAATTTGGCTTGCCAATCGGAACACCTGTAACAGGAAAGATGGTTGCGGCACTCAGAAGACTTGGCTTTGACAAGGTATTCGATACAGATACAGCCGCTGATGTTACAATTATGGAAGAAGGAACAGAATTTATCGAAAGATTTACTAAGCAGGAAAAGCTTCCTCTTATCACATCTTGCTCACCAGGTTGGGTTAAGTTCTGTGAACACTACTATCCTGAATTCTTGGATAACCTATCAACCGCTAAATCTCCAATGGAAATTTTCGGTGCTATCATAAAGTCATACTATGCCCAAAAAACAGGTATTGACAAGAATGATATCTATTCAGTTGCTATTATGCCATGTACTTCTAAGAAGTTTGAGGCTGCAAGACCTGAACACTCAACAAGCGGTGCACAGGATATTGACGCATCTTTGACAACAAGAGAATTGGCAAGAATGATTAAGCAGGCAGGTATTGACTTTGCAAACCTTCCTGATGAAGAATTTGACCAGCCATTCGGCGAAGCAACAGGTGCAGGCGTAATCTTTGGTACAACAGGCGGTGTTATGGAAGCTGCTATCAGAACAGTTTACGAAATCCTAGAGAAGAAACCTCTTGATGATTTGAATGTAACTGCTGTAAGAGGTCTTGACGGCGTTAAGGAAGCTACTCTAAAGATTGCAGGCAAGGATGTTAAGGTTGCAGTTGTTCACGGAACAAAGAATGCAAGAACTATCCTTGAAAAGGTTAAGGCTGGAGAAAAGTATGACTTCATCGAAATCATGGCTTGTCCTGGTGGATGTATCAATGGTGGCGGTCAGCCAATCGTTGACTCAAAGACACAGGCAACTGTTGATGTTAAGGCACTTCGTGCAAAGGCTCTTTACTCAGAAGACGAAAGAGCAACTTTAAGAAAGTCACACGAAAATCCATATGTGCAGATGCTTTATAAGGAATATTTCGGTGAGCCTTGCTCACACAAAGCACACGAATTGTTGCATACTCACTATCAGAAGAGATCAAAGTTCTAATATAAAGGAAAAGAAGTCAGGAAATCCTGACTTCTTTTTCCGTAATTCGACAATATCGAAACCGCATTTTTTATGTAAAATTAAAAAATGCGCCAACCGAAGCTGACGCATGAAAAACGCATAGCTTCAGTTGTCGCCAAACGAACTGAATATTTCACAACATACAATGCACGCAAAATAAAGCATATGCGTTTTTGCCTAAAAGCAAAAACAAGCATCATATGTAGTAAATAATTATTCAATTCGTTTGGCACTTTTATTTTACCACATAATCACAAAAATTACAACACTTTTTAAGAAATTTGTTATTGACTAATAGTTTTAAAAGCAATATAATATAATAAGGTAAGAATTGCTTTTTGCGAGTAAACACGGAGGTGATATTCTTGGCTGATGAATTAAGGCTTGGTATAGATGTAGGCTCAACTACAGTCAAGGTTGTTTTAACCGATAAGGATGATAATATAAGGTACAGTGAGTATATGCGACATTATTCGGACATAAAAAACACCGTACTCACTCTTTTTTCTAATATAAAAAAAGAAATACATACATCAAAAATTATTACCGCAATAACAGGCTCAGGTGGTTTGTTGCTTTCAAAAATGCTTGGACTGTCCTTTGTTCAGGAGGTAATTGCAACAAAGAAAGCAGTTGAAAGATTTCTTCCAGAAACCGATGTTGTAATCGAGCTTGGCGGTGAGGATGCAAAAATTTTATATTTTTCAAACGGCTCGGAGCAAAGAATGAACGGCACCTGTGCAGGCGGTACAGGATCATTTATTGACCAGATGTCAGTTCTTTTAAAAACTGACGCAACAGGTCTTAACGAGCTTGCAAAAAATCACAAAACTATCTATAGAATTGCCGCAAGATGCGGAGTTTTTGCAAAATCAGATGTTCAACCGTTGTTAAATGACGGAATAAATAAAGAAGATATTGCTGCGTCAATTTTTCAGGCGGTTGTTACACAGACAATAAGCGGACTTGCACAAGGCAGACCGATTAAGGGAAATGTTGTGTTTTTAGGTGGTCCTCTGTTCTTCTTGGACCAGTTAAGAGAATTATTTGAACAGGCACTAAAGGAAAAGGCAACAAGCTTTAAAATTCCTGATGATGCACAGCTTTTCGTTGCAAAGGGTGCGGCTTTGTTTGCGTGCGGGGAACCTGAAACAATAGGAAAACTAATAGAACGCCTTGAGGCTGCGCCTCCTGTTGAGGCAGAAGTTACAAGAATGCCTCCGCTATTCAAAAATGATGATGAAAAGACAGAATTTATTAAAAGACATAGCTTAGCTAAGGTTGAAAAGGGCGAGCTTTCCGATGCAAACGGAAAATTATATCTTGGACTTGATGTCGGCTCAACAACCATTAAAGCGGCACTGATTGATGAAGATAATAAACTTTTATATACATACTATTCAAAAAATAACGGAAGTCCTATAGGTTGTGCAGTTAAAATATTAGAAGAAATCTATTCCAAAATGCCGCAAAATGCGTACATCGCAAATGCGGCTGTAACAGGCTATGGAGAGCATCTTTTAAAGGCGGCTTTCAGAATTCCTGTCGGTGAAATTGAAACTATTGCACACTATAAAGCGGCAGAATTTTTCCGCCCCGGAGTTGATTTTATTATCGACATTGGCGGTCAGGATATGAAATGTATGAAAATTAAAAACGGCGTAATTGATTCAATTATGCTAAACGAGGCTTGCTCATCGGGCTGTGGCTCATTTATTCAGACTTTTGCTGAATCTTTGGGATATTCAACAGAGGATTTTGCTTTGGAAGCCTTAAAGGCTAAAAATCCTGTCGACCTCGGAACCCGTTGCACAGTATTTATGAATTCAAGAGTTAAGCAAGCTCAAAAAGAGGGTGCAACTGTCGGGGACATAAGTGCAGGACTTTCATACTCGGTTGTGAGAAATGCACTTTATAAGGTTATAAAGCTTCGCGACCCGTCACTCTTGGGTGAAAAAATAGTTGTTCAGGGAGGAACATTTTTAAATAATTCAATTCTAAGAGCCTTTGAACAAATCTTAAACAGAGAGGTCATAAGACCTGAAATTGCAGGACTTATGGGTGCATTTGGATGTAGTTTGATTGCAAAGGAAAGAGATAATGGAAATGAAATAAATCTGCCCACATTGGACGAACTTATATCATTTAATTATGAGAATACGACAAGAAGATGCAACGGCTGTTCAAATTCCTGCCGTCTTACTGTTACAAAATTTTCCGACGGAAGCAGATATATTTCGGGTAACCGTTGCGAAAAGGGTGCGGGTAAAATTTCAAACAGCAAGGATTTACCTAACCTTTATAAATATAAATATGAAAGACTGTTTGATTACAAACCGCTCGAAGAGGACAAAGCACCAAGGGGTGTGATAGGCTTACCAAGAGTTCTCAATATGTATGAAAATTATCCGCTGTGGTTTACCTTCTTCACAGAGCTCGGATTTTCTGTCAAGGTTTCTCCTGACAGCACTCACGAAATTTATGAAAAGGGTATTGAGTCAATTCCGTCGGAGTCGGCTTGTTATCCTGCTAAAATGGTGCACGGACACATTCAGGCACTCTTGGATGACGGAGTAAAACGAATTTTCTATCCATGTATTGCGTATGAACAGATGGAATATGAGGATGCAGGAAACCATTTTAACTGTCCTATGGTTACCTCATATCCTGAGGTTATCTATAACAATATGGATGCGTTAAGAAAAGAAGGTATTGAATTTTTATTCCCGTTTATGAATTTGAACGATATTTCCTCTTGCAAAAAACAGCTTGTAAAGGTTTTTGAAAAATATGATATACATAAATCAGAAATAGAAAGAGCTTGTGACAAGGCATTTGATGAGGTTTCAAAATTCAAAGCTGACATAAGACAAAAAGGTGAAGAAACATTAAAATGGCTTGAAGAAAATGACGAAAGAGCCATTGTTTTAGCAGGCAGACCGTATCATATTGACCCCGAAATAAACCACGGTATTCCCGATATGATAGTGTCACTGGGCTTTGCGGTTTTAACGGAGGATTCAATAGCGCATCTGGGAAATCTCAAAAGAGATATAAGAGTTGTTGACCAGTGGGCATACCACACAAGACTTTATGAATCAGCGGCTGAGGTAATCAAGAACCAAAGATTAGAGCTTATACAATTAAATTCTTTCGGATGCGGTCTTGATGCTGTAACAACCGATCAGGTGCAGGAAATTTTACAGTCGCACGAAAGAATTTACACATCACTAAAAATTGACGAGGTTTCAAATCTTGGTACTGCAAAAATCAGAGTACGCTCGCTAAAAGCTGCAGTCAAGGAAAGAAATGTAAATCATTTTGTTCCAAAAAAACTTTGTGATTACACAATCACAAGAGTTTCATTTACTAAAACCGAGAAAAAACAGCATACAATTATATTCCCGCAGATGAGCCCTGTTCATTTTAAATTATTTGAAGCGGTTTTGAACAACAACGGGTATAATGCCATTCTTTTGGAAAATGTAGAGCCTGAAGACATTGAAATGGGATTAAAAAGTGTTAATAATGATGCTTGTTATCCGTCAATCATTGTGACAGGTCAGCTTGTGAATGCCTTTGTTTCGGGAAAATGCGACCCCGATAATACATCTGTTATGATTACTCAGACAGGTGGTGGCTGCCGTGCAACAAACTATATCGCATTTATAAGAAAGGCTTTAAAGGAAGCCGGTTATGAACAGGTTCCGGTAATCAGCCTTAATCTGTCGGGACTTGAGGCAAACCCCGGATTTAAACTCACATTACCGTTAATTGTTGACTTAATAAAAAGCTGTATCTTAGGTGACCTATTAATGCTTTGCTTTAACAGAATACAGCCGTATGAAGTCAATGAGGGAGAAACAAGAAGAGTTTACAGAGATTGGCTGGCGAGAATTTATACGAATATAATAAATAAAGATAAAGAGTCGTTAAAGCTAAATAATACAATAGATAAGATTATAGAGGCATTTGACAGAATTCCAATTTATGATACCGAGAAACCAAAAGTGGGAGTTGTGGGAGAAATTCTGGTTAAATTCCATCCTGATGCAAATAATAACGTAACGCAGGTCATAGTTGATGAGGGCGGTGAGGCAGTTGTCCCCGGACTTCTTGATTTTATGCTTTACTGCTTCTATAACACAAAATTCAAACACAGAAACCTTGGTGCAAAGGCGTCATCTATGGTATTTTCAAATGTTGGAATATGGGTGCTCGAAACCATGCGTTCACATATGGCGAAGTCAATGCGAAAAAACAAAAAATTTGCATATCTTGCACCAAAACCGATTAAGTCTGTGGCTAAGGGAGCAGAGGACATACTTCAGCTCGGTCACTGTTGCGGTGAGGGTTGGTTCCTGACAGGAGAGATGGTTGAACTGATTGAATCTGGTGTCGAGAATATTGTATGTGTACAGCCGTTTGCTTGTCTTCCTAATCATGTCACTGGCAAGGGAATGATTAAGGAGTTAAGACGACAGCATCCGAATGCAAACATAGTGCCGATTGATTATGACCCGGGTACAAGTGAGGTTAATCAACTCAACAGAATTAAGCTGATGATGGCTATTGCGTTTGAAAATATTAAAAAACCAAATCATAAAAGAGAAAATTACAGTGTTGTTCCTGAAGAGGACACACAAAAAATCAGGGTATAAATAATAAATTGTGGCACACTATTGATTTTTTCTGTATTATACTGTATAATTTATAAGGATATACAAAAGAAAGGAATGAAAAAATATGAAGAAAAACATCTTTCTTTTAGCTGCAATCAGTTTTACATTACTTCTATCTGCTTGCGGACAGTCTGAAATGAAGGCTCCAAAAGGAGCGCAGTATGAGGAAAAACAGGCTGATTATGTGGTAAATATAGACGATTCATTTAATTCAGGCATCGAGATTGATGATACCAGAAAAACTCTTTCTGAGGAGGAATCTGATTTCAGATCATTGAAATGGGGGATGACCAAGGAAGAGGTTCAGTATTATGAGGGAACCGGTTACAGAGAACCTGATGAAAATACAATGTATTATACAAGGATAAGAGAAGAGGATTTTCCGGCAGATGCGGAATACACTTTTTCTGATGGTAAACTTGTAAGTGGTATTTTCTACATAACTGAGGATAAGGCAGATAATGCTGTTGAGGTTGAGGATTTTATGGAACTTGTAAATTCCCTGAAGGAAAGATTTGGTGAACCGCAGATTGCAAATCTGGTTTACAAAAACGAATCAGACACAACAGAAGATACTCTAAGACAACTTGAACTCGTAAAACAGGGGTTATTGCAATTTAGAACAGGATGGATGCTTGAGGATACAGAATTAAGGGTGGTATTGTTCCCAAGAAATGGCGAAGCATGCATCGGATTACAATATAAACAGGCAGGGATAGAAACTCCTGCAAACTAAACAAAAGAGAGGACAATAATAATGGAAAATAATGAAGTGCAATTATCTGAATTATTACAGGTAAGACGCGATAAGCTGGCAGAGCTTCAGGCAAACGGACAAGATCCGTTCCAGATAACAAAATATGAAAGAACTCATACATCGGCAGATATTTCAAATGGTGCGAAGGAAGAAGAACGTACTGTTGTTGCAAGAGGTGAGGAAAAACAGATTGTAGCAAAAATTTCTCCTCTTGACGGGCAGATTGTTTCAGTTGCCGGAAGAATTATGTCAAAAAGAGGTATGGGAAAGGTTGGATTTGTTCATATTGCTGATAGAGAAGGACAAATTCAGCTCTTTGTCAAGAATGATATCTTGGGTGAAGAAGAATATGCAAAATTTAAAAAACTCGATATTGGTGATATAGTCGGGGCAAAGGGCGAGGTTTTCACAACACAGACAGGTGAAATATCTGTTCGTGTGAGCGAAATCATACTTTTATCAAAATCACTTTTGCCACTTCCTGAAAAATTCCATGGTATGACAAATACAGATTTGAGATATCGTCAGAGATATGTTGATTTGATTATGAATGCGGATGTTAAGGACACATTTATTAAGCGTTCAAAGATTATTTCATCAATCAGAAGATACTTGGATTCGCAAGGATTTTTGGAGGTTGAAACACCGGTGCTTGTTTCGAATGCAGGCGGTGCTGCAGCCAGACCTTTTGAAACTCACTTTAATGCCCTTGATGAAGATTTCAAATTAAGAATTTCTTTGGAACTTTATTTAAAGAGATTAATTGTCGGCGGACTTGAAAAGGTTTATGAAATTGGACGAGTATTCAGAAACGAAGGTCTTGATACAAGACATAACCCTGAATTTACATTGATGGAGTTATATCAGGCATATACAGATTATCACGGTATGATGGACCTAACTGAAAATCTTTTCCGTCATGTTGCAAACGAGGTTTTGGGAACAACTAAGATTGTTTATAACGGTATTGAAATGGATTTGGGAAAACCATTTGAAAGAATTACTATGCTTGACGCAGTTAAAAAATATTCGGGTGTTGATTTTAATGAAATTAATTCAACCGAAGATGCTAAAAAGGTTGCAGATGAGCATCATGTTGAATACGAGGCTCATCACAAAAAGGGTGATATCCTTAACCTGTTCTTTGAAGAGTTTGTTGAGGAGCATCTATTACAGCCAACCTTTGTTATGGACCACCCTGTTGAAATTTCACCTCTGACAAAGAGAAAACCTGAAAATCCTGATTATGTTGAAAGATTTGAGTTCTTTATGAATGGTTGGGAAATGGCAAATGCATATTCAGAGCTTAATGACCCTATTGACCAGAGAGAGCGTTTCAAGGCGCAAGAAGAGCTTTTGTCGATGGGTGATGAAGAAGCTAATACAACAGACGAGGACTTTATGAGAGCTCTGGAAATCGGTATGGCACCAACAGGTGGTATCGGATACGGTATCGACAGAATGTGTATGCTATTCACAGACTCTGCTGCAATTCGTGATGTTTTGTTGTTCCCCACAATGAAATCTTTGTCAAATGACTAATTTATATGAAGGATAAAGAGTATCTGCTTTTTAAAGAGTACAAGCAGACGGGAGACATTAAAATCCGTGATGAACTTGTTGAAAAATATCTTTATATAGCGAGTATTCTTTCCAAAAAGTTTATTAACCGTGGAATTGAATATGAGGATATTTATCAGGTTGCATCTATGGGAATTTTATATGCAGTTGAAAGATTTGATCCCGACAGGGGTGTGGTCTTTGCAACATTTGCAACTCCTACAGTACTCGGGGAAATAAGAAAATATTTTCGGGATAAGGGGAATTTTATAAAAATTCCCCGTCCTCTTTATGAAATATTTTATAAAGCAGAAAGAATAAGACGTTCATCAGAACAAGGGGAAATATCTGTTCACGAATTGTCCAGAATTTTAAATCTTGATGAAAAAGAATTGCAAAGAGTATATAATGCAGGCGATAAGGGATTTATAAAATCTTTGGAGTATGAAGCTTTTGCAGATGGTAAAATGAATTTTTCAAACCTGATTGGGAAAGAAGATTCAGGGTTTTTAATGATAGAGGATAAGGATTTTATAAGAAAATCACTTATAAATCTGAAAGACAAAGAGCTTGAATTAATTAAAAGAAGATACTACGATGAGGAAACCCAATCCGATATTGCAAAAGTGTGGGGAGTATCACAGATGTATGTGTCCAGACTTGAGCGTGCAACCTTAAAAAAATTAAGGGATTTGTATTTTAGAGAATAATTAAATTATGAATGATTTCTCCGCAAATTACTGCGGAGAAAATTTTTTTAAAAAAAATTAAAAAAAGTGCTTGACAAAGTGAAATGAATATGATAATATAAATAGGCTGTCACTGAGGACAGCGATTGTACATTGAAAAATAAACAGTGCAGAGTTCTTGTCAGTAGTAAAATTACTACTAAATAAAACTATGAGTTTTTATGACAGAAATTCGGAAATAACGAACAAAGTCAGTGGTACTATTAAAGTACGAAGTTAGAGCTAACAAGTTCTGATAATAAAGTATACTAGGTGCTTACGAAAGGTAAGTATTTAATATAACAATTTTATCGAGAG
>JAZRIR010000022.1:0-13569 GCA_045645365.1 Clostridia bacterium | reverse complement strand
CTCCTGAACTCTGTGAGATGTGCAGTACCCCTTATATCTGTGATATCCATTGCATACATATTCCACTCGTTCAGGCTTATCTCCCCATCTTCGTATTTTCGCTACGAAGGTGCAACCGCAATCTCCGCATTTTAGCAGTCCCGCATATCTGTGATATGGTTTTCCACTACTTGCTCTGACATTGTTTTGTTTCTTTGCTTCAATCAATTTTTGTACCTTATCCCATGTATCCTTAGGGATTATTACCGGAGCAAAGTTTTCGTGTTTGAATTGCTGCTCTTTTGGCACCTTTCTTCGTATGCCTCGTGCTTTATCACATTCTTCTTTGTGGTCATAAAATGTTCCTGTGTAGAATTCATTTGTCAGAACTCTTTTTACAGCAGTTGAATCCCACAGATGCTTTTTGGTAATTTCAGGTTTATTATACCCTTGTTTTTTCTTGTTGTATAATAATTGATAGTATGAAGCTGATTTCTTACCCTCATTATTTAATTTTTCAGCTATTGCTTTAAATCCATAGCCACCTTCGAGATACAGAGAATAGATTTCTCTAACAATCTCTGCAGGCTCTTCCATAATGATGATGTCATCAGTGTTTTTATCTTTGTAATAACCGATAGGCGGCATATTACAAACACCATGGTCTTTTTGTTTTTGCCTATACCCCTTTTTTACCCTACCACTACCTTGCCTTGCATACAAGTGGTTAATGAACTTGTTTAATTCGATTCGCATCTCGTCATCATCATTAAATGTATCAATGTTATCGGTCGCTGTTATTACCCTGATGCCCTGTTTTGTAAGATAGTCAATAAATACTGCAGTTTTGGTATTGTGTCTTCCAAGCCTTGATAGGTCTTTAACCAATACAGCATCCATCTTATGTTCGGCGGCTGCTTCATAAATTTCCGCAATTCCATCACGATCAAAGGTCATTCCGCTGACATTGTCATCAAATGATTCTCCAACATAGACGTGTCCGTGTTCCTCGATGTAGTCCATAAGAATGTTACGCTGATTTTTAAGTGAATTCATTTCACTATCTTCATCTCGTGATAATCTGTAATAAATCCATATTCGCCATTTTTCAGTAATGCTCATTTAGTTTCCCCTCCTTTCTCAAGCAAACACAATACCACAAATCTTTTAATATATCCAGCTAAATATTACACGAAACTTTGCTTTCTTTTTTGACGAGTTTTTCCTCGTAACATTGAAGTTCCTGGCCTACATAATCGTTGATGACAGATTTAAGAAAAAGATTAAACTGTTCATCAGTTCCTATGTAATAAAATAATACCTCTTTTATCTTAGGACTATTATCTTTTCTCGGCATATACACCTCACCTCCATTTTTATTTTGCAACTATGCATTTGTAATATATGTTGTTATAAAACTCTTACATATCCCTCATATCAACATTTGCTTTTACTCCATTCTTAAGACACTCTTTGCATAATTTCTTTGCACCGACTTCCGCTACAGTTCCTGACCTCCTGCCTTGCTTGACACCAACGTCGTATTTCATTTTCTTGGTGCGCTCATATCGTGGCGGCACTTCCCCGAAAATGTATCCCTTGCGGTACGGCTATTCAGTTTTCAAGGTTAAAATTCCACGATTGACATTTTTATTTATATCGTGTATAATTTGTTGTGTGGCTATTCTAACATATTGCAAGAACTGCGTCAACCGATTTTCCCTCCATTTCGAAAAGTAGTGGAATTATAAATTATGTATCGTGGAAGTGATTATATGGCAAGTATAAAAAGTTTAGATGAAAAACCATTTGATTTTGGATATATAACAGCACAATTTTATAAAAATTATGTCATTATCGGCAAAGAAAAAGTCTCGCTTGGTCAGATTTCAACTGAAATTCTGGAATTATCAGATGAACAGCTTGATATTTTAAAAACAGCGTTAGCAGATTTAAGGAAAGCATTTTTAGAAAAACTTTATGGGGAATATGAATCAAATTTAATGATTATATCATCATGCAGCTTTGATGCTTTTTCTCCATATCTAAACAAGACTTTGGAGATTATTCTTAGCCTGCCTTTATACAATCGCATTGAATTTGATAAAAGAAAATATATGGCAGAGCTCAGGGAAATATATGAAACTTATCCCAAAGGCAAAGGGAGAAGTATATTAAACAGAATTTTAGTGACTTTGTTATCAATCAATGACGAAATACTGATTTTCAAAATATATGCAACTGCATTTGTTGATTTATATATAGAAAATGTTACCGCAAGAACACCTACACATTTTGCACACGCAGTATATCAATTTCTCAACAATAAAGAATTACAGCTAAATCTCGAATCGCTTATTCCAAAATATCCGGCAATTACATTTAAGGCAGAAATGCCGGCAAATATTGAATATATTACTTGTCCTGATCCTGATTGCGAAGAAAACTATATTCTGGCAGAAAGAGTGATTTTCAGGTCTCTTGGTGGCTTTTTAAACTCAGACTTATTCAGAGGATTAAATGTTAAGCACTCGCCTAAAAGATGTCATAATTGCAAACGATTTTTTCTTTTGCCAACCGGCCATGATACTCACTATTGCAACAGAGTAGCTCCTAACGATCCGAAAGGTAGAATATGCAGTAAAGTAGGCCCTCACAAAAAAGAAAACTCAGATGAATTTAGGTCTCCTCTAAAAAAAGAATATGACAGAACTTATGACCGTTTATTCAAGAGAAAATCAAACGGCTTGGATTATTCCGAGTGGCTTAAACAGATGACATTAGCTATGGATATTAAAGAGCGTGGTGAGTCCGGAGAAATTTCACTTGATGAAGCAATTAGGCTACTGAAAGAAATATAAGATAAATACTATAGAACAAAAATGACGGTATATTCGAGTATTTCCCGAATATACCGTCATTTTTGTTTTGTAATTAATTTTTATTCCATTGTTCCGACTATTTTATTTATGTCACCGTCTGAGTCTACGATGATGGTTTGAGTTTTACTCGGAGCCACATATCCGAAGCCTTCGATGTAGGTTTTATTTTTTTCTTCTACAATTTCAACTCTTTTTGCAGTTTCCTCATCGGTGAGGTAACAAGTGTCTTTATTCATAATTTCGTCATTTGGATTTACAGGCTCCTGTGGGTTAGGCTGCCACTTAGCGTAAAGCACATCAGGCTTTGTGAATTTAAATGTTGTTACTTGATTCTGCTTTGTTCGTGGATCGGTGAACCATCCGGCGAATGTGTAACCGTATTTTGTTGGGATGTAGCTTTCAAGACTGATGCTCTCGCCATATCTTTTACTTATCGGCCTGATAAAGCTTCCGCCATCTGATGCGAAGGTTAAGGTTACATTTCCTACGATTCCAAGTTCGTTGTCAAAGGTCACTCGGTATTTACTGAGCCACCAAGGTTTTGCAGTTGCCGATGCTGTGGTTGTCATCAATATCACTGCTGCCAATGCCGTACATAATACTTTTTTCTTCATAAATTTCGTCCTCTCTGATTTTATATTACCTTTCGGCAACACAAACATACCACAGAAGATTCTGTAAGTCTACGAAGGATTTTTTAATTCCACTAATTTCCAAGAAATAAAATTCAAATAATACACATAATACAAATGTGATAAAATGCCTATTTCAATAAATTTATGCGGAGGAAGAAAATGAGAAACCCAACAATTGATCAATACCTTGTATCAACTTGCTTATTTATTATAGATGAACTTAATATATTATACAAATTTCACTCAAAAGAGAATTTAAAGCAGGAAGCCGATGAAAAATTTAATGAAATGGACATCACAGTTAGAATAGGATACCCATTTAAACAAACTGCTCATTTTACAGTAGGTGAAAGCAATAAATCGAAGAAAGAGAAAAAGATAAATCACGATTTATATGTGGAACAAAAAGATTTCAAAATAGAGGTAAAATATTTAAAAAATTGGAGGACAAAATCCAATACATGGTCTGCCACAAAAACCTGGAGTGTATTTCAACAAGATTTTGATTGGCTAATGGACGAAATTGATGCTGGAAACAAAGGAAAGGTTGCGTTTGTTATTGGTTGGTTTAATTGTGTTAATTCCTTTTCACAGTTAATCCAACTTGGAAAAGGGAGTGGTGCTTATCCAATAGTAAACGAAAGCAAATTGTGTTATTTCCCTTTTTTGAAACGAGAAAAAGAACCTACGAGAACAATTGATTTAGAATATAATTACGAGGCGTTTGCGTATAAAGAATTAACCGTTAATCCAATAAATTGCCGAACTGGAAGCTACAACTGCATGTTCTTAGGAAACAAAGAGGATAAGTTTCATTTTGTGATTTATTATTAACTCGCTATATAAATTTAACCAAGGCAATGAACATCTAAAATCATCGCCTTGGTTAAGTATTGTACACTTTATGGATTAATTTTACTATCGATTAATACTGAACATACTGCAAATCAGTTCCAGATATGTTTTTCTTTGTACCATCCATATACTCGATAGAGATTTCTGTTATTTTCGCACTAGAAATCGTGCTATTATACCAAGCACAATCCCAATATCTACTCGTCGACATTCCCTGCCCCTTTGAGTAAGGGCCTGTACATCTGCCTGTGAAATACGACCTATCACGTATCGTGCACTCTACAACATCTCCTACCGAATTATAAGGCTGAACCGTTATATCACAATACTTAATAGTTTTATCCGAAGTGTTTGTCCAAACCATATAAAGATCTACTCCACTTGCTGAATTTGGCCGGCCAGTAAATACTCTAGAAACCCTTATAGTATTTCGTAATTCATTAATCTTTTGTTGCTTCTGGTACTCATCCTTGCGTGATTGAAAATCTTTTTTATAATTATTGATATCACTATCATTAGTAAATATCTTTTCCATATCTGAAACAATTTTTAATCCATTATTAAAATCGTTAACTGCTACACAAGCATCCATATCTATGATTGCCTTTTGTTTTACAGCCGGCTTATTCTTCTCAATTCTTTCTTTTGCAGTATTGTAAGTTTTATCTTCCTCAATAACTTTTAAATATTCGACCGTTGCATTATATATATCGCCACTCTTTTCATATTCTTCTGCTTTCAAAAAGGCGGTTCTTGATGTTTGCAATTTCTCAGTCTTATTTTTTGCATCTTTGTTAGTGCAAAAATCGCTTGCGGTTTTAAAATTTTCTGTTGCTTCATCATATGTAATTTTTTCAGCGGAGAAATCATTATAATAATCATCCATTTTGCTAATCACAAATTTCTCTATGCTTGTTTTTACAAAATTACTATTAAATGACCATCCTTGAATATTTTTTGCTGCATCGTATTTACCCATGTTGTATGCCATGGTAAACGCAATATAACCGCTATTTAAAACTCCAATTATCAACAATATAATGACTACTAGAGAAGAACAGGTGATAATTGTATTTTTCTTTTTTCTAAAAAATATAGATTTCTTTATTCCGCTCCAAAGTTTTTTTTGCACTTCAGAAATGGCTTTATTAAGATTAAATGATTGTTTTTCTGTATGTACTGCTTGTTCATTTAATGAGTCTGCCAAGCTTTTTAGTTCATCATTCGCCGGTGCATCAACATTTGTTATTAAATCGTTTCCGCATTCTCTGCAAAATTTTACACCATCTTCATTTTCTGTTTTACAACGAGAGCATATTATCATAAAAACACCTCTTTATTTTTTCATAGGCAGGTACAATTTTTGACCTACATATATTTTATTTACATCTGTTATGCTATTGATTCTCATTATCTTCTGTATATTGCTCATATAATCTAAGTCATATTGTTCGCATATACCTTCTAGATAATCGCCTTCCTGTACTACATACACCTTAAATGTTTCAACATCCTCGGGCAGTTTTTGTTCTACCGCAGAAGGTTCTTCATTCATTTGAATATTAGACTGTTGGCTTATTGTTGCAAGCGCCTCGTTTAATCTATCCATAATATTGTTTTTCTCAATTCCAAAGGATACTGATAACAACACGGAAACGAGCAACAAGAATGATAAGATTATAGTTGAAATAGAAAAGTGTTTTTTAATAGGTTTTGCCTTTTCAGAAATTTTTATTTCTCTGCCAACTTCATCATAAACATAAAAACCTGACATTTTGGCAATCTTATCATTTTTCCATTCAAAGAAACCTCTTGTATCAGCAATCGGATCAACTACATATGCTATTTGCCAAGGAAGGTTAAAGAAGTTCTCTTGTATGAAAATATCGTAGTTGGATAAGAAAATACCATATCCCGGATGGGTATGCTGCCAACCAACTATTTTTTTATCCGGATATTTTTTATCCTTTTCTTTATACACATAGTCCCATGTTTCGTGAGTAAAGGTAAGCGTAGAGGCGGAAGCGTCAGTGTATTTTGCTTCAATGTAGTTTGATATTATTACCGTTTTTCGGTCCTTTTCATCTACATAATCGCCAATTAAAATACTGCCAACTTCTTTTGACATTTCTTCTTTGGCAAATTTCTCTATTCTTTTATAAACATCTTGCTTTATATAAACTTGTACACTATCATGTTCCACAGTTCCTACAAACACAAAATTCATAGGTAATGCAACTACTGAACTTTCGGTAACAACGCTTTCGTTTTCTAAAATTTCAATATTTGTATCATCCATAATAAGCCTCCTTACATACTACTGCCTATTATCATTCCAAGAACAGACATTATTCCAATAACAACCCAAACTGCACCTGCGCTTGTTCCACCTTTTTTAGCTATATAGGCATTTTTATTCATTGCATCCATGCTCTTGGCTGTCTGTAATTCTCCGTCTATATATTGTTTATAAAAATGATTTCCAAATATACCGGCACAGATAGACATTGCCAATCCTAAAATAGAACCAAGTCCAGGGATTAATCCTAAAACGAAAGAGATTCCGGCATATGCTGCAGCAATACCATACATTTTTCTATACGCCAACCAATATGCACTGAATAAAAAGCTACACCAATTCCATGATGTTTTACTGTTGCTCATCTGCATTTTTTGGAACTTTGATATATAGAATGGTTGATTTGTTTGTATGAATGTATACATATCCTGATCTACTTGTTGCTGTTGTCCATAGGGATTGTATCCGGCATTATACTGCGGAGCCGAATATTGAGGTGTGTACTGTGGCTGAGGCGCAGTATACGTATTTTGCTGATAGCTTTGGTTTGCGGCATATGCTCCTGCAACCTGAAAATGTGGTTCGCCTGTTGCTCCTGCAGGAGTACCGCATGAGGCACAGAATTTTTGTCCTTCACTTAAGGGTGATCCGCATTTAGAACAAAATGTCTTATTATCTACAGCTTCTACATATTGTTCTGCACCTACAATTGTGCCTGTGCACCCAAAAGTAGTGCATGCTTTGTTTTCTATCCAACATTCTTTGTGATGTGGCATTTCACAAACACTACATACAACAACATCATCTCCTTCTTTAAACGCTGTTTTGCAGTAAGGACATATCTTGCCAACAAACGATAGCCCCGTTTTTTTCTTTTCTTTCACACTTTTCACCTTACTTTCTTTATGTATTTTATTTACAGTTTTGCATTCTGGACAATAATACGAGAAAACCCTCTTTTCATTGCATTTATTGCATATTCCCGGATCATCAACAGCAACATTATCTTTGATACGAACTACTGTCTTGCAATTTGTACAATACTTCACTTTGATTTTTTCGTTTCCACATTTATTGCATTTTATATTTTCCATTATTGTACCTCCTAATATTTTTCATATTTCATCCCCAATTTCAAAGTAAGCTATTAAACCATCAATAATACCTTCAACAATTTTATCTTGATATTCAGATGTTTCTAATTTAGCATATTCTTCTTGATTGGTCATAAATCCCATTTCTAAAAGAACAATTGGAACTTGTGTCCAGTTAAATCCAGTCAAATCGCTACGTTCAATTATTCCTCTATTTTGTGCTCCTGTGTGTTTAATAACATTTTTGAGAATTAATTCTCCCGCTTGTTTACTTTTATAGCAAATGCTTTCATCATTTATATATTTTTTTGATGGAATTAACAAAGAAATACCTTTTGCTGATGTATTATCAATCCCATCTGCATGAATTTTAACTGATATATCTACATTATTTTCATTTGCTAATTGCGCCCTGTCAATGTTGGTCATATCACATTCATGAGTTGTCCTTGTCATATAAACGGTTGCACCCATACTTATTAGTCGAGTTTCAAGCTTCAGTGCAACACTTAAATTTAATTCTTCCTCTGTCAAATTTTTGCCTCTTGTTCCAGAAGCAAACGCTATTTTTGTTTGACTTGAACCAGGTGCTATGGGTTCTTGCTTATTATAGCTGTTTATTCCGTGACCGGCATCAACACATATACTTCTACCTGTAAACAGAAGTTGATTTTCATTTATATCCGTATTCTCAATATTTTTTTCAGAATCATCAAAGGTCTCTGTATTTTGAAAATCACTTCGCATTACCGTTGTTATATGTCCAAACATAAAGGATATAATACAGCATAACATTAAAATTATTAATCTTTTCACTATCTCCAACCTTTACCTATTTCATATTCAACAATTGTTGTTTTATTAATTCTTTCTATATCATTAAACATATTCTCATCAAAATATGGGTTTGGAACATACCAATGTTTTGAAGAAAAATATTTGCTATATTTATCAGAATTAAATATATATCCGTGTCTTGCATAAATTTCGTTACGTAGTAATGCGACCTCATCTTTTGTCAAAGAGTGTAATTGTTCAATTGTAATCAACTGACGATCGCTAGGAAAAAAATATTCGTTATTAATATCAAAATAATCAGATTCTTGCGGACGCTGGTTATGATTTTGTTGAGTTTGATCCGTACTTATTACAACATCATTGTTTCTATCGGCATGAATACCATATGCAACAAAAAGAGTGGCCGTAAGCAAAAGGATAAGTAATATTATTATAACATACAATAGCCAGTTTTTTTCTTTCTTTCCCGTGTGATTCAGCGTATTTATGTATTGATTTGACATATCATTACTATAATTATAAGCCACCTTGTTACCACATTGGGTACAAAATTGCTGTGATTCATTTATTGGGCTTCCACATCTGTTACATAATTTGTTGTCATAACTCATTATCTACTACCTCGTCATTGTTTTTACTAGAATTTTGTGCATCTTTGTCATCTTCCTTATCCGACCCGATATTATCGTCAGTTTTTTTATTGTATTCTTGTTTATCCTTATTATCCTGTTCAGTTGGGATTTGTAATGGGAAGAATTGTTGAATTATCATATCTTGATTATTTATAACTTGCTTCATATAATCGATTTCTTTTTCTATTTTGTTTATCTTTGCTGATTGTCCCATCATAAAAAAGATGTTGACTATAATAACAATTGCCATCACAAAAGGAACGATTATTCCTGAAGAGCGCTTTTCATCAGTTTCTTCTGAGTATTCATCTTTATTCCAAATTTTCTGTTTGATTTTAACTCCATTCTTATCGAATAAGTAAAATCCAGGACAACGCTCTAATTTATCATTTATCCAGAAGAAGAAACCTTCATCATTTTGAATTGGATCAACTACATAAGCAACCTGATTACTGTCTGTAAAGAAGTTTTGCTGTATAAATCTGTCATTCTCAGACAAGAAAATTCCAAAGTTGGGATGTGTATGAATCCAACCTACAATTTTTTTATCTTTATACTTTCTATCTATTTCTGCATGGAAGTATTCCCAGGTTTCATGCGTAAATGTTAATGTTGTGGGAGTGGCAGTATTATATTTTGCTTCAATGAAACCTTCGATAATGGTGTTTTCTTTTCCCATTTCGTTTAATACTCTGCCTACCAAAATACCGCCATGTTCATTTTCTGTTTTATTTGCCGAAAATTTATGTATTTGTTCATATACCTTTTGATGTATATATATGTTTTTATCCTCAAAAACTCTTTCGCCAACCGGGATTATATTTTGTGGCAAATCCGGAGTCATATTTCTATGCAGAGCTTTTGACTTTGTTTTCTTCTTTTTCATTGTCATTACTCCTCAATTTCAATTTCAAAATCAAACTCGTCTTTTTCTTTTTTCTTTATACGAATTTTTATATTTATCAGTAAGGACAACACTAATAATACTGATAAAATTATGACTGTTATCTTTAAAATTTCATTTTCTTTTGTAAGCCTTATTAAATCTGCATTTTTTTCTTCTTGAGTTTTCTCTTTTGAAGGTTCAGATTCAACTGTATCATCATTGGGTGTATTTTCGACACCATCTACAAAAGCAAGTATTTCCGATGCTTTTAATGCAAAGCCAATTCCTTCTGCATCGTTAGCTTTTAGTGTAATTATTCCTATTACATTTCCAGAGTCATCTACCAAAGGACCGCCGCTATTCCCAGAATTCACCGAAGCATCAATTTGAATATATGTATTTTGTCCTAATTTTCTATCCAATGCAGAGATAATGCCTTTTGTCATTGTGTAGGGCATGTCTTTTGGTGCACCAATAGCATAAACTTCCTGACCGATATTGATGTTTTCTTCGTTTGTATTAAGCGGTGCCAATGATTTCTCGATTTTTATCAAAGCCAAATCCTTTTCAATATCAGATTTTACTACTTTACCTTTGATGGTTGTATCATCATACAAATTAATTGCAACATTTTTGTTGTTTCCAACTACATGTGCATTTGTTATTATCAAATTTTCTTTAATAGAAAAGCCGCTGCCTACTCCTGTTTCTGTATATACAACAACAACCGAATTATAAGTTTCTTCCGGAGTGAAATTTATTGCATAAGCAGAAAAAGAGATAAGCAGCATAAATAAAAGAATCATACTTAAAATTCTACTCTTCATACCACTCATCTCTCCCTTGTTTTATATTCTTCAATTTGTACTCATTAGTTCAATTCGATATTTCCCACCATCAAGATCTTCATATATTCTCTCTTCTTTATCTCTGAATTTATCTCCAACCTTTAAATCGGGCGTATAGAATGTTTCATCTGCTACAACATAGTTATCTTCATCATAAACTTTAATACCTATACTACAGCTTCTACTTAAGTTTGGTCCATCACAGTCATAGGTTTTCTCGCCTGAAAGATACAGGATTATATTATATTTTCCTTCATCATATGCTGGCTCAAACTCTGTCCTTACATTTGTTATGTTTACTGTATCTCTTGTTTTACCGGAAAATGAATATACATAACTAAATTTTTTCGGAATACTTGGAGTTATTGATATTTCAATAGGAGGTCTCTCTTTTGGAGACCCACTTGTTTCTCCGCAGGTTGTACATCTTTTAGGCTCCTCATAAGTTGCTTCAACCCACGAATGCCCAAGAGCATCACCTTCCGTTAAATCACAAGTAGTACATTTTTTAGGACTTGTACAAGTCGCTTCTACCCAAATATGTTCATTGTTTTTTTCGCCATCTGTAACTCCACATATTTTGCATTCCTTAGGATTTTTACAAGTTGCCTCAACCCAGTTGTGTTCACTACTTACTTCCCCGAAAGTTTTACCGCACTCATGACAGGTTTGAGGATATAAGCATGTTGCCTCAGACAAATTTTCATGTTTGCAACCACATCCCGCCAAAACAAAAGCAACATTAAAAACGACAAGCATCAAAAGTAGCAATTTATTTATTTTTCTCATAACTTTTCTCCCTAATTATTATTTTGTGTTAAATACAAGCACTGAATTACCAATAGCGATTGCATCACCTTGTTTTAAAACATGACGGGTGATACGCATACCATTAACAACTGTACCCATAGGTGAACCTTTGTCAACAAGAACATACTTATTTCCTTCTTGAATAATTTCGCAATGATTTGGAGCAACCAACTTATCTTTGAACAAAACAATAGTGTTTTTGCCACTGTTACCAATACTGGTATTACCTTCAAATACAAGATATTCTTTTCCTTCAAATTCACCTCTGATAACCTTAAGCCAAGCTGCTTTTGCGAACTGTTCCAAAAGACCAATACCGAGGCCTATTAAAGCACCCATTAAGACAATACCAACTAATCGTGCTATTATACCGCTATCACCTTCGCCTGTAGATGCAGATGCTGCTATAAAGTTAAATAAAAACCCACCTACAAAGCCGCCGGCAAGTCCACCAAGTGAACAGTTTAAGATACGCATTTTTTCCGGTTTTATAAGGCCAATAGAAACACCTATTCCGCCGCCAAGAATCGCCCATCCTAGTGCACGAACTACAGCTAAATATATTTCTGAAGTGTATTCGGATGTGTCGCTAAGTAGTGCAGAATAAATTATCTGCGCAACAAAACCACTTACAAAACCTAATCCCAAGCCTAATCCTGCTCCAATGCCTGCATATTTTGCTGAATTGCTTTTTGAGCCATAATATATACCTTCGCCAAGACCCATTATAGCACCAATAGCCAACCCTACACCACAGAATGAAATCGCAGAACTCAATCTTACAGCTAATGCTATATCAGAGTCGCTTGCAGAATATATTGATTTGCCAAGCCAATCAGAGAATATAGTTAATGAATCAACATCAAATATGAATTCCTGTAGCAACCATGCAAGAATACCACCTATAAGACCATATAAAATACCTTTCATAAATACCGTCTTAAAGTTAACTTTACCGCCTTTTGCAGTTGCTCCGTATTGACTACCTTGCATTCTTGTTGCAGTCGGGACAAAATCGATGCCCACAAGTTCTTCAGCTGTTATATCAAAATCATTTTCATCATCTTTTTCCATCACAGCAGTAGCTACCGTAGCTTGCTCAACTACTGTTGCTGTAGATGTGGCTGGCATTTCTGCCACTTCAGATGCAGTTTCTGTTGCTGGTGTTTCCGAATTTTCATCAAAAAGATCGATATCAAAATCTTTTTTTATTGTGCCGTCTTCTTCCTCGCCGGTCCACAAATTAACATTGCCAACAGGGAATAAGTGCTTGTTTGCAATAGCCCATTCAGCAGCATCAGCAGAAAGTGGGCTAAAAGAGTTCCAGGATTTATACTGAATCATATCACCAATATTTACAATGATATCGGAAAGCGATTCACCAGCACCCCATATATCACCAATACAAATTTGACCATCTCTGAAATTAGGATGCCAAATAGGTGTTGCAATAGTACAAATCGGTTTATATCTTGGATATTCAGCATGTAACGTAATAATTACAATGTGCTTACCAAGAGTTTCAATTCTGCCGTCTTCTAAAAGGTATATACCATTTACATAATATGTAACTCTATACTTTTCGGCTGGTTCTTCACCAATTGGCTCTACTACAATATTTTTATGGTTTGAAAAATTCTTTTTAATCTGCTCATAGTCGGAGGCAATTCTCCTCATTCTTGCATTCATTCAAACAGACCTCCTAACACTTCGTTTTTATCTTTTGATAATTCATAATAAACATATTTCATACCTTTTCTCACTGCAATGATATGATACAAAGGTATACCTATTTCATACAACTTCTTATCAAGAAAATCTCCTTCTCCGTTTATTGTATGAATAGTTTCA
>JAZRIR010000021.1:0-1877 GCA_045645365.1 Clostridia bacterium | reverse complement strand
ATAGCCCCAAATATAAAGTTATTCACAACAAAAACCGTATTCAGTCTGCTGCGCTCACCCTGAGATAAGTTAAACAATCTTGTCTGGGTCAAGACGCTTACTCCCTGAACTGCAACTGAAAGTACCGCTGCAACAATCACAATGGCAACTATTGAATCACTGAATGCAAAGCCGCACACCATACTAACAAGGCAAACCACAATGAACGCTCCGAGCGCAGGTATGCTCAAGCCTTTGTCCTGCAATTTTCCGATTCCCACACCAAATACTGCCGCTGCAAGACCTGCCAGACTTACAAGCCCAATTTGGAACGTGTTATAGTTAAACGGCTCTGCGGATAGAAGAAATGTTAAGGAAGTCCAGAATATGTTGAAAATCAAACCGAATATCAGTCCTGAGTGCAGCAATATGTTCGGCAAGGACCTATGATTTTTAAAGGTGGTAAAAACACTTGCCAAAAGTTTCCCATATGATTTGAACTTGTTTTTTGCAGGAATTTCCGGCAATACATAAATCATTACCAAAACCATGCCCAGATTCAAAGCGGCCGCTATTACATAAACTGATCTCCATCCCCAAAATCCCGCAATGATACCGCTTGCAAACCTTGAAAAGAGGATACCTGTTGTTATTCCAGATGATACAATTCCAACGATGTGGCCACGTTCATCCTCACGGCTCAAATCTCCCGCAAGTGGCAACATGATTTGACCGGAAATTGTTACAATCCCCATGCTGAAGAGTGACAGTGCCAATATGATAAATGAAGGTGATATGGCACAGGAGACCAAAGCCAATACGGAAAGCACCATTACAAGGGCTATCATACGTTTTCTTCGAACAAAATCGCCCAAAGGCAAAATAAAGAGAATTCCCATCGCATAGCCTATTTGGGTTGCAGTAACCAGAAGTCCCCCATTTGCTGCGGGAAGACCGAAACCATCCATTATCTGGACAAGCAACGGCTGGGCCCAGTACAGATTACCTATTGCAAGACCTGAACATATCGCAAACAGTATCGCCAGGAATTTAGTCATGACTATATCATTATCATTCATATTATCGCACCAATTAAAATTTTCTAATCAAATATTTAAAAAATAGGGTATTTAAAGATAAAGTGGCATCAATGACATCTAAAAAACTTAATATTAAAACATATATAACAATAAACATGACTTTAAATCCAAAAAAACTTGCATATTACGAAAAAAAGTATGAACAAAACCCACTGGAAGACACTCTCAAATTCATGAGCAACAAATGGACACTGCATGTTTTAAGAGACCTATTTTTAGGAAAAAGCCATTTCAATGAATTTAAAGTCAACAGACCCTCACTGGACAACAAGGCACTGTCAAGATGCCTTAAGACAATGCAGGATAATGGTCTTATTTACAAGACAAATGAAGGCAATGATCCAAAAAATACCCAATATTTTCTAACCCAAAAGGGAAGGTCACTGAATAAGGTATTCTATGAACTGTTACTGTTTGCTCTTGAAACAGATGTTGACAACGAACATTATTCGGAATATGAAAAAAAAGAATTGAAAGAAATGTATAAGAAAATATTGGATTTGAAATGAAAAGAATGGATTTTTAAAAATCCATCTATTCCTGATTGCTTAAAAGAACACCACCGACTCCAACATTGTCAAATTTCCTTTCGTTGAACAGCACATATATCATTTCTATCGGAAGGCCTGTGACTCTTGAAGCGGATTCGCTGAATTCTTTTGCCAAAATTTCTTTTTGCTCTTTTGTTAATTCTCCTATATCAAAACTTATAACTGGCATGTTATCACCAATTGAAAATTAAATTTTTCTTAATAAAAAGTTAATGTGGCACGAATGCCACTTAATTTAATAACCATG
>JAZRIR010000020.1:0-7513 GCA_045645365.1 Clostridia bacterium | reverse complement strand
TGGCTTAATGCAAGTCACAGCAAAAGGCATTAAAAAGGGTAATGCAAGTTTAGTTATGGCACATGTAGAAAAGGGTAAGGGTTTGGAAACTGCAATTCAAATCAAAAAGGCAGATTTATATGTTGACGAAAATAATATGCTGTCACTTATTAGCGAAGATGATGCTATGTATTTATCAAGCAAATAATTAAATGATTATATAAATTTAAAGGAGAAAATTTTTATGAAAAAGAATATTTTATTTTTAATCCCAATGTTACTAGTTGTTGTTGCACTGTTTTTACTTCGCGCAACAGGCATGAAAGTACATATAGCCGTATCTGTTATCGGTCTTGTGCTTCTTATTGCATATACCATTGCGACCAAAAAAGAATGGAAAAAACCTGCACTTGAAATACTCCAGCGTGTATGCTATGGCATCGCTTTAATTACAGGTGCCCTGCTTATGAATGTACACGGCATTACTGCTGTTTCAATTATTCATAAAATAAGTGCAGTTTTGTTTGTAATTCTTTTGATTTGTACAGAAATGCATAAAGCAATTAAGAAATAATCGGGTGATATGTTATGAAGAAAATAAGTATAATTACGATATTACTGATTCTATGCATGACAGTCAACTGCTTTGCAGCAGGGATATATTATCTTCCTGATGTAACAAGCGAAATGTGTTCTCCCTCCTATTGGGCAAATGAGACAGATGTTTTAATTTCATTTGACGAAATAGAAAAACTTAATAAAGAAACAATTGCCACAAAAGGCACTAATATGTATGACCTTAAAAATCTGCCTGATGTGGTTGATGGAATTTCATTAAATGAAGCAATAAAAAAATCAAGTCAGGCAGATGCCGCATACTATCTTGGATGGACGTATCTTGAAAACACGGAAAAAGCTACTCAGGAGGATTACGATAAAATAATTGAAAACACTCAGAATCCTGATGCAAAAAAAGAGCAAAAGGTTCCTATGGTATAGCAACTAAAAGAACAGAATTTCGCACATTCCCTGCCCCTGTTGCTATTTGGGACGATCCGGCCGATTCTGATTTTGACTATCAGTATCTCGTTTCGGTAAGAGTAAACGAACCGGTTGTAATCACATCAAAGTCAAAAGACGGAAACTACTATCTTGCAAAAAGTATTTGTTGTTCAGGCTGGATTCCGAAAGATGCGGTTGCAATTTGCAAGGATAAGGATGAATGGATTTCGGCGTGGAATATAAAAAACGAAGATGCTCTTGTGGTATGGGGGGATAAGGTTTTTACAGAAACTTCAATAGTTGGTGCAGATAGATCAGACCTTATGCTGACAATGGGAACAGTTTTAGAACTTGCAAAAGATGTTAATCCTAACGAACTTATAGATAACCGTGCGGCATACAACAATTATGCAGTATGGGTGCCTGTAAGAAATGATGATGGTACATACTCAAAAAAATTAACACTTATTTCAGAACATAAAAAAGTATCTGCAGGATTTCTTACTCTTACAAAAACAAATATCTCAAAGGTTGTATTCTCAGCTCTCGGCAATACTTACGGTTGGGGGGGAAGCCTTAATTCAGACGATTGCTCAGGGTATATGAGAAATGTATATAAATGTTTTGGTTTGGAACTTGCACGAAATACCACATGGCAGTCTTCAATGCCTATGGCAAAGGTTAATATGCAGTATATGGCAAAAGAAGAAAAAATTAAATTCTTTGATGAACTTCCTTTTGGAACAATTCTCTACTTTAACGGTCACGAAATGATGTATCTTGGCGAACGAAATGAAAAATATTATGTGATAAGTAGCGTGGGAAGTATTATGCAACCTGAAAATCCGAAGGTAAAACAGCGTATTCGTTCTACGATTGTAAATACACTCGATGTAAAACGAGCTAACGGCAATACATGGTTTGATGAGCTTACAGTTGCACTTGTTCCGTATTTTGATATGGACGAAAACACTTTGCCCCAATATGAATGGTATCACGACGGTGTAGCATATTGTCTTAAAGAAAAAATTATGCAGGGTGATGAAAATAAATTCTTTAACCCTTCAAATAACACAACTTGGGCAGAGTTTCTTCAAATCCTGTACAATATGGAAGAAACAAAGCCTGAAACCGAAATTGAAGAAGGTTCTCCTTGGTATGCTGCAGCAGTTGCATGGGCAAAAGACAGTAATTTGATTTATGAAAATGATATAAATTTCGAGGCGGAAACGGTGATTACCCGTGAGCAGCTTGCATCTGTTTTATTTCTTTATGCAAAGTTTAAAGAATATGATGTAAGCGTAGGCGAAGAAACCAATATACTTTCCTATGATGATGCATTTGACATCTCAGAATATGCTATTCCTGCTATGCAATATGTTGTCGGCTCAGGAGTTATCGCAGGCAAATCAATAAGCACATTAAATCCAAAGGATAATGCAACACGAACTGAAATTGCCGTAATACTTAAAAGGTTTGTTGAAAAAACAACGATAGAGTGATATAATATAAGGAGCAAAACGATTATGAAAAAATGGAATGAAAAAAACAAAGCAGAAAAAGTTATGGAGATTATTTCGGGTATTGCGTTTTGTATATGGGCGATATTTACATATGTTCCAAACAAAGTCCCTTACGCCGAAATGATAAGCTATATAGCTTTATGTGTTGTCTGTGTATGTGAAGCTGTTGCTTTCTGGAATACGAAGCGTGTGATTTCGTATATTGCAATCGGAGGAATGGTTTTGATGCTGGCTGCTTTGATTTTGCTTGCATTATAAATCACACAAAAAGGCAAACACTCAAAAATGTTTGTGGAGAATGAATATTATGAACTCTGTTAAAAAAAGTTTGAAAAATAAAATATTTATAGGGATATGTTTATCTCTGATTGCTGTTGTTCTTTGCACCTTTGTTTATACTGGCAGAGATTTTGGGAATCAGGCAATGAATGCCATGTATCTTTCTGCACAGTTCAAGGGTGAATATAAAATAGCAGACGGCGACTGGCATCCTTATGTAAAAGGTGAACATATTCCGGCAAATAAAGGCGATATTACTTTAAAAGGACATTTCGAGCTTTATGTTCCCACCACCGGAGAAGTTATCTGCAATGCAGAAGAAGGTGTGGTTTTAGCATTTTACTTTAACCATATAGGCGGTGAAGTTTCCGAAGGTGGAGAAGAATTCCGACCATTTGATGCAGAATTTGATATTGCCGGTGAGGATATGTGCGGCAGGATGTACATCGGTTACGAATGCAAGGGAGCAGACGAAATTACAATCAGACTTAAAAACCCACACAAATTCGGAAATGCAGGAGCAGTTGATGATTTTCTTAACAACTTAAATACCTATGGTGGAACAGATTTTGAAAGAGATATGCTAAACCGAGGAAGTGCACAGAGAATTTTGGGTATTGTTCTTATATTGTTTGCTTTTATGATTTTGGGCACTGCCATATTCGCTATGATGATTCATGTAAAAGGCAACGGAAATCTGTGGCTTATTGGTATCGGCATTTTCTTCTCAGGAATATACTTTATGTTTAAAGCACACGGAGTTATGTTCTTTAGCGAAATAATTAAGTTTAATACTCGCATGCTTTTGGGCTCTATGATGCTTTATATGCTGACGCTTACTGCTATTATTGATTTTTGGCTTCGCGGCAGGGCAAAAAAAGTTGGATTGGGTTTAACATTTTTAACCTTCGCTTCAATTTGTGCATTTATGTTGGCACCTGAATTTGCAGATGTTAAATTCTATGATACATTGCCGATATGGACAGCACTTCAAAGTGTGATATGTCTTGTAATGATAGCTTTACTTGTACTTCACTTTTTGAAAGGTAACAAAAATGAAAAAATATTAAGTATCCTTGCAAGCTTACCAATGGTTGCATTTGTTTTAGACAGCTTGGGTACAGCCTTTGATATCCGGCAAGGTGGAACTGTTTCGGAAATTGTATTTATTATTATGTTTGCTATAGCTCTTATTATGATTTTAAAGGTTGTTCCGCAAAACTTAAATGCGGCAATAAGAGCAAGAGAACTTGAAGCAGAAAAAATGATTTTAAATGCAAAACTTACAGAAAGCCGTATAGCTACTATGATAAGTCAGATTCAGCCGCATTTCATCTATAACACACTTGGGACGATTGAGCAGCTTTGTATCACCGAACCAAAAGAAGCTTCAAAGCTTGTGCGTAATTTCAGCTTGTATTTAAGAGGAAATTTCAGCGAGCTTGACAATGCCAAACCTATAAGATTTTCGCAGGAAATGAATCATGTTAAGCATTATACCGATATTGAGCAGGTTCGTTTTCCTGATATGACAATACAATATGACCTTCGCTCAGTAGAATTTCTTCTTCCTGCACTTTCTGTTCAACCTCTTGTAGAAAATGCCATAAAGCACGGTCTTATGGGACTTGAAGAAGGCGGCATAGTTACAATATCTGCTTATGAAACAGATGATTCATATATTGTAGAGGTAACAGATGACGGTGTTGGTTTTGATATGAGCGTAGGATATGATGAAACCAAGCATGTCGGCATAAAAAATATAAGAGGTCGAATTGAAGCAATGTGCAGCGGAACGCTGACCATAGAAAGCGAAATCGGTAAAGGCACAAAGGCAACTATAAGAATACCAAAGGAGGCTGGGGATTATGATAGCGATAACAGTTGATGATGAAAGACCAATGCTTAAAGCTCTTACAGATATTGTTAAAGCTTCACCTGATATAAAAGAGGTCTATGATTTTTCTGCCTGCTCTGCGGCTCTTGAGTGGATTTCTGAAAATCACTTAGATGTAGCCTTTCTTGATATAAATATGCGTGGTATGGGCGGTCTTGCCTTAGCAGAAAAGATCACCGAGATTTATCCGGAGTGTAAAATTGTTTTCTGTACAGGTTATGAGGAGTATGCATTAAACGCTATACAATTAAGGTGCAGCGGATACCTTATGAAACCAATAACACCGGAAGCTGTTCAAAAAGAAATTGACCATATCAAGAGTAAAAATCCGAATGTGTCGCTTCTTGATGTTAAATGCTTTGGAAACTTTGAGGTTTTAAAGAACGGAGAGGCGCTTACCTTTAAGCGGACAAAGGCAAAAGAACTTTTCGCTGTGCTTGTTGACAGAAACGGTGCAGGGATGACCGGAAAGCAAATATGTGCCGTTATGTGGCCTGAAAACACAGATGATGTTAAAAATATGGATTATTTAAGGCATCTTGTCGGAGATTTAAAAAAAGCACTTGCAAATGTCGGTGCAGAAAACGTCTTTTGTCAGGACGGATACAATTATAGAATTGAGCCTTCAAGAATCAATTGTGATTATCACAACTTTTTGAAAAACGGTATGCCTCAGTTTCACGGTGAGTATATGACACAGTATTCATGGGCAGAAGATACCCTCGCTCTGCTGCTTGAAACAAATTAATAAATCAGTTTGCGGTCGGAATTATCCGACCGTAATTTTTTTTGTTTAAATTTAAATTTGTCATAGGTTTGTCATAGATAGTCTGATAAAATAACAAAATAAAATATTATTAGGAGAGGTTTTGACTATGAAAAAAAGACTGTTATCTTGTATTGTTTGCATTTGTATGGTGTTATGCTCATTAAATGCCGTTGTTTTTGCAAAGGATTCTGAAACCATTGTAATTCTATACGAAAATGATGTTCATTGTGCAGTCGAGGGGTACTCCAAGCTTGCTGCAATGAAAAATGAGCTTAAGTCTGAATACGAATATGTAGGTGTGGTATCTTCGGGTGACTTTGTCCAGGGCGGAACACTTGGAGCTGTATCAAAGGGCGAATACATTGTAGAACTTATGAACCTTGTGGGATATGATGCGATAGCCCCTGGAAATCACGAATTTGACTACACTATTTCCAGACTTACAGAACTTTATGAACTGTCGGAAACAAAGTACATATCTTGTAACTTTGCAAAAATTGGCGAGGAAAAAACATATTTTGAACCGTATACCATAGTTTCATACGGAGATGTTGATATTGCATATATCGGTATTATCACACCGGAAACAATTACCTCAGCACGTCCGTCACAGTTCAGAAATGAAAACGGAGAAATCATCTACACCTTTAACGAATCAAGATTGTATGAGTTGGTACAGGAAAGTATTGACGAAGCAACTGAGGACGGTGCAGATTATGTAATTGCGCTTTCTCATATCGGATATGATGAGTCAGGAGAATTAAATGATGTCACTGATGTTATAGAAAATACCGATGGGCTTGATGTGGTTCTTGATGCCCATTCCCATTCTGTAATTGAAGAAAAGATTGTAAAAGATAAAAGCGGTGCCGATGTTTTGCTTTCATCTACCGGTACAGGTTTTGAGAATATCGGTAAGCTTACTATTGCAAATGGAGAATTTGACACAGAACTTGTCAAGACCGAGACTTATACTAAAACTGATGCAGATGTTGATGCTTATATAGCAGAAATAAATGAAAGCTATGCTGAACTCGGCAACAGAAAAATCGGCGAAAGCAAGGTTGAACTTATTACTCATAACGAAGAAGGCACGAGACTTGTACGAACTGCAGAAACCAATCTTGGTAATTTGTGCTCCGATGCTCTTTTCTTTGTAACAAATGCAGATGTTTCCTATGTTAACGGCGGTGGATTGCGTGCACCAATTAAATCGGGCGATATGACTTTTAATGATATATACTCGGTGTTCCCTTTTAACAATCGCATTGTAACAGCAGAGATTACGGGACAGGTACTACTTGATATGCTTGAAATGAGTATGATATCTTACCCTCAAGAAGACGGTGCTTTTCCGCATATGTCAGGTATAACCTTCTCTGTTAACAAATCAATCCCGTCATCCATAAAAGTTGATGAAAATGGATTTTTCACTAAAGTTGATGGAGACTACCGCGTTTATGACGTTAAGGTTTTGGATAAAGAAAGCGGAAATTATAAAGCACTTGAACTTGACAAAAAGTATATTTTGGCGGCTGCGGACTATTACATCCTTAATTTTGGAAGCGGAATGTCTATGTTTAAGGATGCAAAAGTCGTTGAAAGCGAAGGAATGCTTGATGTTGAGGTTTTAGAAAGGTATATCACAGACAACTTAAACGGTGTCATCGGTGAAGAATATAAGGATGTTGTAAACAGAATTACTTTTACGGACGGCTATGAAAATGCAGACAACGAGGACAAAGCTGTAACAAGAGCAGAAGCAATAGTTGCTCTTTGGAATATGGAGGGCAGTACCATTGTTAACTTTGCAATGAAATTTGATGATGTATCAGCCGAAATGCCCTATGCTGAAGCAATCCGTTGGGCTGCTGCTGTAAAAATAGTAAATGGTTGTTCGGAAAGCAGCTTTGCTCCCGATGATGTACTGACACGTGAACAGCTTGCCGCCATTCTCTGGCGTTATGCAAAAAGCGAAAATATTGATGTCAGCATCGGAGAAAACACCAACATCTTAAGCTATGAAGATGTTTTCACAGTAAGTGATTACGCTATACCTGCATT
>JAZRIR010000019.1:0-3024 GCA_045645365.1 Clostridia bacterium | reverse complement strand
TTTCTTTCCCTTAAATATTACCACTTTTTAAGGGAAAAGTCAAAGAATCAAGCAAATTTACCCTTATTTATTGTTTGTTTTCAAGGTAAAGTTATTTTCGCCTTAAAAGAGAAAGCCAATGCAAAATCGCATTGGCTGAAATTATTTAAGCTCTAATATTTTCTCTTTAATTCTATTGGCGGTCTTGATAAATTCCTCATCGCTTTTACCCGTGGGATCATCAAGTCCGAAGTCTATACGCTCTTTGCAAGGGATATTCGGGCAACTGACATTGCACCCCATGGTGATAACAATATCAGGTGTAGGAACATCCGAAATCAGTTTTGAATACTGACTCGACATATCAATGTCGAAATACTCTTTCATAATCCGCACCGCATCTTGATTTATCTGTGGTTTTGTTTCTGTCCCTGCTGAATAGCAGTCGTACTTTTCTGAAAGATACGCTTTTCCAAAAGCTTCTGCCATCTGACTTCGACAAGAATTATGAACACATATAAATGCTATTTTCTTTTTCATAGATACTTTTCCACCTCTGATGGCTTTAAGAGCTTGCCTTGCGAAACAACCTTTTCATTCACCACTAAAACAGGCATACTCATAGCTCCGTATTGCATCACTTTTTCCATATCTGTGATGTATTCGACTTCGATGTCAAGACCTTTATTTTGCACTGCCTTTTTTGTGTTTTCATATTGCTTGTGGCAAGTTTGACATCCTGCACCCAGCACCTTTACAGAATTGATTACTGCCGAACAACCGCAATCACATTTTCTCTTTCTACCAAATCCAAACATAACAGACCTCCTAAATAATAATATTTTGTATCGCATTAAAGAAATATCCGACAAGGATAATTCCAACTGTACATATCGCAATAAATATTCCAAGCAGTTTCGGTTTGACTGCTTTACGGAGCATAATTATTGACGGAAGTGACAGAGTGGTTACGCCCATCATAAATGATAAAACCACACCAAGCTGTGCACCTTTTGCAAGCAGAGCTTCAGCAATCGGGATTGTACCGAAGATGTCGGCGTACATTGGCACACCTGCAACAGTAGCTATAACAACTCCCAATGGATTACCACTGCCAAGAACTTTTACAATAATATCCTCAGGTATCCAATTATGAATTATCGCACCTATGCCGACACCTACAAGGACATAAGGAAACACTTTCTTTGCAGTTCCCAACACCTGTTCCCAAGCATACTTTATACGATCCTTGAAATACAATTCATCTTGCGGAACATCAAACGATTTGCCTTGTCTTATATATTCTTCGACTTGATTTTCAAGATGTAATTTTTCAATCAGCGTACCTCCTATGATAGCGATAATAAGACCGACTACAACATATGTAACTGCAACTTTCCACCCGAAAATACTCATAAGCAAAACAAGCGAGCCCAAATCAACCATAGGCGAAGAAATAAGGAACGAAAATGTTACTCCAAGCGGAAGTCCTGCACTTGTAAAACCAATAAACAAAGGAATTGATGAGCAAGAGCAAAACGGGGTTACAGTTCCTAAAAGTGCCGCAACCGTATTTGCACCAATGCCGTGAAATCTGCCAAGTATGCGTTTGCTTCTTTCTGGGGGAAAATAACTTTGAATGTATGAGATAATCAGAATTAAGACACCTAAAAGCACCATAATCTTAATTGTATCATATAAAAAGAACTGAACACTACCACCAATTCTGCCACCCACATCAAGACCGAATGCTGACAGAATATTTCCTATCAGCTCATTTAACCATTTCATACCCAAGACTTGATTTTGAAAAAAGTCCCATGCTGCTTTTATTACTTCCATAGAAAAACCTCCTCAAATAGAAAAACATCTATGTGTAGTTGTTTTTGTAAGCCGTGGCTTATTCGCATCACGGCTTTTGTATTACTTTATTTTTGTTAACTCTTGCAACATTTCCGATGCAATCTTTGCACCTTCTTCTGATATGGAGTAATGTGTCCATTTACCTTCTTTTCTGCCGACTACAACGCCTGAATCACAGAGAATTTTCATATGGTGTGAAAGCGTGGGCTGTGTTACTTCAAGTGTATCAAGTAATTTGCAGGCACACTTTTCGCCTGTACTCAGCATTTTAAGAATTTTAATTCTGTTTTCATCACAAAATGCCTTAAATATTTCAGCAATTTTTGTATCATTCATTTCCAAGTAAATCACCTCACATAGATAATCATCTATATATATTATATGCGACACATAGAAAAATGTCAATATGTTTTATTGAAATATTTTATCTAACATTTTTCTAGCACTTTTCTAGCGAAAACCCAAAAAATGCATCAAAAAGTGGCAATACGAAAACTCATAGAACAGCAAAGGCTTTGAAGGAATTTATCCCCTCAAAACCCTTATTTTATGCGGTTTTTATCGCTTTTTAAGTTCTGCTAACTTCCGCTTATTTCGTCTATCTAAAAAGACTGTCTAACAGCTCGAAATCCGAAAGGTTGGCCCTGCCGGCGCGGGTGTTCAAATCGTCTCATCTCTGTCAAAAAGCGGCACATTTAATGCGCCGCTTTATTCAGATTTATTTTAACTTCATCAAATAAATTTATACCTTTATTTGAATTATCAGAGCGTTACTCTATGGAATACCTTTTTACCCTTTTTAATTATCATACTTCCATCAATAATCATATCTTCAGAAACTGTCATATTAACATCTGTCGCCTTTACATCATTGATTGAAAGACCGTTCTGAGTTATAATTCTTCTGCCTTCCGCCTTTGATGCAACAACTCCGCACTCAACAAGGACATCAAGGATACCCTTGCCTACAAGGTCGGGAATTGATGTGGTAGGCATATTTTCGCTTATTCCGCCTTTAGCAAACACTGCCTCTGCTGCTTCTTTGCACTTATTTGCCTCATCCTCACCGTGTACAAGCTTTGTAACCTCATAGGCGAGTATTTTCTTTGCTTTGTTGAGTTCCTGACCTTCCAGTTTTTCAAGCTCTCTGATTTCGTCCATAGGAACGAATGTAAGAAGTTT
>JAZRIR010000018.1:0-149612 GCA_045645365.1 Clostridia bacterium | reverse complement strand
CACTTAGAATACGATACCAAACTGCAGTCAGCAGAAATGATGGCAAAGGTGATTGGATATGAAGATTAACGGTCATACATACGGAGAATTTATCAGCATGGACAATGTCCGCATAGAATTGCATATGTCAAAGCGGCGATTGGCATATCTTCTGCAGAACGGATACATTCCATGCGAGATTCGGAACTCAGCCACCTGGAGGTATAAGATACGCACCAAAGATGTAGTGGCGTATATCAAAAGCGGAATATCACCCGATATTCCGCCCGGTGTGTTCAAAAGAAAACCGCAAGCAGAAGTAGAAAGAATAAAGTTTAATAAGAAGAAATTGAAAGAATTGTTTAAAGAGAGAATGAGCGAGTATTCAGATGCTCTGACTTATGATGATATAGCAAAGATAACAGGCCGTGCAAGAAGTTGTGTTTGTAAATGGATATCAGCAGGAAAACTTAAAGTGGTGAAACTCAACAGCAATGTAAGCATCGTGCCAAAACAATGGCTCCTTGAATTTATGCTTACAGACGATTTTATATATAACTACCCCAAGGATAGCAAATTGAAACCTATCCTTAACCAAGCAATCGTCAAACGATGATTGCTTGGTGATTTTTATACCAAATTGGGTGACGGATTTTCGTCAAAAATGTTGACTTTCCGACATCAATCTGCTATAATATAAATTGTATAATTGTAAAATTTTATCGTTCGAAAGGATGAGAAACAAATGGCAGTTACTTATAATAAATTGTGGCACCTTCTGATTGACAGAGGCATGAAGAAAAAAGACCTGAAAGAAGCAGCAGGACTCACAAGCCACGCCATGATGAAACTTCGTAATAATGAGGATATTACAACTCAAACAATCGGCAAGATATGTAAGGCTCTTGGATGCCAGGCAGATGATATTATGGAGTTTGTGGAGAAATAATTAATTTAGAGGGTAAAAATGAAACAAAGCTATCAAATAACATTGGATGACATTCAACAACAGGAAATTATTAAGTTTCAACCAGAAAGACTTGCATATATAGATGAGTGTGGGTGCTTTGGTTTTGATTTTTCATTAGAAGGTGTATCAGAGTATTATATATTGTGTGCAGTAGTAGTTGAAGAATCTTACCAACAAGAATTAAGGAAAAAAATTACTGAGATTAAAATCCAAAATGGATTTTCAAACACAGAAATGAAGTCCAGTAAAATTGGAAATGAGCACAATAGAAGAACACGGATTATTTCGCAACTGCTTCCTATAGATTTTAAAGTAATACTTCTTATAGCAGATAAGAAGGAATTTAAAAAAGGTACTCCGTTAACAGAGTATAGGAAAACTTTTATAAAATTTTTACATCAACGATTATATAATTTAATGTATCATGTTTATCCCAAACTAAAGATAGTTGAGGATGAAACAGGAACAACAGAATTTCAATCTTCATTTAAGAAATATGTGATTGAAAGAAGACCAGAATTTAATCTGTTTAATGATTATGATTTTGATTATTGCGATAGCAAGAACGAGATTTTGGTACAACTGGCAGATATTGTTGGTGGATCTATAAATAAATATTTAACCGATAGTACTGCTCCAAACTATCTTGAAATGTTGAAAGGTAAAATGCTTGTTGTTGAGGAGTTTCCGAGTAAAAAAGAACCGTATTGGGGAACAGCTTCTCCGGAGGACTACCAATTCAACAAGGATGTATATGCATTAGCTATAAAATGTGCAAATGATTTTATTGCAAAAAATGAAAATGATGATAATGATGAAAAGAAAGCCCAAGTTGCATTCTTAAAATATCTACTATTTCAAGTTGCAAGTATTAGCCCAACCAAATATATTTCATCGGCACAGATTTTATCTTATTTAAGAGAATATACGCACCAAAGGATTACTCGAAATTATCTGTATCGAAGGGTGATAGCTCCGCTAAGGGATGATGGAGTAATCATTGCTAGTTGCTCTCATGGATATAAAATCCCAATATCAGTAGAGGATGTAACAACTTATTTAAATTCTACTCACACCATCGTTTCTCCTATGCTACACCGTATGGGAATATGTAGAAAGTTAATACAGCAACAAACGGGAAATGAATTAGATATACTGAATGATCCTGCATTTTTAAAATATAAAAAATATTTTGATTAACACAAGGAGCTGTTTCACAAATGATAACAAGCGGATTAATGATATGTAGTTTTTACTTAAAAAAAAGATTTTCCAGAGATGATAATAACCTATACAATCTTAACGAACAGTTTGTAACTAGAGACGAAGAGCACAAACATGATAATGTTTTAGACATGTTAATTTCTTTTTGTCAAGAAAATTTTGAATTTTCAGATGATGAAAAAAACATGAAAATGTTTTCGGTCGATAGCGGTACTATACAAATTAGTGATGAAGAAACGTATAGGGCACTGTCATTTTCTATCCGTTCAGGTGCCTATGGATTGGAATCAAATATAACTGATCGGAATACAAAAGAAATTAAATATCAACGTACTGAAGATGATGCCGATATCAAAAATTTTAAATTCTTAGCTTTTGTTCCAAAAGATGTGAATAACACAAGTGTATCAAAAGGGATTATGATATTTCAAACATTAGGAACATATGGTGTCAAAACAATTACACTAAATTATCTTAAACGTTTTTTTGCTGAAATGGACCTGACACTAGAAACCAGAAGCGTGTCGATCCGTGCCTTTATTGAAAAGCTTGTAGAATATGGTAGGATGTATAAAATTACACTTGTTAAGAATCGAGTTTCTCCAGATTCTATTGATAATATTTTTATTAATAGTGGTAGAGAAGAGCGTTCATACATAAAACCACAACTTAAGCCAGCTTGGTTTGAGAAGTTTTTACAATTGATTGAAAGCAAAAGCGAAATATATGAAATTGAAGATGTTTGCTACGATGATATAAAAATACAATTTAAACTTGGAGACAATTATAGAACGGTAGGGCTTAGACACATAGATAAATTCAGTGTAGTTGAGGACATTCCTGATTCCATATATAAAAATGGCAAATATGAAGAAGATGCTTTGACAAAGTATATGTTAGATACTGCTATTGAGTATAAAGAAAAAATGATTTTTAGTGTGTGAGGTGTAATTAATTATGGATATATTGAATTTCACGGGAATATCTACACTAATATGTGCGTTTTTGATTTTATTGTTTTGCATAATATTTAAAAAAGAAAATTTTTTGGATGTGCGTAGTGTAATAAAAAGACATCTAGCATTATTCGAAAACTGTAAAAGTCAATACTGGATATTTTATTTTTTGCCGGCTGTGTTAGCAACCGGGATATCTTTGATTTACAGAGCTCAAGAAACATTCTATTCCAATTTGAGTGTTATACTTAGTATTATACTTTCTATATTATTGGCAATATTAAGCATTTTGGCTACAAAAGATTATACATCAGCTGACAAAGATTGCGACTCTGAAGAGAAAAAACGTAGAAAAGAACGTTTGAAAATTTCAATAAAAGAGGCTAACAACGTAATTTTATTTGATACATTGTTGTGTGTGGTTTTGTTACTGTACAATTTGATTATAACAATTATTCTAGAATCTGAAATAAAACTTTTTGTATTTACCAATATTTTTACAGGTATAGCCTGCTATTTGTTTATAGTTGTACTACTCAACCTTTTATTAGTTATAAAGAGAATAAGCAAGTTAATTGATATAGGTATTGATATATAAAACCAATATTATAAAAATATAAAGTATATGTAAATTCTGATATAGCAGATTAATTTATAAACAAGGAGAAATAATATGGCTCAGCTAGATTTAAATAATATAGAAAAACTTGATAAAGCAAGAAGTACAGTACACGATAAGGTATATACGACATATACCTGCTTTGAACAGTATGGGGACAAATATGTTCAGATAGATACATACGGAAAATCTGATCGAGATATGCCTGGAAAAATAAGTCAATCGGTACAATTTAACAAAGAAACGGCAAAGTTTTTAGTTGAGTTATTGATCAAAGAATTTGACTTTGAATTTTAGTATATATGATTTATAGGCTGTCAAAATAATAAAGCTCGACTTTATTGTGAGGGAAAATATGATAATAGATTCTAGAAAGCAAATTTCAGATTTAAAAGATGAAATATATCAAAATTTGATGAGAACATATGAATACTTAAATGAAAAAATGTTGGCAAATTCAGCAATAGAGTTATTTATAAATATGAAATTTAATCAGGGCGGACTTGACCCAATCAAAGGAACTCCATTAAATTTCATAGAACAACTTAATCAGACTTTTTCAGATCTTGTTGTATTATATGCGGTGGAAATGTTGATAAATAAATATTCAGATAAAACGTTTGAAGTCAATTTTGGTCCAAACGCCGGCTTTGATATTGAATCTCAAGACAAAACTGTAGTCGCAGAATGTTTTGCCGTAACAAATGTAAGTAGCAATAACAAATTACGGAAAGATGCAAAAAAACTTTTAGACATTGCCCAAAATGCAGAAAAATACATATATTTCTATTCTGAGAATGATAGTGAAGAAAAATTAGAGAGAATTTATAAACAATTCCCTGAAATTATATTTCAAAGAATAAAAACATTTTGATAGGAGGATCTAAATGGATACTGGAGATAAAATAAGAGAAGTCAGACAAGAATATAAAGAATATTTAACTCAAAAACATCCTGAATGGTCAGAAAATACGGTTAGCACACATGTATCTGATGCATCATTTATATGGAACAACACGGTAATTCCGGGTTTTTGGAAGGTGTTTGTTGATGATGAATCAATGCAATGTGCAAAAGAAAGTATCCGTGATTTTCTTAAGAACGAGACAAAATCCGAAACATACGAAGAACGTACCAGGGGGTATTTCAGAGACTTAAAAAGGATGAAGGAATTCTTCGATACAGTATATGGTGGCGTTAAAAACCGTATTGGTAGTGAATTTGATGCGTAGGAAGTAATTTATTCTGTGTGCAAAAAACATTATGATGGGACCGTTTCTGAAGAAAATGCATTAGATGAACTCTGTGAAAAAGTGCCCTCGTTTAGCAGAACCTCACATAAGATGACTTTGGGGTTATTTGGATATATGATGGAAGGTAGAAAATACTCGCGCCGTCAAAATATCGAGATAACAATATGCCTGATCAAGAATATAGGTAAAGACTATGGCAAAGAGAAGATGATAAATGCTCTTACAGCCACTCGTGACAACATCGTTTATTATTACGGAAAATCCGCAAACAAATCTAACTGTATGAGAAAATGCTGTCAACAACTTGCGGATGAAAATGGTATAGATATTTCTTTTGGCGAGGAAATTTTTGAAGGCATTATACCAAATAAAACAACTACTTCTGTACTTGCAGATGATGATGTAGAAACAGTTCGCTATTGGATTTATTCTCCTGGTGATAATGCGTGTAAATGGGATGAATTCTATGAAGCAGGAATTATGGCTATTGGCTGGAGTGGTATTGGGGACCTTTCTTCTTTTGACAACAAAGATGCTATGAAAAAGAAGATGAAAGAAACCTACGGTGACCAATACACATATAAAAATGCCGCTCATGCAACATGGCAGTTTGCTAATGAAATAAAACCCGGAGATATTATATTTGTAAAAAAAGGAATGTATAAGATTATAGGTCGAGGTGTTGTTTCGGGTGAATATCAGTACAAACCCGAATTCGAGGATGAAGAATACGAGTACGGTCATATCCGTACTGTAGATTGGACGCATAATGGCGAATGGGAACACCCGGGACAAGCCGTTATGAAGACTTTGACTGATATAACACAGTACACCGAATATGTAGCAAAATTAAACGCTTTATTTGAGGACGAAACCGCAGAGGAAGTTGAAGAAGCTGAAATACAGTATCCTACCTATTCAGAAGATGAGTTCTTAAACGAAGTATATATGAGTAAGTCGAATTACGAAATACTTACAAATCTTCTTAAAAATAAAAAGAATATTATAATGCAGGGGGCTCCTGGTGTTGGCAAAACCTTTGCCGCAAAGAGACTCGCATATTCAATGATGGGCGTTAAGGATTCAAGCCGAGTAATGATGGTTCAGTTCCACCAAAGTTACAGCTATGAAGATTTTATTATGGGATTCAGACCTGCTACTACAGGATTTGAACTCAAAAAAGGTCCATTCTATACTTTCTGTAAGAAAGCAGAAATGGACATTGAAAACGATTATTTCTTTATTATTGATGAAATAAACAGAGGTAATTTGAGTAAGATTTTTGGCGAACTATTTATGCTTATTGAAAGCGATAAGCGTGGTGTATCACTGCAACTTCTTTATTCTGATGAAAAGTTCTCTGTTCCTTCAAATGTACATATTATCGGTATGATGAATACAGCAGACCGTAGCCTTGCGATGCTTGACTATGCGTTAAGACGCCGTTTTGCATTCTTTGAATTCTCACCTGCATTTGAAACAGAAGGATTCCGTCATTACAGGCAGGAAAAGAATAATAAGAAATTTGACAACTTGATTGCTACAATCGAGAAGTTAAATACCTCAATAGAAAACGATGAAACTCTTGGCAGAGGTTTCCGCATTGGTCACAGTTATTTTTGCACAGAAAATGAGATTGATGATATGTGGCTTAATTCTGTTGTCACATACGAGATTGTTCCCCTTCTGAACGAGTATTGGTTTGATGAGCCAAGCAAAGTTCGTGATTGGGAATATGCTCTTCGAGAGGCAATCAGATGATTAAAATCCAAAACATCTACCATATGCTTGCGTATGCCTTCCAAATTCTAAGAGAACAAGGTTACGCAAGTTGTGGAACAGAAGATTTTGAAAATACCGCAGACCTCTTATCTGCCATTCTCGTAAAGGGCGTATCTATACAAATTAAGAGGGGCTTGGGAAGAACATACATTGAACAGACTGAGCCACTAAGTTGCCTTCGTGGAAAAATTGATGTTACGGAGTCCATTAAGCAACAGACTCTTATTAAACAGCAACTTGTATGTACTTATGACGAGTTTTCGGAAGATACTTATATGAACCGAATTCTCAAAACTTCAATGGAGCTACTGTTGCGATACGATATTCCCAAAGCAAGAAAAAAGGAGTTGCGGAATCTGCTCCTGTATTTCAAAGATGTTAACACATTAGATATTCATACAATTAATTGGAAATTCCGTTTTAATCGTAATAATCAAAGTTATCAGATGCTAATGTCGGTTTGCTATCTGCTTATCAAGGGTTTGTTGCAGACAACAGCAGATGGAACTGTTAAACTCATGCAATTTATTGATGAACAGCGGATGTGTAGACTATATGAGAAATTCATTCTCGAATATTATCGGAAGCATTATCCGCAAATTAAGACTTCTGCATCACAGATTGGATGGGCGTTGGATGATGGAATTAGTACAATGCTACCGACTATGCAATCGGATATTATGCTTTCCTATAGTGATAAGACTTTGATTATTGATGCAAAATATTATAGCCATACTACACAGGTACAGTATGATGTCAACACATTGCATTCCAATAATCTTTATCAGATATTTACTTATGTAAAGAATAAGGCTGTTGCTGGTGGCAAAGTATCAGGTATGCTTTTATATGCTCGAACTGACGAGGAAATTCAGCCTGATAATGAGTATATGATGAGTGGAAATAAAATCAGTGTAAAAACACTTGATTTAAGTTGCGACTTTTCAGAAATATCAGCTCAACTTAATACAATTGCTGATGCTATTTTAGCTTAAAAGGAGAATTATAATGATTGAATTTATTTGTTACCCCAAATGCACCACATGTCAAAAAGCAAAGAAGTGGCTTGATGACAATGGGGTTGAATATGAACTTCGTGATATAAAAGAAGATAATCCGAGCATCGAAGAGCTGTCTGCTTGGCATAAAATGAGTGAACATCCTTTGAAGAAATTCTTTAACACATCGGGACTTTTGTATAAGTCTATGGAGCTTAAGGACAAGCTTCCTACTATGTCGGAAGAAGACCAATTAAAACTCCTCGCAACAGATGGAATGCTTGTTAAACGTCCGCTGGTAATTGGAGAAGATTTTGTTTTGGTTGGATTCAAGGAAAGCGAATGGAACGAAAATCTATAAAATACGGAGGAATAAATGCTATTACTTATTGTTATATGTGTAATTGTGGGTCTTTGGTTGTGGAATAAAGGACCTGAGGATGTAAATAAATTGATAGAACGACCCAATATAGATAAAAAACAAGATGGCAACGATGGTTATGTTGAAGAAGTCATACAAGAACAAACCATTATAGAAAAAAATCAACAAGTCGAGCATTCATATAATATAGATGAAATATTAAAACTCAAGAACAAAGATTTTGTTTTTAGATGCCTATACATACTAAACGAAAAGAATAGAAAAGAAGATATTGAAAAATTAACAGATGTAGATTTTTGTAAAAACAGATTTAATATGTATTATGCTATTCTTCAACAGGTTAATTTTGAGATTAATGATGAGAAGCTTTTCATGGATAATTGCGGTCACAGAAGATATTATCCTGATATAATAACTTTGTTTGATAAGAAGTACATTGTTTGTAATGATTGGTTTTATAATAATAAATCAAACCCAAGAGACACAAGGACACCTTTTGTAAGATGGGTAGTAAGATAAATTGGTGTTTAAAGGAAAAAGAGGCGATATAATGAGAAAAAATTTCGGAGCGAAAGCAATTTTATATCCAATGCCGGTATTGATAATCGGCACATATGACGAAAATGGAAAGCCAAATGCAATGAATGCTGCTTGGGGTGGAATAAGTGAAGAAACACAGATTTCTATTTGTGTTGATGACGGACACAAGACTGCAAAGAATGTTGCTAAGACAGGTGCATTCACTGTAAGCATTGCAGATGCAGAAAATGTTGTTGCTTGTGATTATGTGGGTATAGTTTCTGGTAATAAAGAACCTGATAAAATAGAAAAAGCAAGTTGGCACGTTACAAAGAGTGGGTTTGTAGATGCTCCGCTTTTTGATGAACTGCCTATGGCACTTGAATGTAAGCTCATCAGCTATGACGAAGAAACCTGCAGACTTGTTGGTGAAATCGTAAATGTCTGTGCAGACGAAAGAATCCTTGATGAAAACGGTAAGATTGATTTAAACAAATTTAGTCCTATTTCATACGATCCGGTGCATCATACATATCGTAAGATTGGTGATGTGGTTGGCTTAGCATTTAATAGTGGCAAGAAATTAATATAATTGAAGAGAAAAAATAATGAAGGGACTAGCTGTAATGAAACCAAACGAAAAACATCTTGAATTTTTACAAAACAATATAAGCAGAATGAATCAATGTTCATTTCAAATGAAAGGATGGGCAATAACTGTTGCATCGGCTTTGCTGGCTCTGTTTGTATCAACAATAACAGAAAATTCGCCAGGGAATTTGGCATATATTGTTTCTGCGATTCCTGCAACCTTTTTGTTTTGGTGCTTGGATTCATTATATTTAGCAAAGGAAAGAAGGTTTATAGCCATTTACAACGATGTGATTGGGTGCGGGGATGATAAAAAACAAAAAGTTATTCATATAAAGGAATACGAAATACCATTGCGAAAATATAAAGGATGGAAATATTGTGTGCTTCGTTCTATGTTTTTGCCATCTGAGGTAATCTTTTATGGCGTGATAATTGTTGGGTTGTTTTTATTTAATATGAGCGTGTAAGGGATTATTCTAATGATAAAGAGGTGATTTTATAAGATGTATTCTAAATTCAACTATAGTCCATCAATACCTTTTTATAATAATACACTTAATGGTTATTTAACAAAGGGAAGTGAAATATATGAAGAACATCAAAAAGAAGTTCAAGATTGCCTGTCAAAATACATAACAGAAGAAGGCATTATAAACGGTTCGGATTTGAAGGAGCATTGGTTTTCTGTTTCAAAAAAAGATATTTTTATTTCACATTCACACAAGGATATTAATAAAGTTAAAGCTTTTGCAGGATGGATATACGAAACCTTTGGATTAGAAGCTTTTATTGATTCCTGCTCGTGGGGATATTGTGATGATTTGTTGAGAAAAATTGACGATAGATATTGTTATAACTCTAAGACTAAAACTTACAATTATTCCTTGCGTAATTATACAACAAGCCACGTGCATATGATGCTTTCTACGGCATTGACTGAGATGATGGATGAAACAGAGTGTATAATTTTTTTTAATACGCCAAATTCGATAAATATGCAGACGGAATTGAAGAAAGTGAAGGATAAAGAAAAAACGCTTTCTCCGTGGATTTACCATGAACTATCAATGACAACGATGTTGAGGGAAAGAAAAAATTGTAAAAAAGAGCTTGTGCTTGAACACGCACAATACTCTAGAGGTGATTTTGCTGTAGAATACGATGTAAGTGAATTATTAAAAGGGCTAAAGACACTGACAGACGATGATTTGATGCGCTGGAATGAAAGCTGGAAGAAGAGAATAGTTAAAGTTAAAGAAGATGCGTTAGACGAACTATATAAAATTGTATTTCCTAAATAAATATTAAGTGAATGAAAAACAGCACTTTACGGATTATTGCCGCGATGTGCTGTTTTTTTGTTTATAATATTAAATTTTAAAGGTATGAATCTTAAGGAAATTTACCTTTTATCCCTTGGGAGGAAAGGGATCGTTCCCGTGACTGTCTGAACTTTGAATTTTTCCATCCATTCCGTGGATAATAAATTCGGTGCCTTGATTTCGACTGATAATACGACCAGCTTCGACAGCTTGTTCTTTAGTGTCATAATGCCCGCTTGCTCGTTGTGAACCGCCACGTTTGACATTCCATCCTCCGTTAGGATCGTGCACTACATGATGTGTGTCTCTTGCCATAATTTCACCCCCTGTGTGCATCTGGGCAGCATGTTGCACATCCATCTGCATCGTCATAGATTGATTTTGCTGCGGAAACTGCTTCTACTTCGTTATTGAAGTAGCCAACATAAGTTTTGCTCTTGATGTTCAGCTCCTCGGCGTGTTCTTTTGTGTGAACTTCATGATGAAGTCCTGGATTTGTTGTCTGATTGTCATTTACATAATAAAATTTATACATAGTTTTACCTTTCTACTTGTTTAAAACAAGATTTTTAAATTATTTTAGATTTACAGTTTTTATTTGTTTTTTTGTATCAAATCATAGGCATCAACACTCCTTTTCTTTGGTTAGGAAATCCGGAATCCTTTTTACACTGTCATTATATCAAATACAAAAAGTATTGTAAAACAATGACATTTAGATTTTGGTGGTATTTTGTATAAAATATTATAAAGATAATTGACATATTTAGTTTTTGGTGGTACAATATAGTAAAATACAGAATAGGAGGAGTATGTCTTGGGGAAGAAAATGCACATTCGGCAAGAAATTTCAAAAGAAAAGACTTATACATTAGGAATCCCCGACCTTCTTGTCCTCGAAAATGAAGGTGACGATGAAAACTTTTATACTGTTCATAAGCGATATTTTTCGAAAGAAAAGGTTAAATGTCCTGCTTGCGGCTCAACCAAAACAAGATGTTCCAAGGTCATAAAGCGTATTTTTAAAGATATTATATATAATTCAGATGGTTCTTTCAAAACAATAAACTTATTTTTTTATCAACGATACCTTCGCTGTGATGGCTGCCGTGATAGTGTGTTTCCTGAGGAAGTCGGTTTTGCAGAAAAAAGTTGTAGATATACCAATCGGTTATCAGATAAGCTTGCTGAAGGGACATTCACTAATTCTTATCAAAAGGTGTGCGATCATTACGGAGTACCTGCCTCTACTGCTTCGGTAGGTGCTATAATGAGAAGAAGAATTGAACAGATGGAACGGCTGTTTTTACCACTGAAACCACCAGATGTTATATGTATAACGGAGGCGGCGTTTCGCAGTAATATGTATCCGATTGTGTTTTCACTAAGAGGGACAGAACTTCATCTTATAGATATATTACCTGATACATCCGAAGAATCATATCTTACATATTTTCGGACATTGCCTCTGGAAAAAGTAAGTGCTATATATATCGACCCGAGTGAAGCTTTAAAGAATGCTGCATTGCAGGTTTTGCCTAATGCGAATTTGGTTGTTTCAGATGAATGTATTTTAAGATATGCAAATAGTTCCATGAGAGACATCATAAGAACAGATGGGAAATGGTTTCCGATAAATCACAAATATGATAGACTTACGACAAACAACAAATTTGCAACAGATGCATATGTTCGTCAACGCATAAATGAAGGTTTGGAAAAGAGACCTCGTTTAAAAGCTGCATATCAAAGTCACCAAGGCTTGCTTAAAATAATGGATGAACGGTGGTCGTATGATGATGTGTTTGCCTGGACACAAAGAATCCCGGAAGATTTGGTTGAATTTTCAGATGTTTCTACATTGATAGAATATTACGAAACTGAAATAAGAAGTTTTGTAGAGCAATACACAAAATCTCCAAAAGGGTATATTTTATCAGTACAAAATTTTTATGATGCACTTAAGGATATGCCACATTGTATATATGAAGTTTTACGGGCAAGATGTATGTTTACTGTTCAGCATGACACGATTGAAGAAAATGGTGAAACATTACGTCTTGGGGTACCGATTAATACTATAATAGAAAAAATGAACAAAATATCTTGTGATATTAAGGAGGAACGAGAATATGGACTCTAATAATAAAATTAATATAGTTGGGATTAATATACAGGAAAAAGCAACATTAATATGGAATGTGGCGAATAGTTTATTTGGTGCATATAAGCCTCATGAATATGGACTTGTAATTTTGCCCATGGTTGTAATTAAGCGCTTTCATGATTGTTTAATTCCAACTAGAGAAAAGGTTCTTGAAACTTATCAGAAGGTTAAACAGCTTGCTGTAAAAGATGGCTTTTTGCGCGCTGCTTCCGGTTACCGATTTTATAATACAAGTAATTATACCTTTGAAACATTAAAAGCCGATCCTGAAAATATAAAAACTAACTTTGATGCTTATATTAATGGCTTTTCAGATAATGTAATTGACATTCTTGCTAACATGGGGTTCTTTACACAAATTGAAAGAATGGCTGATGCAGGGGTATTGTATCAGGTTATCAGTGATTTTTGTTCAGAAAATGCAGATATGACTCCAGAAAAGATTTCCGCAGTTGACATGGGGTATGTTTTTGAAAATCTTGTTCAGCGTTTTTCAGAAAGTTATGACGAAGAAGCTGGAGCACACTTTACAAGTAGGGATATTATATATCTTATGTGTGATGTTCTTACAATGAATGAAGACTTTTCTGGTGAAGATACACCTGCTAAGACAGTTTATGATATGACCATGGGAACAAGTCAGATGCTTACATGCATGGAAGAACGCATAAAAGCTCTTGATAAGAATGCTGAAATTATTTGTTATGGTCAGGAAATAAATCCCTTTACGTTTGGTATAGCAAAAGCGGACATGCTTATTCGAAATGGTGATCCTGAAAATATGCAGTTTGGAGATACATTAAGTGATGACAAGTTTGCAGGATATACCTTCGATTACTGCATTTCTAACCCACCCTTTGGTATTGATTGGAAGCGTGAGGCTACATACGTTGAAGCTGAGCATAAACTTGGTGATGCGGGTCGCTTTGGAATAGGGTTACCTCCGAAATCTGATGGTCAAATGCTATTTTTGCTTAACGGTGTTTCAAAACTAAAAGATACAGGCCGTATGGCTATCATTCAAAATGGTTCGTCTTTGTTTTCTGGTGATGCAGGAAGTGGACAGAGTGAAATTCGTAGATACTTAATTGAAAGTGATTGGCTTGATGCAATTATACAATTACCTACTGATAGCTTTTATAACACAGGTATATACACATATATCTGGATAATCACAAAAGATAAACCGGAATCGCATAGAGAAAAAGTATTATTGATAGATGCAAGCAAATGCTTCGAAACTAGAAAAAAACCAATAGGCAACAAGCGTGTTGACATTACTGAAATTTGCAGAGAACTGATTGTAAATGCATATGGTGATTATGTTAATAGGGATTATGCAAAAGAAATTGCAGATGGGAAAACTATTGCTTGTAAAAGTAAAGTGCTGGATGCGATTTCGTTGGGATATAATAAAATAACAATTGAAAGTCCACAGCTTAATGAGGATGGTTCAATTGTTACAAAAAAAGGTACACCGATAGCAGATTCGTCTAAAAGAGATACAGAAAATGTACCTTTGAACGAAGATATTGATGAATATTTCAAACGGGAAGTATTACCTTACAATCCCAATTCGTGGATTGATAAAACAAAAACTAAACCTGGTTATGAAATCCCTTTTACTCGCACATTTTATGAATATCCTGAAATGGAGGATGCAGAGAGTATAGCTAAACGAATAGAAGATCTTGAAAACTCATTGGCAAAAAAACTTAAAGAGCTGTTCGAATAAAGGGGTGATATGAAATGAAATGCGCATCTGAAAGTATAAAAATGAAAGATGTTGGTTTAGACTGGATAGGAGAAATACCTGAATCATGGCAAATAAAAAGAGGAAAAACAATCCTTACATTATTGGAACGCCCAATAAAAGAAGATGATAATGTAATTACGTGTTTTCGTGATGGAGAGGTTACATTGCGAAAAAATCGACGTGAAGAAGGGTTTACTATTGCACTAAATGAAATTGGATATCAAGGTATCGAACCAGGAGACTTAGTTGTTCATGGGATGGATGGCTTTGCGGGAGCTATTGGTATTAGTGATTCGAGAGGTAAGGCAACGCCAGTCTTAAATGTACTGGAGAGTACGGAAAATAAACGCTATTTAATGTATTATTTGCGCATGTTAGCGCATAGAGATGTGTTCCTATCGTTATCTACAGGTATTCGTGTCAGATCTTGCGATTTAAGATGGAATAAACTTGCTGTTTTGCCTTTTGTTGTTCCTGAACGATCAGAACAAGATGCTATTGTATATTATTTAGATGAGCAATGTGAAAAGATTGATCATCTAATTGCAGAAACAAGAGAAAGTATTAATGAATATAAAAAGTGGAAAGAATCTATTATAGATGCTGTTACAACAAAAGGGTTAAGAGAGAAGACTTGCTTTAAAAAGAGTGGCGTAGAATGGATTGAAAGAATTCCGGAGAATTGGTGCGTAGCCAGACTAAAAAACAAATTTAGCTTTGGCAAAGGACTGCCTATTACTAAAGAAAATCTTTCGGAAACAGGGGTGCCAGTTATTAGCTATGGGCAAATTCATGCCAAATTTAATACGGGAACAAAAATATCAAATGAATTAATCAGATATGTTCCTGATAAATATTTGCAGAGTCATCCAGAATGCCTTGTAAAAAAACATGATATTCTTATAGCAGACACATCTGAGGACTTAGAGGGTTGTGGAAACTGTGTTTATGTTGATAGAAACGGTGATTTGTTTGCTGGATACCATACAATTATATTGCGCTCAATAGAGAATCGGAACAACAAATATTTGGCATATCTTTTTAAATCTAATTTATGGCGTAGTCAAATCAGGACTCGTGTTTCTGGTGTGAAATTATTTAGCATTTCAAAAAAGATTTTAAATACAACGTCAGTTATACTGCCACCAGAAGATGAACAGAAGGAAATCGTATCATATTTAGATAAAAAATGCAGTTTGATTGATTCGGTTATTAACGAAAAGTGTGGTTTAATATCAGAATTAGAAATTTATAAAAAATCTTTAATTTATGAAGTTGTAACAGGAAAAAGAAAGGTGGTATAATTTATGAAGGAAACAGAAAAAGTATTTGAAGAATTCATCGAGAAATACCTAATTTCTGACGAAGGTGGTTGGAGCAAATCATCTGATGAAGGTTATTGCAGCGATGACAGCCGTGGAATGGCTCTTGATATCATTACCTTAACTGATTTTGTCCAGAGCACACAGCCTATGGCATGGAAACGTTTTGAACGCATGTGTACAATTAGTCCGATTCGTCAATTTTATAAGGCTTTTGAAAACGCAATCGTTCAAGATGGTTTGATATCCGTACTTAGACACGGATTCAAACATCGTGGGATTAGTTTTCGTGTATGCTATTTTAAACCTGAATCGGAGTTAAACGAACAGGCAATAGAAAATTACAAAAAAAATGTATGTCAATGCATACGTCAGTGGCATTATTCTGAGCAAAACAAAAATAGTGTGGATATGATGCTGTCTATAAATGGTATTCCTGTAGTAGCTATCGAATTAAAAAATCAGTTAACAGGACAATCAGTAGATGATGCAATGCGTCAATGGCAGTATAATAGAAATCCCAAAGAACCTGCTTTTGGGTTTAATAAACGTATTTTAGCTTATTTTGCATGTGACTTGTATAATGTTTATATGACAACAAAGTTGGATGGAGCAACAACCAAATTCTTGCCGTTTAATCAAGGAAGTAATGGTGCTGGAAATGACGGTGGTGCTGGAAATCCACAAAACAAGACAGGAGCTTATGTTACAGAATATTTTTGGAGAGATGTACTTCAGAAAGATAAACTATTGGATATAATCCAGAAATTTATCAGTTATGAAAAAACAGAAACAAAGAAAAATCAAAAGGATGGTTCTACACACAAAAAGGTTTCTGAGAGAATAATTTTCCCGCGATATCATCAGTTAGATGTTGTAAGAAAACTCGTGTGTCATGTTAAAGATAATGGTTCAGGGCATAATTATTTAATTCAGCATAGTGCTGGTTCAGGTAAATCAAATTCTATTGCATGGACTGCATATCGAATGGCGAGTCTGCATGATGTAAACAATGAACCGATATTTAGCAGTGTAATAATAGTTACTGATAGAAGAGTTTTAGATCAGCAACTGCAAGCTACTGTTTCAAGTTTTGATCATACAATGGGCAGTGTAGTAACCATTGACGAAAGAAAGAATTCTGGTGACTTAAGAAACGCAATTAACGAAGGTAGGCGTATTATAGTTACAACTTTGCAAAAATTCCCGGTCATTTATAATGAAGTGAATTCTGCAGTGGGAAAAAGATATGCTATTATTGTAGATGAAGCGCATAGTAGCCAAACCGGACAAAGTGCACTAAAATTAAAAACAGCCCTTGCAGATGTAACAGATGCTCTTAAAGAATATGCAGAAATTGAAGAAAAAGCTGTTGAAGAAATTGAATCAAATGATATTCTTGTTCAGGATATGCTGAGTCAAGGCAAGCATAGCAATCTTAGTTTCTTTGCATTTACAGCCACACCGAAAGATAGAACACTTGAAATTTTTGGTGAACCACAACCTGATGGTTCATTCCATCCTTTTCATATTTATTCAATGCGACAGGCTATCGAGGAAGGATTTATCCTAGATGTACTGGCAAACTATACTACATATAAAATGTGCTATCAGATTGCGAAAAATGTACCGGAAAACCCGGATGTGCCTACATCAAAAGCTGTTCGAACAATCCGCAGATATGAAGAATTACATCCTCATAATTTACAGCAAAAGGCTGCAATTATTGTAGAAACATTTAGGGATGTAACAAAGAAAAAAATTCAAGGTCAAGGTAAAATGATGGTTGTAACTGCATCCAGGCTTGCAGCAGTGCGATATTATCACGAAATAAAACGCTATCTTGAAGAAAACGATTATGATGATGTGGAAATTATGATAGCTTTTAGCGGAAGTTTAAAAGATCCGGATGATCCTACGGGAACAGAATATACTGAAAGCAGCATGAATGTCGATAAAGATGGTAACAGAGTAAAAGAAAGTCAAACAAAAAATGTATTTCATGATGAGGGAAACATTTTGATTGTTGCAGAGAAATATCAAACAGGCTTTGACGAACCGCTACTCCACACTATGATTGTCGATAAAGAATTGCGTGATGTAAAAGCTGTGCAAACATTGAGCCGTGTGAATAGAATCTATCCTGGCAAAGAAGATACCTATATTCTTGACTTTGTAAATAATGTGGAACGTATACAAAAAGCTTTCCAACAGTTCTATCAGGAAACAAGCTTGGATGAAGAAGTAAATTTCGATTTGATTTATACTACTCAAAAAATCTTGAGAGAATATAATGTTTATACAGCTGAAGATATTGATGCAGTGGCAAATATATATTTCAATCCAGATGCACGTAAAGCAAACACCACACAGGGACAAATTTCAAATGCTTTAAAACCCGTTGCAGACAAATACAATCAGCTTAATCAAGAACAACGTTACCAATTTAGACGTGAAGTGCGAGCGTTTGCTAAGTGGTATAACTATATATCACAAATTACACGCATGTTTGACAAAGATTTACATAAAGAATATGTACTTTGTTCCTATCTTGCGAAATTACTTCCGTCTGATCCAGTGCCAGAGTTTGATTTGGATAATCGTGTAAAACTTGAATATTACCGATTAGAAAAAACTTTCGAAGGTGCTATTGAACTTGAACACGAACCAGCTTCTTGGAAACCTACCAGTCCTAAAAAGGCAGGAGGTAAAAAAGATCGTCTGAGTCCGCTTGATGAAATCATAGCAAGAATAAATGAAGAGTTTTATGGAGAATTCACCGAAGCAGACCGTGTAATAGTTGATATTCTATATACGAAAATGCGTGATGATGAAAAAGTTCGTAGAGCTGCAAAAAATGATGACCGCATGGTATATGAAAGAAGTTTGTTCCCTGGTATTTTTGAAGCTATGGCACAAAATGCATATATGGAAAGCAATGAAGCTTTTGAACAACTCTTTTTGGATGCGGATAAATATCGCTCTATTCAAAAGGCTTTGGCAGACAGGTTATATAAAGAATTGCATAAATAATATTCCTTCGTTGACTTCTATTGCTTTCTGTGGTACTGTTTGTGTTACCAAAGGAGGTGACACGGATGGCGAAGTACACATTGGAAGAAATTATGTGTGGCGAAAAGTACAACATTGGGAGCGATGTATTTATGGAAGTATTCAGATTGGTAGAGCAAAAGACTGATGCCAAGCTGATACGAGAACAACTTAATACGATTTATGTTAAGCATGCGTTGCTGACAGCAAAGAAAATGATAGAAGAGGGCGACTCGATTTCGGACATACCGGAATTTGAGGCGCTCTCTTTGTATGAGGGGGAAAAATAATGCAAATACTTGAAGAATTCTGGTATGGGAACATACATCTAAACGAAAGGCATGGTGAGAGCAACATAGAAATGATTAAAATCAGCGACCTGATTAAAAGGCACGAAGGAACATTGCTTAAATCATTGGATGAGAAAAACAAAGAGGTTTTTGAAAAATACAGAGATTGTTATGATGAACTGACACAACTCAACGAATGCGAAGTGTTCAAGATAGGCTTTAAATTAGGTGTCGGGATGCTACTCGAATGCTATGATGACCTAGTGAAGAACATAAAATAAAAAATTGGTGCAACCGCCATACGAGCAGTTGCACCAAATCTTTATTTACGAGTCGGCTTAACATTTACATCAGGGTTGATGTCGCCATCAATAGAGCCGTGTTCTTCTTCAAATTTTTTGATGTTTTCTCGAATCAAAACCAAAACATGACTGTTTACGCTTCGGCCTTCGTAGTCGGCAACATAACCGATTTTGTTTAGCATTTCTTCCTCAATTCTTATAGACACACTTTTAATAGCCATAAAATCACCTCATAATAAATATATTATGTATTTATTTTATAGCCTTTATGTGCTATAATGTTAAGAATAGATATACAGTATATCTAAAATAATTTTATGAGGTAATTATTATGAGTGAAGAATTAAGATTACACAGATGTTGTTTTACAGGGCATCGTCCTGACAAAATGGAGCTTGGAGAAAAAGAAATTAAACCATTACTGGAAAAAGTGATAGACAGGGCTATTGCAGAGGGGTATGTAACCTTTATAACAGGTATGGCGATGGGAACGGACATATGGGCAGCGGAGATTGTGTTAGAGAGAAAGAAGGCAAACAAGGACTTACACCTGATATGTGCTTTGCCACATCCGAACTTTGAGAGCAGGCGGAGTATAACCGAAAAGATGAGGTTTAACAAGATAATTAAAAAGGCTGATCTTGTAAAAGAAATCAATGACCATTATTTTACTGGTTGCTATCAGGTGAGGAATGAATGGATGGTTGACAGGTCAAATCTTGTAATTGCTTTATTCAATGGTAAAAAGAGTGGGACGAAGAATACAGTTGATTATGGAAAGAGAAAAGGTGTAAAAGTTCTGAATGTGCTTGATAGCATTTAAAATCGATTTTGATGGCCAATGCCCAAGGCTGTTAAAGGGGTTGTAAGACCAAACTCTCTCGGGTAGGGTAGTTACACCACCCAATGCATTAACTCGCAAATAAGACGGCTGTTAAAGGGCGTGTGAGCAAAATAAAAACAGATGCAACCACCATGTTCAGCGAGTTAGATGGTTACACCTGTATTGATATTTAAAATCCATTTCTCAGCAGATAATCTATGACATCTTGCCTGCGTAGCTCTCTTAAAGCTTTAAGTAAGTAGTCACGAGGAGGCCAATTGCTTTTATAAGGGTTGTTGTCTGGACCAGTATAAAGTCCACCGCCAGGGCCAGTATAAAGCCCACCACCTGGGCCTGTGTAAAGTCCTCCACCTGGACCTGTATACAGCCCGCCCCCTGGGCCTGTGTATAGCCCGCCGCCAGGACCAGTATAAAGTCCGCCTCCCGGGCCTGTGTATAGACCGCCTCCTGGGCCTGTGTATAGTCCACCACCAGGACCGGTATATGCTCCGCCTCCTGGGCCCGTGTATAAACCTCCGCCTGGACCAGTATATAAACCGCCACCGGGCCCAGTATATCTATTTCTTACCCACATTTATATTCCCTCCTTTTCTGGTATGAATAAAAATTCTATATGTCCGCAGTCTTTGCACACCAAAGCATCAGTTGGGTTAATTATTTTTTGACTAATAGCACCAGTATATCGGTTTTTCTCTTCGGGATAGTTTAGACTAATTCTTGTATTAACAAAAAGCTTATCTAAGTTTTTGCTGTTGCATCTAATGCATGTATCATGATTGTTCATTATTTTCCTCCTATCGATTTTACTTTTAATAATTATATCACAATATTTTCCATAACTCAACTAAATAACAGAAAAACCGTGAACTTGTACAGTTCACGGTTTTCGTTGGCGGAGATGCAGAGATTTGAACTCTGGCGCCGCTATTAACGACCTACTGCATTTCGAGTGCAGACCCTTCAACCACTTGGGTACATCTCCAGATATGTTTGAACTCCGATTTGACGGAGAAAAACTGAGCAAATTATTAAATTTTGTTAGAAAAATGTTAGAAATGGCTAGAAAAACCGCTAGATAAGGGTGTAAAAACAAGGTTTGAACCTCGCTTAAACCTGCGTGGTTAAGCCATTTGTGAGGGTGTAGTTACAGTGTAACCGAGGGGATTTCGAGTGAAATAAGTTAATTTTAGTTGACATGGATATAAATTTGATGATATAATGTTTGTATATTTTAGAATTATCGGAAGTCGAGGTGTCCTATGAGATTTTTCTTGAACGGAAGAATAAGACAGATAATTCTTTGCTTTATTGACTTTTTGAGTATGATTTTTTCATGTATGGGCGGATTGGCGGTTTTTGCAATAGCAGGACTGATAAATTTGAGCAGGGGATTATTATATGAACAAGTTCTTCCCGGTGTAATTATTTATTCAACAGTAATTGTCGCATCGTTTGTGATTTTTAGAGTATATAAAACCATTTGGAGGTATGCAAGGTTAAGGGATTTCTTCGGGTGTGTTGTAGGAGTGATTTTCGGGACAGGTATCTATACATTTGTTTTGAAAATTTTTGAGGTTTTTGATATTCCCGAAATATATTTCGTTTTTTCGGGAATAGTCGGTATAGTAGTCATGTCCGTTTTAAGAATGGTTTACTCATCGATAAATAACTTTGTTTCATATAAGGTGAGACATCAATCAAAAAACAATGTTATGATTGTTGGTGCCGGAACGGCAGGCAGGCAGTTATGCGAACAGATGAAAACCAACATACGCAACTATAATCCTATTGTTTTTATTGACGATGACTCCAACAAAATTGGAAGAGTTATAATCGGTGTGCCTGTAAAGGGCAACACAAATGAGATTGTCAAGATTGCAGAAAAAATGAACATATCTGAGATTGTGCTTGCGATTCCTTCAATATCTGTTGAAAACAAAAAAAGAATTTTGAATATATGTTCTGAAACCTTGTGCAAAGTAAGTATATTACCAAGTCTTGATGACTATATACATAGTGACAATTTAAAGGACAATATAAAAAGGGTGAGGATTGAAGACCTGCTCGGAAGAGAAGCAGTGAAATTTGATACCAAAAAAGTGTCCGATATGATTAGAGATAAGGTTTGTATGGTGACGGGTGGTGGTGGCTCAATCGGTTCAGAGCTTGTCCGTCAGATTGCAAAGATGAGTCCCCGAAAGCTTATCATTGTGGATATATATGAGAACAATGCTTATGATATACAACAGGAATTAGTGCGTGCATATCGTGAGAAACTTGATTTGAGCGTGCAGATAGCATCTGTAAGAGATGTTGTAAAAATGGAAGCATTATTCGAGGAGTTCAAGCCTGATATAGTTTTCCATGCAGCAGCGCATAAGCATGTGCCTTTGATGGAAACAAATCCGGAAGAGGCAATTAAGAATAATATATTCGGAACATTAAATACTGCAAAATTAGCAAGAAAATATGAAGTTGAGAAGTTTGTTTTAGTTTCAACCGATAAAGCGGTAAACCCTACAAACATTATGGGGGCAACAAAAAGATGTTGTGAAATGATTGTGGAATGTATGGCACAATCAAAAAGTAACACCGAGTTTGTTGCAGTGAGATTTGGTAATGTACTGGGTTCTAACGGCTCGGTAATACCTCTTTTTGAAAAACAGATAGCAAACGGCGGGCCTGTAACAGTAACAGACCCTAACATAATCAGATATTTTATGACAATTCCTGAAGCATCGTCATTGATTTTGCACGCGGCAACTCTTGCAAGAGGCGGAGAGATATTTGTTCTTGATATGGGTGAGCCTGTGAAAATTTTGACATTGGCAGAAAATCTTATAAAGCTTCACGGACTTGTACCATATGAAGAAATGACCATTAAATTTACTGGGTTAAGACCTGGTGAAAAACTCTATGAAGAGCTTCTGATGAATGAGGAAGGCTTAAAAAGTACAGCTAATAATAAGATATTTATCGGCAAGCAGATTGAGGTTGATGAGGACAAGTTCTTTAAAGACCTTGATAGATTGAAAAGTGCTGCTGATGTTAATGATAAAGAAAATTGCGAAAAGATTTTAAGAGAAATTGTTCCTACATTTGTAAGAAAAAAGTATTCATCTCCCGAAATCATTAAGGCTGAGATAAAAAAATAATGAGCTGCTAAAAGCAGCTCATTTTTTATTCTTCGGACACAAGCTCTAATTTGCTCACAGAAACTTCATAGGCAGTTTTTGTGACAACCTCATCATCAGATAGTCTTTTTTGGTAGTCGCGAGATTGTATTCTCCCCCAAACCTTGACATTATCACCAACATGAAAGCCCTTGCAGTATCTTGCATTTCGTCCCCAGGCAATCACAGGTATGTAGTCAGATTTGTTATAGGTTCGGTTAACTGCCAGTAGAATATCTGTAATTTCTCTGCCAAATGGAGTAGTTCTGTAAACCGGTTCTTTGCACACATATCCGTTCAGGAATAGTGAATTTGGATTTTTCGTAATTTCTGAATCTAAGAGCATAATATCCTTGGCAAACACCGTGAGCACTAATTTATTGTCCCCATTTTCATAGCTGTTATATGAACGAAACTGTCCGGAAATTTCAACAGAGTCGCCTACATTCAGTGGTAAATCGGAGAGCAATCTGTCCGACACCATTACCTTTATTTTGTCACTTGTACCGGAAAGTCTTGGTATTTTGAGTGTAAATGTATAAAAACTTTCTCCAAAAATTTCGTGATTAAACTGTAATTCATCATCAACAATTCCGCATACCTCGGCTAAATTGTTGTTATTGGTTTCCATAGATATATTCCTCCTTTAAGAATTTGCGTTTTCAGTTATAAACTATTCTATTCTATTAGAAGTGTGTTTATGCTAAAATTTAATTATTGTTTTAAATTTATTAGAAATAGGAATGTTACATATTAAAGCAGTAATTACAGCGGGTAGTTGGTTTGAAATATCATAATTATTAATACTGATAACCGGCAGTTCGCATATAGTGATTTCCTCATCATAGATATTGTATAATGGCCTTTGAATAGATAAAATAAAGGACTTAGTGTATGGTAAATATTCTATTGATGATACGGTTACACTTGAATTTGGACAAAATCCATAATCTATTGCATTCTTGTGTTCGAGTTTTGGGAGATAGCCGTTGTCGGTATTATAGACCAAGACGGTTTTTTCTTTAACACATTCAATCAGGTTATAAGTTATAAGAGCCTTGTTTGGCATATTGTCAATAATCAGTATGTCTAAATCAATGGGATAAACCAGACTTTTTTCAAAAACTATAATAGCATATTCAATTCCGTTTTTTTCTAAAAAATTTATATTCTTTTTAATATCCTGTGAGTTTTTTTTAATTGCTGCAATAATATGATTTTTTTTAAAAATATCCAAAAAAGTATTTGTTATTTCTTTGTGATTTTGGGGTGCAAGAATACCTATTTTTATCATTTAAAACGCTCCGTAAGGTTATTTGATTTTATTGTGAGAAGCACAATAAGGTTCTTCTTATTATTTTCTTAAATCAAAAGTTTATTCAAATAAATAAAAAAGGATAAGCTCTTATGTCACAAGATGAGTATCTTTGCATAGAATTAGAGTAGATTTTTAAAAGAGGGAATGGTTGAGATGTTTGAACTGTTATTGCGTTTAGTGCAAGAACTTATGTTTTTGGCAGGGTATGTAGGAAATGGAAATGCGTTTCCAAAACAGCTTTCAGCCGAAGAAGAAAAAAAGTACCTTGAGCTTTTTAAAAAGGGGGATATGAACGCCAGAAATACACTTGTTGAACATAACCTGAGATTGGTTGCGCACATAACAAAAAAATACAGTAATGAATATAACGCAGATGATTTAATTTCTGTGGGGATAATTGGTTTAATAAAAGGAATAAACACCTTTGATGCAGATAAGAATACAAGGATTGCCGCATATATATCAAGATGCATAGAAAATGAAGTTTTGATGTTTTTAAGGGCATCTAAAAAATTAAATAATGAGGTATCACTTGATGAGTGTATTGGTACGGATAAGGACGGAAACACGCTCACAATAGCGGATATTATTCCTGCAGACACAATAGATATTGTTGATAAAATATCTGTTAAAACTGATATAAAAAAACTCTACAGAATTATGGGTAAGGTATTGAAAAAGAGCGAAATAGATATAATTGTATGGAGATACGGACTTGGCGGAGTGAAGAAGAAAACGCAAAAAGAGGTGGCACAAATCCTTGGAATTTCCCGCTCGTATGTTTCGAGAATTGAGAAAAAAGCTTTAAAAAAGCTTGCAGAAGAATTTAAAAAAACAGAATAAAAAATCGTGCCCGGTGGGCACGATTTTTATAAATTCCTTACGCAATAACAACCAATACAAGTGTTGTAATTAAGAACATAATTGCAAGAGCACAAGTAACTTTTGATAAAAATGCAGCTTTTGTTCTTCCTGAATTTCTGCTGAAGAATGAATCGCCCATATCAGGTGTTGCACCAGAAATACTCTTCATACCAGGGTCTTTGCTTTCCTGCATAAGAACAACTATTATAAGTAATACTGTTACAATTATATGCAAAACCTTGAATAATGTAATCATCAGAATTAACCTCCTAAACATAAAATTATTAAGTATATCATAAGTATTATACCATAAAGAAAAATATTTTCAAGCAAAAATTAAAAAAAAATGAAAAAAATTTAAAATAAGGGTGTACTAATGTATGGTTTTTTGGTATAATAGATTTGAATAGATGTATATAAAGGTAAAAAATCAGATGGAAATTAAATCTAATGAAATAAAAAAAGAACGAGTTCTCTTAGCAGGAGTGCATTTGGGGCTCAAAAATATAATTGAAGATACAACCGAGGAGTCAATTAAGGAATTAAAAGAGCTTGTAAAGACTGCAGGCGGGGAGGTTGTATGCGAAGTTGTACAGAATAAGTCTGAGCTTGAGTCAGGAACGTATATGGGCGAGGGAAAACTCGAAGAGATAAGATTGGCAATAGAAGAACTGTCGGTTGATTGTGTTGTTTTTGATGACGAGCTTTCGCCGGTGCAGTTAAGGAATGTGACTGAAATATTAGGTGTCAAGGTGCTTGACCGTTCAATGCTGATTTTGGATATTTTTGCTATGCGTGCAAAGAGCGGAGAGGGAAAAATTCAGGTTGAATTGGCGCAGTTAAAATACAGACTCCCAAGACTTCGCGGTATGGGAATTGAAATGAGCAGAACGGGTGCCGGAATTGGTACAAGAGGCCCCGGTGAAACAAAGCTTGAAACTGACAGAAGACATATTCATAAAAGAATTCAGGCATTGGCAGAAGAACTTGAGGAGTTAAAAAAACACAGAGAACTGTTGCGTTCCAGAAGAAAAAAAGACGGTGTTGTAAGTGTTGCATTAGTTGGATATACAAATGCAGGTAAATCAACACTTTTAAATTCGTTGACAAATGCTGATGTTTTTGCAGAGGATAAGCTTTTTGCAACACTTGACCCGACTTCAAGGGCATTAGAGCTTGAAGACGGAAGAAAGATATTATTGGTTGATACTGTCGGGTTTATCAGAAAATTGCCTCATCACTTAATAGAGGCATTCAAATCGACACTCGAAGAGGCTGTTGTTGCAGATGTTTTGTTGCACATTGTTGACAGTTCAAATCCTGAATATAAAAATCAGATTGTTGTAGTAAATGAAGTATTAAGGGATATAGGGGCAGATCAGAAGCCTGAAATAGTTGTTTATAATAAATGTGATAAAGCCGATATTGATGAGATAAATTCAACCGGTGCTGTCTTAATATCTGCAAAATATAAAAAAGGACTTGACAAGCTTATATGGGCAATCGGAGAGATTGCACCCGGTAAAAAACATGAAATAACTGTTTGTATTCCATATTCCGAAGGATCATTAGTGAGTGAATTGCATAACACTCAAAAGGTTTTATCCGAGGACTACACGGAAAAAGGAACAAAGCTGACGCTTTTAGCTGACAGTATAACCTATAATAAGTTAAGAGAATATATAGTGGGGTGATTAAAATATCACAAAAAGCCAAATATAAGACGGTTAAGCACAGGGCAAGTGCACTCTCTGTAGAAAAAAAATCAAAATTTATTGCAAGTGTTGCACCTGTTGATAACGAGGAGGAAGCACTGGAATTTTTGAAGGAGATAAAATCAAAATACCCTGATGCTACCCACAATGTCTATGCATATATAATTGATGAAAATAATATTTTTCGGTATTCTGATGACGGAGAGCCAAGCGGGACGGCAGGAATGCCTGTTCTAGACACAATCAGAAAAGAAGGACTTGTTGATGTCTGTGTAGTTGTGACGAGATATTTTGGCGGCACGCTTTTGGGAACAGGAGGACTTGTTCACGCATATGGCTCATCTGCAAAGCAGGGACTTTATGAGGCGGATATAATCACGAGGGCACTTTGTAATGTTGTTTGTGTTAAGGTTGATTATACTATGTCGGGGAAAATTCAGTATATGGCATCAACAAATAATCTTATTACAGAGGATATTGTTTATGGTGATGATGTGACATTTTATATCTGCTCAATGCTAGACGAAACAGAAAAACTAATTAAGGAAATAACAGAGCTTACATACGGCAGAGCTATTTGTACGGTTTTAGAACAAAAATATGTTGATTTGAAGGGATGATGAAAAATGAAGAAAATACTGTCTGTTATATTTGTTATCTGTATGATGACTGCTTGTACATCGACGGAGCCGGTGATAAATGATGAGCCATTGGTGCAGGCAGAAGATGTAAAACTGATTGTTAAGACGCAAGAAGGGGAAAATCTTGACGGTTTTGAACTTTTGGGACAGCATACCGCAGATATAGAAGGAATAGAAAAGGAAACAAGTATAGGTCTTTATACCTCAGCAATGAGGGATAAAAAAGGAGAGCTTATGTGGGATGACACTCAGGAATGGGTGTTAAGAGCAGAAACCGGTTTCGGACATTATGTTTTATATGATGAAAGAATTAACGGTCGTGCCTATATGAAGGTTCTCAATTCATATAATGATGAAGGCGATGAAGTTGTAATAAATCTTCACATCTACGCAAACACTTATAATGAAATAAGAGAATACCGATTTAACGGTGAGGAGTTTGAAGAAAGAATTTGTTACACAACAGATGAATCATCAAAGCAAGGGATAAGTGAGTTATATACATCTATTCCGGATTATGAATAAAAGGAGAGATAAAAATGAAAATATTAACAAAGGAAAACTTTGAAGGTGAAGTAATTAAATCAGAAGTTCCATACTTGGTGGATTTCTGGGCAAGCTGGTGCGGACCGTGCCAGATGGTTGCACCGATTATAGACGAAATAGCAAATGAATATGATGGAAAAATCAATGTCGGAAAAGTGAATGTTGATGAGCAGGGAGAATTGGCGTCTGAATTTGCCATTGTTTCAATACCAACTATTTTGATATTCAAAAATGGTAAAGTAATCGAAAAGGTAGTAGGCGCCCGTTCATTTGACGATTTTTGTGATGTCATTGAAAACATTCTATAATTGCATAATTATGCATAGTTGTGCACAAATATTCATAAAACAAAAACATCTTTAAATGGGATGTTTTTGTTCTGTTTTATGCAAACTACATATAATAAAGGTAATATCTGTTATAATTTTGATAAAATAAACAAAAATTTGAAAATAAGATAAATAAGTGTTGAATTTTTATGCATAAAGTTGTATAATTATTTAATATTATAGAATTGGGGTTTTAAAATTGAATTTACAGGAAATAAAAGATATTGATAAACAATATTATATGAATACATTTGGAGAGAGACTTCCGGTTGCATTTGAAAAGGGCGAGGGCATAAAGCTTTTCTCAACAGATGGGGAAGAATATTACGATTTTCTCGGAGGAATAGCGGTTAATGCACTTGGACATTCCAATCCGAAATTTATCGGTGCATTAAAAAATCAACTTGATAAGGTATTGCATACATCAAGTCTTTATTACATAGAAAATCAGGCACTTTTAGCAAAAGAATTATGTGAGCATTCATGTGCTGACAAGGCATTTTTTGCATCAACAGGCGCAGAGGCAAATGAAGGTGCAATAAAACTGGCAAAAATTTATTTTTATAAACAGGGAAAAGACAAATATGAAGTAATTTCTCTTGATAAATCCTTTCACGGAAGAACTTTGGCAACTGTAGCAGCAACCGGTCAGGAAAAGTATCAAAAACCATACAGACCTCTAATTCCGGGATTTTCTCAGGTTGAGCCAAACAACATTGAAGCGATAAAATCTGCAATCACAGATAAAACCTGTGCAATAATGATTGAGTTGATACAGGGTGAGAGTGGCGTTTATCCAATGGATAAAAAATATGTTGAAGAGTTAAGAAAAATCTGCGATGAAAAGGAAATCATACTGATTTTTGACGAAGTACAGACAGGTATGGGCAGAACAGGAGAATATTTTGCGCATCAGTATTACGGAGTTGAGCCTGATATATTCACTTGCGCAAAGGCATTGGGATGCGGAGTTCCGATTGGTGCAATAGGTGCAAAGGATTTTGTGGCAAAGGCATTTGAACCGGGTGACCACGGAACAACTTTCGGGGGAAATCCGTTTGCAACAGCGGCAGGACTTTCTGTCTTTAAAATTTATGAAGAAGATAAGGTATTAGATAATGTAAAGGAAATGAGTAAATATTTTATGTCATGCCTTGAAGAATTAAAAGATAAATTTGGAGTAATAAAGGAATTAAGAAATGCAGGACTTTTAATCGGTATTGAGCTTGATGAAACAGTTTCTAAAACCGTATTTGCAAAAATGTTTGATAAAAGATACCTTACAAGTCTTTGCAAAAATACATTAAGACTTGCACCGCCGTTAATTATAACAAAGGAAGATATTGATGCATTTGTAAATGCTTTAAAAACCACTTTGGAGGAAATATAAAATGAAAGATTTTATCAGTTTACACGACTTAACAAAGGAAGAAATTGAAAACTTAATTAACCTTTCGATAAAGATTAAAACAGACCTTAAAAACGGTATTCAGTATAAAGTATTAAAAAATAAAACTCTTGGTATGATTTTTTCAAAATCATCAACAAGAACAAGAGTATCGTTTGAGGTTGGTATGACACAACTAGGGGGTTATCCTCTTTTCTTGTCTGCAAATGATATACAGCTTGGCAGGGGAGAAACAATTTATGATACTGCAAAGGTGTTAGAGCGTTACATAGACGGAATTATGATAAGAACATTTTCGCACGACGATGTTGTTGAATTGGCAGAGCATGCTGATATTCCTGTAATAAATGCGTTGACAGATTTATTGCATCCTTGTCAGGTGTTGGCAGATTTACAGACAGTATACGAAAAGAAAGGGACACTAAAAGGACTCAAGTTTGCATACATAGGTGATGGAAATAATATGGCTCACTCGATTATGTATGGTTGTGCAAAAGTTGGAATTGACTGTGCAATAGCATCTCCTGAGGGTTATATGCCTGATGGTAATGTAACACTTAACGCCAAAGATGATGCTAAGAAGAGCGGTGCAGATTTAGTGATTACAGATGACCCTGTTGAAGCAATTAAGGATGCTGATATTGTTTATACAGATACATGGGTAAGTATGGGACAGGAATCAGAAAAAGCTGAAAGAATTAAGATATTTATGCCATATCAGGTAAACAAGGAATTGTTTAAAAATGCGAAAGAAGATGCATTGTTTATGCATTGTTTGCCTGCTTACAGAGGTTATGAAGTGACAGAAGATGTTATTGACGGGAAAAACAGCGTAATATTTGATGAAGCTGAGAATAGACTTCATGCACAAAAGGCAATTATGGCAACACTGATGATGGATTAATTGGAGGGACACAGAAAATGATGGAGTATCAGTCGTTATTTGAGGTACGAATGGCTACCTATGATGACATAGATGATATTTTAAGTATAACCAAAGAAGCATTTTTAAAATATGCGGAGCTTGCAGGAATTGAAACAACACAGGCGCTTTTAGAAACATATGATGATGTAAAAAGGGATATAGATACAAAGATTGTATTAATCGCTCTTTCTGACGGAATTCCTGTAGGAAGCGTAAGAGTTGAGGTTTTTGATGATAATACTGCATATTTCAGCCGTTTCGGTGTAAAGGTTACATCGCAAAACAATGGTATAGGTAAATCTATTTTAAACCTTGTTGACAGAATTATGAAGAAAAAGGGAGTTAAAAGGCTTTCGCTTCATACAGCGTCAAAAATCACATCATTGATTCGTTTTTATTATGGAAGAGGATTTTATATTGATTCGACAGATAAATCAAAAGGCTATATAAGGGCATTGTTGGTTAAGGAATATGAATAAGAGAGGTAGGAAGCTATGATTAAAGTTGCAATATTGGGTGCGACAGGTTATGCAGGAATTGAGCTTGTGAGAATACTTTCAGGTCACCCTGAGGTAAGCATTGAATTTTTGGGTTCACATTCATTTGACGGACAAAAAATTTCAGAGGTATATCAGAATTTCTCTCATATACTTGATAAAGAATGTAAAGAACTTGACTTGGATGAGGTTGCAAAGTGTGATGTTGCATTTACGGCACTTCCTCACGGTGCATCAAAGACCGTTATTCCTGCATTAATTGAAAAGGGAATAAAGGTTATTGATTTAAGCGGTGACTTCCGTTATGATGATGTAAAAGTATATGAAAAGTGGTACGGACAGGAGCATTCATCACCTGAACTTTTAAAAGAGGCTGTTTACGGACTATGTGAATTACATAGAGACAAAATTAAGGGTGCAAGACTGGTTGGAAATCCTGGTTGCTATACAACCTGTTCAATTCTTGGCGCGGCACCGCTACTCGCAAAAGGTCTTGCAGAAGCAAAAAATATTATAGTTGACGCAAAATCGGGAGTAACAGGTGCAGGAAGAACAACAAATCTTCCATTTAGTTTTTGTGAGTGTACAGAAAATACAAAGGCATATAAGGTTGCAACTCACCGCCACACTTCAGAGATTGAACAGGAATTGTCAAAGCTTGCAGGTGAAGAGATTATTATTTCATTTACACCTCACTTAATTCCGCAAAAAAGAGGAATTTTCTCAACAATCTATATTAATTTGAAAGAAAAGCATACAACAGAAGAAATTGTAAATGTTTACAAAGAATTCTATAAAGACGAATTTTTTGTGAGAGTAAAGAATGCAGGTGAATTACCTGAATCAAAGCATGTTGCAGGCTCAAACTTTGTTGATATCGGTGTTGTAGTTGACGAAAGACTAAACAGGGCGGTTATCACCTCAACTATTGACAATCTCTTCAAGGGTGCTGCAGGTCAGGCGGTACAGAATATGAATATTCTGTTTGGACTCGATGAAAAAACAGGACTTAAAAATGCAGGTTTCTATTTATAATAAAGGGGAAGAAAAATGGAAGAACTAATAAAAAAAGCGGGCATACTTATTGAGGCATTGCCTTTCATACAAAAGTTTGCAGGAAAAACCGTTGTAATTAAATACGGCGGTAATGCAATGATTAATGATGAATTAAAAAATTCTGTAATTGAGGATATCATTCTTTTAAAATTTATAGGTCTTAATCCTATTGTCGTTCATGGAGGAGGACCTGATATTTCAAAGGCACTAAATGACAACAATATAAAGAGTGAATTTATAAACGGACTCCGTGTCACCGATGCGGATACAATGAGAATTGCACAGATGGTGCTTGTTGGAAAAACAAATAAAGAAATTGTTTCACTTTTAAATATTAAAGGTGGTAAGGCTGTAGGATTTTGCGGAATTGACGGCGGATTTATAAAGTGCGAAAAGAAATTCACTGAAATTGACGGTAAAAAGATTGATTTAGGATATGTTGGCGAGATTATAAATGTTGACAAGCATATTGTTGAATATATAAGTAAGGATGCATATATTCCTGTTATTGCACCAATCGGTATCGATGATAACGGACAGAGCTATAATATCAATGCTGATAATGTTGCAGCAGCGGTTGCAAAGGCAGTTGCGGCTGAAAAACTAATTCTTTTAACAGATGTTGAGGGAATTAAGGATGCAGATAATAACATAATCTATGAAGCAGGAAAGGAAGAGATTCTTTCAATGATTGAAGATGGAACAATCAATGGCGGTATGATTCCAAAGGTTACAGGCTGTCTTGATGCGATTGATTCAGGTGTCAGCGGCGTGCATATCATTGACGGAAGAGTTCCGCATTGCTTGCTTCTTGAAATTTTCACAAAATCAGGAATTGGAACAATGATTAAAGGCTCAAATTATTAATAGAAAAAGCGTACTGAAATTCAGTACGCTTTTTTGGTGACCCGTAAGGGAATCGAACCCTTGTCGCCGCCGTGAGAGGGCGGAGTCTTAACCGCTTGACCAACGGGCCATAACAAGAGTATTATACCACAACAATTTCATTTTGTCAATATTTTAAAAATGTAATTTTAGAATTTTGTAATAACCGAAGTGACAGCATAAGCTAATGCCAGCAGGAAAACAAAAATATGAATAACCATAATTGATTTAATTTTGCCAAACTCCTTAGCCTCTTCCATATTTCTGATAGTTTTAAAAAGGCATAAAGCTCCGCCGCATACTATGGCAGGGAAGAAAAACAATCCCAAGAGAGATGAATAGTTGGTTTTTGAAATCAGCATCATAACCAATATAAAATATGATAATCCGCCAAGTAATGAGAATATGAGTAAACCGTATTTGGATGTTAGTATTTTTTTCATTTTACCGCCCCCCCATTGGGATTTTTCTTATATTGTATAGGAAATAGCCGATGTTGTCAACAGTTACTTGACACTTTTGTCGGTTTATGTTATATTATGGATAGGAATAAGTTCTTAATTTTTATTAAAAATGAAGGAATAAATATGAAATATAATTTACTGGAAAAAATCAATTCACCTTGTGATTTAAAGAAACTAAAATGGACTGAGATTGATGAATTATGTTCTGAAATCAGGAAATTTTTAGTTGAGAATGTCACCAAAACTGGCGGACATTTGGCATCAAATCTAGGTGTAGTTGAATTAACGATTGCGTTGCATCTTGTGTATGACACACCGAATGATAAACTTATATGGGATGTAGGTCATCAATCGTATGTTCATAAAGTACTTACGGGTAGAAGAGATAGATTTGATACAATCCGTACTTTTGGGGGACTTTCAGGGTTTCCTAAAACTAATGAGAGTGAGTATGATTCATTTAATACAGGGCATTCATCAACATCTGTTTCTGCGGCTGTTGGAATGGCACGAGCAAGAGATTTAAAAGGGACGAAGGACAATATTGTCGCAATATTTGGCGATGGTGCTATGACAGGCGGTATGATATATGAAGCTTTAAATGATGTCGGACACAGAAAAACGCCCCTTGTATTAGTATTAAATGATAATCAGATGTCGATTTCTGAAAATGTTGGGGGACTTTCAAAATACCTTGTGAGTTTGAGGCAAACTAATCATTATCAGAACTCAAAAAGGGTTGTGAAAAATTTTCTTGGAAGAATTCCGTTTGTTGGAAGGAAAGCCCAAAGAGGGATTACTGCTTTGAAAGATGCAATAAAACTAAGTGTTTTGCCGTCAACCTTTTTTGATGATTTGGGAATTGAATATTTAGGACCTGTTGACGGTCATAGTATACACGATTTGGTTAAGGTTTTAACCCTTGCAAAAAGTATGAGAGAGCCTGTTTTGGTTCATATTTTAACAAAAAAGGGAAAAGGTTACGAGCCTGCAGAGAAAAATCCTCAAAAATGGCATGGAATTTCTCCTTCATCTTCTAAAAAGAAAGAGGAATCAAAGTATGCCGATTGTTCGGAATGTGCAGGAAGAACACTTCTTAAATTAGCTGATAGCAATAAAGATTTTGTTGCAATAACTGCAGCAATGCCAATGGGTGTGGGACTTTATGAATTTTCTAAAAAATATCCCGAAAGATTCTTTGATGTTGGAATAACAGAACAACACGCTGTCACTTTTTCAGCAGGACTTGCTTCTTCTGGAATAACACCTGTTTTTGCGGTGTACTCCTCATTTTTACAGCGCTCTTATGACCAGCTTTTGCACGATGTATGTCTGCAGAATTTACATGCTGTTTTCCTTGTGGACAGAGCTGGTGTAGTTGGTGCAGACGGTGAAACACATCACGGACTTTATGATATATCCTTCCTTTCGGATATGCCTAATATGACGGTACTTTCCCCGTCTTCTTTCGAAGAGCTTGAAGAAATGATAGATTATGCAATAAATGAACATAATGGTCCTGTTGCAATAAGATACCCAAGAGGAAGTTTGAATACTCCTGATGTTGTGAAATTTGAGCCTAATAAGATAATATCCTACGGACAAAGCGATAAAAATATAATTATCACAACGGGCAGAATGCTAAAAACCGCATTGTATGCCAAAGAAATTCTGGAAAGTGAAAAGATTGATATAAAAGTTATCAGCTTACCGACCCTTGTTCCGATAGCTAAAGAACTTTTGGGAATTCTCTCAAAATCGGATGTTGTTATGACGCTTGAAGATCACAGTATCAGCGGGGGATTGGCATCTATTATTTCATCAATTATTGCTGATAACAACTTTAACTTAAAATTTGAAGCAGCGGCATTTCCAAATACACCTATTATTCACGGAAGCGTTGCCGAACTTGATAATTACTATAATCTTGACAAAGAACAGATTGCAAAACGATTTAGAAAACTCGTAGCGGAGGGAATAAATGGCTGAAAAAATCAGACTTGATGTATATATGACTGACAGCGGTATGACAGAATCAAGAGAAAGAGCAAAGGCTCTGATAATGGCAGGTCAGGTATATATTGACAACCAGAAATGCGATAAAGCAGGAATGATGATAGACCCATTGACCTCTAAACCTGAAATCAGGGGCGAAACATTAAAATATGTTAGCCGAGGTGGATTAAAGCTGGAAAAGGCAATAAAGGAATTTCCTATTACTCTTTTTGATAAAGTAACAATGGATATTGGTGCATCAACAGGTGGATTTACCGATTGTATGCTCCAAAATGGAGCAAAAAAGGTGTTTAGTGTTGATGTTGGATACGGTCAGCTTGCGTGGAAGTTACGACAAGACGAGAGAGTGGTCAGTATGGAGCGTACAAACATCCGATATGTAACTCCTGAACAAATAGGGAAAAAAATTGATTTTGCATCTATTGATGTTTCATTTATATCATTGAAGCTTGTTCTTCCTGTAGCATCAAATCTATTGACCGATAACGGTGAGGTTGTGGCATTAATCAAACCGCAGTTTGAGGCGGGTAGAGAGCAAGTAGGGAAAAAAGGCGTTGTAAAGGATAAAAATGTACATCTTGAGGTATGCAAAAATGCATTGAAATATGCTGTTGATTCGGGATTTTCACCGCTTGGTTTATCTTACTCACCAATAAAAGGCCCTGAGGGGAATATAGAGTATTTAATGTATTTAAAGAAAAATGGCGGAGAAAATGCTGTAAATGATGAAAAAATAACTCAAATAATTGAGCTTTCACACGGGGAACTTGATAAATAAAGAGGTATGTTATGCTTTATGATAATATTACAATAAGTGGTGACAGAGCAATGGCTCGTTCATTTGCGAAGATAAATCTCATTCTCGATATAATAGGAGTGAGAGAAGATGGCTATCACAACTTAAGGTCAATTATGCAAAGTGTTAATCTTTCAGACATTGTGATTGTTGATAAGACCGATGGTGAAATAAAAATCACCACCAACAAAAAAGGGTTGCCAACAAACAGTAAAAATATTGCATATAAGGCCTGTGAAGCATTTTATTCTGCATTAGGTAAAAAGGGCGGAGCAAAGATTTTGATTCATAAAAACATTCCTGTTTCAGCAGGTCTTGCAGGGGGGAGCGGAAATGCTGCTGCAGTTTTGGCGAGCCTCAATATGCTTAATTCAAACCCGTTTTCAGATGAAGAGCTTTTAAAAATTGCATCAACTCTGGGTGCTGATGTCCCATATTGTCTTTCGGGAGGAACTAAGCTAACCGAGGGTATAGGCGATATTATGACCGATATTCCACCAATGCCAAAGAGCTATATTGTACTTTCAACACCGCCAATATCAGTTTCAACACCATGGGCATATACTGAATATGATAAATGCGAAAAAACAATTTTCCCTGATACTGATAGAATGATAAATGCCATTAGAAATAATGATTATCAGGAAATATGCAATAATCTTTCAAATGTATTTGAAGATGTTACTCTAAAAGAATATACTGTTATAAAAACGATAAAGGAGCAACTATTGAATTCAGGTGCAGATGGAGCTATTATGAGTGGTAGCGGACCTACTGTGTTTGGATTATTCAGAGATTATAAAAAAGCAAAGGCTGCACACGACAACCTTTGCATAACCTATAAAGATACTTTTTTGACAACTACTCTATAATGATTTTGCCGCCTAGGCTTTCAAAATCCTCGAAGAATTTCGGATAGGATTTATTGACTGCCTGGGCGTCTTTTATTATCACTTCATTTTTACATATACATGAAGCAATGGCGCATGACATTGCAATTCTGTGGTCGTTAAAGCTTTCACATTCACCGCCGTTTAGACAGCCTGTTCCATTTATAATAAGACCGTCGGTGGTTTCTAGAATATCAGCACCGAGGGAAGAAAGACTTCTCCTAACAGTTTCTAATCTGTCACTTTCTTTAATTCGTAGCCTTTCGGCATTGTATATTACAGTCTTTCCCTTTCTTGAGCAGGCTAAAACTGCCAATATCGGCACTAAATCAGGAATTTCGGAGGCATCAATCTGTGTTAAATCTTTTGCTTTCAATATGTTCATATCTCCCTGTAAGCTGTTGAAATTCAGTCCTTCAACAAAAATATTACCGCATAGTTCATTTGCGACTATCCAGAAAGCAGAATTTGACCAGTCACCCTCAACTGTTATCTCTTCAGGGGAGATGTATTTTTGAGGTTCTATGATAAATGAATTTTCGCATCTTTCAACATCTATCCCAAACTTTTTCAAAACATCGATAGTTATATCAACATAAGCCCTTGACTGTAATGGCGATGTTAAAACAATTTCACTTTTTTCAAAACAGTTAGCCAATGCCAATAAAAGACCTGTTATATACTGTGAGCTTATATCTCCGGGGATTTCAAATCTCCCGCCATTTAGCTTTCCGATTGCATCAAGCGGTATTTTGTCGGAATTTATTTCTACACCGTGTGACCTCATTTGTGAAATCAAGGGGATCATAGGTCTTTCGGGAAGTCTGCCTTTTGCGCACATTGTAAACTCATCGCATACAGTTGCAGCAACAGGTAACAAAAATCTTGCAGTTGAACCGCTTTCATTGCAATCAAGCACAGCGTTTTTTGTGTATGTAACGGGAGTGACTATTATTAATCCGTCTCCCTTTTCTATTTTTGCACCCATAGACAAAAGACAGTCTTTTGTTGCTTCTATATCTTCTGATGTGGTATTTAAGTTGATTTTTGTGGGTTTATCCGCTAAAGCTGCCGCAATCATAATTCTGTGTGTAAAGGATTTTGACGCAATAGCATTAATCTTTCCTGATAGATTAGTAGGTGTTATTGTAACTTTCATTTCGTAGGCTCCTTAAAAATTTTGGGAGGTCTTTCTCCAAAAAATTGATAGATATTACATTTTAACATTCCGTTATATAACTTTCTCCTTTTATCAGCTTTTTTTCCGAAGGTTTTTTCAAAATCCTCGTTTGAAGTCAAGATATAGTAAGACCATTTGTCAAGCTTTTTAAATGCTTTCCCCATTTTAGTATATAATTCACGGCACATTTCCTCATCACCAAGTCTTTCGCCATATGGTGGATTACAGATAATAGTTCCATAGGGAATATCGGTATAAAAATCTGCTGCATTACCAACAGTCGGAATAACTGCGTCGCCCACTCCTGCGGTAATTGCATTATTTTTTGCAATTTCAACTGTTTTTGCATCTATATCTGATGCAAAAATCTGTAGTGGGACATTCTTTTTTAAATCAAGAGCTTCTTCTCTTGCTTCTTTCCATAGCTTTTCAGGACATTGTATAAAATGCTCACTTAAAAAGCTTCGGGTTAGTCCAGGGGCAATGTTTCTTTTAATCATTGCCGCCTCAATAGGTATTGTTCCCGAGCCACAAAGGGGGTCGGCAAGAGGGTATTCATATTTCCAATGTGAGAGCATAATCATAGCTGCCGCTATGGTTTCTTTTAATGGTGCAGCATTAGAAATTGCTCTGTAGCCTCTTTTATGAAGACCGTCACCTGTTGTGTCAAGCATAAGAGTTACTCTGTCCTTCATAATTGAGAAACGGATTTGATATGTTGCCCCTGTTTCTTCAAAGTGAGATATTGAATATTTTGCACCAAGTGAATCAACTACCGCTTTTTTTATAATTGATTGGCAATCACGCATACTTGCAAGTATAGATTTTAAACAAAAGCCTGTCACAGGAAATGCAGCATCTTTGGGAATCCATTTAGACCAATCAACAGCCTTTGTTGCATCAAAAAGCTCAGTAAATGTGCGAGCCTCAAATTCTGCAATTTTAATCATAACTCTTTCTCCGCATCTTACCCATAGATTTGCACGGCAAACTGCTTCAAAATCTCCTAAAAAGGTTACTCTGCCGTCTTCAACCGAGGTGGTTTCATAACCGAGTGCTCTTATTTCCCTTGAAACAAGGGCTTCCAATCCAAATATAACAGGGATTATTATTTCAAACTGTTCCATTTATCTTTTCCTTTTTCTTTTGAATTTAGATTTATATTTTCTCTTGGTTTTAGGTTTTATTGGCTTTTTATCTTCCTTTATTTTTCCATCAAAATCTTCTGTTCTGACAAAATCAATCTGCCTTTCCAAAAGATTTGTTCTAACCAACACCACATTTATTTTATCACCTATTTTGTATTCTTTCAAGCCTCTTTTACCTATTATTGTCCTCAAAGCCTCGTCAAATTCATAGTAGTCATCCTTCATATCGGCAAGACGGATTAGACCCTCGACTGTGTTTTCAAGCTCAACAAACATACCAAAGCCTGTGACTGATGAAATTGTTGCCTCAAACTCTTCTCCTAAAAACTGTGACATATAGGCTGCTTTCATCATATCGTCAACATCTCTTTCGCAGTATTCCGCTGATTGTTCACGCTCACTTGAATTTTTGGACGCCTCTTTTACAATTTCAGAATATTTATTGCTGTCCCAACCGTCAATATACGATTTTAAAATACGGTGTATCATTAAATCAGGATATCTTCTGATAGGGGATGTGAAGTGGCAATAATATTTTGCCGCCAACCCAAAATGCCCCTCATTTTCAGGACGGTAATCAGCTTTCATCAGGGAACGGAGCATATAGGTAGAAATCATTATTTCTTCTCTTGTCCCTTTTATCTTTTCGGCTACCTGCTGGAATGCCTTAGGATGAACAGGATTGTCTTCGTCAATTTTCCCTTTTAAACCATAGCCAAAATTTATTAAAAATCTATTAAAGTCCTGAATTTTTTCAAGTGTAGGAGGCTCGTGAACTCTATACACAAATGGAATTTCTCCCCAGAATGCAAGCTCAGCAACAGTTTCGTTTGCGGCAAGCATAAATTCTTCAATCATTTTGTGGGATATTCTTCTCTCGCTTTTAATAATATTAACAGGCTCACCCAAATCGTTTGTTATAATTTCTGCCTCAGGAAAATCAAAATTGATTGAACCTCTTTTTTGTCTTCTATTATAAAGAATTTCGGCTAATTTTTGCATATTTAAAAGGTCAGGCATAATATATTCATATTTTTTTATGGTCTTTTTGCCCTCTAACATATCAGCAACATCGTTGTATGTGAGTCTCTCACAGGAACGTATTACACTCTTCTTTAAGGACTCAAATTCGATATTTCCGTCTTTATCTATCTTCATAAATACAGACAAAGTGAGTCTGTTAACCTTTGGATTTAAGCTGCAAATGCCGTTTGATAAAACCTTGGGGAGCATAGGAATTACGCGGTCTGCAAGATACACGCTTGTACCTCTTATGAGTGCCTCACTATCCAATGAGCTGCCCTCTTTTACATAATGAGTTACATCTGCAATGTGAACACCTAAAAGATACTTGTCCCCAATCATTTCAATCGAAACAGCGTCGTCAAAATCTCTTGCATCATCACCGTCTATTGTGAAAATTGTTTTTTCTCTTAAATCAAACCTTTTTTCGATTTCTTTTAGTGATACTCTTTTTGGTGCTTTTTCAGCCTCCAGTATGGTTTCTTCATCAAATTCCTGCTTAATTGAATGTTCTTCAATAATTGCCTCAATATTACTTCTTATCTCATCACCGCTGCCAAGATTTTTTGATACAATTCCAAAAAGAGTATTATCTTGGTAATCGGTAATTTCAATCAAAACTCTATCACCAATAAAAGCATCTTGCGCATCCAACTTATTGACTAATACATTAGAATATATTTTTTTGTTATCAGACTCAACTAAGAACACATTTTTTCTCTCGCGTTTTATAATACCTGTTAATTTTTTTATTCCCCGTTCAAGTATTTTTGTGACATGACCTTCTCTTTTTCCTGTTGAAGGATTTTTTATATCTATAGAAACTAAAACTTTGTCAGTGTGCATTGCACCATTTAGTTTTTCTCCGCTAATAAAAATTTCTTCTTCATTTTCATCATCAGGCTTAAAAAATGCATAAAATCCATATGCATTACATAAAAGAGTTCCGCATAAAATTTCGTTATCAGACAACTGATAGCGTTTCTTCTTTGATAATTTAATTCTGCCCTCGGAAACCAGCTCATCAAGTATCCTTGAGAACTTATCAAAATCCTCTTCGGGCACACAAAGTACCGCTGCCATTTCTTCAAACTTCAGCGGTAGATATTCCTTGCTTTTTATATAATTTAATATTTTTTCTTTTCTATCATTCATTTTAATCACCATTTTCTCCATTATATAATATATCATTTCCTCAAAATAGGCAATATAAAATGTAAATTTTTGCAAAAAAAATAACACGACTTATGTCGTGTTATCTGTTGTCAGAAATTCCAAGGATATAATCAGTTGATACATTATAATACTTAGCCAGTTTTATTAAAACATCAATCGGTACTTGTCTCTGACCATTCTCATATTGTGAATATGTGTTTTGTTTAATGTGCAGATATTCTGCAATTTCCTTTTGTTTTAAATCCAAATCTTCTCTTAAATCTTTTAACCTCATATATATCACCCTCTATAATAATATTATAGATAATCTCGAATTGAGATATTGACATTTATCTCAAATTGTGATATAATCTTTAAAAACTAAATGTTTTTATGTTGTCGCCAAACAAAGAACAAAAGGATGCACTCGTTGCATCCTTTTGTTTTTATTCATCTTTCCAACCAATATATTTTGCCTCAACTCTATAAATTGGCATACCCTGTTGGGCAAATCTTGTTTCATATTCCGTCATAACATTACCCTCAAACTTTGAATTATGCAAATCAAAGGTAATATTTTGCATTTTATAGTTATTTTCTGCAAAGGAGTTTAGTGAAAACTCAAATAATGGTTTATTATCGGTTTTAAAGCAAATAAGATTTCCTTCCTTTAACAGTTTTTTATAAACATCCAAAAAGTTTTTATGAGTTAAGCGGCGTTTTGCCTGCTTATTCTTTTTCCATGGGTCAGAGAAGTTAAGATAAATCTGTTTTACTTCGTCAAACTCAAAATATTCGTTTAGTTTTGCTGCATCTGCAATAATAAATCTGACATTTTGAACTTCCTGTGTGGTTGCTTTTTCTAAAGCAATAACCAAAACATCAGGAACAACATCTATTGCAATATAGTTAATATTGGGATTATTTTTTGCCATCTGGCAGACAAACTGTCCCTTGCCGCATCCGATTTCAATGTGTATTGGATTATCATTCCCAAATATTTCATTCCATTTCCCTGATAATTCCTCAGGATTTTTTATCCAAAGTGATGAACACCTTTCAAGTCTTTCATCACAATGCTTTTTCTTACGCATTCTCATAATTTTTCTCCAATTATAGTCCTAACTGTGATTTTATGTCCGATAGCATTTCCTCAACAATCTTATTAGCTTTATCAAGACTTTCCTGTGAAGAAGAAAGATAGAACTTGATTTTTGGCTCTGTACCTGATGGTCTGATGATAAGCTGTGATTTTTCATCAGACAAATTGTATTTTATAACATCTGATTTTGGAAGCCCCTCAAGCTTTGAAATAGTGCCGTCGGCAGTTTTAATTGTCTGTTCGTTATAGTCAGTTGTTTTTATAACATCAAAACCGTTAATTTTTGTAATAGGTGATGTTCTTAAACCTTTTAAAAGTTCTGCCATCTTTTCCATACCGTCTTTACCCGGCATAGTAATGGATACAGTTTTTTCTGCAAAATATCCGTATCTGTCATAAATATCTAGAAGAGCCTCGTAGAGAGACATATTCTTTGTTTTGTAATATGCCGCCATTTCAGCTATAAGCATTGTTGCAACAACGCCGTCTTTATCCCTTGCATGAGTGCCTGCTAAATATCCGTAGCTTTCTTCAAAGCCGAATAAATATGTGTGTGAGCCTGTTTTGGCAAATTCAGTCATCTTTTCACCAATATACTTAAAGCCTGTCAAAACATTCATAATTTCAACGCCATAGGCATTTGCGATAGCTGCAGCAAGCTCGGTAGTAACAATAGTTTTAATGATAACAGAATTGTCTTTGAGGGTATTTATTGCTTTCTTTTGTGACAAAATATACTCGCATAAAAGCGCACCTGTCTGGTTACCTGTAAATGTTTGATATTCGCCGTTTTTGTCACGGACAACAATACCAACTCTGTCACAGTCCGGGTCTGTTCCGATGATTAAATCAACATCGTTTTCCTTTGCCATTTTTATTGCAATTTCAAAGCCCTCTTTGTCCTCGGGATTTGGAGATTTAACTGTTGGGAAGTTTCCGTCCTCAGTATCCTGTTCCTTAACGACAATAACATTTTTAAAGCCTATTCTTTTTAAAATTTCCTGAACAGGACGACTTCCTGTTCCATGGAAAGGAGTGTAAATAAGCTTGAACGTATCCGAAACATCTTCGATTGCATCGGGATTTAACTGTTGAGTTTGGATTGCGGTTAAAAACTTTTCATCAAGTTCAGGACCAACAATTTCAATAAGGTTTTTAGCCATTGCATCTTGCATTGAAATGATTTTAATATCATCAAACACATCGCAGTTATTGATTGCCTCAACAACAACATCTGCAGCGGCAGGCGGTAACTGCCCACCATCATTTCCGTAAACCTTGTAGCCGTTATATTCCTTTGGGTTGTGGCTTGCTGTGATAACAACACCCAAAGCGCAACCCAATTCCCTTATTCCGAAAGATACCTCGGGAACAGAGTGAACAGTATCAAACAGATAGACCTTGATTTCATGTGCTGCAAGAACTTTTGCGGTTTCTTCTGCAAAAACTCTTGAGAAGTTTCTTGTATCGTAACCAATTAAAACTCCTGCATTTTTTGCATCAGTCCCAAGGTCGCAAACTCTTTTTGCGACACCCATTGTAGCCTTTCTGACATTGTAAACATTCATTCTGTTTGTTCCTGCGCCTAAGATTCCTCTCATTCCTGCAGTGCCAAATTCTAATTCTCTATAAAAGCGTTCTTCAATTTCCTTTTCATTTTCCTTTATAGATAATAGCTCGTTTTTTGTTTCATTATCAACGTTGGAAGAATTGAGCCATCTTTCGTAATTTGTTTTGTAATCAGCCATAATTTTGCCTCCAAGTATCATTATAATTCCACACTTTTAATTATACACTTATTTTGATTAAAATTCAACTAAATTAACAAAAAATTTAAACAAAAATATATAAAATTTTGGTTATAAGAAAATATGAAAATAATTGACAGTTTTCGTCAATTATGTTAAAATAAATAAAATGGACTTTTATGGATAAAAATAGATATATCAGTAATAAGAATTGTTCTTTTAAGACTTCGGAAAGGTGTGGAAATATGAAAGCGCAGTTGATTTTGGAAAACGGAAAAAGATTTTCAGGGAATCTATTTGGCAGCACTCAGAAAGTAGGAGGAAAGATTGTTTTCTCAACAGAAATGGTAGCATACCAGAGTGTTTTGACAGATTCACAATATGATGGGAAGATGGTTGTTATGACATTCCCATTGATAGGTAATTATGGTATCAATAGCGAAGATATAGGAACAAATAAAGTAACACCAAAGGCAATGATAGTAAGGGAAAAATGTGATTTTCCGTCAAATTTCAGAATGGAAATGACATTGGAAGATTTCTTCAAACAAAATGAAATAGTAGGTTTGTCAGGAGTCGATACAAGAGCGTTAGCTAAACAACTTCGTGATAAAAAAGAGATGAAGGCAGTTATAATTTCGGGGGATGCGACTGATGAAGAAGTTAGGGCATTTTTTAAGGAGGTAGAGTAATATGCCATTAGATAAATCCATTAAAAAAGTACTTGTAATCGGTTCAGGTCCGATAGTAATCGGACAGGCTGCTGAATTTGACTATTCAGGAACTCAGGCTTGTGCGGCAATTAAAGAGGAGGGAATTGAGGTTGTATTGGTAAACTCAAACCCTGCAACAATTATGACAGACAGAGGTATGGCGGATAAAACATATATCGAGCCAATAACAATAGAATACCTTGAAAAGATAATAGAGAAGGAACGTCCTGATTCAGTTATCGCAGGAATGGGTGGACAGACAGGCCTTAATATGACTTGTGAACTCTATGACAGAGGAATTCTGGATAAATATAATGTTAAGGTAATCGGCACATCAATCGAAGCTATCAAAGAGGGAGAAGACCGTGACAGCTTCAAGAGATTGATGGAGAGAACAAACCAGCCTATCGCACCTAGTGAAATTGTAACAGATGTTGACAGTGGTTTAAAATTTGCAGAAAAAATTGGTTATCCTGTAATTGTAAGACCTGCATATACGCTTGGCGGAACAGGTGGCGGAATTGCAGAAAATCCTGAACAGCTTGTTGAAATTTTGTCACAGGGCTTACATTTATCCCGTGTGGGACAAGCTCTTTTGGAAAAATCAATAAAGGGTTGGAAGGAAATTGAATTTGAAGTCATAAGAGATGCTTCGGGTAAGTGCATCACAGTATGCTCAATGGAAAATGTTGACCCTGTCGGTGTTCATACAGGCGACTCAATAGTTGTTGCACCTGCAATGACTCTTGGACCTAAAGAATATAATATGTTAAGACAGGCAGCGCTTGATATCATCAGCTCTATTGAAATCAAGGGCGGATGTAATGTCCAGTTTGCACTTGACCCTGAAAGCTTTAACTATGCAGTAATTGAAATTAACCCTCGTGTGAGCCGTTCTTCAGCATTAGCATCAAAAGCAACAGGATATCCTATAGCAAAGGTCAATGCAAAGATTGCATTGGGTTATAATCTCGACGAAATCAAAAATGCAGTAACAGGTTCAACCTATGCATCAGCCGAGCCTGTAATTGATTATGTTGTAACAAAAATACCGAAATGGCCATTTGACAAGTTTTTTAATGCAAAGAGAAAGCTTGGCACAAAGATGATGGCAACAGGTGAGGTTATGGCTATTGGTAATAGCTTTGAATCATCACTTTTAAAGGGTGTTCGTTCGCTTGAAATCGGTCAGTTTACTCTGGAGAGAGAAAGCTCGAAAAACCGTACATTAGAGGAACTTGTAAACAGAGTTTGTATTCCTGATGATGAAAGACTTTTTGATTTGGCAGAGTTAATCAGACGCGGTTATGTTATGGAAAAAATCGCAAAAATTACAGGAATGGATATGTTCTTCTTACAGAAAATCAAGAACATAGTAAATGCTGAAGAAGAACTCAAAAAATTGTCAATCAATGATATTGATTACGATGTAATGAAGAAATACAAGACACTCGGTTTCTCAGACAAGGGTATTTCACAGTTAATCGGCTGTGCAGAATCCGATGTTTGCACAAAGAGAAAAGAGCTTGGTGTAATACCTGTTTATAAAATGGTTGATACATGTGCAGGCGAATTTGATGCAGTATCTCCATATTATTATTCTACCTATGACGAGGAAAACGAAGCAATTCCGAGTGATAAGAAAAAGGTTATTGTAATTGGTTCAGGACCTATTAGAATAGGACAGGGTATCGAATTTGACTACTGTAGCGTTCACAGCGTTTATGCTTTAAAGAAAGCAGGAATTGAAACAATCACAATCAATAACAATCCCGAAACAGTAAGTACAGACTTTGATACTTCCGACAAACTTTATTTTGAACCATTGACAGAGGAAGATGTATATAGCATAATTGAGCTTGAAAAGCCTGACGGTGTAGTATTGCAGTTTGGAGGACAAACAGCAATCAAGCTTGCAAACTTCCTTGACAGAATGAATGTTCCGATTTTGGGAACACAGCCAAAGCATATCGATGAAGCGGAAGATAGAGAAAAGTTTGATGACTTATTGGAAAAGCTAAACATTAAGCGACCAAAAGGTAAGGCTATATGGTCAGTTAAAGAGGGTATTGAAGAGGCAAACAGATTGGAATATCCTTTGTTGGTTCGTCCTTCATATGTACTTGGCGGACAGGGTATGGAAATCACAAGAAATGAAGATGATTTGGTAAGATATTTGTCAGATGCATTCAAAAAAGATCAGGATAATCCTGTTTTGATTGACCGTTATCTTGGTGGACGAGAGTTGGAAGTTGACGCAATTTGTGACGGAACAGATGTATTAATTCCAGGCATTATGGAGCATCTTGAAAGAGCCGGAGTACATTCAGGTGACTCGATTTCAATCTATCCTCCGCAGAATGTAAAACCTCACATTATTGAAAAGATAAAAGATGTGACATATAAAATAGCAGTTGAACTAAAGGTTATCGGTATGATTAACATTCAATTTATCGAATTCAGAGATGAACTCTATATTATCGAAGTTAACCCTCGTTCAAGCCGTACAGTTCCTTATATCACAAAGGTAACAAATGTACCTGTTATTGATATTGCAACAAGAATTATGCTTGGTGAAACCCTAAAGGATATGGGTTATGAAACAGGAATAGCACCTGAAACTAACACAGTTGCAATCAAGGTGCCTGTATTCTCAACAGAAAAGCTTCCTAGAGTTGAAGTGAGCTTGGGACCAGAAATGCGTTCAACAGGTGAAGTTTTGGGTGTTGGTAACAGCTTCAAGGAAGCAATGTTTAAGGGCTTTGTTGCTGCTGGAACACCAATTCCAAAGAGTGAATCAAGAATTCTGGTATCAATCAGAGAAATAGATAAGGAAAATTTCTTGCCAATGGCAAAGAGATTTTCTAAGATGGGTTGCAAGTTCATTGCTACTGCAGGAACTGCAAAATACTTGAACGAAAATGGTTTAGAGGTTGAAACCTGTAAGAAGATTTCCGAGGGTGTTCCAAATGTACTTGATATAATCAGAAGCGGAATGGTTGATATGGTTGTTGACATTCCTCAAAAAGCAAACAATGCACATTCAGACGGTTTCAGAATGAGAAGATGTGCCGCAGAATGTTCAATTCCGATGATGACATCTTTGGATACTGTCGGTGCATTGGTTGAGGTTATGGAAGAAAAGCTTACATTTGAAAATACAGAGGTTATTGAACTTAACGAAGTTAAATAAGTTTTTTGAGTTTAATACCGATGTTAATAGCCAGTATAGCTTTTAAAACATCGAAGACAACAAAAGGATAGACACAAACAGATAATGAATTATAAAAACTCACCTTTGAAATGAGGGCGTATTGAAGACTGCCGAGTAGGTAACAAACGGCAAGTGATAATAGGCCGGAAATAAATAGGGTGAGTTTTTTGTTTGTTTTTTGTGATGTGAAGGACATAATGAGAGCAACAAAAATATAAGAAATGATAAATCCGCCTGTCGGACCAAAAAGAATATGAAGTCCGCCACGAAAGCCTGAGAAAACAGGAATACCCATAGCTCCGATAAAAAGGTAAATAAAACAAGATAAAACACCTTTTTTTTCATCCAAAGAAATCGCAGAAAGCATAATAGCAAACAGCGATAGAGAGATTGGTACAGCGCCGACTGGAATTGTAATAACAGACAAAATACAAATGACTGCAGAAAAAATTGCCGTTACAGTAAGGTCGTGGGTTTTAAGCTTCATTTGTTCCTCCCAAGAGTTAATGAGTATATTATAATATAAATGTGAGTAAAAGTAAATGAATTCTTGACAAACAAAAATAAAAATGTTAATATACTAGGAAAGTAAGTCAGATGGTCGCGGGCACGAAAGTGCGTGAGGAAAGTCCGGGCTCCATAGAGCAGGGTGCCGGGTAATACCCGGTGGAGGCGACTCCAAGGATAGTGCAACAGAAAATAAATGCCAGTTTTTTTGGCGATTGTGGAAATGTGAGGTAAGAGCTCACAGGGAAGATGGTAACTGCATTCCCGTGTAAACCCCATCCGGAGCAACATCGACTGCGATTTTAAGCCTGCTCGGCATATCGCGAATGATGGCTTGAGCGTTGCAGTAATGCATCGCCACAGATAGATGACCGTCTAATACAGAACCCGGCTTATAGACTTGCTTTTATTAAAAAAATAAATCTCTCGAATTATTCGGGAGATTTTTATGTTAAAGAATACCATAAAAATATATTTATGTAACAAATTGAAACAAATATTTTCTAAAACATCAAAAAAACTATATAAATTTTGAAAATTTTTTGTGAATATTAGCACTTTTTGAAATTTTTTGTTGCGTAAATTGCAAAACAGTGTTATAATAATTTTTATTTAAATAATATAGTGGCAATTTTGGTCAATATAATGTATTTGACTGAAAATAGAGGGAGGAATTTTTGATGTCTTATGTTGAAAGAGTTTTAGACGAACTCAAAAAGAAAAATTCTACAGAGCCTGAATTTATACAGGCTGTTACAGAGGTTTTAACAACACTAAAGCCTGTAATTGAAAAACACCCTGAATATGAAAAGGCTGCATTGCTTGAGAGAATGGTAGAGCCTGACAGACAGATTATGTTCAGAGTTCCATGGGTTGACGACAATGGTAATGTTCAGGTTAACAGAGGTTACAGAGTACAGTTTAACAGTGCAATCGGACCATATAAGGGCGGTCTTCGTTTCCACCCATCTGTAAATCTTAGTGTAATTAAGTTCTTGGGATTTGAACAGACTTTCAAAAATTCACTTACAAGCCTTCCTATCGGCGGTGGTAAGGGTGGTTCAGACTTTGACCCAAGAGGTAAGAGCGACGGAGAAATTATGAGATTTTGCCAGAGCTTTATGACAGAGCTTCACCGTCATATCGGTTCTCATGTTGATGTACCTGCAGGTGACATTGGTGTTGGCGGCAGAGAAATCGGATATTTGTTCGGTCAATATAAGAGAATTTGTAACTCATTTGAAAACGGAGTTTTGACAGGTAAGGGTATTTCTTACGGCGGAAGTTATGTAAGACCTGAAGCAACAGGCTACGGTGCAGTTTATTACTGTGATGAAGTATTAAAGGGCTGCGGAGATAATATTAAGGGTAAGACATTTGCATTGTCAGGCTTTGGTAATGTTGCATGGGGTGCAGTATTGAAGATTAACGACCTTGGTGGTAAGGTGCTTACAATTTCAGGTCCTGACGGATATGTTTATGATAAAGACGGTATCACAAAGGAAAAGGCAGCATATATGCTTGAAATGCGTGCATCAGGTCGTGATAAAGTTCAGGATTATGCTGATAAGTTTGGTGCAGAGTTCCATGCAGGCGAAAAGCCATGGGGTGTTAAGGCAGATGTAATTATGCCTTGTGCTACACAGAACGAAGTTGGAATTGAAGAAGCAAAGAAGATTGTTGCTAACGGTGTTAAGTATTACATAGAAGTTTCAAATATGCCTACAACAAATGAAGCTTTAGAATATTTGAAGGAAAACAATGTTGTTCTTGCTCCATCAAAGGCAGTTAATGCCGGCGGTGTTGCCGTATCAGCTCTTGAAATGAGTCAGAACAGTGCGCGTTATTCATGGTCTGCTGAAGAAGTTGACGAAAAACTTCACGGTATTATGGTTAATATTTACAATAGCTGTGCTGAGGCTGCCAAGGAATACGGAATGGAAGGTAATCTTATGGCAGGAGCCAATATTGCCGGTTTCTTAAAGGTTGCAGAAGCTATGCTTGCACAGGGAATTATCTAATTTAAATTTTTGGCTTAATAAACAGACTGGCATCGCAGGATTTGCGGTGTCAGTTTTATTTGAAAATTTCATTGACTTTATAGCCAAAATATATTATTATAATAGAGATATTCTATGATTTGGAGGCAGAACAGTGTCATATAGAATTATAAAAAAGATAAACTTAAATCCTCAGATTTTTTTGATGGAGATTGAAGCCCCGCTTGTTGCGAAAAAGGCAGAGCCGGGACAGTTTATAATTTTAAGGATAGATGAAACAGGTGAAAGAGTACCTTTTACAATAGCAGATTTTGACAGAGAAAAGGGGATTGTGACAATAATAGTTCAAGCGGTGGGAAAGACAACAAAGGAGCTTTCCAAGCTTAATGAAAATGATACTATTTTAGATTTTGCGGGACCTTTGGGTATGCCGACAAAACTTGACGGATTAAAAAAAGTGGCAGTAATAGGAGGAGGACTGGGAACAGCCATTGCATACCCACAGGCTAAAAAGCTTAATAAAATGGGAGCAGAAGTAACTGTTATTGCAGGATTTAGAAATAATGACTTTATAATTTTGGAAGATGAATTAAAAGCTGTTTCCAATAATTTAATAATCACAACTGATGACGGATCAAACGGAACAAAAGGATTTGTTACCGATAGATTAAAAGAACTTCTTGATAATGGAGAGAAATTTGATGAGGTTATAGCGATCGGTCCGTTATTTATGATGAGAGCTGTTTGCGATATCACAAAAGGGTATGATATACCCACAACAGTTTCGATGAACCCTGTTATGATAGACGGAACAGGAATGTGTGGAGGTTGCAGAGTGATTGTTGGCGGAGAGGTAAAATTTGCTTGTGTTGACGGTCCTGATTTTGATGGTCATAAAATAGATTGGGATGCAGCTTTAAAAAGACAGCAGATGTTTAAAAAGTATGAAAAAGAATCCGAAGAACACTCACATTGCAGAATTGGGATTAATTAACGAAAGGAATGTGTCAGATGCCGAATATGTCTGATAAAAAAAATCCGATGCCTGAGCAGGCACCTGATATTAGAAATAAAAATTTTTTAGAAGTAACAACAGGATATACTAAAGAGATGGCTGTTGATGAAGCAAAAAGATGCTTAAACTGTAAGAACAGTCCATGCGTTAATGGATGTCCCGTTTCAGTCAAAATTCCTGAATTTATTAAGCTAATTGCTGAAGAAAAATTTGAGGAAGCTTATAGAAAAATAACCGAAACAAATTCGCTTCCTGCAGTATGCGGAAGAGTTTGTCCGCAGGAACGCCAGTGTGAATCGAAATGTGTTAGAGGGATTAAAGGTGAGCCTGTAGGAATTGGCAGACTTGAAAGGTTTGCAGCGGATTATCATTTGGAAAACGGAAGTGACGATATAAAGGCGATTGAAAAGAATGGTAAAAAAGTAGCAGTTGTCGGTTCAGGTCCTTCAGGGCTTACCTGTGCAGGAAGTCTTTCCAAATTAGGATATGATGTTACTGTTTATGAAGCATTCCATACAGCCGGAGGAGTCTTGATGTATGGAATTCCTGAGTTCAGACTTCCAAAAGATATTGTTCAAAAGGAAATCGAGAAACTCAAAAAATACGGTGTTAAAATTGAAACCAATGTCATAATCGGCAAAACAATTTTAGTTGACGAATTGCTTGAAGAATTTGGATATGATGCAGTATATATTGCGTCAGGTGCAGGATTGCCGTCATTTATGAAAATTGAGGGAGAAACCCTTAATGGAGTATATTCAGCCAACGAATTTTTGACGAGAATAAATTTAATGAAGGGATATAAATTTCCTGCATATGACACCCCTGTATATGTAGGTAAAAATGCAGCAGTATTTGGCGGCGGAAATGTTGCCATGGACGCGGCAAGAAGTGCAAAAAGGCTTGGAGCCGAGAATGTTTATATAGTCTACAGACGAGGAATGGATGAACTACCTGCCCGAAAGGAAGAAATTCTCCATGCCGAGGAAGAGAGTATAGAGTTTTTGCTTTTAGAAAATCCTAAGCGATTTATTGGTGATGAAAATGGCTGGCTAAAGGGTGTTGAACTTATTAAAATGGAATTAGGTGAACCGGATAAATCGGGAAGAAGAAAACCGATTGAAATAAAGGGTTCAGAACACATATTAGATATTGATACTGCCATTGTTGCAATAGGTCAGACACCAAATCCTTTAATTAAGAAAACAACCGATGGTCTTGAAACAAATGAGCGCGGATGTATTATTGCAGATGATTGTGGTGCGACAACAAAACCGTTTGTCTATGCAGGCGGTGATGCAGTTACAGGTGCTGCAACAGTAATTCTGGCTATGGGTGCAGGTAAAACTGCCGCAGAGGCGATAGATAAAAAATTAAAGGCTTAATTCGAAAGAATTAAGCCTTTTTTTCTACATAAAATTGAACTGTTTTAATATAAATATCCAGAAGAAAACCGTAACTATACAAATAGTTGTTCCGAACATTTGCAACTGTGCCGCAAGTTCAGAGTCACCATCCATCTGTTGTGCCATAGTAAATGATGAGACAGCAACAGGGGAAGCGGACAGAGCAATAAGTATTGCAAGCTCTGCATTTCGAAACCCTAATAAAATCCCTGTGGTTAGAATGATGGCAGGAGTTACGATTAGTTTTCCTGTAATTCCTATAATAAGGTGTGTTATGTTGTTTTTTACTTTTGTGAGGTCTATTGAGCCACCGAGCGCAATTAGCGCAAGAGGTGTTGAAACTTTTGATATATCACATACAGTTTTTTCGATGAATGTAGGTAATTTAATTTTTAAAAATAATACCGACAGTCCTACTATGGAGGAGATTATTAAAGGGTTGGTGATTATACCTTTTATTATCTTTAAAAAGTTTGGTTTTGTTCCTCTGAAAATTTCGAGAACAATAACTGAAAGCAAGTTAAAAAGCGGGGTAATGACAGCTATTAAAACAGCAGCAGTTCCAATTATCTCGTTGCCATAGAGAGAAACTGACAGAGGTATTCCGAAAATTACAAAATTACTTCTGAATATTCCCTGTATTAAAACTCCTCTTTTAAAGTTGTCTTTTACTGTAAGTGTGACAAACAATAATGAGAGTAAGAAAACGACAATTATTGATATTACAGAATACAGAATAAGAAGGAGATTAAAAACAACTGCAATTTCTGATGTATAGACATTATAAAATATTAAAAGTGGTAAAAATACTTTAAATATAGATTTATTTATTTTTTCTATTGTATATTTATCAAATATTCCGATTTTTTTTAATATGTATCCTAAAATCATCATTAAAAATATCGGCATAATTACATTGAATGATAAAATCAAGTTTTCCATTCGGATACCCAACCTTTTTATAGTAATGTTTTTCTAAGTTCATCATTTGACTGCTTTGCAATATAACAAGGTGCAATGTCAAAAACTGTTTTGCAACCGTTCTGACCCTCCTTTGAAAGTCTATAAGCTGCCCTTGCATAACTAACTATAACAGATGCTGTAAATTCAGGATTAGAATCAAGTTTTAAACTGTATTCAATTATATGGGAATTTTCCTTGTTCCAACCCGTTTTTCCGCTTCTTATAACCATACCGCCGTGAGGAATTCCTGAATGATTTTTCTTTAATTCTTCCATTGTTATAAAGGTAACAGTTGTATCGTAGTCTGCAAAGTAGTTAGGCATAGTTTTAATTTCATTCTCGATACGGATTTTGTCAGCGCCGTCCTCAACTACAACATAACATTCTCTTGTATGCTTTTGTCTTGTGGTTAATTCAGGGTTATCGCCGTTTCTAACTGCATTGACAGCGTCTTCAACGGGAACTGTATATTGTCTTGCGTCAATAACTCCCTCAATTCTTCTTATAGCATCTGAATGTCCCTGGCTTACACCCTTACCCCAGAAGGTGTAATCATTACCTTCGGGAAGTATAGCATTTGCATACAGACGATTAAGTGAAAACATACCGGGATCCCAGCCGACTGAGATTATTCCTATATGGTTATTTTCCTTTGCATGTTTATCAACATTTTCAAAATGTTCAGGGATTTTTGCATGAGTGTCGAAACTGTCAACAACATTAAAATATTTCACATATTCAGGAGTCTGATGTGGAAGGTCTGTAGCACTTCCTCCGCATAAAATCAACACATCTATTTCATCTTTTTTATTAATTAATTCATCAATAGAATAAACCCCTACACCCTCTGTAAGTATATTTACCGTTTCAGGATTTCTTCTTGTAAATACTCCGCAAAGCTCCATATCGTCATTTTGTTTTATAGCACATTCAATTCCTTTGCCGAGGTTTCCGTAACCTAAAATTCCAATTCTTATACTCATTTTAATCACTCCATTTTTAACATCTATTTTCTAATGAAACATAGTCCCTTGTCTGTGCAACAGACTTATAAGCAGGTCTTATGATTTTGTTTGTGTTTATAAGCTCCTCAATTCTATGCGCACTCCAACCGGCAATTCTTGCAACAGCAAACAAAGGTGTGTATAATTCATCAGGAATATTTAACATAGAATAAGCAAAACCACTGTAAAAGTCAATATTAGGACTAACACCTTTATATATTTTTCTTTTTTGAGAAATAACATTTGTTGCAATTCTTGCAACATTGTTATATAGAACAAATTCTTCGTGTCTGTTTTTTTCGACTGAGAGTTTTTCAACATAATTTTTAAATATGTTTGCTCTTGGGTCAGAAAGTGAATAAACAGCATGCCCCATTCCATAAATAAGACCTGAACGGTCAAAGGCTTCTTTGTTAAGTATCTTCAAAAGATATGCAGATATTTCCTCATCATCATTGAAGTCTTTGATGTGTTTTTGGATATCTGTAAGCATTTGTTTAACCTTTATGTTTGCACCACCATGTTTAGGCCCCTTTAATGAGCATAGTGATGCTGCCATTGCAGAATAGGTATCTGTTCCTGATGATGTAACAACATGGTTTGTAAAAGTTGAGTTGTTACCTCCGCCGTGCTCTGCGTGGAGAACAAGTGCCATATCAAGAAGTTTTGCCTCAAGTTCAGTAAACTTCTTATCAGGGCGAATAAGACGAAGAAGGTTCTCAGCAGTTGAGAGCTCCGGCTTAGTATTGTGAATATAAAGCCCTCTGCCAAGAATATAGTGTCTGTACGCATGATAAGCATAGGCAGCAAGTGATGAAAAGTTTGCAGTCAACTGAATACATTGTCTTAAAACATTGTTAATGCTAAGGTCATTGGCGTTTTTATCATAGGAATAAAGAGTAAGAACACTTCTTGCTAAAGAATTCATTATATCTTCATTAGGTGCTTTCATTATCACATCACGAACAAAGTTAGTCGGCAATGTTCTGTAATCAGCTATAATCTGATAAAATTCTTTGAGTTGTTCTTTGTTTGGTAATTCACCGAACAATAAAAGATATACAGTTTCTTCAAAGCCAAAACGGTTATCTTTTGTGAAACCGTCAACAAGTTTATTTATATCAATTCCACGATAGTATAATTCACCTTCACAGGGCACACTTTCACCATTAACGGTTTTTGATGAAAGGATTGTTGAAATTTCAGTAAGACCTGTCACCACACCTTTTCCGTCTAAATCACGAAGGCCTCTTTTGACTTGATGTACTTCGTATAATTTCGGATCAATATTACTGTTTTGCACACATAATTTTGCTAATGAATCAATCTGTGGTGTTATATTTGAATAATTATTTATTGGCATAACGCATCTGTCCTTTAGTATATTTTTCTAATTGTACCATATCAGTATTTTTATGTCAATTATGTTATTTTAATTAATTTTTTCACAACTGTCTATAACAAATAATTCCAATGCTTCCCAGTCGCCAATCTGACCGTTTTTAATTTGCAAATCAATATTTGCTGCAGCAATTATTCTTTCAGTCAGATAATTTTCGCCAAAGCCTCTTGCTGAATTTGCATATTTTTGTGCAACGAAGGGAGCAACTTTTATTTTTGATGCAATATCCTGATAGCTGTTGCCCTCAGCAAGTAATAATGAACTTCTGAGCATTTTATCAAAAGTTCCGCAAAGCAGATATAATATTTTAAATGCCGGTTCCTTAACTGTTTTTAAATCAGAAAGAATTTTCATTGCACCATCGGGGTTTTTTGCCATAATGTGGTTAGTCAGTTCAAAAACCTTAACTCCAACAGCTTTCGAAACTATTTTATCAACATCGCTTTTGCCAATTTGCTTATCGCAATAAGATAAAAGTTTATCAAGTTCGTTTTTAACATTCGATAGACCTTCATCGCAGACACTCACAAAATATTCAGCTACACCCTTATCAATTTTTTTACCGTTATTCAAAACCTGTCGTTCCACCCATGTGACAGTATCATTTTGACTCATTATTTCAAATTCGCATACCAAACCGCATTTTGCTATTTTCTTTAAAAGAGCACTTCGTTTGTCAACTTCTTTTTCATCGAATATCAAAACAACATAATCAGGCATTGAATCAAGGCGTTTTGACCAGTATTCTTTTACTTCCTCTTTTGGATTTTTAAATATTCTGCTATCCTTCAATAAAATCAGCTTCTTTTCGCACATCATAGGAAAGCTTTCGATAGCATCATCAATTTCAGATAAATCTGCTTTTTGGGCATCTATAATTATCTTGTTAAAATCAGGCATTCCGCCATCATCAATAAGTTCAGTCATTTTTTTCAGATAGCTGTCCTTTACGAAAATCTCTTGTCCGTAAAGAAGATAAACGCCATTTATTATTCCAGTCTTTATTTGTTTTTTTAAATCAGATATACCTGATTCTTTCGGCATTTTTATTACCTCCAATCCTTTGTGTCGGGATAGTACGAGTCAAAAGACACACTACCGTATCTGGATATTTTAAACCGTATATCTCCCAATTTATCCGTTCTCATAACATATGCTCCGTGTTTTTTCAAACGCTTTAAAATCAAATTGTCGGGGAGCATATATGTATTATCCTCTCCGACACTGATAACGGCATATTCGGGAGTGATTTTTCTTAAAAATTCATTTGATGTTGATGTATCTGAACCATGGTGTGCAACTTTTAGAAGGTCGACATCATAAAAGTCATTAATATGCTTGTTTTCTGTATATGAAGAAGCATCTCCTGTAAACATTGTGGTAAAATTGTTGCAAGTTATTGTAAATACGAGAGAAGAATCGTTTTCACTAAAATTATTTCCTGCAGAAATTATTTTTAGTTTTGCTCCTGATTCAAAGGTTACTGTGTCGCCGTTTTGAGGATATATTATATTAACATTCTTCTCTTTTGCAAGAGCCTCTATTTCTTTTCTGTATTCGCTATCCGGCATATAGTCAGGCATTAAAATTGCCTGAACATCAAGATTTTTAAGTGCAGCAATAGTACCCAGACAATGGTCTTTATGGTAATGGGAAAGGATGGCTAAATCAATCCTGTATGCACCCTCTGTTTTTAAATACGGCAAAAACAATTCCTTGCCTGCATCATAGTCGGAAAATTCCTCGCCGCCTCCGCCGTCAATAATAATATTTTCTCCTTTGGGCAGTTTCATATAACAACCGTCGCCCTGTCCTACATTAACGAAATTAATACTCATTGTTCCCAAAGAAGAGACTGCAATTATTGCTGATGAAATTATAGTCCCGATAATAGCAGAAATTATGAGCTTTGTTCTCAAAAAATGTCTATGACCAAAGTTGAAATCCTTTATAACAATCACAGCAAGATAGCACATAATAACTGTAATAATTCCAGGCCTTGCAATTCCGATATGCGAAAATGGCAGTTTGTCAATTAAATAGGGCAATTTATGAAGTATAAATATAGCTCCCGACATCACATAACCAGCAACGAGTCCTCTTGAAAATAATAAAAATTCAAAACACAGAAGCGGAAAACTCAAAATTATTAAAATAATCAGCGGAAAATATATAATATTAAAAAATCCGCTGTAAATAGAGACTGCATTAAAAAAATATGCACCTATAGGGAGAATTCCGATAGTTGATATTATATATACAGTCAGAATTGTTCTTAGTGTGTAGGATTTAATTTTTTTTAGTCGTTCATAAACAACAGGTCTTAGCATAAAGAAAACCCAGCTCATTAAAACAGAGATTATAAATCCTGTATTGTACGCAAGTAGAGGATTGAACCCTAAAAGCACGAGCAGTACCAATGATAAGATATCAGGAAAATGCAAATACCCGTATTTTCTTACTGCAATTACCGAAACAACAGTAGCCAGAGAAGTTTTTGCTCCTGAAAAGTTTATAGAGAAAATCAACGCATAAACCAGAATTAAAAATATTTTTGCATAATCCCTTGTTTTCTTGCCAAAAAACATAAAAACAAATTCTGATAAGGCAATAATAAGCAGTATATGCAGATATGCCGGGTAGAGCATTTTTATTGTATTTGTTTTTATTAAAATATCCTTGTATTCATCTGAAAAATCTGTTCTTTGACCTGTTAAGACTGCTTTTAATAGAGCTCCTTCATCGCCGCCAAGCCTCAAAACAAAATTTGAAACACGGGTTTTATAAATATCAGAGATATATTTTGGTGAAAAGCTTTTCCTGAAAGTATTATCTTCTGCAATTTCAAAATCTGAAATTTTATAGAAAATTCCGTTTGATTTAAAATATGAAACATAGTCAAAATCACTGTAGTTCATTTTAGTGTTTATTCTTGTGAGAAATCCTCTGATACCTACATTTTGTGCATAAGACAGTTTTTTATCTGTATTAAGCTTTACATACTCATTCGCATAATATATTTCATCTTTGTATTTTGCACCGTCTGTTTTGATTATATATGTATATCGGTCATTGTTTTTAACAGGAATATCATAGACATAACCCGATATTTCTATAAATTTATCTTCAAGCGGATAAAGTCCGCACGATTCATAGCTTGATGAATAAAAACCAAGAAAAGCTCCGAGCATTATAAAGATAAATATAAGATTTCGGTAGAATTTCCTGCTTTTAGAAACTATTAGAACAACACTGTTTGAAATTATTAAACAAAAAGTTAAGACACATACATCCCAACACGATAAAAAATTGAGGGAAATAATTCCCAGGAGGAATGAAATTAATAGCTTAAATAACAAAAATATCCCTCCCCGATTTCAATAAAATAATTTTATCATAAAAGCAAAGATATGTCAATTTTTGAATGTTGGTTAGGGTAAAAAATAGGCAAATAATATTGACTTTTTTTCTGCGATTATATATAATATATAATTGGTTTGGTATGCATTGATGCGTGCAAGAGATTTATAAGGAGTTATACTTATGGAAAAAATGGGATTAAATGAAATTAGAGAAAAATATTTAAGTTTTTTTGAAAGCAAAGGCTGTTTAAGATTGGGAAGCTTTCCGCTTGTACCACAGAATGATGCCAGCCTGCTTTTGATTAATTCAGGAATGGCACCAATGAAAAAGTGGTTTACAGGTGCAGAGGTTCCGCCTAAAAAGAGAGTTACAACCTGTCAGAAATGTATCAGAACTCCCGATATTGAAAGGGTTGGTAAAACTGCGCGTCACGGAACATTTTTTGAAATGCTTGGAAATTTCTCTTTTGGTGATTATTTTAAAAGGGAAGCTATTAACTGGGCGTGGGAATTCTTAACAGAAGTTATGGGCTTTAATCCGGATGATTTGTGGATTACTGTATATGAAGAGGATGAAGAAGCAAGAGATATATGGGTAAATGAGGTTGGAGTGAACCCTCAGCGAGTTGTAAAGATGGGCAAAGAGGAAAACTTCTGGGAACATGGAACAGGCCCTTGCGGTCCATGCTCTGAAATCCATGTGGACAGGGGTGAGCATCTTGCTTGTGGTCCTGACTGTAAAATAGGCTGTGATTGTGACAGATTTATGGAAGTGTGGAATTTGGTGTTCACACAGTTTGATAAGGACGATGACGGAAACTATAACCGCCTTGAAAATCCAAACATTGATACAGGTATGGGACTTGAAAGACTTGCAGCAGTTGTTCAGGGCGTTGCAAATCTGTTTGAGGTTGATACAGTTAAAAATGTTATGGCACACATTTCAAAAATTGCAGGTGTTTCATATAAAGAGAATGAAAAGACGGACGTTTCTCTAAGAGTTATAACTGACCATATACGTTCTACTGTTATGATGGTATCTGACGGTGTTATTCCGTCAAATGAGGGTAGAGGATATGTTCTTAGAAGACTTTTAAGAAGAGCTGCAAGACACGGAAAGCTTTTGAACATTGACAGACAGTTCTTGTTTGAGGTTGCAGATACTGTAATTGATGAATCAAAGTCAGGCTACCCTGAACTTGATGAAAAGAGAGACTATATCAAGAAGATTATAAAGATTGAAGAAGAAAGATTTGATGCAACAATCGATAACGGACTTGTAGTTTTAAACGGATATATCGAAGATGCCAAAAAAGCTGGTAATAAACAGCTTTCAGGCGAAGAAGCATTCAAGCTTCATGATACTTACGGTTTCCCTCTTGATTTGACTGTTGAAATTGCATTAGAGAATGGTTTGGATATTGATGTTGACGGTTTTAACAAGTGTATGCAGGAGCAAAAGGATACTGCAAGAGCATCAAGAAAAGAAGGCTCATCATGGGACGGGGCTGACAGTTACGAATTTAATGTTGAAAATGCAACAGAATTTTGTGGATATAATGACCTTGTAATTGATGCAAAGGTTTTGGCAGTTGCCGCTGAGGGAGAGCAGGCAAGCTCAATCAAAAACGGACAAAGCGGCATTGTTGTAACAGACAAAACTCCTTTCTATGCAGAAATGGGCGGTCAGGTCGGTGATACAGGCTCAATCTTTAGGGATAATGCAAAATTAAAGGTTACAAATACAACAAAAGATGGAAACGGATTGTATTATCACCATGTTGAAGCTGTAGAGGGCGAAATCAATATAGGTGACACAGTTACAATGAAGGTTTGCAAAAAGAGAAGAATGGCAATCGAGAGAAACCATTCAACAACTCACCTTTTGCATAAGGCTTTGAAAGAAACACTTGGCACTCATGTCGCTCAGGCTGGTTCTTTGGTAACTCCTGAAAGACTTCGTTTTGACTTCTCACACTTCGAGGCTATGACAAAGGAACAGCTTTTAGAGGTTGAAAAGAAAGTTAACGAAGCAATTCTGGAGGGACTCGATATAGTAATTGAGGAACTTCCTATTGATGAAGCAAAGAAACTTGGTGCAACTGCACAGTTTGGCGAGAAATACGGTGATGTTGTAAGAGTTGTATCAATGGGTGACTATTCAGTTGAATTCTGCGGCGGATGTCATTTGAAAAATACTGCACAGGCAGGAATGGTTAAAATTTTATCTGAGGGCGGCGTTGCTGCGGGTGTAAGAAGAATTGAAGCTGTTACAGGTATGGGTGTTTATGAATACATCAGTGCTAGGGATGAAGAAATCCATACTGTTGCAAAAACATTAAAGACAACAGAACATGACCTCTTAAAAAAATCAGAAGCGGTTATGGAAGAATTGAAGAATACACAAAAAGAATTAGAAGCATTAAAGGCAAAAATGGCAGCAGCACAGGCAGGGGATATAATGAACAATGCTCAAAAGATTGGAGATGTTGACCTTATTTGTGCAAGATTTGATTCACAAACTCCTGATGCTCTAAAAACAATGGCTGATGATATTAAGTCAAAGAATACCAATGCAGTAATCGTTTTTGCGGCGTTGACAGACGGCAAAATAACATTTGTTGCAATGACAGGTAAGGATGCTTTAGCAAAGGGTGCTCATGCAGGAAAAATAATTAAGGAAATAACAGCTATTGCGGGCGGTTCAGGCGGTGGTAAGCCTGATATGGCTCAAGGCGGAGGAAAAGACGAATCAAAGATTGATGATGCTTTGGCTAAGGCAGAGGATATTGTTAGGGAACAGTTAAATTAATCAATGAATGGTATTGTAATAATTGATAAGCCATCTTCGAAAACCTCACACGATATGGTGAGTTTTGTAAGAAGACTTACAGGAATTAAAAAAGTGGGACACACAGGAACTCTCGACCCCCAAGCGACGGGAGTTTTGCCTGTATGTATAGGAAATGCAACAAAAGCGTGTGAACTTTTAACTTGCGAAAACAAGGCATACAGGGCAGAGCTTGCATTGGGTATGACAACAGATACACTTGATGCAGAGGGCGAGATATTAACAGAACAGCCTGTTTTATGCAGCGAGGAAGATATAAAAAAGGCTATAGAGAGTTTTGTAGGCGAAATTGAACAAATTCCGCCTATGTATTCTGCAATAAAAAAAGACGGAAAGAAGCTTTATGAGCTGGCAAGACAGGGAATAAACATAGAACGAGAGAAAAGGAAAGTAACAATACACTCTGTCAAGATTCTGGAAATTGATATGGAAAGGGAAACTGTACTTTTTGAGGTAAGCTGTTCAAAGGGGACATATATCAGAACGCTTTGTGATGATATTGGTATGAAGCTTGGCTGCGGTGCATATATGAACAAACTAACAAGAATAAAAAGCGGAAGGTTTTCGCTTGATGATGCATACACCACTGAACAATTAATAAAACTCTATGAAGAAGGAAAGTTTAATGATATTCTAATTCCTGTCGATAAGGTTTTTGAAGTTTATCCCAGCGTTACTGTGAATGAAAGAGAAAAAGGGTTTATAGTTAACGGTGTAAGGGTAAGATATAAAGGTTTAAAAGAGGGTCAGGCTTATCGTGTGTATGATGAGAATTCAAAATTTTTATGCTTATCCCGATGTGTTGAAGAGCGACTTACACTAATAAAAGCATTTTGGAATTAGATTGGGGGGGTCAATATGAAAACCATAACAGCTTTTGAAGAAATGAAAGATTGTGCATTGGCACTTGGAAACTTTGATGGTCTTCATATTGCACACCGAAAAATAATTGAAAAATGTAGGAGCTATGCAAAGAAAAAAGGGTTATTCGCCGGAGTTCTTTTGTTTGACCGTCATCCAAAAACTTTTTTTAAAGAAGATATAAAGCTTTTGACTACAACAGAAGAAAGAAAACAACTTATTGAGGAGCTTGGAATTGATTTTGTTTTCATAAAGGAATTTGATGAAGAAACAATGAAAATGAGCTGTCAAGAATTTTTCTCATTTCTGACAGATAAATTAAATGCAAAAGCATTATTTGCAGGATATGATTATACATTTGGCTATAAGGCATCGGGGGACAGTAAAACTCTGTTGACAATGTGCAAAGAAAATGGCATAGATGGTGAAATAATTCCGTGTGTTGACATTGATAAAGAGCCTGTTTCAAGTACAAAAATAAGAGAACTTATAAAGGAAGGAAAAACGTTTGAAGCAAAAAAGCATCTCGGTAATATGTATGCTGTTTTGGGAATAGTTGAAAAAGGAAAACAAAATGGTACAAAAATGGGTATTCCGACTGCTAATGTAAGTTTTTCAAAAGATAAACTAATTCCGTCTGACGGGGTTTATACAGGGATATTTGAAACTTATCAAAAAAAATATAAATGTCTTATAAACATAGGGAAAAATCCCACATTTGATGCCAAAAAAAGAACACTTGAGGTTCATATTCCTGATTTTTCAGGTGATTTATATAACAAATCTGTAAGGGTTTTATTTGACAAAAGAATAAGAGAAGAAATAAAATTTAATTCATCTGATGAATTGGTTGAACAAATAAATAAAGATTTAGAGTGCTTAGGATAAGAGAGGATAATAGAATGTATTTAGTAGTTGGATTAGGAAATCCCGGAAACGAATACAGAATGACAAGACATAATATCGGGTTTGAAGCGATAGACTATATTGCAGTTAAGAATGGTGTTAATATAAACAAATTAAAATTTAAAGGAATTTATGGTGAAAAGAATATAAAAGGTGAAAAGGTTATATTTTTAAAACCGCAGACATATATGAATTTGTCAGGAGACAGCATTATAGAATTTTGCAATTTCTTTAAAATTCCTCCCCAAAATGTTATTGTAATATCTGATGATATGTCGTTGGAGAGGGGAAGAATAAGAATTCGCACCAAGGGCGGAGCAGGCGGTCATAATGGACTGAAATCTATAATCAACAGACTAAAGACCGAAGAATTTGCAAGAATAAGAATTGGGATAGGCTCTGCTACTAACGAAAATATGGATATGGTGAATTTTGTTATAGGAAGATTTTCTAAAGACGAAATTCCTGTATTGGAAAAGGCTATAATAAAGGTTGCTGATGCAGTTATTGATATTATTGAAAACGGTATTGATTACGCTATGAATAAACATAATACAAAGGCTTGATAATTATGAAGTTTTCTGATATTTTATATGAAAACAAAGATTTTCAACAATTTAAGAATGCATTAACCAATCCCCCTGTTTCAGTAGCGGGGATTGTTGAGTCTGCGCTTTCTCATTTTATCACATCAACCTGTGATGATGGGGGAGCGCTTGTTGTTATGTATTCGGAGGATGAGGCAAAAAAACTTTTTAGTGATTTAAAATTTTTCACAGATAAGGTGAGGTATTTCCCTGCAAGAGAATATGTTTACTATAATATTGATGCATTAGGGCATCACAGGGAACATAGAAGAATAAGAACTCTTAATTCACTTGACAACTCTATTGTTGTAACATCACTCGATGCGTGTCTTGGCTATACAATCCCGCCCGAAGTACTTTCACAAAACACTCTTGCCATTAAACCGGGAGAGGTTTATGACATTGAAAAGCTTTCTTCTAAGCTTGTGGATATGGGATATGTAAGAGGCGATGTTGTTGAGGGATGCGGACAGTTTTCAGTAAGAGGCGGAATAATTGATGTATTTTCGCCTGCTGAGGATTTTCCTTACAGAATAGAATTTTTTGATGATGAAGTAGATTCTGTGAGAATATTTGATTATGTGTCGCAAAGAACGATGAACTCTGCAGATGAAGCAATGATTTTGCCGTGCAGAGAAGCAATTTTAACGAAAGAAAAAAGGATTGATATTTCGCAACAGTTACAGAAGAAACTTGAAGCATTAAAAAAGAAGAAGGGTGACTTTTCAGAAATCATATCTCAGGATATTGAGGCTATTTTAACCGGCAGAGAGTTTTCGGCAATAGATAAATATGCTCCGTTGGTATATGACGGAATTTATACTCTTTTAAACTACTTTGACAATTCAAAGATGATTTTTGTTCACGAGCCAAAGAGGCTAGCAGAAAGAGCAAAGACAATCAACTGGGAGCTTGGTGAGAAAATTCAGGACTTGAGCGAAAAGGGGATTTTTCTGTATGGTGAGAAGGAATTAATGCTTCCGTTTGAGAATTTTATAGAAAAAGCAGGGAAAATGAAGCATATATCTGTAAATTCCTTAAATCACAGCTCAATCAGTTATAAATATAAGTCGATATTCGATTTTTCAACAAGGGCAACTGTGAGTCTTCACGGAAAAATAGACTACCTTTTTGACGATTTGGAAAACTGGCAGAAAAACGACACAACGGTTATTATCCTGGCATCAAATCGAGGCAGAGGAGAAAATATTTCAGGAATTTTAAACGACAGAGGAATAAAAGCAGAGTTTCTAAATAACTCAAGGGAGTTTAAAAAGGGTAAAATATCTGTTATATGCGGGGAACTAAAGAAAGGCTTTGAATATCCTGATTTAAAATTTGTTGTAATCTCGGAACAGGAAATTTTTGAAACCGAGAAGAAGAAACAAAGAAGAAAAATTGAAAACACAAAGAGATTAAAGTCGTATAATGAAATAAGCGTAGGTGATTATGTTGTTCACCAGACGCACGGCATAGGCAGATATGACGGGATGCAGAGAATGACTGTCGGCGGAGTTAGCAAGGATTATCTTAAAATTCAATATAGGGGCACAGATTGTCTTTACATTCCTGTTGACCAGCTTGATATGCTTTATAAATATATTGGAAATACCGATAAGGAGTTAAAACTCAATAAATTAAACAGTCAGGAATGGAATAAGACAAAAGCAAAGGTAAGAAAATCTACAGAGGATATTGCAAAACAGCTTGTTATGCTGTATGCAGAAAGAATGAAGGCTAACGGGTTTGCTTACCCTGCCGATGGTCCGTGGCAGAGAGATTTTGAAGATACATTTCCGTTTGAAGAAACTGATGACCAACTAAGAAGTATAGAAGAGGTCAAGTCCGATATGGAAAGCCCGAAGCCTATGGACAGACTTCTTTGCGGCGATGTCGGTTATGGAAAAACGGAGGTAGCTATTAGGGCAGCTTTTAAAGCGAGCGTAAATTCAAAGCAAGTGGCATATCTTTGTCCTACAACTGTACTTGCAATGCAACACTATGACACCTTTAAGAAACGAATGGGAGAATTTGCAATTAATGTTGAAATGCTCTCAAGATTCAGAACTCCGACACAGCAAAAAAAGATACTAAAGGGATTAAAGGACGGAACAATAGATATTGTAATAGGGACACATAAACTATTGCAGAATGATGTTGAATTTAAGGATTTAGGACTTTTAATAATTGACGAAGAGCAGAGGTTCGGGGTTAAGGCAAAAGAAAAATTAAAGGAATTAAAGAAGAATGTCGATGTGTTGTCAATGACGGCAACACCTATTCCAAGAACTTTGCATATGTCAATGATAAATATTCGTGATATGAGTGTTTTGGAAACACCTCCTGAAAACAGGTATCCTGTGCAGACTTATGTAATGGAATATAATGAAAATGTTATAATGGATGCTCTTAAGAGAGAACTCTCAAGAGGCGGTCAGGTGTTCTATCTTCATAATAGAGTGAGTGATATTTATAGCGTTGCCAATAAAATATCAAAAATGCTTCCTGATGCAAATGTGGCAGTAGGGCATGGACAAATGAAGGAAGACGAGCTTGAGGACATTATGTATGATATGGTAAACGGAAAAACCGATATATTGGTTTGTACCACCATAATCGAAACAGGCCTTGATATTCCTAATGCGAATACGATGATTATAGACAATGCCGACAGAATGGGACTCGCACAGCTGTATCAGTTAAGGGGCAGGGTTGGTAGGTCCAATAGAAGTGCGTATGCTTATTTAACCTACCGCTCCGATATGGTTTTATCTGATGTCGCACAAAAAAGGTTGCAGGCAATTAAGGAGTTTACAGAATTCGGGTCAGGCTTTAAAATTGCTATGCGTGACCTTGAAATAAGAGGTGCAGGAAGCCTTTTGGGAGCACAGCAGCATGGTCATATGGATGATGTCGGATATGATATGTACTGTAAAATATTAAAGGAAAGCATTGATTTGGTGTGCAACAATAAGGTTGAGGAAGAGCTTTTAACATCTGTTGATTTCAATGTTGATGCATTTATTCCTGAAAGCTATATAAAGAGTCATAATCAAAGAATTGATGTTTATAAGAAAATAGCAGCAATTACAGACGAGGATGATGTTTGTGAAATTACAGACGAGTTGATAGACCGTTACTCGGATCCGCCCAAGCAGGTTCTTAATTTGATAGAAATTGCATATATCAAGGCGATTGCTAACAGTACAGGTATAGTCGATATAAATGCGAAACAAACAACTGTGAAATTTAAATTTGCTGACGGCAGGATAACTCCTGAGGTTGCAATTCGGTTGATTACAGAATTCCCTCAGAAAATTACTCTTTCAACATCAAGAGAGCCTACTGTCATCTATAGGAACACCGAACCGGAAAAACTATTTGATAATATTAAATTTGTATTACAGTCGATTATAAGGTTGAAGAATGAAATAAAATGATATATAATATAATTGACTTACAACTTAAGATACTATCGAAGGGAGAAGATGAGCCGTATGAGAAACAGGATTTTATTGATTGCACTTATGATTGTTTTTGTTCTGTTTGGCTGTGCAGATAAAAAGACAGATGAGATAGTTGCATATGTTGGCGAAACTCCAATAACAACGTCAGAGTTCAGTTTTTATCTTGAAAATGTGAAAAGTCAGATGCAGGGTACAGAACTTTCAAATGATGAAGACTGGAACAACAAAGAGATTGACGGCAGAAAGGCTATTGAGATTGCAAAAGAGCAGGCACTGGATAACGCAAAAGTGAATATTGCGTATATTATGATATATGAAAAACTCGGAAGAACAATTACTGAGGATGACCAATTGCAGATTGATGCAATAAAAAATGATATGGTAAGTCAGTATTCTGACGGTGGATATGACGAGTTTTTAAAGACAAATAATATAACAGATGAATTTATAGATATGCTTTGTAAATCAACATACTGTGCTGAGATTTTCTACAATGAAATAGCTAGCGAGTCCGATGCCCCTATTGAAGAAATTGACGAAATTTTTAACAGCTTTATTGAGGAAAAAATGAACGAATTTGGAATAGAAGCTGTTGAAACAGAAGCAATTAAAAAAATAAAATGAGGTTTTATGTATATAATTTGTAAAAAGGTCAATAATAGAAATAACCTCACAAAATACATTTAACCCCTTAAATTGGCTTGCCTATAGAAAGGCAGGCCTTTTTTCTTGCTCGTTTTGTGAAAAAAATGACAATTATCACCAAATTTTTTTTATTATGATATTGCAATAATTAAAAAATATGGTATAATTATAAGAGTGATTTAATATCAAATTGTATAAATTTGAAAGGAGTATAAAAGATGAAATATTCAAGCGAAGTTGAAGCTATGTGTCCTTTGGCTAAAGGCGCATATCACGGTCCTGCTCCAATTCCACAGGAAGGAAAATGGACACAGGCAAAAGAAATCAAAGATATTTCCGGTTTGACACACGGAATAGGCTGGTGTGCACCTCAGCAGGGTACATGTAAGCTAACATTAAATGTTAAAGAGGGAATTATTCAGGAAGCATTGGTAGAAACAGTTGGTTGTTCAGGTATGACACACTCTGCTGCTATGGCTGCTGAAATTCTTGTTGGAAAGACACTTTTGGAAGCTCTTAACACAGACCTTGTTTGTGACGCTATTAACACAGCTATGAGAGAATTGTTCCTACAGATTGTTTACGGTCGTACACAGACTGCATTCTCAGAAGATGGTCTTCCAATCGGTGCAGGTCTTGAAGACTTGGGTAAGGGATTGAGATCACAGGTTGGTACAACTTATGCAACATTGAAGAAGGGTCCAAGATACCTTGAACTTGCTGAAGGCTACATAACAAAGATTGCTGTTGATGATAATGACCAGATTATCGGTTATAAATTCGTTCACCTTGGCAAGATGATGGAAATGATTGCTAAGGGTATGGACGCTAACGAAGCATTGGAAAAAGCAAGCGGACAGTACGGAAGAGTTGACGATGCTGCTAAGTTGCTTGACCCAAGACACGAATAATTTGTAGGGAGGTAAGTTGAAATGGCTTTATTTGAAAGTTATGAAAGAAGAATAGATCAAATCAATGCAGAGCTTGCAAAGCATGGTATTTCTTCAATTGAAGAAGCAAAACAGATTTGTGATGACAAGGGCATTGATGTATATAATTTAGTAAAGAGCATTCAGCCAATCTGCTTTGAAAATGCTTGTTGGGCATACATCGTAGGCGCTGCTATCGCTATTAAAGAAGGTTGCACAAAGGCTGCTGATGCTGCTGAAAAAATTGGTATCGGTTTGCAGTCATTCTGTATCCCTGGTTCAGTTGCTGATGACAGAAAGGTTGGTATCGGTCACGGTAACCTCGGAGCTATGCTTCTAAGAGACGAAACAAAGTGTTTCGCATTCCTGGCAGGTCACGAATCATTCGCTGCTGCTGAAGGTGCTATCGGTCTTGCAAGAAGTGCTAACAAGGCAAGAAAAGAAGATTTAAGAGTAATTCTTAACGGTCTTGGAAAAGACGCTGCTCAGATTATTGCAAGAATTAACGGCTTTACTTATGTTCAGACACAGTTTGATTATTATACTGGCGAAGTTAAGGTTGTTAAAGAAACAGCTTACTCAAACGGTGAAAGAGCTAAAGTTCGTTGCTACGGCTCAGACGATGTTAGAGAAGGTGTTGCTATCATGCATCTTGAAGGCGTTGATGTATCTATCACAGGTAACTCAACTAATCCAACAAGATTCCAGCACCCTGTTGCAGGTACATATAAGAAAGAATGTATCGAGCAAGGCAAGAAGTACTTCTCAGTTGCATCAGGTGGTGGTACAGGAAGAACTCTTCACCCTGATAATATGGCTGCAGGTCCTGCTTCATACGGTATGACAGATACAATGGGAAGAATGCATAGTGACGCTCAGTTCGCTGGCTCATCATCAGTTCCTGCTCATGTTGAAATGATGGGACTTATCGGTGCAGGTAACAACCCAATGGTTGGTATGACCGTTGCTGTTGCAGTTGCTATCGAAGAAGCAATGAAATAATTAATAAAAATATAAAAATTAGACACATCATTTCGATGTGTCTATTTTCTTGTCGATTGGAAAAATAATAATGTTATGATGTACATAAGTTTTCTGTTGCTTTGTTTGAAAATATGTGATATAATAACTCCAACAAATCTAAGTTTTGGTAAAATTTAGATAAAAAGACTGGCATCTAAATCTTCCACCTATAAACTGCAAAGGAGAGTTGATAAATGAAAAAACTGATTACTATAATTATGATGGTATTATGTATGGGAGGTTACAGTGTATACGCAGGAGATATAAATGTTGTTGTTGACGGTAAACCGATTAACGGAGATACCATACTTAAAGACGGTACTACATATGTTCCCATAAGAATGGTAGCTGAAAGTATGGGGGCATATGTTACATATGACGAGGTTAAAAAAACGGCCATAATCAAAAGTGCGGACGAAATGGCATCGGAGATGATTGCGGAAGTTTCAAAATCGGTTGTTGCTATTGTGGGTAACTATAAGGACGAGAATATAAATGATCGTGTAGAATCAGTTGCTCATGGTAGCGGTGTTATCATAAAATCGGGAGGAGAAATATTAACAAATGCTCATGTTGTCAAAAATCTTGAACAAATAATTGTAGTTATGAGCGATGGACTGGGATATACGGCAAGGCTTAAATATATAGATGAGGATTTTGACCTTGCGGTTATTAAGATAGATAAAATAGGACTTACTCCTATAAGGTTTGCCGATGCATCTCAGATAGTCGCTGGTAAGACAGCATATGCAATAGGTACACCTGTTTCGTTTTCTTTAAGAAATTCCGTTTCAAAGGGTATCATAAGTGGGATTAACTGCTCTGCTTTTTCGGCTTACAGGCTTATACAGACTGATGCCGCCATTAATCCTGGAAATAGCGGTGGACCTCTAGTAAATTCAAAGGGAGAACTACTTGGTATCAATTCTTCTAAATTTGTGGCAAGTTATATTGAGGGAGTAGGATTTTCCATTCCTGTTGATACAGTAAAGTATGTGCTTAATCAGTTTGATACATATGGAAAGGTTCGTAAGGCTAATCTTGGTATGACATATCAGAATACATGGGCTGCATCAATGGGATTTCCTACACAGGAAGGACTTAACGTAAAAAATGTTTCAAAGGGTTCGTCAGCAGATGTAGCGGGTATATGTGCAGATGATATTATAAATAGAATTGGATATGATGAAATTCACAGCATAGTAGATTTGAATGAAGCTATGAAGAAATATAGAATAGGTGATACCGCTGTGTTTGAAATGCAGCGTAATGGACAGGCATATATCACCAATGTTGTAATTACAGAATAAATTTTAGGAGGAAATAAAATGAAAAAGTTAAGGTTATTTACAGTAGTATGTGTTATCGTAGGCATTATGTTATGTGCTTTTAATGTATGTGCTGCAGATGGAGATGTGGAGATTAAATTTTCGGTTGGTGATAGTACACTCAATATAAACGGTGAGCTGGTTACGGTTACTACGCCGTATGTAGTTGATGGAGCAACACTTGTTCCGGTGCGTGTTATTACGGAAGCTTTCGGTGCAGAGGTAATATGGAATGGTGAAGATAAATCTGTTACAGTTAACTACAGTGATGTTGTTATAAAACTGGCAATAGGTAACAAAATCGCTTATATAAATGACATCGCAGTTGAACTTCTTGCCGCTCCTGAGCTCACAAATTCCACAACAATGCTTCCTTTAAGATTCATCACTGAAAGTTTCGGCGCTGATGTAACATACGATGAGGCTACAAAAGGAATCACTGTTATTAAGCAAATGACTATTTCAAATAGTATAAGAGATTACTCGCTCATTCTTAAACGTAGTGATAAGGAGATGGTTGGCGACAGTTATCTTGACTGGTCAATGAAACATTCACCTGAGATAAAACTTAGTTACCGTTCTTTTGACGGCACTGAAAATATTTTTACAAATGATGATGATACAGGTATGATAAGTATTTATACATCACATTTTGAAGAAGGGGAAACTTTAGATGATGTATATGCTTATTTCCGTGAAATGTCACAGAATTTTTCAGTAAGTAAGTTTGAAAAGGCTAAATCACCAAGCGGTGTAGACTATGTGGTAATAAGATATTCTTCTGCAGACGGATACTATGAAAGAAGAACATATATAAAAGATGAAAAGGGATTTACAGTTATAGCTGCACTTGCTGCCGAAGGACAGAAGGAAAAATTTGATGTTCTTGCATCTATTATTGATAGCTTTGATACAAAGTATGATCCTGCGAAAGCGGAGGATCTTTCAGATGTTAATACATTGACAGGAAACCATACATACAAGTCAGACTATTTTGCCATTGAAATTGATATTCCTGGATATCTTTATCTAATGGAATCCGAAACAAAAGAAAACTCTGTTGACTTTTATGATTATGACGATACTAATCCTGTTTCATTTATGAGTATCGACATTTATTCTTCGTATGAAGGGCACAATGCAAAGAGTTGGGTCGAAACTGATCATAAAAATAATAAAGCTACTATCAACCCTAATTACGCAACATTCAGCGAGATTAGCAGTGAAACAATTGCAGGAAAATCTGCATATATTTATCAATATGTTGAGACTTACGATGAAGAACATGAGATAACATATGATATGTTTATTGATGCAGGTGACTATTTCTATAATATTGCAATTATAGGTAAAGTAGGCAAGGTTGAATCAGTAAAAGATGCTATCTATAAGTCGATTGTCTTTAAGGAAATTGATGCTGAAAAAGTGGGTAGGCTTATGCGTACCGATGATTATGGTACAGTAACATATAAAGATCATGAAATAAAGTCAGCAGGTGTAAAATTCAAAGTACCTTTAGAATGGGAAAAGATTTCAGAAGATCAGATGGGTGTTATTTTCGGAGATATACTAACCGGACGTGTTGTTACTTTGCTAACAGTTAATAAATCTGCTGTTGATAATATGGATGATCAAGAACTTGCAAAATATTTATATAACGATACAAAGTTAAATGCGCTTGTAACTATGTACGACACTGCTCCACAGAAAATTAATATTGGAAAAAAATCAGGTTACGTTTATAGATATAAAGAGGAAAATGGCGAAGAGAATTATTCAAATACTGTATATATCTTCAGCTCAAACGGAAAGCATATATTAGTACAGTTAAGAGTTACTGAACGTGCAGACGGAACAAAAACGCAGGAAATATTTGATGAAATAATTAATTCTGTAGAATATTAAGATTATTATAATCAAACTAAAAATACCCTATCCAAATAGGATAGGGTATTTTAGTTTACTATTTACGCATTCTTTGTAATCTTTTTAATTACGAACAATACTGCTACTGTTAGGATTGCACCAACTGGGAGCAATATGTAAGCATTTGGAACAAATGCAGCCAATAGATACATTACGAATGAAATTGCAGCAACTGTGATTGCGTATGGCAACTGAGTTGAAACATGGTTTAGGTGGTCAGAGCAAGCACCTGCTGATGACATAATTGTTGTATCAGAGATAGGTGAGCAGTGGTCACCGCAAACAGCACCTGCAAGACAAGCTGACATACCGATAATCATAAACTGGCTGCCCGGCTCGAAGATTGCAGCAACAATTGGAATAAGGATACCAAATGTTCCCCATGATGTTCCTGTTGCGAAAGCAAGTACACAAGCAACTATGAATATGATAGCAGGCAAGAAGTTTGCAAGACCTGCGGCAGCAGAATCCATCAACGCACCTACAAAGTCAGCAGCACCTAAAAGACCTGTCATATTCTTCAAAGCTGTTGCAAATGTAAGAATTAAGATAGCAGGAACCATTGCGATAAATCCCTTTGGAACACATTCCATAGCTTCTTTGAAAGTAACAATCTTTCTTGCCATTAAGTAGATAATTGTGATAACTAGAGCAATCAAAGCACCCCATGGAAGACCAACAGTTGCGTCTGTGTCACCAAAAGCAGTAACGAAATCAGAACCCGCAAAGAATCCGCCAACATATAATAAACCAAGGATACTTGTAATAACTAAAACAATTACAGGTAGAATTAAGTCAATAACTCTTCCTCTTGGATTTGCTTCAGCCGCATCTGTTTCAGCAACTCTTTCACCGCATGTAAATAGGTCACCTTTTTCGATTGCATTAGTTTCGTGAAGTTTCATTGGACCAAAGTCAAACTTCATAAGTGTTAGAGCAATTATAAACACGAATGTCAAAAGTGAATAGAAGTTATAAGGAATTGCACGGATGAAAAGTTCAATTCCTGAATAAGCTGTGCCTTCTGCGAACTGTGAAACTGCTGCTGCCCATGATGAAACAGGAGCAATCATACAAATTGGAGCAGCAGTTGCATCAATTAAGTATGCAAGTTTTGCTCTTGAAATCTTGTGGTTATCAGTTACAGGTCTCATAACACTACCAACTGTTAAACAGTTAAAATAGTCGTCTATGAAGATAAGAACACCAAGAATAAATGTTGCAATCATTGCACCCACTCTTGATTTGATATGTACCTTTGCCCATCTTCCGAATGCAGCAGAACCGCCTGATTTGTTAATCAAAGCAACCAATATACCAAGAATGACAAGGAACATAAATATCCCTGCAGTTGATGAAATAGCAGCGATTATACCGTCATTAACAAGGTAATCCATAGCTCCTACAACATTCCAGTTAGCAGATAAGAGTCCGCCCAAAAGAATACCAATAAATAGTGAAGAATAAACTTCCTTTGTGATAAGTGCCAAAGCAATAGCTAAGAATGGCGGGAATAGAGCCATAGCTGTTGAAGCATACATACTTGCACCTTCAGCCGCATCTGCTTTAAAAATAAAAGCACCTGCAACTACAACTATCATTGCGATTATAATAGCAATGACTTTTCCTAAATTTCCTTTTTTCATAAGAAACCTCCTAATATTTTGTATAAACTACAGTAATTATTGCATATTTCGACCAAAAAGTCAATAGAATGACAAAAAAACTGTCATACAAATTTGCCAATAGAGTAATTATTTATAAGTAGTTTGATATAATATTTAATGTTGACTATTTATTTTGTTTTTGATATAATTTTTATATCAAATATAAGGAGAAGAACTGAGATGAATATTACTAATGACATTAAATATATTGGCGTGAATGACCACGAGATTGATTTGTTTGAGGGACAGTATAATGTTCCGAACGGAATTTCATATAATTCCTATTTAATTATGGATGAAAAGATAGCAGTAATGGATACTGTTGATGCCAGATTTACTCACGAATGGCTTGATAATATACAGAATATATTGGGAGAGAAAAAGCCTGATTACCTTATAATACAGCATATGGAGCCTGACCATTCTGCAAATATCGTTAATTTTATAAACAGTTATCCTGATGCAAAAATTGTTTCGTCACAAAAAGCTTTTGTGATGATGAAGCAGTTTTTCAATATGGAATTTGAAGACAGAAAGGTAATTGTAAAAGAGGGAGATACTCTTTCTTTGGGTAAGCATACACTTTCATTTGTTGCAGCACCTATGGTACATTGGCCTGAGGTTATTGTTACTTATGATACTTTTGATAAGGTATTGTTTTCTGCAGACGGCTTTGGTAAATTCGGTGCATTGGATGTTGAAGAGGATTGGGCTTGCGAGGCAAGAAGATATTATATAGGAATTGTTGGAAAATATGGTCAGCAGGTGCAAAACCTTTTGAAAAAGGCATCAACACTTGATATCGGGACGATTTGTCCATTGCATGGACCAATATTAAAAGAGAATTTGGGTTATTATATAGGACTTTATAACACATGGTCAAGCTATCAGTCAGAGTCTGAGGGAATTGTTATTGCATATACTTCAGTTTACGGCAATACCAAAAAGGCAGTTTTAAAGCTTGCTGATAAACTAAAAGCAAACGGCTGTCCAAAAGTGGTTTTAAATGACCTTGCAAGATGTGATATGGCAGAGGCTGTTGAGGATGCGTTCAGATATAATAAGTTGATTTTAGCCACAACAACCTATAATGCAGAAATATTCCCATTTATGAGAGATTTCATAAATCACTTAACAGAGAGAAACTTCCAGAATAAGACAGTTGCATTTATTGAAAACGGAAGCTGGGCACCACTTGCGGCAAAGGTTATGAAGGAAATGCTTGAAAAAAGTAAAAATATCACATATGCAGATACAACTGTTAAGATTTTGTCTGCACTCAATGACGAAAGCTCAAAACAGCTTAATGACCTTGCAGATGAACTTTGTGCAGACTATCAGGCAAGACAGGATGAAACAGCAAATAAAAATGACCTGACAGCACTTTTCAATATCGGATATGGTTTGTATGTTGTAACATCGAATGACGGCAAAAAGGATAACGGATTAATTGTAAACACTGTAACTCAGGTGACAGATACACCTAACAGAATTGCAGTAACAATTAATAAGCAGAATTATTCACATCATACCATAAAGCAAACAGGCATGATGAACATTAACTGTTTATCTATTGACGCACCATTTAGTGTTTTTGAAAACTATGGTTTCCAGAGCGGAAGAAATGTTGATAAATTTAAGGATATGGAGATACTACGTTCTGATAATGGTCTTGTATTCTTGCCAAAATACATTAATTCATTTATGTCTTTAAAGGTTGAACAGTATGTTGACCTTGATACTCACGGAATGTTTATCTGTTCAGTGACAGAGGCAAGAGTTATCACAAATGCTGAAACTATGACATATTCATATTACCATTCTAATGTCAAGCCAAAGCCTGAAACAGAGGGGAAGAAAGGATATGTATGTAAGGTTTGCGGATATGTTTATGAGGGTGACAAACTACCTGATGATTTTGTTTGTCCGCTTTGTAAGCATGGCCCTGCTGACTTTGAAGAGATATAAAAATTGTCAAAAGCTATTGACAAAGAATAATTATAGTAGTATAATTGTATGAAATTGAAGATAAACCGTTGAGACAGAAAAAAGTCAAAGCAGGTCTTTTCGAGCGAGCGGATTATGGTGTGAGTTCCGCATAGACTCTTTGAGTAATATGGACTGTTGAGGGCAGTGTTAAATGCACTGACGAGTGGACTTAGCGTTAGTAGTCAGGAGTATGATTGTACTCTGTTAAGAGCACAGATTTGCTGTGAATTCAAGGTGGCACCGCGGATATTGTATATTCGTCCTTGACAGATGGGATTTTTCTGTCAAGGACTTTTTTATTGGTATGGAGGAGTTTAAAATGAAAATTAATAATGTGGATTTTGATACTTATTTCAACAATTATCCTGACAAAAACGGATATTTTGGAAAATACGGAGGAATTTATGTTGATGATAAGCTAAAAGCGGCTATGGCTGAAATCACAGAGGCATATTATTCTATCTGTCAGTCAAGAAAGTTTATCGCAGAGCTCAGAAGAATAAGAAAAGAGTTTCAGGGAAGACCTACACCTGTTTCTCATCTTGAAAGACTTTCAGATGCATTGGGCGGAAAGGTACAGCTTTATGCAAAGAGAGAGGATTTAAACCATTCGGGAGCGCATAAGTTAAATCACTGTATGGGTGAGGCTCTTTTGGCTAAATATATGGGAAAGAAAAAGGTAATTGCCGAAACAGGAGCAGGACAGCATGGTGTTGCCCTTGCAACTGCAGCAGCATATTTTGGCCTTGAATGTGACATTTATATGGGTTCTGTTGATATTAAAAAGCAGGCTCCTAATGTTGCAAGAATGAAGATACTCGGTGCAAATGTTGTTGAGGTTACTCATGGCTTGCAGACATTGAAAGAGGCTGTTGACGCGGCATTTGATGCATACAGTAAAGAATATAATGATGCAATTTACTGTATTGGTTCAGTTCTAGGTCCACACCCATTTCCAATGATGGTAAGAGATTTCCAGAGTGTTGTGGGAATTGAAGCAAGAGAACAGTTTATAGATATGACAGGACATCTTCCTAATGCGATTGTTGCCTGTGTTGGTGGCGGAAGTAATGCGGCTGGTTTATTTGCAGGATTTTTAAATGACCCTGTTGACATCTACGGAATTGAGCCGCTCGGAAGAGGTGAAAAGCTTGGAGACCATGCGGCAAGTCTTAAATATGGAACTGAAGGAATTATGCACGGATTTAACAGTATAATGCTAAAGGACGAAAATGGTGAACCTGCTCCTGTTTATTCAGTTGCAAGCGGACTTGACTATCCGTCATCAGGACCTGAACACGCATTCCTGCAGGAAATCGGCAGAGTTAAATATGATGTGATTGATGATGAAGAAACTATTGATGCATTTTATAAATTGGCGAGATTAGAGGGTATCATTCCTGCTATTGAAAGCTCTCATGCAGTTGCTTATGGTATGAAGCTGGCTAAGAGGATGGAGCATGGTTCAGTTCTCATTAACCTATCGGGCAGAGGCGATAAGGATATGGACTTTATACTTGAAAAGTATGGTATAAGATAAAAAACAGCGTGGTTTTAACCACGCTGTTTTAATTTATGCAGTAACAATTTTGCTTGCGTTTTGTAAATTCAGCTTTTCAACTGCCTGCTCACGCATTTTATATTTCAAGATTTTGCCTGCGGCATTCATAGGGAATCCGTCAACAAAGTCAACATATCTTGGCACTTTATGTTTTGCCATATGGTCTAAAACAAATTGCTTAATTTCTGCCTCGTCAGAGGTTTCTCCGTCTTTTAGCACTATGCAGGCCATAATTTCCTCGCCGTAATCCTTGTCAGGAACACCGATAACCTGAACATCCTTAACCTTTGGATGTGTATAGAGGAAATCTTCAATTTCCTTTGGATAGATATTTTCTCCGCCACGGATAATCATATCCTTAATTCTTCCTGTAATTTTAAAGTAACCCTCAGGAGTTCTTCTTGCAAGGTCACCTGAATGTAACCAGCCCTCAGAATCGATTGCTGCTGCCGTTGCCTCAGGCATCTTATAATAACCCTTCATTATGTTATAACCTCTTGCAACAAATTCGCCGTCAACATTATCAGGTAATTCCTCATTTGTTTCTGGGTCTACAATTTTACATTCAACTCCGAAAATAGGAGCACCGACAGTATTAACTCTTGTTTCGATTGAGTCGGTAGTCTTACTCATTGTTGTTGCAGGAGAAGCTTCTGTCTGCCCGTAGGTTATGCAGATTTCAGGCATATGCATCTTTTCGATAACCTCTTGCATTGTTTTGATAGGGCAAGGACTTCCTGCCATTATTCCTGTTCTCATATGAGAGAAATCTGTTTTATCAAAGTCTTCGTGACCGAGCATTGCAATGAACATTGTAGGAACACCGTGGAAACAGGTAATTTTTTCCTTATTTATACATGCAAGACCTTTTCTTGGTGAGAATGCAGTAATGGGTGACATTGTAACACCGTGAGTCATTGATGCGGTCATTGCCAAAACCATTCCAAAGCAATGGAACATAGGCACCTGAATCATCATACGGTCAGCGGTTGACAAGTCCATACAGTCACCGATTGCTTTTCCGTTATTAATAACATTATAGTGTGTTAACATAACGCCCTTCGGGAAGCCTGTTGTTCCTGATGTATATTGCATATTTGCAACATCGTGCTTATCGATTGTTCTTCTAATCTTTTCAACATCAGAATATGGAACTTTATCTGCCATAGCCATTGCCTCATCCCATGAATAGCAACCCTTTTGTTTTGACTCAACAGTAATGATATTCTTTAAGAATGGGAACTTTTCGCTATCCAACTCGCCAGGATTACAGGTTTCAAGTTCAGGACAAAGCTCTTTTATAATTCCTATATAGTCGGAATCCTTGTAACCATCAACCATAACTAAAGTATGTGTGTCTGATTGTCTTAAAAGGTACTCTGCCTCGTGAATTTTATAAGCAGTGTTAACAGTTACCAAAACACAACCAATTTTTGTTGTTGCCCAGAAGGTTATATACCATGCAGGTACATTTGTTGCCCATATTGCTATATGGTCGCCCTTTTTGACTCCCATCGCAAGCAAAGCTCTTGCAAAGTTATCAACATCTTCTCTGAATTCAGGGTAAGTTCTTGTGTAATCAAGTTCTGTATATCTGAATGCATACTGTTCGGGAAACTCATCACAAACTCTGTCTAAAATGTCAGGAAATGTGTAATCTATAATTCTCTCTTTTGGCCAGATGTATTTTCCTGTTTTTGAGTTATTATCCTGCAATGGATGCTTATGAAGTCTTTTATATTTTTTCATAAACTCTGCAAAATGAGGGAACACAATTCCTGCGTCACTTAATTCAGGAGCCCACCTTTTTACCCATTCCAATGTCATATAGCCGTTATAGTTAATTGATTTTAAGGCTTCAATAATTTCTTTTACAGGAATATCACCTTCGCCCATCATCTTATATTTTACTGTACCATCTGCAATGATTGAATCCTTAATGTGAGCATATTTAATGTATTCGCCGATATTGCTGACTGTTTCAGCAGGTGATTCATTAAAAAATCTGTATGGATGATGGGTATCCCACAAAGCAGCAACACTGTTATCATCAATAGTATCCAACAATTTTTTTAGCCTTTTTGTATCTGCATAAACACCGTTTGTTTCTATTAAGAGAACTAAGTTGTTTTCCCTTGCAGAAGGTATGAGCTTCTTGATTTCTGATATTACCTTATCATCATCTATTTCTCCATTCGGAGCAGGACTTCTGTCTGCAAGAATTCTTATGTAGCTTGCCCCCAGGGTAGATGCAACTTTCATATATTCTGTAATTTCTGCAATATTTTCTTCTGATTTATCAGTTTCAGACAAAACACAGCCTGTAGAAAGACAAGGAACTTCAAGTCTTATTTGCTTAAGTTTTTTGGCTGTAGTCTCACACTTTTCAGGAGAAAACGGTGAGTGTTTAAATTCGCTTCTGATTTCTCTGACTTCAATTCCGTCAAAGCCTAAATCCTTTGCCATGGAGTAGATGTCCTTCCAATCGTAATTAGGACATCCCAGTGTTGAAAATGCGATTTTCATAAATAATCAATCCTTTCAGAATAAAAGTTATTTATGCTTGATGTAGGCGGTATAGGAAAAATAAAAAACGCCCCTTGCAACAAAACGCAAGAGACGAAAGATATCCTTCTTCCGCGGTACCACTCTTATTGGCTTTCACACCCACTTAACGGCATCAAGCAATGCCTTCTCGAATAACGCTGAGAAAACGGTCGCACCTACTTGCTTTTATGCTTTCAGCTGACTGCTCGGGGGCGAGCTCGTACACCGGTCCAACCATTGTTTCGCAGCAACCAACAACTCTCTTAGGGCTTGGATTCGGGACTTATTCCCCTTCATAGCATTTAATATTCAATTTTGAACATTCTAACATATAAAATTAAGTTTGTCAAGAGGTTGCTAAAATTATTCTATAATTTTTACTAAAACTATTGTAAATATTTAAAAAAACATATATAATAAAAAAGGTGGTTATATGAATATTAATCATATGAATAAAAATGAACTTATTGAGGTTATAAGACTAAATTCAGAATATACAGATAAATCTATATGTGACTTGGCTCTGTCCATTAAAAAAGAACATTATGGTGACAGTATTTTTGCAAGAGGATTAATTGAAATTTCAAATATCTGCAAAAATAATTGTTATTATTGCGGAATAAGAGCCGAGAATAAAAACGTAGAAAGATACAGACTCACAAAAAAAGAAATTCTTGCCTGTTGTAAAACAGGGAATAAACTGGGGTTTAATACATTCGTTTTACAGGGCGGAGAGGATTTATATTACACAGATAAAATTATGTGTGATATAATAAGTTCGATTAAGGAACGGTATCCCGATTGTGCTGTTACTTTGTCAATAGGCGAAAAGTCAAAAGAAACATATAAGGCGTATAAGTCGGCTGGTGCTGACAGATTTTTGTTAAGACACGAAACAGCAGACTGCGACCATTATTCCAAACTGCATCCTGAAAGTATGAGTCTTGAAACAAGGAAAAAATGTCTGTACGATTTAAAGGATTGTGGATTTCAGGTGGGGGCAGGATTTATGGTAGGCTCGCCTTATCAGACATATGAAAATCTTGCAGACGATTTATTGTTTTTGAAAGAATTAGAACCGCAGATGGTGGGAATAGGTCCGTTCTTACCGCATAAGGACACGCCGTTTAAGGATTATGAAAAGGGCTCTTATAATCTTACCATAACAATGCTTGCTTTAACAAGAATTCTTATTCCAAAGGTGCTTTTGCCTGCTACAACGGCTCTTGCAACTCTTGATAATGAAAAAGGCAGAATTGATGCATTTTTGGCAGGTGCTAATGTCGTTATGCCAAATCTCTCGCCTGCAGCTCACAGAAAGGATTATGCCTTGTATGATGACAAGCTATCATCAGGTAATGAGGCTGCACAAAGTGTTAAACTTCTTGCAAAGGAAATTGAAAAAGCAGGTTTTGTGCTCGATATGTCGAGAGGAGATAATGTTGATTTTAAGAAAGGTTAATTATAAATGAGTATAAATTCAAAACAAGAGATAAAATGCCCTAAATGCTCGCATCTTAATGATGTGACAGTTTGGAGCTCAATCACAAGTGACGATAGTGCGGATTTAAAAAAGGAATTGCTCGGTGCAAGGATAAATATGTTCAGATGTGATAACTGTTCACATACTGCACTTATGCCAAATCCGCTTTTATATCATGATAAAGAAAAGAAGCTTATGATTTCATTTACCCCTTGTAATGATGAAAAGACAAAGCTTGAATTGTTTACAGAAATCAAAAATACCTCAAAAAAATCGGGTGAATTAGAAAAACTTGAAGATTATAACTTGAGATTTGTAACAAATTATGATACAATGTTAGAAAAGATACTGATTTTTGACAATGATCTGCATGACAAGGTGATTGAGGTTTTAAAGGTTCTTGTTCTTATGCAGGAGCCCGAAAAAGCAGAGCAAAGAATTGCAGTATTTGGGAAGAAAGATGAAGAATATCTGGAGTTTTTAATAAGAGATAAGAAAGAAAATCAGTTCTATACATCAAAAATCCCTACAGAAAGCTATGAAACCGTAAAAAATCAGTTAGCACAAAGCGGGGTAAAATATAAGAGCTTTGATTGGGAAATTATTGACATTGATTACGGCGCGTCGCTTTTACGCGGAATTAATAATACTCTTTAAAGAAGGTAAATATATATGAAAAAATTAGTGGCTGTTTTTGTTTTGTTCTCATTGGTGCTTGTTGGTTGTGCATCTGAGAAGGAAATAAAAAAGAATGAAACATTATTAAAATATTACGAAACAAGTGAAGAATATTTTGATTATAAATCAACATTTTTTGATTTTCGTCTTCCTCGATACTGGAACGGAAAATATATAGTTGATGTGTATGAAAATCATGAGGATTTTTACGAGGAAACATCCTTTGAAGAAGATGGGACAGGACTTGTTTTTTCAATATATGCATATGGTGACAAATCGTATAAAAAGATGCATGACAACTATCAATATCTTGGTTATCATGAAGACCTTCAAAAGTATTATGTACTTGTATATCCTGATGAAGAAAAATATATTGAAAGCGCCAAAGATGTATATAACGATTTGAAACAGGGTATTTCTATTGTACTTTATACATTTAATCTATAAAAAGAAGTATCGGATTTATTCCGATACTTTTTTTATCTTTAAATTATCCAATGCATCAGTAAGTTTTTTTAGGTTGCCTTCCTCAATAGTGCCTAACGGCATACGAACATTTCCTACATTATATCCAAGGTACTGCATTGCGGCTTTTATAGGTACAGGATTGACCTCAATAAAAAGTTTATTTATAACATCCAATATTTTTAACTGAATATCCCGTGCTTTTATAATATCCCCCTTTAAATAATAATCACACATATTGTGCATTTCCTCAGGCAAAATGTTTGCCGCGACCGAAATAACCCCCACTCCACCAAGTGACATTATCGGAAGAGTCACATCATCATTACCCGAATAGATATATAAATCGGGTACTTCTGCTGCAATCTGAGCGGCATATCCCAAATTACCGCTTGCTTCTTTTATAGCTACAATGTTATCTGTTGTGGAAAGCTCTTTTAGAGTTTCTATCGGTATATTTATACCTGTTCTGGAGGGTACATTGTATAAAATTATAGGTATATCAACAGAGTTGGCAATAGTTTTGAAATGTTCATACAGTCCGCTTTTATTTGATTTGTTATAATACGGAGTGACAGATAAAAGTGCATCTGCACCAAATCTGGCTGAGCGTTTTGAAAGAGTGACTGCGTGGTGAGTGTCGTTGCTTCCGCAGCCTGCTATAACAGGAATTCTTCCGTTTACCTTGTTGACGGTAAATGCAACTGCTGATAAGTGTTCATCATCAGGCATAGTTGAAGCTTCTCCTGTTGTTCCGCAGACAATGATTGCATCAGTCTTATGCTTTATGTGTATTTCAATTAGTTTTTCGAGCTCGTCGTAATTTATTTCGTTTTTTTCATTGAAGGGAGTCACAATAGCTACTCCCGAGCCTGTAAAGGGTAATTTTTTCATAAAATCAATCCTTTCATATAATAAAAAATGCACAGAATGAATTTTATCATTCTGTGCATTAATTTACTTTACTTGTGTTTAGTCCATATAACCCTGAGCTGTCAATAATTCAGCCATAAGTACCGCACCGCCTGCAGCACCTCTTAGTGTGTTATGTGAAAGACATACAAACTTATAGTCATACTGACTGTCAGGACGAAGTCTGCCGATTGAAACTGCCATACCGCCCTCCAGGTTTCTGTCTAACTTTGACTGAGGTCTGTTATCCTCTTCAAAGTAGTTTAAGAACTGTTTTGGTGCATGAGGAAGATTTAATTCCTGAGGAACACCTGAGAAGTCCTTCCATGCTTTTTTGATTTCTTCGATTGATGGCTTATTTTCAAAGCTTACAAATACTGCAGCCATATGTCCGTTCGAAACAGGAACTCTTAGACACTGGGTTGTGATTTGAGGTGATGTTGCATCAACAATCTTATCGCCTTCAATCTTGCCCCAGATTTTCATTGGTTCAACTTCACTCTTTTCTTCCTCGCCGCCGATAAACGGAATAACATTATCAATCATTTCAGGCCATGTATCAAAGGTCTTACCTGCACCTGAAATTGCCTGATAAGTTGTTGCAAGACACTTTGTAACGCCGTACCTCATTAATGGGTGAAGCGCAGGGACATAACTCTGTAGAGAACAGTTTGACTTAACTGAAATAAAGCCTCTTTTTGTTCCAAGTCTTTTTCTCTGAGAGTCAATGATTTGTGAGTGGTCTGCATTTATTTCAGGAATAATCATAGGAACATCAGGAGTGTGTCTGTGAGCAGAATTGTTTGATACAACAGGACATTCTGCCTTTGCATATGCTTCCTCCAATGCTCTTATTTCATCCTTCTTCATATCAACTGCGCAGAAAACAAAATCAACCATTGATGCAATTTTTTCTATATCAGCTGTTGCGTCCATAACAATCATATCAGCAACTGATTGAGGAATTTCCTCGTCCATTGCCCATTTTGAACCAACGGCCTCACTGTATTTTTTGCCGGCACTTCTCGGTGATGCGGCTAAAACCTCAATTGTGTACCAAGGGTGATTGTGAAGAAGAGTGATAAATCTCTGTCCAACCATACCTGTAGCACCGATAATACCAACCTTATAATTTTCTTTCACTGGAAATCTTCCTTTCTTACCATCTTTACTCGTATTATATTATCATTATTAAAATAAGATGTCAACAATATTTTTCTTTATTTTGTCGGTTTTAAATAAAAAACACAAAAAAAATCAAAAAAGGACTTGATTTTATATAAAATGTGTGATACAATACACGAGTTAAATTACGGATGGTCCTCTGCCTTGGTCGGCACGAACGTCTAAGATATGAGAGGAGGGCTTAATGATGAATGCAAATGAAATCATTAGTGCTTTGACAAAAGACCAAATCAGAACAGACTTGCCTGAACTTAAGGTAGGTAACAATGTAAAGGTTTACCAGAAAATTGTTGAAGGTAACCGTACAAGAACACAGATGTTCGAAGGAACAATCATCAAAATTCAGGGCGGCGGTATTGCTAAGACATTTACTGCAAGAAGATTGTCTTACGGCTGCGGAGTTGAAAAGACATGGCCTGTTAACTCACCTAACATTGAAAAGATTGAAATTTCAAGACTTGGTAAAGTTAGAAGAGCTAAACTTTATTATCTTCGTGACAGAGTCGGTAAGGCTGCAAAGGTTAAGGAAAGAATCTGACCTTGTCCGCAAATATGAGTATAAAGGGACAGTTTTTGTCCCTTTTTGCTTTTTTTGTTATAAAATATTAACGGTATGATAATAATTTTTTCATATTTTCATGGTAGAATGTTATTAGTATATAATGGAAGGGGTATTGGTTATGAACGATTTACCTGAAAGTAACAACGAAACAACAGTAAATCCCAATGTTCAGGAAGGTACTGAAAAAGAGGTATTCAATTTAAAGAAGGAAGTTTTTGAATGGATTTACACAATAGTTGTAGCACTTGTGATAGCATTTGTAATAAAAGGATTTTTATTTGATGTTGTTAAGGTTGACGGAAATTCAATGTTTCCCACTCTTTATAATAACGACAGAATTATCATAACAAAGCTTGGGTATACACCTAAACAAAAGGATATTGTTATTCTTGATTCGAATTACAAAAAGAGGGAAAGCTATTATGAAGAACTTGAGGATAGCGGGAAAGAATTTAATGCAGTAACCAAGTTTTTTGATTATCAGTTTAATCTTCCTCAAAATTTAAAAAAGAAGTATTATGTTAAAAGAATAATTGCACTTCCCGGACAGACAGTCGATATAATTGAAGGAAAAGTATATGTTGACGGAGAAATGCTTGATGAAGAATACTATCAGGGCGAAACTCCGATAACGGACCCGACAGTAGAGTATCCTATAACTGTTGAAGAGGACCATGTTTTTGTTATGGGAGATAACAGACCTCATAGTTCTGATAGCCGTGTTTCATCATTGGGACAGGTTCCTTATGATGCAGTTTTAGGAAAAGCCCAGATAAGAATATGGCCGCTTAATACAATTGGATTAACAAAATAATTCTTTAGGAAACCGCTGCTTTTATAGCATACGGTTTCTTATTTCTTAAAACACTCTAAAAGAAAAGAGATGATTTAATGGGACAGCAAATTCAATGGTTTCCCGGACATATGTCCAAAACAAGAAGATTAATTCAACAGAATATAAAGCTTATTGATGTTGTAGTTGAAATATTAGATGCAAGAATTCCTATGTCGGGAAGAAATTCGAATTTTGATGATATATTAAGAAATAAACCAAGGTTGATTGTTCTTAATAAATATGACCTTGCGGATAAACTGGTCACAGATATGTGGATTAAGGAGTATGCAAAAAAAGGTATTAAGGTGATACCAATAAGCTGTTCCACAGGCTATGGAATAAATAAGATAGCACCTGCGGCAAAAGAGCTTTTAAAAGAAAGAATTGACCGCGAAAAAGATAAAGGAATGACAAGGACTGTTAAAATTATGATGGTTGGAATTCCAAATGTGGGAAAATCCACGCTGATTAACAGACTTGTTGGAAAAGCAAAAACCTTAACAGGTGACCGTCCTGGCGTTACTAAGACGCAACAGTGGGTGAGAATAAGGGAAGATATTGAACTTTTGGATACTCCGGGACTTCTTCCACCAAAATTTGAAAATCAGGATTTGGCAAGAAATCTTGCATATACAGGTGCTATAAAGGACGAAATTATTAATATTGAACTACTTTCTTATTCATTGCTTGATTATCTTCGGGACAACTATCCAAAAGAATTATGTGAAAGATATAAATTGACAGACGATATTTCGAATATGCAAGGATATGAGATATTAGAATATATTGGAAAAAAGAGAGGCTTTAAAATTTCTGGCGGTGAGGTTGATATGGAAAGAGCTGCAAATATTGTGATGGATGAGTTCCGTGATGCAAAGATTGGAAATATTACATTAGAAAGACCTCAATAAGTTTCCTTTATTTTTCACTTGATTTTATATATTGTTATATAGTATAATAACTTTAGTATGAGTCCATACTAAAGTATATTTGGGGATGCAACGGCTTCGACGGGGATGAGGAAGCCAGAGCTGCGAGTAGTGCCTGAGTAACACTTTAAACTGCTCAAACTTTAAATATAAACGCTAACGATAATTTAGCTTACGCTGCCTAATTAGGCGCCGTCTTATCCTTGAGTACCGCGGCTTGGAATAAGGCGACTACCAGCGGTGAACATGAATGAAAGAGTGCCTCTTCTTTCATCACGACTTTGAGGCTACCGATGTAATTGCTTTGTCTGTGGAGCTGTTGCAAAGGGAATTCTAACCATAGACTATACTCGTAGACGCTTTAGTGGATTTGTTTTCGGACACGGGTTCAACTCCCGTCATCTCCACCAACGACTTTCACGTCCTTTGGGGACGTGATTTTTGTTTATACTTGAATATTGTAAGAATTTGTGATATAATAATAAAAAATCAAATAGCAAGAAGGCAGGTGATATTATGAATATATTACATATGAAATATGCGGTAGAGGTTGCAAAGGCAGGTTCTTTGAATAAAGCATCGGAAACATTATTTATTGCTGTGCCTAATATAAGCCGTTCAATTAAAGAACTTGAAGCAGATTTAGGTATAACTATTTTTGACAGAACAACGAAAGGTATGTGCCTGACTCCTGAAGGTGAAGAATTTATAAATTTCGCTAAGGGAATATTAAGTCAAATTGAATCTGTAGAGAAATATTACAAGGCAGGTGCTCCTAATATACAGAAATTCTCTATTTCTGTTCCGCGTGCTTGTTATATATCAGAAGCATTTGCAGAATTTTCAAAAACTCTCACAAAAGACCCTGCTGAAGTTTTTTATAAAGAAACAAATTCTCAGAGAACTATTCATAATATGCTTAACCATGACTACAAGCTCGGAATTATCCGATATGCCGAGAATTATGATAAATATTTCAAGGCGATGCTTGATGAAAAGGGCTTTATGTATGAGCTTGTAACGGAGTTTAGATATTCCCTTATTATGAGTGCAAACAATCCGCTTGCACAAAAGGATGAAATCACTTTTGATGATTTGAAGGACTATATAGAAATTGCCCACGCTGATCCCTTTGTTCCATCTATGCCATTATCAAAGGTGGTTAAGGAAGAATTGCCGGACAATATCTACAGAAGAATTTATATTTTTGAGAGAGCAAGTCAGTTTGATTTGCTCGATAAAAACCTTGAAACATTTATGTGGGTATCACCTGCTCCGGATAGCTTGCTTAAAAGATACAATCTTGTTCAAAAGAGATGTATTGATAATAAAAAAATATATAAGGATGTTTTAATTTATAAAAAAGGTTATAAATTAACGGAACTTGACCGTAGATTTATCACAGAGCTGTGTAATTCTAAAAGAAAAATATTTAATGAGTAAAAATTTTTGCCTGACTTTTCTAAAAGTCAGGCTTTTTTTGCTTAATTTCAACATTCGATAAAGGGGTTATCGATATTGATAATACCGATTTAACAATTTAAGAATTCCTAAATTAAAAAAAGTATGTTAAAATATTAACGAAGTCAAATAAGAATAAAAATTAATTAGTTAATTAAATTTAGGAGGATAAAAAATGGACAAGAAGAATTACGAAATAGTAGACAGTGTTGAAAAGCTCGAAGAAGCAATCAGACGCACAAGAGAAGCGCAGAAGGTTTTCGCAACCTACACTCAGGAACAGGTTGATAAGATTTTCTTGGCTGCAGCATCAGCTGCAAACAAAGCAAGAATTCCTCTTGCAAAAATGGCGGTTGAAGAAACAGGTATGGGTATTGTAGAAGATAAGGTTATCAAAAACAACTACGCATCAGAATACATCTACAACGCATACAAAGAAACAAAGACTTGCGGTATCATTGAAGAAGATAAGGCATTCGGCACAAAGAAAATTGCTGAACCTATCGGTGTGGTTGCCGCAGTTATTCCTACAACCAATCCCACATCAACTGCAATCTTCAAATGCTTACTTGCATTAAAGACAAGAAATGCCATTATAATCTCTCCTCATCCCAGAGCAAAGAACTGTACAATCGCAGCAGCGAAGCTTGTTCTTGAAGCAGCAGTTGCAGCAGGTGCTCCTGAAGGTATTATCGATTGGATTGATGTTCCAAGCCTCGATATGACAAACACAGTTATGAAAGAAGCAGATATTATCCTTGCAACAGGTGGTCCGGGAATGGTTAAGGCTGCATACTCAAGCGGTAAGCCTGCACTTGGCGTTGGTGCCGGAAACACTCCTGCAATCATTGATGACAGTGCAGACATTCTTCTCGCTGTAAACTCAATCATTCATTCCAAGACATTCGATAACGGTATGATCTGTGCATCTGAACAGTCTGTAATCGTTCTTGAAAACATATATGATACAGTTAAAGAAGAATTTGCAACAAGAGGTTGCTACTTCCTAAAAGAAAGAGAAATCGAGCTTGTTAGAAAAACAATTATTATTAATGGTGCATTAAATGCTAAAATTGTTGGTCAGTCTGCTGCTAAAATTGCAGAACTTGCAGGTGTTAAAGTTCCTGAGGGAACAAAAATTCTTATCGGTGAAGTTGAATCAGTTGAGCTTTCTGAAGAATTTGCTCACGAAAAGCTATCTCCTGTTCTCGCTATGTATAAAGTAAAGAGCTTTGAAGAAGCACTTGACAAGGCAGAAAGATTAGTTGAAGACGGTGGTTTCGGTCATACTTCTTCTGTATATCTCAACGAGGTAACCCAAACTGAAAAATTAAACAGCTTTGCAGCTCGTATGAAGACTTGCCGAATTTTGGTTAATACTCCTTCTTCTCACGGCGGTATCGGTGACCTTTATAACTTTAAGCTTGCACCGTCACTTACACTCGGTTGCGGTTCCTGGGGTGGTAACTCAGTATCAGATAACGTTGGTGTAAAACATCTTTTAAATATTAAAACAGTAGCAGAAAGAAGGGAAAATATGCTTTGGTTCCGTGCGCCTGAAAAGGTATATATTAAGAAAGGCTGCTTGCCGGTAGCTTTAGACGAGCTTAAAAATGTAATGGGCAAAAAGAGAGCCTTTATCGTAACAGACACATTCCTCTATGAAAATGGTTATACAAAGCCGATTACAGATAAACTTGATGAAATGGGTATTGTACACACTACATTCTTTGATGTACAGCCTGATCCTACACTATTAAATGCTAAGAATGGCGCTGCACAGATGGCAACATTTAAGCCTGACACAATTATCGCACTTGGTGGTGGTTCAGCAATGGACGCAGCTAAAATTATGTGGGTTCTTTATGAACATCCTGAAGCAGACTTTATGGATATGGCAATGAGATTTATAGACATCAGAAAGAGAGTTTACACATTCCCTAAGATGGGCGAGAAAGCATACTTCATTGCAATTCCTACATCAGCAGGTACAGGTTCTGAGGTTACACCTTTCGCAGTTATCACAGACGAGCAGACAGGAGTTAAATATCCGCTTGCTGATTACGAGCTTATGCCTAATATGGCAATCGTTGATACAGACTTCCATATGTCAGCACCTCGTGGCTTAACTGCTGCATCAGGTATCGATGCTGTAACACACGCAATAGAAGCATACGCTGCAATGCTTGCAACAGATTATACAGATGGTTTGGCTCTTAAAGCACTTAAGACAATCTTTGAATATTTACCGAGAGCTTACGAAAATGGACAGACAGACATTGAAGCAAGAGAAAAGATGGCTAATGCTGCTACAATGGCAGGTATGGCATTTGCAAATGCATTCCTTGGTGTGTGTCACTCTATGGCCCACAAGCTTGGTGCTTTCCATCACTTACCTCATGGTGTAGCTAACGCTCTTATGATTGAAGAAGTACTACGTTTCAATGCTGCAGAAGCTCCTGCAAAGATGGGTACATTCTCACAGTATGACCATCCTCATACACTTGCCCGTTATGCAGAGGTTGCAGATTTTCTTGGTGTAAAGGGTAAGACAGATAAAGAAAAGCTTGAAGGACTTATTAAGCTTATCAACGACCTTAAAGCAAAGGTTGGCATTAAGGAAACTATTAAAGACTATGGCGTAGATGAAAAGGTATTCCTTGACAATCTCGACGAAATGGTTGAACAGGCATTTGACGATCAGTGCACAGGTGCAAACCCAAGATATCCGCTTATGGCAGAAATAAAGCAGATGTACTTGAATGCTTACTATGGCAAACACTTTGAAGAAAAGGCTATGCCTACAGCAAAAGACATTAAGTCAAATGCAAAGCCGGATGCAGTCAAAGCAGTATATAACAAAGGTAAAAAAGCCTAAGCCCGAATTGAAGGAGGAATAAATCATGAAACTTGATAGAGTTATCGCAGTTAGAAATAACAAAACAATATACCGTGACGGTGAAAAGTGCGTTAAAGTTTTTAACGAAAGCTATTCAAAATCAGATGTGCTTAATGAAGCTTTAAATCAGGCAAGAATTGAAGAAACAGGTCTTAATATTCCTAAAGTGTTGGAAGTAACAATGGTTGAAGGAAAATGGGCAATCGTTTCCGAATATATCAAAGGCAAGACACTTGCTCAACTTATGGATGAAGATCCTGATAAAAAAGACGAATATCTTGAGCTTTTAGTAAATCTTCAACTTGAAGTTCACTCTAAGAAATCTCCTTTGCTTAATAAATTAAAGGATAAAATGAACCGTAAAATAAGTGAAACATCCCTTGATGCAACAACACGTTATGACCTTCATACAAGACTTGAAGGTATGCCTAAGCATACAAAGGTTTGTCATGGCGATTTCAATCCTTCAAACATCATTATCGCAGAAGATGGCACACCTTATATCCTAGACTGGTCACATGCAACACAGGGTAATGCATCAGCAGATGCTGCAAGAACATATCTTCTCTTTTGGCTTAATGGTGACATTTCGGGTGCTAAGAAGTATCTTGATTTGTTCTGCGAAAAGAGCCAGACTGCAAAACAGTATGTTCAGAAGTGGATGCCTATCGTTGCTGCTTCTCAGTCAGTTAAGGGTAATTCTCAGGAACGTGAATTCCTACTCACTTGGGTAGATGTTGTAGATTACGAATAATAAAAATAATTAAGAGCAGTTTGTGTCTTATAAAGGCACAAACTGCATAAAGCGTGAAAGGATGTTTTGAAATGAAAATCACAGTATGTATTGGTAGTTCTTGTCATATTAAAGGTTCTCGTCAGGTTGTTGAACAGCTTCAGTATTTAATTGGTTCAAATAACTTTGACGATAAAGTAGAGCTTGGCGGCACATTTTGTATGGGCAAATGTCAGCAGGGTGTTTGTGTAACTGTGGATGACCGTTTTCACTCAGTCACACCTGAAACTGTTGATGAATTCTTCAAAAATGAAGTTTTAGCAAAGGTGTGAGGATGATATGACTATTCAGGTTTGCGTTGGCAGTTCTTGTCATTTAAAGGGTTCACCTGAAATTGTTGAGTTACTTACCAAAGCAGTTGAAAAACATCATCTTCAAGAGAAAATAACACTTGTCGGTAGCTTTTGTATCGGCAAGTGTAACAGGTATGGTGTAACTGTTCAGGTGGATGATGAAATTCATATTGGCATAACCCGTGAGAATTTTAAAGAATTTTTTAATGATAAAGTGCTTGCAATAATAGAAAACGAAAGGAAGGAAGCGTAATGCCAAACTGTTTAACATTAAAAAAATCAAATTGTAAAAACTGTTATAAGTGCATTCGTCACTGTCCCGTCAAAGCTATTCGTTTTTCCGGCAATCAGGCACATATTATCGGAAATGAATGTATTTTGTGCGGACAGTGTTTTGTTGTTTGTCCCCAAAATGCAAAACAGATTGTGGATGAAACCGAAAAAGTAAAGGTATTACTGCAAAGCGGAGATCCTGTTGTTGTAAGCTTGGCACCATCTTTTGTTGCTAACTACGAAGGCGTTGGAATAAACGCAATGCGCGATGCACTTCAAAAACTTGGTTTTTATGATATTGAAGAAACAGCCATTGGTGCAACAATCGTAAAAAATGAATACGAGAGAATGCTCCGTGAGGATGAGCGTGATATTATCATTTCTTCCTGCTGTCATTCTATCAACCTACTTATACAAAAATACTTCCCGGCAGAGCTTGAATATTTGGCAGATGTTGTTTCTCCTATGCAAGCGCACTGTCTTGATATAAAAAAGAGATTCCCGAAAGCAAAGACCGTATTTATCGGACCTTGTGTTGCAAAAAAAGACGAAGCGGAACATTATGAGGGTATCGTTGACGCAGTTCTGACTTTTGAGGAACTCACAAATTGGTTAAAAGAGGAAAATATTGAGCTAAAAGCAGATATGGATTCCAACGAGGAAAGCCGTGCAAGATTCTTCCCGATAACAGGCGGAATTTTAAAAACAATGGAGCCAGACATTTCAGGCTATACCTATATGGCACTTGACGGAATTGAAAACTGCATTGATGCTTTAAAAGATATAGAAAGCGGTAAAATTCATAAGTGCTTTATCGAAATGTCTGCATGCGTTGGAAGCTGTATCGGCGGACCGGTTATGGAAAAATATCACCGCACAGCACCTATCAAGGATTTTATTACCATAGCAAAATATGCAGGAAGTAAGGACTTTGATGTAGTGCAGCCTGATAATATGGAACTTAAAAAGCAGTTCACTTTTATAGAACACAGATTGCAGACTCCATCGGAAACAGAAATATATAATATTCTTCGTCAGATGGGTAAATTCAAGCCTTCTGATGAACTCAACTGCGGTTCCTGCGGATACAATACCTGCCGCGAAAAGGCTATTGCTATTTGTCAGGGAAAGGCAGAAATTTCAATGTGTTTACCATTTCTTAAAGATAAGGCAGAAAGCTTTTCTGATACTATCGTTAAGAATACACCTAACGGACTTATCGTTCTTAATGAAGAACTGGAAGTACAACAAATAAATGAAGCTGCGAGAAAAATAATGAATATTCGTTCAAGTGCAGATGTTCTTGGTGATTTGGTAGTTCGTATTATGGATCCTAAAGATTTTATGGAAGTAAGAAATACCGGCAGAAACATTAAAAATAAGAAAGTATATCTTGCAGAATACAAACGTTATGTTGAACAATCGGTCGTGTATGATAAAGATTCACATCTTCTTATCGGTATTATGCGTGATATTACCGATGAGCAGAATGAACGTGAGAAGAAAGAAAGCATTAGCAGACAGACTGTTGAGGTTGCAGATAAGGTTGTTGATAAGCAGATGCGTATTGTTCAGGAAATTGCATCACTTCTTGGTGAAACAGCCGCAGAAACAAAAATTGCTCTTGCTAAATTAAAGGAGTCGATACAGGATGAATGATTTATGTGCAGATATCGGCTGGAAAAGTATTAACCACTACGGTGAACAACTTTGCGGTGACCATGTAGAGATTGTAGAGCAAAATGAAAATTCAACAGTTATTGTTTTAGCAGATGGTCTTGGAAGCGGTGTTAAGGCAAGTATACTGTCAACACTTACTTCTAAAATTATTTCAACCATGATGGCTGCAGGACTTCCTATTGAAGAATGTGTATCAACAATTGCGGCAACACTTCCTGTTTGTTCAGTTCGTGGAGTTGCCTATTCAACATTTACTATTATGCACCTTATAAACAACGAAACTGCAGAAATTATTCAGTATGATAATCCGCAAGCAATTGTCCTTCGTGATAATAAAAACTTCGATTATCCTAAAACCGAAATGAACATTGACGGAAAGAAGATATATAAGTCAGTTATTCGTCTGCAGGAGGGTGATATTTTTATAGCTATGAGTGACGGTTGCCCTCACGCCGGAATTGGTATGGCATACAACTTTGGTTGGAAGCGTGAAGATATTATTGATTTTATGGAAACTATGTCGGTAACAGGTCTTACGGCAAAGAATTTATCTACGCTTTTAGTTGATGAATGTGATAAGCTTTATGGTCAAAAACCCGGTGACGATGCAACTGCTTGTATTGTTAAAATCAGAAAGAGAGAGCCAATGAATATTCTCTTTGGCCCTCCTTCCAACCGTGATGACTGTGACAGGATGATGTCTCTTTTCTTCTCTAAAGAAGGTAAACATATCATTTGCGGTGGAACTACATCTTCCATTGCGGCAAAGTATTTAAGAAAGCCGCTTCAGGCAACACTTAATTTTGAAAAATCGGATGTTCCTCCGATTGCAAAGCTTGAGGGTGTAGATTTGGTAACAGAGGGTGTTATCACAGTAAACAAAGTTTTAGAATATGCTAAAGACTACCTGGGCGAAAACGTAATGTATGAGCATTGGAACTACAAGCGTGATGGTGCATCGCTCATTTGTCAGCTGTTGTTTGAAGAAGCAACCGATATAAACTTCTATGTTGGTCGTGCTATAAATCCGGCACATCAGAATCCTGATTTGCCGATAAATTTCAGTATTAAAATGAATTTGGTTGAGGAACTTTCAAAGTGCCTCAAAATGATGGGAAAAAGAATTAAGGTAAGTTATTTTTAAGGAGTGTGAAGTATGAGAAAATTCGATACAAAAGTTCAGCATTTGAAATATAAAGTGCTGCGAGAGGTCGCTCGAGAGGCTTGGAATGATACACTTCTTGAAAATGTTTTGGAAATACCAAAAACAATTATTCCGGGTAAAACTTCAACAATGCGTTGCTGTGTTTACAAGGAAAGAGCAATCCTTTCGGAGAGAGTAAGAATTGCAATGGGTGGTGACAAAGAAAATCCAAATGTGATTGAGGTTATTGACATAGCTTGCGATGAATGTCCGGCAGCCGGATATGAAGTAACCGATTCTTGCAGAGGTTGTCTTGCACACAGATGTGAAGATGTTTGTAAGAAAGGCGCGATTTCTTTCGACCACAATCATGTGGCACATATTGATAAATCAAAATGTGTTGAATGCGGTCAATGTGCAAAGGTTTGTCCTTATTCAGCTATTGTAAACCGTAAACGCCCTTGTCAGAATGCTTGTAAAATAAAAGCTATTTCTATTACTGAGGATAATGCTGCTGCGATTGACAACAGTAAATGTACCGCTTGCGGAGCGTGTGTATATCAGTGCCCCTTCGGTGCAATTATGGATAAGTCCTATATACTTAATGTGGTTGACCTTATTAAGAAAAGTAACAGTAATAAAAAATATAAGGTTTACGCAATGGTTGCTCCTTCTATATCCAGTCAATTTACCTATGCAAAACTTGGTCAGGTAATTAAAGGCCTCAAAGAGCTTGGATTTTTCACAGTAGTTGAAGCGGCACTCGGTGCTGATATGGTGGCTCAGGCAGAATCAAAGGAACTTAGCGAAAAAGGGTTTTTAACAAGCTCATGCTGTCCTGCATTTGTAGCTTATATTAAATCGGCTTTTCCTGATTTAGTGCAGTATATTTCGCATAACCTTTCACCAATGGCTACGCTTGCAAAATATATTAAGGATACCGATCCGAGGTCCAAGGTCGTATTTATCGGACCTTGTACTGCTAAAAAAGCTGAAGCACAGATTGAAGAAGTCAAGCATTATGTAGATGCTGTTCTTACATTTGAGGAGCTTCAGGCGCTTTATGACAGTAAAGACATTGATATTACAACACTTGATGAAGATGTTTTGGATAACGCATCTTATTTCGGAAGAATTTTTGCGCGCTCAGGCGGACTCTCTGATGCGGTTGCACAGGGACTCAAAGAACAGAATATTGAATTTGATTTAAAAGCAATCCCATGTGATGGAATAGAAGCATGCAAAATGGCTTTGCTTAAAAAGAGCAAGAATGTTTTAGATGCTAACTTTATTGAAGGTATGGCTTGTATCGGTGGTTGTATCGGTGGTGCAGGGTGCCTGACTCACGGGGAAAAGAACAAAGCCGAAGTTGATAAGTACGGCAGAGAGGCTTTTGAAAAAACAATTTCAGATGCTGTTTCAGTATTAAAATAAGTTAAATATATAACATATAAAAAAGTTTGTTTTTTATTGATTTTTATGTAGATGTATGGTAAAATAATCAGGTAAAATTTAATATGTCACACAAAGTGTTGATTATGCCGTAAAAGATATATTATCAAGGCATAGTTGATGAAAAGGGAATGGGGTGAGAGTCCCCTGCGTAATTCTGTCGGTGTGTGCATCGAATGTTTTTATATCCGTTATCGAAAGATAGTCAGTGGGAAACTGCGAAGGCAGGATATAAAAATGCGGACTTTTAGTCTATATGGTGCGAGTCACAAGACCTGCTTTGATGTTACCTCGTAGGCGCTTTTTTGCATAGGGATAATATTTTCAGTTGCGATTCAACTGAATTGTGATTTATCACAGAAAAACACAGCTGTGGTAATTTTTTTGATAGAAAAAATTACCACAGTTTTTTTATTGTTTATGGTGGATAACGGAGGTTGTAATTAAAATGAATGAATTTAAAAAATATCATCCGATTGTGAATTTTATATACTTTCTATTTGTAATTGGTTTTTCCTGCTTTTTTATGCATCCGGTATGTCTTGGTATATCACTCGTTAGCGGTTTTACATATTCTGTGATGTTAAAAGGCAGAAAAGCAATCAAAATAAACTTAATATATATGCTTCCGATGGTCTTACTGATGGCACTTATAAACCCTGCTTTTAATCACGAAGGTGTTACCATTATAGAGTATATGCCAAGCGGTAATCCGATCACATTGGAATCCATCATTTACGGATTTTGTACGGCTATGATGATAGTGAGCATTATCTGTCATTTCTCCTGCTACAATGAGGTTATGACGAGTGATAAGTTTATCTATCTGTTCGGGAAAATTATCCCTGCGATGTCGCTCATTATATCTATGACACTCCGCTTTGTGCCGAAGTTTGCAACTCAGCTAAAGGTCGTAACAAACGCTCAAAGATGTATGGGGAGTGATGTTTCAAACGGAAGTATAATAAAGCGTGCAAAGAACGGACTTAACATTTTGTCAATTATGACAACTTGGTCGCTTGAAAACGCCATTGAAACCGCAGGCAGTATGAAATCCCGTGGGTATGGTATACCGGGAAGAACAGCTTTTTCAATATTTACATTTGATAAGCGAGATAAAAAGACACTTGTTTGGATTTTGCTTTTAGCAATATATACACTTGTAGGGAATTTAATGGGCGGAATGTACTTTCGATATTTTCCATCAATGAAAGCGGCAGATGTTTCTGTGTTAGGAATAAGCGTATTTGTGGCATATTTACTTCTTTGTATATGTCCTATCATAATTGAACTTTGGGAGGTGAGAAAATGGAAAGCTTTAAGGTCGAAAATTTGAGTTTTACTTATCCCTCCAGATGTTATAAGGCACTTGAAAATATAAATTTTACTGTTAATCAGGGCGAGTTTGTTCTGATTTGCGGTAAATCAGGATGCGGTAAAACTACTCTTTTAAGACTTTTGAAATCTTCATTATCACCTTTCGGAGAGATAAGCGGAAATATCTACTTTGACGGTAAAATTCTTGCAGAGTGTGATACTAAAGAACAAGCATCGGGCATTGGATTTGTAATGCAAAATCCTGATAATCAGATTGTAACCGACAAGGTCTGGCATGAACTTGCATTTGGTTTAGAGAGTCTTGGGTACAAACAGAATGAGATAAGAACAAGAGTATCCGAAATGGCATCATTCTTTGGCATACAGACTTGGTTTTATAAAAAGGTAACAGAGCTTTCGGGCGGTCAAAAGCAATTATTAAACCTTGCATCTGTTATGGCAATCGGGCCGTCTGCGTTGATTCTTGACGAGCCTACAAGTCAGCTTGATCCAATCACCGCAGGAGAATTTTTGAAAACGCTTGAAAAAATTAATCGTGAGCTTGGTACAACTGTTATTCTTACTGAGCATCGCCTGGAAGATGCATTTCCAATGGCTGACAGAGTAATTGTTATGGATGAGGGTAAAATCATTGCAGATGAAGTGCCAAATGAGGTTGGCAGAATTCTTAAAGATAAAAATCACGATATGTATAAAGCACTCCCGACTGCTATGAGAGTCCACGGTGGAGTGGCAAATTCTTTGTCTTGTCCGTTAACTGTTAGGGATGGCAGAGTGTGGCTTGAAGAATATTCAAAATCCAATACTTTAAATCCCAATGTCATTCCTAAAGATGCTTTGAAAGAAAATAACGATACAGTTATTGAAGTTAAAGATGCTTGGTTCAGATATGAAAAGGAGTTACCCGATGTAGTAAAGGGATTTAATTTAACTATTAATAAGGGTGAACTATTCTGCCTTGTGGGTGGTAACGGAACAGGAAAGACAACGGCGCTTTCACTTATATCAGGTCTTAATAAGCCATACAGGGGCGATGTGCAGATATTAGGACAAAGCGTTTCTAAAATCAAGAATTTGTATAACGGTCTGCTTGGTGTTCTCCCACAGAATCCGCAGAGTGTGTTTGTAAAGAAAACTGTTTATCTTGATTTGATGGAGATTTTATCCGAAAAGAAACTCACAAAAGAAGAAAAAGAACAAAAGGTACACGAAATCTGCGTGCTTTGCAGAATTGAAAATCTTTTAGAAAGTCACCCTTATGATTTGTCAGGCGGTGAACAGCAAAGAACCGCACTTGCTAAAATACTTCTTATGGAGCCTGAAATACTGCTTATTGACGAACCGACAAAAGGTATGGATGCACATTTTAAAGAAGAATTAGCGGATATTCTTTTGGACTTAAAAGCAAACGGTGTTACAATCCTTATGGTATCGCACGACATCGAGTTTTGTGCGAAATACGCCGACAGATGTGCTCTTATGTTTGACGGAAGTATAACATCGGTTGACACGCCGAGAGAGTTTTTCAAGGGTAAGAATTTCTATACCACATCTGCAAATCGTATGGCAAGAACTTGCCTTCCTGATGCAGTTTTAGCAGAAGATATAATCATTGCTTGCGGCGGTAATGTAGAAAAGAGAGAAAGACAATCACGTAATATTAAATTACATAAGATTGTAAACGAAATTAAACCACAAAAAGAAAAAGTGAAAAAATTGTCAAAAAGGACACTGCTGACAACATTTTTGATACTGTTTTTAATACCATTAACATTATATATTGGGAGGTTCTTTTTAGGGGATAGAAAGTATTATTTTACAAGCCTTTTAATTATAATTGAATCAATGATACCTTTTTTTATGGTATTTGAGTCAAGAAAACCAAAAGCAAGGGAGCTTATAGTGATAAGTGTATTATGTGCTATTGCGGTTGCGGGCAGGACGGCATTCTTTATGCTTCCACAGTTCAAACCCGTTGCCAGCCTTGTAATAATTGCAGGCGCGTGTTTTGGCGGTGAAACAGGATTTTTGGTAGGCGCAGTTACCGGATTTGTTTCGAACTTTTTCTTTGGACAAGGCCCGTGGACGCCGTGGCAGATGTTTGCCTTTGGAATTATAGGTTTTATTGCAGGAATTTTTTTCAAAAGGGGATTCCTCCCAAAGACCAAAGTAGCCCTTTGCATATATGGATTTTTAGCAACTTTTGTTATTTACGGCGGTATTATGAACCCTGCATCTGTTATTATGTGGCAGAATAAAATTACATGGGAGATGATTGTATCCGCTTACATTATGGGACTGCCATTTGATTTAATTCACGCACTTTCAACTGTATTTTTGCTTTGGTTAATATCAAATCCTATGATAGACAAGCTTGAAAGAATTAAAGTTAAGTATGACTTGATTGAATAATATAAAACGGCCTCACCCAAGAGGGTGAGGCCGTCTGTTTTTTTACGCCAATTCAAAGGATTTACAGTCTGTACAATCTTTCATTGTAGGGTTAGATTCGTGTGTACCCACTGTGATGCAGTCCAAAGAACAGTAGTCTTTAGAATTGCAGTGATACTTACATTGTTGTACAGTACATTTGATACTCATGTTTGCGTTATTTGAATCACAAGCCATTTTAAATTCCTCCGATATTATTATTTTGATAATTTTAAATTATCTGAATTTATTATGACTTGAAAATATCAAAATTATTCTTATTTTTAATCACAAAAAATTTTTAAAACTCTGTAGTTTTCATAGCGATAAGTAGATAGGGGACGATAGTCAGAGTCGTTTGTGTGTGCGGCAACCAAAATAGTATCCGGTGTACCCATTCCTGCGTCAACTACGACAGGAGAATGGTCAAATTCAGGAGTGGAAGAGTCAAAATCAAGTTGAATTATATCGCCGGGTTCAGCTTGTGATAGTGTTGACAATACTGCCCTGGGACCTGCTCCTTGATTATTAATTAAAAAATCATATAACTGATTTACACCTGTCCACGAAGGGCTTCTATCATTCAGACTGTTATAATACCATCCGAATGTCGGGGTGTAGTTCATTTCGCCGCACCCTGCAAAGATTACCTGTGATGCAAAATTGGTGCAATCGCCGCCGATATTCTGGAAATCGTAATATCTTGGATTTCTCGAAAATGCCCATCTGTGAGCATAATTTACTGCATTTTCACGATTATACATAAATTCACCTCTCAAAAATATTGCTTTTTTGTTTTTGATGTTATATAATATAATATGCAATAAATTACAGTAGGGAGATTTTGTTTATCAATGATAATTAGTCTTGCAGGGCTTATTATGGAAGTTAAGCTCAGATGGAAATACACTTATGATTTATGCAAAAATTATCTTTATGACGGTGATGAAAAACCTGTATTCACGGTGTTTGCAACTAATGAACAGCTTGAGGCTGAAAACAAGAAGACTCCGGGTTTTTCTTATGATGTTTTAGAGAGTACCTGTGTTTACAGAAATATTTGTGAGGAAATTTTAAAATATGACGGTATATTAATTCATTCAGCGGCGATAAGTGTAGATAATGAGGCTTATCTTTTTACTGCAAACAGCGGAACAGGTAAAACAACTCATATGAATTTGTGGCTTGAAAACTTTGGTGAAAGAGCATTTATAATAAACGGTGATAAGCCGATTTTAAGAAAAACAGATGACGGTATTTTTGTTTACGGGACACCATGGTGTGGAAAAGAAGGTTACAATAAAAATATCCGTATTAAATTAAAGGGTATTTGTATATTAGAAAGAGCCGAAAAAAATGAAATCAGAAAAACTGATAAAAAAGATGCACTCACATTCTTAATATCCCAGACATCAAGACCGAAAGATGTTGATAAAATGGATTTGATGCTTAAAAATCTTGGGGAGATTATTGATAATGTCCCTGTCTACAGACTAGGATGCAATATGAAAATGGAAGCTTCTAGAGTGGCTTATGAGGGAATGTCGAAGGAAAAGGAAGAATTATAATGAGTTTTGCTAAAATAAAATCGTCAGGTCTTTTGGGAATTGACGGATATATTGTTGATGTGCAGACCGACATATCAAACGGTATGCCTGCTTTTGAAATTGTGGGTCTTCCGGATGCTGCTGTAAAGGAAGCTAAGGAGAGAATTCGTTCTGCAATAAAAAATATAGGTGGTGTATTTCCGGGGAAGAGAATTATTATAAATCTTGCCCCTGCAGATTGTAAAAAGGAAGGTTCGGTTTATGATTTACCGATGGCAGTTTCAATACTAGTTGCAACAGAGCAAATAAAATGTGAAAACATTGGGGAATTTGCGTTTATCGGTGAGTTGGCACTGGATGGCGGAGTTTCACCTGTTACAGGTGTTTTGCCAATGGTTATTTCTCTTTATAATAATGGTATAAAGAATATATTTGTTCCGTATGACAATGCTTCTGAAGCGGCTGTAATTGAGGGTTGTTCAGTTTATCCTGTTAAGTCGTTAAAAGATGTCATAGAGCATTTTACAACTGATAAAAAGATTGAAAAACATACAGTTGATGTGGATGGATTATTTAGTGATAACTATCAGGCATTGCTTGATTTTTGCGATGTAAAAGGACAGGAGAGTGTCAAGAGAGCTATTGAGGTTGCTGCTGCAGGAAATCATAATATTCTGTTAATCGGCTCACCGGGGACAGGAAAAACGATGCTTGCGCAAAGAATCAGCTCGATACTTCCTGATTTAAGCTTTGATGAGGCTTTAGAGGTTACTAAAATACATTCAATATCAGGAGAATTGAAAAAGGGTATGCCTATAATCACAAAAAGGCCGTTCAGGCATCCGCATCATACAATATCACCTCAAGGCTTGTCGGGAGGGGGAAGTGTTCCGAAGCCCGGAGAGTTATCGCTAGCACATAACGGTGTTCTCTTCTTGGACGAGCTGCCTGAATTCAGGAGAGATGTTCTAGAAGTTATGCGACAACCCCTGGAAGACGGAACGGTGACTATCTCAAGAGTCAATTCAACGCTTTCATATCCATGTAATTTTATGCTGGTTGCTTCTATGAATCCGTGCAAATGTGGCTATCTGGGAGATGCAAACAGAAATTGCACCTGTACTGAAAATCAGATAGCAAGATACAGAAGTAAAATTTCAGGTCCGTTATTAGATAGAATTGATATTCAGGTTGAGGTTGAAAATGTTAATTATGATGATTTGAGTTCCGCACAAAAGAGCGAACATAGCAGGGACATAAAAGATAGAGTTAACGCTGCCCGTAAAATTCAGTTAGAAAGATATAAAAATTACAATATATATTCAAATTCGGAGCTTGATGCGGGTCTGTTGCAGGAATTTTGCAAACTTGGTGACGCTGAAAATAGAATATTAAGAACTGCGTTTGATAATCTTGGACTAAGTGCAAGGGCACATTCTAGAATTCTAAAGGTTGCAAGAACGATTGCTGACCTTGAACAAAGTGAAAATATTACTAGTGTTCATCTTGCTGAAGCAATTCAATACAGAAGTCTTGACAGAAAATTTTTCAAATAGAAAAGGAGATGCCTATAGGCATCTCCTTGAATTTTCTTTGCATAGTGCTGCACTTTGACAAAAGTTAAAAGGTAATCCAAAATACCGCACTATGCTATTTTAACTGCCTTATGGCAGGTTCCGACTTATACAGACTCAATTAAAGCATAATTTCCGTCTTTTCTCTTGTAAACAACATTCATTTCCTCTGTGTCGCGGTTACGGAAAACGAAGAAATCGTGTCCCAGTAAATTCATTTGAAGAATTGCCTCCTCTGCACACATTGGCTTCAACTGAAATCTTTTTGTTTTAACAATTTTGAATTCTTGAGTATCCTCTCCTTCTGTGTAGGAATTTCCGCTTAGCAGTAATAAATCATCAACTGCCTCACGCTTAATTTTCTTTTCAAGTCTTGTTTTGTTTTTCCGGATTTGTCTTTCAATGACATCAACTATTTTGTCCGTTGCACAGAGTACATCTACATCAACTGCTTCTGCGCGATAAATCATACCTCCCGCATACACAGATGCTTCAACATACTCATTATCTTTTACCGGTCCAATGACAACTCTCGCTTCTGCCTCATCCTTGAAGAACTTATCAAGCTTTGAAAGGCGTTTTTCGATGTAGTCCCGATATTTATCGGAAACTTCAAGTTTTCTTCCAATAATATTAATTCTCATAACATCATCTCCCGTTGTCTATTAGAACAGTATTTGTTCTTGTATAATATATACCCACTTTTTAGACCTTTAAACATAATTTTTAGAACTTATTTTATAAATTGCATCAACAAGCTTTTTAGCGTGCTTTTCGGTGTTGAAATAACCAAAGCTTGCTCTCACAGCACCTTTTTTCTCTGTTCCGAGTGCAATATGTGCAGGATAAGCACAATGCCAACCGCCTCTTGTACAAATTCCAAAATCTCTGTTTAATATATCAGACACCTCCACGCTGTCCTTATTCCTGATATTAAAGGCAACAGTTCCATTCCTGTATATTTCGGGAGAATGAACTGTGACATTATCTATATTTTTTAGGTCATTAATAACTCGTGTAGCGAGATATGATTCCTTTTCCTGAATTGCCTCAACAGTTTCACAGATTATAAAATCAACTGATTTCTTTGCTGAAATTATTGCAGGTGCATTAAGTGTTCCGCTTTGTAACATATCAGGCATAAAATCAGGTTGGAGGGGACTTTCTGAAAGACTTCCTGTTCCGCCTGTAATCAACGGATTTATAGTAATTCCGTCCCTCACATAAATACCGCCTGTGCCCATAGGCATCATAAGACCCTTATGACCTGAAAAAGCCATAATATCAATGCCTGTTTTTATAACATCTATAGGTATTGAGCCTGCAGACTGTGCAGCATCAAGCATAAAATATAAACCGTGTCTATGTGCAATTTTTGAAATTTCATCTATTGGCATTATAGTTCCACATACATTCGATGCATGTGTGCAAATTACCATTTTAGTATCATCGCAAATTGCTTTTTCAATATCCTTTGGGTTTATTCTTCCCATGCTGTCAGCCTTTATGACAGTATATCTGCATGTTTTGTGAACAGGTCTTAATACACTGTTATGCTCCATTTGTGTGATAATAGCATGGGAGTTTTTATCAAGCACACCTAAAATACCCATATTAAGAGCAAGGGTAGCATTATGGGTGTAAGCTATTTGTTCGGGAGATTTTATGTTAAAGAGGGTACAAAGTGATTCTGTGGTTTTATAAATCAACTCTGATGCGCGGATGCTGTAAAAATGACCGCCCCTGCCTGAATTAGCGCTGTTAAAAACGGTGTTTTTAAGCATTGACGGATAAAGAGATGCAGGTTTTTTAAGCGATGTTGCGGCATTATCAAGATATATCATTATATTCCAGCTCCCCGTTAATTTTTGTTTCTGTAAAGAGTTTTTTATATGTTATTTTATTTTCCTCTGCCATTTTGCGAATTAAATTCAGATTAGCAAAATTTGTTCTTATTGAATAAGAACATCCGCCTTGACTTATCGCAGATGGTGTATGGATAACTGATGATTTTATATTGGATAATGATTTTATTTTTTTATTTATTCGTGCCGCGGTTGTGACAGAACCGATGGTTATAATCAAATTGAACATTAAATCACCCCTTTATGATATAATATGAAGAATTTGCAAATAAGGTTTACAGGTATAAAAAAAATCAATGACGAATAGGAATAAAAATAGAAATTTATTTTAATTTGCGGGTGATTTTTTTGTTTATAGTAAAAAGCAGGAGAGAAATTTTGTGGTCATCATTGTTTGTTGCAGCAGGTTTGCTCTTTGGAGCAGTTTTAACTATTAATCCTATATTAAAAACGATTGGACTTGTGCCTGAAAAAAACGATTATTGCGTTGTTGTAGATGCGGGGCATGGAATGCCTGACGGCGGTGCAGTAGGAATTGGAGGAACTATTGAACAAAAAATAAATCTTGAGGTTTCTAAAAAGGTGGAAGAAGTTTTGATGGGTAAGGGGATAAGGGTCATAATGACAAGAAATGATGAAAATTCCCTCTCAGATGAAAAAGATGGAAAAACTCTTCGGGAAATGAAGAAAGAGGATATGAATAAGAGATTGAATATTATAAAAGAAAGTGATGCTGACTTATTTGTTTCGATACATATGAACCAATTTCCTGAAGAAAAGGTTAATGGTTTGAGGTTGTTCTTTGATAGAAACCATCCTGAAACAAAGGAGCTTGCCCAGATGATGCAGGAGAGAATGTCAGGGGTTACAGGTGCTAAAATGTATGCTGTAAAAACAGCAGACCAGAACTTGTTTTTAATGAAAAATCCGCCTGTACCCGCCGTTTTGGTGGAGTGCGGATTTATTTCCAATCCTGAAGAAGAAAAGAAATTAAATGATGAAGATTATCAGTCAAGACTTGCCTGGGCAATTGCAGAGGCGGTTGAGATATATTTAAAAAGTTAATTAAAGGTATTGTTAATTCATTCTGTTTCTGCTATAATAGGCTGGAGGAGGGGTGAATGATGAAGAGATTTCTTCGTGATTTAATAATTACAGTTGTCATATTGCTTGTATCATTTTTCGTAAGTCTTTTGTTACATACTGTCTTTAATATGAATTCACTTATCCCTTTATTTTTTGTGCTGTCGGTATTTCTGATTTCAATACTGACAAAGGACTATTTTTTTGGTGTAATTTCTGCGTTTATAAGTGTTCTTTCGGTTAATTATGCTTTTACATTTCCTTTTTTTGAATTTAATTTTACCCTTCCTGTAAATTTGATATCTGCGATTATAATGATAGTTGTGACAACGGGAACGAGTACATTGACAATCAAAATTAAAAATCAGGAGGCTATTAAAATACAGGCGGAAAAGGAAAAAATGCGCGCTGATTTACTTCGTGCTGTTTCGCATGATATAAGGACGCCGCTTACTGCTATATACGGAGCGAGTTCAACTGTTTATGAGAATTATGAAAATCTATCGGATGAAAGAAAAACCGAAATGATAAAGGGTATTAAAGAAGATTCCGAGTGGCTTATACGAATGGTTGAAAATTTGCTTTCTGTTACAAAAATAGACAACAGTAATGTAAAACTTGTAAAAAGTTCTGTTGTTTTGGAAGAATTAATTGATTGCATTTTAGAAAAATTTATGAAGCGTTATCCTGAACAAAAAGTAAATATTAATGTGCCTGATGAATTTGTTACAGTACTTGCAGACCCTATTCTGATCGAACAGGTTTTGATTAACTTATTGGAAAATGCTGTATTTCATGCCGTTGGAATGACAGAGCTGAAGCTAAATGTTCGTATTCAAGAGGATAAGGCGATATTTGAGGTGGTTGATAACGGATGCGGATTAAGCAGGGAAAAAATAAAAAATATTTTTGACAGTTCTGTTGTTACCGATAATTCGCCTCAGCAAAACGGTAAACAAGGTATGGGTATAGGTCTTAGCGTGTGCTCGGCTATAATAAAGGCTCATGACGGTGAAATCAAAGCACTGAACAATAAAAATGGTAAGGGGATGACTTTTAAATTCAGTCTTGATATTGAGGAGGACACAAATGAATAATAAGTATAAAATTCTTGTAGTAGAGGATGAGGCTAACATAAGAAATGTTATTTGTGCTTTGCTTGAAACAAATGGTTATATGGTGTTTGAAGCAAAGGATGCTACAGGCGGACTTATGATGTTTTCATCTCATATTCCTGATTTGGTAATTCTTGATTTGGGACTTCCTGATAAAGACGGTATGGAATTTTTAAAAGAAATCCGAAAGATATCAGCAACACCTGTGATAGTTCTCTCAGCAAGGAGTGATGAGTGTGATAAGGTGGAGGCACTTGATTGCGGAGCGAATGATTATGTAACAAAACCGTTTGGTGCTGCTGAATTGTTAGCAAGGATACGAAGCATTTTAAGAAATTACAGACACGGGGCAAAGGATAGCTATTTAAACGGGGGAAGGTTTGAAACAGGGGGACTTTGTATTGATTATGATTCGAGAAAAGTTTTCCTTGATAAAATAGAAATTAAACTTACACAGACAGAGTTTAATATTATTGCGTTGCTCTCAGAGCATTTTGGTAAAGTATTGACATACGCCGTAATTATCAAAGAGATATGGGGAATGTCAGACTATGGAAGTGTTAAAAAATTACAGGTCAATATGGCAAATATCCGTAAAAAACTGAACCTAAAACCAGGTGAAAACAGATATATTTCCAATGAACTTGGCGTTGGGTACAGAATGCATAATGATAATGAATGAAGAGTTTTAATTTTAAAACTCTTTTTTCTTTGCTGAATCTTTGCCAAGTAGGTGATATAATGTTACAGGATTATAAGAAAGGAGAATATACTATGAATTTTTTTGATGTTTTAACACTTATTGGCGGATTGTGTTTGTTCCTGTTCGGAATGAATGTTATGGGTGATGCACTTGAAAGGCGTGCAGGTAATAAGCTTAGTGCCATAATAGGAAAGCTTACAACAAATAAGTTTGCAGGTTTTTTAACAGGTCTTGGAGTAACTGCAATAATTCAAAGCTCGTCGGCGACAACTGTTATGGTTGTTGGTTTTGTTAACTCGGGGCTAATGACACTAAAGCAATCCATAGGTGTAATTATGGGTTCAAATATAGGAACAACTGTTACATCATGGATTTTGAGTCTTGGAGGAATTGAAAGCAGTAATTTTTTTGTTCAGTTATTTAAGCCAATGTCATTTACACCCATTCTGGCTTTAATCGGTATTGCATATACAATGTTTTCAAGAACAAACAAGAAAAAGGATACAGGAACAATTTTGTTGGGTTTTGCAGTTTTGATGTTTGGTATGGACATAATGTCGGATGCGGTTTCAGGACTTCGTGATGTGCCTCAGTTTAGAGATATGTTTATAATGTTCAAAAACCCGATACTTGGCGTTATTGCAGGTGCTGTTCTGACAGCTATTATTCAGTCAAGTTCGGCATCTGTCGGCATACTTCAGGCACTCACCGTAACAGGACAGATATCCTACGGTGCAGCATTTCCAATAATTATGGGACAAAATATAGGTACTTGTATAACAGCAATACTTTCTTCATTCGGTACTAATAAAAATGCAAAGAGAGTAGCACTTGCACATTTATCATTTAACATAATCGGAACAGTTGTAATTATGATAGTGTTGTATATTGTAAATGGTATTTTTGCACCTGCAATTTTAGATGCAGCTGCCACACATTTTGGTATTGCAGTTGCACATTCGGCATTTAATGTAATCTGTACTGCATTGTTGTTGCCAATGTCCGGTCTTTTGGAAAAGCTTGTTTGCAAGCTTGTACCGGACAATAATAAAAAGGATGAAATTACAGAGCTTGATGAAAGACTTTTATTAACTCCTGCTGTTGCACTTTCCACCTGCCGTAAATATGCGATTGAAATGGCAGAATGTGCAATAAGTGCAATAAAGGGCGGAATATATATTCTTTACGATTATAAAGCGGCGTTAGCAGAGGAAATCCGTGAAGGCGAAGAAAAAACTGACCATTATGAAGATGTCATAGGTAATTATCTTGTAAAACTATCATCTCATAAAATCAATGAGGACGAAAGTGCAGAGGCTGCAAGGTTATTGCGTATTATCGGTGATTTTGAAAGAATTTCCGACCACGGCGTTAATCTTTTGGAATCAGCGGAAGAATTAAGAGAAAAAAATATTATTTTCTCAGATGATGCAAAAGAAGAAATCAAAGTATTGTCCGATGCTGTAACTGAAATTTGTGAGCTTACATTAAATACATTTGCTCAAAATAATGTGGAAATGGCGTTTGATATAGAGCCACTTGAGCAGATTATTGACAGATTAAAGGAAAAACTTCGTGCAAAGCATATTGAAAGACTTCAGCGTGGAGAATGCAGTATCGAAGCAGGATTTGTTCTTTCCGATCTTTTGACAAGCTTTGAAAGAACTTCAGACCATTGCTCTAATGTTGCAGGTTGCATAATTGAAACATCACACCATAATCTCAATATGCATGAGAGTCTTAGAGTGTTAAAATCCGAAAGTCAGGAATTTAAAGATAAGTATGCATATTATGGCGAGAAGTATACATTAAAAAATTAAAAGTGCTTGACTAAAACTCTTTAATATGATACACTCAAGTATGTTGATAAATCAATATTTGAGGGGTTAGATTATGAGTAAAGCGGATAAAATTTTTATAGAAAACTGTAAAGATATTCTTGCAAATGGTGTATGGGATAAGGATTATGATGTTCGTCCTAAATGGGAGGATGGAACGCCTGCATATACAATAAAAAAGTTTGGTATTGTAAACCGTTATAATCTTAAAGAGGAATTTCCTATCCTTACATTGAGAAGAACTTATTTAAAAAGTGCTATTGATGAATTGTTGTGGATTTGGCAGAAAAAATCAAATAACATAAAGGATTTGTCATCACATATATGGGACCAGTGGGCAGATGAAAACGGCTCAATAGGAAAGGCTTATGGTTATCAGCTAGGTATAAAGCATAAATACAGAGAAGGAGAATTTGACCAGGTTGACAGAGTTTTATACGATTTGAAAAACAACCCTCAAAGCAGAAGAATTATGACAAATATCTATAACCATGCTGATTTGTCTGAAATGGGGCTCTATCCATGTGCTTACAGTATGACTTTCAATGTAAGCGGAAACACTCTAAACGGAATTTTAAATCAGCGTTCACAGGATATGCTGGCTGCTAACAACTGGAATGTTGTACAGTATTCAGTTCTTGTTATGATGATGGCTCAGGCAAGCGGCTTAGAAGCGGGTGAGCTTATCCATGTTATTGCAGATGCACATATCTATGAAAGACATATCCCTGTTATTGAAGAGATTATTTCGAATACTCCTTATGATGCCCCAAAGCTTATTGTGGACAAATCGATTGACGATTTTTATAAATTTACACCTGACAGCTTTAGGTTAGAAGATTATAAGTATCACGAATTCACGAAGAAAATACCTATTGCAATATAAGGAGAAAACAATGAAACTGATTGTAGCAGTAAATGAAAAATGGGGAATAGGAAAAGGGAATGATTTATTATATCATCTTCCATCTGATATGAAATTCTTTAGAAATACAACAAAAGGTAATATAATAGTTATCGGCAGAAAAACGCTTGAGTCGTTTCCAAATGCAAAACCTCTTCCATACAGAACAAATGTAGTTATCACCAGAGACAAGTCATATAAGGCAGAAGATACAGTTATTTTAAACAGCCGTGACGAAGTGTTGGAATATGTAAAAAACAACTCCGACAGCGAAACATATATCTGCGGCGGAGAAGAAATATACAGATTGTTTTTACCATATTGTTCCGAGGCACTTGTAACAAAGGTATCGGACAGTTGTGATGCGGAGAAATTTATGCCAAACCTTGATGATGATGACAACTGGGAACTTTTTGAAAAATCAGATACAATAACTGAAAATGGACTTGATTTTTGTTTTTGTACCTATAAAAATAAGGCTATAGATAATAGTCAGGAATAAAGGTTTCTCTCATATCAAGACCTGAAACAAACCCCTTGTCCTCCTTGCCGTCAATAATGAATTGTACGGTATCTATCCCTTCGATTGAGGTCAGGGAATTAACTATTGAATATACAGCCAATAACCCGTGAATTTTATTCTCGGGTTTGTTTTTTATAAAAGATTTTTTTAAATTAACAATAGCAGTTTTATTTTTTAATTTAACACTCATACAATCTTTTTCAAAGGGTATTACTCTAAATATTTTCGAATTTTCATCTTTTCCTTCGATAAGCTTTTCAACCATTTGTTCTGCTGCTTTTTTTGTTGTCGTTTTGCCTAAACCTAAATTAATGGGTATCAGTCTTAACATTGAACGGTCAACATAATATATTTGTGCATTTATATTTTTAGTGTCCCTATTCGAAAGTATATATCCACACAGTATCAGTGCTAGAGCTATTATCAAAAAGCTTGTAATTATTTTTTTCATATGTATTTCACCTCATATACTATTATATGTAATTAAATGAAGAGTTATTACTTTATTTTGGAATTTTAATAAAAAAGAATAATTGAATAGAATTTCTTGAAAACTAAAAATATACCACATCAAAAAAGAGGTAATAAGATGTTCAATTCAATTATAGTTATTACTCAACTGTTTTTTACAGTTATAACAGGATTATATTTTTTAACTCAGCTAAGAGGTCAGAGAGAAGATAAGAGCGGAATAAATGAAGATTCGCGCCATGTTATGGAAAGGCTTAATCAAATGAGAAGAGTGTCATTAACAAAGCCATTAACAGAAGAAACAAGGCCGTCTTCGCTGGATGAAATAATAGGGCAGGAAAATGGTGTTGAGGCTTTGAAAATTGCACTTTGCGGTAAAAATCCACAGCATGTTATAATATATGGTCCGCCGGGAGTCGGGAAAACAGCTGCATCAAGAGTTGCTATGGAATATGCAAAAAAATCAGAAGGCACACCTTTTAAAAGGGACGCAAAATTTGTTGAAGTTGATGCGACTATAATGCAGTATGATGAAAGAAGTGTTGCCGATCCTTTGATAGGTTCTGTACATGACCCTATTTATCAGGGAGCAGGAGCATATGGCCCTGCAGGAGTGCCTCAGCCAAAGGAAGGAGCTGTCAGCAAAGCACACGGGGGAATTTTATTTATAGATGAAATAGGAGAATTACAAAATATTCAAATAAACAGACTCTTAAAAATATTAGAGGACAGAAAAGTTAAATTTGAGAGTGCATATTATTCAAGTAACAATAAAAATATTCCACGTCATATTCATGACATTTTCCAGAACGGAATTCCTGCAGATTTTCGATTGATAGGTGCTACAACAAGAAGTCCTGAAGAAATTCCGCCTGCAATCCGCTCCAGATGTACAGAAATATTTTTTAATTCTCTAAAGAAAGAAGATATTATAAAAATAATTGATAACACATTAAAAAAGCTTGATATTTCACTTGATAGTGAATGTAGGAAGTTGATTTGTATGTATGCTTCAAATGGGCGTGATACTGTTTCAATTCTACAGACACTATCTTCATTGCTCACTTTGAAGAATAGAACTTTGGCAACAGTGGAGGATGTCGAATGGATATTAGAAAGCGGTCATTATTCTCCTATTTACAACTATACAATCTCAAAAGGTGAAAGTATTGGAAGAGTGCACGCACTTGCCGTCACTTCAGGGAACGGCGGTATGGTTATACCTGTTGAAGCTGAAATCACACCTTGCTCACGCAGAACAGGCTCAATCCGATGCGGAGGGATTACTGAAAATGAAACAATAAAAAAAGGGTATCAAACCCTTACTCGTACCAGTACAGCAAAAACTGCAGTTAATAATGTATTTACTGTGTTAAAAAATCGTTTGGGGACACAAATAAAGAATTTTGATATTAACATAAATATTCCGGGAGGAATTCCTGTTGACGGTCCATCTGCAGGAATAGCTCTTTTTGTTTGCTGCTATTCAGTGCTTACCAAAACACCCATTCCAAATACTCTTGCGTTAACTGGAGAAATATCCATTAAAGGAGATGTGTTACCTGTTGGAGGTGTCAGGTCAAAGATAGATGCGGCTATTTCTGCAGGTGCAGAAATGGTGATTATTCCAAGAGCCAATTATTGTGCACAGTATGAGAAGCTAGGTATCAAAGTTATTCCGGTTGAGAATATAGATAAAATTATTGAAATTATAGGTAGAAAGGAAGAAATAATTCAATCCAAGCTTGCAATAGCGGAAAGAATATAAAAGCTGCGGCATAGCCGCAGCTTTTTATTTCCCTACACAGAAATCGTGAAAAACAGCCGAAACAATATCGTCCGAAACAACTGCACCTGTTATTTCGCCCAATGCATCTATTGCGATATTTATATCTATTGATGCAATATCGGAAGGCATACCTGAATCTATGCTTTCCTGAACTCTTATCAATGCCTCCTTAGCATTTACGAGTGCACCTAGATGACGAACATTTGTAATAACAGTACCGTCGGATTGTCCGATTTCCCCTATGTTATACAGTTCTTTTATTTTTGATATCAGTTTGTTCGTTCCGTCTTGTGTTTTAACAGATATTTCAATCGGCTTGTCCGATATATTTTCTTTTATATATTTTATAACCGACTCATCTTTAATATCTGTTTTATTTATTACGACAATTCGTTTTTTGTCTTTAGTTTTTTCAAGCAATTCCAGTTCCTCACCCTCAGGCAGGGAATTACTTTCAAGCATTACTATAACCAAATCAGCATTTTCAATACTTTTTAATGACCGTTCAACACCAATTTTCTCGACAACATCTTCTGTTTGTCTGATTCCCGCAGTATCTGTAAGAACAAGCATAACTCCGTCAATATTAATGCTTTCTTCAATCACATCACGGGTAGTACCTGCAATATCTGTTACTATTGCCCTTTCTTCTCCTGCAAGCAGGTTTAAAAGTGAAGATTTTCCAACATTTGGCTTACCGACAATAACTGTCTTTATTCCGTCTTTAATTATTTTACCGTTTTCGTGTGTCATAATCAGGCGGTCAACCTCTTGTGAACATTTTTTTGCCCTTTTACTGATATCCTCACAAGTAATATCCTCAAGCTCCTCGTCAGGATAATCAATTATAACCTGCATTGATGCAGCCAGGCTCACCAAATCATTTCTTATTGCATTAATTTTTGCCGACAAACTACCGTCGGACTGGGAAAGAGCATTATCTCTTGCAATAGATGTTTTGGAATTTATAATATCTATTACTGCCTCAGCCTGCGACAAGTCAATTCGTCCGTTCAAAAACGCACGCTTTGTAAATTCACCGGGTTGGGCATGGTATGCACCAAGCTCAATAAGCCTTGACAAAACACCCCTTGAAGATACAATACCTCCATGAGTGCTGATTTCAACAACATCTTCACAGGTATAGCTTCTCGGAGCTTTCATTACGGTAACTAAAACCTCATCTATCTTTCTGGAATTTTTGTCGGTTATATACCCATAATGAACAGTATGGGTTTTACAATCTGTAAGTTTGTCCTTTCCTGAGAATGCAAAATCTGCAATTTCAATGGCTTTATCACCGCTTAGTCTTATAACCGCAATGCCGCCTGTACCAAGGGGTGTTGAAATTGCGGCTATTGTTTTGTTTTCCACCAAAATCAATCCTTATTCTTTAATAATTTTTTAAGTTCGTCCATAAATGTTTCTATATCTGAAAAATGCTTATGAACTGATGCAAAACGAACATAGGCAACTTCGTCAATTTCTTTCAAATGATTCATTACTCTTTCGCCAATTTCGGTACTTGAAACTTCTTTTATTGCTGCCTGATAAAGTTCGCTTTCAATATCGTCTGCAATTTTTTCCATCTGTGCCAATGTGACAGGTCTTTTCTTGCAGGCTGTCATAATACCTCTTATAACCTTATCTCTGTTATACGGGTCTCTTGAATTGTCCTGTTTTATAACTGCAAGAGAAATGGTTTCCAAAGTTTCGTAAGTTGTAAATCTTCTCTGACATTGTAAACATTCGCGTCTTCTTCTTATCGCATTACCCTCTTCTGTGGGACGGGAATCTATAACCTTTCCTTCTGCATATCCGCAATAAGGACATTTCATAAGCTACACCTCACATAATTTTATCTCATTGTTAAAATTATATATTAAATTGTAAAATTATTCAATAACTGTTTCATTACATTTATTTTACAACATCTATACCGTCTAATTTTACTAATACAAGCTCCCTGCCTACAGTTATAATTTTATCCCATGGAATTATATAGTCATTGCGTTTTTTAAAAAAACTAAAAATATTTCTTCTTCCTGGCACAATAACAGAAGTTATTTTTCCTGTTTCAAAGTCAATATCCACATCATAAATATACCCAAGTCTTTCAGCATTTACTATGTTAATAACCTCTCTTTGCTTTAAGTCACACGCCCTTACCATAAAATCACCCCTTATATCAATATTCTGTTTTAATTAAAAAAAAGAACATATTGTTAATAAAATAAAAAAAGTCTTTTCATTTAGTTAAAAATATGATATAATCACAACATTGACCTTTGAGGAGGGTAATTTTAATGAATTTATGTTCACGATGCGGAAAAAATCCCGCTATTATATTTATAACAAAAATGGAGGGCGACAAAACCACAAATGAGGGATTGTGTCTTTCCTGTGCAAAAAGTATGGGAATAGCACCTCTAAATCAGATGATGGAGAATATGGGAATTAATTCGGATGAGGATATTGAAAATCTCAACAACGAAATGTCTGAATTTATGAATAATATTGGTGATTTGTCTTCACCTGACGAGCTTTCAAATATGCTTCAAAGCTTAAGTGGGGGAGATAATGATGAGGGTGGTGCGGCAACTGCACCTCTTGGTTTCTTGACAAATATGTTTTCTTCCGATAAATCAGAAAAATCAACAGAGGAAAAAACCAAGACAAATAACAAGCAGTCAAAGAAGAAAAAGATGCTGGATACTTACGGAACAAATCTCACTGCAAAAGCGGCTTTCGGCAAAGTTGACAGAGTAATAATGCGTGACGAGGAGATAGATAGAGTAATTCAGATTTTGAACCGTCGTTCGAAAAACAATCCTGTTATTCTTGGAGAACCTGGTGTCGGAAAGACAGCAATAGCAGAAGGTCTTGCGATGCGAATATTTGAAAAGAATGTACCCCCAAAGCTTTTTGGACATCAGCTTTATTTAATTGACTTTACAGCATTAGTTGCCGGTACTCAATTCAGGGGACAGTTTGAAGCAAGATTAAAGAGTCTTTTGAATGAAGCGGCAGAAGCAGGAAATGTTATTTTGGTAATTGATGAAATTCATAATATTGTTGCGGCAGGCGATGCCGAGGGAGCTATGAGCGCTGCAAATATCCTAAAACCTGCATTGGCACGAGGAGAAATTCAGATAATCGGTGCTACAACTCTTTCGGAATACAGAAAGCACATAGAAAAGGACAGTGCACTGGAAAGAAGATTTCAGCCTGTTCTTGTTGATGAACCGTCGATTGATGAAAGTATTGAAATTTTAAAAGGCATCAAAGATTATTACGAAAAATACCACAATGTCATAATTTCCGATAAAATAATAGAGGATTCTGTAAGACTTTCAGAAAGATACATCACAGACAGATTTTTGCCGGATAAGGCGATAGATGTTATTGATGAAGCAGGCTCAAGAGTAAATCTTAAAAATAAGGCATTATATGATATGAAAGTTTATACGGAAAGACTTAATGCTATCAATGCAGAAACCGAACAGGCAACAGAGGAGGCAGACTTTGAAAAGGTTGCCACACTTCGTTCGGAAAAACTTCAACTTGAGGGCTCAATCAATGAAGCAAAAAAGGAAGCTGACAAGGCTGAAATAACCTACGACGATATTGCGGCGGTTATTGAGGGATGGACTAAAATTCCTGTACACAAGTTAACAGAGGATGAATCTGTTAAACTTTTAAATCTTGAACAAAGAATTCATGAGAGAGTAATCGGACAGGAAGATGCAGTTAACGCAGTTTCAAGGGCAATAAGAAGAGCAAGAGCAGACATTACAATTAAAAAACGCCCTGTGTCATTTATTTTTGCAGGTCCTACAGGTGTTGGTAAAACTGAGCTTGTAAAAACCATTGCAGAAGTGATGTTTGATAACGAGGATGCTCTTATCCGTTTTGATATGTCTGAATATATGGAAAAGCACTCTGTTTCAAAGCTAATCGGCTCACCTCCGGGATATGTCGGTTATGATGATGCAGGACAACTCACCGAAAGAGTGAGAAGAAAACCGTATTCCGTAATTCTTCTTGATGAAATTGAAAAAGCACATCCTGAAGTGTTTAACCTTTTCCTGCAGATATTAGATGATGGAAGAGTTGCCGATAGTCACGGAAAAATTGTTAATTTTGAAAACACAATAATAATTATGACAACAAATGCAGGGTCGGAATTTAAAAATGCAGGACTTGGCTTTGGCGCAAGCGATGAAGTGACACTTTCTGATAATGTTGATAAGAGTTTAAAACAGTATTTCCGTCCTGAATTTTTAAACAGAATTGATGAGATTGTTACCTTTAATCCTCTTACCAAGAAGGAGCTTAAAGAAATTTGCGATTTGTTATTAAAGGATATATTGGCAAAAATTGAAGAAAAAAATGCAAAAATAATGATTTCTGATGATGCAAAAGAGGTTATCCTAAGAAAGGGTTATGATGCAAAATACGGTGCAAGACCGCTAAAGCGGGCAATTCAAAAATTACTTGAAGATAAACTTGCAAAACTATCACTTACAGGACATATAACTGATGGTACAAATATATTGGTGGAAGCCGATGGCGACAATGAATTGTCAGTTCGTGCATTAAATATATAACTAAAACCGAGAGTACTAAAGTACTCTCGGTTTCATCTTTATTTTCGGAATATAAGGGAAATTAATTTTTTTGAAAATTTGTTTTTATTTTCGCAATCTTCGATTGGTTTATAATACACACACTTATTATTTTCATAGTAAATCAGATGAGGACAAAATGGTGAACAGCTGTCCAATTCATAAGTTTCTTTTCCTGTTTTACAATTTTCACACAAATGTATTGCCTGTTTTCCAAATATTTTATTTATTTTACATAATCTGTTCATTTTCAATTCTTTCATTGATAAAATTACCCATTCCTAAAGGTGCAACATAAATTGACAAAATACCAAGTATATGAAATATGCATATCGATATAAATGCTGATATTTGCGAATTTATGTATCTAACAAATTTTGTTAACGCAAAAACCCATGTATATATTTCATTTGAAACGAAGAAATATGCAAACATACTTAATAATGTAAAGGATAAATAGGCAATTACATTTGATGAATAATAAGCCGACTTACCTTCTAAATCAAAGTAACAATTCCTTAACATTCGCACATTTATGTATAGAAACACAGCAGTTCCTGCTATGAACCCCATACTCAAAGCTTCTTTTGTATTTAATAAATATCCAAGATTAGCATAGATTAGGAGTAATGACAGGAAAAGATTTGTCACAAACAGCTCTAAAAATCTGCGTATTACAACCTTTTTATAACTAAATTCCAAAAAAATCAATCCTTTATATTGTAGTAATTATAACCTTGTATGTTTCTTGTTCCCAATCAACCTTTGCATCCAATGCCTCCGCTACAGCCCGAACCGGAACAAGAGTGTGGTCATTATCGATAAAAGGTGCAACATCCAATGATATAATCTGCATTTCATCATCCAACGCACTTTGAACAGACATCGCTGCCTCACCAATTTTAAGAGTAATGAATTTATCACCTTTTGTCGCAAATATTATTTTATCTGCATCAAACCATGTAACAACTGCACCCATGCTTTCAAAAATTGCACGCATGGGAAGCATCGTTCTGTCATTAACAAGTTTTGCTTCAACAGGTGTTTCAATAATTTCACCGTTTAATATAACTGTTACTTTGTTTTCAGCAAAAACTGTATTTGAGAATATCAGCAGAATAATTAAAACTAAACTTAAGATTCTTTTTTTCATTTTATTACCCATTTTTAAATGTAGGTGACAGCCATTAATAGTCAAAAATTGAAACTTCTGTTGTAGGTAATGCGGTTGCATTTTTACCATCCACAAAAGTTGTTGGTGTTGATGGTGTAGCCTCACTTGAACAAATTACATCTTCAGCTTCAAAGCTTACAATATCAAATTCAGGTTTTATATACATTTTCATTAATTTGTACCTCCTGTATAGCCTGTATAGTTGTTTTCCCAATTTGGTGAACAGTTTGCAACCTCTGACCACAAATATTTTCCGTTAACCTTAATAAATGCCGCTGCATAGTATGTTGTGTCAGAATTTTCACTAATTCCAACAAGGTCACCATAAAATGCATTTGCATTTCCGGTAGCACTTGTCGTTTTTCCATCAGCAGTCACTTCCTCTGTAATATCAGTTGCCTTGCTGTACTTGATGCCGTATTCTTCAATTTCTCCGTATACATCTGCTGCAAACAAAAATCTTATCATACCATACTTTGTTTCGGCATCATAGTAAAAACCTGAATCTTTGTTGGTAGCCCAATTACAAACTTTTTTACCGAAATCATCCTTAACATATGTTGCTTCATCAACAGTTATAAAGTCAGTAGCCAAAGCTGAATCTTTGTCTTTGCTTAATCCAAGTGTAAGTTTAACCTCTAAATTCGGATTAGTATTCAGTACCTCATCAGTTAAATAAATACCACACTTAAAATCTTTAACACTTGTGCAAATATCAACATAGGAGAAATCAAAGCCAACTGAAGTAATAACAGGATAGATTTTTCCATTTTCAACTGTCATACCATCCAGCGGAACCTGAATCCATCCCCAATCACCATAGTGACCGGCAAGATAACAACCTGTTGCATCAAAACTGCCTGATGAAAGATTACTGATTTCAATAAAGAAATCTGTTGTGTATTCACCAAACGCATTTTCAGCTGCCTGTTCAGGTGTGTCCTGCGCTATAAATTCCATAGCAATCTGCAAGTCAATAGGGTCTGTTCCTTGTGTCAAACTTCCTGTATAGACATCATAATCAGTAATAGTTATTGCCCCAAGATTCTTAACCTCTGCAACAGGGAGGCTTGCATCAATGATTTTTTCTAACTCCTCCCATTTAACAGGATTAAGATTGTCAGGACCGCTCATTTTTACCACATTTTCTGCGACTGCAACACCATCTGCAACAAGAACAACTTTAGTAGGAACTACATTAATAACAGGGTTTCTATTATACCATTCTGTTGACCAATACTCATCAAAGTTGCCAACAAAATTATTATGCCATGTTACATAAACATCACCATCAATTATTCCACCAATGTTGTTAAGTGTTGTTTTTGCAATTTTAGTTTCTTCTGCATAAATTTCTATTTCAACACTTGTTTTAGCATTTGTAGTAATTTCTCCCCAAATGTCATTTTGAGAAACATAACCATATGTAATTGTTCCTTTTGGCGCTTCAATAATCTCCGTCATTTCCCTATCAGCATAGTATGTTTCAATTTTTACGCCGTCTGCACAATCTTCATACAACGCATTTTCAAAACCATCTTCATAATAATTTGGTCCGATTACCGCACCATTTTTTGCTGAATCACGAATTAATATTTTTGCATTTTTCCCAAAAACATTATCCTTTATTGTTGTTTTAGGAGAAAATGTATTTACAAGAGGTGCACCTGATCCATCGTCATAATATGGATTGGTAGATACAAATTCATTATTCTCTACTATAATCGTTGCACCATCACATTGATAAGTACCAAAAGAATTTGCCCACGAAGCATCCACATAACAATTTTTAATAGTCCATGTCGGCTCGTCCGAATAAGCAACTAAATGGAAACCATATGTAACTCCTGTCATATATACATTGTCAAAAAGAACATCTCCACAAGGTTCACCATAAAAACCTCTGAAAGCATCTGTAATTTTAATGTTTTTAATAGTACCCTTACTTATGTAAATGGCAGGACTTCCACCAATGAGTACAGCTGTAGGATTTCCGTCAACATCTACAGAACCCTCGAGGGTTATCATTTTGCCAACACTAATACCACCTGTGTAATTTCCGGCCGCAAGTTTTATGATATCGCCATCAACTGCAGCCTTAATTGCTTCTGCAAGCTCTGTGTCATTCGTTACTTCATAGACTGTTGCTTCCGCAAATGCTGTTAATCCCATTGAACTCAATATCATTGCAGTTGCAATTATTGAGGACAATATTTTTCTTAATTTCATTAAAAAATCTCCTTCTTTCTTTAAAGTTTTACAAGCAAAAGCAGCCATAAAATTTAGATAGTGCGTCATGGTGATGATTTGGGTTTTACAGCTGCCTTTGACTTGTGTTCAAGGGTTGATTCCCTGATATATAAATAATTCGCAGTGCGAAGTATTTAACGCTTTTGTTCTGTCTTGTATATGATTGCATTAAAAAAGCAACATAATTGAAATTATGTGGGATAAATAATTAATAAATACATAAATTGTTTTTAGATTATAGCATTTTCCTTATTGTTTGTCAATGATTTTTATGCAATTTAATTAGTTTCGTCATTTTGTTGGAAAAATCAAATACGACAAACAGACCGGTTAAACAATTTTTACATTGCCGGTCTTACAGTTTTGTCTGATTATACAAACAAATAAAATTATATTAAGTTTTTTAGATTAAAAAAGCAACATAATTTCAATTATGTGGGACTTTTTATTAGCCCCAAACACTGAATTTGTCTTCTGTGTATTTCTCCTGTTTCCATTGTGTAAATTCTGGTGGTGTTTATGCTTGAATGTCCTAAAATATCCGAAAGTCTTACTATATCCTTTTGAATTGTATAAAAAGTGCGTGCAAATAAGTGTCTTAAATTATGCGGAAAGACCTTTTCTTTTGAAACACCTGCCATATCACAAAGTGATTTCATCAACTTCCAAACAGTACTCCTGTCAATCGGATTTCCCGTTTTTGTAATAAATATTGAACCGCTTGAAATCTTATTTTGCTTCGCATAATTTAATAGAATTTTACAAAGCTGATTAGAAAGAAGTATAACTCGCATCTTACCTTTGCATCCGATTGTTGCCTGTCCTTTTATCACTGCTTCAACAGTGATAAACTTTAATTCCGAAACCCTTATCCCGCTGGCACATATGGTTTGCATCAGGTAATATAATCGTTTGTTCTTTTTGTTTTGAGCCACCCTCAACAGTTTTTCATATTCTGATTTTTTGAGTTCCTTATCCTTATTTAGAAATATCTGCTTTTGAATTTTTAAAAGTTTAACCTTTAATTCATACCATCCGTTATAAGAAAAGAAACTATTTAGCGATGACAATATTGAATTTATGCTTGCGGGTGCATATCTTTCACAAAGAACTTTTTTGTATTCCAGTATTACGCTTTTATCAAGTTCCCTTTCCTTACACCAAAGACTAAAAGCATAAATATCTCTTAAATATTTTTCTATTGTCAGTGATGACTTTTCCTCATTGATTAAATGATTATTAAAGCTTTTGATTAGTTCGTAGGTTATTTGTTTCATAAAATCCAACTCCTTTGGTTTTATTTTTTACAAAATAAATGAAATTATTAGAGTCTTATCATTTTATGCAATTTTTCATCCTGGTTAAACAATATCATAAAAGTAAAGTTTAGTCAAACACAAAAATACCGCCTGGATTTCTCCAAGCGGTATTTCATTATAATTATTTAATAACCCTTGCTTTAATAACCTCATCAACAGCATTAATCTTATCAACTAAGTCGTTTGTAATCATATCATCTGTGTTGATGATTGTGTAAGCAACATCTTTTTTGCTCTTGTTGATTATATCTGAGATATTAATACCTGCATCTGAGAATACTTTTGTGAACTGTGCCAATACATTTGGAACGTTCTTATGAATAATAGTAATTCTTCCGTTACCGTTAACAGGTAATGAACAGTTTGGAAGATTAACAGAATTCAAAATGTTTCCGTTTTCAAGGAAATCAGCAATTTCCTGAGCTGCCATAATAGCACAATTATCCTCTGATTCCTCTGTTGAAGCACCAAGGTGAGGAATAGCTACTATTCCTTTATAATTCACAGTTTCTGCATTAGGGAAGTCGACAACATAGCTTGAAACCTTACCCATATCAAGAGCCTTCTTGATGTCGTCATTATTAACCAGTTCGCCTCTTGCAAAGTTAAGAATTTTAACTCCGTCCTTCATTTTGCTGATAGCATCTGTGTTAATAATATATTTTGTATCAGGAGTTAGGGGAATATGAATTGTTATATAGTCGCTGTTTTCATAAATTTCGTCAAGAGTTGAAGCCTTTTTAATATGACTTGACATTCTCCAAGCTGCGTCAACAGACAAAAATGGATCGTATCCTATAACATTCATTCCTAAGTGTCTTGCAGCATTAGCAACTAAAATACCAATAGCTCCCAAGCCAATAACACCCAAAGTTTTTCCTTGAATTTCGCAGCCTGCAAAGTTTGATTTACCCTTTTCAACCTGTTTTGCAACATCATCACCTGTAAGAGTTGTTGCCCAGTTAATTCCGCCAACAACATCTCTTGAGGCAAGGAATAAACCTGCCAAAACGAGTTCCTTAACAGCATTTGCATTAGCACCTGGAGTATTGAATACTACAACGCCCTTTTCTGTGCACTTGTCAATAGGAATATTGTTAGTTCCTGCACCAGCTCTTGCAACTGCCTTTAAGCTCTTTGGAAGTTCCATATCATGCATTGCAAAGCTTCTCAAAATGATGCCGTCTGCATCTTGTGTCTGGTCATCTGTTATTGAATACTTACTCTTGTCAAGCTGGTCAAGACCACAAGCAGCAATTTTATTCAAAGTAAGAATATTATACATTTTAGCATTACCTCACATTATTTATTTTCGGCTTCAAATTTTTTCATAAATTCAACCAAAGCCTTAACGCCTTCAACTGGCATAGCATTGTAGATGCTAGCTCTCATACCGCCAACTGTTCTGTGTCCCTTTAGGTTAACAAAGCCTGCTTCTTTTGCTTCCTTAACAAATTTAGCGTCAAGCTCGTCGTTTCCTGTCACAAAAGGAATGTTCATTAAAGAACGGTCTTCCTTAACGACTGTACCCTTGAACATTTCTGAAGAATCAAGAAAATCATAAAGAATTTTTGCTTTTTCTTCATTTATCTTTTGAATAGCAGCAATTCCGCCCTTTTCCTTAATCCATTCAAGAACAAGCTTAACGATATAGATGCCGTATGTAGGCGGTGTGTTATACATTGAACCGTTATCGGCATGAATCTGATAATTAAACATTGTAGGAGTCATTTCCATTGCATTGCCAATCAAATCTTCTCTGATTATACAAAGTGTAACACCTGCAGGACCAAGGTTCTTTTGTGCACCGGCATAAAGCATACCGAACTTAGAAACATCCATAACCTCAGACATTACCATTGAAGAAATATCTGCAATCAACGGAATATCACCTGTATCAGGAAGTTCGTTGAATTTTGTTCCGTAGATTGTGTTATTCATACAAATATAGAAATAGTCTGCATCCTTAGAGAATGTTGACTTATCAAGCTTTGGGATATAGCTGAATGTCTTATCGGCTGATGATGCAATTTCATTAACTGTGATATATTTTTTGGCTTCTGCAGCTGCTTTTTTTGCCCACTGACCTGTAATAACAATATCACATTTTTTGTTCTTGTTACCGATATTCATAGGAATCATAGCAAACTGGCTTGATGCACCGCCCTGCAAGAATAATACCTTGTAGTTATCGGGTACATTCATAAGTTCTCGAACCAATGCTTCACAACCATTTATAATTGCTTCATAATCCTTTGAACGATGGCTCATTTCCATAACAGACATACCTGCCTGACCGTATTCCACTATTTCGTCCTGTGCTTTTTTTAATACTTCTTCAGGAAGCATTGATGGACCAGCAGAAAAATTATATACTCTACTCATTGAAAAACCTCCAAATAATAATATATCTATTCTAAATAGTATTTTTTTATTATATAACACTATTTTTAATAAGTCAATAATTTGTTGTTAATTTTTTAACTGTTTTTTTGATGAGATTAAAGAAAAATAATATTAGATATTGGTCTTTTTGCAGTATTATTTATGTATAATTTGTTAAGTATAGAAGAAAATGAGAAAAAGAGAAAATAAGTCTTGATTTTATTTTAAAAATGTATTAAAATATATATCGAGCAAGAATAATTAATTTTTGGAGTGATAACTATGAAAAGTTTGGACTTTGATTATTCAAAAGCTATGGCATTTTTCTCAAAAAATGAGTTTAATGCTATGAAGGACTATGTTAAAGTGGCGCATGATATGCTCCATAATAAAACAGGTTTAGGGAATGATTTTTTGGGTTGGGTAGACCTGCCTGTAGATTATGATAAAGATGAATTTGCAAGAATAAAAAAAGCAGCGGAGAAAATCCGTTCAGACAGTGATGTGTTAATCGTAATTGGAATAGGCGGCTCTTATTTGGGAGCAAGAGCTGCTATTGAGATGCTTACAAATTCTTTTTATAATTCTCTTGATAAGGATAAGAGAAATGCACCTAAAATATTTTATGCAGGTAATAGTATAAGTTCAACTTATCTTGCAGACTTATTGGAAGCGATTGAAGGAAAAGATATATCTGTAAATATTATCTCCAAATCAGGTACAACAACAGAGCCTGCGATTGCTTTCAGAGTTTTTAAAGAACTAATAGAAAAGAAATATGGAAAAGAAGAGGCCAAAGGGAGAATTTATGCAACTACCGATAAGGCAAGGGGTGCGTTAAAGACTCTGGCTGATGAAGAGGGATATGAAACCTTTGTAATTCCTGATGATGTGGGCGGGAGATTCTCAGTTCTCACAGCAGTTGGTTTATTGCCTATGGCTGTTGCAGGAATTAATATTGATGCAGTGATGAATGGTGCTGCTGACGGAAGAGAAGAGTACAAAAATCCTTGTCTTGAAGAGAATATATGTTATCAGTACGCAGTTGCAAGAAATCTTTTGCTAAGGAAGGGTAAGAATGTTGAAATGATGGTTAATTTTGAGCCATCGCTTCATTATTTCGCTGAATGGTGGAAACAACTCTATGGTGAAAGCGAAGGGAAGGATAAAAAGGGTATTTTCCCTGCGGCAGCTGATTTTTCAACTGACCTTCATTCAATGGGACAGTATATTCAAGATGGTATGAGAATGATTTTTGAAACAGCAATCTTGGTTGATGAGCCTAATAAGGATATTGTTATAGAAGAAACTGCTGACAATATTGATAAGCTTAATTTTCTTGCGGGAAAAACAGTTAGTTTTGTCAATCAGAAAGCAAGTGAAGGTGTTTGTCTTGCACACACTGACGGCGGTGTTCCTAATTTGGTTGTAAAGATACCTAAGCTGGATAGCTATAATTTTGGTAAGATGGTTTATTTCTTCGAGAAGGCCTGTGGCATTTCAGGATATATTCTCGGTGTTAACCCATTTGACCAGCCTGGTGTTGAAGCATATAAGAAGAATATGTTTGCCCTCTTAGGAAAGCCCGGATTTGAGGCAGAGAAGGCAGAATTGGAAAAAAGATTAGGAAAATAAACGGTTGATATACCGATTATTAATAAATTATGAGGAGGAGATTAATATGCTAAAGCTTTTAATCGGAAAAAAAGGAACAGGAAAAACTAAGGTGTTAATTGACAGCGTTAATGTTGCTGCAAATGAAGCTAACGGAAATGTTGTATTTATCAGCAACGACACCGGAAGAAATATGTATGACATTAAGTCAAAGGTAAGAATGGCTGATACATCTGAGTTTGAAATCGATTCCTGGAAAGAGTTTTTAGGTTTTATCTGCGGAATTATCAGCGGTAATTTTGATATTACAAATATCTATGTTGACGGTGTTTTGAAGATTGTTAAGGATACCTTGGACGGTTTTGAGGAATTCCTTGCAGATCTTGATGCAGTCAGCAAAAAGTTTAATATTGATGTTATGATTTCAGTGAGTATGGATGTTAATGATGCTCCCGATTATTTGAAAAAGTACGCAAACTAATTTTTGATTTGAAAGGACAGTTATAAATGCAATATCAAAGTACAAGGGATAAAAAGCTATCTGTTACATCAGCACAGGCGATTAAGAAAGGATTATCAACAGAGGGAGGCTTGTTTGTTCCTGAAAATATTCCCACAATCAGTATAGGTGAAATTGAAAAGATGTCTGATATGACATACAACCAAAGAGCTTATACAGTACTTAAAAAATTCTTGACAGATTTTAGTGAAGAAGAACTATTGGATTGTGTGAATAGTGCATATACAAAAGAAAAATTTGAAACAAACAGTATTGCTCCTGTTTATAAACTTAATACATCGCAGTATATTCTTGAATTATGGCACGGACCTACTTGTGCATTTAAGGATATGGCATTGCAAATTTTACCTCATCTTTTGACAAAGTCTATGAAAAAGACGAATGAAAACGATGATGTAGTTATTTTGGTTGCTACCTCCGGAGATACCGGAAAGGCTGCGTTGGAAGGATTTCGTGATGTTCCCGGGACAAGAATAATTGTATTCTATCCCGATAACGGCGTCAGCGAGATTCAGAAGCTTCAAATGATTACTCAAGAGGGAGACAATGTCGGAGTTGCAGCTGTTAATGGCAATTTTGATGATGCACAAAGCGGTGTTAAGAAGATTTTTACTGATGAAGAGTATAAGAGTGAGCTTTTAAACAATAGTTTTAAGCTTTCAAGTGCGAATTCAATAAATTGGGGAAGATTAGTACCTCAGATTGTATACTATTTTTCTAGCTATGCCGATTTGTTAAAGGGTGCGGAAATTAAACCTGGGGATAAGATTAATGTCGTTGTTCCTACAGGTAATTTCGGAAATATATTGGCGGCATATTATGCCAAGAAAATGGGATTACCTATTGCGAAGCTGATTTGCGCTTCTAATGAAAATAATGTACTTACTGATTTTATTAATACAGGCATTTATAACAGAAACAGAGATTTCCATACAACAATTTCTCCGTCGATGGACATACTGATTTCAAGCAATCTAGAGAGATTTTTATATGACATTTCGGGTTGTGATGATGTTATGGTTGCAGACCTTATGAAGCAACTTAATGAAAACGGAGTGTACGAAGTCAGAGAAGATTTAAAAAATCAGATTAGAGATTTATTGTATGCTGGTTGTTGTGATGATGAAATGACAAAACAGGCAATTAACAAATGTTTTAGAGAATACGGATATGTAATTGATACACATACTGCAGTTGCAAAAGCAGTGCATGATGAGTATATGGAAAAAACTGCCGATATAACAAAAACTGTTATTGCTTCAACTGCAAGTCCTTATAAATTCTCACAGAGTGTTTTAATAGCTCTTGAGGGATACGGATTTGTTGCAGGAAAGGATGAGTTTACGCTTTTAGATGACTTGTCCGAAATAAGCGGAATGAACATTCCTAAATCTTTGGCAGAACTTAAAAATAAAAACCGTATATTTGATGTGGTTTGTGAAAAGGAACAAATGCCGCAGATTGTTAATGAAATGTTGAATATTTAAGTAAAAGGTCCGCAGAATAGTATTTTCTGCGGACCTTTTAGGGAGAAAACAATGAACATAAATAACGACAAGAATAAATGCTGCTGCTTTACAGGTCACAGACCGTATAAGCTCGGTATATCGGAAAATGAAGCAAAAAATCTTCTATCTGGTGCAGTTGATACTATGATAGGAAAAGGATATACTACCTTTATTTCAGGAATGGCTCAGGGTATAGATATGTGGGCGGCAGAGGTGGTTTTGGAAAAAAGAGAAAATAACCCCAATATATTTTTGATTGCTGCATCTCCATATAAGGGTGTAGAAAATAAATGGGGAGAAAAAGATAAAAATCTTTATAATCATATTATAAACAATGCAGATAAGGTTGAGTATTTGTGTGAGCATTATGTTCCTTACTGTTTTCAGCTTAGGAATAATTGGATGGTAAATCATAGTTCTATGGTAATTGCCGCCTATAATGATGAGTATGGCGGAACAAGAAACACTATAAAATACGCAATTCGAAACGGTGTTAATGTGTATAACATACTTAATGAAAATTAATAATAAAAAAATTAAAAAAATGATAAAAAAAAGGTTGACAAGCATTAAGAAATGTGTTATTATATTCTTCGTGGTCAACACGAAGGGTTAAATATGCGTGATTAGCTCAGTTGGTAGAGCACCTGACTCTTAATCAGGGTGTCCAGGGTTCGAGCCCCTGATCGCGTACCAAGCAAGAAAGTCGCTTAAACATTAAGTTTAGGCGATTTTTTTATTTTTACATTTATAAAGTTTTGGTGTCATGTATGAATTCACAAAATATACATAACTAGGTCAAAAAAAGTTAAGAATTGACAAAAAACCGCGTAGCTACGGCGAAAATTGCGGTTTTTTTATTTTGTGAATTTTCTTCATTATTGACTTAAAACGAAATTTATTATATAATATGAAGAGAAATTTCCATAATTTATTACAAATGAAAGGAATGATGGAAAATGGCGGCTGGAAAGATACTTATTGCTGATGATGATAGAAATATTGTGGAGCTATTAAGACTCTACATTGAAAAAGAGGGATATTCCACAGTAATAACCTATGATGGAAAACAGGCCATTTCTGCATTTAAAAATGAAAATCCTGACCTTGTAGTGTTGGATGTAATGATGCCTGAGGCTGATGGCTGGCAGGTTTGTAAAGAAATAAGAAAAACAAGTGATATTCCGATAATAATGCTTACAGCCAAGGGTGAAACTTTTGATAAGGTTTTAGGGTTAGAGCTTGGTGCTGATGACTATATGGTCAAGCCGTTTGAGATGAAGGAGCTTATTGCAAGAATAAAGGCAGTTTTAAGAAGATATGATGCCAAGGAAAAAACTTGCGATGATGAAATATCTTATGAAAACATAAGTGTAAATCTTAGAAATTATGAATTAAAGCTAAATGGAAATATAATCGAAATTCCGCCAAAGGAATTAGAACTTTTGCATTTCCTTGCATCAAATCCAAACAGAGTGTTTACAAGGGAACAGCTTTTGGAGGAGGTCTGGGGATTTGACTATTTTGGTGATTCAAGAACTGTCGATGTTCACATTAAAAGACTAAGAGAAAAGATTGAAAATGCCCAAGGAAATTGGGCTTTAAAGACTGTTTGGGGAGTAGGATACAAGTTTGAGGTGAGATAAGTTGACAAAATCGGTATTTGCAAGACTTTTTCTTAATAATATAATAATTGTATTTGTATCGCTTGCGACTTTTCTGTCTGCACTTGTTTTGTTTATTGTTGACTATGTAGATGACAGACAGTTTGAAACTGACCTGAATGCTGCAAAAAATATTCAGAATATGACAATTCTCATGCAGATTGAAAATCCTAATTTTGCAAATATTCGATTGTATAATAATCTTTTGGGAGAATATTCGGAATTTACAAAATCTGATATAACTGTTGTTAATTCAATAGGTGAGGTTTATGCAACTACAGGAGCAATCCGCACAGTTCCTGAGTCTTACAACAAGAAAGTTTTAAAAGGCGAGATAGTACGTTTAAAATCTAATTTTGGAAATTATTATAAGAAGAATGTTTTTGTGGTTGGCGTTCCCATTGAATATAGGTCAATGGTGGTAGGAGGTATATATTTTAATACAAGAATACCAAGTTTTCATGATAGAATTTCCGAGTATATGTTTATGTTCCTTGTGGCAGGAATGTTAGCAATAATAATCGGCTGTGTGATTTCATATATACAAAGCAGAAGAATAACAAAGCCGATAAAAGAAGTTAATAAGGTTGTTTTGGATATTGCCGCAGGTGATTTTTCAAAGAGAATTTCGGCGAAAAGCGACGAGATAGGACAGCTTGCTTCAAGCTTTAACTATATGGCAGATTGTCTTGAAAGACATGAGAGAACAAGGAGAAGTTTTGTGTCGGATATTTCTCATGAGTTAAGAACTCCGATGACGTCAATCTCAGGTTTTGTGGGAGGAATTTTAGACGGTACAATTCCTGAAGAAAAAAGAGATGAATACCTTCACATTGTCTATGATGAATCTATAAGACTTACAAAGCTTGCAAATGATATGCTTGAAATGACAAAAATGCAGTCATCCGAGTATAAGCTTGATATTTCTGAATTTGATATTAATGAGCTTATAAGAATTTGTATTATCCAGATTGAACAAAAAATTGATGCCAAAAATCTTGAGGTTGAAGCTGAATTTGAAAATGATAAAATGATAGTATTGGCTGATAGGGATGCAATTAAGCGTGTTATTATCAACATACTTGATAATGCTGTGAAATTTAGCTACAATAATACAAAAATTATTATTAAAACCAAAAATATAAATAGAAATGCATATGTTTTTATAGGTAATTTTGGTGCAGGTATCAGCCAAGAGGAAATCGGTAATGTTTTTGACAGATTCTATAAGACGGATAAATCAAGGAGTGAAGATAAAAAGGGAGTAGGACTTGGTATGTCTTTTGCGAAGAATATTATAAATCTTCACAAGGAGAAGATATGGGTGGAGAGTGTTGATGCAAAGGATGGAACTGGTGTTAAATATACCGAATTTGCCTTTACACTTAAATTACCTTAAAATACTTGATTATTTTTGGAAATTAGTGTAAAATATTCTTAAGTAAAATAAAGGGGATTATTTATGTTAAGCAGTATATTTAATTACGGTTGGTGGCTTTTGCTTTTAATACCGTTAAGACTTTTGGCTCTTGTTGTGCATGAATATTCGCATGGATATGTTTCGGCGAAATTGGGTGATCCCACTCCGAGAATAAGAGGTAGACTGACATTTAACCCTCTTGCACATCTTGATTTATACGGTACTATACTAATGCTCTTGACAGGCTTTGGATGGGCAAAACCTGTTGAGGTTAACCCTATGTATTATAAAGACAGGAAAAAAGGTATGGCACTTGTTGCATTCGCAGGACCTCTATCTAATTTTATACTTGCTATAGTTTCATTGGCAATATATATAATATTTTTTGTTGTTGCAGTTTACACAAATATGTCACCGAAAGTTGTTAATGTAATTGGTACTGCCTGTGATTATTCAGCACAAATAAATCTATGTTTTATGGTGTTTAACCTAATACCGATACCGCCGCTTGACGGTTCAAGAATTCTCGGTATGTTTTTGGGTAACAGAGCTTACTATACTTTAATGCAGTATGAGAGATATTCAATGATTTTAATTATCGTTCTTTCACTCTCAGGTATGCTTGACGGTATCATAGGTACAGGGGTAGGATTTTTGTATAATGGAATAGCAAATGCTCTTAGTAGTATTGTTAATCTCCTCTTAGGTTGGAATTTGGGTTAAGGTATGGAAAAAGTATTATATAAATTAGAAAATTTTGAGGGGCCTTTGGATTTGTTATTGCATCTGATAACAAAAAACAAGGTCAGCATCTATGATATTCCGATTGTTGAAATAACTGACCAGTATCTTGAGGCTATTGATGGAATTGAGGAATCGCAGCTTGATAATACAAGTGAGTTTTTGGTTTTAGCGGCACAACTGCTCTTCATAAAATCAAAGATGCTACTTCCTAAAGAAGAGATTGAGGAAGAGGAAGAAGACCCGAGAGAAGAGCTTGCAAGAAGACTTTTGGAATATCAGAAATATAAAGAGGCGTCGCAGGAACTCAGAAAAAATGAATTCTGGTCAAGGTATATGTTCTTTAAAGAAAGCGAAAAAATTGATTTTCCTGCTCCTAAGTATGACAAACATCATGAAACTGAAGAACTGATTGATGCTTTTAACGCAATACTTCAAAGGCAAATCAGACGCGAAAAGCCTAAAAAGAAAGCATTTTTGGGAATTGTCGGAAGAGAAAAGGTTTCGGTTGAAGAAATGACAAAAAAAGTGTATTTGATGTTGTCTAAGAAGAAAAATCTGCCATTTAAGTCGATTTTTAAAAAAAGTGACTCAAGACCTGAAATGGTAGCTACTTTTCTTGCTCTTTTAGAAATGATTAAGCTCAACAGAATTTCTGCAGACTATGATTATGAAAAAAAAGATTTTATAATAACCGAGAAAAAGGAAAAATCAAATGGATAATAAAAATATACAGTGTGCGATTGAGGGAATACTCTTTGCTGCAGGTGAACCCGTTAAAACTGCAAAGATTGCAGCGGTTTTAGAAACTGATATTGAAGCTGTTGAGGAAGCAGTAAAGGTTTTAAAATATAATTATGACACTGAACTAAGAGGTGTGATGATTATTGAAATTGACGGCGGCTATCAGCTTTGTTCAAGACCTGAATATTATAGCTATATTCAGGAAATACTTGGAGAACAGAGGCGTCAGGCACTTTCAAATGCTGCGATGGAGGCCTTGGCAATAATTGCATACAAGCAACCTATTACGAGAGGACAGGTAGAATACATAAGAGGAGTTAACTCCGACGGCGCAATTAATCGTTTGATTGAAAGGGATTTGATTGAGGAAAAGGGAAGACTTGATGCGCCCGGTAGACCCATCCTTTACGGAACAACTCAGAATTTTTTAAGATGTTTTGGGTTGAAAAATCCTGAGGATTTACCTGATATGGATTTGAGTGAACTATCCCGTGAATATGAGCAGTATGAAATAAAAACAGAGGAATAGGAGAAGAGGTATGGAAAGTATTCTGATAATACTTGTTATCCTGGCAATACTCTCAGTATTGTTTTTTGCGCCCATAACCTTTGAATATGCTTTCTTTTATGACGGAAATGTAAAAAGCAGTTTTGTACTTAGGTTTTTATTTTTCAAGAAGAAATTGACAGACAAAGCAACTAATAAGAAAAAGAAAGAGAAAAAACCTAAAGAAAAAAAGAATATATCTCAAATAATTGATGATGTTAAATACTTTAAAAGACTTTTTAAATATTTCAAAAAGGATATTTCGATTATATTAAAATATGCTAAAGAGAAAACAGTCAAAATTAAAAAGGTAAGCTTTGATGTGGATTTTGCGGGAAAGGATGCAATGCAGACAGGTATTTATACCGGAGTTGTAAATGGAGGAGTTTATAATATGCTCGCTCTTTTGGAAAATTCAGTAGGTGTTGAAGATTGGAGCGTCAATGTCACACCTGATTTTCATTCCGATGCATTCATAAATGCTAAAATACATTGCATACTAAACACAAAACCTGCACATATTATTGTTATACTTATTAAATTTTTGGTTATTTATTTAAAATACAGAAAAAACAGAGAAAAAATATAATTAAGGGAGGAAGTTATATTATGGCAAATCATCCAATTGAGGGACTTATGGATACTGCAATGAGCAACATAAAATCTATGATAGATGTTAATACTGTTGTAGGAACTCCTGTAAGCACTCCTGACGGAACTTTGATTATCCCGGTGTCAACTGTAAGTTTTGGCTTTGGTGCGGGCGGAAGTGAGTTTGAAGGAAAGGGAAAGAATGTAGCTATATCAAATGACGGACAAGCTATGTTTGGAGGAGGTTGCGGCGGCGGTGCCAATGTTAAACCGATAGCATTTTTGGTTGTAGGAAACGGAACAATTAAATTGTTGCCGGTTACACCTGAAACATCGCCTGTCAACAAGATTATCGATATGGTTCCCGAGGCAATAGATAAAGTCAACTGTGTTATATCAGATTTTGCCCAAAAGAGAGAGGAAAAGAAGAAAGCAAACGAAGCTGAAAATAAAGACGGCACAGTAGATATTATGTAAAACCATTCTTCAGGCAGACTGTTTTTGTCTGCCTGAATTTTTTTGTGCGGAAATTATTGACTTGTTTTACGGAATTTGGTACAATATAATGTATATGACAAGTAGGAGGAAGTTTTTATGAAAAGAGATGCAGTAAGAAGTATTTATGAAAATATTGATTCCTTTGCAGATAAAAATGTTATAATTGGCGGATGGATAAGAAATATCCGTGATTCCAAGGCATTTGGATTTATAGATTTAAATGACGGAAGCTGTTTTAAATCTGTTCAGATTGTTTTCGAAAGAGAAATTATTGATAATTATGATGAAATAAGCAAACAGAATGTCGGTGCGGCAGTTGTTGTTGAGGGTGTTGTGGCACTTACTCCGGGAATGAAGCAGCCGTTTGAAATTAAGGCAAAAAGTATAAGAGTTGAGGGTGCATCAACCCCTGACTTTCCAATTCAGCCAAAAAGACATTCAGTTGAATTTTTGAGAGAACAGGCATATTTAAGACCAAGAACTAATCTTTTCTCAGCAGTATTCAGAGTGAGAAGTGAGGTTGCTTTTGCAATTCATAAGTTCTTCAATGAAAGAGGCTTTGTTTATGTTCATACTCCAATCATCACAGGCTCAGACTGTGAGGGTGCAGGTGAGATGTTTAGAGTAACAACCTTGGATTTGGATAATCTTCCAAAGAATGAAGACGGAACTGTTGACTATTCACAGGATTTCTTCGGAAAGAGCACAAACCTTACTGTTTCAGGTCAGTTAGAGGGCGAAACATATGCCATGGCATTTGGTAATATCTATACCTTTGGACCAACATTCCGTTCAGAAAATTCAAATACAGCCCGCCATGCTGCTGAATTCTGGATGATTGAACCTGAAATTGCATTTGCTGATTTGAATGACGATATGCAGCTTGCATGGGATATGATTAAATATATCATTAATCATGTGTTGGAAAATTGCCGTCAGGAACTTGAATTTTTCAATAGCTTTGTGGATAAGGGGTTGTTGGAAAGGCTTGAAAAGTTGGCTGCAAGTGATTATGAAAAGGTTACTTACACAGAAGCGGTTGAACTCCTGAAAAAGAGCGGAGAAAAGTTTAACTACCCTGTTGAATGGGGATGCGATTTGCAGACAGAGCATGAAAGATACCTGACAGAAAAGGTATATAATAAGCCTGTGTTTGTTATTGACTATCCAAAAGAAATCAAAGCTTTCTATATGAGATTGAATGATGATAACAAGACTGTTGCTGCTATGGACTTGCTTGTTCCTGGTGTAGGTGAAATTATCGGCGGAAGCCAGAGAGAAGAAAGACTTGATGTTTTGTTGGACAGAATGAAAGAGCTTGATTTAAAAGAAGAGGACTACAGCTGGTATTTGAACCTCAGAAAGTACGGCGGTACAAAGCACGCAGGCTACGGTCTTGGCTTTGAGAGAATTATTATGTACCTGACAGGTGTTTCCAATATCAGGGATGTAATTCCATATCCAAGAACTGTTGGTAATGCTGAATATTAATCATAAGGGAGATGCGTTGTCATCTCCTTTTTTTGAATTTCTGTTAATTTAATATTGATTTTCTTAATTTTATTTGTTATAATTAATATGTATGCGTTTTACTTTTAGCAAGATGAGCAGTATTGGAACGCTTTTTTGCACTTTTCATATTATGTAATAGTTTTATATGAAAAGGGAAGGGGTGTTCCAAGAGTGAACAGCTTTGTTATTAAAGGCGGAAACAAAATTGAAGGCGAAATAGAAGTCCAGGGTGCAAAAAATGCTGTTCTTCCAATACTCGCTGCAACTGTCCTAAATGGCGGAAAAAATATTATATACAACTGTCCTCATTTAAGGGATGTCAAGATAACAATCGAGGTTTTAAAAAATCTTGGATGTGTGGTCGAAAAAAAGGGAAATACACTTGTTGTGGATTCAGGGAATATAACCGATAACACTATTCCTGATGATCTTATGCGGCAAATGCGTTCGTCAATTATATTCTTAGGAGCAATAATTGCACGATGCAGAAATGCGGTGGTATCTATGCCCGGTGGGTGTGAGATAGGAAACAGACCGATTGATTTGCACCTAAAAGCTTTAAGACAGCTTGGTGTTGAAATTGTTGAATCGCATGGATACATAAACTGCAAGGCTGATAAATTAAAGGGTGATAATATACATCTTGATTTTCCGAGTGTTGGTGCAACAGAAAACATAATGCTTGCAGCTTGTATGGCAGAGGGTGTGACAACTGTCACAAATGCAGCAAGAGAGCCTGAAATAGTTGATTTGGAGGCATTCTTGAACAGAATGGGAGCCAGAATTTCAGGAAGTGGAAGCAGTGTTATAAGAATTGAGGGTGTAAAAAGATTATATGGTGTTGAGCATGAAATAATTCCTGACAGAATTGTGGCGGCAACTTATTTATCTTGTGCTGCGGCGACTCGCGGTTCAATAGTTTTAAAACGTGTAAATCCCGGACATATGAATGCTATGACAGCAGTTTTAAAGGAAATGGGTTGCAAAATATATACCGAGAAATCAAGGATTATACTTTCCTCACCCAATAACAGATTAAAGGCTGTCAAAAGGATAGTAACAATGCCATACCCCGGATTTCCTACCGATATTCAGTCACCATTTATGGCTTTGACTGCATTGGCAGAGGGAACAGGAGTTTTTGTAGAGAATATATTTGAAAATCGCTTTCAGCATGTTGAAGAACTTATGAGAATGGGAGCGGATATAAAGGTTGACGGAAGAATTGCCGTTGTTCAGGGAGTTGAGTCTCTGGGCGGTGCAACTGTCAGGGCAAAAGAGCTTCGCGGAGGCGCTGCATTGGTGGTTGCGGCATTGGCCGCAGACGGAGTAACAACCGTTGAAGATGTGAAATACATTGACCGTGGATATGAGTCGATAGAAAAATATCTTTCGGCATGCGGAGCTAAAATACAAAGAGAGGAGTGAAAATATGGATGCTACAACCCAAAGAAATACCGACAGTATCAGGATAAGGCATGTGAAACGCCAGAAACAACGTAAGAGAATGATGAAAAGACGCAGAATTATATTTTTTACTGTTGTCGGTCTTATTTTGGTTAGTATCATATTGTTCTTTACTCCTTTGTTCAATATAAAAAATATTGATATTGTTGGTAATGAAAAGGTTGAAACAGCACACATTAAGCAGACAATAGGAAGTGTTGAAGAGGAAAATCTTTTTAGATTAGGGACTAAGAAAATAATAAACAATATTAAAACAATACCTTATGTTGATGATGTTGTAATCAAGAAAAAAGTGTTTCCTGTAGGGATAAATGTAGAAGTTATTGAATGTATTCCTGTAGGATATATACAGAATAATGAAAGCTATGTTGTGCTTGATAAAAATTTTAAGGTGCTTGAAATTGTTGATGCACCAATCGAGAATGTTTCACAGATTTCGGGTGTTGCAGTAACTTCTGCATCAGAGGGCGCTGTTATTACTACCGATGATTCTGGAAAGCTTTTGGAAGTATCTGATATTTGTGCTATACTGATTGAACATAATATAATTTCAAAAATAGGTGCAATTAGATTCGATGATATGAATAATATAACATTTACCTACGAAAACAGACTTGATGTAATCTGTGGAAGTGTGGTAGATTTTTCAAAGAAAATCGGAATGTTTGAAAAGGCAGTTACATCTTCAAAGCTTACTGATAATTCAAGGGGAACTATTGATATTTCTATTTCGGGAAAGGCAATTTATACTCCTTGATGTATAATTTGACATTAAAAGTGTTAATTTACAATAAAAAAATTAAAAAATTTTAAAATACTATTGAATAAATTAAAAAAATATAGTACAATAATATAAGGAATATTATATGATTGCAAATTGTGACGGCATATTCGATTGATACATAGTAAGATTTACTTGAATTTGCAGTTAATATTTGAGGAATAATTCAAGGAGGAATATACAGATGAGTAACATAGAGCTTGAAACAGAATTTGTTCAGCCTGTAGATGGTGCAAGAATAAAGGTTATTGGTGTAGGCGGCGGCGGAAACAATGCTGTTGACAGAATGATTGAAGCAGGTGTTACAAAGGCAGACTTTATTGCTGTTAACACTGACTTACAACAATTAAAGACAGTTAAAGCTCCAACAGCGATTCAAATCGGAACAAGACTTACTCAAGGGTTGGGTGCCGGTGCAAAGCCTGAAATCGGTAAGAAAGCTGCTGAAGAAACAGAGGAAACAATTAAGGAAATTATGAAGGATACAGAAATGGTATTCGTTACTGCCGGAATGGGCGGCGGAACAGGTACCGGTGCTGCTCCTGTTATTGCTAAGATTGCAAAGGATATGGGAATATTGACTGTTGCAGTTGTAACAAAGCCTTTCTTCTTTGAAGGCCCGCAGAGAATGAAGAATGCTCAGATGGGTATTGAGGAACTAAGTGCAAATGTTGATGCTATTGTAACAATTCCAAATGACTTGCTTTTGAAGACTGCTGATAAGAAGATTACAATAAAAGAATCATTCAAGCTTGCTGACGAAGTGTTAAGACAGGGTGTTGAGGGTATCATTGAGGTTATTGCTCAGAATGGTATCATAAGCTGTGACTTTGCTGATGTAAGCACAATTATGAAGGATTCAGGTATTGCTCATATGGGTATTGGATTTGGTAAGGGCGAAAATGCTGCTCAGGATGCAGTAAGAGCTGCAATCGAAAGTCCATTGCTCGAAACTAGCATCGCAGGTGCTGAAAATGTATTGCTTAATATCACAGGCGGAACAGAGTTCTCACTTGTTGATATGGGCGAGGTTTCAAGCATTGTTCGTGAAATGGTTTCACAGGATGCAACAATTATTGTTGGTACTGCTGTTGATGACAATATGAAGGACGAAATTAAGGTTACTCTTATTGCGACAGGATTGAATGCTTCCCAGAGAAGAGCACAAAAGCCTGATTTGTTATCAAAGTCAACTGCTGCTTCTGCTCCTGCAACAGAGAGAAGATTCCCTGCATTTGAAGCTCCTGAAAGCAATAATGATGTTTTTGTAAGAACAGTTAAGCCAGGAATGGATAACTTGAATGTGCCATCATTTTTAAAGAGAAATAACGATTAATAAAAATTTACCCTCGAATTAAATTCGAGGGTTTTGTTATACAAAAAAATGAGTTGCTCTTGAGAGCAACTCATTTTATGTTCTATAATAATTAGTTCAATTCAGCGAAATACTTAATTGTTCTAACCATCTGGCTTGTGTATGAGTTTTCGTTATCATACCATGAAACAACCTGAACTTCATACAAATCATCAGCAATCTTAGCAACCATTGTCTGAGTAGCATCGAACAATGAACCGTATCTCATACCGATAACGTCTGAAGAAACAATCTGGTCTTCGTTGTAGCCAAAGCTTTCTGAAGCTGCTGCTTTCATAGCAGCATTGATACCGTCAACTGTTACGTCTGTACCCTTAACAACTGCTGTAAGAATTGTTGTTGAACCTGTAGGAACAGGAACTCTTTGTGCAGCACCGATGAGCTTACCGTTCAATTCAGGAATTACAAGACCGATAGCCTTTGCAGCACCTGTTGAGTTAGGAACGATGTTAGCAGCACCTGCTCTTGCTCTTCTCAAATCACCCTTTCTGTGTGGGCCGTCAAGAATCATCTGGTCGCCTGTGTAAGCGTGGATTGTAGCCATGATACCTGACTGGATAGGAGCAAAATCATTCAATGCCTTAGCCATAGGAGCCAAGCAGTTTGTTGTACAAGAAGCTGCTGAAATGATTGTGTCATCCTTTGTCAATGTATTTTCGTTAACACTGTAAACGATTGTCTTCAAATCGTTACCTGCAGGAGCAGAAATAACAACTTTCTTAGCACCTGCATCAATGTGAGCCTGTGACTTATCTTTTGAGCAGTAAAAACCTGTACATTCTAAAACAACATCTACACCTAATTCGCCCCAAGGAAGATCCTTAGCATCCTTTTCAGCATAGATTGTAATCTTCTTGCCGTCAACTGTGATTGAACCTTCGCCAGCTTCAACTGTGTGAAGTCCTTCGCCGATTGTTCCGCAGTATCCACCTTGAGCGGTGTCATACTTAAGAAGATTAGCCAACATTTTTGGGTCTGTCAAATCGTTGATAGCAACAATTTCATAACCCTCTGCACCGAACATCTGTCTGAAAGCAAGACGACCGATACGTCCGAAACCGTTAATTGCAACTTTTACTGACATAGTAAATTCCTCCATATAATTATAATTAATTCTAAGCATGTAATTTAGTCCATTGCTTATCATTATATATTCTACCTCAAAATTTAAAAATATACAATAGTTTCCGTTAAAATTTTATCATTTTTTCCAAATTTGTTAATATTTATCACTTAAATAGGTAAAAATATATAAGAATTGGATAAAATGCAGATAAAATAAAATAAACAAAAAAACTATTGACAAACAATAAGTAATTTGGTATACTAGTGTATGCTTGACTGTATTTTGGGTAGGAGTGATATGATGATTTCCGAGGCAGAAAAGAAAAACTTAAAAATCGGCTACAAACAGACGATGAAAGCACTTGTAAATAAGTGTGAAAAGGTTTTTGTTGCAGAGGACTCAGAGGAAAGAATCAGACAAGCTGTTATAAAAACAGCAAACGAGAACGGTTCTGCAATTAATTATGTTGCTACTATGCAGGAATTGGGTAAGCTTTGCGGTATCTCACGCGGAGCATCCTGTGCAGTTATAGTAAATGAGTGATTATAACACTTTAAAAAGTGCTATAATATATATTTTAAAAAATGAGGAGGTGTAACACGATATGCCAACATTTAACCAGTTAGTCAGAAAGGGAAGACAGACTGCTGTAACAAAGTCAACTGCTCCTGCTCTTCAGAAGAACTTAAATTCTTTGAAGAAGAAGACAAACGACCACAGCTCACCACAAAAGAGAGGTGTTTGTACTGCTGTTAGAACTGCAACACCTAAGAAGCCTAACTCAGCTCTTCGTAAGATTGCCAGAGTAAGACTTACTAACGGTATTGAAGTAACTGCATATATTCCGGGTATCGGACATAACTTGCAGGAACACAGTGTTGTTTTGATTAGAGGCGGAAGAGTTAAGGACTTGCCTGGTACAAGATACCACATCATCAGAGGTACTCTTGATGCTCAGGGAGTTGCTAACAGAATGCAGTCCCGTTCAAAGTACGGCGCTAAGAAGCCAAAGGCTTCAGATAAGAAGTAATAAAGCTTCTTAATATCACACTTGGTGCATATCGGGTTATATCAATAATATATAAATCGTATACGCACAAACGGAGATTTGAAATATTAATCTCAGAGTACCGGTGATATTCATTTTAACGAATTTATTTCGAAAATTTATGAAGGAGGGAAGTATCGTGCCAAGAAAAGGTTTTATCGCAAAGAGAGAAGTTCTTGCAGACCCAATTTACAACAGTGTTATAGTTACAAAGCTTATCAACAACATTATGCTTGATGGTAAGAAAGGTGTAGCACAGAAAATCGTTTATGATGCATTTGAAATCATAAAGGAAAAGACAGGCAGAGACGCTTTGGAAGTATTTACTGAAGCTATGGATAACATCATGCCTGTATTGGAGGTTAAGGCAAGAAGAGTCGGCGGTGCAACTTATCAGGTTCCAATGGAAGTTCGTCCAGAAAGAAGACAGACTTTGGGACTAAGATGGTTGACTCGTTACTCAAGAGAGCGTAACGAAAAGACAATGAAGGAAAGACTTGCTAACGAGCTTTTAGACGCTCTTAACGGTACAGGCGGAGCTTGCAAGAAGCGTGAAGACACTCACAAGATGGCTGAAGCTAACAGAGCATTCGCACACTATCGTTGGTAATTTTGGACGCAATTTTGGAACATTTCGCATCTTTGCTCGATGCGATGTACACAAAGTACAATCGCACCTTGCAAATATACGAATTGCACTCAAAATAGCACCAAAATTTAAGAATTTGAATTATACAAACTAGTTTTGTTCTTCGTTTTTAAAAGCGCAAGAAAGGAGGAAACATAATATGGGTAGAGAGTATTCATTGGAAAATACCAGAAATATCGGTATCATGGCTCACATTGACGCCGGTAAGACTACTACTACAGAAAGAATTTTGTACTATACAGGCCGTATCCATAAGATGGGTGAAACTCACGAAGGTGCAGGTACCATGGACTGGATGGCACAGGAGCAGGAAAGAGGTATCACAATTACTTCTGCTGCTACAACTTGTTTCTGGGCTAAGCAGGAAGGCTCAAAAGCCGGCGTTAAGCACAGAATCAACATCATTGATACTCCTGGACACGTTGACTTTACAGTTGAAGTTCAGCGTTCTTTGAGAGTTTTGGACGGTTCTGTTACTGTAATGTGCGCTAAGGGCGGTGTTGAACCACAGTCTGAAACCGTTTGGCGTCAGGCTAATGACTACAGCGTTCCGCGTATGATTTATGTTAACAAAATGGATATCATGGGTGCTGATTTCTACAATGTTGTAAACATGGTTAAGGAAAGATTGCACGCTAACGGTGTCCCGATTCAGCTTCCTATCGGTGCAGAGGATACATTTAAGGGTATCATCGACCTTATGACTATGAAGGCTGAAATATATTATGATGAAATGGGTAAGGAATACGGCGAGGAAGAAATTCCTGCTGATATGCTCGAAAAGGCTCAGGAATACAGAGCAAACATGGTTGAAGCTATTGCTGAAACTGACGAAGATTTGATGATGGCTTATCTTGAAGGCGAAGAAATTCCTATGGAAGATCTTAAGAAGGCTTTGAGAAAGGCTACAATCAACAATGAAATCGTTCCTATGCTTTGCGGAACATCTTATAGAAATAAGGGTGTTCAGATGCTTTTGGATGCTATCATTGATTATATGCCTGCTCCAACAGATGTTCCTAACATCAAGGGTGTTGACCCTGATTCAGGTGAAGAGGATGAAAGACCTTCATCAGACAATGCTCCATTTGCAGCATTGGCATTCAAAATTGCTACAGACCCATTTGTTGGTAAGATTTGCTTCTTCAGAGTTTATTCAGGTACTGTTGAAGCTGGTTCTTATGTTCTTAATGCTTGCAAGGGCAACAGAGAGCGTTTGGGTAGAATATTGCAGATGCACGCTAACCACAGAGAAGACCTTGATATAGTTTACTCAGGTGATATCGCTGCTGCTGTTGGTTTAAAGAACACAACAACAGGTGATACTCTTTGTGACGAAAAGAATCCTATTATTCTTGAATCTATGGACTTCCCGGAACCGGTTATCCGTGTTGCTATTGAGCCAAAAACAAAGGCTGGTCAGGAAAAGATGGGTATTGCTTTGGCTAAGCTTGCTGAAGAAGACCCAACATTCAAGACATATACAGATGAAGAAACAGGACAGACAATTATCGCCGGAATGGGTGAGTTGCATCTTGAAATCATCGTTGACAGACTTTTGAGAGAATTTAAGGTAGAAGCTAATGTTGGTGAACCACAGGTTTCTTACAGAGAAGCTATCAGAAAGCCTGTTAATATTGAACATAAGTATGCTCGTCAGTCAGGTGGTAAGGGTCAGTACGGTCATGTATTGTTGAAACTTGAACCTATGGAAGAAGGTGCAGGTTACGAATTTGTTAACGCTGTTGTCGGCGGTGCTATTCCTAAGGAATACATTCCAGCTGTTGACGCAGGTGTACAGGGCGCTATGCAGTCAGGTGTGCTTGCAGGTTACAATGTTGTTGACTGTAAGGTAACTTTGTACGATGGTTCATACCACGAAGTCGACTCTTCAGAAATGGCATTTAAGATTGCCGCTTCTATGGCATTCAAAGAAGGTATGAAGAAAGCAGATCCTGTTATTAAGGAACCAATCATGCTTGTTAATGTTATTATGCCTGATGAATACATGGGCGACGTTATGGGTGACTTAAACTCAAGAAGAGGTATGATTAAAGAAATGGAAGCTGTTACAGGTGCACAGAGAATTACTGCATATGTTCCGCTTTCAGAAATGTTTGGTTATGCAACTGAACTTCGTTCAAGAACTCAGGGTCGTGGACAGTATTCTATGGAACCTTCTCATTATTCTGAAGTACCGAAGTCAATTCAGGAAAAGATTATGAGCGACAGATCTAAGAATAACGGCTAATTTTAAAAAAAGACTTGATTTTTTAGTAAAAATATTGTAAAATGTAATTATCTTTATATAATTACCATTTATTAAGGAGGAAATTTAAAATGGCAAAAGCAAAATTCGAAAGAAATAAGCCGCACGTTAACATTGGTACAATTGGCCACGTTGACCACGGTAAGACAACTCTTACAGCAGCTATCACTAAGGTTTTGGCTCTTAAGGGTGGTGCTGAATTTACAGATTATGCAAATATCGATAAGGCACCTGAAGAAAGAGAAAGAGGTATCACAATTTCAACAGCTCACGTTGAGTATGAAACAGAAAATCGTCACTATGCTCACGTTGACTGCCCAGGACACGCTGACTACGTTAAGAACATGATCACTGGTGCTGCTCAGATGGACGGTGCTATCCTTGTTGTATCAGCTGCTGACGGTCCAATGCCTCAGACAAGAGAACACATCCTTCTTTCAAGACAGGTTGGCGTTCCTTATATCGTAGTATTCATGAACAAAGCTGACCAGGTTGACGATCCAGAATTGTTGGAATTGGTTGAAATGGAAATCAGA
>JAZRIR010000017.1:0-2240 GCA_045645365.1 Clostridia bacterium | reverse complement strand
GCTACTGTTAATGCCGAGAAAAATAGTTTTAGATTTTTCATATATCATCTCTCCAAATTAAAGTTTAATATCATTGCAAACCTTTATAATTTTGTCTGCTGCACTTTTTGCACCAGAAGAGTTTTTAAACCCTTCAGCAATCTTCTTGGCATTTTTCTTATAGGTGCTATCATTTAATATTTTATTTATTGCGCTCAAAACTAAAGCCCCGTCCGATTTATCAAGTTTTATACCTGCGTTAAGCTGTGATACTCGCTCAGCAACACCTTTTTGCTCTGATGTTTGCGGTAAGCTAACAAGCGGAACTTCAAAATATAAGCTTTCACTGACACTATTCATTCCACAGTGTGATACAAAGACATCTGCTTTTTCCAAAACGGCAATTTGGTCAACGTGTGAGTAAACTAATATGTTTTCAGGGAGCTTTCCAAAGTCACGGGTAGACACCAAATTACCAACAGACATTATCACTTGATAATCTGTATTTGCTAAGGCAGATATACAAGATTTGTAAAAAGGCATCATGTCATTATTGACAGTTCCCATGGATATATAAATCAGTTTGTCCCTATTTTTCTCAATCTCATCGGTTACAGGACGAATTGAAGGCCCGACAAATGCGAACTTTTCCGAAAAAGTTTCTGAACATGGTTGAAATTCAGGAGAGGTATAGACAATGGTGTGGGTGTTATCATCATTCCCGATAATATCAAGAATATTTTTAACAGGATAACCCTTACTCTGCAAGCGTTTAATTTGCTTAGCGGTTTTGGGTATTGCGAAAAGCATTTTAAACAAATCCTTGAAACCTTGTTTCATAATCTTTGCCGAGTGCTGATTAAAGGCAAAGGTTGTTGTTGAAGAAACAAAAGGAATGCCGAGTTTAAGTGCAACCGCTTTTCCCCATAGTGCCATGGAATCTGCAACAATTAAGTCAGGCTTAAGTTCTGCCATCTCCCTGCAAACCTTGTCATCAAGAGCCAATGTGGTATCTACAAGTATCTTTATAGAGAACGCCAGGTCTTTTCCCACACGGGTAGAGTCTTTGGCATTTAGTTTTTGCTCCGTATCATAATCATCACAAGATATAAATGTTGCACCGGCCGACACGATTTTTTCACGCATCATGTTGTATGAATAATACCAAACCTCGTGCCCACGAGAGACTAACTCCTGAACAACACCCAAGGTGGGGTTAGTATGTCCATGTGCAGGAATACAAAAGAAAACTATTTTACTCATATTTTTATTCCTCAATTTCTGAAAAAACTTGTTTGATAGTATCTTGTTGTTTTGCTTTCGGAAGAATTGCTATCCCTCGCTCAATATCACCGAGAACCAAAATCTCATCTCCCGGCTGAAAATCAAACATCTCTCTTGCTTCTTTGGGGATAACAAACTGTCCCTTTTCGCCGATTTTGACCATCCATGCATATTTTCCATCGCGTATATTCATATTCGCCTCTCCTTTGTATGATTGGTATGAATAATCATACCATAAATTTATATAATTGTCAATAGAACGAGAATTTTTTCAGGCAAAAGAAAAGATGTGACCGTAGTCACATCTTCACTTATTATTTGGTTTCATCAAGCGACCAACCGTGGTCTCCATGATAAATCATCTGCTTTGTCATACCGCCATCAATACAAATATTTTCTCCCGTGATAAATCCCGACATATCAGAGCAAAGATAAAGCACCATGTTTGCTATATCAAGAGGATTGCCCACTCTTCCTACAGGTTGCTGAACGGCATCTGCGCCACTGTATTCTGCATACGATGTATCAATCCAACCCGGCGAGACAGAATTAACTCTGAGCTTACCCGAAAGACTTACTGAAAGTGCATGAGTAAGCGCCGAAATTCCACCTTTTGCGGCGGTATAGCTCTCCGTCTGTGGCTGACTCATTCTGTCTCTTGAGGATGATATATTTATGATGCTTGCTCCCTCACTAAAATAGCACGCAAAAAGTTTTGAAAGATAAAACGGCGCAGTAACGCCTACTTTGAGCGCATATTCAAAGTCCTCATAGCTTCCGTTTTCTATTCCGCACATTTTGGGTGCTGCATTGTTGATAAGAAAATCAATCTTTCCGAAGTCTTTGATTACTTTGTCTGCAAAGCTTTCCAAAGCGTTTTTGTCTGCAAGGTCGCCCACAAAATAGTTATTTTCCTTAATGTCTATTATTGCAACTTTTGCCCCTGCTTTTTCAAATTCTTCTGCAATACATTTACC
>JAZRIR010000016.1:0-94237 GCA_045645365.1 Clostridia bacterium | reverse complement strand
TGATGTTGAAATTGATACATCAATGTTTGAAACAAAAAGTATTGATGAAATATGGAAAATAGAAGAAAAAGAAAATTTTGTTGTGGAGATGGATAAATACATAGCAGAAAAATGCGAGTATGGAGATAGTATGGAAACTCTAAATGATGAGCAGAGAGTTTTGTATGTTACACAGGCTTTAGAAATGGAAGTAAACAATGGAGGATTTGCACAGTATTTTTATAACTATAGCGGAGATTTTGCCAACGAAGCTGTTTCAGCTTTTGAAAGCATAGGAGCAATAAAAACAGCAGAGCTTTGTAAAAAAGCGAATAGTATATACGGAGATAATGTTCCGACAGACAGAGATGAAAGAGAGAATATTTTAACTCCTGACGATGAAAAAGAGGAAGAAAGAATCGAAGCAATACTCAACGAGTGTGATGATGCATTTTTTGAATACGAAGATGATTTAGTTGAATTGAATTACCAGTTCATTATTAACCATAAAGAATCTTTTTTTGAAGTAGCATAGGTTTTTATTCCTAACATGATTTGAAGTTTCTACTGAAATATGTGTCATCTAGATTATACAGTCTTTATATAAGGGATGTAGAATCTGGCGAAAGGAGATATAAAATGAAATTAGTTGTAAAAGCGGATACATATGGAATGGGTTTTTACATAACAATAGCAATTATTGTTGATTTTCTACTTATCTTCTCTGGAATAGAAGAAAACACTTTAATCGAATCTGGAATAACAGCATTGGTAATAACAATGTTTGTTGCCATATGTTTTATTATAGCTATAAATGAGAAATTGATTATTGATGGGAATGAATTGTGTTATAAATCCATTAGAAAGAAACTTTATGCTGTTAGTGATGTTAGAGGTCTACTCGTTGTGAAAGCACAAGCAATTGTGGGAAAAATGCTTTCAGGTTGGGATTTGAAAACCAAGTATGTTATTGTGTATCTTAAGGACAAAGATTTTGAATATAAGAGCCATTATGGTAGTGTTGATTTATTGAAATACCATAGGAAACACATTCTTTTCACTACTGTCTATGATGAAAAAGTAATAGAATATTTCAAATCAAAAGGAATTTCTATTACAGGTGAAATACAATGATTTTCTGTCCTAACTTGACATGAACTTCCGCTGGACAAGGTTTGCATCTAAACCATCTATCCCTTATATAAAGAATGTCGAAATTTGTTGAAAAGGAGGACTTTTTATGTCAGATATTTTAAAAATTCATAAATCATGTTTAAAATTTTTGTTAGCATATCAGTTGGAAGATGAAAGCTTCTTTTTTGTTCCTCGAAAAATAAACAACAAAAAGAGATTAGAAAATGGAATGTATTTTAGGGGAAACGATAATTATTTGGTAATTTCATTTTGGGACAACGCAGATACTAAGGAATTTATTTATAACATTAATTGGAGCTGTAAATCCAATGGTGCTTCTTCGATTGAATTATCATGTAGAGACGACGATGATGTTCTTCCTTATGTAATTGCAATAAAAGAATTGATAGAAGAAAAAGGGAAAAAGTTTGAAAGAACGAAGAAGAACAGGTGGAGATTCCGTTATGATGAAGACAAACATTATATTGATACTCTACAAGAGTTCATAATGTTTGAAAAGCCTTTGATTGACGATTATTTAAGAAAACATCCAGAAAGTGGAATCCCTCTTGCTAATAGTGATACTGACGATAAATATGTAAAAACGCTTCCATACTATGAAAAACATATAGATGGTATTAAAAAGATTAAGAAAGTAGGAAATGTTAAGGTAAAGGCTTCGGAATATATAATGTCTTTAGAACATAATGAGTTGTCAAACGCTATGGTAGAATATTTGGAAAAAAATAATTATAAAAACATCAAGGTTGAAGAAAATTATGTTGATATAAAATGTGTTGATAAAAAAGGGAAAAAGATTTTTTATGAATTAAAAACAGCTAAGGTAAAATCAGCTATTAGGGAAGCTTTAGGACAACTTTTGGAATATAATCATTATCCAGATGTTAACAAAGCAGATAAATTAATTATAGTAACAAAGAACGAACCTGAGCCAGATGATGTTCAGTATTTATTGGGACTTAGAAGTGCATATAATATTCCTATTTATTATCAATGTTTTGATATGAAGACAAAAATACTTTCAAAAGAATTTTAAAATGATTTTTGATTCTAACTTGATGTGAACTTAGTAAGAGTGTCGAATATTGTTGAAAGGATAAAATGGAATGAAAAATAAAATTATTTGTATATCCATTGTTGTTTTAATTGTGCTTCTTGTTTGTATATTTGGAAGAGGGATATATTTCTGTGGAATGTATTCTGTTCCAAATGAAAGATATTTTGGAAATCAATATAAAGAAATGTTACATATAATGTCATTTCAAGACAAAAAACAAGCAAATGAAATTATGAAAACAGTTGATGATGCGTTTTCTTTTATCGGAAATAAAGAGGATGCAGATAGTGGTTTTGGTGAATTGAGCCGATATTGTGTAACTGAAGAAGATGCCGTAATAGAGGAACATGACTTGAAATTAATTACAGCTGATTTTGACAAGAACAAAGGTTATTTGTGGTTTGTATATAATCAAGAAGCTTTAGATAGCAATGAACAAACAACAATGGGTTCGTGGGATATATTGGTTCGGGCTACATTAGAAAAAACTAATCAGGGTTGGATAGTTGTTGATACAAAAGAACATCCATAATTTTTTGTTCTAACTTGATATGAACTATGCCGAATTTAGCGAAGGAGTGAGATAATGCTTTTAATCATTTCTATAATATGTATAGTAGTTGCAATAATGAAATTTTATGGATTTAATATAACACGTAGAATAAAAAAGATTGATACAGATATAACTGAAAATAAGAAGAAATATGACAGGATAATATCTTTAAGTTGTGGACTTATTGGAACAGTGCTTTTGATATTTTCAAGTGGATTGATTTCCAAGTTAGAGAGTGACCTGTTGCTAAATGCTTCATATGTTGTATTTTTTATAGCAATAGTTTTGGTGATATATGCGCCGATAGTCTATAGGGAAGGATTAGTTGGTGGAGTTTTGTCAAAGATTGAAAGTAACAGTAAAAAAAGAAAAGTAATATGTGGATGTTATATAGCTGATGCAATACTTGTTATTATGTTAATAATATGGAAAGTGATTAAATGTACAGATTATGGTATTCCTTTAGAATTCTACTTTTTGGGGCTAGATACAGCGATTGCTGTCTTCATATGTACTCTATTAATAATTATTAGTCTACTTTTTATTATAGCAGTCACTTTACACAAGAAGAAAGTAATTGTAATTATTACTATAGTGATAGCCTTGGTTGCATTTAATGTTTCGCTTTTTATATGCGCATGGACAACAGGCGGTGATTACTATAGTTTTTATTCTCCAAATTTGAATAAATCAATTATTATTGAGGAATGGACTCACCTGATTACAGAAGATGTAAGAGTTTATGAAAGGGAAAATATATTTTTTATTAGGAAAATAGGCAGCCTTCCAATAAATTCAGTACATGATTTTCAACAAGGTAATTATGGTGTTGAATGGAAAGAGAATAAAGTTGTCATAACATTACATAAAGGAAGGAATAATGAAGAAATTTGTGAGTTTGTCTTGAAAGATTAAAGCTAAAAATTTCTTTTTCTTAGCTTAATGTAAACCATATGGATATGTCGAATAATGTTGAAAGGAGGCGATAGTGTGAAAAGGCTTTTTAGGAAATTTAGAAAAGAAAAAAGAATATTTCCCCCAAAGCCTGAATGGAATGAGATTGTTGAAATGCTTTATGACAAAAATCTTGATTTTTTAGATTCAACAGTAGAGAAAGTTATATATTCAAAAGATAAGTCAAAAAGATATGTTGTCTTAAAAAGTGATAAAGGTTTCTTTACCTATCGTCTTGAGAAAATATATCAGTTTGACGAAGAAGAATGTAGTTATAGATGCAGTTTTGATTTAACACCAGCATTCTGGCAGGATGTCGATAATGGAAGTAAGTCGATTTTTTCTACTTTGGAAGATGCCTTAAAGGAGTTGGAACAAGAAGTAGAATATAAGTTTTTTCGTTCCTAACTTAACACGAACTTGACATCAAAAAGCTTTGCATCTAATCCGTATGCCTCGCAATCACAAAAAAGCTTGGCATCTAGATTATACAGCCTTTATAAATGGGTTTATTATTAATTAATATATTTAGTGTGGTGATTTTATGAAAAAAGTACATATATTTTTATTTGTAGTTATCTTAATTTTGACAACAGTTTTATCCTCTGTTTCTGCATACAACGGCTGGGCGGATACATATTTATCCTATTGCATAAGCAAAGGGATTATAAGCGGTGATGAAAACGGTGATTTGTTACCTGACAATAATCTGACAAGGGAACAGATGGTCAAAATGATTTTAAACACTGCAGGTGTTAAAATTCCTGAAATTGGAAAGCCTGTATATGATGATGTTAAAAAAGACAGATGGTCGTATAATTACATCACAGCATATCACAATTATGTGATTAAGGATTCTTTCAGATTTTATCCTGCGGAGGATGTAGAAAGAGAAGAATTTTTAGCAATGTGTGCAAAAATTGCAGTTGGTGATGTAATTCCTTCAAAACGCTCAGAATTTATTGCAAAGTTTTCTGATTATCCTGATATTGATGAAGAATATTTTAAATATATTCTTATAGGATATGAATATGGACTTATAACAGGGTCGGATGGAAAAATTCGTCCTAAAGATAATCTGACTCGGGCAGAGGCTTGTGCTATGCTCTACAGAGTTTCAAAAGCAGATTTAGAAAAACCTGTAGTAAGTGATACTAAAGAGGAAGAAGAAAAGGAAGAAATCAAAGAGGAAGAAGAGAAAAAAGAGCCTGTATTTACTACAGCTACATTGATAGTGGACGAGCCTGAAGCAACATTGGAACAGGCAATCAAATGGGCAGAAAACAGAGGTGCTCACCAGAGATTTATCGATGTTGCTCCGCTTTATTGGAAATACGGAGAAATTACGGGTATAAGACCTGATGTTTTGTATGCACAGGCAGGAAAAGAAACAGGATACGGAAAATACGGCGGAAGAGTAGTTCCTGAACAGAACAACTGGGCGGGAATAAAGAAATACGGAGCAGTAGGCGATGAAACAGATGACCATGAGTATTTTGAAACTCCTGAGGACGGAGTAAGGGGACATTTTAATCATATGTCTGCTTATCTTGGATTAGAGCCTGTAGGAGAGCCTCATGGAAGATATAAGTCTGTAAAATCACTCTCATGGGCCGGAACAATTAAGACTGTTGAACAACTAGGCGGCAGATGGTGCCCTGATGTATATTACGGAAGCAATATTGTAAGTGATTATTTGCAACCAATGATTAATACTAAAGTACGATAAGAGGTATGTATGATACTTTTAAATGCAAAGGATTTAAGTCGTAATTTCGGCGATTTTAACCTTTTTAAAAATGTGAGTTTTAATATAGACTCTTCGGATAAAATCGGTCTTGTGGGTATAAATGGTGCAGGAAAATCAACACTTTTTAAAATACTCACAGGCGATGAGAGCTATGATGACGGCGAGCTTTTTAAAAGCAAGGAATTAAAGATAGGTTATCTGGACCAGTATGCGTGTAATAACTCGGATAAGAGTGTATATGAGGAAACACTTGCGATTTTTGATGAAATAATAAAAATAGAAAAACAACTTGAAGAAATTCAAGGCGATATTGAGATTGAAAACGGAGATGTTACAAGGCTTATAAACAGACAAAATGAATTGTCTGAAAAATATAAGGATATGGGTGGGTTCTATTATAAGAACAGAGTAAAATCCACGTTGATGGGACTTGGATTTTCAGAGGAAGAACTTGACTTATCTGTTTCGTCACTTTCAGGCGGACAGAAAACAAGAGTATCACTCACTAAAATCCTACTCTCTGACTCAAATCTTTTACTTCTTGACGAGCCTACAAACCATCTTGATATAGAGGCAGTTGAATGGTTGGAGGAGTATTTGAAGAATTTTAAAGGTGCAGTGTTAATCATTTCCCATGACAGATATTTTCTTGACAGGGTAACAAACAGAACCTTTGAAATAGAAAATGGAAAGCTTTATTCTCAAAATGGAAATTACAGTTTCTATAAAAAACAGCGAGAGATTGAAAAATTAACCGAAGAGAGAAAATACCAAAATACCGCTAAGGAAATTGAAAGGTTAGAGGGTATTGTTGAACAACAACGAAGATGGAACAGAGAAAAAAATATAAAAACTGCAGAAAGTAAGCTAAAGGTTATTGAAAAGCTAAAGGAAGAGCTTGTAAAGCCTGAAGAAACACTCTCAGAAACAACCTTTTCCTTTAAAGCGGCAGCGGGCGGAGGAGATATTGCCCTGGATGCTATTGGAGTGTCAAAAAGATTTGATAATAAATCGGTTTTAAATGATTGCGATATGCTCATAAAAAGAGGAGAAAAGGTATTTTTGTTAGGACCTAACGGATGCGGAAAAACCACCTTTTTAAAGCTTGTCACAGGAATTATTGAGGCCGATAAGGGAAGTGTTGCAATCGGTGCAAACACTTATCTTGGCTATTATGACCAAATTCAAGAAAATCTTGATATGAACAAGACAGTAATAGATGAATTATGGGACGAATACCCACAGCTCACACAGACACAAATAAGAAATGCACTTGCTGTATTTTTATTCAGGGGTGAAGATGTTTTCAAAGAAATTTCGAAACTTTCAGGTGGAGAGAGAGCAAGAGTCGAGCTTGCAAAGCTGATTTTGAAAAAGGTTAATTTTCTTATAATGGACGAGCCTACAAACCATATGGATATTCAGTCGAAGGAAGCTTTGGAAAAGGCTCTTTCCCGATATGACGGCACAATGCTTATTGTATCTCACGACAGATATTTTATAAATAAGCTTGCAGATAAAATATTCTATATGGATAATGGCGGTATAAAGTGCTATGACGGAAACTATGATTATTTTCTGTCAAAGCATAAAACTCTGGGCGATACAACTGTCGAGAAAAAGAAACAGTCAGCTGGAGCTCTTGATTATAAGGAGCAAAAACGTCTTGAGTCCGAAAAGAGAAAAAGACAGACGAAAATAAAAAAATGTGAAGAAGAAATTGCAAAAACTGAAGAATTGATAGAGAGTGTTTCTTTAGAACTACAAAATCCCGAGATTGCGTCTGATTATGAAAAGGCATTTGAATTGTCAAATAAAGTAAATGAGCTAAATGAAAAACTTGAAGAATTATATAATGAGTGGGAGGAATTGAACAACTCTTTGATATGAGTTGTCAAGAAGTATTATGAGAGCAGTAGTGCAAAGAGTTACCAATGCATCGGTAGAGGTGGATAATGAAATCATCGGAAAAATTGGACAGGGTTTTTTGGTGTTACTTGGTGTCGGTCAGGATGATGACGAAAGCGATATGAAATATATTGCAGATAAAATCATAGGATTGAGGGTTTTCGAAGATGAAAATGAGAAAATGAATTTGTCTTTAAAAGATATTGGCGGTGAGGTGTTAGTGGTATCACAGTTCACTCTTTATGGGGATTGCAGAAAAGGAAGAAGACCGAGCTTTGATTCTGCAGGAAATCCGAGGTGGGCGAACGAACTTTATGAGAAAACCTGTCAGTATTTCAGAGATAATAATATACCAACTCAGACAGGAAGATTTGCTGCGGATATGAAGGTCAATCTTTTAAATGATGGACCTGTAACACTTTTGCTTGACAGTAAAAAACTATTTTAAGGATGTGTTTTGATGAATAAGATAAATGTAGCTATTGACGGACCTGCAGGAGCGGGAAAAAGTTCTATTTCCAAAGAGGTAGCAAAAAAACTTAGTATAGTGTATGTTGACACAGGAGCTATGTACAGAGCCTGTGCGGTTTACGCGCTTGAAAATGGTATCGAAATTGCAGAGGAGTCTATAATTCCTCACCTTGATGATATTAAAATTGACATCAACTATAATGAAGAAGGTCAGCAGATTATCCTAAATGGAAAAGATGTTTCAAAGAGAATTCGTGAACAGGATGCAACAATAGGTTCTTCAAAAATTGCAGTAATTCCTGCGGTCAGATTAAAGCTTGTGGAGTTACAAAGAAGTCTTGCAAAAAGCAAATCTGTGATAATGGACGGAAGGGACATAGGCACTTATGTATTGCCTGAAGCGGATTTGAAGATTTATTTAACAGCGTCAGTCAAAGAAAGAGCCAGAAGAAGATATTTGGAAATGCAGCAAAAAGGAATGGAATGTGATATAAAGGAAGTAGAAAAAGATATAGCATTTCGTGATAAAAATGATTCTGAAAGGGAATTTGCTCCTTTAAGGCAGGCGGATGACGCAGTATTAATTGACAGTTCAGACTTGAATTTTGATGAAGTTTGTGATAAAATACTCGGTATGATTAAAAAAATTTTATAGAATATGGAGCATTGATGATGGGATTTAAGATTGTAAGAGGTGTATTGAGATTTTTTCTGTTTTTTTTATTCAGAATAAAAGTGACAGGCAGAGAAAATCTACCGATAGATAGAGGTGCGATTGCTGCAATAAATCATAGAAGTAACTGGGATGCAGTTGTTTTAGGAGCAACAACACCAAGACCACTTGGATTTATGGCAAAAGCAGAGCTTTTTAAAAACAAGATATTTGGTGCATTGCTGACGGCATTGGGTGCATTTCCCGTTCAGAGAGGAAAGGGAGATTTAAGCGCAATAAAAGCAGCATTGACAAGATTAAGAAATAATGAGATAGTTGCGATGTTCCCTGAGGGTACAAGAGTGAAAGAAGGGGAAGAGGTTGAACCTAAACAGGGTGCAGTGGTTTTAGCAACAAGGGCACAGGTGCCGATTGTTCCCATAAACATATCAGGAAAGTACACATGGATGTCTAAAATAACAATTACTTACGGTGAACCGATATATTATTCACAGTTTGCTGATGAAAAGCCTACTGTTGAGGATTTGCATAAACTCAGTGTTGATTTAATGGGAATAATCAGGAGTATGTCAGTTGTAAAAGAGGAGAAAAAGTGTGAGTAGTTTTAATTCAAAAAGAATTACTGTTGCAAAAACCGCAGGATTTTGTTATGGAGTAAAAAGGGCAGTTAATGGTGCATATGAAATAGCGGAGTCCGGTAAAAAGTTTGTTACCTTGGGTTCGCTTATTCACAATGCACAGGTGATTAATGAATTAAAAGAAAAGGGAATTGAGGTTTGTAAATCGATTGATGATATTCCCGAGGGTTATGGTGTAATTATCCGTGCTCACGGTGTCGGAAAAAAAGTTATAGAGGAACTTGACAAGAGAAAAATTGAGTATATAGACCTTACCTGTCCGTTTGTGAAAAAAATTCACAATATTGTATCAGAGCATTATCAAAAGGGCGAAAAAATTGTCATTGTTGGTGATAAAAATCATCCTGAGGTTATAGGAATTAATGGTTGGTGTAATAACGAGGCGTTTATAACTTACTCAGTTGATGATGAAATTCCACCTGAATTTTCCAAAAATTCAGTTTGTGTTGTGGCACAAACAACAATAAATAAAAATATTTTTATTCAAATCGTACAAAATCTAAAAAACGCTTGCCAAACGACTACAATTTTTGATACAATATGCAGTGCGACCAAGGAAAGACAGAATGAAGCAGAACAGATTGCAAAAGAATCAGATGTGATGTTTGTGATTGGAGGAGCCCAGAGTTCTAATTCTCAAAAGCTTTTTGAAATTGCAAAGGCGAACTGTTCGTCTAGTTATTTTATTGAAAATTTTGAGGATATTCCTCAGAATATATATTTAAAAAAAGGAAAGATAGGTATTACTGCCGGAGCATCAACACCCGGAAGTATTATCGAGGAGGTTTTTACAACGATGGATGAAAAAATCAAAAACGAAGAAAACTTTGCTGAATTATTTGAACAATATGACAGCAAAACCCTAAACAATGGGGACATTATTGACGGAACAGTGGTTGAAGTTCGCGGCAATGAAGTAATTGTTGATTTGGGAGGATTTAAGTATAACGGTCAGTTATCACTTGACCAATTAACAGACGATCCTACACAAAAAACAACTGATATTGTTAAGGAGGGCGACAAGATTACTGTTTATGTTGTTGGCGTCAATGATGCTGAGGGCAAAGTTGTTCTTTCGAGAAAGAAGCTTGTTGCTATGGAGAGCTGGAACAAAATTAAGGCAGCTTACGAAAACGGAGATATTTTAACTGCTAAAATTATTAAGGTAGTTAAGGGAGGAGTAGTTGCGTTAGCTGAATCTTATCAGATTTTCATTCCTGCAAAGCAGATTTCATTGACATACATTCAGGATTTGGAAACCGTATTGAATACAGAAGTTAAGGTTAAGCTTATTGATCTTGATGAAAGAAGAAAACGTGTAGTTGGTTCAGCGAGAGTTTTATTGGCTGCCCAAAAGAAGGAAGCTGAGGATAAGTTCTGGGCAGATTGTGAAGTTGGAAAGACTTATACAGGTACAGTTAAGTCATTGACATCATTCGGTGCATTTGTTGACATCGGCGGTGTTGACGGTCTTGTTCACATTTCCGAACTTTCATGGAACAAGATTAAGCATCCTTCAGAAGTAGTTAAAGAAGGCGATGTTTTAACTGTTTATGTTAAAGATATCAATGCTGAAACAAAGAAGATTTCTTTGGGATACAAGAAAGCAGAGGATAATCCATGGGCTATTGCTCAGGCTAAGTTCAATGTTGAGGATGTTGTTAAGTGTACAATCGTAAGAATTATGCCTTTTGGTGCTTTTGCACAGCTAATTCCAAATGTTGACGGATTAATTCACATCTCACAGATTGCTGACAGAAGAATTGAAAAGCCTGAAGATGTTTTGACAATCGGTGAAGAAGTTGAAGCTAAAATTACTGAAATTGATTGGGAAAACAAGAAAATCAGCTTGAGCATCAGAGCATTGATTGCCCCTGTAGTTGAGGAAGTTAAAGAAGAAGCTCCTGTAGTTGAGGAAGTTCCGGTTGACGAGGTTGTTCCTGTTGATATCGAAAAGTTTATTGCAGAAGAAGAAACCCAAGAAACTGACGCAGAATAATTATTTACATTGAATTAAAACGATACAGGCAAAAGTTTTTGCGTGTATCGTTTTTACTTAAATTTTTAACAAATTATAAATTAAATTAAAAATTATTGACATTAGAGATTAAAAATTATATAATCTTAGTGTTGTTATTCTAGCGAGAGAGGATGAGAAAAATGAGTGAAAGACAGGCAAAATTAAAGAGAAAGAATGAAGTTGTAAATGCTCCTGTAAAAAAGAAAAGCGCATTGGATATTGTATCAAATATCATTATTGTTGTATTAATTATTGCAGTATTAGGAATTGGCGGCTGGGCAGTGTATTCAAAGTATAGCCAGATGCCTTCAAATGAAGCTGGCCAAGAGGTGCAAACACCTACTGTTGCAGAAATGGCACAGACAGATGGAATAACTGTTGAAGAATATTTAGGAAAATATGGTATTAGTGAAGTAGCCGAAATTACTCCTGAAACTCCTGTTACTGAAATTATTCCGCATATGACATTGGCTAACTATGCAGCTTTTTCAGGAACAGATGTTGCTCAGATGAAAACATCTATGGGTTTGAGTGAAGAATATTCCGACGATACATTGATGAGTGTTATTATTGATGAAATCGCCGCAACTGTTCAGGAACAGCCTGAAAATGCAGATGAGGAAAATCAAGTTGAAGAATAAATTTATTTTTAAACAGAAAGGGTTTTAATGATGAGTGAGAAAGATTTAGAAAATGTAACTCCTGAAGCGGAGGAAATGGAAGAAACCGTAGCTGAAGAAGTAGCAGAGGAAACATCTGCTGAACAAGAAGGAATTGCTGAAGAGATAACAGAAACGGCTGAAGATGCATATGAAACTGCAGAGGCTGTTGTTAAAGACGGTGAAGTATCGGAAGAAGAACTTGAGCAGGTAGTTGAAGAAATTATTGCTGCCAAGAAAAAGTCAAAGGCTCCATTTGTTGTTATTGCAATTATTGTTGTTTTGGCGATAGTTGCAGCAGTTGCAATTAATTTATTTGGCGGTAATAAGTATAACAAGCTTGGATACGCTAATCCTGAAGGAAGAACAATAGCTGATGTTGCTGAACAACTGGGAATTTCTCTTGAAGAATTTTTAACAACATACAGTCTTCCTGCAGATATGCCTGAAGATACAGAGGAAATGGCAGCATACTATTCGATGCCTGTAAAGGTATTTGCCGAAATGTACGGCATTGACTTTGCTACATTTAAAGAAGCATATGGAATTCCTGATGAAACAACACCTGCCGTTGCAGATGGTATAGTTGGGAAAATCAAGGCTTTGTTTGGTGGAAATAAGATAGTTCCTATTGATGAGAATACAAGCTGGGGTGTTGTATTGGATGAACTTACACTTGCTAATTATTTAGGTGAGGAGAATGTTGAATCATTTAAGGAATACTACGGACTTGGTGAGGAAGTAACTGCCGAAACAAGATATAAGGAAATAAGAAAAGAAGTTGAAGAAAAGACAATGGAATTAGCAGCTGAAGCAAAGGCTGCCCAGGAAGCTCAGCAGAACGAGGCAGAAGATGCTACAACTACTGACGAAAATGTTGAGGTTTCAGACGATGGTGTTGCAACCACTGATGAAACTGCACAAACAGAACCTGTAGAAGAATAAGATGTAAAAACAGACTTTGTAAGAAGTCTGTTTTTTTTCAAAAAAAATCGGAACAAGCATAACCTGTTCCGATATGGAGCGGAAGACGAGATTCGAACTCGCGACGTTCACCTTGGCAAGGTGACGCTCTACCACTGAGCCACTCCCGCATAACTCACGAATGGTATTCTAGCACATTTATAATGAGATGTCAATACTTTTATATAATTTATATTATAAAATCCAAGATTAATTGACTTTTTAATAATAAAATGATATACTTATAGAAATTATTTTTTTGATAAAAAGGGAAGAAATATATGCCATTTTCAGAAAGAGAAAAAATACTTAAAAATGTTGAAAAACCTACAAGATATACAGGTCAGGAACTAAATATGTGCATAAAAGACGCTAAAAGTGTTGATGTGAGATTTGGTTTTTGTTTTCCTGATGTTTATGAGATAGCAATGTCGCATCTGGGTTTAAAGATTTTATACCATGTACTGAACCAGCGTGATGATACCTATTGCGAAAGGGTCTTTGCGCCATGGGTTGATATGGAAGAAGAAATGAGAAAAAGAAATTTAAAACTCTTTGCGCTTGAATCGGGTGATGCGGTTAATACCTTTGATATGCTGGGATTTACTCTGCAGTATGAGCTTAGTTATTCGAATGTGATAAATATGCTTGACCTTGCAGGAGTACCGCTTTTATCGAAAGACAGAACATTAGATGACCCATTCGTGTGTGCGGGCGGTCCTTGTGCATATAATGCTGAGCCTATTGCAGATGCTGTTGATTTTTTTATGCTTGGCGAGGGTGAAGAAATAATTTGTGAGATTATAGATGTTTATAAGGAATGGAAAAAAGATTTAAATAGAACCCGAAAATCATATCTTGAAATGATAGCAGGTATTGAGGGGATATATGTTCCGTCTTTTTATGATGTTTTGTATAATGACGATTTTACGGTTAAAAGCATTGAGTCCAACAATATAAATGCAAAGAAAATTGTAAAGAAAAGAATAATGAAAGATTTTGATTCAGCTTCTACACCTGATAAGGTTATTGTTCCTTACGGAGATATTGTTCATGACAGAGTTATGCTGGAAATTTTCAGGGGATGCATAAGAGGGTGTAGATTTTGTCAGGCAGGCTATATTTACAGACCAGTGAGAGAAAGAAAGGTTGAAACTCTTACCTGTCTTGCAAACAGATTGCTTGACTCAAGCGGTTATGATGAAATTTCTTTGTCTTCATTAAGTTCAAGTGATTACACAGGTTTGCAGGAATTAACTGATAATCTTTTGGAAATAACTCAAAGAAAGAAAATAGGATTATCTCTGCCTTCGCTCAGAATTGATAATTTTTCTTTGGAATTAATGAATAAAGTTCAAAAGGTGAGAAAATCGGGAATTACTTTTGCACCTGAAGCAGGAACACAGCGTTTAAGAGATGTTATAAATAAGAACATTAACGAAGAAAATATATTGGAGTCCACCGCAATGCTTTTTGCAGGAGGATGGACGAATGTAAAGCTCTATTTTATGATAGGACTTCCTACAGAAACCTATGAAGATGTTGAGGGTATAGCTGAATTGTCTTCTAAAGTGCTTGATAAGTATTTTGAAATACCTAAAGAAGAGAGAGCAAAAAATATAAATATAACTGTAAGTACATCAAGCTTTATTCCAAAGCCTTTTACTGCATTCCAATGGTGCCGTCAGGATACAAGAGAAGAAATTGTTGAAAAACAAAATCACCTGAAGTCATCTATAAAGTCAAAAAGAATTCGCTACAGTTGGCACGATAATCGCACAAGCTATCTTGAAGGTGTCTTTGCACGCGGTGACAGAAGACTGATTGATGTTATAATCCGTGCAGTTAAAAACGGATGCAGATTTGACGGATGGAATGACCATTTTAAATATGACAAATGGATGCAAAGCTTTGAAGAATGTGGAATTGACCCTGATTTCTATTTGAGGGAGAGGGGGCTGGAGGAAGTGTTGCCTTGGGATCACATAGATATTGGAGTAACTAAAGAATTCTTTAGACGCGAATTTGAAAAATCCCAAAAGGCACAAACAACTCCAAACTGCCGTGAGAAATGTGCAGGTTGCGGTGCAAATTGTTTTGGAACAGGTGTATGCTATGAGTAATTATATAATAAAATATTCAAGAAAAGATGCGGTGAAGTATATATCTCATCTTGATTTTGTAAAATTTATTCAAAGGGCTGTCAGAAGAGCAGATTTACCAATGCTTTATTCTCAGGGCTTTAATCCTCATCCACAGATGGCTATTGCTCTGCCGTTGTCTGTAGGTGTCACATCTGAGTGTGAACTGATGAGAATTGGCTTTGATGGGGATTATAGTGAGGATGAGATAAAAAACACCTTAAATTCTGTTCTTCCTGATGGTTTTAGTGTAATAATGGTCAAAAATTATGGGGATGCTAAAATTGATTTTTCAACAATTAACAGGGCAGACTATATTTGTAGGTGTGAAGTAGAAGGAAAGACGGACTTCGATGTGGAAAGGTTTTTATCGAATGAAAAAATTCTTGTTATGAAAAAATCAAAAAGCGGTATAAAAGAGGCTGATATAAAACCGCATATACATTCTATAGACTTAATTGATAAAGATGATGACATTATCACCTTTTCAATGCGCCTTTCAGCAGGAAATGAATATAATCTAAAGCCTGATACTGTTATAGATGCTATGATGAAGTATGATAAAGAATTTAAGGTAAATTTCTACAGTGTCCACAGAAGTAAATTGCTGATGGATGACAAAGAGTATATATAATGTGAGAGGGATTTTTTATGAATATTATAATTGTCGGATACGGCAAGGTTGGACAAAAGATAGCAGAAAGAATAAGTGAAGAAAAAGAGCATAATATTACTGTTATTGATGTCCGTGCAAAAAAAGTGGAAGATATGGTGGGACAGTACGACGTAATGGGAGTTATAGGCAGCGGAGCGAATATAGAAACCCTTCGTGAAGCAGGGGTTGAAAATGCTGATTTATTGATTGCCGTTACGGGTTCTGATGAACTAAATCTTCTGACCTGTCTGATTGCCAGAAAATGCGGAAAATGTCAGACTATAGCAAGAGTCAGAAAACCTGAGTATTTTCAGGAGGTTCAGCTTTTCAAGGAAGATTTGGGACTTGCTATGATAATCAATCCTGAACTGACAGCAGCAACTGAAATTGCGCGTCTTTTGCGTTTTCCGTCAGCAGTTCAGATTGATACTTTTGCAAAGGGAAGAATTGAAATACTTAAATTCAGAGTTGCAGAAAATTCTATACTTGACTCAATTAAAGTTTCTGATATTCGTGCAAGGATTGATAGCGATATTTTGATTTGCGGTGTTGAAAGAGCAGATGAAGCATTTATTCCGCGCGGTGATTTTGTTATTAAGGGCGGAGATTTGGTGAGTGTAGTGTCACCAACCGAAACTGCGTCGAAATTCTTTAAGAAAATAGGGATTAAAACGAATAAGGTAAAGGATACAATGATTGTTGGCGGAGGAGATACAGCATATTATCTTGCAGCTCGACTGATTAAATCTGGTATTAGGGTTAAGGTTGTTGAACAGAAAATTGAAAGATGTGAGGAACTTTGTGATTTACTTCCTAAAGCCGAAATTATTAACGGTGACGGAACTAACAATAATCTTCTCCTTGAAACAGGACTTGAGCAGGCAGAATCGTTTGTTGCACTTACCAATATTGACGAGGAAAATGTTTTGTTGTCACTTTTTGCAAGAAAGCGTATGAACGGTAAGGTTGTTACAAAGATTAACAGAATAGCTTATGATGAGGTAATCTCAGAATTAAATCTTGATTCAACAATATATCCTAAAAATCTTACCGCTGAATATATAGTAAGATTTGTCCGTGCAAAAAAGAATTCAATCGGCAGTAATATTGAAACAATGCATTACATTCTTGACGGAAAGGCAGAGGCTCTTGAATTTAAGATTACGGAGGGTTCGCCTGTTTCAGATATAATGATTGAAAATCTTTTACTTAAACCAAATATATTAATTGCCTATATCAATAGAGGCGGAACAATAATTACCCCAAGAGGCAAGGATGTTATTAAAACAGGCGATACAGTGCTTGTTATTACAACTGCAAAAGGGTTTAAGGACATAAAGGACATTTTGAGATAAGGGGATAAATATGAATTTCAGGGTTATTTTATACACTCTTGGCTGTGTTTTGTGTTGCGAAGCGATATGTATGCTGTTGCCTTTGGTTTGTGCATTTATATACAGTGAGGCCAGTGTCTTTACTTTTCTTACATCTATAGCGCTATGTCTGGTGGCAGGTTTGTTGTTAATATCTGTAAGACCTAAAAATCGTGAAATGTATGCAAGAGAAGGATTTGTGATAGCTGCGCTTTCGTGGCTTGTGATAAGTATATTCGGTGCGATACCTTTCATTTTGTCGGGAAGTATTCCGTCCTGGATTGATGCATTATTTGAAGTTGCATCAGGTTTCTCGACCACAGGTGCATCAATACTTTCGGATGTTGAGGCACTGCCAAAATCAATGCTTATGTGGCGAAGCTTTACCCATTGGATTGGCGGTATGGGGGTTTTGTTATTCCTGATCGCATTTTTACCATTGTCGGGAGGAAGTAATCTCTTTATGGTAAAAGCAGAAAGTCCAGGGCCGTCTGTTGGTAAGCTTGTGCCGAAAATAAGGACAAGTGCAAAAATTTCATATAGTATATATCTTGCTATGACAGTAATTCAAATGATTATACTTTATGCATCAGGAATGACCTTGTTTGATGCAGTCACTCTTACATTTGGTACTGCAGGTACAGGTGGATTTGCTGTAAGAAATTCAGGTCTTGCTGATTACACATCACTTCAGCAGATAGCAATAACTGTATTTATGCTATTGTTCGGTATTGATTTTACTTTTTATTATCATTTGATTACCAAAAAGTTTAAGAATGCTTTTAAAATGGAGGAAGTGAAATGGTATCTGGCAATTATAATAATGGCTGTAGTTTTGATAGCAGTGAATTGTACAGGTCTTTATGATAATTTGTTTGATAATATAAAGCATACTGCTTTTCAGGTGGCAACTGTGATAACTACTACAGGATATTCCACCGTTGATTTTAATATGTGGCCTGAATTTTCCAAGACAATACTTGTTTTATTGATGTTTGTCGGAGCTTGTGCTGGAAGTACGGGCGGAGGTATAAAGGTTTCGAGAATTGTTATACTTGTAAAGAGTTTGTTTAAGGAAATAAAAACCGCCGCACATCCAAAGAGTACACATAAGATTTCCTTTAATGATAGGTCAGTTCCGGGAGAGGTAGTAAAGTCGATAAGCGTGTATCTGATTGCGTATGTTGTGATATTCTTCACATCGTTACTCATAATTTCATTTGATAACTTTGATTTTACAACTAATTTTACTGCAGTTTTAGCAACACTTAATAATATAGGACCTGGTCTTTCAAAAATAGGACCGATGGAGAATTTCTCGCTATTTTCTCCTTTGTCAAAAATAGTTCTGACATTTGATATGCTGATTGGAAGATTAGAATTATTTCCGTTTTTGATATTATTTGCACCACATACATGGAGAAAATAGGCTGTACCAATAATTGCATTTGAATTATGTAAACCTGTATGTTATAATGGAATAGTTAATTATATTTAACAAAATTCATACAGGGAGGTAACATAAGATGAAAAAAATAATATTTTCAGCTATTATGGTTTCTGCATTGATAAGTACAACTTTTGCTTCTGCAAACACAACCCATAAGGTTGTGTCGGGTGATTCAATGTGGAAGATTGCAGTTAAGTATGAGGTTGGTTTGAGTGAAATAATAAGTGTAAATTCACATATATCTAATCCTGAATTGATTTATCCTGGACAGATTATAAATATTCCTGCTACCGATTCAAAGGTTCTTGAATACGAAAATGAGGTAATAAGACTTGTTAATGAAATAAGAAAAGAAAACGGTCTTAACCAACTGAAAACCGACTGGGAATTGAGCCGTGTTGCAAGATACAAATCTCAGGATATGAAGGATAATAAATATTTTTCACATACAAGTCCTGTTTATGGTTCGCCTTTTGAAATGATTAGAAACTTTGGTATATCATATAAAAGTGCAGGGGAGAATATCGCAAGAGGCCAGAAAACTCCGCAGGCAGTTGTGAACGGATGGATGAATTCTTCAGGTCACAGAGCAAATATATTAAATAAAAATTATACTAAGATAGGTGTTGGATATGTTGCTGATGGTAACTATTGGACACAAATGTTTATAAGACAGTAAATTTAAAGGCATATCGCTTAAGCGATATGCCTTTTTCTTATACTCTGTATAACAAATCTTCATAAGTTGGGAACGGCCAATAATCCTTTGCAACAACAGTTTCTAAAGAATCTGCAGTAGTTCTTAAAGTTTTCATTCTTGGAATAATAACATCCTGATAATATTTTGCAGTATCTAAAATATCACCATTACTTGAAATTTTGTTTTTTGCAATTTCAAGGTCATTTATGTCAATAATAAGTTTTTCTGTCAACTCCGACATTGATACAACCGAAGCTTTTTCATGTGGTATCGAAAGACCTATTTTTTCTTTAGCAATGATACCGTTTGAAAGAGAGGTTACATATTCAATACAAGCAGGCAGAATTTCCTGTTTTGCCATTTCAAGCATTGTCAAGGTTTCTATATTGATTTTCTTGATATAATCCTCTAACAGAATTTCATATCTTGATTCGAGTTCAACTTTTGAGAGTACATTCATTGAAGAATAAGCCTTTATATTTTCCTCATAAAGAAGAGCGGGAATAGCGTCTACTGTTGATTTGAGGTTAGGAAGTCCGCGACCCTCAGCCTCTTTAACCCATTCATCAGAATATCCGTTTCCGTTGAAAATAATTCTGTCGTGCTTGTTAAAGATCTCAACTATAATATCATCAACTTTTTTGCCGCAATCAAGTTCGTCAGCTATTTTGGAAAGAGTAGCTGCAAATGCTGTGTTTAGTGCTGTGTTTACGCCTGCGATTGACTGTGACGAACCTGGCATTCTGAATTCAAACCTGTTACCTGTAAAGGCAAGGGGTGATGTTCTGTTGCGGTCTGTTGAATCCTTTTTAATTAACGGAACTGCATCAACGCCTGCAGAAATTTTACCTCTTGAGTCATCAACTGCGGTTTTACCATGTTTTACTGCCTCAATAACATCGTCTAATTGTTTTCCTAAGAAAATTGAAATTATAGCAGGGGGAGCTTCGTTTGCTCCTAGTCTGTGGTCATTTCCTGCGTTTGCAACAGAAACTCTCAGCATTGTTGAGTAGTCATCAACGGCTTTCATAACAGCTGCCAAGAATAATAGGAATTGCTTGTTTTCAATAGGTTTTTTGCCTGGTTTAAAAAGATTTTCACCTGTATTTGTGCCGATTGACCAGTTATTGTGTTTGCCTGAGCCGTTAACACCGTCATATGGTTTTTCATGTAAAAGACAAACAAGACCGTGTTTTTTTGCCACTTTCTTCATAACCTCCATTGTAAGCTGGTTATGGTCGCAGGCAATATTTGTTGTTGAGAATATAGGTGCGAGCTCATGCTGTGCAGGGGCTGCCTCATTATGCTTTGTTGTGGCAAGAACTCCAAGCTTCCACAATTCCTCATCAAGCTCTTTCATATAGTCGGCAATTCTTTCTTTGATTTGACCAAAGTAATGGTCGTCCATTTCCTGACCTTTTGCAGGTGGAGCGCCAAAAAGAGTTCTGCCTGTTAACATCAGGTCTTTTCTTTGGTTATAGAGTTTTTCGTCAATTATAAAATACTCCTGTTCAGGTCCCACATACGATATTACATGTGTAGCATCTGAGTCAAAGTGTTTTAAAACTCTTAGAGTTTGTTTATTGATTGCTTCCATTGAACGAAGAAGAGGAGTCTTTTTATCAAGAGCTTCACCTGTATAGGAATAAAATGCAGTAGGAATACATAAAGACCCATTTTTTATAAATGCAAATGAAGTTGGGTCCCATGCGGTATATCCTCGTGCTTCAAAAGTTGACCTCAAACCCCCTGACGGAAAGCTCGAAGCATCAGGCTCACCTTTTATCAATTCTTTTCCTGAAAATTCCAGAATTACATGACCGTCATCTGTAGGAGAAATGAATGAATCATGTTTTTCTGCCGTTATACCTGTCATTGGTTGGAACCAGTGTGTATAATGGGTTGCACCCTTTTCAACTGCCCAGTCCTTCATAGCGGCTGCAAGTATGTCGGCAACGCCTGAATCCAGAGCAGTACCTTCTTTAATAGTATTTTCAACAGACTCAAAAATATCTTTTGGCAATCTTTCTTTCATAACTGACAGATTAAACACATTTTCGCCAAAATAATCTGTAACGGTCATTTGAAATACCTCCTTGTAGTTTACAAATAAAGCGACGCTATCATATTGCTTATCTGGATAAGCGATATAATAAAACGCCGCCGTTTTATCAATCTTTATACAATAAATATTATAACATTTATCATATTTTGTCAACTTAATTTGCTAAAAAAGTTAATAATTTCTTATTTAAAATTTGGGTAACAGTACTAGGGTTTGTACCTTTTTTTGATGCACGCATAACCTGTCCCATTAAAAAAGCAAAAATTTTTTGATTTCCTTCCAGATATTCATTTACTGCTTTTTGATTTTCGTCAAGAACTTTTGTTATTATAACACTTAATTCATCTATATTATCCTCTATCAAAAGGTTGTAGTTCTTAGCAATTTTTAATGGAGCATCATAACTTTCAAACATAATTGCTAGAATTTCCGATAGTGAATTTTTTGTTATTTTCTTTTCGTCATATAGCTTTGATAATTCGATAATATCGTTTGGTGAAAAGGGTACAAAAGAAAAATCCAGTGCCTTTTTATTCAGGAATTTTTTTATTTCGTTTAATAGTATATTAGAGATTGTTTTGTATGATGGATATAAAGCCAGGCAACTTTCATAAAAATCGGATAAATGTTTATCTTCTGTTATCAACTCTGCTTCTTGTTTTGAAAGCTTATATACATTTATGTATGTTAATAACCGTTCATCAGGCATTATAGGTAATTCTAGTCTTAATCTATCTATTTCGTAATCAGAGATGTATATTTCGGGTAGGTCTGGCTCGGGGAAATAACGGTAATCGCCTTTTGTTTCCTTTGCACGCATAAAGACAGTTGTTCCCGTTTTTTCATCAAAACGCCTTGTTTCTACCAAAACATCTTTTCCGTTTTCTAAAAGTTGTGTCTGACGCTGTATCTCGAATTCGATTGCCTGTTTTATGGATTTTAGTGAATTAAGATTTTTAATTTCTGCTCTTTTGCCAAATTTTAAAGAATTTTCTTCCATCATGGAAATATTTACATCGACTCTTAAAGAGCCTTGTTCAAGTTTTGAATCGCATATGCCTGCATACTTCATTCTTGATGAAATCAGCCTTATAAAATCGCATACCTCATCTGCGGAACGAAAATCAGGCATGGTCACAATTTCAATCAACGGAACACCGCATCTGTTAAAGTCTATTACCGAATATTTATTATTGTGAATAAGCTTTCCTGCATCTTCTTCTAAATGAATTCTTTCTATTCTTATATTTTTATCGTTTATTTTTACATTCCCATCTGTGCAGATAGGGTGATAAAATTGTGTTATCTGGTATGCTTTTGGCAGGTCGGGATAAAAATAGTTTTTTCTGTCAAAAGAGGATTTATTGTTAATTTTACAGTTTAAAACAATGCCTGCTTTTACTGCAAGCTCAACTGAATATTTATTAAGAGATGGGAGAGCACCCGGCATACCTGAACAAATAGGACACACAAGAGTGTTCGGCTTGTTACCAAACTTATTTTCGCAGGAGCAGAAGATTTTTGTTTTTGTCAAAAGCTCTGCATGAATTTCAAGTCCTATTACAGGTACTAGTTTCATAAAATTGGCTCCTTTCTCTTAAAATCCTTTTCAAATCTGTCAGCGACAGAAATGATTGTAGCCTCATCAAAGGCTTTTCCGATTATACTAAAACCTATGGGGAGGTTGTTGTGGTCATAACCACAAGTTGTGGTGATTTCGGGAAGTCCGGTAAGACTTGAACAAACAGTAAATAAATCCTGTGAATATTCTTGCTTATTATTTCCCGGGGAATAAATTTCTTGAGCAGTTGTAACGGTGGTTGGTGATATTATAATATCACATTTTTCAAGCGCCTCATAATATTCGGTTTTAATTTTTGATCTTGCTGTTTGTGCGGACTTGAAATATTTATCATAATTCTCTTCGGATAGAATATAGTTACCAAAGAGAATTCTTTTCTTTACCTCTTTGCCAAAAGCCTCGCCTCTTGAGGTTTCGATGCTGTCGCTGTTATGCCCATACTTTATTCCGTCATATTTTGACAAATTAGCACTTGTTTCTGCCGATGAAATCGCAAGATATGAGGCAATCCCATATTTTGCGGATGGGAGAGAAATCTCTATTATATTTGAATTCTTTTTGAAGTAATCAATAACATCGAATAATTGCGGTGTTTGGCATTTTTCAAAGAAATCAGTAATAATTCCGATTTTAATGTCTTTTATCGGCATATCAATCAGTTTTAAATAGTTTCCTTTTGATTTATGTGAGGATGTAGAGTCTTTTGGGTCCTTACCATAGATTGAATTTAAGATATAGCCTGTATCCTCGGCAGATTTTGCACATATACCTATCTGGTCAAGACTTGAAGCAAAAGCAATGAGCCCGTATCTTGAAATTGTTCCGTAGGTTGGTTTTAAACCTGTGATACCGCAAAGAGCTGCCGGTTGACGAACAGAGCCACCTGTGTCTGTTCCGAGTGCAACAGGTGCCATTTTAGCAGCAACACAAGCTGCAGAACCGCCTGATGAGCCGCCTGAAACATAATTTTGGTTATATGGATTTTTAACTATACCAAAATATGAATTTTTATTTGAATCTCCCATACCAAATTCATCAAGGTTTGTTTTTCCAAGAATAATGGCACCTTGATTAATAAGTCTTTCTGTTGCAGTTGCATTATAGAAAGGGGTAAAATCCTCAAGCATTTTTGATGCACAGGTTGTTTTTATGCCTTTTGTGCAAATGTTATCTTTTATTGCCAAAGGAATACCTGTCATAAAGGAACTTTGATTTTTGTCAATTAATTTCTGTGCATTTTTTGCAGCTTCAATAGCACCTTCTTCGCATACAGTTATAAAGGCATTTATTTCGTTGTTATATTTTTTAATGTTATCAAGATAAATTTTAGTCAGTTCTGTTGAGGAAATAATCTTTTGGTCAAGGCTATTCCTCATCTCTGATAAACTATGCATAATTTTTCCTCACTATATGACTTTATTGATTATAAAGCCGACATCCGTCTTTGATTTTGAGTTAGACAGTATGTCGGTTTTTTGAAATGATTTCTCTGTTTCATCTTCTCTTAATGTTGAATAGTCAACACATACTCTGTTTTCTGTATCATACTCACAAATTTTTGTCAATATTTCCAATTCTTCAATCATTTCTGTAAGCTCTGATTTAAACATATTATGTTCATTTTTATCAATATAAAAACCTGAATTTTTTAGAAGTAAATCAATCATAGGTTATCTCCTGAGTATTTTTTATAAAGTATATCATAATGTAGGAATTATGTCAATTTACAAAAAAACTCCCAACCTTCTGAGGTTGGGAGTAAAGGTCTATTATTTAATTTTTGGTAAGCTTGCAGCAGCAACTGACTGACCGACTCTTCTTGAATTTTCATCAGGAATATGTAACTTGATTTTCCTTGCAAGTTCAGGGAATTCTTTATCAAGAACTTCTTGAGCTCTTTCCAATAGGATAACTCCGCCCTGACCTGATGTAACTCTACCCATAATCAAAACATGCTTGATGTCATAAAATTCTGAATAATAAGCAATAGCATAGCCAAAGTATGCACCGATAGTATCATAAACATCAGCGGCTCTTTGGTCGCCCTTTTCCATAAGACTCTGTACAACCTTTAGCTTTTCAGCAGGTGAAAGGCTTTCATCAATATCAATACCTGCAAATGGAGCAAGTTTTATAACACCATCCTGTGAGAAGTATTTAACTCCGCAACCATAGTCGCCTGACCATTCATCAACCATGGCATTCTCGCAGAAATCAACAGGAACGAATGCAAGCTCGTTTAACCAACCTGTGATGTTTCCCTGCGGGTCAACATAACCGCCTGCTTCAGATGTACCCATTGCGATGCCGAGAACTGAATCGTCATTCAAGTCCATAGCACCTGCCAATGCAGTAACATCGCCGTCATTTGCAACCTCAATCGGAATATCTGCTCCGATTTCCTTTGCAACATCTAAATACATATTTTTAACCTTTTTGTCAAAGTCTTCGTCACTGACTTTTAAGAACAATGATGCAACCATTATACGATTGTCAACATAAACACCTGCACTCGAAACTCCGATGGCATCTACTCTTGGCATATGTGATGCGGCAGTCTTCATAGCATCTAAAATGCCTTGATAGTGATATTCAGGGTCAGAATTAGTCTTAGGGAACCATACAACTTCTTCTGAATAAACACTTTCGCCGTCAATAACAGCACTTACCTTTCTGTCACTTCCGCCGGCATCAAAGCCTATTCTGCAACCGTCAAGGTGTCTGCCGATAGGAGCTGCGGCTGATTTATCAGCAGGAGCCTTATCGTAAGGACAAACAATAACTTCAAATTTTTCTTCATAAACTCTTTCCATGAAGTGAACATCGAAATCACGCAAACCGCCATATGTATAAGCTTCCTTAATTTTATTTCCTACAACATCACTACCTGCAATAATAATTTTATATCCGCCTGCAACCCAAAGAAGTGATTTTGCAATTCTTTCGATGAAACGGAAGTTTTCTTCATCATGTCCTGTACCATCTTTAAAAATTCTGGTTTTATAAGTTGTTGTATAGCCTTTGTTTCTTTCGATGGCAATGATAACATCCTGTCCGTTATCCTTTGTTGCCTCACGCATTTCTCTTACAACAAGAGATAGCGGTGTAAATTGTGGGTCTAATTTTGCATTAACTTTAAGCTTCATATCTTATTTCTCCTCCAATAATTGTTTTTTCTACGTTAAATTCTTTGTCTGTAATAATCACATCTGCATCCTTGCCAACTTCTATTGAGCCCTTTTTGGTTTGAATTCCAAGTGTGGTTGCGGGGTTTAGTGATGCGCAGTTGACACATTCCCAAAGCGGAATTTCAGAATTTGTATAAACATTCCATACACCCTTATTAAGGTGGAGAACGCTACCTGCAACAGTTCCATCTTCCAAACGGCAAACGATACCTCTATAGATGATTTTTGCACCGCCTAGAGTATATTCGCCTTCAGGCAGACCGCCTGCGGGAAGGCAGTCTGTTATAAAACATAATTTTCTTCCTTTCAGTTTCCATAAAATATCGTAAAAAACAGGGAGTACATGAAAAGTGTCAACAATAAGCTCGCAACTAATATCTGATTTTAAAGCGGCAGTAACAACTCCAGGCGCACGATGTGCAATAGGTGTCATTGCGTTAAAAAGGTGAGTTGCGTGTTTAACACCTGCATTAGTACTTGCCATTGCTGTATCATAGTCTGCAGAAGTGTGTCCCATAGATATTACCACATCAGTATTTTTTGTAATTTTTCTGATTTCTTCAAAATCATTCATATCTTCTTCAGGAGCTAATGTTATGATTTTAATAATATCTGAATATTCCTTAACAAAACTAAAATCAGGTTTTAATATATACTTAGGGTCTTGAGCTCCTTTTTTTGATTCACTTATGAAAGGACCTTCAGCATGGCATCCCAAAATTGTGCTTCCATTCCAGGTTTTGCTCTCTTCTTTGAGATTTCTTAAAACTTCAAGAGCTTTTTTGATAACTTTCATGTCAACTGTCATTGTTGTCGGTAGGTAACCTGTTACTCCGTTTGCGACTAGTCCTTCAGATATTGTGCGGATGCTTTCTTCTTCTCCGTCGCAAACATCCTTTCCGAGATAACCATGAATATGTAAATCAATAAGACCTGGTGATACATAGCCACCCTTAGCATCAATTATCTGTGCATCAGCTGGAACTGATTCAGTAGGAACTATTCCTTCGATTACTGTGGATAAAAGAAGAGCATGGTTTTCAACAATTCTGTCTTTTAGAATAATTTTTCCGTTAATTATTGCTTTCATTGAAATAAATCCTCCTCTGCAAATTTTTATAAATTTATTATACAATTGTTTACATTAAAAGTCAATGCTATGTAAACTAAAATTGTCATTTTTTTAAATATGTTATTGATTCTAATGCAAAATAAAAAAACAATATAAAATTATTATAAAACTTGCATCTTTTTGTTACTTGTGTTATACTAAAATATGGTAGGTGAAATAAGTGATTTATAATAATATTTTAGAAGCAATAGGGAATACGCCTATGATTCGGTTGACAAATATAAATGAACCTGACAGTGCTGAAATACTTGTAAAATTTGAGGGTTTGAATGTAGGAGGCTCTATAAAAACCAGAACAGCTTATAATATGATTTTAGAAGCTGAAAAAGAGGGGAAACTACATAAGGACAGTATTATAGTTGAGCCAACAAGCGGTAATCAGGGGATAGGGCTTGCGTTGGTAGGTGCAGTTAAGGGATATAAAACAATAATAATTATGCCTGACTCGGTTAGTGAAGAAAGAAGAAAGCTTGTACGCCATTATGGTGCAGAGGTTATCCTTGTTCACGATGCAGGAAATATTGGACTTTGTATAGAGGAATGTTTAAAGATTGCTCTTAAAATGCAGGCGGAGGATAAAAATGTTTTTGTGCCCCAGCAGTTTGAAAATCCTGCAAATCCTCAAATTCAACGCACTCAAACAGGTGTTGAAATTCTAAAACAGGTTAACGGTCCTATTCACGGCTTTTGTTCAGGAATTGGTACAGGCGGGACAATAACAGGTATTGGCGAAACCTTGAAAAAGGAAAATCCTGATATGGTTATATGGGCAGTTGAGCCTGAAAATGCGGCAATTCTCTCGGGAGGTTCTATAGGCACACATATTCAGATGGGTATTGGTGACGGAATTATTCCTGCAATTTTAAATCAGGATATAATTGATGATATATGCATAATAAAAGATGACGAGGCTATTTTGACATCCAAGGATTTAGCAGCAAAAGAGGGAATAATGTGCGGAATTTCGAGCGGTACAAATGTGGCTGCGGCTTTGAAGCTTGCTAAAAAGCTTGGAAAGGGTAAAACCGTTGTCACAGTTCTTCCTGATACTGCAGAAAGATATTTTTCAACACCGCTTTTTGATGGAGAAATGTAATGAGCTCGATAAAAAACTACATTTTGAATGAAAAAAATGAAACTACAGTATTATTAAGATGCATTCCTGCGTCTATTGTGACTTTATTTGTTGTCAGCGTAATATGTATGAATTTACTTGCTAATAAAACACTCTTGCAGCTTGATTGGATTGCATTGGATGGGGGAATTCTCATTTCATGGCTGTCCTTTATGTGTATGGATGTTATCACAAAGCATTTTGGGCCAAAGGCATCAAATAAGATTTCCTTGCTGGCGGTTGTGATAAATTTATTAACCTGTGTAATTTTCTTTGTTGCAAGCATCATACCGTCAAATGCAAATGATTATAGTGCATTTGATAGTATTTTTGGAGGAACATGGTTTATTTTGTTGGGTAGTACAGTTGCATTTTTGTCATCAGCACTTATAAATAATTTTCTTAATTGGTCGATTGGGAAAATGTTTAGAAGAAATCCCGACGGCAAGCTTGCATATGCAATGCAGAGCTATATATCAACTTTTATAGCACAGTTTCTTGATAATTTTATATTCTCTGTTATTGTATTTGTGTGGTTTGCACCAATTTTTTGGGATGGATTTTGCTGGAGTGTTTTGCAATGCGTGATGTGTGCTTTAACAGGAGCAGTTGCAGAGCTCATTATGGAAATAGCATTTTCACCTATTGGATACAGAATAGTAACTAACTGGAGAAAAAATGAGGTTGGAAGAGAGTATATAGAATATATTGCCAAAGGAAGAGAATAAAATGAAAGTTTTGATTACAGGGACTTCGCAAGGGATTGGAAAAGCTATTGCAGAAATTTTCTTAAAAGAAGACCATAATGTAATAGGAATTGACAGAAATAAAGCAAGTATTGCCCACAAAGACTATACACATTATGAGTGTGATATTCGCGATTATGAAAATTTACCTGAGATTAATGATATAGATATTTTAATCAATAATGCAGGGACACAAAACGAAGAGGATATTGATATTAACTTGAAGGCGCTCATTCATATCACAGAAAAATATGGAGTGCAGAAGAATATAAAATCAATACTCAATATTGGCTCTGCTAGCGGTCATACAGGTTCGGAGTTTCCTGAATATTGTGCAAGCAAGGGTGGAGTTATATCGTATACTAAAAATGTTGCTATGAGAGTGGCTGAATTCAAAGCTACCTGTAACAGTCTTGACCCGGGCGGTGTTTTGACGCCTCTTAATGACTGTGTCATTAATGATAGTGAATTATGGTCCCAGATAATGGATGAAACTCCTTTAAAAAGATGGGCAACTGCAGAAGAGATTGCCCAATGGGCATTTTTCCTTACAGTAGTAAATAAATTCTGCACGGGACAAAGTATAGTTGTTGACGGAGGAGAGTCTATTAACTATAAATTTATATGGAAAGACTAAAATGTCACATCTTATGATGTGACATTTTTTCTGTAATTTTCTATATAGAAATGTTTCTAAACACTCAATAAGAGGTGAATTAAATGGGAATGAATGAAACCTTAAATGCAATCTCTGACCCTGTAAGACGGGATATATTGCAGACGGAGTAGTAGTGGGAAGAAGAAAGTAATTTTAAATGCCGACTCTGAATATAATTATTTAAGAATTTGTATTTGGAGGGGTATATGTGAAAAATTCATTAAGGGCATGGCAAATTGCAGGATTTATTTTTACGGGAATTCTTGGGGTTATACTTCATTTTCTTTATGGCTGGACTAATCAGAACGGATTTGTTGCATTGTTTTCTGCGGTAAATGAATCAATATGGGAGCATAACAAATTAATATTTTTTCCTATGTTTATTTTTTCTTTGATAGAAAGTCGGTATATAGGCAAGGAATATAAGAGCTTCTGGTGTGTAAAACTAATTGGAATGGTACTTGGGATAGTTATTGTGCCAGTTCTGTATTATACAATTAATGGTGTGTTTGGAATGACTCCTGATTGGGTGAACATTGCAATATTTTTTGTCGCTGTAGCAATATGTTATATACTTGAAACTTTTCATCTGGAAAATGGACATATAAAATGTAAATTGCCCGAGAAGGCATTTCTTATCCTTTGCCTGATTGCAGTTATTTTTGGAGTGTTCACTTATGCACCACCAGAAATTCCACTTTTTGAAGACCCGATAACACATACATTTGGCATATAAAAACAGCCGATGCTATTGCATCGGCTGTTTTATTTAAAATGTCAGCAACCACATTGTTTGTCGCAACATTCAAACTCTTGTCTTTCAGGTGGGAAAAATTCGTCAACAGGGAAACAGATTCTCTCAAACAAATCACAAGGATTATCGTCTGTTGCACCTATGCACTCTTTCTGTGGAACACAGAAATCGTAAGCAGGGATTAGTAACTGAACTCTTCTCTCTAATTTAACGATAGAGAATATTCCGATTGAAACAAATACTCTTTTTTGTTCTCCGCCAAGAATTAAGTTGTCGTCGAATACTCTGCAAACAGACTCAGGTACGCTTGCTAAATCAAAATCATCATCGCAGCAGCAGGAATTGTCCTTAACATCTACAACCTTTGCACCTAAGGCGATAGGGTCAACAACCTCAACTACAGCATTTGGCATATTTGTTTTTCTCCATAACTGTGGGTCAAATGCATCTTCTTTGTATTTTGAAGCAAATACCTTTGCATTTCCTTCGGAACCGAAAAGAATTACTTTCTTATTGAAAGTAGCAAGACCTTCAACCTCTGTTGGTCTGCCAATTCCTGTAAATACTGCAAGAGTTACTCTGAAGAAATACTTTAAGTCAACAGAGTAGAAACCTCTGTTAAACGGTACAGCTTCAATATCTGAAAATACCCATATAATTTCTGCCTTAGTACATTTTACATTTATAGCTCTGTCAACTACTGATTGACCTGATGCTGTCAAATATACTCTTATGTTTTCCAAGCAGTCCTTATCTCTGCAGCTATCATACACCTTGTCGGTATGTATGCAAACAGCTTCTTTAAAACCGTTATCACAACAGTTGTTGTTTTGATTATTTCTGTCATTCATTAAAATAACACCCTTTCTTGTTTTTGATAGTTGAAGTGATTTCAACTATTCCTTACTAATAGGATATGATTGACAAATGAAAATGTGAATTAATTATTTTCGCTTGAATAAATATTTTTTATATGCTATAATTTAATATATAAAATGATTAAAATGGAGGTATTGTAAGTGAAAACAGAAAAGAATATATTAGTTGCGTTTATTCTAAATCTTTTGTTCTCTGTTTTTGAATTTATAGGCGGAGCACTTACAGGAAGTGTTGCGATAATTTCCGATGCCGTACATGATATAGGTGATGCACTGAGTATAGGACTTTCTTACTTTTTAGAAAGAAAAAGCAAAAAACAGCCTGACGATATTTATACCTACGGATATGCAAGATATTCTGTTATAGGAAGTCTTATAACAACGGTTATTTTGTTGTTTGGTTCGGTTGCAGTTATATATAATGCTATAATAAGAATATTTAATCCCGTTGAAATTGATTATAGCGGAATGATTGTATTTGCTATAATTGGTGCAGCTGTTAATCTTGTTGCGGCATGGTTTACCAAAGAGGGAGATTCTCTTAATCAAAAGGCTGTTAATCTCCATATGCTTGAAGATGTACTTGGGTGGATTGTTGTTTTAATAGGAGCAATAATTATGTGGTTTACAGATATATCTGTTATTGACCCTGTTATGTCAATTTGTGTTTCTGTATTTATATTTATAAATGCTATAAAAAATTTAAAGAATGTGGCAAATCTGTTTCTTGAGAAAACTCCTGTTGGGGTGAATGTTGAGGAAATTAAAGAGCATATACTTCATATAAATGGGGTTACAGATGTTCACCATATCCATATATGGAGTATGGACGGATACAATAATTATGCAACTATGCACATTGTTGCCGATAGAAAATCTTCTGAAGTAAAAAAGGAGATAAGAGAAGAGTTAAAAGAACATAATATAGGTCATGTTACACTGGAGCTTGAAGGTACTAATGAAAATTGTAATGATGAATGTTGCCATATTGAACATAATGATAACCATGGACATCATCACCACCATCACTAATGAAATATAAAGGAGTAGAAAAATGCTTGATTTTAATTATTACACACCTACCAAGGTGTTTTTCGGAAAAGAAAGACACAAAGAGGTTGGAGAAATTATAAAAGGTTACGGATACAAAAAAATAATGATGCAATATGGTAAGGAAAGCATCAAAAAAAGCGGTCTTTATGATGAAATAATGTCATCGCTTTCAAAAAATGGAATAGAAGTTATTGAAGTGGGAGGGGTAGAGCCTAATCCTAAGGTTTCCTTTGTTCGAGAGGCAGTAAAACTGGCGAAAACCACAGGTGTTGAAATGATACTTGCGGTTGGAGGAGGAAGTGTTATAGATTCGTCAAAATCGACTGCAGTAGGTGCTGTGCATGACTCTGATATATGGGAATTTTTAACAAGAAAAGAAACTCCTAAGGGTGCTTTGCCTGTGGGTTGTATTTTGACAATTTCAGCAGCAGGCAGTGAGATGAGCAGCTCAGCGGTTTTGACAAACATGGAACTTAATATGAAGAGGGGATTTAATTCGGAGTTTAACAGATGTAAGTTCGCAATCTGCAATCCTGAACTGACATATACCGTGAATAAATACCAGACAGCGTGCGGAATAGTTGATATAATGTCGCACACTATCGAAAGATACTTTACTGTATGTGAACCTACTGATTTGACTGATATGATTGCGGAGAGTATATTAAAAGCAGTTATTAAAGCGGGAAGAATTCTAATGGAAAATCCTTGTGATTATGAAGCAAGAGCGAATATGATGTGGGCATCAAGTCTTTCTCATAATGACCTCACAGGTTGCGGCAGAGAAAATGCTCTTGCAGTTCATCAGCTCGAACATGCCTTAAGCGGTGAATTTGATTTTATTGCTCACGGTGCAGGACTTGCTGTATTATTTCCTGCATGGGCAAAATTTGTTTATAAAAAGAATATATCCCGATTTGCACAATTTGCAAGACGCGTCTGGGATGTTACAGATAGTGATGATGAGTTGGCGTCAGTTGAGGGTATTGTGAAGATGGAAGAGTTTTTTAAATTTATTGGTATGCCCTTGTCATTAAGAGAATTTGGGATAGAAAAATCGTCCATAGACAAATTGTCAGACCTGTGTACGTTTGGAAAACAACGGTCAGTAAAAAGCTATATTGAGCTTGATTATGACAATATAAAGAAAATATTTGAAAGTTGTTATTAAAAAAAGCGGTTTATCCGCTTTTTTTTCACATTAATTTAGTAAAAGCATATGTTGTTATATGAAAGGATTGATGTGAAATGGTAGAATATTTTCCTGGTGCAAACACACCAAAAGGCTTTTATTCGTATTATGATTACATATTAAAAAGCCGAGAAGCTAAACGGATAATTATTTTAAAAGGCGGTCCGGGGACAGGTAAATCTACTTTTATGAAAAGGATAGCAAAACATCTTGAAACGTCGGGTTATGAAACAGAACTTTTACATTGTTCTTCTGACCCAAACTCTTTAGACGGAGTGTGTGCAAGAGAAATAGGATTTTTAATTCTAGACGGAACCTCACCTCATGTTGTTGATCCAAAATGCCCAGGTGCAGTTGATGAGATTATAAATCTTGGTGATTTCTGGGACAGAAAAGGAATTTTAAAGCATAAAGAAGAAATAATTAAAACAAACGAGAAAATATCTTCGCTGTTTCAAACAGCTTATATGTATTTAAAGTCGGCAAAGTGTCTTGAAAAGGAGATAGATTCGGGTGAAATGCAATATGAGCTTGATAAATTAAAAAAAGAGCTTTCTATTGTGGAAAATTCCTTAAAAAAAGGATTTGAAAGAAAATCATTTCTAAGTGCAATAACACCTGTCGGTAGAGTAAATTACAGCGATACCTTTATAAATAAAGCTGATATGGTTTATAAGGTTAAATGCAAAAATTCAAAGACATTTATGAATGGTATAAAAGAAATGTTTATAAACGGAGGTTACGATATAAGGACTTTCTATTCTCCTATGTCACCCGATGAAAAGATTGAACATATTTATGCAAACGGTATCTTTTTTACTGTTGAGGATGAAAGTAATATAATTAATGAGGAGTTGTATAATAATCTTTTGGATAATGCCGAAGAAATGATTAAAATGGCGAAACAGTATCACGATAAGTTAGAAGAATATTATATTCCGTATATGGATTTTGATAAAGTAAAGAGTATGTGTGACAACATTATTAATACAATATAAAGAACTACCGGCTTTTGCCGGTAGTTCTTTACATAAATAAAAACACTATGCCTGCTAAAAATGATGCTAACGTTCCGTAGAGAATGACGGGACCTGCAATAGTAAATATTTTTGCACCGACACCAAGGATAAACCCTTCTGTCTTTGCCTCTATAGCAGGAGCGGAAACCGCGTTTGCAAAGCCTGTGATAGGGACAAGTGTTCCTGCACCGCCGTGTTTTGCTATTTTGGGGTAGATGTCTAGACCTGTTAATAAAACACCCAGAAATATCATTGATACAGATGTGGCAGCACCTGTCATTTCCTCTGAAAGATTAAGAGTTTCGTAAAAGCTTAAAAAGCATTGTCCGATAAAACAGATAGTTCCGCCTATTAAAAATGCTTTTATAGAATTTTTTAATGTTTTCGAAGACGGTGATTTTTTCTCGACCATCTTCTGATATTCTTTTTTTGATATATTCTTACTCATATTACCATTCCTTTATTCTTAATTTATATTTAGTATCTATAATAAACCAGAAAATATGAATAAATAATAAATTTTATCCAAATGTGTTTATTTTACTTGATATTGCCAAAAAAAAGAGTTATACTATAGAGTGTATTATGATGTTTTCGGAGGTATTTATGTTTGGATATGTTAATGTATGCCTTTCATCTATAACCGAAGAAGATAAAAAATTATATTCTTCATATTACTGCGGTTTGTGTAAGGCAATAGCAAAAAAGTCGCAGTTGATGAGATTGGGATTAAATAACGATTTGACATTTCTTGCTGTGTTGCTTTCGGGTATCTATCATAAAGAGCCTGATTTTAGAAGAAATTTAAGATGTCCTATGCATGGGTTTAGGAAGCATGATGAGGTCGTAATGGATGAAGTGATGGATTATGCCTCTGATATGAATATTTTGCTGGTATATCTAAAAATATGTGATGATGCAGTTGATGATAGGTCTTTTTCTAAAAGGGGAATAAGTTCTCTTTTTAAGGGTACTGCAGAAAAAATAATAAAGAAATATCCCAAAACCACAAAAATTATTACAGATGAATTAAAAAGGCTTTCTGTTCTTGAAGCAGAAAAATGCGAAGCTATTGACGAGGTCAGTGATTGTTTTGCAAAGCTATTAAAGGCGATTTTTGTTCCTGATTTTATTGATAACGAAAACACAAGAAAGGTGCTTTCGTGGATTGGTTACAATCTTGGAAGATGGATTTATATACTTGATGCATATGAAGACTTGGAAAAGGATAAGTCAAAAAAACGGTATAATCCTTTGATTTATTATAAAAGTGAAGATTTGAAAAATGACATATATAATTCAATGACATATACACTTGCAAATATTGCAAATGCTTATGATTTGTTGGATATACAAAGAAATGATACATTAATCAGAAATATTCTCTATGCAGGGTTACCTATGAAGCAGGAGAGTATATTTAATAAAACGGAGGAAAGTAATGGATCCTTATAAGGTTTTGGGAGTCAGTCGTGATGCTGACGAAGAAACGATTAAAAAGGCATACAGACAGCTAGTGAAAAAATATCACCCCGACAGATATGTAAATACACCTATGGCTGATATGGCAAGCGAAAAAATGAAAGAAATAAACGAAGCATACGACATTCTGACAAATAAAAACACCTCAAATCAGGGATATGGCGGATATAATCCGTATGGAAGTTATAATCAAGGTTATGATTATACGAATGTAGGATTTGATACTGTCAGAAGACTTATTTCTGCAAGAAGACTCCAGGAAGCTGAAATGATGCTAAACAGGTTAGAGCATAACGCCGAGTGGCATTATTTAATGGGTGTTATTTATATGAATAGAGGTTGGTATTCCAAAGGGATGGAATATATTAACAAGGCAATACAAATGGATCCGTCAAATCAGGAATACCGTGCAGCAACATCGAATTTTGGGCAAAACACAAGGAATTATCGTGATGTTGTTTTCACATCATCTTCGCCCTTTTGCAGTGTTTGCCCGTCATTATGTTTATCGTGGCTTTTGTGTAATTTTTGCAATCCGTGTATGTGTTGTTATTTTTAAAAATTATTGTGAGGTATAAAAAATGAGTGAGAAAAAAGAACATATAACTTCTATAGGCGGTCAGGCAATTTTGGAAGGAGTTATGATGAGAGGCCCTTTTAAGACCGCATATGCTGTCAGAAAACCTGATGGTGAGATAATAGTTGAAGAACATAAAAACGGCTCAAAGACAAGACCGAAATTCTGTAAATTGCCGATTATAAGAGGATGTGTGAATTTTGTTGACAGTCTTGTTATCGGTATGAAAGCATTGATGTTCTCGGCAGAATTTGTTGACCTTGAGGGTGAGGAAGAAACTGAAAGTAAGTTTGAAAAATGGCTTGAGGATAAGTTAGGAGATAAAATAAAGGATATCGTCATTTATTTTTCAATAGCACTATCTATTGTTTTAAGTGTAGGGCTTTTTATTCTTTTACCATCACTTTTATCTGATATTTTGGTAACAATAATTCCGAAATTAAAATCAATTACTGGTATTTTTGAGGGTGTATTGAGAATTATAATATTTCTTGGTTATATGATACTTGTATCACAAATGAAGGATATAAAAAGGGTTTTTGAATACCATGGTGCTGAACATAAGACTATTGCCTGCTATGAGGCGGGAGAAGAATTAACAGTTGAAAATGTTAAGAAATACACAAGATTTCATCCAAGATGCGGAACTAATTTTCTTTTGTTTGTTATGGTTATAAGCATTATACTTTTTATTTTAGTACCTCAGATTGAAACGAGTAGTAGAATTCTTCAAATTATTTTTAAACTGATTACTAGAATTGCATTACTTCCTGTGGTGGCAGGGCTTTCTTATGAAGTAATAAAATTTGCAGGTAGAGGTAAATCAAAATGCATATCAGTTTTGATTAAGCCTGGTCTGTGGCTACAAAAGCTCACAACAAGAGAACCTGATGAATTACAGATAGAGGTTGCTATAAAATCAATCAGTGCTGTTATACCTGAGAACAAGGAGGAAGATAAATGGTAATAGGTGATGAAATTGCCCGTGTAATAGAGATTTTAAAGGATAGTGGCAACGATAATCCCTATTTTGAAGCGCATTTGATTTTCAGACATATTTTAAAACTGTCACCTACTGATTTAGTTCTTTCAAGAAATAAGAAAATTAGTGAGGAAAGTATTGAAATCATAAACGGATATGTCCAAAGGCGAGTAAATCACGAACCATTGCAATATATCCTCAATTCGCAGGAATTTATGGGTATTGATTTTTATGTCGATGAAAATGTGCTGATACCCAGACAGGATACTGAAACATTGGTGGAGCATATTTTAGAGCATTTTAAAGGCGGGGCAATAAGTGCAATAGATATTGGGACAGGCTCAGGATGTATTGCGATTAGTATTGCAAAATTCAACCAAAAAGCATTTTTTAATGCTATAGATATTTCTAAAAAAGCATTGAATGTTGCAAAAGGGAATGCAAGAGATAACGGTGTTTTGGAAAGAATAAGTTTTGTTGAAGCTGACATATTCACTTATGAACCTTATGGGAAATATGATTTAATTGTTTCAAATCCCCCATATATAAAGAGCTCTGATATAGACGGACTACAAAAGGATGTTAACGGATTTGAACCACGCGGTGCATTGGACGGTGGGGCTACAGGACTTTCTTACTATGAAAGAATAGTAAAGCTTTCTCCTAAGCTTTTGAATGTTAACGGTATGCTTGCATTTGAGGTTGGTTTTGATCAGGCAGAAGATGTTAAAAAACTTATGGAAGAGGATTTTTGTGACATTAAAATCATAAAAGACCTGTGCGGAGTCCAAAGAGTTGTCAGTGGATTGTATAAAGGAAATAGCTGTGTGGATTAATTTTCGCACAGCTTTTTAATTTATTTAATAAAATGCTTGATTAGTAAAGATAAATATGCTATAATTATAAGATACAAAATATAACTGAACGGGGTGATTTATTATGATGATAAATGAAGACGAAATTAAGAGAATTTCATCTTTAAATATCTATAAACGCGGTCTTGAGTACTTGAAAAAAGGCCGTATTCATATAAAGACCCGTGAAGAATCAGGAATTACAGCTATTGCCGACGGTGAGAATGTTTACAGTATAAGAATAAACTTTGAGGGTGATAAGGTAAAAGATGCCTTTTGTACCTGTACCTATTGTCAGACGATGGGAACTGCTTGTAAGCATATTGTAGCCACATTGAAGAAAAGACAAGCAGAACTTTTGGAAAAGGATATTTTAAAGGACAAAAATGATGATTTAGCTCAATTTTTGTGTTCTCAGTTTGCGGATAACTGTTTTTCTAAAAAGCATCTCAATATGAAATTTATATTTTCTGTTAACACAGATTCAGAGAGGAAATGCAGCTATGGTGTTGAAATTTTATGCGGCTTTGACGAAGTGAAAAGTGTCGGAAGAGTAGACGAATTTTTAGATAGCTATATAGAAGGAAAGGACTTCAAGATTTCAAAGCATACCTCTGTAAATTCTTCCCAATACTCCCTTTTGGAAAATGAAAGGGAAGTTATTGATATACTTTGTGAAGCATATCAAAACAGACTTACAGACAGCGGGTATACACCGAGAATTTCAAGGATTTATATTGCGTCATCAACCGCAAAGAGAATACTGCCGTATTTGTTAAAATGCGATTGTTCTTATTACTATAACTCCATACAGTTAAAGGATTATCGTGTAATGGAAGAAAACCCAGATATTTTGATTGATGTCAATGCGACTGATAATGAAATATCACTAAATGTTTCTCAAAGTGGGACGGCACTTTTTCCTGATGGTAGCTGGTATTTGTATGACGGATGTTTTTATCATACGAATGAGGAATGGCGTCAGTGGTTTATGCCGATATATAATTCATTAATGACAGAAAGCAGAACACAGATTGATTTTAAAGACAGTGCAAGAATAGATTTTGCAACCTATGTTTACCCCAAAATCAGGAATAAGCAGGGAGTTATAACCACAGGCGTTGATTCAATACTAATAAACGAAAAGCCTGAATTTTCTGTTTATTTAGATAGTGATAAGGGATTGGTTACGGCTGTGTTGACAGTCCGATACGGAGCTATTGATATAAGAATTCCTGATAAAGGCTATAACAGCGAAAAAATAGTCATAAGGGATATTGAACTCGAGGAAAAGCTTTTGTCTTTTTTTGAAAGATTTGCATATTCTGACGGAGTATATACACTTAGTGAAGCTTCGGAAATATATACTTTTATTACCCAAACAGTCAATGAGCTGTCTGCTATTGCAAAATTGTATGCAAGTGATAGTTTTGAAAAACTGTTAAGCAGAAAAAATGCTCAAATTAAGGCAAATGTGGGGTATAAAAAAGAAATAGATTTGTTGGAGGTTGGGTTTGAAACAGAACTTTCAACTGATGAAATCTATGGTGTTTTAAATGCAGTACGCCTTAAGGAAAAGTATTATAGGCTTAAAGACGGAAGTTTTATTTCCCTTAATGATAAAAATGCGTCAAAATACAGATTGTTTGACGGCTTGAATTTTCAGGAAAAGGATATAAAAGCATCTAAAAAGTATGTTTCAAAATATTATCTTTTGTATCTTGATGCACTCAAAAATGAGGGTTTGGTTTCATCGGATAATTCGTTCGATGAGCTTATTTCTGGTATAAAAAACATATCTTTGGATATACCTGACTATCTTTTCAAAGTTCTGCGTGATTATCAGGTCAAGGGTGTTAATTGGATAAAGCAGCTTTCAGAGCTTGGTTTTGGCGGCATACTTGCAGATGATATGGGTTTGGGTAAAACTCTTGAGGTCATAGCGTTTGTTATGAGTGAAAAGAAGGATAAGCCTTCATTGGTTGTGACTCCAAGCTCACTTGTATATAATTGGCTCAATGAAATAAACAAGTTTGCACCTGAGGCTAAGGTAAAAATTATTGACGGAACAAAAGAAGAGCGCGAAAGCTTACTTGAGAATATAGACGGATATGATTTTTTGATAACATCGTATCCTTTAATCAGGCGAGACATCTCTTTTTATTCGGAGTTGGAATTTTCATATATGTTCATCGATGAATCACAGAATATTAAAAATCCCGATACAATGAGTGCTAAGGCGGTAAAGAAGATAAATGCGGGAAGAAAATTTGCACTTTCCGGAACGCCTGTTGAAAATAATCTTATGGAGTTATGGTCTGTATTTGATTTTGTTATGAAAGGATATTTAAATTCCAAACGTGAATTTTCCAAATTATACGAGGGAATAAAATCAGCAGAGGAAAATACAGAGGAATTAGAGGATTTGGGGAAAAAGATAAAACCTTTTGTTTTAAGAAGATTAAAGACCGATGTTTTAAATGAATTACCTGAAAAAATTGAAAATACAATATATTGCGATTTAGTACCCGAACAGAAAAAGCTTTATGAGGCGTTTTTGGCTGCTGCTAAAAACGAGGTTAGTGAATTGATTAATACCCGTGACGGCGGTATGAAAATACTCACAATTCTTTTGAGATTAAGACAAATTTGCTGTCATCCTGCATTGTTTGATTTGAATTATAAAAAAGATAGCGGAAAGCTTATGCTATTATTAGAATTGATTGATTCTGCAATATCACAGGGGCGACGTATTTTAGTATTTTCTCAATTTACATCAATGCTTGATTTAATAAAAGAAGAACTAAAGAAAAGAGAGATAAATTATTTCTTTATTGACGGAAAAACATCGCCAATATTAAGAACTCAAATGTCAGATAGATTTAATAATGGTGAAAAGGAGCTGTTTTTAGTATCTTTAAAAGCAGGGGGAACAGGACTTAATTTAACAGGTGCAGATATGGTTATTCATTATGATCCGTGGTGGAACCCTGCCGTTATGTCGCAAGCGACGGACAGAGCCCATAGAATTGGTCAGACAAAATCGGTTCAGGTGATTAAGCTTGCAGCAAGGGGTACTATTGAAGAACAAATTTTAAAATTACAGGAATCAAAGCAAAATCTTGCAGATAGTATTATCAAGAAGAATGACTTAACAATTTCAGGTCTTACAAAGGACGAAATTTTGTCATTATTCAGATAGAAGGAGGATTATATGGATTTATCCAGACTCAATGATATGCAGAAAGAGGCGGTTGTAACAACGGATGGACCTTTGTTGGTGCTAGCTGGTGCCGGTAGCGGAAAAACTACCGTATTGGTTAACAGAATTGCATATCTTATGCAGAATAACGGTGTATCGCCATATAATATTTTAGCAATCACCTTTACAAATAAAGCGGCAAACGAAATGAAGACAAGAATAGAGAAAATTCTTGGCGGGGCATCAGAGGGGATGTGGATAAGCACGTTCCATTCATCATGTGTGAGGATATTAAGAGGATGTATTGATAAAATTGGATTTTTAAAGAATTTTGTAATATATGACTCTGATGACACAAGAACTGTTATAAAAGATTGTCTTAAGGAATTAAATTTAGATGACAAAATTTTTAATCCAAGAGCAGTATCAGCTATGATTAGCAGAGCCAAGGATGAAATGGTCGGACCTGAAGAATATGCTATAAATAACGCCAAAGACTACAGACTCTCTAAAATATCCGAGGTATATTCTCTCTATCAGTCAAAACTAAGGAAGAATAATGCAGTTGATTTTGACGACCTCATATTCTACACTGTTAAAATACTTCAGGAAAATGATGATATTCTAAAAATGTATCAGAACAAATTTAAGTATATTATGGTTGATGAGTATCAGGATACAAGTACTGCACAGTATATGTTAATAAGCTTGTTGGCTGCGGGAGAGAGAAATATATGCGTGGTGGGGGATGATGACCAGAGCATATATAAATTCAGAGGTGCAAATATAAGAAATATCCTTGATTTCGAAAAGGAATTCGGTGATGCAAAGATAATTAAGCTGGAACAGAATTACCGTTCGACAAAGAACATTCTAAATGCCGCAAATTCAGTTATCAAAAATAATAATGAAAGAAAGTCAAAAACTCTTTGGACGGGTAATGAGGACGGAGAGGGAATCAGTCTTTTTACAGGATATAATGAAAGAGAAGAAGCAGCATTTATTGCAGAACAAATAGAAAAAGAAGTTAAAAATGGTGCAAGCTATTCTGATTTTGCTATTCTCTACAGAACCAATGTTCAGTCGCGAGTGATAGAAGACACATTTGTAAGAAATATAATACCGCACAAAATCCTGTCGGGATTAAGGTTTTATGACCGAAAGGAAATTAAAGATATAATTGCTTATTTGAGAGTTATTTTAAATCCTGATGATGATGTAAGCGTTGCAAGAATTATAAATGAGCCCAAAAGAGGGATTGGAAAAACAACTATGGATAAGGCGGCGTTCTTATCGGGTTACCATAATAAGAGTCTTTTCAAGATAATCTCTGAGCCTGATAAGTATCCTGAGATTATGAGGTCAAGCTCAAAATTTGATGGTTTTACAACAATGATTAATGATTTGAGGAAGTTATCAAGGTCGTTGGATTTGACAAAATTCATTGAGAGAGTGTTGTTTGAAACAGGATATGCAACTGCATTAGAGCTTGAAAATACAATAGAATCACAAACAAGGTTGGAAAATATCAAGGAATTCATTTCTGTTGCAGCGGAATTTGAGAAAAATGATGATGAGGCAAGTTTTGAAACCTTCCTTGAAAATGTGACACTGATTTCGGGTATAGATACGTATGATGAATCAGAGGATTATGTTGTTATGATGACCGTTCACAGTGCGAAAGGTCTTGAATTTCCTACAGTTTTTCTTGTGGGTATGGAGGATGGATTGTTTCCGTCGCTAAAGGGTGTGTCGGAGTATGAAGATAAGGAAGACCTTGAAGAAGAAAGGCGTCTTTGCTATGTTGCAATTACAAGAGCAGAGAAAAAACTCTATATTTCAAATGCCGAAATGCGAACTATTTTCGGACAGACAACCTATCAGCGTCCAAGCAGATTCATTGATGAATTAAATATAAGAAAAATTGAAAAAAGACAAGCTATCTCTAATCAAACTGATTTTATCAGGAAATCTACACCTAAAATGCCTGAATTCAAGCCAGTTACTGTAAGTGTTAATACACAGACATATGAGAAGGGTGATATAGTAAATCACGCTAAATTTGGCAGAGGAATTGTATTAAATGCAAAGCAATACGGCAAGGATACATTGGTTGAAGTGGCGTTTGACAATGTTGGAACAAAACAACTGATGGCTAACTTTGCAAAATTGATAAAAGAGTAAAAAAATGTTGAAATATCGTTTCTTAAATGTTATAATTATACCATAATTGTGGTTTTCTTGGAATAATCAGGAGGGGTTAGCATGGAATTACATAAAGATGTTGAAAGTATATTGGTGTCAGAACAGGAAATAAAGGATATAGTTAGAAATCTTTCGGACAAAATGAATAATGATTATGGGGAAGAGGAACTGACAGTTATCGTTATTTTGAAGGGAAGTATGATATTTGCCTCGGACCTGATAAGACAGTTAAAAATGCCTGTCAGCATCGAATTTATGCGTGTTTCGAGTTACGGTGCGGGAACTTCCTCAAGCGGATTTATAAATATAAAGCAAGATGTCGAGAGTGATATAGAAGGGAAGAATGTTCTTATTGTAGAGGATATTATTGACAGCGGAAATACACTCTATAAGTTAAAAGAGGTTTTGCTTGAAAGAAAGCCGAAAACCTGCAGAATTTGTACATTACTGGATAAACCCGACAGAAGAGTTGCAGATGTAACAGTTGAATATCAGGGGAAAATCATACCTGATGAGTTTGCAGTAGGATACGGTCTTGATTATAATGAAGAGTACAGAAATTTAAACTATGTCGGGGTTTTGAAAAGAGAAGTTTATATGAAGTGACTCGTGATGGAACTGATTAATGGAGGAAAAAATGGATAAAGCAAAAATCGAGAGAATAAGTGAATTGTCGAGAAAACAGAGATCGCAAGGGCTTAGTGATGAAGAATTAGCAGAACAGAAAGCATTACGCGAGGAATATCTCGAAAGTATAAGAAGTAACTTTCGTTCTGTGTTGGAAAATATAGAGTTTACTGATGAGAAATAGGAGATATAGAAATGATTAAATATATTTTAATGGGTGTAGTGATTTTTGTATGCAATCAAATAAATTCATTTTTGGGTTTGATTTCGTTATTTTTGACTTTGGCATACATTATATATGTCAATGTGCCGACATTCTACTCAATTAAGGGTAACAGAGCAATGAATGACGGTGATATAGAAAAGGCTTTAGAAGCCTATGAGAAAGCTTATAAAACAAAAAGAGCATCTGCATCTGTTTGTATGTCATACGGAGTGTTGCTGCTAAGATGCGGACGACCTGATGAGTCTTTAACAGTATTTAACAACCTTATATTAAATCCTGCCACAAAGCCTAAGTTGAAGAACGAGGCAAAACAATACAGAACACTTAACTTTTATAAATTGGGACAGGTTGAGGATGCACTTGAAGAGGCTCAGGAAATTTTTGATGGATATAAAAATACTGTCAGCTACGGACTATTGTGTTATTTGAAGCTTGCAACAAATCAGCCGATTGATGAAGTATTTCCTTTATGTGTAGAGGCATATGAGTATAATTCGGATGACAGAGATATTGTTGACAATCTTGCATTGGCTTATATCAAAAAGGGTGACTTTGAGAAAGCAAAGGAATTGTGTGATTTGATGCTTGAAAAATTCCCTGCTTTTACAGAAGCCTATTATCACGGTGCGGTTTGTTATTCAAAACTTGGGAATACTAAAAAAGCAAAAGAACTCTTAGAGTTGATTGACACTAACTGTAAGCGCACATATTTGACAACAGTAAGTGTTGAGGAAGTACAACAGCTTAAAAACAGTCTTTGTTAATTGGAGAAAAAATAATGATAAAATTCAAATTAATTGAAGGTATCGAAGGTTATGAATTCTGTAAGGATTTCAGGAGTAAGTTTTTCATAAATGATACCCTTGAAGAAACTGATAAAAATGCGATACATATGTATGGTACAGAAAACGGTGAGGTAATCTGCTGTGCAAGACTATATAAAAAGTCTGATTATGTGTATTGTATTGACAAGGTTGCGGTAAGAGAACAGGACAGAAAACAGTATGTTGGAGATACAATGATAAGAGCATTGGAGGATAAGGCGGTATCGCTTGTCGGAGCATTAATAAGTGTTGATGTTCCTGAAAGTGCCGTAGAATTTTTCAAACACGAAGACTATGTTGAGGTTGGAGACGGATTTGTTGAAAACGGAATTAAATATATAAAAATGAAAAGAGATTTAACCAAAATAAGAGGTTGTAGAGGAGGCTGTCACAAATGAGTACACCTCTGGCAGATAGAATTAGACCTTTAGAGGTTAGTGACGTTGTCGGACAAAAGCATCTTTTGGGTGAAGGAAAACTTCTAAAAAGGGTTATTGAGTCGGGTGAAGTTCCTAATATGATATTCTACGGACCGAGCGGTGTCGGAAAGACAACTGTTGCAAATATTATTGCATCCAAAACAGGGAAATCCCTCTATAGACTTAATGCTACGACTGCATCGGTTTCGGATATTAAAGAAATAATAGCTTCACTTGATAGCTTCATGGACCAAAACGGTGTTTTATTATACCTGGATGAAATTCAGCACTTTAATAAAAAACAGCAGCAGACTCTTTTAGAGTATATGGAAAACGGTAAAATTACATTGATTGCAAGCACAACGGAAAATCCGTATTTTTATGTGTATAATGCTGTTCTTTCGCGTTCGGTTGTCTTTGAATTCAAGCCTGTTGAGGCATCCGAAATAGTAAAATCCTTAAAGAAATGCATAGATAAAATATCTGAACTTGAATATAAAAATTATAAAGTCATGGTAGAGGAAGGTGCTCTGGAGCATATTGCTCAGGTTTCGGGAGGAGATGTGAGAAAAGCCATAAATTCTCTTGAGATTTGTTTGTTGGCGGCGGTTCCTGATATAGATGCGAATTTAGTTGTGGATTTAGATACCGCAGAGCAGGCAACACAGAGAAAATCAATAAAGTATGACCGTGACGGAGATAATCATTACGACATATTGAGTGCGTTCCAAAAATCAATAAGGGGAAGTGACCCTGATGCTTCAATACACTACCTTGCAAGGCTTTTGTCTGCAGGGGATTTACAGAGTGTATGCAGAAGATTAATGGTAATTTCAGCAGAGGATATAGGTTTGGCATATCCTGCTGCAATAAGCATAGTGAAGTCGTGTGTTGACTGTGCATTGCAGCTTGGCTTGCCTGAGGCACAATTACCGCTTGCTGAGGCTGTAATACTTTTGGCAACAGCACCAAAATCAAATTCAGCATCTATGGCTATCTGGAATGCGATGTCTGATATAGAATCAAAGGATGTTGGTGAAATTCCTGCTCACCTAAAAGATGCACACTATGCAGGTGCAAAAAGCTTTGGTCACGGAGTTACCTATAAATATCCTCATAACTATGAAAATCATTATGCAAATCAACAATATTTGCCGGATGCAATTAAAAATACTACATATTATGAATATGGCAATAATAAAACAGAACAAATGACTAAATCTTATTGGGATAAAATTAAGGGATTGGAATAAGATATGAATTTAGAAGACTCAAGAATGAGATTATCCGATAAATCACGCTTTACTGCGGCGGTTTTGCAGATGTTTGGCGGATGTATAGGACTTGGCAGATTTTATTTGGGATATAAGACTTATGCAGTTCTGCAGATATTATTTTCGATTATAACCTTTGGATTTGGCGGTTTTTTGTGGGGATTTACTGATGGAATTTTGATTTTAAACGGCACTGTCAAGACAGATGGTGACGGTAATTATTTAATTTAAACAGGAGAATTTAAATGTCTAATAACAGAGAAAAAATCAGGAATTTTTGTATAATTGCACATATCGACCACGGAAAGTCAACTTTAGCAGACAGACTATTGGAATTAACAGGTGAAGTTGAACTTCGGGATATGGAAGACCAGCTTTTAGACAATATGGACCTTGAAAGAGAAAGAGGTATAACTATCAAGGCTCATGCTGTCAAGCTCAATTATAAAGCAAAAGATGGTAATGACTATATTTTGAATTTGATTGATACACCGGGACATGTTGACTTTAACTATGAAGTTTCAAGAAGCCTTGCGGCATGTGAGGGTGCAATTTTGATTGTTGATGCCTCACAGGGAATTGAGGCACAAACTCTTGCAAATACATATCTTGCACTGGAGCATGATTTGGAGATTGTACCTGTTATCAATAAAATTGATTTGCCCTCTGCACAGCCTGAAAGAGCTATATCAGAAATTGAGGATATAATTGGAATACCTGCTGAAGATGCTCCTTTAGTTTCTGCAAAGACAGGTCAGAATGTTGAAGATGTTTTGGAAGCTATAGTAGAAAAGATACCTGCACCTGCAGGAGATGATAACAAGCCTCTAAAGGCATTAATTTTTGACTCATACTATGATAGCTATAAGGGTGTAATTGTTTATGTAAGAGTTAAAGACGGAAAACTTTCTGTAGGTGATAGAATCAGACTTATGGCCACAGGGGCGGAGTTTGATGTTGTGGAGGTTGGCTCGCTTCATGCAAATGGTATGAGTCCGAAGAAAGAACTTTCAGCTGGAGATGTAGGATATATAGCAGCAAGCATTAAAAATATTCAGGATACACAGGTTGGTGACACGGTAACGGTTGCAACAAATCCTGCAAGTGAGCCGCTACCTGGATATAAAAAGGTCAATCCGATGGTTTATTGCGGAATTTACCCCGCAGACGGTGCTCAGTATGATGATTTAAAGGAAGCTTTAGGAAAATTACAGTTAAATGATGCTGCCCTTATGTTTGAGGCGGAAACATCAGTTGCACTTGGCTTTGGATTTAGATGCGGATTTTTAGGACTTCTGCATATGGAAATTATTCAGGAGAGATTAGAGAGAGAGTATAATCTTGACCTCGTTACAACAGCTCCGAGTGTTATCTATAAGGTGTATAAAACTGATGGTGAGATTATTAATGTTGACAATCCTACAAATCTTCCGTCACCAACAGAGATAAACTATATGGAAGAGCCGATGGTAAAGGCAGATATAATGGTGCCTACAGATTTTGTGGGTAATGTTATGGAGTTGTGTCAGGAAAGGCGCGGTATATTCATAGATATGAAGTATATGGATACAACAAGAGCTCAAATTTTCTATGAACTGCCGTTAAATGAGATAATATATGACTTTTTTGATGCGCTAAAGTCCAGAACAAGAGGTTATGCGTCATTTGACTATGAGTTGACAGAATACAGACGTTCTGATTTGGTGAAGCTTGATATATTATTAAATTCGGAGATGGTCGATGCGCTTTCATTTATAGTTCATAAGGATAATGCATATTCAAGGGGAAGAAAAATGGCTGAAAAGCTTAAAGAGTCAATTCCAAGACAGCTTTTTGAAGTTCCTATTCAAGCGGCAATAGGAAATAAGATAATAGCAAGAGAAACTGTTAAGGCTTTGAGAAAAGATGTTCTTGCTAAATGCTATGGCGGCGACATAACAAGAAAGAAAAAGCTTTTAGAAAAACAAAAAGAGGGAAAGAAAAGAATGCGACAGGTTGGAAGCATAGAAGTTCCGCAGGAAGCATTTATGAGCGTTTTAAAATTGGATTGAAAAAAAGACTGAAATTTTAAAAATTTCAGTCTTTTTTGTCAACTATAATTTGCGATTTTTGAAAATATTGTTTATAATGAATATAAATCATTAATTAAAATAAAGTTTTTTGCAACTTACGGTTGCAAAAAAATACCAAATGAAGTTGCTTGATAAAATTATAATGAATTGGTAATATTATTCTGTAGTACATAATAACATAAAAGAGTTGAAAGGTGGATTTATAATGACGATAGGTGAAAAAATTGCACAACTTAGAACTGATGCAGCTCTTTCCCAGGAACAGCTTGCTGAAAAAATACTTGTATCAAGACAGTCTGTTTCAAAATGGGAAATGGATCAGGCGTTACCGCAGATTGATAAGGTTTTATTAATTTGTGAATTGTTTGGTATAACAGCTGACGAATTGTTGCAAGATAAGGTAAATATCAAATCACAGGTTTTGAAAAATAAATATTTTGGTACTGATGGTTTTAGAGGAGAGGCGAATGTTGATTTAACATCAATGCACGCATATAAGGTCGGAAGATTTTTGGGCTGGTACTATTCCTCAGAACTTTCAGGTTGTACAAAGTCAGGTTACAGACCTAAAATAGTAATTGGTAAGGATACCAGACGCTCAAGCTATATGCTTGAATATTCTTTAGTTGCAGGTATTACTGCATCAGGGGCAGATGCCTATATGCTCCATGTTACAACAACTCCAAGTGTTTCCTATGTTACAAGACAAGATGAATTTGACTGCGGAATAATGATTACAGCATCTCACAATCCTTACCATGATAATGGTATAAAGGTAATAAACAGATATGGTGAAAAGCTTGATGATGAAACTACTGCATTAATTGAAGCATACCTTGACGGAAATTTAAAAGAGCTGGGTGTAAATGGCGCCGATATTCCTTTTGCTCATAGAGATAGAATTGGATGTATAGTTGATTATGTTTCAGGAAGAAACAGATATGTTGGTTACTTGATTTCGTTAGCATCTCACTCCTACAAAAACTTCAGAATAGGACTTGACTGTGCTAACGGTGCTTCATGGATGATAGCAAAATCAGTATTTGGTGCGTTGGGTGCACAAACCTATGTGGTTGGTGCTGAGCCTGACGGATTAAATGTTAATGACAGATGCGGTTCTACGCATATTGAAAATCTTATAAAACTTGTGAAGGAGCAACATCTTGATGTCGGATTTGCATTTGACGGAGATGCTGACAGATGTATTGCGGTTGATGAAAACGGTAAAGTCGTTGACGGCGATGTTATGTTATATATCCTTGGAAAGAGACTAAAATCAAGAGGAGTTTTAAATTCTGATACAGTTGTTGCTACAATAATGTCAAACAGCGGACTTATAAAGAGTCTTTCAAAAATTGGAATTAAATGTGTCGAAACAGCTGTTGGTGACAGATTTGTGTATGAATGTATGCAGGAAAATGATTATTGTCTTGGAGGAGAACAGTCAGGACATATCATACTTAAGAAATATGCAACAACAGGCGACGGACTTTTAACTGCACTTATGATAATGGAAGAGCTTTGTGATTTGAAATCATCACTTTCAGAGCTTTCCGAGCCTGTCACACTATATCCTCAGTATATGCAGAATGTAAGAGTTAAAGATAAACCTGCAGTTATGAATGATGAAGAGGTTATTAAAGAACTAAATGAAGTTGAAAAGCTGATTGACGGTAATGGAAGAGCATTGTTAAGACAAAGCGGAACAGAACCTGTTATAAGAATAATGATTGAAAGTGACAACGAAGAAAAATGCGTGGATTACGCAAAGAGAATTGCCAATAAAATAGCTGAAAGGGGACATATAGTTGTATAAAAGCGTTAAGAATACTGATTTGTTTGAATGTAGCAATAAATATATATCAGCACTTTTTGAAAACAAAGAATATCCGTGGGATATACTAAAGTCATTAAAAGGATATATAGATGAACTTATTAATGGAGGTATGGAGGGTTTTAGAGAAATTCAAAAGGGTGTTTTTGTAGGTGAGGATGTAAAAATTTATCCAAACACTGTTATAGAAGCGCCTGCAATAATAGGAAAAGGTACCGAAATTCGTCCTGGGGCATTTTTAAGAGGTTATGTTCTTGTGGGTGAGAATTGCGTTATTGGAAATTCAACAGAGATAAAGCATTCTGTTTTACTCGATAAAGTTCAGGTACCTCATTATAATTATGTTGGCGATTCCATATTGGGAAATCACGCTCATATGGGTGCGGGTGCAGTTTGCTCAAATCTTAAAGCAGATGGTAAGCCTGTAGTTGTTCATGGCGATGAGGATTATGAAACATCTTTGAGAAAAGTTGGCGCAATTCTTGGAGATAATGCCGATGTTGGCTGTGGCTGTGTCCTAAATCCCGGAACTATAATTGGTAAGGGAACATCGGTTTACCCTCTAACATCTGTACGAGGAGTTATGCCTGAAAATTCAATAGTAAAAAGATTGGATAATATAGTTGAAAGAAGATAAACAAAAAAACAATTCTCATTAATTTGAGAATTGTTTTATTTTTTTTTTTTTTGCTATTGAAATTTGAAAAATCAAGTGTTATAATATTTCTGGTGGTTAAAATGAAAACTAAAAAAATAGTTATGTCTGCTTTGTTTGCAGCATTGACATTTGTTGCGACAATGGTAATTCAAATTAAACTTACAGCAAACGGATTTGTTAATATTGGTGATTGTATGGTAGTCACTTGCGGTGTTTTTTTAGGACCTGTTTATGGTGTGTTTTCTGCAGGAATTGGGTCTATGCTTGCTGACATAATCAGCGGCTATTTTATCTATGCACCTGCAACATTTTTTATAAAAGCACTGATGGCATTCTTGACTGCTATAATTTTCAGAAAAATTTCAAAAATCAATGATAAAATAGCTGTAGGAGTATGTGCTTTGTTTGCAGAAATAATAATGGTTTTAGGTTATTTTCTCTATGAAATACCTTTCTACGGTATTGCATCTGCAGCTGCCGGAATGCCGGGAAATCTTATGCAAGCCGGTTTTGGATTTATTTGTTCAATCGTCTTATATATAGCTTTATCTAAAAATAAATACATAAAAAATCAAATGAAAGGCTAAAATTCTTAAAAACTATTGACAAAAACCTAAAAAAATGTCATAATAAATATTGATTTAAAGACTGTGATGAAGATAGTAGCCGAAAGGGTAGCTAAAAGAGAGAGAATGTCGTGGCTGTGAGCATTCTTTGGTGAATTTCGGTGAAGACCACTTCGGAGTTGCGTGCTGAAAGGGATACTTAGTAGGCATTGCCGCGATATCTTTGCGTTATAGGAAAATGAGTGACGATTTTTATCGTAATTAGGGTGGAACCGTGCGATTTTTTGCACCCCTATGATTTGCTTTTGGCAGATATGGGGTGCTTTTTAATTGCCATAATATATAAAGAAAGAGGTTATAGAAAATGAGTGAAATGAACGAATTACAAATTTTAAGACATTCAGCTTCTCACATCCTTGCACAGGCTGTAAAAAGACTTTTTCCTGATGTGAAGCTGGCAATAGGACCTGCTATTGATACAGGATTTTATTATGATTTTGATACAGAACACACCTTTTCACCTGAAGATTTGGAAGATATCGAAGCCGAGATGAAAAAGGTTGTAAAAGAAAACTTAAAAATTGAAAGATTTGAGCTATCTAAAGAGGAAGCTCTTGAATTAATGAAGGACGAGCCTTATAAAATAGAGCTTATTAATGAACTGCCTGAGGGTGAAGTTATTTCATTCTATAAGCAGGGTGATTTCACAGATTTGTGTGCAGGACCTCATGTGAATTATACAAGCAAAGTTAAGGCATATAAGCTTTTGAGTGCTACAGGTGCTTACTGGAGGGGTAACGAAAAGAATAAGATGCTCCAGAGAATATACGGTACTGCATTTTCAAATAAGGATGATTTGGCGGCACACTTGGAACAGCTTGAAGAAGCAAAGAAAAGAGACCATAATAAATTGGGAAGAGAGTTAGAACTCTTTACAACATCAGAGGTTATTGGTCAGGGCTTGCCTATTTTACTACCAAAGGGTGCAAGAATAATTCAGCTATTGCAGAGATTTGTTGAAGATGAGGAGCAAAAGAGAGGTTGGCAGTTAACAAAGACTCCGTTGATGGCTAAGAGTGATTTGTATAAGATTTCAGGTCACTGGGATCACTATCAGGACGGTATGTTTGTTATGGGTGATGAGGAAACTGATAAGGAAGTGTTTGCACTTCGTCCTATGACTTGTCCGTTCCAGTATCAGGCTTATCTTAACAGAGGCCGTTCATACAGAGATTTGCCACTAAGACTTGCAGAAACCTCAACATTGTTCAGAAATGAAGCATCAGGCGAAATGCACGGACTTATAAGAGTAAGACAGTTCACAATTTCCGAGGGACACTTAATGTGTACTCCTGAACAACTTGAAGGTGAGTTTAAAAGCTGTCTGGAACTCACAAACTTTATGCTAAAAACCCTTGGCCTTTATGAAGATGTATCCTATAGATTTTCACAGTGGGATCCTGATAATAGGGATAAATATATCGGAACTGAGGAACAGTGGGATGAGGCTCAGGGTGTAATGAAGAAAATTCTTGACCATTTGGAAATTCCATATAAAGTTGGTGTTGGAGAGGCTGCTTTCTACGGTCCAAAGCTTGATATTCAGATTAAGAATGTTCACGGTAAGGAAGACACACTTATTACTATCCAGATTGACCAGATGCTTGCCCAAAAGTTTGGTATGGAGTATGTTGATAGGGACGGAACAAAGAAAAATCCATATATCATACACAGAACATCAATCGGATGCTACGAAAGAACACTTGCATTACTTATCGAAAAATATGCAGGTGCGTTCCCTGTATGGCTTGCTCCTGTTCAGGTTAAAATGCTTGCTATTGCAGACAGACACCTTGACTATATTTATGATGTTAAGAAAAAGCTTGAAGCAGCAGGTATCATCAGGGTTGAAGTAGATGACAGGTCAGAAAAGATTGGATATAAAATCAGAGAAGCACAACTTGAAAAGGTTCCTTATATGCTTGTTATCGGTGATAAGGATATTGAAAATAATACAGTATCTGTCCGCTCAAGAAAAGACGGAGATATTGGAGCAATGGGTATTAATGAATTCATTGCAAAAATCGTAGAAGAAGTTGAAACAAAAAAACTATAAATTTGTTGATGATTGGTGCAAAAATGCACCAATCATCAATTTGTGAGAGGAAGTGATTTAATGGATTTTGTTGCAATAGACTTTGAAACTGCAACTTCTGGTGCGAAGGGTATATGCTCTATGGGTATATGTACAGTGTCAGACGGGGTTGTTAAGGAAAGAAAAGAACTTCTAATAAGACCGGAACCTTTTGAATTTAACGAATATAATATTAAAATCCATAATATTACTCCTGAAATGGTAATTGATAAGCCAACATTCAAGGAATATTGGGGTGAAATATTCCCATACCTTAACGACAGAATTGTGGTAGCACATAATGCAAGTTTTGACATAGGTGCATTATTAAAAACTCTGGATATGTATAAAATAGAGTTCCCCAATTTCAATTATTTGTGTACGGTGAAGTTGGCACAAAAAGCATATCCTGATTTAGAAAGTCATAAATTAAATGCTATGGCTGAGTTTATAGGTCTTGATTTTGAACATCACAGAGCAAATGATGATGCGTATGTATGTGCGAGGGTTCTTTTGAAAATCTTAGAAGATTTTAATATAAACACTTTAGATGAGTTAGTTAAAAAGTTTGGAATAGGTGTTGGAAAAATCAGTCCTGATTTTCATTTACCATGTACTAAAAATGAAAAAAAGGCATCAAAAAAGTCTGAATTTTATCTTCAATTACAATAATTAAGAATTAAATAAAATGTCTTTTCATAAATTACTATTGGGTGATTTTTGTGAGAAGACTTTTTATTTTGCTTATTTTTTTTATGTGTATAAATTTACAAAATGTATCTGCTATTGAAATTTCTGCAGAATGTGCTTGTTTAATTAATGCAGAGAATAATGAGATTATTTTTGAATATAACGGTAATCAAAAACATTCAATGGCAAGTACTACAAAGATTATGACAGCAATTTTAGCACTTGAGAAATCGGAGGAAAATGAAATTGTCACAGTATCATCAAATGCAAGTATGCAGGAGGGTTCTTCAATTTATTTGAAGGCGGGAGAAAAAATAAAAATGCAGGACCTTGTTTACGGAATGATGCTGAATTCAGGAAATGATGCGGCATGTGCGGTAGCAGAGCATATAGGCGGAACAAGTGATAATTTTGCGGATATGATGAGTGAAAAAGCAATAGAGATAGGTGCAAAAAATACATCATTTAAAAATGCAAACGGACTTGATGCTGACGGGCATTATTCCACGGCATATGATATGGCGATAATAAGCTCATACGGACTCAAAAATAATAATTTTAAGGATATAGTTTCATGTAAAAATGCCCAGATTGATAATGGAGACAGTATCACTTATTTAAAAAACCATAATAAACTTCTATGGAATTATGATGGATGTATAGGTGTTAAAACAGGATATACCAAGAAAACGGGAAGATGTCTGGTTTCTGCTGCAGAAAAAGATGGTGTTACATTGGTCGCCGTAACCCTTAATGCGCCGAATGACTGGGAAGACCATACAAAAATGCTTGATTACGGATTTGAGAATGTCAAAAAGCACTCGATAATCGGTAAGGGCGAAGTTATGAAGTCTTATGAAAAACTTAACGCTGTTGCTAAAGAGGAGGTTTTTATTACAGGAAATGAAGATACAAAAAAGAAGACAGAAATTATTCTGCATGCTATAAAAGAGCCTAAATTCAATATTATTAAAAATGAAAAGATAGGATATGCAGAAATTATGTATAACGGTAAGCTCATTAAGACCGTTGATTTAATTGCCGATAAGGATTTTATACCTATTAACAGTACAAAAACAAGCTTTCTGTATCATATAATAAAAATAATTAAAAATTGGTTGATAAACTCCTGATTTTATTATATAATAGTATTAATCAAAAGAAAATTGGAGAAAAATTATGGGAGAAATTGTAAGACTTCAAAAATATATAGCAATGAGCGGAGTTGCATCAAGGCGTGCCGCAGAAGAATTGATTACATCAGGCAGAGTTTTAGTTAATGATGTTAAGATAACCGAGCTTGGAACAAAGGTTGAGATTGGTGCTGATACAGTAAAGGTTGATAAGGAGGTTATAAGCCCTGAAATCAAGAAATACTATATAATGATGAATAAGCCTGTTGGTTATGTTTCCACTGTTTCTGATCAGTTTGAAAGACCGACCGTTCTTGATCTTATCGGCGAGGAAATTAAGTCAAGGATATTTCCTGTCGGTAGGTTGGATTATGATACTTCGGGGTTGTTGTTACTTACAAATGACGGTGATTTTACTTACAAAGTAACTCATCCTAAATTTAATATGGATAAAACATATATAGTTACATTAAAAGGCGGTATAACTCCTAAAGGTCTTGCACAGCTTAGAGGCGGTGTTGTGATTGATGACGGATTTAAGACATCACCTGCTGAGGTTGAGATGCTTTCGTGTGAAAAAGGTCATACTGTAGTTAAAATTGTTATTCATGAAGGTAAGAACAGACAAGTCAGAAAAATGTTTGAGGCTGTTGGATGTAAGGTGGTTGAGCTTGAAAGGACAAAAATTGGGAATATAGAGCTTGGAAATCTTCCGCTTGGCAGATGGAGATATTTAACGAGTCACGAAATATCATATTTATCCAAATAAAAAATAGAGAAAATCCTTGACATTTAATGTGGAATGTTGTAGAATATATAAAAATGAATATTTGGGGAGCTTTTAGAAAGGCTGAGAGGGAATTGTGCATTCCGACCCATGAACCTGATACGGATAATGCCGGCGTAGGAAGTATATTTTATATTGACTAATATTTATCGGTGGAGCTCCCCGTATCAGGGAATTCCCCCGATTTTTTCATTTTAAATTTTATTAGGAGTGATATTATGTCAAAAAATAAAAAATTAACTTTATCTGCCATAATGGTTGCTTTATCAGCTGTTTTGGTGATAGTTTCAAAACTAATTCCTGCACCCTGGCTGCAGGGCGGGTCAATAACACTTGCAAGTATGGTGCCTATTATTGCTGTATCGGTTATACTTGGGGTAAGGTGGGGAATAGTAAGTGGATTTGTATTTTCACTTATACAAATGATGACAGGCTTTTATCCACCTCCAACACAGACATTTATTAATTTTATGCTTGTTGTTCTGTTGGATTATGTTATTGCATTTGGTGTATTGGGATTAGCAGGGATGTTTTATCGTATATTTGGTGAAAAAGTATGGGCTGTAACTCTAAGCGGAATTGTTGTAACATTTTTAAGGTATATCTGCCATATTCTTTCAGGAATACTTATCTGGGGTGTTTATGCTGAGGAAGGACAGTCAGTTCTTGCGTATTCCGTTACATATAACGGTTCATATATGATTCCTGAAATTATAATAACAGGTGTTGTTTTATCTCTGATTTCCAATATGATTTTAAAACAGAAGAAGTAAAAAGAAAAACTCCTATGGAAAATTCCATAGGAGTTAATTTTATCTTTCTGCAAGCGGTATGTACTCGGAATGTTTAGCAACACTTTTATATGCAGGTCTTATGATCTTGCCTGAATTCATAATATCCTCAACTCTGTGTGCACTCCAACCTGCAATTCTTGCTATAGCAAAAATCGGAGTATAGAGTTCGATTGGCAATTCAAGCATACTGTAGATAAATCCGCTGTAGAAGTCAACGTTTGCACTAACCGCTCTGTTTCTTTTTTCTTTTAGTAAATCAGGGGCAATTCTTTCAACCATTTCGTAAAGTGCTAATTCATCAAGCTTATTCTTTTCTGCTGCTAATGGTTTAATCATTTTTTTCAAAATCTTTGTTCGTGGGTCAGATATTGTATAAACAGCGTGGCCCATGCCATATATCAATCCTGACTTATCAAATTCTGTTTTATTTATAATTCCCTGTAAATAATTTCTTACTTCATCCTCATTTGTCCAGTCGCTTACCTTTTCCTTAAGGTCTGCGAACATCTGAATTACCTTTTTATTTGCACCGCCGTGTCTTGGACCTTTTAGTGAACCAAGGGATGCTGCAATTGTTGAATATGTATCAGTTCCCGAGGATGATACAACATGAGTTGTAAAGGTGGAGTTATTACCGCCGCCATGTTCGGCATGAACAACTAAACAAGCATCCAATAATTTTGCCTCTAAAGGAGTATATTTTTTGTCAGGTCTCAGGGTGTATAGAATTGTTTCTGCTGTTGAGAGTTCCTTTGGAGGAGTATGAATAAACAGGCTCTTTCCATACTGATAGTGTCTGTGTGCCTGATATCCGTAAACTGATAAAAGAGGGAATATAGAAATCATCTGAAGACATTGTCTTAAAACGTTTTCTAATGATGTATCGTCAGGCGTTTCGTCATAAGAATACATTGTAAGGACACTTCGTGCTAATGTATTCATCATATCCTGAGATGGCGCTTTCATAATAATATCACGAACGAAACTTGTAGGAAGAGATCTGTATTCTGAAAGGAGGGCACGGAATTTATCCAGCTGGTCTTTATTTGGAAGTTCGCCGAACAGTAAAAGATATGTTGTTTCTTCAAATCCAAATCTGTCATCTGCTATAAATCCGTCGACGAGCATCTCAATATCAACACCATGATAGTACAATTTACCTTCACAAGGTATAATTTCGCCATCATCAATGGTATAAGACTTAACCTCACCGATTTCTGTAAGACCTGTAAGCACGCCCTTACCGCGTCTGTCTCTTAGTCCTCTTTTTACATCATATAAAAAATATAATTCAGAATCTATTATTCCGTTTTTTATGCATTTTTCACTCAAAGAAATGATTTCAGGTGTAATTTCTGATAAATTTCTATCGCTCATTATTATCAATTCCTTCCTTTTTCGATAACTTATATGATTATAGCATATTTTTTAAAATAATACAACAAATAAATTGTTTAAATTTGTTAATTGTAAAGGCAGTTTTTTATAGAAAATGACAGAGAAAGTGATAAAGTATGCAAGTTTACATATCTTAAAAGCATTTCCTTTGCAAAAATCGTCTGTTCTAATGCGATAATCGGTGCTTTATCATTTAATTTTAATGACAGATTTTTTATTTCTTCATACATATCGTTGTTACAAATCAAGTCATCACTGTTATTTTGAACTATCATAATATCTCTTAAAAAGCTTTGCCAGAAATCTATAATAAGTTCTGCATTATCAGAGTTATTCTCCATAAATTCACATACTGTATAAGCAGAAATTTTATGCCTTGATAAGAGAGGTATGAGCATTTTAAAGCTTTCATTTCTTAATGAATCATAATCGGGATTATCAATAATTTTTCTTATATTTTCGGGTGCTCCCGAAGAAAGAGAATATAATAAATCTGATTGATTGATATAATCCGGATAATGTTCTTTGATATATCTATTTACTGTGTCCTTATCAACTGCAGGAAAGCGGACAACGGTACATCTTGACAGGACAGTTTGCAAAAGTACTGTTTCAGTTGTTGCAATGATTATAAATACGACATATTCAGGCGGTTCTTCTAATACCTTTAAAAGACAGTTTTGAGCAAATTCGTTAAGCTTTGAAGCATCATTTATTATATATACTTTCTTTTGTGACTCAAACGGTTTAATATATGCATCAGTTACAATTTGTCTTGCCTGTTCTGCAGAAATGACTTTTTTGTCGGTTGGCTCAACATAAATGATGTCAGGATTTGTACAATTTTTTGCGCCTATACAAGCCTGACAAGTGCCGCAGGGTGAGGTTTTTATATTATTGCACACCAAAGAAGCCGCAAACAGATTTGCCGCTTCGTGACGACCGATACCTTCAGGACCGACAAACAAATATGCCTGATGGTTTTTTTCGGTATGCACTGTACTTATAAGCTCTTTTAAAATATTCTCGTGAAATATTTCATAACCGTACATTATAAAAATACCTCTTCATAAATTAATACATATATTCTAATACATTTTTCTTTTTTTTTCAAGTATTATTGCACATTTTTAAATAATGTTATATAATATACTAAACTATTGAAAGGAATAAAACGAAATGATAGATATACTAAAATCAGGCAGTATTGAGCTTGGCTCGGAGCTTTCTGATTTACAAATTGATAAACTTGTAAGGTATTATGAACTGCTTGTTGAGTGGAACGAAAAAATTAACCTTACTGCGATAACAGAAGAAAAGGATGTTGCAACAAAGCATTTTCTCGACAGTATGAGCGCAATATCAACAGGATATGTAAAAGGGAAGACGATAGATGTTGGTTGCGGAGCAGGATTTCCGGGACTGGTGCTTAAAATTGCAAAGCCTGAAATTGAACTGACACTTCTTGATTCACTCAATAAAAGAATAAACTTTTTAAAAACAGTATGTGATGAATTGAAAATATCCGACATTGACTTTGTTCATTCAAGAGCAGAAGACGGTGCAAGAAGAATGAGAGAACAGTTTGATACAGTTGTTTCTAGGGCGGTTGCAAATATGACGGTTTTATCGGAACTGTGTATTCCGTTTTTGAAAATCGGAGGAAGATTTCTTGCTCTGAAAGGTCCGTTAGCAGAACAGGAGCTAAAGGATGCAAAAAGAGCAATATCAATTCTTGGCGGAGAGGTTGAGGATGTTTTTGAGGCAAAAATTCCTCATACTGACCTTTCTCATAAAATAATTATTATAAAAAAAGTAAGACATACTCCGATGCAATATCCAAGGAAAGCAGGGATTGTGACAAAAAATCCTATCGACAGTTGTTACAATTTGAAAGATAACAAAAAAAAGCATTAACGCTGGGATTTTGTGTCGAACGGTTTTTCTTCCATTTCTCAAAATTTGTGATATAATCGTATTCGTAAAGCAGATTTATGCATAACAAATTGTCGTTGCTCCCATTTATGACAATGTACATATGCTTTTTAAAAATTTGTTTTACACCTTCCACCACACCGAGGGGCAGTATCGGAAGCCTCTGTCCACACCCGAGTGCTTCCGAATGCTGCATCCGTAAAAGAGAGGATAGTGTAGCTATGAATATGATTGAAACAATTAAAAATACAAAAAGAAGAGTTAGTGTCTCGGAAATACCTGTTAATACAATAAAACCCAATCCAAATCAACCAAGAAAATTTTTTGATGCTTCTGCTTTAAGGGAATTGTCTGAGTCAATAATTCAGTTTGGAGTTATTCAGCCGATTACTGTGAGAAAAATAAGATGTGGTTATGAAATTGTGACAGGCGAACGCAGATTGCGTGCAACTCAGCTTGCAGGCCTTCAAACTATTCCTGCAATCGTAATTAATGCAGATAATGATAAGTCAGCAATTTTAGCACTTTTGGAAAATTTGCAAAGAGAAGATTTATCCTTCTTTGAAATTGCAGAGGGGTATCAAAGATTAATAAAAGAGCAAGGAATGACTCAGGACGATATTGCAAGAAAGCTAGGAAAAAGTCAGTCAACAGTTGCAAATAAAATAAGACTTTTAAAGCTAACACCAATTGTTCGAAAAATTATCAGGGAATATGGTCTCACTGAACGCCATGCAAGAGCATTACTTACTTTAGACCCTGAAAAACAGTTGATTGCAGTAAGAAATATATGTGATAATAATTTAAATGTCAGACAGAGCGAAGAACTTATTTCGGGAATGCTTCAGGAAAAAGTTAAAAAAACACAGACAATTAAAGTGAATGAAATTAATGATATAAGATTATTTACCAATACAGTCAAACAAGCAGTAAATCTGATGAGGGAGAGCGGAGCAGATGCTCAGCTTGAGAAGAATGATTTTGACTGGGGAGTAGAATATATTATAAAGGTTATTAAATAGTAAAATCCCATAATACCAAAGTATTATGGGATTTATTTATAGTAAAATTATTCCGTTATCAGCACAGGTTTTTATCATATCTTCATTCCATACAGACACTTGCACTTCGCCAATATGTGCTTTTTGCAAAAGCAACATACAAAGTCGTGATTGACCTATTCCACCGCCTATTGTAAGAGGCAGTTCATTATTTAATATCATACTGTGATATTTGAATTTTTTTCTGTCTTCGTTGTTTGTTAGTGCAAGCTGTCTTTCTAATGCTTCGTCGTCAACTCTTATACCCATTGAGCTGATTTCAAGTGCAGAATTCAAAACATCATTCCAAATCATAAGGTCTCCGTTCAAATTCCAGTCGTCATAGTCAGGAGCTCTGCCGTCGTGCTTATTGCCACTGTTTAGTATTGAACCTATTTGCATAATAAATACTGTTTTGTGTTCTTTTGTAATTGCATTTTCGCGTTCCTTTGAAGTGAGGTTTGGATACATATCCTCCAATTCCTGAGTGGTTATGAAGAAAACATTACTTGTGAAATTTGTCTCTACCTGTGGAAATCTGTATTTAACTCTGTCGCAGGTGTATGCAATGGCTCTTGCAATTCTTCTTACAATTTCCTTTAAAAATTCGATATTTCTTTCTTCTTTTGTGATAATTCTTTCCCAATCCCATTGGTCAACAAAAATTGAGTGAATGTTATCCATATCATCATCGCGTCTGATTGCATTCATATCTGTATAAATGCCTTCGCCTGGTTCGTAACCGTAACGGTAAAGGGCTAACCTTTTCCATTTTGCAAGGGATTGAACAACCTCACAATTGGAATCGGGCATTTCTTTTAAATCAAAAGCGACTTTTCTTTCAACACCATTTAAGTCATCATTTATACCACTGTCGCTTGTAACAACAATAGGTGCAGTTATTCTGTCAAGATTTAACGCATCTGACAAGGTTGTTTGAAAAGTGTCTTTTATTAATTTAATTGCTTTTTGCGTGTCACGCAATGTAAGCGTGCTTTTATAATTGTTTGGAATTTGAAGCTTTCTCATAAATATACCCTTCATTTATCATTATTATATCAATATATATTATGCTACAAAAAAGTTGTTTTGTCAATGGATTAAATGAAAAAGTCGAAACAAGTATAACTTGTTCCGACTTGGCTGCGGAAGAAGGATTCGAACCCTCACAGAATGAGTCAGAGTCATTAGTGCTACCTTTACACTATTCCGCAATATTTATGCAACTGGTGGTGCGAGGGACGAGACTTGAACTCGCAAGGTATAAACCACACGCCCCTCAAACGTGCGCGTCTGCCGATTCCGCCACCCTCGCATAGCAACGAAAAAAATTATAGCACTTTTTTTAAATATTGTCAATACTTTTTTCTAAAAATATTCGAATTTTTTTAAATTACTATTTTGGCAATATAATGTTGATAATTATTGTCTGATATGTTATAATTTTCATATATGCTTTTTAAAAATGATATATAAAATCAATAGCAGGGGGGAGTTAAATGAGGCTAAAAAAATCTACTATATCGTTGATTACGGTTATAATAATTGCAATATTTGGAATTATCTCTCAAAACAGTCAAAACATTACTCTTGAGGATATACCTGAATTTTCGGGTATTCCTTATGTCGAAATAAATGGAAACATTCCGTATTTTACAGAAGATGAGTATACTTATGACTCATTTGAGGAATATGGAATACTTGATTTACTTGGAAGATGCACAGTTGCGACTGCAAATATCGGTAAAGACATTATGCCGACAGAGGAGAGGGAGTCAATCGGAAAAGTCAAGCCGACAGGGTGGCAGTATGCAAAATATGATTGGGTTGATGGGAAATATCTTTATAACCGCTGTCATTTGATTGGTTTTCAGCTTTCTGGAGAAAATGCCAATGAGAGAAATCTTATTACAGGAACTCGTTATATGAATGTTCAGGGGATGCTTCCGTTTGAAAATATGATTGCTGAATATGTTAAGGAAACAGGCAACCATGTATTGTACAGGGTGACGCCTGTATTTGACGGAAATAATCTGTTAGCTGACGGAGTTTTGATGGAAGCTTTATCAATGGAAGATAAGGGTTATGGGATTTGTTTTAATGTTTTTTGCTATAATGTAGAGCCGGGAGTCATAATAGATTATGCTACGGGAAAGAGCAGAGCGGAATAAAGTTATACTAAGGAGAAGGTACATAATTATGAAAATTTTCGAACCAAAATTAATTACAAGTTTAAAGGATTACTCTATAAAGAAATTCTCGTCTGACTTAATAGCGGGGATTATTGTTGCGATAATTGCGTTGCCGCTATCTATTGCACTTGCGATTGCATCGGGTGTTGCACCTGAAAAGGGATTATATACTGCAATAGTTGCAGGGTTTGTGATTGCACTTTTAGGCGGAAGTAATGTCAATATATCGGGTCCTACCGCCGCATTTGCCACAATAGTTGCAGGTATAGTTGCGCAGTTTGGAACAAGCGGACTTGTGATTGCAACAATAATGGCGGGAATAATGCTTATATTAATGGGACTTTTAAAGTTTGGAACATTAATAAAGTACATTCCGCACACTATTACAACAGGATTCACCTCGGGAATTGCATTGACAATAGTAATCGGACAAATAAAAGATTTTTTAGGACTAACTTTTGCTGAGGGAACCCATGCAGTGGAAACTATGGAGAAGCTTTCTGCAGTTGCAGGTTCAATTTTTACACTTAATGCCCAAAGCCTTATCGTAGGGATTATAGGTCTTATAATACTAATTGTGTGGCCAAAGATAAATAAGAAGATACCGGGCTCATTAATTGCTGTCGTGATTGGAGTTATCATAGTTAAAGTGCTTGACCTTAATGTTAATACTATAGGAGATTTGTACGCAATATCAAACGCAGCACCAAGCTTTAGCCTGCCTGAATTTGATTTTATGTCAATAAAGCAACTCATACCAAGTGCATTTACTATTGCAATATTAGCAGCTATAGAATCTTTATTATCATGTGTTGTTTCTGACGGAATGATAAATGACAAGCACAATTCGAATACAGAACTGATTGCGCAGGGAGCAGGTAATATCTTTTCGGGGCTATTTGGGGGAATTCCCGCCACAGGTGCAATAGCAAGAACTGCTGCGAATGTTAAAAACGGCGGAAGAACACCTGTTTCGGGTATAGTTCATGCGGTAGTATTACTTTTGATTTTAGTTATATTTATGCCTTATGCTGCATGGATTCCTATGCCAATTATAGCTGCAATTTTGTTTATGGTTGCTTATAATATGTGTGAATGGAGAGAGTTTGTGCATATCTGTAAAACTGCACCAAAGAGTGATATTATTGTTCTTGTTTTAACCTTTGTTTTAACAGTTGTTTTTGACCTTGTGGTAGCTATCGAATTTGGAATGATTGTAACTGCTTTTTTGTTTATCAAGAGGATGTCAGATGTAACCAGATTAAGAACATGGGTTGATGAATCATCAAATGACGACAGATTAAAGACAATTCCTGAAAATACACAGGTGTTTGAGTTTGACGGTCCTATGTTTTTTGCGACATCAGAGGTAATATCATCAATATCTGTATCGGAAACAACAAGGGTTGTAATTCTTCGTATGAGAAATATTCCATCATTGGATGTTTCAGCATTGGAGGCATTAAGAGAAGTGTATAGGGACTGCAGAAACAACGATATAACCGTGCTTTTCTCTCATGTAAACAAACAGCCTTTAGAGGTTATGAAAAAGTCGGGTTTCTATGATGAAGTGGGGGATGTTTGCTTTATGAAAAACATTGATGAGGCATTGTCATTTGCTGAAGAACTCACCAGGAATTAAGCTTTTTTATGTATTAAAGTGTTTAAAAATATCTATAATTAGGTAGGAGGTGTTTTTATGCATAGCTACGGAGTTGCTTTGGGCGGGGGCGGAACAAAGGGAGCTTACCACATTGGTGTGTGGAAAGCCCTGGAAGAACTCGGTATTAAAATTTGTGCGGTAACGGGATGTTCTATCGGCTCTGTAAATGGAGCAATGTTTGCGCAGGGTAGCTTTGATGTTGCAAGAGAAATCTGGAATAATATTGGTATGGAAAATATTATTGAGATTTCAAATAGCAATATTGGAGATAATCTTTTTGATATTAAAAACTTTTCTGTCCTTGTTTCAGATATTTATAAGAATAATGGATTGGAAACTAAACCATTTCGTGAGTTGTTGAATAAATTTGTTAATGAAGAAGAATTGAGGAAATCAGAGATAGATTTTGGACTTGTCACATTTGATTTAGCAGAAAAAGAGGAACTGGCCATATTTATAAATGACATTCCTAGAGGGAAACTTGTTGATTATATTATGGCAAGTGCATCACTACCCGGATTAAAAAGAACAGTTATAGATAATAAGGAATATATTGACGGAGGTATTGCCAACAATATTCCGGCAGATATGCTATTGTCAAAGGGTATAAAAAATATAATTGCAGTAGATGTTGGCGGTGTTGGAATAACGAAGGGGATTGCACCAAAGGGTACTAATATTATTAGTATAAAATCAAGCGATAAAATAATCGGAATGCTTGATTTTAAACCTGAAAACATAGAGAAAATGATTAGAGCAGGATATATTGATTGCTTGAGGGCATTCGGTCGTGTTGAGGGGAATATATATTCCTTTAATATTGCGGATTATCATAGAACAAGACATAAATATTCCAAAAAGCTTATTGACGGAATAGAATATGCAGCACAGATTTTTGGCGTCGATAAATATAGAATTTATAAATTTGATGATTTGTTAAATGGTGTACTCTGTGCTTATAATGAGGGAACTAAAAAAAATGGTACGGTGGTTGACGGCTTAAAAATTGACGAAAAACAGTTACTTATTAAATTTACGGGATATATACTTGGAGAAACTCTTGAAGATACTGTTGCAAAACTTTTTTCAGGCATAATAGGAGAGGTTTCAAATGCAGCAAATTCTATAGCATATTTTTTGTTGTCAAACAATTAACGGTGTATAAATTTTCCTTTTTTGAGAAAGATTAAAGAAAAAGGAGGAGAGTTATATGAAACAATATGTTGAGATAACCGATATTTTTGCAAGAGAAGTTCTTGATTCAAGGGGAAATCCCACTGTAGAAGTTGAAGTTTACACGGATGATTCTGTAGGCAGGGCTATAGTGCCGTCGGGTGCATCAACAGGGGTTTTTGAGGCAGTTGAGCTTCGTGACGGTGACCAGAGTCGTTATATGGGTAAAGGTGTTAAAAAAGCAGTTGAAAATGTAAACACTAAAATTGCTGATGCAATAATAGGAATGAATGTTTTGGATCAGAGAGCAATAGATAAAAAACTGTGTGCATTAGATGGTACTCCTAACAAGGAAAATCTTGGTGCTAATGCTATTTTGGGTGTTTCACTTGCGATTGCAAAGGCAGCGGCAGATTATATAGGGCTTCCGCTTTACAGATATGTCGGTGGAACAAATGCGCATACATTGCCTGTGCCTATGATGAATATTCTAAACGGCGGTGCTCACGCAGATAATAATGTTGATATTCAGGAATTTATGATAATGCCTGTGGGCGCAAAAAGCTTTAAGGACGGATTGGAACAATGTGTGAGAGTATTCCATACCTTGAAAAAAATTCTTCATGATATGGGGAACACAACAGCAGTTGGTGATGAGGGAGGTTTTGCTCCGAATTTACCTACTGATGAAAAAGCGATTGAAATAATAACTGAAGCTATCCAAAAAGCAGGCTTTGTTGCCGGTAAAGATTTTATGATTGCTATTGATGCCGCCACAAGTGAATGGTTGCAGCCGGATGGGACATATAAGCCTCAAAAATCGGGAATAGTAAGAACTAAGAGTGAAATGATTGATTATTGGCAGAGCCTGATCGATAAGTATCCTATAATTTCAATAGAAGATGGTCTGGCTGAAGATGATTGGGAGGGTTGGAGTGAGCTCACTCAAAGACTTGGAAGCAGAGTTCAGCTTGTTGGTGATGATTTGTTTGTGACAAACCCCGAAAGACTTTCGAGAGGAATAAAAACACAAGTAGCTAATTCAATATTGGTAAAGGTAAATCAGATTGGTACATTAACAGAGGCTATTGATGCAGTAGAAATGGCAAAGAGAGCAGGTTATTCTGCTATAATGTCACACAGAAGCGGGGAAACGGAAGATACAACCATCGCAGATTTGGCGGTGGCTCTAAATGTCGGGCAGATTAAAACAGGAGCTCCAAGCAGAACGGATAGAGTTGCAAAATATAATCAACTTTTAAGAATTGAACAGGAACTATGCAAAGAGGCAGAATATAAAAGCTGCGAGCTTTCAAAAAGAATGAACAAAGAATAAAAGAGAAAGCGGATTTTCCGCTTTCTCTTTTAAAGTATTTCACAATCAATAATACCGTTATTATATATCAGCTCAGGCTCGCCGTTAATTAATGGTTTTGCGTAGTCAATGAATTTTTGAGTAACAAACATTTTATCCTCAGAAATCATTTCATCGGGAATTTTCTTCTCAATATTTGCTATCACATTAACATCATAAAAACTTACTTCGCATTTATAAGGATTTTCACTGGCTCTTGAAAATCCCGCCATAAAGCCTGTGTTACCGTTAAGAGCATACTCTGTGCCTTTATAACCCGCCATAAACGCTTCTTCATAATCGCATAGAGAAAGGGTCTGTGAAAAGCATCTCTGAAGGGTGCTGAATTCAATACATCTTGTCTTAACATTAAATTTTTGTTTTACTAAACTTTCAATTATTTTTCCTGCACCGCCGAGTGCTGCGTGATTAAAACCGTCACTTGCATTAGAAGGAGCTGCCTCACCAATATATTTTCCGTTTGCATCCTTTATTCCTTCAGAAACTGCAATAATGGTTGAGTCTTTTGTTTCCATAACCGATTTCACTTTTTCGATAAATTTATCAGCATCAAAGACAGTTTCAGGAAGAAGTATAATATCAACAGGATTAATTTTGTCACAGTTTGCCAGAACTGCAGATGCGGCCAACCATCCTGCATTTCTGCCCATTATTTCAGTGATTACAATAGATTTCATTTTATATGCAGCAGCATCCATTGCAAGCTGTCTTATTGAGTTTGCTATAAATTTTGCAGCTGAACCAAACCCCGGTGTGTGGTCGGTAAGAGCAAGGTCATTATCAATAGTTTTTGGAATTCCAGCAACAATTATGTCATATCCCTTGATTTTAGCATATGATGATATTTTCTGAACGGTATCCATAGAGTCATTACCGCCTATGTAGAGAAAATATCCTATGTCATATTTTTTAAAGAGTGAAAAAATATTTTCGTAGAACTCTTCATCTGCGTCATAATCAGGAAGCTTCTTTCTGCAAGAAGCAAGGTATGATGAAGGTGTCTGTCTTAAGAGCTTTAGTTTATTTTCGTCATTAAATTTTTCTAAAGATATAATGTTTTCCTGTAAAAATCCTTCAATCCCGTTGACCATGCCAAAAACCTTATCAATTTTATCACTTTCAAGTGCTTTTTTGATAACTCCTGCTAATGATGAGTTAATGGCAGCGGTTGGGCCTCCTGATTGTCCTACAATTAAATTTTTCATTTATATTTTCCTTTCATCACTAATTAAATCTTTAATAACTTGGCCTGCAATCATAAGTCCCGCAACTGACGGTACAAAAGATACACTGCCGGGTGTTTGCCGTTTTTGACAGTCATCTTTTAAGGGAGCAGGGGAGATTGCTTTCTCTGGTGACCACAATACCTTCACATTATGTATTCCAAGCTCCTTTAATTCCTTTCTCATAACACGAGCTAATGGACAGGTATTAGTTTTGGAAATGTTGGAAATGGTAAACGCAGAAGGGTCAAGCTTATTTCCTGTGCCCATAGAACTTATTATATTAATACCATTTTCATGACATCTTTTAATAATATCAATTTTTGATGTTACAGTATCAATGGCATCAACAACATAATCAAATTTTGAAATATCTATTTCGTGGCCGTTTTCAGGTGTATAAAACATATTTATTTTGGTTACACTAGCGTTTGGATTGATATCCTTAATTCTCTCTGACATAACCTGAGTTTTTTGTTTTCCGACTGTTGAGTGCAGAGCAATTATCTGTCTGTTTATGTTAGAGATGCTGACAGTATCACTGTCAATAAGTGTAAGATTTCCAACTCCGCAGCGTGCAAGTGCTTCACAGACATAAGACCCTACACCTCCTATACCGAAGACTGCAACAGAAGATGAATATAATTTTTCTAAAGCCTCATTACCTAAAAGCATTTCGCTCCGTATAAATTCTGACATTTAAACTGTCCTTTCAAAATTACTTTTGCTACAATATTATACATTGATATTCATTTTTTGTCAATATTTTATTAAATGGATATAATTAAAATAAAAAACTAAAAAAATATAAAAAAAGTATTGACAAAGATGGTTTAATCTGCTATAATAGTCAAGGTCAGTCGGTAAGACTGTAATTTATTAAGAGTATGCGGGTGTAGTTCAATGGTAGAATCCCAGCCTTCCAAGCTGGTCGTGTGGGTTCGATTCCCATCACCCGCTCCACACGCACCTGTAGCTCAGTTGGATAGAGCAACTGCCTTCTAAGCAGTGGGCCAGGAGTTCGAATCTCTTCAGGTGCGCCATTTTTTTATATGGTGGGTATAGTTCAGCTGGTTAGAGCGTCAGATTGTGGTCCTGAATGTCGTGGGTTCAAATCCCACTACCCACCCCATTAATTTACATAACAGGTTAGCGGTATTTACCATATGAAGTGATTTATTTTACATAGGGATATAGCCAAGTCGGTAAGGCACCAGATTTTGATTCTGGCATTTCGTAGGTTCGAGTCCTGCTATCCCTGCCAATATGGGTCATTAGCTCAGTCGGCAGAGCACTTGACTTTTAATCAAGTTGTCCGGAGTTCGAATCTCCGATGACTCACCAAACTAAGAAATTGTGAAAAGCCTTGATTTTACTAGGTTTACACGATTTCTTTTTTTTATATTTTTATTGGTCGTAAAACGAAGAGGTGTCAGTAATAAACAGTAAATGTTAGTCAAATGTTAGTCAAAATTTAGTCAAAGGCATGTGTAATATTTCATAAAATATAATATCGAATTTTCCGAGATACATCTTTGTGTCTTTTTTTTATTGCAATCGTAAAAAATAGGGAACAGATATAAAATCCATTCCCTAACACTTTATTATTTTTAAGCACAAAAAAAAGAGTTATTTACTCCATATACCAATGTTATGTATTCTTCTGTTTTCACTCGTACTCTTTATAATCTCTCCATTTTTAAGAATGAACGAACCACCGCCATCAAGCTTAATTGCATCATATATACCTAAACCAACTAGAGCCCAACACATTTTGCTAAAACCACACTTCATGGCAACATAGACCAACTTATTATGTCTTATGCCCAAAAACCCGTGCCATTCTTCTCTGGTTTCCCCACCAGAATAGCCTTCTGCTTTTACGTCACCATCTTTCACTTCTCTTGCGTTTACGATAATAGGAATACCACTTACCGCATTATTTAGATTTTTAATTTCTGATAGGTTGTCCGTCTTTATAATTCCACACTTGCCATCTTTTGTTGTATAAATGGTTGTAAGTTTTTTCTTGGCTACATTTATCCAGTTGCCATTATCTTTAGATTGCGATATAATTTTCCCATCAATAGCCAAGTTACCAACAGGAACTGTCGGAGTTTTTGTATCTTTCCCTGAAAAGAAACCTAAATTAAAATAATTTGGTTTATCTATATTTTTCTTTGTTTTATCGCATACCTCAATTTTAAAATCTAAAGGAGATATTTCTTGAATATACATTTCTTTTGGCATTGTCATTACTGTTCTTGCCACTGTTTTCACCTCTTCTTTATAATTAAAAACTTTTGCAACTGCCACTGCTATCTTTTTCGGGTCATATTTTTTAGAATCTTCCTTATTTGAAACAAACAAACTTTCTATCAAAATACAGGTAGCTTTTGTATGCGCTATTATATACACATCATCTTCAGGCTTTGCTCCTCTGTTCCTTGTGCCCAAAGTGTCAGAAATTACTTTAGATAATTCTTCAGCATATGCTTGTCCAGTTTTATTCGTAGGATAATATAATACCTCTGTACCATTTCCTGATGGGTCTTCCGAACTATTTAGATGAATTGAAATCAACAAATCTAAATCATACGAATTTGCAATTTTTGTTGATGATTTATAATCTGGTTTAACTTTTGAACTGCAATCATAAATCGTATGCCCTGCCTTTATAAGCAACGGTTTTAATTCGTTATATATTTCAATATTGCAAACTGCTTCATCAAGATATCCGGTAGCGCCCTTTGTTCCATAGTGACCTATGTTTAATCCTATTTTCATACTACACTCTCCATTTGTTCTTCTAGTTCTTTTATTTTTTCAGAATATTCCTCATTTTGTGCATTTGGTGTTAGTTCTGATATATCACGAATTGTTTTTGTTACACTCATAATATTTCTCCCTTTGTTTATAAATTTTGTTCTACAATATCGTCTTCCCAATCAATAAAAATATCTGCTTTAGCTTTGGTATAAATCTGTTCATGAATAGGGAGATTTTTATCAATTTTATACATACAATACTTTCTCTCAAATGGTTTTTTAACACCAACATCTTCTCTGTTTTGTTGAATTTCAAATATTGCTTTAGCATCCCCATCTAATAAAATATTAACATCAACTAACCTTGCATAAGCTACAGGAATTGTAATATCAAATTCATTTAACTTATAATCTTTAATCAACAATCCCATATCCATTACCTCCTAATTAAAAAATTTCTACTTTATACTAATTCAACATTTAATTTTCCGCTATCATCTACTGTTAGTTTAAATTTTTTTGTGCTTCCTTCTGTAGAACTTCTAAGAATAATTGCAGATGCTTCAACATCTCCTGCATACCATCCATTTCCGTCCCAATCTAATGTATAAGCATTAGAAGGAGTCCTGGCAGACTCACCATTACCAACAATACTAGCATACTTACCATTAGGAAATTCTTCTGTTTTCTCGTCTGGAATATTATACATTCCATAAACATGCTGATAATCGGCATTCGCTATAGTCCCCTTACCTTCAGAATGAGAAGCCAGTCCATTTGCTTCTGTACTCCATCCTTCAGCATGAGAATAATAAGCATTAGCATATGTGTTATACCCTTCTGAATGAGCATAAGAACCGTAAACATGTGTATTACAACCTTCTGCATGAGAAGAATGAGCATCTTCATGGGTATATGTATTATTTCCTTCGGTATGTGAGTATTGTCCTGACGCATGTGTATTTCCTCCCTCTGCATGGGAATATATACCGTATGTTTCTGCACCTGAACCTTCAGCATGAGAACCTTCTCCATATGCTTTTGCATTGTGTCCTTCTGCATGAGATGCTGATGCAAATGTATGTGTATATCTACCTTCTGTATGAGAATATTTTCCTTCTGCTATACTATCTCTTCCCTCTGCGTGAGAACCTTCTGCAAATACATATGTACCATATCCCTCTGAATGAGCATAATTTCCACCTGCTGTTGTATGATACCCCTCTGCATGGGAATAATCTTCACCTGCTTGAGAATTATACCCCTCCGCATGAGAATACTCTCCGCCTGTTACTGAATTATCCCCCTCTGCATGTGAATACTTTGCAGAAACAACACTACGAGTATTATAGCCCTCAACGTGAGAACCTTCTGCACTGGTATAAGTATTCATTCCTTCTGCGTGAGAATAATTTCCTCCTGTTCTAGATTTGTACCCTTCAGTATGAGAGCCTTCTCCCAGTGTTTCGGTTGCATGTCCTTCTGCATGAGAATAATTTCCATTAGTTTTTGAATTCATTCCTTCTGAATGGGAATAACTTGCTAAAGCTTCAGTTCCATACCCTTCCGAATGAGCACAATATCTTGCTTTTGTATTTCTTCCTTCTGAATGAGAGTATTGTCCTATAGCTTTTGTATTTCTTCCTTCTGAATGGGCATCTCTTTCCGAGGCAATAGTGTTTTCTCCTTCAGCAACTGCATTAAACCCTATGTCAATATCACCTAATTCCGGATGATCTACAACTATTAAATAATTTTCTATCGAAAAATTTTCGGGGTCATCTTCATCAGTCTCTAATTCAATATCAGGCTGGTTTGAAACCCATATGCGTCCCCAATTTTCTTCCTCATTATATGTAACATCCGTTATCTCGCCAATATCATATACAGGGGTTTTTAATCTAACAGAATATCGTAAGGTATTAGCTTCCAATAAAGATTTTAATTCAAGTAATTCAGGTGAAACAGCATATAATTCATAATAGGACTCACCTTTTGCAGAAATTTTAAAGCCCTTACCGCCCGATATATTTTTTCCTCCACGGGCAGTAGAGTTTAATGATAAAGCTTTATTATTTTCATAATCATTAAAAATTTCACCTTTTTTTATATATGATATACTAGCATCTTCATTTATCTGCCCAACAATATATCCTCTACCTATCCAATTATCTTCCGTGATACTGTCAAGCACATTTTTATTATCGTGAGTATGTATTGTATCGATACTTTCTTTGATTTTAGTGTCATCATAATTCTTTAACCCTGCAAGCTTTTCTTTTTCTGCATCGGTGAAATCATTTGTTGATAAATCTTTGCCTTCAATTTTGTCAACTTTGCCATCTAATAACTTGTCCACTTCTTTAATGCTATAAAAATCAGTCAAATCAACATCAACTGTTTTTGTTGAAATCCATTCCCATGAGTCGTTTGCCCAAAGATACTCGTCAAATAGATTATTTTCTTCCGTTTCAGCTTTAGGAACAAGATAAATTCTATTTGAAAGCCCTTCGGAGGGAAGTGTACTAACAATTTTTATAAAAGCAAATTCTTCTTTTAAAAAATCAAATTCTGCTATTTCTTTGTCTGTGTATTGTTTTGCTTCTTCTAAAAGCATATTAAAAGCCTGTCTCTGTAATGTAGAGACAGGCTTGTCCATATCTGAGGTATTATCAACTTGGTCTAACCCAATAATATCGTCTTTAGATAAATCATCGATTTTATTGAGAAGTTGTTCTATTTTGGAACCATACTTGGAAAGTTTGTATGTTTTGTTTGACATTGTTGTTTACCTCCTGCTTACAAATTGATCGTTTGAACTGGAATAACCAAAAAACGAAGAGTTACAGAATTCAAACTTTCTCCTGTGGTCGTGCCACTATTATAAAAATTTATATAGACCTTTCCCGAATCATCAATCCTTATTTGTTTGCCAGTTCTGCCCGTGCTACTCTCACCATAAGTATAAAACATATTTGAGAGTTTTAAAAAACTTCCATAGTGAGCAACATAGTCCCCGTTATATTTGAAATTTTCACAAAGAAAAACCAAATGTTTGGATGGTTCGTAATTAGGAATAATGCATGCCTCCACATCTGTGTTATCAATTGGGGTTGCTGTAGCTGTATAAAACTTAATATTATTATCAACATATTTTTTTGGAACAGCATCCATATCGTTTTCTGGGTTTTTACCCAAGGTTAACGTAGCGCCATCATCCATTGTGTCTCCTCTTTTATCAAGAGCATTTTCAACTTCAGCCTTAAAAGCATCGCCTGTCATAGGATTAGTTAAACTAATTGCCATTCAATCACTTCCTTTCTAAAATTTTAAACCTATATATGAATTATTAATGTTTCCGCCTATTGCATACACAATAACAGCATCATTTTTTGCTAAAGATTCTCCTGTTTTGTTTTTTAGGTTCGCCAATTCAACAAACTTCAAGTCAACAATTGCTGTCGTTCCATCTGTAGAAACTTCTTTAACAGTTCCGTTATATGGTTTTTCATATTTATTTGTTTTAATATAAGCAGCGACTTCCTGCTTTACTATAAGTTTAATTTCATCTCGTAAGATATCCAATATTTCATTCATTAAAAAGGCAACTCCTTTGTATTTGTTATAGACAAACTTATTTTTCCGTCTCCAGAGATGTTTACTGAATTAACAAGAAATTTGACACCTTTAAATCCATACTTTTTACTTGTCCACATAATAAGATTTCCAGCCTTAACAAACGGTGCCCATATTCTTAACGGCATTGAGATAGACAATCCCATAAAAGATGCCTTTTGCAATTCATATTCTGCTCGCTCTTGACATAATTCGTCTGAATATATATTATCATCAGCAATATACATAAAGTTTGGCGGAGTAAACTGAATGCTGCTTGGAGAAACAGGATTATCATTTGTTGCAGTATGGTCAAAAATGTAACCATTAACATTTGAACCAACAACAGTAACTTTGTTAATTATTTTTGTGTAGTCAACATCCATAGTCAGACCTGACAACTCAATATCTTCGTCTGTAATATGTAATATAACTGGTTTTGTGTCTATCTGCATAAGTTCATCAGAACTATTCATTTCTAAATAACCACTTTCATTATAAGCGGTCTCACAACTCAACATTTCAGATAACTCAAGTATTATTTCGCCTAAGTTACTTTCAGGGTTCTTTTCTAGTGTATAAGGTGTTTTTTCGTCTACAAATTTAGATGGGAAGAGGAATGGTTTTAAATCAAATATATCTCCATTTCCCATATTTAACTTCAATAGTGAGGCAATACTATCACAAACATTATCTTCTCTGTTAATCTTATAGTCTGTTTCTGTTGTGCCACCAAGATTTCCATCAAGCATTGCAAACTTATCTACTAACTTTAAAGATACTGTATCATCTCCCATATTAATAGATGGATTACTCAAATAATAGAGTCCAGACGGGAACCAAAAAACTATATTTTTAAATATAATACCCGTGTAGAGCATAAGTTTTGTCCCACTCCAATTGCGTCCCTTTACAGGATTTGGAAACCAAGAGCCATCACCATTTTCAAGAGAAACCGAAGTGGAACGGCACTGTCCACTTTTATATTCGTGGCTATAAGATAAATCATCATTAACTATATATTCAGTAACATCCTCTTTAACCGTTTCATCTTGGTTTAAAAGTAACAATTTAAAAAGAGGGAATAGATGTGTCGAATGAACAACAGTATCCAAATCCTCTTTGGTCAAATAATCTTCAATAATATCCTCTGTGAGTATAATCTCTTCATCTATTGTTAACAGTACATTGCCATCTATATCGCACAATTGTTTGTTTTTTATGAGGTACATTATACAACCTCCTCACTATATACTGTGATGTCATTTATATCTGCTATTTCAGTAAATTCGAATCTAACAGTTGTTGGTGATTGAATAATATTAAAGTCAACATTTGACTCAATAGGAGTAATATCAACAATCATACATTCGCCCTTTGGGTCTGTTAAAACCTTTGGTGTTGGACTGTTTGCAAATTCAACCCATCTATTCTTTTTATCAACGGTATCGTCTGTATATTCACTTTCTGGACAATTTAAGTCACCTAATAAAAATGACATTGTGCCAGTAGCATAATTTACTTTAGAGTAATTTATTTTTGGGTAGCGATTGAATCCTATTTTTTTATTCTTTTGAGTAACTTGTGATATTGAACTAATTTCTGGCGACAACCAAAAACTCCAAATGTTTTCTTTGTCTACTTCGTAGATATTTTTTGTGTCTGTTTGTATAGTCCCAGCAATTGTCCAGAAATTAAACTTAGTGTTAAGTTCTTTCGTTTCTATGGCAATACCCATTTCATCATTCGAGTTAATGGGGTAAATAAGATAAATACACTCATTATTAGAATAATTTGTATAATCTTTAATTTTCTTAATATCAGACCCAACAGTCGCAATATATTTTAGTGTATCTTTATTTTTGTCTTTTCTGTAAATTCTGTATGTAGAGAAATCAAAACTTGCTCCATCATAACTTGATGCACCTTCTCCTGAATTAAAATTAGCCAAGGCAACTGTTTCGCCGTCCCATGTAGGCTTATCTAGTGTCGAAGCGTCGGCTATTGCTTTTGACGATGATTTTGCCCACATATAGTTAACATTCAAATCTCCATAAATCGTAATTCGATTATACAATTACCTCAGCTCCTTTCGTAGCGGTCACTCCGTCCGGTGTTATTGTAAGTAGCCACCAATACATATTCATTGGGTTTTGTAACGCAAATTTGTATTCTTCTGTAAAGTTATACTCATCTGATGCATTAAAAGAAAAGGCGTATATCTTGTCATTATCAATAGTTTCAGTCGAAAGAATATTGGCTGATGTATATTCGTCGTTTTTATATATACTTGTAGAGCCTGAAGTTCCGCTTGAATATTGATAATTTATTCTGAATCCATCAAAGGATATAGAAATGCTATTATCGCCTGAAATTTCTATGATTTTGCCTTGTTTTCCGTATGGTAAGTTAACCATAAGCTGAACAGCAAATGCATTTTCATCTATATCAAGATTATCGGAAACACCAACTCTTTGTTGCCAATATAACTCTGTGTTTTTAGGGATATATACACCTTTTAAAGTGTCAGATATATCGATTTGTTGATATAATTCTGTATCTGGCATATAAGTTCCGGGTATGGTCATAACCTCAGAAAAATCTACAACCACAGAGTTTTCGTCAGATGAAACGTAACATTCAGGAGCGACATTGGTTGATGCTGGTGTGTAATCAACGGTAAAATTCAGTGTTTCTTCTGATTTCATTTTTCCATCATTTTCTGTTTGAAGTAAAAGAGAGTAATTTCCTTGTATAAACATATCATACTCAAAGGATATATATTGTGAATAAATCTCACCTGTGTCCTTTATTATCTCATTATCCTTTTTTAGGATAAAACGATAATAAACTAATGGAGAATCACATTGATAACTACCAGTAAATATTGCATTTGCACTATTTAAACTCCCGCTTACAATGCTATCCGACGTTATTTCTATTTTCGGTTTCGCAATGCACTTGAAGTAATACTCCTTACTTTCAGCAATATTGCCATAGTTATCCGTAAGTTTAACTTTCCACTTATATTTGCCTGTATGTATAATTCCGTCTTTTTTGGTTCCGACATTATTTAAAACGCCTTCGTCAGCCGGAACTGTAACTATAAGATACGAGTTATTTCCACTTCCACCATAAATCGGTTCAGTTTCTTCTTTGGAGTACGTATATACTTCTTTAAAACTTGTAATCGTTTTATTGTTTTCAGTAGTTTCAATATATTCAGTTATCGTAAAAACAAAGTCCGTTATAATATCTTTATCATTTATAAGACAAATAAAGTCATTATCAACAGTAGCATCAATCCCACTTAAATATGGGGAAGGAAATGTAGGTCTTTGTGCCATTTAATCACTCCTTTCTTTAAATATAAAAAGGGCGGTGTTTTACCGCCCTATAATTAATTACTCTTATATCTTGTATTTTTAAAGAAATCAGCCATCTTTTTAAAGATTTCTTCTGGATTGTTACCATCAAATATCATATCTCCATACATTTGATAGTTAGTTATCTCGCTCATCTGCCTGTTTGTTATGCTAGAAATGTTATGAGATGGCATAGTTCCAATATTACTCAAATCCCAAAGGCTTCTTAAATTAGTCATTTGGTCTTGGTTGAACACAATACCTCCAGAACTGATATTTCCGATTGTAGGCTGATTAATAGGGATAAGATGACCGTTATTGTCTATAAATGCCTCAAAACCCTCTTCGCCCAGCAATGTCGCACCGCCTAATGTAGAACGAGTTCCATTTGCAAGTTCTTCTTTTATTTTAATAGAATAATGACCCGATGATGAATTAAACTCAGCACCCGGCGTTATAGCAGTTACAATCTTATAATCTCCACCAGCAGTCCTTATGGTGTCTCCGATTTTTGCGCCAGAAGGTGCTTTCCCATCTGCTCCAACATGCAATATTCTACCACTAGAAGAACTACTTGATGATGAACTACCACTTGAAGAATTATTTCCCTCAGTATTAGTTTTTTGTGATATATTGGAGTACATAGAAGCCAAAGCACTTGGTAAAAAACCAATGGCTTCAATAGCGCTTGCAACAGCTTCATCTAAACTAATAACACCACTCTCAAACTTATTAATAACAGTGGTTAATTCATTTTGTTGTTTGGTCAAGTTATTAATAGATTCTTGCTGTGTAAGACCTGCTTCTTCAACTCTTTTTGCATATTCAGCATCTGCTAACTCACTTTGGGCATCAATAACGTCTTGTGTTTTTGCAACGTATTGCCACTCACCATTAATACGCATACGAACATTGCGCTCGTTAAGAACATTGTCTAACTTTTGCTTCTTTTTAGCTATTTCTAAATCAGCCTTTGCGATCTCATAACTCTTCATGAGCGTTTCATATTGCATTTCATAGTTAGAAGTAATTTCTTCAATGGTATCTAGAGTTGAGTGCTTAAGGTCGTATTCATACTGTCTTTGTAACCTGTCTGCTTCGCTTTGAATGTCGATTAATTCTTTACATAAAACATTATAATCTTCTTGGTTAAACAACAACTTACGAGTGTCTTCGTCGAGGTATTCATACATTGTTTTCGACGCTTCAAGTTCTTTGTTTATATTGTGTTGAGCTTCTGCGATAGAGTTTGTAACATCATAATAGGATTGGAGTAAAGTGCTCCTAGAATCGAGAACGGAAGAACCAAAATCGTTTGCTTTTGAAAACATATCGTCAAGCCAATCTTCGATGTTGTGTTGAGCATCCCACCAAATGTTCTGCCATTCCTGAATTTGCTCTTTATATTTTTCAGGGTCTAAAGCACGGAGTCTATTTGCTTCAGCATGAGCAATATCTTGAATTTGTTTATAATAAGCACGATTGTCAAAATCCTCGCCGTTATTATTGATATTCAATTCAATTTGGTGCTCAATATCACTGATTTGTGAGTTTGCCAACTCATCATAGATTTCATTAAGATTTTCAGCATCTTGAAGAAGTTCTTTGTTGAGTTCAACAAGTTCTTCGTCGTTGGCAACCCAAGCCTCTTTAATTTTAGAAATTTTCTCAAATTGGTCTTTAATTTTTTCTTGTTCTTCTTTTGAACTTGAGTTATAAAGGCTATTATATGCCTCAGTTTCTTCTCCTTGACTGTTAAACCACTCTTCTTCATTCCATTGAGGTGTGCTATTGCGTAAATCTTCAGCCATTTGATGAAGTCCAGCGTTTGCAGTATTAAGCTCGTCAACTCTCTTTTTGCGAGTAGCAATTAAATCATTCGTCAATGAAATTTGCTTTTTATTGTCTCCTGAAGCCTCCGCAAGCTCAATTTCATTTTCAAGTCGTTCTTCTTCAATCGCTAACTCTTTCTGCTTGAGATTAATTCTGTCAATAATCGCATCCGTTGGATCAGTATATTCGGGGGAATTTTTATCCGAACCTGAACCTCCGCTTTTCTTTGAATCGCCAGAGTCAAAGTCTCTATTATTACTTTGAATTTTTAAACTATTTAAAGCAGAAATTTGCCCATCTATTGCCGACAATCCATCATCAATACCTGTAATTGTATCTTGTAAGTTGAGTTTCAATTCATCTAACTGAAGGTTTAAATCTTCAATAGAAGAACCATCGAATGAATCAAATGTTCCGTCATCAACTAATTTGTAATCATCGGAAGTATCGCCAGTTCCGCCACTTCCACCCATAACATCATTTGGAGAAGAAGGGTCTTTTGAACCTATTCCTAAGAAAGCTTTTGCAGATTCCCAACATTGTTTACCAAAGTTTAAAACACTTGTAGCAGCGTTCTTCATATTTTTGAAGACATTATCAGCTATATTTTTAGCGGAAATTGAAAAGTTGGAATCAGCATTTTGAGCAACTTCTTTTGCGATTCTGTCATATTCGGTAGTGTTTCCGGACATTACATCACAAGCAATACGATTAGCTTCTGTTTCTGAGTAACCAGCCTTAATCATTTCATCAAGAACTTCATTGGCTGTCTTGATTTTTTCAATAGCCTTTTGTTTGTCGGCAGCATCCTCAGCCATTAAAGCAGCTTCTACAATTTGCAATCCAGTAATTGCAGACTGCTTCTTTGCCTCTAAAGAAACTTTCTCGGCTTCAAGTTCACCTATTTGCTTATCGATAGCACTATCTAACTGTGCTTGATTCCCAGAAAGAACAGCGTCAACAACCTCTTTGTTCAACTTCATCTGTCCATCTGCTGTTGTTGTTGCACCATTAAGAATTTCAGGATACGATTTTGCTAATTCCAAAGCGGCTGTCGTAGATAGTTTATATCCATTAGCAACTGCTTCTTGTACTTTTGCGAGACCTTCAAAGGATTTGGTTGTACTATCAACAACAGATTGAGTTTTGCTCATCGTGTCATTAACGATATCGCTAAAAGTCTCATTAACTTTAACATCTATCGTTATATCTCTGCTACTTAAAGCATCAATTTCGGTACGCAAATCATCAGGAGTCATACCTTCAACAAATTTCAGTTTAGATGCAATTTCTAACTCTTCCAAACTTAATTCGTTGATAACATCGTTAAACTCGTCTCCAAATTTATTTCTTAGTTGAGATTTTAGGTTTTCAATTTTTGTAAAATCGACATCAAAGCCAAGTTGTACAATAAGACCTTCTAACTCTTCTTGGCTAAGATTTAGTTCTTTGGTGATGATTTGTAACAACTTACCAACTTGATTTTCATAGTCAGTAGCCGACATTTTGTTGATGTCTAATGCAAACAATTTGTTAATTGCTTCTTGTGCTACATCAGAAGAATCTGCAAGTTTATTAACAAAACTCTCATATCCTTCGGCTTTCTTTATAATTTCATTTTTTGATAACAAGTTGCCTTCAGCATCAACAATTTCCCCAGTGGCTTTAATGTATTCATTCACAAAAGCTTTTTGAGCATCAGTTAAATCGTTATATCCGTCGGCTCTTTGAGCATATAATTCAAACTGGTCATCCATACCATGTTTTGCATCTTCAATATCTTGTTGCCATTTTGAATATTGTCTTTGCCAAGTATCCGCCTGCTCAATCATTGCATTAATTTCGTCTACTGAGAAAATGGCGTTTCCATCTCTATCAGAAATAGCGAGCAATTCTTCTTTTTTGTCTTTGATATTCTTTGCGACAGTATCTATATTATTAATTATAGCATTTTGAAGATTATTACCCTCTTCTTTCCATTCGTCTTTTATTCCAAGAGCCTCGGCTATGTCAACTTCGTAATTTACACCGCCACGTAAAGCATTATTATCAAACCAACGAGCAATTTCGTTTCGAGTATTTGCACCTTTATAGCCCTTTGTTTGTTCCCAACCAGCCTTTGCACCTTCGTAAGCCGTGCCGGTCTTTTCGTCAGTAGTCATTTCTTTTAACTTCTGACGCTGCTCTTCTTTCATAAGTTCAATAGAACGCTCTATTAAACTATTTTTATTCGCAATGGCGTTACCCTCTGCATCATATCCTTGTATAAGTTCAGGAGAATAACCGAGAATTTCCGCCACGATAGACTTGTATCTATCATATTCATCAGACGATAACGAAATATTTTTACCGTAATCATCTACACCTTTGGACAGTCTCTCAAACTCATCTTTTTGACTTTCTAACGATGAAATATTATCTGATAAACTCTTGGTAGAACTACGATATTCTTCTTGGAGAGAACGTGCTGTCTCTATTGCTTGCTCTTGCTCTTCTCGTAGTTTTTTAGTTCCGGTTGTTACCAAACCGACAATACTAACCACACCAACTAATGCAGCAATTAAAGGATGTGCTGAAGCAAATGAAAGAAGTCCAGTCCCAATACCTTTTAATGCGGCTCCAGCCGTTTTACCCATAATAACGAAGCTACTTCCAAGTTTAGCATTACTTGCAATTAATGTAGCAGCTTCTTTTGTGCTTTGGAGAGTAACACCTGCCTTCATAGCAAGTAATTCTGCTTCTGCTTGTGTCAATACCTTTGTATCAACCAACTCTTTTAGTTTGGCGGCATCTACAGTGATTGTGGCAGTTGTCTCTGCTCCGAGTTCCGTAATCAAGCCAGCCTTTAACATTAACGCTTCTACATCAGCGGCATTTCTTGTATCAGTAGTAAGTGCCTCCGTAGCCTGAGCCACAGTTAAAGTTCCAGTTTCTTTAATAAGCCCAGCAGTAACTAAAATCTCTCTTTGTTGTTCGGCTGAAAGATTTTTAGTTGACAAAGCCAATTCTGCTTGTCTTAAAGATAAATTCTTAACAGCATTTGCATAAGCAGTGGTAGTTGTTGCTTGTTTTACACTATTTACAGCCGTAGATGCATATGACAAATCACTAATCCATGTTTTGATATTCATACTATTTATTGTAATATGTTGTGGAATACATATTTTTATAGAATCTACAAACTGTATTGATTTTCCAACCTATTTATGATATAATTATTTATATAAATAATAGAGGAGGTTTTCTACAATGAAAACAAACATTAATATAATAAAGAAATTGGCAAGACTTGGTGTACTTGATGTTGAACAAGTAAAATATAAAAAAGAAGATGATATTATTATAAAAAACTCCGAAGGAGTAGAGCAGAGAGTCCTTCTCGATGGTGTTACAAATGAGGACTTACCATTATTGATTGCAGCCGAACAACTTGAAACTACCAAAAGCATAAAGAGTATGGTTAAATTTACATTTGTCTTAGGTCTTATAGCTGCTGGCATTTGGTTGTTAGCATTCCTTATTAATTTAGGTAATATGTAATTCGTTAAAAAACCTACATAGTTTTATTATCAAAATAAGCACCCGTTTGGGTGCTTTTATATTTCCACTATAAAATTCATGATTTATTGCCACCTTATCAACTCTGGCAATGAGAGTTCCACTATACGAAAGTAGAGGATAAGTCCCTACTTATAATAAACTGTCGTATTCAGTTTAGTACCGAATGACTATTCAGTATATAATATTTCAATTATATACTGTGCCCATTTCATTGCTGTGGCGGTTCATCTCAAAGAGATGCTTCCGACCTGACCACACGAGTTCACACATTGTCACTATAATCTATTATGTCACTATAATAGGGGAGTAGTGTGAGGTTTACGTGCTTCCCAGATACAGTATTATAAACTGTATGCCTATTCAGGCGTTATCGAGCATTTACCATAGTGTATTTCACTACTGACCATAAGAAAACTTCCGTATCCGAAAGAACACTTATGATATTCGGCAATTTCAAAACAATAGTTTGAGACCAAACATTTTAGGTCTACCGAAGTTTTTTGCACCAAAGATTGCACCAGCAGCTACCGCCAAAGTTCCATTTGTTCCTAAAAATCCAGTTATATCATCAAGTAACCCCAAAAGACTTGTCAAATGTGATACCGCACTCTTGAAATCTTCTGTGTTAAGTATATTATTCCATATTGATTTACCAGTTGCCCCAAGTTCTTCGAGACGACCACCAAGAGAGTCAGCATATTCTTCTTGGTTCTTAAGAGCCATTCCAACTCTGTCTTCAGAGTTTTCTACTATTTCAGAATACTCGTTCCATGCTCCGAAAAGCGAATTTAAGACGTTCAACTGTCTGATGCCAGCAACCTCATAACCAACCTTGGCTTTTTGTGTATCGGTCAAACCATCCCACACTTTGCCAATATCAGCCATAATGTCGGTCATATCTCTAAAGTCATTATTTGAACTACGTACTTGAACATTAATACCTCTAAGCGCTTCTTCAGCCTTTGAGATGTCATCTACCATAGTTCCTTCTATTTCAGAGGCTTTTGTAATACGAGAAAATATGGTTTTGTACGCATTACCTATGGTACTACCTGATTGACCAGTCTTTTCAACAGCAACACCAACCATAGCAGCATACTCTTGCATATCCAGCCCAGCATTCTTTGCAACACTACCCGAAGCCTCAATACCTTCAGTAATTTGCTTCATACCTTCCGTGAAATCATAGTTAAGCTGACTTGATGTGTATTCAAGAGTATCAACTATATCCATTAAAGCTTCTTCTGTATCTTCTAGTTCAAACTGGTTGAGAGATGTTTGAATTGTCTTTGAAGACTCTGCACCACTCATACCCGAAACATTTGAAAGTATAATGGCAGGTTTAGACTTACGTAAAATATCATCTGCCGTTGCCTTGGCTGTTGAATATATCTTTACTGCCTCTAATACATTTTTTGCAGAAGCACTCAAATCTTTAGCCATTCCTACAGCACTGTTTCCAAGATTCTTCAATTGTGTCTCAGAAACATTTGAGGTGTACGCAACGTCAGTAAGAGCATCGTCAAGTTCTCTTACGAACTGAACGCCCTCTTTAAATTCTTTCCATGCCAACATTAAAGACTTAGTAGCCAAACTCCAACCGCCAAATTTTTCCCAAGCAGTCTTTATTTTATCTCCAAATGTCTTGCCTATATTGCCAGTTCTTATGGCTTCATTTTGAATTGACCTGAACTGCTTGACATAATTTGAAAAATCGGCTTTCGACATATCTTTGTCAAGAGAACCCATTTTTGCGATAATATCATTAACTTGTCCACCCCAAATCTTCATGGCTTTACTATTGTTATTAGCCCATGTTTGCATTGTTTTTTGCTGAGACAATCTTGACAACTCACTTGCAGCCTTATTAATATCGCTGGTATTAACACCAACTTTTGCAGTATAGGTCTGTTTATTAATATCCTTTTGCAAACTTGAAGTGTCGGCTATAAGTTTAACTATCGCCTGTAAAACATCCATGCATTTATCCTCCTCCTTTTCTAAAAAATTGCATAAAAATACTCCCGAAAAGAAAAGGGGGAGTAGTTAACGATTAATTTATAATTGGAATACCTTGTTTTATTAATTCTTCTTTAAATATTTGACGTACATTTTTTTCACAAAATTCAGCGAAGGCATCCCAAAAACGTCCGTCTGTTCTAATTCCAAGCGAACCATGATAACCCAACGAACCATAGTGTATTTGTAACTCACCAGTCCACTCTTTATAATTCATAGCATCCTTATCCATATAAATTCTTCCGCTGTTTTTGGTTAACATTTCGGTTGTTGCAGAATTTAAAAACTGATACGTTCTAATGTATTCTTTTGGATTGTATTGGTCATAATATTCAGTTGATATAAATTCTTTCAATTTTTTTGAGAGTCGTTCACAAGAATTTTTTACTGCCGCCTCAATTGCTTTATTTAGAAAACCTTCAATTTGTGAAATAGACGTAAAGGTTCTCGCCATCAAATCACCTCAAATTTCACCATAAAAGAGACATTCCATTACTCTTCATTGGTTTCGTTCTGACGAGCCTGTTCTGCTTCGTCGTGTATAATTCCAGCAAGACCAGAGATAAATTCTGTTCTCAGTTCTTCGCCAGTTAATCCTTTAACAGAATCAAATAGGTTTAAAATTGTCTGTAATCTGCCGGACTTATTATCTACAAAAGAAGCAATAGTTCCATAGAACAGACCTTTAACTTTCCATTCTGCCATCTTCATTTTAAAATAAGTAATCATTTACATTTCTCCTTCAAATTTAATATAAAATAAAAACCAGATGAAACTGGCATTCTATTCGCCAGTCTCGTCATCATATATTTTTGCAGTAAGCATAGGCTGAACCAACATAACTTCACCCTCTTGTAACTCACTTACATATTCATCAATATCCTCAACCTTAGCAGTTACTTCGCCTAACTGAATAGAGGTTGCATCAAGTTTCAATGCCAGACTTTCTATTACAGACCGTTCCTGTTCAGTTACTTCACCCTCAAGTTCTTCGTCAGGATGTTTCTGTATATAGTGAGTAACATAGTTAGTGTAATCAACCATCTCTGTCTGACTATCCAACAACTTCAACCATATCTGAATCTTACCAGAAACATAAGTGAAAATGTTATCCATAGGTATTTCAATATAGTAGTAGGTAGGGGAGTAGTCTGTTAAGAACTCTGACACATCAATTGCTTTGCCAAGTTTTTCTTCATTCATAAAACTTAGCCAGATTGAACACTGTTTTAAATCTTTGCCATCAATTTGTTTTGGCATAATGATTTTAATTGTCTCGGCATTATGTTCATTCTTGTATGTAGTGCTCGACTTTGTAATCACTAAGGCTTTGTCTTTTGACATCTTTAAAACCAACTGATACACCTCCTAATTGCATTTTCTATAGAAATCCCCAGTTGTGTCGATTGACATACCACACACAAGTGATTTCGGGTCTCTCTTCATTTCGGCTTTACAAGAAGGACACTCGTGACCATCTGCCGTATACTGTGTAATTCGCATCTGTATTGTTTCGGTTTTATTGCACTTAGGGCAAATGAAATCATAAAACATCAGCCACACCTCCTTCAGTAAACATTTTTATATATCCAATCCCCGCACAAATACTATCGGCTTCATCATCCGTTACATCTATGCCGAGGGTATTTTTTACGTATTCAATAGCTAATTGTTTAAACTCGTCACGCTTTCTATTCTTTGCTTGTATTCCAATTTGACTACGCCATTGAGTTGCCTGTATCTCATAATAAAAACAGTCATTTAAGATAGAATAACAGTATGCAACACCAATCACTTTAGAAAGATGTCTTACCGCAACCATATTTCTGCCTACGTTCAGCTTTTCAATGACTATAATATCTGGTTTATATTCCTTTAACAGATTGATGACTGCTAAACACATATCTTCAATCCTTTGGTCGGAATTGCCTTTATATTTCTTTTTACATTCATTGGTGTCAAAATCTATAACACCCGATTTTTTATATTTAGCATCTTCAAAGTAAGTCCAACCAGTTTTACTCGATGAACTATCAATGCTAATCATCTTGCATTTTTGTGCTATTTCAAACACCTCTTTAAATAATAAAGAGTGGTCTCAAATCACTTTAAAACCACTCTTTTAATGATTAATTATTTGTAATAACTTCCGTCTTAACCGGCAATACAGGCAAATGCTCTTTGACATATTTATATTTTGTCTCTCTGCCGTGATTGCCCTTTAATCCTCTGTACGCATTGTAGATAGCATCAAATTCGTCAACCTCATTTTGAGGAATGCCACCCAACGATATGTATTTATCGTAACGTTGGTCTATGGTGTCACCGAGTAGTTCTTTGCTACCTTCCATAAGAGCGGCAATTTGCCCATCTCTTTCACCTTGTCCTTTGACAATTTCTTTAATAGAGTCAGTAAGTTCTTTTTGAATTTGAAAAGACTGCTTACGGTCATCAATTCTATTTTGCGAGTATTGCTTCATCTCATCATGTAAAGCTTTGCGGTCTTCTCGACTTTCTTTCATATAATCATTTAGGTTGTTTCTAAAGGTTTCTTCGTCTTCAGTGTGTCGCTCTTGTAACTTAGCCAAGTTCTCGGCTGTCTTTGCAAGAAGTTCTTTGCTCTCACGTTTTTCACGCATTGATTTTGTTTCAATACCAAACTTCTTTACAAACCATTCAAATAAATCAGACAAGAACTTAAACGCTATCATGGCGGCAATTATAGCCGACACCACAATAAACCAATTATAGTGTATTAAATTCTGTATCGCTTCCATTCATATAGTACCCGCCCTTCATTAGTTTGTCTTGTCGATAAACTGAGTGAAGAGCTGATGCATACCAGTTGAAGCCGCACCTGTTACAAGACCACTCAATATAATCTCAGGAGTAACAGACCAGCCGTTAAACCATACTGCTAAAAATGCACCAAGAATAGTTACAATAGTAGGTATGTATTTATTGTCAATGTCGGCAATCCACTTCTTAACTATCCAACCAATTACTAAACAAATACCGAGTACAACTGGCATCATAAATTCATTTAAAAATTCCATAGTTAATCCTCCAAAAATAATTTATAGTTATGAAACTTTCAACAAGGAATGTAAATTAATCTTTTTCTTTGCAAGTTCCGAAGTTATAATTTCGCGCATACCTTCTTCGGTATACCATTCTAATCGGCTATCAATTCTAACAATAGTAATACCATGACTACTCAACAAATTATCCTTAATAGCATCATTGTGTTTCTGCCTATCTAAGCAATCCACGTCACTACCAAACTTAATAGGTTTTCTATGCCCCGCACCATCAAATTCAATAACTAAATTTAGATTTTCAAAGTACCCATCGCAAAACAAATGATGGTTAGTTTCGTTGATAAGCCAATCAAATGTTTTTTGAGGAATATAGTCCTTGCGAAAGATGTTTTTACATATTTCTAAAGCAAGTTTTTCTGCCTTGAACCGTGCTGGTATTTGATAACCATAATAAATGCATAGTTCTGACCATCGCATATTGTATTTTTTACGATATACAGATTCGTCTATTTTTGAAACTTTGTTGAAAATTGCTCTTGTAGGATAAGCTTGATACAATTCATAATAATGGTCAAATATTTTTGTGAAATTCATTCTCAAATCTTCGTCTGTATGTTTAATAAAATTCTTTACTCCTTGAGAACGACCTAAAGATTGACGATGTTTATTCATATAATCTCTATATCGTCTTCTTTCTTCTTTTGACAAATACATTTCTATCAGTTCATCATATACGCAACCTGATAATTTAAGTTTGTTAGCATATGTATTTAAACTTATATTTGTATTCTCTTCAAACTCGTTATATGTAGGTACTCTACCAAACTTCTCAAACACATTTATAAAATTATCCCTTAAATCCTCTAATGTGTAATGTTTTTGCTCTACATACAAAGTTTTTCTTTCATCATATACCTCATCAATCATAAGCGAATGTTTGTTAATTCTGTGCCACTTACAGAATTCGCTTAACTTAAGATTTTTGTTTTTACCTTGACCAAAATATTCATTCTCAATTCCCAAAAATACAAAAGCTGATTTAAGATTGGGAAATATCATTCCTTGTTTTAATTTATTCATATACAATACTCCATTTCTATAATATTATTCTCCAAAGATTACTCAGTATCGAATCGTTTCCAACGCTCCCAACATTCCTTGGTGCGTTCTTTGCCGTAATAGGCTACAAGTTTTCCGTCATAAGCAGACTTGCCAATCCAATCGGGCTGAATGCCACACACGTCGGCATAAAACAATAACTGCTTTATATTGACTATCTTCAAAACTTGGTCATTATAATACTGATAAACCTCGTTTAAGGAATCAAATGTAACTCCTTGTTTTATGTTAATCACCTCAATCGTAAAAAATGGGGCTACAGCGAAACACGAAAAATATTGTGTCAGCCATAGCCCCATTTCAATACACAATATCCTTATTCGGTTTCGTTATTTTCAATTTCAGTCTCAACTATTTCAGTTGAGATTTTCTTTTTTGATTTCTTCTTTGTCGTAACGGTCTGTTCAATGTTTTCTTCAACAACATCTGCTACAATAGGTTTAACAATCTTGTTCTTCGAAGCATTACGATATTCAAGAGTGTCAGCAATATACTTCTGAGCACACTCTATTGAACAGGCAAAATTACGCCATCTAAATACATCTGCGTGTGTTTGGCAATATGCACAAGGCGTAAAAAGTTTCCCGCATACACGACAAGGAATCTTTTTTGTTTCTGCCATATTTACCTCCATAAAAAAATAGAGGAGGAGTTATGCTATTAAACACAACTCCCCATCAAAGTCATTAATCGAAGACAATAAAATCCCACAAATCTGTCTTTCCTGTACAAATGTTAGGAAGAGATTCAAACTCAAATCCAAGTGTTGCAGGGTCAGAACCACCAGCAATGTCAAACGTACCGTTAAAGTCAGCTCTTTCGATAATAAACTGACCATGGAACAGGTTGTCGCAAGCATCCTGACATGTAACGTCGATGAAAGACTGCAATGTTTTGCTATACTTTTCAGAATCGTTGCTAATCTTCTTGCCCTCAACAGTAGCATCATAGAATGCAATTACTTCTACTCCGTCAGCAACATCGCCAGCAAAGAAAGTAATTTCTTTTGTTTCAGGATCGTAAGAGAACTCGCCAGTAGCAGGGTCTGCACTTGTCTGAGTAAGCTTCTTGCCGCCAGAAATATAAGCCTGTTTTTCATCTCTTACATAGATAGTGCCGATTTCGTTACCAGCAGTACCGATAGCTTTTTCTGTTGTAGCACCCTTATTAGAAGTTACAATAATTCTGTCTGTATATCTGATAGTAAAGTTACCATCTTCAATTTCAGAACCTGTCATAGCTGCAAGAGCACCGCCAACAAGCATACCGTTAGTACCCTTACCTGTAACCTTCTTATTTTTCTTTAAAGAACCAATTGTTCTTCCGCCCTTACCAGTAAGAGGATTCTTTTCCTCTTCCTGAGAAAGTGTAAAATCTGTCAATTCATCCATAACCATTTCAAGGCTTCCAGTTGTTCTGTCAAAACCTACATACTGGTCATAAGAGGTAATAGTAAACTTATCAAGATTCATATGTATTTCCTCCTTGTAAAAATTTCATAATAAAAAGACCCATCGGGTCTTAGTTTCAAACATATTTATTTTGCAATCCAAGATAAACAATCTTTGTTGGTCATCTTGGATGTATCAACAGTTCCTGCATAAACACCTATCATCGTATTATCAAACGCAATTTTATGACCTATCTGCTTAACGCTTTGGTTAAACCGATATATAGACAAATTCATGCAACTATCATAGTCATACGGAAATTCGCTTGTATTTACCAATGCGACCACCATTTTCTCTAAATATGGTTCATATGGCTTTTTAGCATTTCTCTTTTGCTTTTTACGTTCTTTTTCTAATAGATATTTTTTTGCAGACTCGTTACCCGGCTTATATTTTACTTTTTCATACGAATTGATTTTGCGTATCGTATCTGCCAATTCGTTATATATCAACTCGTCAATTATGATTTCATTTTTAGGACTATATAAGACTTTTTCGCCCTTATCATTCATATATGCACCAAAATCAGAGGTGTCTAAATCTCCAAAAAGCATAGACAAGTCCGACTGAGCATACGCCGGGAACATCATTAAAAATAAATCATAATCGGATATTTGTGTATAATCTATACCTGCATCATCTAACTGAACCATATACTGAAACGGGCTGATAGTGAGAGAAGATGTGAGCCCGTAATATTTCTGCTCATCTTCAAGAATCTCGCCAACAGTAGGTATTCTCACAGATAGTTTCGGCACAATATCAACAGAACTCAAATTAAGGAAACTCTTTTTATTTACCATATTTCAATCCATTATTGAAATCTTTTACTTCAAACTTCAATAGCCTTCCTTTGAATTTCTGCTGTGGACAATAGGGCACATTGCTCACCAAATAGGTTTTACCCACACCTAAAATATTGTTCTCACAAAAGATATTGTCTAGTTCACAAACTGCCTTATCATACCAAAGACCACCCTTATATCTAATTACATCTTCGTGGCACAACACAAAGAAATATATAGTTAAGTCTTTGTATGTATTATTGCGAGTGTCGAGTGTAGCACTAACATCAAAGTTGACATATCGTTCAGTTTTGGTGATTGTGTCGGGGATAAATTCGTGGGGGAACACCCATTGATAAGGAAGAATGTCTTCTGGATATTCTTCGTTTTTACAACCAAGAAGTTTCACAAGTTCTTCTGATTTACAGATTGCCTGTAAAATCTTGTTGCGATATTCTATAATTTCATAGCTTCTCGCCTTACCCAATCAATCACCCCCTAAAATGCACTTATAATGGTGATTTCTAATTCACCAATTACCTTATCGCCATAAATGATTTCAAGTTTAAATTTCTCATCAATCAAATCTTCATCTTCAACTAACAACTCAATCTCGCCACCATTAACAGTTGAAGTTGCATCAATGCTATCAGGAATGTTCCAACTAAAATCATCAGACCACTCAACTACATTACCATCCTCATCAACCAAATTCGCCGTATATGTACGCTCAAAGCCAACTTTAAGGTTTTTATTACCAGATATCGTCCCAGTGATACTACTACTTAAAATTGTCGTTTCATCGTCATTTTCAGGTGGAGTAGTAGGGGAGATGTAGTCGCAAATACCGAGTTCCTGATT
>JAZRIR010000015.1:0-2156 GCA_045645365.1 Clostridia bacterium | reverse complement strand
GATGACAAACCTGCAGATCTTTTCTTTGTATGTCCAACAGTTGATATGGGCAAAGAAGGAAATTATAATGCTTACATAACAGATGAAAAATACCGTGAGAGCTTTGACGGTGCTACTAATATGGAACTTGGCATTTATGACGATGTTGCAAGAGTTTACGCACCTTATTACAGACAGGCAACATTCCCTGTTTACAGCCTTAGCGAAGAAGAACAGGAAAAATATCTTAGTGCAGCATACGAAGATGTTAAAAAAGCATTTCTTTACTTTGCTGATCAGACAGACGCCACAAGACCGTTGATACTTGCAGGATTTTCACAGGGTGCGGATATGATAATCCGTTTGATGAAAGATTTGTTTGATGAACCACAGTATCAGAGAAGACTTGTTGCTGCATACCCTATTGGTTGGAAACTTACCGAAGATGAGGTTAAAGAATATCCGCATCTTATGCCTGCCGAAGGAGAAACAGATACAGGTGTGATTGTTACATTCAATAGTGAAGATAAGGATATTGCTTCTTCATTAATAGTTGGTGAAAATGAAAAAACATACTCTATAAATCCGCTTAACTGGAAAACAACATCAGAAGTTGCCGATAAGTCTCTTAATAAAGGTGCTTGTTTTACCGATTATTCAGGAAACATCAAGGAAGAAATTCCAAATCTTACCGGTGCTTACATAGATGAAGAAAGAGGAACGCTTAAGGTTACAGATGTAAAGCCTGAAGATTACCCCGGAAAACTTTTTGATGATGGTATATATCATCTTTATGATTATCAGTTCTTTTTCAGAAATCTCGAAGAAAATGTAGGCAAACGTCTTTCTGCATTTAATGAAAAAAATAAAGATAAACTGGATGTTATTTACAACAACGATTTGCTGACTTTTGATGTGGAGCCTATTATTGAAAATGGCAGAACTCTGGTTCCGTTCAGAACTATTTTTGAAACCATGGGCTGTGCAGTTTATTATTCCGAAGAGGACGGCAAACAGATTGTTTCCGCACGAAGAGCAGATGATAGCTTGGTGCTTACCATAGGCGAAAAAAAGATGTATTCGGGCGGCAAGGAAATAGACCTTGATGTACCTGCAAAAATAAAAGACGGTAGAACATTAGTGCCACTCAGAGCAATATCAGAGGCGTTTGAGTGCGATGTGGATTGGGCAGGAGATACAAAAAATGTATATATTTGTTCACCTGCATCAGCATATACCATACATGCCCAAAAATTTGAAGAAACCATAACCGACGATGAGGGGAATGTGTTAATTGAAGTGGTTGCATATTATCCTGTTGTTGAAAATCCCAATGAAAATTCAACATTCGATACAATTAACAGATATTATAAGTGGGATGTTGATAGGCTTTTGGAAGAAGCAAGAGAAAAGAAGGAAGATGCACTTGCTTTGCGAAAACAAATGGGGGATGCTTTTGTACCTTTTGTTTATGAACTTACTTACGAACAAACTTACAGTATTTGGGGATACCTTTCATTTGTTAGCCACAAATATGTAAATGTGGGCGGCGTTCATCCTACAAAAACAATGGAGTCGAGAACATATAGCACAAGCTATGATGTGGAACTTTCTGTTTCAGAATTACTCATGGAAGATCAGCTGGATGTTTCTTTGGTTAAGTTTGCAACAAATTTATTTGTTGATAAGATAAAGGAGATAGCACCTGAATCAGTTGATATATATACGCATGATTATGTGAATGAATATCTTGGATACGTTCAGTTCTACATCACACACAATTCGATGGTGCTTTATTTCAATCAGGGTGAACTTGCGCCTTATGCACTTGGTGTAATAAGCGTTGAGATTCCTTTTGATACCGGACTTTTCTATATCGATTCAAGAAACAACTACAAAGCAGAACAATTATTTGAACGCGAATATGACAACGGATACGAATGGAAGGTTATTGACTATACAAAAGATAAGCTTGAAATTACAGAAAAGGCTACCGACTATCCACCTGAAAAAAATTATTCAGAACTTTACCCTGCTGGCTTAATGCAAGTCACAGCAAAAGGCATTAAAAAGGGTAATGCAAGTTTAGTTATGGCACATGTAGAAAAGGGTAAGGGTTTGGAAACTGCAATTCAAATCAAAAAGGCAGATTTATATGTTGACGAAAATAATATGCT
>JAZRIR010000014.1:0-4004 GCA_045645365.1 Clostridia bacterium | reverse complement strand
ATTGTGTTATCATCTTGAATAACAACAAACGGTATAGAGAATGATTATTTGTTCATTCTCTATACCGCTTTTTTCTTTTGTATTAAAATGCATCGAAAGTAGTGACAGATTTCGCATGATGTGGTATAATTACATTAAATCCTGCCGTAAGGCTTGATTATATAATTTTATTTTAAGGAGTATTGCTGTTTGAAGAAAAACAACACCTTGGATATTGTAGCATAGTCGGGAGGCTGTGTAATACAAATCCGCACAAGCCTCCCTATATTGCAGTCAACAATTATCAGGAGGAGAAAAATAATGAGTAAAGAAGACTTAATAATTCGTTTAGAAAGAAAAGAAGACCGACGCGTGGTTGAAAACCTGATTCGGGAATCATTTTGGAATGTTTACAGACCAGGTTGTCTTGAACACTATGTGATAAATCAGCTTAGACATGACGACGCCTTTATACATGAACTTGATTTTGTTATGGAAAAAGACGGCAAAATTATAGGTCAGAATATGTTTATGAAAGCTGTGATAAAAGCTGATGACGGAAAAGATGTTCCTATTTTAACAATGGGACCGATTTGCATAACACCCGAACTGAAAAGACAAGGTTATGGTAAAATCTTACTTGACTATTCGCTTGAAAAAGCGACAGAACTCGGTTTTGGTGCTCTATGCTTTGAGGGTAATATCAACTTTTACGGGAAAAGTGGTTTTTCATATGCAAGTGAGTTTGGCATCCGCTATCACGGGTTGCCCGAAGGTGCAGATAGCTCATTCTTTCTTTGTAAGGAGCTTATATCCGGTTATCTGAATAATATAACAGGAGAATATGCTCCACCACAGGGTTATTTTGTTGATGAGGCAGAAGCTGATGAATTTGATAAAAACTTTCCATACAAAGAAAAACTAAAACTACCAGGACAGATTTTCTAAAAACGAATTTGGCAGGGGCTGTTGTATGCAGTCCCTGCCGATATTTTTAATATAAACTAAGAAAGTAATTTAACTTTTTCTTCAATCTGCTTAATAATATCAATGAATATCTCATCAGATTGCCCTGTTGGATCTTGTAATCCCCAGTTATCGTCAAAGGCTTTACCTATATAGGGACAGCCGACATCACATCCCATAGATATGGCAATATCAGGAACAGGAATTTCATCTGTTGTTTTTGAGTATTGCTCCTGCTCCATATCAATACCATAAATCTGTTTCACAAGTCTGACAGCATCCTGATTTATCTGTGGTTTTGTTTCTATTCCTGCTGAATAAAAATCAAATTTATCACCTAAAAAATGTTTTCCAAGCGCTTCTGCAATCTGACTTCTGCAAGAGTTGTGTACGCAGATAAAAGCAATTTTCTTTTTCATCCTATCACCTTAAACCCCTAACTTATGGAATAAATCTTCAACTTCTTTTGTTTTAAGAACTTTTCCCATAGAAACAACCTTATCATTCACCACAATGGCAGGCATACTCATTACACCATATTCCATAATCTTTTGCATATCTGTAATGTACTCTACCTCGATGTCAATTCCAATATTTTTTACAGCATCTTTTGTATTTTCGTATTGAGTGTGACAGGCTTTGCACCCTGCTCCCAAAACTTTAATACAACAAATGCCGTCTACCGTTTTACCGCAACACTCATTTGTAATTTTAACATCTTTCGGAGCAGAATCACACGAGCAACAGCAAGATTTTTCTTCTTTTTTCTTACCAAAATTAAATAATGACATAATAAATACCTCCATATTTATATAATAATATTTTGTATTGCATTGAAAAAATAACCCACAAGGATTATACCAATTGTACATACAGCAACAAATATACCAAGCAATTTAGGTTTAACAGCTTTACGAAGCATAATCATTGACGGAAGTGAAAGCGTGGTCACACCCATCATAAACGAAAGGACAACACCGAGTAATGCTCCTTTTGAGAGCAGTGCTTCGGCAATAGGTATTGTTCCAAATATATCGGCATACATAGGTACACCTGCGATAGTAGCAATTATAACGCCAAATGGGTTATTATCCCCAAGTAGTTTTACAATAAATTCTTCCGGTATCCAGTTATGGATGACAGCACCAATGCCTACACCAACCAAAACATAAGGAAATACCTTTTTAGCAGTAGAAACTACCTGTTCCCAAGCATATTTAATACGGTCTTTGAAATGTAGCTCGTCTTGAGGTATATCAAGATTTTTACCATTCCTTATATATTCTTCTACCTGATTTTCAAGATGCATTTTTTCTATCAGAGTTCCGCCGGCAACTGCGATTACAAGACCAAGCACTACATAGATAACTGCTACTTCCCAGCCAAATATACTCATAAGCAGAACTAATGAGCCCAAATCTACCATAGGCGAAGATATCAGAAATGAGAATGTTACACCAAGGGGTAAACCTGCACTTGTAAATCCTATAAATAGCGGTATTGACGAACAGGAACAAAATGGGGTTACAGTTCCCAAAAGGGCGGCTACGATGTTTGCTCCTATTCCACTAAACCTTCCAATTATCTTTTTAGTTCTTTCCGGTGGGAAGAAACTTTGGATATAAGATATAATCAAAATCAGAACACCTAACAGAACCATAATTTTGATTATGTCATATAGAAAAAATTGAATACTACCACCAATCCTTTCTGTGGTATCTACTCCAACACTGTTTAACAAGTTACCTATGAGGACATTGAGCCACCTCATACTTATAATTTCATTCTGAAAAAAGTTCCATCCTGTTTGTAATATTTCCATAGCAAACTCTCCTTATATAGAAACATAGAAATATATCTATATGTTTGTTTTAAAGTAAGTCGTGCTGTCATTTCTTATTTTTTACAACACGACTACTCTTCTGATAAAGCATTCAGATATTCTTTTGCATACTGCATACCTTCGGGGGATATGGAATAATGTGTCCATTTTCCTTCCTTTCTTCCTACAACGATACCTGAATCACAAAGTATTTTCATATGGTGAGATAGTGTTGGTTGAGTTACATTAAGCGCCTCTAATAATTTGCAGGCACATTTTTCACCGGTCTTCAACATTTCAAGTATCTTTACTCTGTTTTCGTCACAAAATGCCTTGAACACAATAGCAACTTTCTTTTCATCCATCTCAATCACCTCACATCGATATTTTTCTATCTGATATCATTATACTACATATATAGATATTTGTCAATATGTTTATACTATTTTTTCGAATTATATCAATACCATCCTTGACAATAGTAAAATTACGCGGTAAAATACACACCATAAAACAAAAAGCACTTAAAGACTTGGGTTTGCTACTTATCATACATTCGACAGATGTCGACATCAAGACAGAAGTTTTGACAGGAATAGCATCTAAAATCAAAAATAACGGTATAGAGTTTAGTGGGCTCCATACCGTTATTTTTTTTATTTCATGTTTGTCGGCACACTTTTTTTGCAGCATTATAATTCCTCATAAGCATCTTGCAATTGCTGGATTTCGCCTTTGAGCAAAGCATTTATAGTTTCTATGTCAAATCTTCTATAATCCCACTCCGCTGAGCAAAATGGCATATAAAGATGTTCAAACTTTGGCAAAACTCCTGTTTCGTCAATCTGCTTAATATAATCTAATAGCTCACCTGGGCAAGTATCTTCAATAATGCCCCATCCTGCTCCGTCTGTGATGTACGGATAATGTGTTCCTGTCCCCTTTACCATAGGTGATATTGATATGAGTTCAATATCAAATGTCCAGCCTGCTCCATAGTCGTACTCCATTTCCATCTTATCTCCAACTTTTAACTTTAAGGAAGATAATTTAGCGATATTGGGTGGAATTACATCTTCGATATCGTCATCCAAGCTATCAAACACATTTCCGTCATAGTCAAATTCATATCTCAAACAATCACAAGTGATACCAAATAAATGGCTACCCTGTGCCTGAAAAGCGGCAAGAATAGCATAACCTAACTTTGCCATAGTAGATAACGATGAAACTTCAA
>JAZRIR010000013.1:0-5991 GCA_045645365.1 Clostridia bacterium | reverse complement strand
TTCAAGCGAAATAATAGTCTGTCTTGTAACATCAACTGCTTTTGCCAAATCATCTTGTGTTATTTTTCTTTCTTTTCGGTATTCTCGTATTTTATTATTCAAGAAATCACCTCCGCATACAGTAAAGCATACTTTACATTTTTATTATAGCATCAATTTTTTAAAATGTCAAGTATATTTTACATTTTCACAAAATTGACTTGTGTAGTAAATGCAACTTGTAACATTGTAATTTCAAGAAATATATGCTATAATTCTGCTGAACCTTTAATTCTTAGTAACTAAGCGGTTGCTGAGGCTTTTTCTTTTATTCTTAACACCAAAAAGCATACAGTATCAAGATTTATATATTGATTTCTGATAAAGTAGTGTCATCGGAAGGAGGCAGAGAATGTGAATTGGATTAGCAGCTTACAAAAAGCGATTGACTATGTTGAGGAACACATAACCGAGAAAATTGATTATGAAAAGGTAGCGAAGGAGGCCTGTTCGTCTGCGTTTCATTTTCAAAGGATTTTTGGAATTATGTGCGGTATAACTCTTGGAGATTACATCCGTATGAGAAGGCTTACCCTTTCGGCACAGGAAATTATGAATACCGATAAAAAAATAATTGACATTGCTCTTGATTACGGTTATGACAGTCCCGAAAGTTTTACCCGTGCATTTTCTAAATTCCACGGGGTTACTCCTACAGAAGTGCGAAGCGGTGCTACAATCACAGCATTTTCGAGGCTTTCCGTAAAATTAATTTTATCTGGAGGTAATCTTATGAATTACAGAATTGAGAAAAAAGATGCATTTAAGGTTGTATGCAAAAGAAAACAAGTAGAAAAACCGGGTAGTGATGTTGCAGCCACAGACATAAGAGAATTTTGGGCGGAGTGCGGACAGAATGGCTCGATGGCAAAAATAATGAAATATATGCCCAAGAACTCTGCTTTTGGCGGACTTTTAGGCATATGCTTTACAAGCAGTTTAGCTGACAATCATTTTCCATATGGTATAGGCTTTGAATATGAAGGTCAGGAAAATGTTGATTCTGAACTTGATATAATCGAAATCCCTGCTCATACATTTGCAGTTTTTACCTGTAAGGGCAAAATGCCGGAAGCATTCGTTGAAACCTATAAGAAAATCTGTTCAGAATTTTTCCCTCAGAGCGACAAGTATGAATATGCACACGGAGTAGAATTAGAGGTATATCCATCGGACAAAATTGATGATCCCGATTATACTTGTGAAATTTGGATTGCTGTAAACGAGAAGTAACAACCAAACATTTATATCATGCACAAAGGCGAAAGGCGTGACCGCAGTCACGCCTTTTTCTGATTTTTATAGTCCTAATATTAGTTTTCTCGCAAGGATAAACAAGCTATTATCCACAGACGGAATATCTCTTGCCAAAGGATCTTTCACATACTCCACATCGGGATTGAACGATGGATTTACAGATTGATAAATCATATTTCGGGCATTGAATTCGGCTTCTGCATAAGTGATTTTACCGGATTTATAGTCTTCGATAATGGGAGCAATGATAACTCTGACTTTTTCAAGATTATTTGCATAAAAATCAGGTCGCAGATACATATCTCGGTATTGCCATATTGCAGCATTGGCGATGTCAACAAGCTCTCCGTAGCTATAACCGTTGGTCTGACCGCCTATCCAAGCATTGAAGAATATGCGGTTTGATTTTGCTCTTGCATCGGCATATCCCAAGCCGTTTTGTACCTCGGTTAAAATATCACCTATAAACCTTTCAACAATGACTATTGCTTCATTTGTGGCATTGCAGGGTGCCGACTCTCTCGGCACCTCTGCAGCATATGTGGTTGTGGTAAAAATACTTACCAAAGTTAAAATTATAATAGCTTTTATAGTTTTCATAAGTTCCTCCAATCCTATCGTGTAATTTCTTTATCCTTTTTCTTGTTCTTTTTAGGGAGCAAAGCTTCTTGTTCAAGTCTTTGTGCTTCGTTATACTTTTCGTTGATACGCTCTGAATCAATCAAAATATTGTTGCACATTCTTACCTTCGCTCGCAGTTCCTTCAGCTCGATATTTATATCTGCGATTTCACCTTTAGCTTCAGGCTTGTGGTATAACCTTGACCGCTGTAAAGTCAGTTCGGATATTCTATCTTCCGACTTTTGCTTTATTTCAAGAAGTTGAGCAGTGGTTTCAATATCATTGTCGTAAAGAAAATGAAACTGATTTTGGTATCGTTCAAATTTTATAAGTTCTTCTCTCAAGAAGAATGACATCCTCTGTGGAGTTTCTTTCTTGCGTATTTTACCGAACAAATATAAGTAATGGTAATACAGCGCCTTAAATCCTTTGAGTTTTATAGGCTCATACTTTTCAAGCCAAGCATTATAGTCAGGGTTGGGTTTATTTATGTCTAAAAACTTTATACCATTTCTTGCTGCAATAATGCGCTCGTTTATCGCATCGGGAGTATAATATTTACCGAGCTTATCAAGACGAACATATTTTTGAGCATAGGTTGGTTTTACGGCGATATATTTACCTGTATTCTTAACCTCATATCCTCTGCGTTTCAGTTCTTTCCAAAAGATTTGGGTTGTATACGAGCCGTCTATGATGCTGTCAATCTCGTCCCTTATCTGTCCTCTTATGGTAGGATAGCCATTTTTCTCTGCCAACCATTCTGCATAATGTCTGCCTTTGCTTTTAGGATTTTCTATTACTGAAAGATTATATTCATAGCAATGTCTATCAGAAATCCGTTTCATCTTATTGTAATTTGCGGTATTGTCATAATACTTCAGTCCATCTGCAAAAGATACGGAGTTAATTACAAAGTGGTTATGGAGATGTTCTTTGTTCAAATGTGTTGCAATTACAACCTCAAATCTATCCCCCCACATTTCCTTTGCAAGCTTTTTGCCTATTTCGTGTGCGATATCAGGTGTTGTTTCTCCGGGTTTAAAACTTTGTATTGCATGAAATGCTACGATGCCATCCATTTTTCCATAACGGAGCTTTGTTTGATGCATTTTCTGTTTTGCCGTATCGGGCGTTGTATTAACGCCCGATACATATAAGCTTCGTTCCGTTTTGTAATCATCAGAGGCATAGTCCATAACATCGTGAAGCGCTTGAATTTGCTTTTCGCTATATTTATTTCCTTCTGTTTTTTCAGGATTGGCAGCATAATTTATAAGCGTATCAATTCTACCTTTTATGTCCCATATTTTTGTTGTTGCCATTTTATATCGCCTCCTTTGATTTTATCAGGAACGGTGAAGAGAGTATTGATTTGTAAAATCATTTTATCCAATCTCTCTGCCTGACCTCTTAAAAATTCGGTGTCAATTTTATGGATATTAAATGTTCCATTTGAAATGGAATAAATATTGGTGGCAATATCTGTAAGCTCTGACATTATTTTATCGTAGTCATTTGGTGGTCGTGGTTTTGGTAAATATCCTCTTGCAACGGTTCGTTTAAAAGCAGATTTTGTAAGCCCTGTTTTTGCTATTGCCTTGTTCAAAGTTTCATATTCCTGCTCGCTTAGTCTTACAGAAAAAGTCTTTGTTCTGTTACGCATCTTGCCGCCTCCTTCCTTGCTTGGGGTGTTAGGGGTGTCCCTTAAAAATCGAATTTGTAATGCCAAATTCAGTGCTTGTTACAACATTAAATATAAATTATCTCACTTAAGATAATTTCTTCCGCACACGCTTTAGCGTTGTTCATATGACCAACCCACGCCATCTGTTGAGTCATTTTATCAGGAGCATTTTTCTCTGCTTGCTCTATAAATTGCTCTAAGATTTTCTGTGCCTGAACATCAACCTCGTGTAAATGTTCAAACAGTTTTCCGGTCATAAGAAGTGTGCTATACAAACATCGTTTGTTTGATTTCAAATGCTTTTTTCTAAGCCTTCCATACTTGTCGATTTCGTGCTTGCACTCCGGCACCGTCAAGTTCGGTATGTAATAGTTACCGCACCTTACATACTCAATTCCGTTTCCCATAAATTTTTCTTTCATTGTAAAATCTCCTTTCCATTAGTGACCTTTACGGGAATGTGGCACATTCCCGTTTATACTATTAAGGTGAAAATCAATATCTGAAATCTTCGTGCATTCCTACTGCATCAAGATATTTCAGCCTTGCCTTTTCTCTTTCTTCAGGTGTTTCAGCTGTTTTGTATTGTGTGTAGTAACTACGCCTTGAAACGGCATCAAGTTTTTTATCAATACCTTTTTTGATGTCGTGATAAAGTTCACATACATCGTCATCATCAAAACCAAATTCATCGCTATAAAAGTATTTCACTATTTGAATAAATAGTTCTTGCTCGATTTGAATTTTCTTCATATCCTATCACATCCTTTCAAGGTGGCAAGATGCCCCTTTCTATAGATTAGGTCATCTTGCCATCTTACTTTTAATCAAGGCTCCAATACCATTGGTTATTTGCCCTCTTTGATTTAATTCCTAATTCATCCTTGGCAGACCTTAAGGTTCTCTCTGCGATACCTTTTTGCTTTGCAAGTTCTGTAAGCTCCGTATGTGACATCGGTCCGTTAGCAAGGATATTTTCAAGGAACTCTATTGCAGCTTGTTTCCTTGCACCCTTTGCAGTTCCCGAAAGCAAATCATCTGCCGTAACATCATATTCACCTATCCACTCAAAGCCGCTTTCTTCGCTCAATCTGAAAGCAAGAGATTTTGCTTCAGGAGCAAGTGAACTCTTTGTCTGACATACAACTCTGATTTCAGGCTCGTCCTTAATTCTTCCGACAATCAACACACTTCTTGCAGCCGCCTGAAAGTCAATGGAACCTAACCCTCGGTATGCCGATTTACCCATACTGCTTTTGTTCATATGTCCGATTAAGATAATTGCACACTTATGCTTTTCAGCAAGTTCGGCAATGTGTTTCATAACAGGTCTGATTTCATTCGCTCTGTGCATATCAACATTGGCACCCAAGAAGCCTTGAATGGGATCTAAAACAACAAGTTTTGCATTTGTTTCAACAATGGCTTGTTCAAGGCGTACATCACGCATTGTAAGTGGGGTATCTTTATCATCGATTACAAGCACCTTTGAACAATCTGCATCAGCAGATAACAAACGTGGTTTGATTGTATCCGCCAATCCATCCTCTGCCGTCTGATAGATAACATTTATAGGTTCCTTTGCTTCTTCATTTACAATGCTTTCACCTTTAGTAAGTCTTGCGATAATCTGAAGCACAAGAGTTGTTTTGCCTTCACCGGGATCGCCTTGAATTATCGTTATCTTTCCGTATGGAATAAAAGGATAAATCAGCCATTTTACTTCTTCGACTTCTACATCTTCCATATTTATCAGTTTCAAATTCGACAATTTTCTTCACCTCCTATTGAAAAATCAATAGGAATGTGGTAAAATACCATTGTTGGGTGTGTGGTTCTTACCACATTCCTTGTCCTAAGGTATTTGCCGATACTTTAAGACTTTTTCTTTTCTTCAAGACCGTTGTAAGTTTCTGCAACGGTTTTTATTGTTGCAAGGAGTTCATCGTCAACATTTGCACCATTCTCAATACGCCTGAGTTCAGTTAAGATTTCTGTCATTTGGTTTCTAAGCGCCTTAAACACTCGTGTGTTTGGCTGAACCACTACATCCCGTTCAAGTAATCGTCTAATCGTATATTCCTGCTTTGTAAGCCCTGATAATCTTACACGAGTGTCTAAATCTTCCCATTCTTCAGGTGACATCATAAACGACGAAGCCTTGTTTCGCCATCTGCCCTTTGCATCCAATTTCTTATCCAAGTAATTCACCTCTTTCGTTTTCCAATTTATTCGCCATTTCAACTTGAGTAGATGGGAACATATGTGCATAGTTATATGTAATGTCTATGCTTTGGTGTCCCACTCTTTTGGCGATTGCTACCGCCGAGAATCCCAATTCGATAAGATGTGAAATGTGGCTATGCCTTAAGGAATGAATAGGTATT
>JAZRIR010000012.1:0-345381 GCA_045645365.1 Clostridia bacterium | reverse complement strand
AACAGGTTCTGTATCAACATTAGTCTTAACTGTTGTTGCAACTAATTTATACTGACCGTCTGCAGGGATTGTAACATTATATTCTATTACATCATTTTGTCTTTGGTTGATACATCCAACAGCTGTGTTTTGACCATATATATAACTTTCTGTATCGTTTGCAGCAACCTTAACTTCGTATGCCGCATTAACAGGCACACCTACCAGTGACATAGCCATTACAACTGTAATAACCATTGACATAATTTTCTTTAAAAACTTCGCTTTCATTATTTTCCTCCTTATGATATATATTTATCCCAAGAGGTGCCAAGAGCACCTCTTGAGAAACTTACAATATTACCAATTAGCAGGTTTTTGTCCATTTGAAGTTATATCATCATATCTACTTAAGATATTTGCTGCTTCTGCTCTGGTTACAGTATTCTTTGGATTAAAGTTTCCATTTTCATCCGCAGATATTAACCACATATCACGGATAATTCTTGCTGACAACTTGTATTCTTCCTTGATAGAATCGAAGTCAGCATAATCAATTTCGCGTTTTGGTTCATAGTTTTCTAGGTTGAAATAATACATATATGCTTTTGCAACAATATCAACCATTCTTTCCTTTGTTAATAGAGAGTCAGCTTCATTGATGTTTTCTAACATACCAATATTAACTGCCTTTTGCTTCCAATCATCATCATCCATTTCAGTAATTCCGAAGTATCTTTGAGTCATCCATACCATCTGATACAAGGTTGCTGTGCTGTCAGGATTGAACTTGTTTGCTCCAACTCCGCCAACAACACCCTTTGCCTTCATTTCATTGATACTTCTGTTTGCCCAGTGACCTTCAATGTCTGTGAATTCAGTATTAACAACAGGAACAATCTTTCCATCATCATAGTCTGCGTCAGCCTTTACTTCTGTATCATTTACATTCATAAATCTGAATGCGTCAAATGCCCATTCCTTGCTGACAATATCAACTCTTATAGTATGCTTTCCTGCCGTCAAATAGTATTCGCCAAGGTCATTCAACAAGAATGTTGACCAGTCTAAACGCTGTAAGATGAATCCGTCTACAAGAAGTTCGTCATCAACCCAAATGTTAACCTTACATGGATCTGCTTCAGGTTCGTGACCATCCAATGACTTGATTTCTAACTTATACATTCCGTCTTCAGGAATTACAACGTCATACTTCAACCAGTCACCAGGCCATGTAACACCAACAACACGTCCGCTACTCTGTATTGTAGGTCTTCCGCCAAGTTCTTTATGGAATCCTACACCTTCAGGTCCCTTATTCCAGTTCTCAGCTTCTACCCACAAATTGTATTTAGAAGTAAACTGTTTCTTAGTTAGCTGATACAATGGTTCTTTTCTCCATTCAGGATAATCAACTTCAGATAACAAATGCTTGTATTCATCTGCCAAGCCTGCTTTTGCAATTATTTCCTGAGCTTCCTTAGGCCATCTTCCGCCATCAACTACAGTTGTGTTTGTTGCCAAACAATTTTCATCAGGGTCATCCTGATAGTTTGGAGTATCAACAAAGTTGTCATGTGCATTGATATCCAAATGAACAGCTGATGCATAACAGTGCCACCACAAATCTACATTTGAAATAACATTTCTGTAAACCTCGAAATATGATGAACCTGAGTCGTGATAAATACCACCACGATAGTCGTCAGCACCAACAAAGTAGTTATCATGTATCTTTGAGTTTCTTAATGAACCCAGAGTATAAATATGTCCACCGTCAACCTGATGCTGTGTGACATTTTCAACTCTGTTATATCCTACATCAAAGTTTGATGTATCCATATTATGAACTTTCCAAACCCATCCTAATGACATACCTGAGTATGGAACATCCTTTATATCATTGTGTAAGATGTTAACATCTTTAGCCACATAAACAATTATTCCGACACCTGATCTAATGTCATCTGCAATTCTATAGATAACATTATTGTTAATATCCAGATTCTTACACATAGTTCTTCCGGCAATACTTGGTCTGTCGTAAGCTTCTTCTCTCTGTGACCAGTGACCAACGCTGACTCCTGAGCCTCCGCAATCCTTGAATACATTTCCTTCAACCTTTGCATTTTCTACACCGTCAAATAACCAAATAGCTGTTGTTCCCAAGCCTTCAAATTTACAGTTATTAATTTGAATATTCTTTGTCTTTTTTACACCGAATGCAACTGGTGGGAAATAATTAATAGAATTTGTTGTATTATTTCCTCCGTTGTAATCAACATATCTGTCTTCTGCCTGCTTTGAAGCATATCCCATTTCAGAGATTTCATTCCATGATGTATGCTTGAAGGATATATTTTCAAATATTACATTTGAAACTTTATTCTTGTCGTCAGCTCCCTCAATCTTAACGAGTTCAACAAGCTCTCCGCCTGCATAACATTCTGCTGTTTCCATATTTTCCTGTTCATATGGATAGTAGTACATCATCTTTTCTCTTTCGTCGAAGAAGAATTCTCCAGGCTCATCTGCTAATTCTTTTGCATTTTCAAATGAAACTGTTGACTCTATAACAGGCTGAATTGTCTGATAGTTTGTTGTCTTCGCAATACCGAGTGATGGTTGCTTTACATGAACCTTCATTCTATCGCCGACTCTCTCTATCTTGTCAAGAGGGAATCTCTGACATACCCACAAATAGTCAAATACCATTTCAGCATCCTCTGAATGTTCAAGTTCAGGGAAATTACCTGCTTCAAAATAGAAACCATCCAATACATAGTCACTATCAGGATTAATGAACTGGTCTACTATTTTATATACATACTTACTTCTTGCTCTTGAAGCTGCATATCCATTTATTGATAATCTTCTTGTTTCCTTTAGTTCAGGTACATAAGCTCTCCAAAGTTCATTATCTGTCTTTTCCCAGCCTTTTACCTCTACACCACTACCAATGATTGTTTCTTCTTCGGATGAGCCTCTGTAAATGATATTGTATCCATTTCTTCCGCTATCTTCCTCATTAAGAACAATTGTTTCATCAATGTTATAGTATCCAGGAGCAATGTTTATTACAATGTTTCCATCCATTTCAGGAGCAAGCTCTCTTGCCTCTTTCTGTGCTCTCTTTATTGTTGCAAAAGGAGCTTCCTCTGTTCCTTTAGCATTATCATTACCATCTAGACTTACATACAATTCTTTGTATATCTTTGTTGTATCTACAACAAATTCATCTTTGTTCTCTTTAGGAACATATGGCTTGTTTAAATCTGATAGGCTTACATATTCTTTTGAATCGCTGTTTGCAACTCTTATGTAATCAATTGCTGCTCCATCAGTTTTTGATAATATCTTAATCTTATGCTTTCCTCTTGGAAGATATATTGAGAACTGAGAATTTGTATCTTCAGTTCCTGCTGAAACAGGTATTGGATATTCATGATTATCAATGTATACCTCTGTTTCTGCCATACCCACACTTGTTGTTACTGCGAAATCATATACACCTGCTTTATCAGCTATGAATGTATAATTTGTATACTCTCCGTTTGCAAGAGATATATAATATCCATTTCCTACATTATTATATATATCAATTACATCTTCAGGTCTATATGATTTTCCGTCATTTACTCCGTTAAGAGAAAATGCTCCGGAATATCCCTTATCAAACTCTTCTGCCTGAATGACTGTAGGCAATATATAATTTCTGTATGGCTCATCAGGAGTTACATTTGTTACTTCTCCAGATGCCTTAACGAATTCCATACTATAGAATGTTGATCCGCCTGTAAGCCATGTTAGCTGCATTGTGTAAACGCCCTTTTTCATGTATCTTTGACCGAACTTATTTCTTGTCAAATCTCCCCAGTCATTTGTTGCCGGAACAGGTCCGCTTACAACATCAGGGTCTGCCAAAAAGGAAATTTCCATTGTTTTTGTTGTATGAGGTGAACACTCAGTAACATATATGTCATATAAGCCATCTTCTAAGACTGTTACTGTATACCTCATCCATTTTCCAGGTTCTAATGATACTGAAGGCTGACCATTAAGATCATATATTCCAACAGTAACATCACTTCTGTATGCCGAACCATTTTTTCCACCCGGCATATATGCGTTTCCTTCTGGACCGCTGTCCAAATCCGCTGCTCTTATAACACCGGGGATTGTGTGATCAGCATACGGTTTTCTGAGTTCTCCGGCATTAACGGCTAACATTGAAAAGCTTTGAACCGCCATTGTTATAACCAGGAGACTTCCAAGAATTTTCTTGAATTTTTTCTTCATTTTGTAACCATTCCTTTCTTTTTTATTCTTTTTTTTACTGCTTATCATCAGTGTTTTCATAGATGCTGAACATAATATCCATAGTATTGACTACTGAATCAACAGAGAAAAATGAATTATCATCATAAAATCTTTCTATAAGGAAATTATGACTTTTTCCCCAATATCCTTTTTCTCCTTCTGCTTTCTCATCATGTTCGATGATTTCATCATTCAGTTTTAATACACCACCTTCATATGTGAGCTTGCCTTTTTCAAATACGAGTTCAAATTCAATTTCAGAATTCACTCCATAAGAATTTGTAGCAAAGAAAACTCCGTTTACTCCGTTTTCAAACTCCATATAAGCAGAGACAGTATCTTCAACCTCAATTTCTTCATGAGAAAAATTTATTACCTGTGACTTTACATTATTTGCCTTTCCTATTATATATCCAAAGTAATCAAGTGTATGTATTGCTTGATTTATAAGCACTCCTCCGCCTTCAGTTTTATATTTGCCTCGCCATTCATCGTGCTCATAATATTCCTTTGTCCTGCACCATGTCAATATGCCCTTAGCTGTTATAAGCTTCCCTAATTTACCGCTGTCATAAATTTCTTTCATCTTTACAACACAAGGGTTAAGTCTGTTTTGAAATACTATACCAAGCTTATCAATATTTTCCAGATGAATAAGTTCCTCAAATTCCTCTCTGGTCATAGTAACAGGCTTCTCACAGATGACCTTCTTACCTGCTGAGAGTGCTTTTTTAATCATTTCAAAATGGAGGTAATGCGGTGTACATATATGAACGCTATCAATGTTCTTATCTTTTAGCATTTCATCAAAATCATAGTACTTTAAGGCATTATACTCATTTGCTCCATTATTGCATCTTTCAGTGTTTATATCACATACAGCATAGAGATTAGCCTTTTTTGCTTTTGAAATTGCCAGAGCATGAATTGGTCCTATAGCCCCATAACCAACAATGCAAACATTGTCCATACTATACCCCCTGTTTAATCAGCAAAATCCTTTTTTAGTAAGATAATTATAGCTTATTGTTACAGAATCAAACGGATTTATCTTGCATATATCCTGTTCAACAACTGCCCATCTTGACTTTTCAGCTGCTTTAATTATCTTATCCCAATCAAGATTTCCTTCACCAATCGGAGCCATTTCAGGTTCACGAACGCTTTCAGGGTTCATACCATAATCCTTAAAATGAATTATCATAGCTCTCTTACCAAGCTTTTCTATTACGTCTGCAGGATTTCTTCCTCCAGTCTGAACCCAATATGTATCAATAATAAAATTAAATGTTTCAGGGTCTGTTTCGTTAACCAGTCTGTCAAATACTACTTTTCCGCCTACTTTTGCAAATTCCATATCATGATTATGATAGCCGAAATACATTCCCTCTTTTTTCAAAACTTCACAAATCTCATTTGCTTCCTTAATAAATGTATTTAGGGCTTCTTCACTATCAAAGTAGCTCATAGGCATCATTGATATACCACATATGTCGCTTCCTAAAGTTTTATTATAGTTAATAACATCACTTAAGTTGTTCTTGAATTCGTCGAATGGTTTATGAGTTACGCAAACTTTTAAACCGTACTTATCCAAAACAGGACGCATATCCTCTGCTTTTAGCGGACAGCCTGAAATTTGAACCACCTTATATCCGATTTCACGAACCTTTATACAGGTTTTCTCAAAATCCTCTATTGTTGTAATATAATCTCTTAATGTATAATATTGTACGCCTATATTTTTATCCATAGTTTACTTGTATGATATATTTATCTCTAAATATATCAAGCACCTTCCTTCCTATATTAATATGTTCCTCTTGTGTCTGCTACAACAGCACTTTCTTTTTTAACAACTGTTGAATTTTTAATCTTTTCCTGAAGTAAATCATAGAATCTATCATGTGGGAACTTCTTAACATCAACAACTTCACCTGTCCATGCACTCATATGAATTGAGTTTGCAATTGTAAGTCCCTTAATTCCTTCTTCACCCGGAGCGAGAAGTTCTTTATTATCAAGAACTGCAGCAGCAAAATTCTTAAGTATTCCAACATGCTGTTCTCCACCTGAGAAATCAGCAGGGATTTCGCACTTCCAACATTCAGGTCTTGAGAAGATAGCTGTATTGGTCTTATTGAATTCTCTTTCAGGAACTATATTTCTATCAAATATAATCTGATTGTTTTCTATAACAACCTTACCCATATCGCATGCAATTTCCAGACGGTTTGTTCCAGGAGCTTCTCCTGTTGATGTAATATACTGTCCTGTTGTTCCGTTCTCGTATTCAAAAATTGCCACAACATCATCTTCAACTTCGATATCACGATATTTTGCAAATGATGCTCTTGCATATATTTTATCAGGTACTCCGAACATCCACTGCCACAAGTCAAGCTGATGCGGATTTTGATTGATAAGAGCACCGCCGCCCTCTGTTTTCCATGTTGAACGCCATGTACTACTGTCATGATATGCCTGTGAACGATACCAGTCTGTTATAATCCATGTTATTCTGTTGACATTTCCCAAATCTCCACGCTTAATCATTTCGCGGATTTTCTGATATACAGGGTTTGTTCTCTGATTATACATAATACCAAAAACTTTACCTGATTTCTTTGCAACTTCATTCATTTCCATTACCTGACTTGTATATACACCTGCAGGCTTTTCAACAATTACGTTCAATCCGTATGAAAATGCTTTGATTGCCAAAGATGTGTGTCCATAGTGTGGAACTGCAATTATTACAGCATCACAAATTCCGCTCTTAAATAATTCTTCTGCATCTTCGAACACCGGAACATCTTTGAATTCCTCTTGTGCAAACTTTCTTCTTGCTTCAGATGTATCACATACTGCTGCAAGCTCCATCTGCGGAATCTTACCCTCTATCAAATTAAGACAGTGTGTAGTTCCCATATTTCCAATGCCTATAACACCCATTTTTACTTTCTTCATCTTTTATCATATCCTTTCTATAATTTTATTAAGGGCATCGTATGCTACCTTATATTTTTCAGCACTGCTTTTTTCAAGCTTCAACATTTCATCACTATTTTCAAGTTTATCAAGTCCTGCAAAGCTTCCCAAGTGCGGTTCAAGACTCAAAAATCCTCTGTATCCTTTTTCCTTCAGACTTTTTAGTATAAATTCAATGTTACCATTTCCTTCACCCGGCGGAACAACTCTGCCGTCCGGTGTTGCATCTTTAATATGCATATATTCTATGTATGGCTCAAGTTTTAAAAATCCACTTTCAGTATCCTGTCCGCATTGAACGAAATTGGCAGGATCAAAAACTGCTTTAAAATTATCACAATACAGTTCAGATAATAAATCAACACAGCGTTCAACTGTATCTCCGTATATGTCCTTCTCATTTTCGTGCAGAAGTACAACATCTTCTTTTTTTGCGTACTCAATTAATTTTGAAAGACGGCTGATAACTTCTTCTCTGTGTTTTTCATACTGGCCGTCCATAACAAAGAAACTAAATATTCTGATATATTTCGCTCCCAATTTCTTTGCTATCTCAACAACTCTTTTAAATTTTTCAAAATGCGGCAAAAAATCATCTGTTATTGATATTTTACCTATAGGTGAACCTATTGATGATGCTTTAACACCAAATTCATTCATTAAACTCAAAAGTTCACTTATCTCTTCATCATCCAAATCAGCAATATTTTTGTCGTTTATGCCTCTGGCTTCAAAGAAATCAATTCCCATCTTTTTAATTTCGTCAAATTGAACCCTAATATTACTATCAATCTCATCCGAGAAGCCCGATATTACAAAATGGCTCATTGAAATCACACCTTTCATATTGTTACCATAAATTTTAACACAATTTTTTTAATATTTCAACAATAATATTGTTAAAAATATTGACAATATTGCTCTTTTATGTTAAAATTTTACTACAAATTCAATTTAAAAAATATGGAGTCGTACAATATGAACAAAATTACAGGCAATATAAGCTTAACAAAATATCCGACCTGGGATGCTTTTAAGCTGCACAGTCACGATTTTTACGAGCTTTATATATTTTTAGAGGGCAATACCGACTATATCGTTGAAGGCACTTTATACACCCTTGAACAATATGATACAATATTAATAAGACCAAATGAAATGCATAGACCACACCACAAATCCATTTCTCCTTATAAACGAATTGTATTTGAAATACCCACAAGCTTCTTTGAAGAAAATAATTGTATTTCTCTCACGAATATATTTATCAATCGTGAATTCGGAACACAAAACAAAATTTCAGGTAAAGCTCTACAAAGCTCAGGTTGTCTTGATGCGATAAACCGATGGCTTAAATATACTGAAAACGGAAAATTTTCTGACAGCTTTATCTCTAAAGCCATTCTTACTGAGATTTTATACATTTTAAACAATACCAGCGTTCTCTTCGAGGAAAATCAAGGTAATAATCTTGTTCGACAGGTAATATCTTACATAAATAATAATTTCACTGAAAAAATATCGCTGGATGAGCTTGCGGCAAAATTCTATGTGTCTAAATACCATTTGTGCCATGCATTCAAAAATTCAACAGGTTACACTATCACAAGTTTTATAAACAACAAAAGGGTAATGCATACGCATCTTCTTCAACAGTCGGGAATGAGCCTCAGTGCCGCATGTGTGAATGCCGGATTTTCAAATTATTCCGCATTTTATGCAGCTCAAAGGAGTCTTTATTCAAAGAAAGGCAAGTAAAATCAAATTTTTACTTGCCCTTTTTATTTTTTTATGCATTAATCACATACATATTTTTCCACAAAATCTATAATAGGTTGTGGATCTTTCAATCCGTGAGGATGATGAGCACACATACTCTTTGATATAACCTTTATGACTCCCCCGTTTTCTTTATAATATTCCTCAAGTACTCTGCCATTTTCTTCATAAACGACTGTTGTATCCGCATTACCATATACCAAAATAATCGGAATATTATTCTTGATTAATGGTTCCATTTTATCTATAGGGCTTTTTCTGAAATTTATTACACTTGTTTTTGAAAATCCATATGTATTCGCCAATTCTCTCCAAAAAGATTCTGCATCCTTAGCTTCTCCCAGTCCTGCCATACTGAGTATGTTTAACACAGGGGCATCCAGATATAATACAGAAATCAATTCAGGGTACTCTTCTGCCAGTCTTGTACCAAGTAAACCTCCGCAGCTCATACCAACCACAATACATTTAGGTTCAATGCTGAGCTTCTCTGAAACATATTTTATGAATTCCGCTGTAGCTTTAACCTCCTCATCATTTGCCCATCTTGTATTATGAGAAATGTAACATAAATAATATCCCTTTTTGAGCATCTCAATTTCAAAATTAGGAAATGCATCCAGATATTCCGCCTTTAATATAAGCTTACCATTAGGTTTACCTGATGGATATATTATCTTGGCATCCCTTTCCAAAAATTTAATGTTCTCCTCTTTAAAATCGTTCCACATTTTTTTATCCTCCTAAATTATTATTTTTATCCTCTTTGTTTTATTGTTTTTGCAGGTGTACCTACAGCGATACTATACGGTGGAATAGGCTTTACAACCGTAGAACCTGAACCTATAACACTTCCATCGCCAATATCTCCGGAATACATAATACAAACACCCATTCCAATATAACAATCTTTACCAATAGTTACTTTTTTGGAATTACCGCCTTGATTCCAGATAATATCATTTGGATCGTCAAATTTATGCGAGTAAGGTGTGAGTGTAATATTTTGAGCAAAAAGGCAATTATCTCCAATTTCGAGTCCCTTATGTCCAAAAAGTGTGGTTCCTGTACCAATATACACTTTATTGCCTATGCTTATGTACCCTTCGTCTTTTGTTTCGGTATCCAGATATACACGCTCACAAATCCAACAGTTATCTCCAATCGTTACACCGCCTTCTCCCCGTGCAATAATGGTTACATCATCCATGATAACAACATCATCTCCAATGCTGATAAACTCAGGATTCACAAACTTCACACCTGTTCCGATTTTTACATTTTTACCCATACGCTTCAATTTAGAAGCATAATATTCGCATCTGGCTTTGTTGCAGTATTCAGAATCAGTTTGCATAAATAGAGTTTTTAATAATTCTTCCTTCTCATCTCTATTCATATTTTCATATCTTTCTGAAAAAAACATATCTTCTATTCCCCTTTCCTAAAATTTATTTCCGATATGGTTCCGGAATCATATAAAAACATAAGTTTTTTCAAATCTTCTACATCAGCCGATAGTTCTTGGCCTTTATCTGTATCGCCAACCAAAATTCTTCTGTTTGCTTCCTCAACAATATATTTCTGGGACATCATTTCGTGTCCCTTCTCTATAATATTTTCAATACTTTCAAACGGTGAATGAGATGTTATCGCCAATCCATACGAATTAAATATTAGAGTATATCCGGCTATTCCGGTTTGTTTGCGATACGCAGTAGACATACCACCATCAATTAAAATCAACTTTCCATTTGCCTTAATCGGGCTCTCTCCATCCTTAAATCTTACAGGAATATGACCGTTAATTATATGTCCCCGTTCAAAATTAATATCAAATTCTGCCATAATTTTATTGCATATTTTTTCGTCATCCCAGAGTTTAAAATATGGTTGCTTTTCTTCTTTATGAGCTATCGCATCATCTATATACATTCTCTCAAACGTTGCCATATTCTTCTTCCCGAATAGCGGTGAATTTGGCGAACACCACAAATACCACGGAAAGTCAATCAATGATTGACTTTTCGTATTATAAACTTCTCTGAGCTTCTTCTCACAAAAATCTATGTAATTTTTCCCTGAATAAGTTTTTCCATTGTATGAAATAAAGGAGAAATCACCATTGTCATCTAAAGGTATACATCCGTGATATAACAGATTTCCGTTGTGACAAAGATAAATACTTCCCTTTGAAAACATAAAATTCAAATGTTTTTGCATTTTCTCACTATGCAGAAAACCATGCTTAAGACCCTCAATTATTTCGTATTCCTCATCTGTAAGACTCATTGGATTTGATTTGTCTATTGTCGGAAATTCATCAGTATTAAGCTTATACCCACACCAAGTCATATTACTAAAATCAATCTTATCGAGTCTTGAGCATCCAGACATCAAAAAGTCAGGATTGGAAATCATAACCTGATCTTCCATTTTAAATCTTATTACCGATATTGCCTTATACATTTTTTCTACATTGTCTTTTCCTGTGTAATACAAATTAGCAAAATTTTCGAGTTTTCTTAAACTTATTCCATATCCTTCCTCCAAAAACTCGGTATTACCATACTTCAAGCTATTTGCAACAACCACAGCTATGCAGACGCAGGAACCCATCATAGCCCCCATCCATACAATATCATGGTTACCCCATTGAACATCAATCGTTTTTATATCAATCAATGTGTCGAGAACAATGTCCGGCCTTGCTCCACGGTCAAAAATATCTCCAACTATATGCAGGTGGTCTATTGACATCCTTCTTATAACCCCTGCTATCTCAATAATAAAATCATCTGCACAACCAATATTAACTATAGACTCAATGATTTTATTATAATATTGCTCCATATTAATATTTTTAAAATTACAATTGAGAAGCTCGTCAATAATGTAGGAATATTTTTCAGGCAACGCCTTTCTCACCTTGGAACGAGTATATTTCCCACAGACAACCTTACATATTTCTATCAGTCTCAAAAGATTTTCTTCAATCCACTCTTCACTTTTATTACAATTCGCCAGGACTTTTTCCGGATAATAAATCAAATTAGCAAGTTTAATTTGCTCCTCATCAGATAGCCTGTCCTTGTATACATCATATATTTTCGCTCTGATAACTCCCGATGCAGTCCGTAAAATATGATTGAAGTGCTCGTGTTCCCCATGAATATCACTTATAAAATGCTCTGTTCCCTTAGGCAAACTGAGAATTGCCTGCAAATTAATGATTTCTGATATAACATCTTTCTTTGTAGGCCATTTTTCTGCCAGTAACCTACAATATTTTATTTCGTCCGCAACATTCATACAATCATCCTCCAGATATTTATAGCTATACATATTCGCTTATCCACAATCGGCATACCAATCCAAATGTGTAGTACTAATCACACTAATAATATATCAATAAAACCAATTTAATAGAATATAAAAAGCAGTTTTATTTAGATGTAATAACTATTTATCTAATCATTCTCCATTATCTGTTATATGTATTTTGGGTAAACTCCAGCGGTATTTAGTTGCTAACATTCGTATCACAAATACGATAAGCATTGATAAGACTGAAGAAATTGAAATATTTTCAATATATATCCTTAATATGAAGTACAAAAAACTACCCGAAATTGCGGCTATCGCATAAATATGCTTTTTAAAAACATATGGGGTTGTATCGGTTAATATGTCACGAAAAATACCGCCACCTATACCTGTAATCATACCAATAACAATTATAATAAATCCATTGCCGGAAAATCCATTCAGATAACCAACCTCTGAACCAATTACAGAAAATGCCGCTAACCCAATCGCGTCAAAAAAATTATTTGCATATTCTATTTTCATTCTGAAAACATTAAACCTTTTTCTGTTTATGTATGCAATTATAAATACAATAACAGTTGTAATCAACGCAATCAGAAAAACAGGAAGATTGTTAAAAATTGCAGGCGGGTTTATTCCCAAAAGTATATCCCTCAATATACCTCCGCCAACCGCTGTAATACAACCTACAAATATAACTCCAAATATATCCAGACTTGCACCAATCGCAACCAATGCACCTGATACCGCAAAAGCCACAGTCCCTATTATTTCTAATACTTTCATTATTTCATTCACAAAATACACTCCTACATATTAGGTCAATCTTTTATATCATTTTTTATATCTTTCTTGTGTTCATTCGGAGTTTTACCCATATGTTTTTTAAATACCTTCGAAAAATATAACGGATCATTAAATCCACACATATATGCAATATCCTTTATACTTGTAAAACCCTTCTCCATAAGTGTACAGGCATTCTGAATACGAATAACCCTCAAATACCAATTAAATCCAATCCCTGTTCTCTCACGAAAAACAGTGGAAATATATTTTTTATTATAACTAAAATGTGTACTTATCGTTTCTAATGATAAATGCGGATCTGCGAAGTTTTCGTCAACATATTTTTTTATTTCCAAAACCATATCCGATTTCTCGTTTCCGGACCCTTCAATCAATTCATTATTACATATGAGAGAAAATGTATAAAGCAACACACTCTCACTTATTAAATCTATGTTCGTGCTGTTCACTACATCTAAAGAGTTTTTCCAAAAACTTGTCAAATCACGATACCCCTCATAATATGGATTTGTTTTTGATATCATAAACCTCTCCATAATTTGATTTGCGCGTATTCCAACATAACTTATATATATGTACTTAAGATTATTTGTGGAAGTAATCGAATAAGGAGTCGCAGGGAAAACAAAAAATATATCTCCCTTTTTCAATTTATATTTACTTGAGTAAAAGGAATATTCTCCCTCACCGTCTGTAACAAGATTTATTATATACACAGAACTCATTCTAACAATGTCTGATTTATCACATTTTTTTTCATAAACAAAATTGATAGTATTAATTGTATCAGTTGACGGATACGGCGGAACAAATCTACATACATTTTCTTCCATCAGCTTTCACCCTCTCTCTTTAAGTATATACTTTTATTTTAATATTGTCAATATGACTTTTTTCCATAATAAAATGGATAATTTCCATTGAAATTGCACAATTTATACATTAAACTTTAAATAACAATTATTTTAAAAGGAGTATGATACTATGGAAAAAGTAAAAATTGGTGTACTTGGTGCATTCCGAGGTACAAGTATGATTAACTATTGCGAAAACGCAAACAACGCTAAAGTTGTTGCTATCTGCGACAAATGGGAAGAAGGTTTACAAAAACAAAAAGAATTGCTAGATGATGACAGTATTACATACTACAATAATTTTGAAGATTTTATCAAGCACGATATGGATGCTGTTGTTTTGGCTAACTATGCAAATGAACACGCTCCTTTTGCTATAAGATGTATGAACGAGGGTAAGCACGTATTCAGCGAAGTTCTTCCTGTTCAGACAATGAAGGAAGCAGTTGAATTGATTGAAACTGTTGAGCGTACAGGCAAAATCTATGCATATGGCGAAAACTATTGTTATATGGCTGCTCCATATGAAATGCGTAAATTATACAAAGAAGGAAAAATAGGTGAATTTGAATACGGCGAGGGTGAATACATCCATAACTGCGAAAGCATCTGGCCAAGTATTACATATGGTGACCCAGAACATTGGAGAAATAATATGTATGCTACATTCTACTGCACACATTCATTAGGTCCTATTATCCACATTACAGGACTCAGACCTGTATCTGTTATCGGCTTTGAGGGAACAAAAACCGAAAGAAAGCTACGTACAGGTTCTAAGAGCGGAAGCTTTGGAATAGAGATGGTTACTCTTGAAAATGGCGGAATTATAAAAAGTATTCATGGTGATCTATATAAAGATTCTGTTTGGTATTCTGTATATGGTTCAAAAGGAAGAATGGAATCTGCAAGAGAAGATGCTAAGGACGGAGATATTCATAAAATCTTTGTTAATGCTGATGAATACAGCGGACAGTATGGTGAAGAAAAACTAGATGCCTATAGACCTGCACAGGTTAAGGAAGCTGAAATTGCGGGCCATGGCGGTTCAGATTACTATTGTATGTATCATTTTGTTGAAAAAATACTTGGCAATAAAGATGCTGATATTATTGATGTGTATGAAGCTATGGATATGTTCCTTCCGGGAATGTTTGCATACCGTTCAATTTTGAATGACGGAATGGCTATGGAAATACCTGATTTGAGAGATAAGTCAGTTAGAGAACAATACAGAAATGACACAATGTGTACTGACAAAAAAGTTGCCGGGGATATGTTGATTCCTGCTTTCTCAAAGGGTGAGCCGGAAATCCCTCAGGAAGTATATACTAAAATGTATGATGAGTGGAAAAAAGACTTTGTAAGCGACAGCGGATATACAAATCTGGCATTTACACAAGGAAGCAGCAAAAATAAAAATTAATTATATACAGAAAGGATTGTATATTATGAAAATAGGTTTTTTACCACTGTATATTTCCCTATATGATAAGACCGGTACTGAATTAAGAGATGAACTCAAGGTTTTTTATGATGAAATTGCGCTTAAATTTGAAGAACGCGGAGTTGAAGTTCTAAAAAGCGAAATCTGTACAGAAGATTATCAGTTTGAAAACGAAATAAAGGCTTATGAAGAAAATGAGTGCGATGCAATAGTTACTCTACATCTTGCTTACTCACCAGGATTGAATTCTGAAAAAGCACTTAAAAACACAAAACTACCGATAATAATATGCGATACCACACGCACCTACGATTTTTCTGATAAACAGCTTTCCGGCGAAATTATGTATTGTCACGGCATTCATGGTGTTATGGATATGTGCAATCTTTTAAAGAAAAACAAAAAGCCTTATGCAGTTGTGGCAGGACATTTTGAAGAGAGCGATGTTTTAGACCGCGTTGTCGGATATGTAAGAGCTGCAAAAGCTGCTAATTCACTCAAAGGAACAAAGGTCGGAAGCATTGGTGGTTATTTTGATGGCATGGGCGACTTCCGTGTTGAAGATGAACGCATTAAGGAATTGTTCGGAGCAACGGTAGTTTATCCTGAAAAGGGCGAACTTGTTGATATTTCAAAAACTGTATCTGATAGTGAAATCGATGAATTAAAGGCAAAAAATGCTGAGGAATTTGATTTTCTTGAAACTGTAGATGAAGCTAATTACCGTGATTCAATGCTTGCAGATCTTACCTTAAAGAAATGGATTGAAAAAAGAGGCTTACAGGCATTTACAGTTAACTTTTTAGGAATTGAAGACTTGCCAACAATGCCATTTACAGGCATTTGCCGTGCAATGTCTGAAAAAATCGGATATGCAGGCGAGGGTGATACTCTTACTGCTTTATTTACCGGTGCATTAATGCAGGGATACGAAAATACATCATTTGTCGAGATTTTCTGTCCAGATTGGAAGAACAACTCTCTATTTATCAGTCATATGGGCGAAATCAACTACAGGGTTGCAGACAAAAAGCCTACTGCATATAAAAAGGACTTTATATTTGGAAATGCCTCTGACCCTATTGTTGCATCAGCTTCCTTTAAACCGGGCAATGCAGTATTTGTAAACGTCTATGAGGATGATAAAGGTTTTAACGCCTTTATTTCTGAGGTTGATGTGTTGAAGGAAACAACAGACAATTTCCAGAAAGACATAAGAGGATGGCTTCACTTCTCACAGCCAATTTCCGATGTCTTGGAAAAAATCAGTATGTGCGGCGCAACACATCATAGTATATTGGTATATGATGCAAAGCCTGAGGAAATAGAGTTTTTTGCAAAATGCGTTGGTCTATCAACAGTTGTTTTTTAAATAACAAATATAACTAAACTTGGAGATTAAATTATGTTAAAGAATTTTAAAATTAAACCACCGTTTTTCGAAATCGGTCCCAAAGCATTCCTTTACGGAGAAAAAATGCTGGCTTTGGCAAAGGTAATTGATAAAACGGCGATGAAATATGACCTTGATGTCATAGTAACACCTCAATATACAGACATTAGTTTACTTGCAAATAATACAGAAAGAATTCTGGTATTTGCACAGCATATGGATTATTTACCTATCGGCAGAGGACTTGGTTCTGTTTTACCTGAGGCGGTAAAAGCAGCTGGTGCAGTCGGTGTAATGCTTAATCATGCAGAAAAGAAACTGACTATAGATGAGGTTGAAAAAACAATAAAGCGTGCAGATGAAGTGGGACTTGCAACTATTGTATGTGCTGATACAGTAGAAGAATTAACACAACTGGCAAAATTATCACCAAATTTACTTGTAGCAGAGCCAACTGAACTTATCGGTACAGGACAAACAAGTGATTCTAATTATGTAATAGAAACAATCAGACAGGTTCGTGAAATCAATCCTGATATTATGGTGCTTCAGGGTGCGGGCATTTCAAACGGACAGGATGTTTATAACACAATTAAGTTGGGAGCTCAGGCAACAGGAACAACAAGTGGTATTATGAAATCAGACAAACCATATGAAATGGTTGAAGAAATGTTGTATAACTTACGCAAAGCGTGGGATGAAATGCACAACACCTTATAATAAAAGATAGGAGTTTGACAAAATGAAAAGAAAAATAAGAACACCATATTTTGAAATCGGCACAAAAAATTATATATATGGGGATAAAGTACTTGAATATGCTCTGGCTGCAGATAAGGCTGCAGAAAAATATGACATTGACGTATTGTTCATCACCCCTGCTGTAGAAATCAGACGTGTTGTAGAAAATACAAAGCATTTGATTGTACTTGCACCTTATATGGATACATTAAGACCTGGAAGAGGTATGGCAGACATACTTCCGGAGGCTTTGAAAGCAGCAGGCGCAGAGGGTGTTGTTGTAAATCATTGCGAAAAGCCTATGTCACTGCCACAGATTAAAGCAACAATAGAAAGAGCAAACGAACTTGATATGTTGGTTTTTGCTTGTGCTGACAGCGTTGCAGAAACAAAAGCTATTGCACAGCTACACCCAGACATAATAAATCCTGAACCATCTGAACTTATAGGCGGTACAGGCAACGGAGTAAGTGATATGTCTTATGTTAGAGAGGTACTTACTGAAATCCGTAAAATTGATCCAAATATACTTATTGAGCAGGCAGCAGGTATTACTAATGGTCAACAGGTTTATGATTTTATTATGGCCGGTTCTGAAGCTGCAGGTGCAGCATCGGGTATTATGAATGCAGAAGACCCATTAGCAATGATTGACGAAATGATAGCTGCAGTTCGTAGAGCAGCTGATGATTTAAAGGAGAAAAACGTATGATTTATAAAGAAAAAATTAAGGTTGATTCAAACCACAGAGCGATTACTTTTCATAACGTGACAGCACAGCTTAAAGAGGCTGTAAAAAAATCAGGAATCAAGAATGGTATTGCCGTAGTATATTCACATCACACTACTTGTTGTGTAATTACACAGGAATGTGCATTTGATATGTCTATGACAGGTCTTGAAACATTACAACAAGACCTCGTAAATGTAATGGACAAAATGGTACCTGAATGCAAGTATGAGGGAATATATCTCCATCCGGGTCCTAAAGCTCTTAAATTTGCTGAAGAACATGATGAAGACGCCTGGGGTTGTCACAATACAGATGCACATTTGCGTTCATCTATTATCGGAAGATCAGAAACTATCGTTATTGATGACGGTGAAGTAGACTTAGGCGAATTTGGTTTTGTGTATTTTATAGATTTTGATGACACAAGAGGCAGACAGCGTACTGTACAAATTATGCTTATAGGCGAATAATTACATAAAACAATTATATTGAACAAGGAGAATTAAAATGGCTTTGTTTGAAGTAACAGAATATGATAAGAAAGTATGGGAAGAAGAACTTAAAGATTTTTTACCAGAAAAGATATTAGATGTACATACTCATGTATATAAAGAAGAATTTATTGAAAAATCAGCAAGTGAAGAAAAACGTTCAGTTACCTGGATTGAAACAGTTGCATCCGAAAATCCTATCGAGGATTTGCAGGAAACATATAAACTGATGTTTCCTGATAAGGATGTAAAAGCACTTATGTTTGCTATGGGACCAACAGGTTTGGATAAAAACAATGCATATCTTTCTGATGTTTCTAAAAAGACAGGATGGCCTGCCTTATACTTCTCTCATCCAAGCCAGTCTGCTGATGAGATAGAAGAAAAAATACGTGAAGGAGGCTTCTTAGGAGTTAAGAGTTACCTTGACCTTGCACCTGGTTATATACCCGGAAATGAAATCCGTATTTTTGATTTCTTCCCTAAGCACCAGCTTGAAAGACTTAATGAGATGGGTGCAATCTGTATGTGTCACATCCCTAGAAGTGGTCGTCTTAAAGACCCTGTTAACATCAATCAGATTCTGGAAATTAAAAAGGAATTCCCTAAACTTCGTTTAATAATAGCACATATTGGCCGTGCTTATACAAAGGAAGACATAGGAAACGCTTTTGATTTGCTGGCTGATGTACCGGGACTTATCTTTGATTTTACTGCTAATTGCTGTGAATATGCTATTACTGAGGTTATTAGACGATTTGGACCAAAACAAGTGCTATTTGGTACAGATATGCCGATTTTGCGTATGCGCACAAGACGAATTGAAGAAAACGGTACATATGTTAATCTTGTTCCTCCGGGAATGTACCCTGATCCATATGGTGACCCACATTTACGTGAGGTTTCGGAGGAAGAGGCTGAAAATATTACATTTTTTGCATATGAAGAGCTCCTGTCCTTTAAGAGAGCTTGCGAGAAGCTAGGTTTGACTAAGCAAGATGTTGAGGATATGATGCACAATAATGCCATTGACCTCATCGAAGGCGCAAAAAAAGATATTTATGGAAATTAAAAAAAGAAATCGCCAAAATTTTGGCGATTTCTTTTTTTTATATAAGATTTAATTTTTCATAAGCATCAATCTCATTACGGTAAATTCCGATAGCAACACCTGCCATAATTGCTGAACCAACAGCACCGGCATGTTCTCCGTTAACTACCTTTACCTTCTTGCCGGTTATTTGTTCAATAACCTGACACCAGACCTTAGAATTTGTTATACCTCCGACTAGTTTAATGGTATCTGCTTCTATTTTTAGTGTTTCAAAGAAAACATTGAGTTTTTTTGCTATACTTTCCATAATTGCCCTTGCTATATCAGACTTACTATATCCCGTAACATCGGCATCCTCATCATCAATAACAAGGCCGTTGCACCCTTGCGGTGCAGCCTGTGCTAATTCATCAAACTCTTTATAAGATACATCACCCAGGAATTTATTTTGAAGACTATCAATAGTTTCTGCAATCGATGATAACGATTTCATACCACACCAGTTACCATTGGGTACCATAAATGGATCAATAAGCATATCTTTTGATGCAGGTGTTTCTCTATTGGCAAATGGCACAAACACAACCCATGAAGTACCGCATGAAACAAGTACCTCATTTTCATTTGATATACCTGTACCCCTTGCAGCAGCAGGATGGTCAAAAGTTCCTGCGATAACAGGAGTTCCTTCTTCCAGACCTGTTTTTTCAGCCGCATAGTGATTAAGTGTCCCTAAAACAGAGCAATTATCTACTATAGGTAACAACTTATCTTCAGATATACCTAATAAGTCCAGATATTCTTTACAATACTCTCCTTTTTCCTGATCGATAAGGTAGAATGTTGTACCCATAGAGCGGGTAATTCCCCATTTTCCTGTCATTATGTAATTTAGATATTCCATATGCATACATATCTTATCTGAATTATCAATCAACTGAGGATCTTCTTCCTTAAGATATGCCAATGCAGCCAATGGAAAGCTTTGAAGCTTAACCCAACCGACTGTTTTGTAAACATTCTCTTCGGTAAGACAAGATATTCTTTTTTCAGTAATTTCAGCCGGAAAATCAGTCTGCCAGCTATACACAGGCGAACAACTTTTTCCATCTTTTACAAACATAAGATTTCCGCCTGCTCCCGACACACAAATGGCAGCTACACTATCGTCTTTACTAAGCTCCTCTGTAATGTCCTTTATTGTAGAAAAACAATTTTTACAAAAGAGTTCAGCATCCATAAGTTTCATATTATCCTGAAAATAATATGTATGCTTCTTTGTTTTTACACTTGCTATCTTTCCGTCATAGGACATCAATACAGCCTTTATAGATGATGTTCCTACATCAATTCCTAACAAATATTTCATAATTGTGGGCCCCTTAATAAAATAAACTAAATATTTTAGTATTGTTTATGTTTTTTATCTCTGCACTCTTCCAGAGCCATCTCCGCCTGCAAGTTTTTCCACTTCAGCAACTGCCACCCTGTTATAATCACCCTCAATCGAGTGTTTAAGAGCTGATGCTGCAACTGCAAATTCTATTATCTCTTTAGAACTTTTGCCTGAAAGGATTGAGTAAATCAAACCTCCACCAAAGGAATCTCCTCCACCAACTCTGTCAACAATATGCAAGTGATATGATTTTGAGAAATAATAATCCTCTCCGTCATACAACATACCTGCCCAGTCATTATCATTTGCAGATATTGATGTTCTTAAAGTAATTGCAACCTTTTCAAATCCGAATTTATCAGCCAACTGTTTTGCAACACTTTTATAGCCTTCGTGATTAAGTTTTCCGCCATAAATATCTGTATCCTCTGCTTCAATTCCGAATACATCCTTTGCATCCTCTTCATTTGAAATACAAACATCTACATACTGACAAAGTTCTGTCATAGCCTTTCTTGCTTCATCTCTGGTCCAGAGCTTACCTCTGTAATTTAAGTCACAAGAAATTTTAACGCCCTTAGCCTTTGCTGCTTTACAAGCATCTTTACAAATCTCAACAACATTTTCCCCAAGTGCAGGAGTAATTCCTGTAAAATGGAACCAATCTGCACCCTCAAAAATACTATCCCAATCAAAGTCTTCCTTTTGAGCTTCTTGTATTGCAGAATGAGCTCTGTCATAAATACATACAGAACCTCTTTGAGATGCTCCTTTTTCAAGGAAGTATATTCCTACTCTGTCGCCGCCTCTTACAATCTTTGATGTATCTACGCCAAAGTATCTGAGACTGTCAACTGCAGCCTGTCCTATTGCGTGCTTCGGAAGCTTTGTTACATATACACTGTCAAAGCCATAGTTTGCAAGTGAAACTGCAACATTAGCTTCACCACCGCCAAAGGTTGCCTGCATCTGGTCATTCTGAAAAAATCTGTAATAACCGTTTGGTGCTAACCTTAACATTATTTCTCCAAAAGTAACTACTCTTGCCATATTATTTATCCCCCATCTTTTCTAATGATTCTTTAACAAAAAAACTACCGCCGATAGCTGCCACCTTGTCAAATGCAAGGAACTCATCAATATTTCCTCTGTCTACTCCGCCTGTAGGAATAAACTTAATCTGTGGGAACGGTGCTGAAAGTGCCTTTAATGCAGACAAACCTCCATATACATTTGCAGGGAAGAATTTAACTGTAGTAATTCCTAATTCCAAAGCCTGCATAATTTCTGTAGGTGTAACACAGCCTGGATAATAAGGTATATTTTTTTCCTTACAAACATTTGCTGCACCTACTGATAAACCCGGAGATACAATAAACTTTGCACCTGCCAAAATTGCTTCATTACATTGCTCGGCATTAATAACTGTACCTGCACCGATATTCATATCGGGATACTTTTCACAAGCCAGCTTTATTGCATCTTTTGCACAAGCTGTACGGAAAGTGATTTCAGCACAGTTAATTCCGTTTGCCTTTAGAGCAGGCAAAATCTTATCTACCTCTTCTAGTTCTTTTATTACCACTACCGGTATAAATTTATCCATTTAAACCCCTCCTGATTTAAAATTTAATCTCACAAAGTAACCCCATCTTTAAAGATTGAGATTTCCTCATATCCATTTATTTCATTTTTTGTCTTTTCTCCGCTTGCGACATCAATAACAAATTTAAGTAAGTCTTCTGTTAAATCAACATCTTCAAGCATTGGACTTGCATCAAAGTCAATCCAATTCTGTTTTTTTACGCTCAATTCTCTATTCGTTGAAATTTTCACTGTCGGAACAGGAGCACCAACAGGAGTCCCTCTCCCGGTTGTAAACAAAATTAAATGAACTCCTGCAGCCATAAGATTTGTTACTGCAACAATATCATTACCCGGACCGTTTAAAAGTGAAAGACCGGATTTTTTTATTGTATCTCCATAATCGAGTACATCTACTACTGTTGATAGTCCGCCTTTTTGAACACATCCAAGAGATTTTTCCTCTAATGTTGTTATACCACCATCTTTGTTACCGGGTGACGGATTTTCGTAAACAACCTGATTATGACGAATATAATAATCCTTAAAATCATTTATAAGTTTGACTGTTTTATCAAAAACTTCCTGATTTATACATCTTTGCATTAAAAGCTGTTCTGCCCCAAACATTTCAGGGACTTCTGTTAGTGCACAGCTTCCATCCATAGCTGTAAGCTTATCACAGAATCTACCTATGAGCGGATTTGCAGTAATACCTGAAAACCCATCACTTCCTCCGCATTTTAAACCAACTTTCAGCTTTGATATATGGACAGGTGTTCGTTTATACTTTTTGGCATTTATCTTGAGCTCATTTATGAGTTCCATCCCTTTTTCCAGTTCATCGTTATAATCCTGTGCGTTTAAGAACTTTACCCTATTTTCATCCCATGAGCCTAAGATTTCTTTAAATGTGTCTATATTATTGTTTTCGCATCCCAATCCTAAAACGAGAACTCCTCCCGCATTAGGATGATTTACCATTCCCTTTAATATAGTCTGTGTAATCCTCTGGTCATCTCCTAACTGTGAACAACCAAAAGGATGTGGAAAATACTTTGCACCTGTTTTTTCTGAGAGCAACTGTGCTGTTTTATTTACACATCCAACAGTATTTACTATCCATATGTCATTTCGTATTCCAACATCACCGTTTTCACGAACATATCCCATAAATGTGAGGCTTGTATCAGTTTTGTCAACATGGCATTTTACAGGATTATACACATATTCAATCTTTCCTGAAAGACCAGTCTTCAGATTGTGAGTATGTACATGCTCGCCTTTTTTTATGTATGCTGTAGCATAACCTATTGGCATACCATATTTGATAATATTATCGCCTTTTTTGATATCACATACAGCATATTTATGACCATTATTAATATTGACCTCAACATTATCAAGTTTATTAATCAACATACTTTTTTATCTCTCTTTCAAGATATGACAAATTTTCATTCCACAACTTTTCGTTTTCTAAAATCTCCTTGACCGATGCTTTTTTCATAAATGCAGTGATATCAGCATCATCATTTGTCATATCGGTTCTATAAAATTCTATAAGCTTTGCGAAAGAGAAAATTAATGTTTCAGGCATTTTGTTAAAACGCTTTATGTATTCCTTAATTGATGGAAGTACCCTCACCCTAAACTTACTGACTGAATTTAAAGCTATAGATGAAAGATAATGCTCTATATAAGGATTTGCAAATCTTTTAAGTACATCATCGGCATACTGTTTTAGCTCTTCTGCGGATAAATCAAGTGTAGGAATGATTTCATCATAAACACATTTTCTGATATGCTCATTCATTTTTTCATCACTAATACAGCTTTTTACTGTGTCAAATCCCTTTAAAAGTGCATATGGCACCAAAGATGTATGTGCACCGTTGAGAATTCGAACCTTGCGTGTACGATACATTTCAAGTTTATCGGTTAATATGACATTTAAGCCACACTTATCAAACGGAATTTCTTTGAATAGTTCATCATATCCTTCTATAACCCATAGATGAAAATATTCAGATGTGTTAATCATATTATCTTCATAGTCAAGTTCAATCTTTTCATCCTTTGGGTATCCTGTATTTATACGGTCAACCAGTGTATTGCAGAATATGTTTTCATTTTCAATCCAGTTTTTAAAATCAGTACCTAAACTCCATAAATCAGCATATTGTAAGATGCATTTTTTAAGATTTTCTCCGCTTTTGTCTATCAATTCACAAGGAAGAAAAACAAATCCCCCAAGTTTTAAATCGTATCTTTTCTTCAAAAGCTGTGTGAGCTTACCCGGAAATGATTTTGCAGGTGTATCTGTAAATTTATCCTCAGCCGAAAAACAAATTCCTGCTTCCGTAGTATTTGAAATAACAAATCTAAAATCCGGGTTTTCTGCAAGCTTTAAATATTCATCAAAACAGTCATAAGGCTTTACACACCTTGAAATGACATTGTTTTTTTGGATTTCAATTCCCTCAAGCCCCCGGCAAATGTGTGTGTATACGCAGTTTTGATTTGAAAGCATATCACACATACCCTTTTCGATGGGCTGTACAACAACGACACTTCCTTCAAAATCAGTTGCATCATTAACCTTGTGTAACATCCAATCTGCAAAGCCTCTTAGAAATCCGCCCTCACCAAACTGTATTACCTTTTCTTTCACTATCATCACTCTTTTTTATTGTACTTAAAGTATACATTAAAAATCAAAATATTTTGCAGCATTATCGTGGCATATTCCCTCAACAATACTTTTGAGTGCTTTTTTGTCGTTTGGATATTCTCCGTTTTCTACCCATTCTCCAATCAGGTTACAGAGTATTCTTCTGAAATACTCATGTCTTGTATATGAAACAAAGCTTCTGGAATCTGTGAGCATACCAATAAATGTACCAAGACATCCAAGATTTGCAAATGCTCTTAACTGACATTCCATTCCGTCTTTGTTGTCGTTAAACCACCAACCTGACCCGAATTGGATTTTTCCTGCTGTAGGACCCTTCTGGAAGTTTCCGAGCATAGTTCCCAAAACATAATTATCCTTTGGATTTAAGCAATAAAGTATTGTTTTAGGTAATCTATCCTTTTTCTCAAGTTCATTTAAAATCTTTGAAATTCCTTCTGCAATTTCAAAATCGTTTATTGAGTCAAAACCGGCATCAGGACCTAATTTTTCAAACATTCTTGTATTGTTGTTTCTAAGAGCTCCGATATGCAACTGCCATACCCATCCTCTTTTTGCATATTCTTCTCCTAAATAAATCAACTTTTCTATTATGTCGTCATTCATTTTATCAATAGAATGGTCTGATAAACGACAGCCGTTTTCATGGAAATAATCCATTCTTTCACATATATCCGGTTTGATGTCATCCAAAGCAGGACGGAATGTAGGAATTACCTTAGTTCCAAAATCCTTTAACTGCTTGTGATAACAAAGGTCATCATAAGGATTATCGGTTGTACAAATAACCTCCACATTAGACTTTCTAATCAAGTCTTTGCATGAAAAGCCGTCACCCTCCAGCTTTTCATTTATCTTATCCCATATTTCCTTTGCTGTATCCTCACAAAGAATTGTATCAATATCAAAATATCTTTTAAGCTCCAGATGTGTCCAATGATAGATTGGATTTCCAATTAAGTATGGCATTGTTTTTGCAAAGCAAACCCACTTGTCATAATCATCAGCATTTCCTGTTATATATTCTTCATCAATTCCCATTGTTCTCATCTGACGCCATTTGTAATGGTCACCACCAAGAAATAGATCATAAGCATTTTTAAATCTGTAATCCTCTGCTATCATTTTAGGTGAAAGGTGGCAGTGATAATCAATTATCGGCAAATTCTTTGCATATTCGTGATATAATTCTTTTGCCGTTTCATTTTTCAAAATAAAATCATCATTTATAAAATTCATAATCTCACACCCCACTATATGCTGAAAATCCGCCGTCAACCGGAATTACTACACCATTAACAAAACTTGAAGCATCCTTTGACAAAAGGAATAAAAGTGTTCCAATCAATTCTTCTGCATCGCCAAATCTTCCCATCGGTGTTGCAGATAGAATTTTGTTTGTTCTAGGTGTTGGTGTTCCGTCATCATTAAACAATAGTTTTTCATTCTGCTTTGTAACAAAAAATCCAGGTGCTATTGCATTACAACGGATATTTGTCTTTGAGAAGTGAACTGCAAGCCACTGTGTAAAGTTTGAAATTGCTGCCTTTGCTCCTGAATATGCAGGAATTTTTGTGAGTGGTGTGTAAGCATTCATACTTGAAATATTAATAATACTTGCATCCTCTTTATCCAACATATCTTTAGCAAAAACCTGAGTAGGAAGTAAAGTTCCAAGGAAGTTTAAGTTAAACACAAACTCTACACCCTCTTTATCCAAATCAAAGAATGTTTTCATACTTCCAACATCTTCTGATTTGAAATATTCATTATCTGTTGTTGCTTTTGGATTGTTTCCGCCGGCTCCGTTGATAAGAATATCACAAGGTCCAAAATCAGCGAGAATAGATTTATGCACCTGTTCAATGCTTTCTTTGTCAAGAACATTACACATATATCCCTTTGCAATCCCACCATCTTTTACAATTTTATCAGCATTTTCTTTTGCTGCTGTTTCATTTATGTCAAGAAGTGCAATTTTTGCACCTGTTTTTGCCAATGCTTCTGCAAACATTGAGCATAAAACTCCGCCTGCACCTGTTACAACAACAACTTTATCTTTTAAATTTACTTCAAATGGTAATTTCATTTTTTATCCTCCATTTTATCAAGTGTTTCCCATATTCCTGCCATATACATTGCTCCCAATGCTCTGTCATAAAGACCATAACCTGGTTTTCCTGTTTCTCCCCAAATCATTCTACCGTGGTCCGGACGAAGATAGCCTTTAAATCCGCAATCGTGATATGCTTTTAGAATTTCAACAACATCCAAAGAGCCACATTCTGATAAATGTCCGCTTTCCTCAAATGAGCCGTCATCTAAAATTTTAATGTTTCTCACATGCGCAAAGTGAATTCTTCCCATACTGCCGTACTTTCTTACCATAGCGGTATAGTCATTAAACTTTGCACATCCCAATGAACCGCTGCATAGGGTTAATCCGTGATGCTTGTCATCATATAAAGATAAAAATCTATCGATATTCTCCTCGTTAGTAATAATTCTTGGAATACCAAAAATTGACCACGGCGGATCATCGGGATGTATTGCCATATTAACATCACATTCAATAGCTACAGGCATTATCTCTTTTATGAAATACTCAAGATTTTGCCATAAGCCTTCTTCTCCGATTTTCTTATACTCATCTATTAACCCACTCATCTCATCAGGAGTATATGATGCATCCCAACCAGGTAATGTCATCTTTGTCGGGTCCATTTTATCTACATCTCCCTTGTAATACACAAGTGCATTTGAACCATCAGGGAGCGGTTGGTCAAGCCTTGAACGAGTCCAGTCAAACACAGGCATAAAATTATAACATATACATTTAACCCCTGCCTTTGAAAGTCTTCTGATGTTTTCCTTGTAGTTGTCTATGTACCTCTGATAATCTCCCCTTTTAAGTTTTATATCCTCATGTACAGGCACACTCTCAATAACTTCCATTTCAAGCTCTTGTGAGTTTACAATTTTTTTCATCCTGTCTATCTCTTCCTGAGGCCATACCTCACCGACAGGAACGGAATACACTGCTGTTACAACACCTGTCATACACGGAATTTGCCTTATTTTTTCCAATGTAATACTATCGTCTTCACCGTACCAGCGAAATGTCATTTTCATAATACTTCACTTCCTTTTTTATTTTTATTTATTACAGTATATATCAAAATTTTATAAAAATCCTTAATTATCTTGATATATAACTTGAATTTCTTTAATTTTATGATATAATTATATAAAAGGAAGTGAAATAATGATTAATATAAAGCATTCACATGATGATTCATTTTTCTTCAGTGCAGAACACGATTTTGAGGCAGAGTCTTTAGGTTTTCCACAGCATTATCATAACCTGCTTGAATTATATTTCCTTCAAACGGGAAGTTGCCGTTATTTTATTGATAATAAATCATACAGTGTTGAAGCAGGAGATATTGTTATTATACCCGGAGGAATAATACATAAAGTAAAGTATGAAAATGCAGATTATTCAAGATATCTTATTAACTGTTCAAAATATTATATTCCAAGTTCTATTTTTAAACATATATCAGGCCTTATATATGTTTATAGAAATGACAGGGTTATTCCCGAGATAAAATCTGTATTTGACAATATAAAAAAGGAATATGAAACTCCCGACAAGTATTCCCCTGAGGCTCTCAGAGGACTTATGTATATGCTTTTTATTCTATTGGCGAGGAATGAAAATCAAAAATCTCACGCATTAATCAGTAATATTTATATTGATACAGCGATCGAATATATAAAGAACAATTTTCAATCACAAATATCACTTAATGATGTGTCAAAAAAATGCACAGTAAGTGCTGAGCATATGTCAAGACTTTTTAAAAAGGAAACGGGATACTGTTTTTCTGAGTACCTTACTTTTACAAGACTCCAACATGCTGAATTCCTTTTAAAAAACAGTAATCTTTCTATTATGGAAGTCGCACAGCAATGTGGATTTTCAGACAGTAACTATTTTAGTGTTGTATTTAAAAGAAATTATAAAAAATCCCCTACAGAATTAAAAAAAGAATTTAAAATATTGAGAAAATAAAGTTATATAAAAAAACAACTATCTACTAACCATAAATCCTGTTTATTTCAACATAAAACAAGTGGCTTCAACCTTTAGGTTCTAAGCCACTTGTTTGATAAATATATCTTCTATATCAGGGAGAAAAAGATTTTCTTCAGTTCCTCTTTTGTTAATGTTAAATCTCCGCCTTTTATACTATCTTCAAGCTGAGATATTTTACTCGAACCAATTATCGGGAACACATCAGGACAGTCAAGAGAACAAAGCGCTCCGCACACAACCGTTGCAATACTCACATTATGCTCTTCGGCAATACCCTTAAGATGCTCGAGTGTTTCTAGATTTTGAGGGCATAAATACCGTTCCTTTGCTTTTTCGGACAACCCCTCTTCACCAGATTCATACATTTTGGAAAAGAAGCCCTTTGCCTGTGACGCATATGCTGCAACAGGAATTTTTTCATTTGCATAGAAATCAAAGGAAGCCTTGTCCATTTCCTCAAGAATTCCTTTCCTCTCATTATCACCCACAACAACCGCAGGACTAAATCTGATCTGTACCGCTTCAAAACCAATAATACCTTGATTTTTCGCATATTCATTGGCTTTTTTAACTCTTTGAATTCCCCAGTTTGAAGCACCGATTTTCTTAATCTTACCTTCCTTTATAAACCCATTGAGCATTTGGATTATTTCTTCTTCGGGTCTATTTATATCATCACAATGCAACCAGTAAAAATCTATACATTCCCTGCCCAAAGCTCTAAGGCTATTTTCAATATCAAAGGAAATGTCTTCAAACGAAAGTCTTGGAATAAGTTCTTTACCCGACGGATATCCGCCTTTTGTAGAAATGTGGATATTTTGAGGTTTTCTTGATTTAATCCATTCTCCTATTATCTCCTCCGCCTTTCCGTCTGCATAGAGTCTTGCAGTATCGATATGGCTTCCGCCCAGCTCCATATACCTGTCCATAATTTTAAAAGAATCTTCTTTGTTTATCAAACTCCCAAAATATGCAGTTCCTAAAAGCACTTTTGAGCTATTTATTCCAAAAGCATTTGAGTATCTCATTTCTAACCTCCGTAATCAAACATAAATTTTAGGTCCAAGTTCTTTAAATTCAGCTAAAATGTTCTCATTAACATTTGAATTCGTAACTATACTGCTTGCTACCGAAATATCCGAAATTTTAACAAACGCACTATGGTTAAATTTTGAATAGTCGGCAACAACAATACATTTATCGGCTTGTTCTATCATAGCTCTGTCAACATCTGCTTCTGAATCGTAATAAGTGGTAAATCCGTTTTTAATATCAATACCGTCAACAGATAATATAAACTTGTCCGCATGATAATTTTTAATCTGAGAAATAGCATCTGCGCCGTATGAAAACTGATATTTTGTGTTAATAGAACCACCTATCAGCACAACATTAAAATTAGGATTACTGGAAGCCTCCAGAGCAATAGCAAAAGAATTGGTTACAATGTTTAAATTATACTGAGCAGGGATTTTCCTGAAGGTGAGCAATGTAGTTGTTCCGGAATTGAGCATTATAGTATCGTTTGGCTCAATCATTAATGCAACCTTATTCGCAATATCAACTTTCTCTCTTTGATTTGTTTCAAGTCTTTGTGTCATATTCATACTGTAATATGGCTTATATGAGCTTATTGCTCCGCCATGTATTCGTGAAAGCAAGCCTTTCTTTTCCATATCGGTAAGATAGTTTCTCACCGTAACCTCAGAAATTTTGAACATTTCGCTCAATTCATTTACCTTAACAGTACCATTTTTTTTGAGCAAATATAAAATTTCCTGTTTTCTCTTATCGCTTTCCATTTTACACCTCAACCATTCTTATTTTCCAATATCTTATCACATATAATTAAATGTGTCAATGACGGTTTTCTTTCGTTAACATTTCGAAAACTAAAAAATCGAAAATAAAACGAAAAAAGTGTTGACATTTTATAAGAATTGTGATAAACTAATAGAACAAAAAATTTTACTATGAAAAGGAGTTTTTATTATGAGCAAAAATTGGGCAACTATGGATCTTTCAACTGTTCCAAATATGGTAACAGACACAGTACCAGGTCCTAAGTCTATTGAATATCATGAAAGATGTTCAAAGTATATGAAGGGTTATTCAAGTCAGGTACAACTTTTCCCTGTAACTTTTGAATCAGGCTATGGTTACACATTGACTGACGTTGATGGAAATACATACCTTGATTTCTCATCAGGTATTTATGTAACAGGTCTTGGACACTGTCACCCAAAAATCAGTGAAGCTGTTGCAGAACAGGCTAAAAAGCTTATGAACTGCCACGACTTTACAACAAAGGTAAAGATGGAATTGGTTGAAAAACTTCACGAAATCACAGGCGGACGTTTCGGCGGATTCCAGTTCTATGATTCAGGTACAACAGCAGTTGAAGCAGGTTTAAGATGTGCACGTGCTGCTACAGGTAAGCAGGAATTCATTTCATTCTGGCGTGATTTCCACGGTAAGACATACGGTGCTAACTCATTGGCAGTTGTTGGTGCAGATACATATATGAGAGCTCCTGGCTTTATGCTTGCTCCTCGTCCAAATCCATACCGTGACGCTTTCGGAAGAACTCCTGAAGAAGCTTGGAAAGATTCATCACCATATATCAGAATGATTGAAGGTATGTTAGATAACCAGTGTGCAAATGGCGGTAAGAATGTTGCTGCTATCGTATTGGAACCAATCCAGGGTTGGGGCGGTACAATTATACCTCCTGCTGATTTCATTCCTGCACTTCGTGACCTTTGTGACAGAAGAGGAATTCTTCTTTTCGCTGACGAAGTATTGAACTGTATGGCAAGAACAGGTAAGTACCTTGCTATGGACCACTGGAATGTAACTGCTGATATTACAACTCTTGGTAAGGGCTTTGGTAACGGATTCCCTGTAACAGCTTTGGCTGTTTCTAAGGACCTTGCTCCTGCTATTGAAAAGATTTCAGCATCTTCAAGCTACGGCGGTAACCCAATGGCTTGTATTGCTGCTCTTGAATCATTAAGAGTAATTGAAGAAGAAAACTTGAACGAACGTTCAGAACATCTTGGTAAGATTATGCTTGAAAGAATGGAAAAGATTATGGAAGCTCATCCTATCGTTGGTGATGTTCGTGCAATCGGATGCTTGCAGGCTATTGAAATCGTTAAGGATCGTAACACTAAGGAACCATTCCCAGAAGCTGGTCAGATGATTTATCAGAAGGCATTTGAAAAGGGTCTTGCTTGGGTTCCATCAGGTCACATTTTACGTATGTCACCTCCAATGATTCTTGATGATGCTGCAGCATTGAAGGGTCTTGATATCATCGAAGAAGCTATCGCAGAAACAGAAAAGCACTTCGGATTTTAATAACAGAAAGGATAGACTTTAATGAAAACTGTTAAATTCGGTCTTATAGGATGCGGTCTTATGGCAAGAGAATTCGCTTCTGCTGCCGCAAGATGGTGCCATTTAATGGGTGATATTCCTAAGCCTGAAATTGTTGGTATTTGTTCTGTAGTACCACAGGAAATGGAATGGTTTAAGAAGAACTTTCCTGATATAAAGTATGCAGTATCAGATTATAAAGAACTTCTCGACAAGGAAGATATCGACGCTATTTACTGTGCTGTTCCACACAATCTTCACGAACAGTTCTACATTGATATAATTAAGAGCGGAAAAGCTTTACTTGGCGAAAAGCCATTTGGTATAGATAAAAAAGCTAACGAAAATATCATGAAGGCAATCGAAGAAAACCCAAATACATTTGTTCGTTGCTGCAGTGAGTTCCCATATTATCCTGCTATGCAAACCATGATTAACTGGTATAAAGAAGGAAAGTTCGGTAAGATATTGGAAATTCATTGTGGATTTAACCATTGCAGCGATATGGATACAACCAAGCCTATCAACTGGAAGAGAATGGTTAAATTTAACGGAGAATATGGTTGTCTTGGCGACTTGGGAATTCATACTCAGCATGTACCTTTCCGTCTTGGATTTAAGCCTAAGACAGTAAGAGCACATTTTTCAAACATTGTAAAGGAGCGTCCTGATGGTAAGGGTGGCACTGCAGTGTGCGATACATTTGATAACTGCACAATATTCTGTACAACTCTGAATGCTGACGGTGACGAAATTCCTATGACATTTGAAACAAAGAGAATGGGCCCAGGCTCAACAAATCATTGGTTCTTTGAGATTTACGGAATGGATTGCAGCGCAAAATTCTCAAGTGATGATGCTAATGCATTCCACTACACATCATCATGGGGCAAAGAGCAATCATGGAACAGAATTATCATAGGATATAAGCCTATGATACCTACAGTAACAGGTCCGATATTTGAATTCGGCTTTACTGATGCAATTCTACAACAAATTGCTGCATTTATGCTTGAGTATTCCGGAGAGGAAGTACCATTTGGTTTATTCAAACCTGAAGAAACTGTTCTTTCTCACACTCTCGCAACCGCTGCATTAAAATCTTTCTACAACAAGACTGTAGAAGTGATTGAATAATAGCAAAAAAAGCCGTCTGATATATCAGACGGCTTTATCTTTTTAATAAAAAAACAACCTCTTTTAAAGAGGTTGTCTTTTTTATGAACATAAATTATTTGTTTACGATATCCTTCAATGCTTTACCAGCTTTGAATGCAGGAACTTTAGAAGCAGGAATGTTGATGATTTCGCCTGTTCTTGGGTTCTTACCCTTTCTTGCATCTCTAGCTCTAACTTCAAATGTACCAAATCCTACCAACTGAACCTTATCTCCTTCGGCCATAGCATTTGTAATTGAATTAATTACTGCCGCAATTGCCTTTTCAGCATCTTTCTTTGTGATAGAAGCTTGTTCAGCTACTGCTGCGATCAATTCTGTCTTGTTCATATTAATATCCTCCTAAAAAAATATTTACTTAAGGTCGTGTCTGTTAACCCTTATAAGTTATTCTATACAAAAGAAACCCTTTTGTCAAGGCTTTTTATGATATTTTTTACCACATTTCATAAATTTCGACCAAAAATTTAAAATATTTGAATTATTACTCAAAAAAGAATATATCTTTTTGTGTATTATTGACAATCAATAGCCCATAACACCACTTAAGCTTTCATCCTCGTCAATCCAACTTTGAACTTCTATAACTCTGTATTCATCGTAGGTATCTCTTATAACTACCTGTTTAATACCTGAATTTATAACCATTCTTTTACACATAGCACAGCAACAGCTGTTTTGAACCAATTCACCCGTATCAGCTTCCAATCCCACAAGATAGAGAGTTGCTCCAATCATATCTCTTCTTGAGGCTGAGATAATTGCATTTGCTTCAGCATGGACGCTTCTGCACATTTCATATCTCTCACCCCGTGGAATATTCATTTGTTGTCTTATACAGTAACCCAAATCACTGCAATTTTTTCTTCCTCTTGGAGCTCCAACATATCCTGTTGAAATTATTTCATCATTATGTACTATAATTGCACCATAGTTTCGTCTGATGCAAGTACCTCTCTCAGCAACAGTCTGTGCTATATCAAGATAATAATTAAACTTATCTCTTCTCTCCATTCAAATCACTCCTTTAATTTATATTAAGCATTTGTTTATAATAATCTAAAGACTTAAACTGCTTGTCCGAAAAAGCATCTACATAACTCTCGGCTATATCCGAAACACACTTCATTACATCATCAGCAACATTAAATGAAAGCATTTTCTTTACATCAGATGAGAGTATGTATGACAAAGCGTGATATACATTTGCATCAATCGGAACGTCCGTCTTACTTTTACAGCCATCGCAGATAATACCACCGTTTGATGCAGAAAAATGAGTAATCCTTTCTGTAGAGCAACATTTCACGCATGAATATATATTAGGCATATATCCACCAAGAGCCATAGCTCTCAACTCAAAAACTGCACGCACCTTTTCTGTATTATCCTCCTTATATGAAAGAGCATATATAGAATTTAGTATAAGCGAAAGCAAATCCTCATCTTTGAAATTAGTATTTATCAGCGAGTAAACAAGGTCTGCAAAGTAAACACATAAAGAAAGCTTTACAATATCCTCCTTGACACCAAAGAAGCTTTCTATAATTTCAGCATTTTGAACACTCATCAAATCCTTATTTGTGTTTACCAGAACAAAATCAGCATAGGTCATAACCTGAGCAGATGCACTGTTTTTATTTCTTATACTTTTAGCACCATAACAAACTGCCTTGATTATTCCAAAATCCCTTGTAAATATTGTCAGAATACGGTTTGTTTCGCCAAAATCAGATTGTTTTAAAATCAATCCCTTAGTTTTCACAGTTGACATCAAATCACCTACGCATCAAATCCAAAGTTCTTAATAAGTGAATTATTATTTCTCCAGTCAGTTTTCACCTTTACCCACAGTTCAAGATATACCTTTTTATCAAGCATCTTTTCAATATCAACTCTTGCCATTGTACCGATTTTTTTAAGCATTTCACCGTTTTTACCGATTATAATTCCCTTGTGCGACATTTTTTCACAGTAAATGCTTGCATTTATGGCAGTAAGGTTTTTCTTTTCCTGCATTTTTTCAATTTCTATAACTATTCCGTGCGGAACTTCTTTATCCAACAACCAAAGCAGCTTTTCTCTTATAATTTCCGCTGCAATTTGTTTTTCGGGTTGGTCAGTAACCATATCATCATAGTAATACTGAGGTCCGTAATTAATATATTGACGGATATTATTCATAAGTATTTCAAGGCTTTCTCCTGTTTTTGCACAAATAGGTATAATTGCCTCAAAATCGCATAATGACGAATAGTCTGCAATAATTGGAAGTAATAGGTCCTTTCTTACCGTATCAATCTTATTTAGTGCCAAAATACACGGAATTCCAAGCTTTGCAATACTGTTTGCAATATCCTTTTCCATTTCCTGTATTCCCTTTGATACATCGACAACAAATACTATAACATCGGTTTCATTCATTGATTCATTTGCCGTTTTCACCATAAACTCTCCGAGCTTATTATGAGGCTTGTGAATTCCGGGTGTATCGGTAAAAATTATCTGCTCCTCATCTGTTGTGTGTATAGCAAGAATTTTGTTTCTTGTAGTCTGTGGCTTGTCCGAAATAATTGCTATCTTCTGACCTGCTATTCTATTTAATAGTGTTGATTTTCCGACGTTTGCCATTCCTACTATCGAAACAAAACCCGACTTGAATTCATTTTTATTTTCAAGCATTTTTCTCCTCCAAAAATATATTTTAATCTCTTGTAATTCCCATTTTATCTAAAATTTCTTTTTGTCTTTTGAACATTTCCTGCTCCATATCCTCCGAATGCTCATGGTCATAGCCAAGAAGATGAAGCATTGAGTGAACTGTTAAAAACGCAAATTCCCTTTCAACCGAATGACCATATTCTTCTGCCTGTTGTTCTGCTCTCTTTGCACAGATTACAATATCCCCCAAAACAACATTTTCTCCGTCAAAATCACATTCGTCACAAATCATTTCTCCGTCCTCACTAAACTCTACCATCGGAAATGATAAAACATCTGTGACACTGTCCTTATTCCTGTAGTCCCTGTTGAGATTTTTGATTTCTTCTTCATCAACAAAAGTAACGCTTATTTCCGCATCAAAATCACATTCTTCATAGCTGAGCACCGAGTCTGCACAATTTTTGATAAGTTCATTTATCGAATTATCTATCTCTACCTCTTGCTGAGCGTTCTCTATCAGAATTTCTGTCATTTCTTCTTTTTTTCTCCTGTTCTGTGTCATATTTTTCATATGCTTTTATGATTTTCTGTACTAACGGGTGACGGACAACATCTTTTTCCGAGAACTCACAAAAGCTTATTCCCTCAATGTCCTTTAATACCTTTTTAGCCACCTTAAGTCCTGACTTTTTGCCGTCAGGAAGGTCAATTTGTGTTATATCTCCTGTCACAATCGCCTGGGAGCCATAGCCTATTCTTGTCAAAAACATTTTCATCTGCTCAGGGGTGGTATTTTGTGCTTCATCAAGGATTATAAATGCATTGTCTAAAGTTCTTCCTCTCATATATGCAAGCGGTGCAACCTCAATTACTCCTCTTTCCTGATTTTTCAAAAATCCGTCAGGTCCGAGCATTTCATACATTCCGTCGTATAGAGGTCTTAAATAAGGGTCAACCTTATTTTGCAAATCCCCAGGCAAAAATCCCAGTTTTTCTCCTGCCTCAACTGCAGGTCTTGTGAGAATTATTCTTGAAACCTCTCTGTTTCTTAGTGCAGTAACAGCTCTTGCAACTGCTAAATATGTCTTACCCGTTCCCGCAGGTCCGATACCGAAAACTATAGTGTTTTCTTTCATACTCTCAACATACTTTTTCTGTCCAAGAGTTTTAGTTTTTATCGGTGTACCCTTTGAACTTACCGCAACACAGTCATCTCCGAGTAGCTTTATGTCAAATCCGCCGTTTTCCTGAACCATTGTAATAGCATAGAGAATTTTCTGCTCGTCAATTTTTTCTCCTTTTTCAAGTATCTCCATCAATACATCTATCACTTTAATACATTTTTCAGAATTTTCCCCTTCACCCGAAATTTTAATCAAATTGTCACGGCCTGTAATACTAACCGACAATGCCTTTTCCAAAAGCTTCACATTTGCATCAAAATCTCCGAAAAACTCCTGTATATCCAATCCCTCAGGTATTTGAACTTGTCTTTGGTTCAATTTAATATCTTCCTTTCTTTTATTATGTAAAAGGGACTTCCTTTCCAATCTGTTCAACAAACTCCATAGTAAGAGTGACTTTTATTGTTTCATCATCAATACATTCATACTGAATTTTCTTATCAATAAGCTTCGAACACGGTAAAAGCTCTTTTGATACTTGCATTTCCAAATCATTTTGTGCAATCTTGAGTGCATTATCTACAGATATTTCAACCTTTTCAGTTTCTACTTCGTTGTAGGTTTTTTTATAAACCCCAATCCCTAAAAAATTATCTTTACCCAGCTTTAATTCAGAGAGCTTTTCACTGATATTATATTCGTGATAATCTATATTCTCTCTGGTGTATAAATCAAAGCATTTTGAAAACAGCTTCAGGGTAAAAAAGTCTTTTTTCCTGCCTGTAGCAACTCTTTCTTCAGTATAAAGCTTATATTCACCGCTTTTCTCGTGCCATACTCTTGCGAAAACTCTGCCTATTGAATGAACAGTCTTGTAGCCTCCGTCAGTGGAATTGAGTGTCCCTGCAATTAACAAATCCCCTTTTTCAACAGTATCTCCCAACGTGACTCTTGCATCACCGTTTTTTTCAACAATCTCGGTGATAATACCGTCCCTTTGGGCAACAATATCACATGGCACAGACCTGTCAACAATTTTGGGTGCAGGTATTCCCTCTTTAAAATCAACAACTGCTTTTGTACCCTTGATATAAACCCACGCCCAAACAATATTATCGGTATTATTCATAATAATACTTTTAACCTTTTCTCCCTCGGGCAGAAGCGGTTTATATGCCCCTATTCTGATGCCAGCAATTTCTATCGCATCAAGGAGTTGCTTTTCAACAGTCTCATCCTCAGAATTAATCTCAATCGACCAGATAAATCCTGACGAAACATATCCTGCTACCGATAAAATCAACATACCTGCAACTAACGCACGTCTCTTCTTTGCTTTTTTGATAAAGAAAGGTAATCCGCATTTTCTGACAATGGATATTCTGACCTTGGATTTATAAACTATAGGTCTTATTTTTTTAAAATCCCTATTACTTATAGATACTCTGACGCCCTCATCAGTTCTTCTTCCTATCCTGAAAAGCTCAATGCCACGTTTTGCACATATGTATAAAAACCGTTCAATATAAAAGCCTGATACATTTATTATAACATATCCTTTCACAAAATGAAAGACTTTATTAAAAAACATATTAAAAACCTCTTATTTTTCTACTTTTTATATATTATACATCTTGAGTTTTGTTGATTTCTCCCACTTTTTTATTCTTTGTCGAAAACTCTACAGATATTATATTTCCCCCGACAAAGACAGCATCTTCCACTATTCTTGTTATAACAAGACCCGTACCCTTAATAATTATTACTTTATTTGTTGTAGCGAGCCTTATTATCTCACGGGAATACTCCAGCAACCCCTTATAATTGTCAACATAGACCTCTTTTGTTCCCAGTATTGTAATTCTTGCCAGATTCATTATGTAATCCTTTGGAATTTCAGTAAATTCAGCAATTCTCTCGCCCATTCCCTTTTTCAATTTAATTCTTTCCTTTCAAATAAAAGTAATCCTTTATTTGAATTTATGCAATAAACACAAAATTAATTCATATATATTACTAGTCAAAGAAATGAGGTTTTTATATGAAAAAAATTGTTCTTTATTCAGTATTAGTGTTCTTGGTAACATTACTTATTCTAAATCCCGAGAAATCAATTTTATATACAAAAAACGGTATTACCTTGTGTCAGGAGATTATAATTCCGTCACTATTTCCATTTTTTGTATGCTCGGGACTTTTGGTGTATTCGGGATTTTGCGAAATGCTCTCAAAGCTTACAAAACCCATTATGAAACCGCTTTTTAATATTAATCCTACAGGCTCAGCTGCTTTTATTTTAGGCCTTATAAGCGGGTATCCTTTAGGTGCTGTTACTGCCTGTCAGCTGTATGAGAGTATGTATGTTTCAAAATCAGAGGCAGAAAGACTTTTGTCTTTTTGTAATAATTCAGGACCGTTATTTATATTGGGGGCAGTAGGAATTTCGATGTTTCACTCTCCCCAAGCCGGAATAATTCTTTATATTTCTCATATTCTTGGAGCAATAACTGTAGGTGTTCTTTTCAGATTTTATAAATCGCATACCTTTAATGCTCCCTCCTCCTCAATTACAAGCGAGAAAAAATCAATACCGGAACTCTTTTCGATTGTTCTTACAAATTCAATACAAAGCATTTTAACTGTATGCGGTTGTGTGGTATTCTCAAGCGTTATGGCAAATCTCATTATGGATATGCTGTATTTAAGCCCAACATTTAAGGCACTTATAAACAGTTCTCTTGAATTTGTATCGGGATTATCGCGAATTTCATATCTTGACATTTCGCTTTTCTCAAAGCTTATTATGTCTGCAGGAGTTTGTGCTTTTGCGGGTCTTAGTGTACATATGCAGGTTATGGGGGTTGCATCAAAATCAGGTCTAAGCCTTAAACCTTACATACTCGGAAAGGCTCTTCACGCTTTTTTTGCTGTAATTTACACCTTTATACTTTTAAAGCTATTCCCATTTACTCAAACGGTATTTGAAGAGAATTTAGCCCCATGCAGTATCAGTGCAGGATTTTTCATATGCTCTGTTTACTCAATAATATCGGTTTTATTTGTTATTTCTATGATAATTCTGTATTTTACAGGAAAATTGAGCAAAAAAAGTTATACAAGAATAATTTCCGGTAACTCTTAACACAATATTTATAATATCTTACGGAGAGTGTTATATGGAACAGTTGCTTATATTCTTAATCGGTGCCTCGGGATACGGAGTTATTGAACTTATCTGGCGAGGATATACCCACTGGACAATGCTTATAACGGGCGGAGTTTGTTTTCTTCTGATATTTAATGTTTTTATGATACTGGACAACAAAGCACCCGTTATAAAGGCATTGGTCGGCAGTCTTTTAATCACATTAATTGAGTTTGTTGCAGGAATGATTATTAATGTAAAATTCGGACTGGGTGTGTGGGACTACTCTGACCTACCCTTTAATCTCTACGGTCAGGTTTGCCTTCCTTATACACTTTTGTGGTTTGCACTGTGCTTCCCGCTCGTGTATCTTTGTAACTTTATAAATTCAAATTTGTTTTTGGAAAAAAGTAAGAGCTAGAAAAGCTCTTATTTTTTATTGTTTTAACCCGTCCTTCCAGATTTGTGTTTTCTGCCATTATGTCTGCTATTGAAAATTATGTTAATAATTATATTGTTATAATTATCTATATGACAAAAATCACTAATTTTCATTGACTTATCAGCAAATTTATTATATAATATAAATAACTATGTTTTTTTATATAAAACATAGTAAATTCAGAAACTCTAATATTAAGTAACAGTTAGGAGATAACCAAAATGTCCGAAAAAATATGGCTTTCTACGCCAACTATGCACGGTGAAGAACAAGCCTTTGTGAAAGAGGCATTTGACACCAACTGGATTGCACCTTTAGGAAAAAATGTAACAGAATTCGAAAATGAAATAGCAAGATATGTAGGCTGCAACGCAGCCGCAGCAATGACTGCAGGAACACACGCATTACATATGGCAGTCAAGCTTTCAGGAGTTTCAAAGGGTGATATTGTTTTATGCTCCGATATGACCTTCGCTGCAACTGTTAATCCTGTAAGCTATGAGGGCGGAGTTCAGGTAATGATTGATTCAGAACGCGATACCTGGAATATGAATCCCGAAGCCTTGGAATTAGCATTAAAAAAATATAACGGCAAGGTGAAAGCAGTTATTGTTGCACATCTTTACGGAACCCCCGCAAAGCTCGATGAGATAAAGGACTTGTGTGATAAATACGGGGTCATTCTCATTGAGGATGCAGCAGAATCTTTATCTGCGACATATAAAGGCCGTCAGACAGGCACATTTGGTAAATATAACGCAATCAGCTTTAACGGAAATAAAATAATAACATCATCAGGCGGCGGAATGTTTTTATCAGACGACGAAAACGCCGTTTCAAAAGTAAGATTTTTCTCAACTCAGGCACGCGACCCTGCCCCTTGGTATCAGCACAGCGAAATCGGTTATAACTACCGAATGAGTAATGTTGTTGCGGGAATTGGCAGAGGTCAGCTTTTGCATCTTGAAGAACACAAATCACTAAAAACAGCAATTTATGAAAGATATAAAAAGGCATTTTCAGATTTGCCTGTCAAAATGAATCCATACCTTGATTGCTCTTCCCCTAATTTCTGGCTTAGCTGTTTTACAATAGACAACGATGCTATGGACAAGGTAAATCCCGAAAAAATAAGACTTGCCTTAGAGGCAGAAAATATTGAATCAAGACCAATATGGAAACCAATGCATATGCAACCGGTATTTGCAGAAAATGATTTCATTTGTGTTAACGGTGAAGATGTTGGTGCTGATATATTCAGAAGAGGTCTTTGTTTGCCGTCAGATATAAAAATGACAGAGGAACAGCAGCAAAGAGTTATCAATATAATTAAGGGGTTGTTCTGATGTATAAAAAGTACATAAAAAGAATTATTGATATTCTATGTGCATTAGCGGCAATAATTGTTTTTTCATGGCTTTATATAATTGTTGCAATACTTGTAAGATTAAAACTTGGAAGCCCTGTATTGTTTAAGCAAAAAAGGCCGGGGCTTAACGGAAAAATTTTCACTCTTTATAAGTTTCGAACAATGACAGATGAAAAAGATGAAAACGGAAAACTCTTATCCGATGACATACGACTCACAAAATTCGGAAGATTTTTAAGAAATACAAGCCTTGATGAATTACCCGAAGCATTTAATATTTTAAAGGGTGATATGAGCGTAGTCGGTCCAAGACCGCAGTTGGTGCGCGATATGGTTTTCTTTTCCGATAAGCAGATGATGCGCCAAAGTGTGAAACCGGGACTTTCAGGTCTTGCACAGATAAAGGGCAGAAACGGTATCACATGGGAAGAAAAAATTAACTATGATTTGAAATACATAAAAAATATTACATTTTTAAATGACTGCAAGATTATATTCTTAACAGTATGGACAGCATTTTTTAAACAAGAGGGAATTTCCCAAGAAGGAATGGATACAGCCGAGGATTTTGGCGATTATCTGTTAAAATGCAAAAAGATAAGTGAAGAAGAATATAAAGAGGGTCAGGAGAAAGCGTTAGAACTTCTTTCAATCTGATAGGAGATAATTATGAAAAATTTTTCAGTATCAATATGTGTTTACGGCGGTGATAATGCCGACCATTTTGATTTGGCAATGCATAGTATTTTTAATCAGTCTTTAATGCCTGATGAAGTTGTACTTGTCGTTGACGGACCTGTCGGCGATGACATAAATAATGTCATTTCAAAATACCAAGGTGATAATTTAAAAGTTATCCGTCTTGAAAAAAATGTCGGACATGGTGATGCAAGGCGTATAGGATTAGAAAACTGTACTTATGAGTTAGTAGCATTAATGGATGCTGATGATATTTCAGCAAAGGACAGATTTAAGAAACAAATTGATGCATTTTTTGAAAATCCTGACATTTCCATTGTTGGCGGTCAGATAAGTGAGTTTATTGATGATACCGACAATATAGTCGGTCAAAGGATAGTTCCTCTTGATGATAAGGAAATTAAAGAGTATATGAAAAAGCGTTGCCCAATGAATCAGGTAACGGTAATGTTTAAAAAAAGTGATGTACTTTCAGTTGGAGGATATATCGACTGGTATTGTGAAGAGGACTATTATCTGTGGATAAGAATGGCTCTTGCAAATTTAAAGTTTTTTAATGTAGCTGATACACTGGTTAATGTCCGTGTAGGCAAGGAGATGTACCAAAGACGCGGAGGATTAAAGTATTTTAAGAGCGAAGCAAAGCTTCAGAAATTTATGCTTGATAACAAGGCAATCAATGTTTCAAGATATCTTGTTAATGTTACACAAAGGCTGATTTTGCAGGTCTTAATGCCAAACAAATTAAGAGGGATTATATTTAAAATTTTTGCACGGAAGAAGGTTTAATATATGGAAAAAAAATATAAGGTAGGATATACCACAGGAGTCTTTGATTTATTCCATATCGGTCATTTGAACATTTTAAGACGCGCAAAAGAAATGTGTGAATATTTGATTGTCGGTGTCAGCACCGATGAACTTGTAAAAGAATATAAAAACAAGACACCTGTTATTCCTTTTGAGGAAAGAAAGGCTATAGTTGAGGCAATTAAATATGTTGATAAAGTAGTTCCTCAGGAGAACAGGGATAAGATTGCTGCCTTTGATGAATATAAATTTGATGTTATTTTTGTTGGTGATGATTGGAAAGGAAGCACCGTATTCGATGAAGTGAATTCTTATATGAAGGACAATGGAGCGAGCGGAGTTTGTTATATTCCGTACACTCAAAATGTATCATCTACTATACTAAAAGATGTATTAAATAAAATATATGATGAGGAAAAATAATGTTTGTATATAATAAATGGGAAGTATTTTGCAAAAAGCTTTCTGAAAATGGAGTACATAGTATAACCGCTGACAGTGTATTAAAAAATAATGCTAAACAATTTTTGATTTTGAAACATGATGTTGAAACTAATCCGTCAAAAGCACTTGATTTGGCAAGAATAGAGAATAAATACGGACATTTTGGTGTTTATTATGTACAGGCATATTTATTAGATAACCAGAAAAACATTGAAATATTAAAAAAAATTAAAGCGTTAGGCCATGAGGTTTCCTACCACCACGATGTTATGGACTCAAATTTCGGCAACTTGGAAAAAGCATTAGAAGAGTTTGAAAAAAACAAAGTCATTTTCGAGAAAAACAGTTTTAGTATTAATACAGTTTGTCAGCATGGAAATCCTGTTGCTAAAAGAAACGGATATACTTCGAACAGAGATTTTTTCAGAAGTGATGCTGTTAAGAAAAAGTTCGGACATATCGCTGAAATTATGGTGAATTACAGAGAAAAAACAAACGTTGATTTTAAATATATTTCGGATGCAGGTTACGGATGGAAAATAATTTATGACCCCGAAACTAACGATATTGTCGATAGTTCGGATAAAGATATAAAACTGGAAAATTTAGATAGGGTTTTGAATTTTGTGCTAAACGAAAATGCTGTTATCTTGAGTACTCATCCGCATAGGTGGAACAATAATTCACTTAATGCTGTAGCAAAAACAATGATTTTCAAAACCATAAAAATTACAGCAAAAATTTTAGGAAAAATTCCGTTTATTAATAGAATTATGAGTAAGTTTTATTTTTTAGCGAAGAAAATATGAGGTAAATATGAACCATACAGTAAGGGATGTTCAGGATAAAATCCTTGAAACAATGCTTTTCATAAATAGATTATGTCGAGAAAACAACATTACATATCATATTATGGGTGGCACGGCATTAGGTGCAGTCCGTCACGGCGGATTTATTCCCTGGGATGATGATTTGGATATCTTTATGACACCTTCCGAATATGAAAAATTTAAAAAAGCTTTTATTTTTGAAAAAAACAAAAAGTTTATCATACAAGAATGGAAAACAGTTCCCCAATATCTTGAATATGCAAAGGTAAGAATGAATGGAACAACTTTTATTGAAGAAAGTTTTAAAGATAAAAAAGATATGCATCACGGAATTTATGTTGATATTATGATTTTACATAAGGTTCCGTTTAGTAAATTTATTCAAAAGAAAATATACTATCAGTCAAAATTTGTGACACTGTATGCATTATCTCAAAGAAACTGGAAACCTAAAACTAGTGTACAAAATTTGATTCTGAATAGTTTAAAAATATTACCGTGCAGATTAATAGCAAAGTGGTGCTATAAAAATATTTATAAGTATGATGACTTGACTAAAGATTATTGTTGGTGCTACTTTATTACCCCTGCAAAATTTAGAAGCGGTATTTTTGACAAGGAATTTTTTGATGAGTATGAAGAAATTGATTTTGAAGGACATATGCTTTTAGGTCCTGCTAAAATAAAAGAATATCTTAAATACAGATACGGTGACTATATGAAGCTACCGTCAGAAGAACAGCAAAAAGCTGCAGTTCACGCCATGGTTTATGATGTGGATAAGGATTATAGAGAGTATCTGGTTTGAAAAAGGTGGAGAAATGAGTAAAGTTCAGGTTTTGATTACAACCATGCATCAAAAGGATTTTTCAAAATATATTGAAATGAATTTACAGACCGATGCTGTGATTGCCAATCAGGCAGATAGAAAATCTGTTGAAGAAATACAGATAAACAATTCCAAGGTAAAACTTATCACAACAACTACACGAGGCCTAAGCAAAAACAGGAATATTGCAATAGATAATATTTTTGACAATTCACAATACATTATGTTTTCTGATGATGATTTGCAATTCCATAATGGATATGAGAGCATTATTGAAAGAGAGTTTGAACAAAATCCAATGGCTGATGCAATAAAATTTAATTTGAATTGTATTTCAAAAAGACAGCTTAGTATGAAACCTATTACCCAATTCAAGAAAGTGGGCAGAAAAGAAGTTACCTCATTTGGTGTTTGCGGACTGGTAATAAAGAAAGATGTACTGCTTAGTAAAGCTCTTAAATTTAATGAAAGATTTGGGTCAGGCACTGAAAATTATTGCGGAGAAGACACTGTTTTTTACCAAAATTTCTTCAAGAAAAAGATTTCGTTATATGTATCACCTGAATATATTGCCGATATCGACCAAAGTGAGACAAGCTGGTTTGAAGGATATAATGAAAATTTTTTTACAGTTGGCGGAATGGTGATAAATGAATGTTATCCTGTTTTGTCATTTATACTTGTGTTGAGAAGTGCTGTAAAAGCATACAAACGAGGAAAAACGGATTTATCTTTGTTAGAAATTGCGAAGTGTTATTATAAGGGTTTATTTAAGAATATCTCAGAAAGGAAGATAAAAAGTGTTGAGTAAATATCCGAATTTGCTTGTCATTGCCAACAACAGCCTTTCTGAAAATAATTCAAATGGAAGAACACTCGCAGGATTTTTAAAGGGCTGGGACAAGGATAAAATTGCTCAGATATACATATCAGGTGAAGTTCCGTCATCTAAGGTTTGCGATAATTTCTATCAAATAACTGATAGTGCAGTGCTAAAGGGACTTTTCAAAAAAAATACTGTTGGAAATCAAGTTTTTAATTCTGTTGAAATAAATAATAATTCTAATGCAAGCAAATTATCAAAAGGAAAATCAATCGTAAAAATTTTAATGCGTGATATTCTATGGAGCACAAATGTATGGTGGAACAAAAGGTTTAAAAGTTGGATTAGTGCTTTTTCTCCTGATATAATACTGTTTTTTGCAGGCGAATCTGTTTTTACATATAAAATGACAATGAAAATTGCAAAATTTTGTAATATACCAATTATTGTATATAACAGTGAGGGGTATTATTTTAAAGACAAAAATTACTTAAAGAACGGCGGTATTATTTCAGATTTGCTCTACCCCCTATTTCATACCAATTTTAAACGTGTGTTTAAAAAACTGATGAAAAAGTCTGTTCATACAGTTTATATAAACGATAAACTAAGAAACGACTACGACAAAGAATTTAATCTTCCGGGCACAACAATATATACTGCGTCAGATATATCTTTCAAAAAGAAAGAAAAAGCTAATGAAATTCCTGTCATTTCATATTTAGGTAATTTAGGTGTGGGCAGACATATTGCCTTAGTTGAAATTGCTGAGGCATTAAAATCAATAAATACCGATTATAAACTAAATATATATGGAAAAATTCCAAATGATACAGTTAAAGAGGCATTTAAAAACTGTTCTGCAATAAATTATTGCGGAATTGTGCCATACAGCGAAGTTCTTGATGTTATGCAAAAAAGTGATTTACTTGTCCACGGCGAGAGCTTTGACAATTTTACAAGATGGGACTTAAAATATGCATTTACAACTAAAATCGCTGATTCCCTTTCCTCCGGAACTTGCTTTTTTGTATATGCACCAAAAGACTTGGCTTGTACAGAGTATCTTTTGAAAAATGAGTGTGCATACGTTGTAACTGATAAGGATAATTTAAAAAAATCGTTGGAGCAGATATTTACTGATGAGGATTTGAGAAACAAATATATACAAAAAGGTTTAGAAATTGCAAATCAAAATCATAACAGCGAAAAGAATTGCCAAAAATTCCAGAAAATATTGATTGAGGCGGTAAAATAATGAAGGTGATGCAAATTAACTGTGTTTATAAAAAAGGAAGCACAGGAAAGATAGTTTACGACATACACACGGAACTAAAAAAGTATGGAATTGACTCTGTCGTTTGTTACGGAAGAGGCTCAAAAATTACAGAAAATGGTGTTTATAAAACATCCTCCGAAGTGTTGGCAAAATTTAATAATGTCAAATCAAAATTTACAGGTATGCCATACAATGGTTCATTTTTTGCAACAAACAAGTTGCTGGGGGTAATAAAAAAAGAAAAACCTGATGTTGTGCATCTTCACTGCATTAATGGTTATTTTGTTAATATATACAGATTGGTTAATTTTTTGAAAACAAACAATATACCAACTGTAATAACACACCATGCAGAATTTATGTTCACAGGAAATTGCGGTCATTCATATAATTGTGAGAATTGGAAAAATGGATGCGGTGATTGTCCTGATGTAAAAAAAGCAATATGCTCATATCTATTTGATTTTACTAAAAATAATTTTAATAAGATGAGGAAGGCTTTTGATGACTTTCACTCATTATATGCAACAAGCGTATCACCCTGGCTTGAAAACCGTTCGTTACTATCACCGATTTTTAAAGGAGTAAAACATACAACGGTTATGAACGGTCTGGATACTGATATATTTAGACCTTATAACGATGCAGTAAAACTAAGAGAGAAATATGGAATTTCAAATACACAAAAAGTTCTAATTCATGTTACTGCCAGTTTTGAGAGTCAAGTCAAAGGCGGAAAATATATAATTGAGCTTGCAAAGAAACTTGGAAATGACTACAAAATTATAGTTGTAGGAAATCGTGAAACACCTGTTGATTTACCCGAAAATATAATTGCTGTCGGCAGGCTTGAAAATCAGACCGAATTGGCAAAATACTATTCGATGGCTGATTTGTGTGTGGTTACAGGACTTAGAGAAACCTTCTCGATGCCTGTCGCAGAAGCTATGTGCTGCGGAACACCCGCAGTTGGTTTTTTTGCAGGCGGACCTGAGTCAGTTGCAATTAAGGAGTATTCAAAATTTGTTGAATACGGAAATCTTGACAAATTAGAAATAGCAGTAAAAGATTGTGCGGAACTAAAGCAAATTTCTCAGGAAATAAGCAAAAATGCTATTAATAAATACAGCAAAGAAAATATGTGCAAAAATTATATAAATGTATACAAGGAAGTTTTAAAAAATGACTGAAATTAATAAGACAACAAATACGGAAAAAACAGAAAATCTTTTATTTTCATTACAACTGGTTTGTGTTGTAATAAATGTATTTTGTGCTATATGGAATATTAACGCAATAACAAGTACAATAATTGCTATAAGTTTTCTCATAACTGCAGCTCTGGCATTTATTACAATCGCCAACAAAAATAATAAATATACTGTTGTTATGTGGATATTTATTGCACTTTTGAGTTATTTGAGTGTGTCATATGGTAGGTCGAGCGTCAGCTTTGACTATATGAAAACATGGATTATATTTATGACAACCATCAATCTTTATTTTTGGGTGTATTCAGCAAAAGTTAACGATAAAATGATTAAAAGAATTTTTCTATGTGGAGTAATTACATCACTTCTCTTTATAGTAGGTTTTCTCACAGGCAGGACAAAAGTAAATCCTAAAATGCCGGAATTCGTAACCTTTGGTTTATCAAATCCTAATTTGGCTGGCATATACCTTCTAAATGTATTTTTATGTATATTTATTCTGACAAAATTCTTAAAAAAGAAATTTTTAAGATTTGTATGCTATATAATTTGTGCAGCATTATTTTATTTTATATGGCTAACAGAAGCGCGATCTTGTATTATTGCTGCTATTGCGTGTATATTTTTGAGCCTCAGACCAAATAAAAAATACAGTAAATTTATCACATTTATTATACTGATTTTTCCACTTATTTTTGCAATTCTATATCTTGAACTCATTAACACAAATATTGCAAATATTTTTGAATTTATGAAATCTGAGGGTAAATCTATTACATCAAGAGTTCGAATTTGGGAGAGAAATTTTTATGTTTTTCAAAACAACATACTTTTAGGAAGTTATTATTATTCCGGAGGAAATACGCATAACACACATATTATGATTTTGGCGGCTTTTGGTATTTTTACTTTTACATTGGTAATGACATATCTAAATAGAATTGTGAATTTTATCGGCACATTTATTCGTGAAAAATATCAAACTATTGCTCTATATGCTTTTTATGCTGTAATTTTAATGGGAACTTTCGAGGCGGTTTTGTTTTCAGGATCGCAAGGAATGTATGTCTTTTCGGGAGCATTCTTGTTAATTGCAAAATATGTGAACCAAGAGAGCTCTGTTGAACAGGGGGCACAAAAATGATAAAATCAGACTATAAAGCATTTAATCTGAACCCTAAAAGTTTAATTTTAGGCTTTTTCACAGCACATTCATTTTATGCTGTGTTACTGTATAGGATAGGCAACTTTTTTCACAGACATCATATAAGGTTTTTGCCTGATATCACTAAAGCCATTCAATTAAGAGTGTTTAGTTGTGAAATATCTCCATATGCAAAGATAGGAAAGGGATTTAGAGTTTATCATACAGCTGGCATAGTCATAGGCTGTGATTGTGAAATTGGAGATAATTGTGAGATTTTTCAAAATGTTACAATAGGTGAAAATCGTAAGATTACAAATGGAAGAAGGATGCCTAAAGTAGGTAATAATGTATCTGTCTTTTCAGGAGCTTGTCTTGTTGGCGGAATAACTATAGGTGATAATGTTCAAATAGGAGCAAATAGTGTTGTAACAAAAGATTTCGGAAGTGACATTGTTATCGCAGGGGCACCGGCAAAGATTATTAAGTATAGGAGTTAGAATTTATGTTGTTTTTATCAAATGCATTTACACCACATCAAAAACCCCTTTCTTTTTCATTTAATAATCTTTTTAAAGATTATAAATTTGTGGAATGCAATAACATAGACAAAAGTAAATTGCCGCAAGGCTGGAAAGAAAACGAAATTCCTGATTTTTTGGTAAACAATGAGAATTTTTATTCCTCTAACAAATATTATATTAATCGCATTGAAAATGATGATATTGTCATTGTAGGAGCAACTTCTGACAACCTTATAAATAAAAGAATAAAAAATGAACGCCTTACATTTAAATATGCAGAACGCTTGTATAAAGGAAATTTGACATTTTTACAGTGGGTGCGGGCATACATAGGCACATATCTTCATTATGTAAGATTTAAAAAACATAATTTTTATGTTCTGTGTTCCAGTGCATACACCTGCGCAGACTTGAATAAATTTTTTAAATTTAGGGATAGATGCTTTAAATGGGGATATTTTCCTGAAACAAAAATTTATGATGATATTGATAATATAATAAAATCAAAAGAAGAAAATTCTTTACTTTGGTGTGCAAGACTGATTGACTGTAAACACCCTGAAATACCGATATTACTGGCTGAAAGGCTAAAAAAAGACAGTTATAAATTTAAGCTCAATATTGTCGGCGGCGGTGAAATGGAAAATGAAATAAAAGGGTTAATTAAAGAAAAGAATTTATGTGATTGCGTCAATATGATTGGTGTTATTCAACAGGATAAAGTCCGTGAGCATATGGAAAAATCTCAAATATTCCTATTTACTTCAGACTCAAAGGAAGGATGGGGTGCAGTTTTGAATGAAGCAATGAACAGTGGATGTTCGTGTGTATCAAGTCATGCTATCGGCAGTGCCCCCTACCTCATAAATGATGGAGAAAACGGGTTCTTGTACAGAAACGGTGATTTTGATGATTTATATATGAAAGTGGCATTATTATTGGACAATCCTGACAAGTGCAGGAAATTAGGTAAAAGAGCATATTTAACAATTACACAAGAGTGGAATGCAGATATTGCTGCTTCCCGATTTTATGAACTTTCACAAGCAATTCTGTCAGGGAATAAAAATTTGGAATTGTTTGAAGATGGTCCATGCAGTCGGGCTCAAATACTAAAAAATGATTGGTATTGACACAAAATAAGTATTATATTAATATAGGAGTGATTATATGCAGAAAAGAATATCAGTTATAATACCTGTTTATAATGTTGAAAAGTATCTTGAAAAATGCATAGACAGCATCATAAATCAAACCTATAAAAATCTTGAAATATTACTGATAAATGACGGTTCAAAGGATAAAAGCGGCGAGATTTGTGATGAGTATGCAAAAAAAGACTCCCGTATAAAAGTTATACATAAAGAAAACGGTGGGGTTGCTGATACAAGAAATATGGGGTTAGATATTGCAACTGGTGATTATCTGATGTTTGTGGATAGTGATGATTATATTTCTTATATGATGATACAGAAGCTTTATGACAAAATGGTTTTGGAAGATCCTGATATATGTATGTGTAATTATCATGATGTATCAGAGGATTATCAGATTATTGATGAGGACAAAAATCCCGTAATTTGCGAAAGAACGCTTGATGATATGTCAGATATTTTTGAACACTATATGGGAGAGAATCATTCGTTATATGTATTGCCGGTCAACAAGTTATATAAAAGAAATCTTTTTGAGGGAATTAGATACAAAAGAGGAATGGTTTATGAAGATGAATTGCTCTCTCATCATTTAGTAGGGAAATGCAAAAAAGTATCTTTTGTAAATGAGTGTCTTTACTATTATGTTCAGACACAAGGGAGTATTACCAGAGGTGAATTCTCCCTGAAAAGAATGGATGCTGCAGAAGCAATTTTAGACAGAACTGAATATGCATTAAACATAAATAATCAATCATGTGCAGAAAAATCTTTTAAAAGTGTAGTGGGATACTTGGTTGTAGGTTATAAAAAACTCGATCTAAAAGATCAAAAAACAAAAGAACGAATGAATGAACTTAAGGGATATTTTAATCGTTTATATCCTGATGCAATAAAAACCGTAAAATCTGGCGTGTGGAGAAAACTGTTATTTTTGTTTCTCGCTTTTCCGCATTTATATTGTTTTTTGTATGGGGTTTATGCAGTAGTCAGAGACGGAAAGAAGAAGTTGAGGGGCTAAGATGGAATTTTTAAAACAGTTGCATGATGTTGAACAAGAAATTCTAGATGAAATAGATAGAATTTGCGACAAAAATAATCTGAATTATTTTCTTGTTGGAGGAACTCTTTTAGGTGCGATAAGACATAAAGGATTTATTCCGTGGGATGATGATTTAGATATTGCGATGACAAGAGAAGACTATAATAAATTTATTGAAATTTGTAAAAGTGAGTTAGATAATAAATATGTTTTGCATTATTTTAATACGGACGAAAATTATTGGCTAACCTTTGCTAAGATACGCAAAAAACATACTTTATATGATGAAAAAGGTGCTGTTGAAAACATTAAGTATAAAGGAATGTGGGTAGATATTTTTCCTTTAGATTATTTGAAAAGCAAGGACAGTTTTAAATCCATATGCAAAGAAAAAATACTGTATCGTTTAAAAGAATATATTGTTTTAATAGCAGATAGTAAAACTCACAAGCCAAGTTCAATTAAAAATAAGATTAAATTGTGCTGTTTCAAGTTTTTGAGATTTGATAATGTGAGATTAAGCTATTTGTATGAATTTATAGCTTCAGAAAAAAAGAAAAACGCTTATTTGGTCAATTATGGAAGTCAATATGGAATGAAAAAACAAACAATTCCTGTTGATAAATATTTTCCGCCTAAAAAGGTTGAATTTGAAGGAAAGTTATACTGTGCACCAAGAGACCCTGACTATGTTTTAACTCAAATATACGGGAAGGATTATATGGAATTACCACCATTGGAAAAAAGAAAAACCCATAATCCTACGGCTATTTCATTCGATTATGAAGAAGAATAAAAATTAAGGAGTTTATTATGAAAAAGTATGATATTGGATATACCACAGGTGTATTTGATTTATTTCATATAGGTCATTTGAACATATTAAAGAGGGCAAAAGAGCAGTGTAATACCCTTATTGTTGGGGTTAGCACAGACGAGCTGGTATTGGAATATAAACACAAATTGCCAGTGATACCTTTTGAAAATCGTTTAGCTATTGTGGAAGCAATAAAATATGTTGATAAAGTAGTGCCGCAAGTTAGTATGGACAAGTTTGAAGCTTGGAAAAAATTAAAATATAATGCAATATTCCACGGAGATGACTGGAAGGGGACAAAGCTATATTCTGATATAGAAGAAAAGCTTAACCAGGTCGGAGTTGATGTTGTTTTTCTTCCGCATACTAATGGAGTTTCATCAAGTCTTATCTCTAATAAAGTCAAATGACGGAGAATTAATTATGAAAAATTCAAGAACAAAAAATGTAGCAAGAAATGCTGTGTTTGGTGTAGGTGCTCAATTCTTTGAATTATTACTTAATTTTATAAACAGAACATTTTTTATAAAGCTGTTAGGTTCTGAATATTTGGGTATAAGCGGATTATTTACAAATATTTTAACAATTTTATCTTTCGCTGAGCTAGGAATAGGTAATGCAATAGTATTCAGTTTATATAAGCCATTAGCAGAAAAAGATAATGAAAAAATTAAGTCGCTAATGTTGTTATATAAAAAATCCTACAGGATTATAGGTATTTTTGTTGCAGTAGCGGGAATAGCATGCATACCGTTTATGGATTATATAATCAAGGACCAGCCCAACATATCGGAAAACTTGATTATAATTTATCTGTTGTACCTATTTAATACTGCATCTTCTTATTTTTATTCGTATAAAAAATCTATAATAATAGCTGACCAGAAAAATTATATAGTGACAATTTACTCGCAGGCATTCAACACTGTTAGAATGTTAATGCAGATAGTATGTTTATATTTAACACATAATTTTATACTGTATCTGATTATTCAGATTGGTTTTACATTATTAGATAATATAGCCCTTTATATTAAAGCTAACAAAATGTATCCGTTTTTAAAGGAAAAGGCTGTTGACTTGGAGAGCGGAGAAAAAAAGAATATTTTTAGTAATGTTAAAGCCCTGGTTATGTATAAATTTGGTTCAATTATATTAAATGGTACTGATAATATAATTATTTCTGCAATGATTGGGGTAAAAGCAGTTGGTTTAGTTTCCAATTACCTGTTGATTATAAATGCTTTTGCTTCATTATTAAGAAAAATTCTCGATGCATTTACTGCAAGTGTAGGAAATTTAAATGCAACAGGTACAAACCAACAAAGATATAGTGTTTTTAATAAAATGTTTTTTATAAATACATGGATCTACGGATTTTTATCTGTGGGGGTATTGGCATTAGTTCAAGAAGCTATTACCTGGTGGATTGGCGAAGAGTTTTTATTGTCATTTGCAGTAGAATTGGCATTGATACTACATTTTTATGTTAATGGAGTTCACAATGCAGCCTATACATATAGAACAACACTTGGATACTTTGTGCAGGGAAGATATACACCTGTATGTGCGGCAATATTGAATATTATTTTGTCAATAGTTTTATGTAAATATATTGGACTTAGCGGTATTTTCTTTGCAACATCAATTTCAAGGTTCTTTGTTATAGGAATTGTCGATATTGCCTTGGTATATAAAAAATCATTTAAAATTTCACCATTCAAATATTATTTGAAGTATTTTATGTTTTTGTTAGTTTATATTGGTATTTATATTATAATTGAAACCGGTATGTCGTATATATCTATTTCTGGATTATGGGGTTTAATGGTTAAAGCCGTATTTATAACATTTGTATATAACTTGATTATGTTTGTGTTATTTGGCCGAACAAGGGAATTCAAAGATTTGTTGACTTATTTAAAGGCATTAAAGAGGAGATAAATATGAGTTATTTGATTACCGGAAATAAACTGGAGTGTTGTGGTTGCAGAGCTTGTGTTGAGATGTGTCCCCAACAATGCATAGTTATGAAAGAAGATGAGGAAACATTTCTATATCCGGTTATAAACAATGAATTGTGTACTAATTGTGGATTATGTTCCAAAGTATGTCCTGAAAGTGATAATAGTATTAAATCAGTTGACTCAGAGCAACTGGTTTATGTGGCAATTAACAAGGATGATGGGACTGTCATTAAAAGTTCATCAGGAGGTGCATTTTCTGCTATTATAGAAAGCCTTGAGGAAGATTATGTTTTTTTCGGGGTTTCTTATGATGAAAACCTTAAAGTCAAACATGATTCTGCCAATACGAAAGAAGAGTACAAAAAATTTTTGAAATCAAAATATGTTCAGAGTGACACAAACGGATGCTTTAAAATGGTTAAAAATCTTATGGATAGTGGCAAAAATGTCTTGTTTTCAGGAACACCATGTCAGGTAGCAGCACTCAAAAAAGTATTGGGAAATAAAGAATATGATAACTTGATACTGATTGACTTGGTTTGCCACGGTGTACCTAGTCAAAAAATGTTTGACATGCATTTAGCAGCTTTAAATAATAAAAAAAGAAGCTGTATTGGATATGTGTTTAGGAACAAAAAGAAGTTTAGAGGTTTTTATAATAGTAGATCTGCAGAAGTTGTTTACAGTGATGGAACTTCGGAAATTGTATCAACGGATAAAGATGCATTTTTATATGCTTATTATACGCGACTTAATTATAGACCGATTTGTGGAGTGTGCAAATATGCAAATACAGACAGGATATCTGATATTACCTTAGGGGATGCCTGGGGTATAGAAGAAAAATATCCCGAGTTAAATAGTTTAAAAGGTGTATCACTGGTAATTGCCAACACCCAAAAGGGAAAAAACATTGTTAAAACACTATTGCCGGATAAAATGATAATGTATCCTTTAACTATTGAGTGGGCAAGGGATAATAATGCACAATTAAAAAATCCTACAACATTTAGTTGTAATCGAAAAAAATTTTTTGAGCTATTAGAAAAATATGGATTTGAAAAGGCAGCGAAAAAAATTATGCCTTCAAAATATAAGAAATACATAAAGAAAGTATTTAATTATTTTTTCGGGAGGAAATAATTATGTTCAAAAATAAAACTCTATTAATTACAGGTGGTACAGGCTCATTTGGAAATGCAGTCTTAAACCGTTTTTTAGAAACTGACATCGGTGAAATCAGAATTTTTTCAAGGGATGAAAAAAAGCAGGATGATATGCGTCACGAGTATCAGGCAAAATTTCCTGAGTATTCAAATAAGATTAAATTCTATATAGGTGATGTCAGGGATTTACAGAGTGTCAAAAATGCAATGCACGGAGTTGATTATATATTCCACGCAGCAGCTTTGAAACAAGTTCCATCTTGTGAGTTCTTCCCTATCGAAGCCGTTAAAACTAATGTTTTAGGAACAGAGAATGTTCTAACTGCTGCGATTGAAGCAGGTGTAAGCAAGGTTATCTGCCTGTCAACTGATAAGGCTGCATATCCTGTTAATGCAATGGGAACATCAAAGGCAATGATGGAAAAGGTTGTTGTTGCAAAATCAAGAACAGTTAAACCTGAAAAGACAATGATTTGCTGTACCAGATATGGAAATGTGATGTGTTCAAGAGGTTCAGTTATTCCGTTGTGGATTGACCAGATAAGAAACAACGAGCCAATAACATTAACAGACCCTAATATGACAAGATTTATTATGTCATTAGAGGAAGCTGTTGATTTAGTGTTGTTTGCATTTGAAAACGGTAACAGTGGAGATATATTAGTTCAGAAAGCCCCTGCATGTACCATACAAACACAGGCAGAAGCGACTTGCGAGCTTTTTGGCGGAGATAAGAATAATATAAAGGTAATCGGAATTCGACATGGTGAGAAAATGTATGAAACACTTCTTACCAACGAAGAATGTGCAAATGCAATAGATATGGGTAACTTCTACAGAGTTCCTGCGGACAAGCGTGATTTGAATTATGATAAGTATTTCAAAGAAGGCGATGAAAACAGAAATCCATTGACAGAATTTAATTCAAATAATACAGAATTGTTGAACATCGAACAGGTAAAAGAAAAAATGCTTGCTCTTTCATACATCCGAGATGAAATAGCCAAAAAGGATAAATAATTATGAAATCTGATATTTTATTTATGTTTAAATTGATTTCATCTGTTGTTTTAGGAGAGGAATATCCCCAAGCTCCTGATGAGATTAATTGGGAGAATATTTTAAAAGTATCATTAGCTCATAATATTACTAATCTGGTTGGTTATGCCATCATAAACGGAAAGTATAATGTTCCAGAAGAAATAAAAAAACAGTTTGAAAAGAAAATTTTTGAACGATTAACCGTAAGCACCAACCAGAATAATGAACTTTTGAAAGTATTTCGACTTTTTGAGGAATACAACATTTCCTATATGCCCCTAAAGGGAATTATCTTACAGGATTTATACCCTGAGAAAGATATGCGTACCATGGCAGATGCAGATATACTTATAAAAAACACCCAGTATGATGAGGCAAGAAAAATTCTTTCTGATTTAGGCTATGAATTTTACTCCGAAAGCAACCACGAGTTTAATTACATAAAAAAACCATATATGCACATTGAACTTCACAAATACCTTATTCCGTCATACAACGAAGATTTATATCAATACTTTGGTGACGGATGGAAAAAAGCACAGCTGTGCAATGACAACTCATCAAGGTACGAGTTGTCAACTGAGGATAATTTTATTTATTTAATTGCTCATTTTGCAAAGCATTACCGCGACGCAGGTATTGGAATTAAAAGTGTAATTGATTTGTGGGTATATCTTGAAAAATATCCAAATATGAATATGGAATTTATATATCTGGAATTAGATAAGCTTAATCTAAAGACTTTTTTTGAGAATATACTAAAACTGATTAGGGCGTGGTTTGCTGACGGGCAAATGGATGAAGTCGCATCAATGATGACTTTATTTATAATAAACAGTAATACATTTGGAACTATGAAAAATCAGATGTCAGCAAAATCAATAAGAGAAAATAAAAATATTGAAGATGCCCAAAAGTTTAAATACTTAAGAAACATTTTTCCCAACTTAGAAAAAATGAAACTTATTTTTCCTATATTGGAGAAACTCCCAATATTGTTACCGTTTTTTTGGGCATTCAGAGTTGTTCGTTTTGTATTATTCAGAAGAGATAGAATTGAAAAAAACAAACAAATTATAAATAGTATTGATGTTGATAGTATCAGTGAATATGACAAACACATGAAAATAGTTGGCATTGATATACATAATGGGAGAGAAACCAAATGAAAATATTAATAACTGGTGCAAAGGGATTTGTTGGTAAAAATCTTGTTGAAGCATTAAAGAATATTCGTGATGGGAAAGACAAAACTTATGACTTGACTAATGACTTGGTTATCTATGAATACGATATAGATACAGATGAAAGTCTTTTAGAAGAATATTGTAAAGATGCTGATTTTGTATTTAATCTTGCAGGTGTGAACAGACCTGAAAAAGAGGAAGATTTTATTAAAGGGAATTTTGGTTTTGCATCAACTCTGTTGAATACACTTGAAAAGTATAATAACAGATGTACTGTAATGCTTTCTTCTTCAATCCAGGCTTCACTTGATAACCCATACGGAAAATCAAAAAAAGCAGGAGAAGATTTGTTTTTTGAATATTCAAAAAGAACGGGTGCAAAGGTTTTGGTTTACCGTTTACCGAATGTATTTGGAAAGTGGTCAAGACCAAATTATAACAGTGCCATTTCCACTTTTTGTCATAATATTGCACATAATTTACCTATCACAGTCAATGACAGAAACTATATGATGACACTTGCTTATATCGATGATGTTGTGAATGAACTTATTAATGCCTTGCGCGGAAAAGAGAATAGAAAAGATAATTTTTGCGAAGTCGGTATAGTTCATAAAATAACGCTTGGTGAAATAGTCGATTTATTATATTCTTTTAAAAACAGCAGAAATGATTTATCGGTCGTTAACACATCAGATGCATTTTGTAATAAACTTTATGCCACATATCTTTCCTTCCTCCCTGCTGACAATTTTTCATATCCATTGAAAATGAACTGTGATGAGAGGGGAAGCTTTACAGAAATTTTAAGAACTCTGGACAGAGGTCAGTTTTCTGTGAATATTTCAAAACCAGGAATTACAAAGGGAAATCATTGGCATAACACAAAGAACGAAAAATTTGTGGTTGTTAGCGGAAAAGGTGTTATAAGATTCAGAAAAATTGGTGATGACAAAGTAATAGAATACTTTGTTTCAGGTGATAAAATTGAAGTTGTTGATATTCCGACAGGATATACCCATAACATAGAAAACCTTGGTGACACTGATATGGTGACATTTATGTGGGCAAATGAATGTTTTAATCCTGAAAAACCGGACACATTCTTTGAGGAGGTATAAAATGAGTAAATTAAAATTAATGACTATTGTGGGAACAAGACCTGAAATCATAAGATTATCTGCTGTTATTAAGGCCTGTGACAAGTATTTTGACCAGATTTTAGTACATACAGGGCAGAACTATGACTATACACTAAACCAAGTGTTTTTTGATGATTTAGGACTTCGTGCTCCTGATTATTATTTAAATGCAGTTGGTGATAACCTTGGTCAGACAATAGGAAATATTATTGCAAAATCATATGAGCTTATGTCAGATGTTAAACCTGATGCCCTTCTTATACTAGGTGACACCAACTCTTGTCTTTCTGCTATCGGAGCAAAGAGATTGCACATACCAATTTTTCATATGGAAGCGGGAAATCGCTGTAAGGATGAGTGTCTGCCTGAAGAAACAAACAGAAGAATTGTAGATATAATTTCTGATGTAAATTTAGCATATTCCGAGCATGCAAGAAAGTATCTTCACGAGTGCGGACTTCCAAAGGAAAGAACCTATGTGACAGGCTCACCTATGGCAGAAGTTCTGCATTCTAATCTTGATAAAATAAAAGAAAGCAATATACTGGAAAAACTAGGTTTAGAAAAGAAAAAATATATTTTATTATCTGCTCACAGAGAAGAAAATATTGATACAGAAAAAAACTTCTTCTCACTTATGAATGCAGTTAATGCAATGGCAGAAAAATACGATATGCCGATTCTGTATTCCTGTCACCCGAGAAGTAAAAAGTTTATTGAACAAAGAGGATTTGAATTTGATAAGCGTGTCATAAAACACGAACCATTAGGTTTTCATGACTATAATAATTTGCAAATGAATGCTTTTTGTGTTGTGTCTGACAGTGGAACATTACCTGAGGAATCAAGCTTTTTCTTATCAGTTGGAAATCCAATTCCTGCTGTATGTATCAGGACATCAACAGAACGGCCAGAAGCACTTGACAGAGGAAACTTTATTTTGGCAGGCATAACACAAGAGCAGGTATTGCAAGCGGTCGATACTGCAGTTATGATGAATGAAAACGGTGATTTTGGATTGCCTGTTAATGATTATGTTGATGAAAATGTATCTGTTAAAGTAGTTAAGATTATTCAAAGCTACACATGTGTTGTAAATAAAATGGTTTGGAGAAAAGACAATTAAAAATGAGGGCATATTGCCCTCATTTTTAGATTTTATTTAATTCTTGCGTCATTATACTTTCGTATTCCTCATCAGTAATTTCATAGTAATTACCGATAGTAGAATTCTCAGCCAATGACATAGTTTTTCCGTAATTTTCACCGTCTGTGAGCCATTTTCCTTCATCTGCTCTTATTGTAATCTGCATACTCTCCCCTCCTTATGCATAGCTGAAAGTCCAGTTTCTTTTTGTATTTCTTAAAATGTAATATTCACTGCCTTCAGGATATGTTGTTTCATCATCAATGTCTATACCGAATGCATTATTTATAGCAGACTTTTTGAATGTAACGGTTAATCCTGATGTTGTATTACTTAATACATTTATTATATTTATGATACTATCCTTTGACAAAGGACACCATTGCATATTCCAGTCATTACCAATAACTCCTTCAATTGTTATATTATTTAAAAATTTTGCGTAACTAAAACTTGAAGTACAAACTGTTGTACCATCAGACCGTATTATCAATTTGTCGATTGTATCTCCTGCAAACTCTATAAACATACCATCGAGATGTGTGGCAGCAGTCGTATCAATAATGCCTAGTCTTTTAAAGAAATTTCCACAAAAACATTGATAAAAGCTTGTTGATTTACTAAAATCGAATACTATTCCAAGCTCTTTAGATAATTCAACCATATCAATATTACAACCATTACCTCCATAGTTAAACATTAATCGTGCATTAGTAGGTTTAATATCATACTTTGGTTTAAATATTTCTTTAGTCCAACTTTTGCCTGAAAATGCACTTGTATAATTTTGAAGAGCACCATTTTGCTGATATGCATCCCAAAAAAAGTCATATTGTAATTTTTTTCCTGTTTCATAAACCTCATCAATCTTTTCAGGAAAATCGTTAGGTTTAATTAGTTCGGTAGTTCCTGTTTTTTCTCTGATTTTTTCAGCTATTTCTTTAAATCTTTCCTGTTGATAACTCATACTGCTGCCTCCCAACTGTCAAGTATCGCTGTTTGAATTTTTTGGTCAACATATGAATAATCACATGCTCCATCTGCAGTTACTCCTGTATCAATATATTTCCCAATTTTAGTATCATAACACTGCCACTTACCATCAACAATTTTGGGTACGCATTTGGATAAAAGAGTTTCCCACAAATCCGGTTCACTAATCATTGGAGCCTTTGAACTCCTATATGAACCCTGATTTACTTTAAATTTAATCAGATTAGTTGATAATCTTTTAATATTATCATCACCGTTTGTTCCGTAGACCCCGAAGCTGACATCTCCGGGAGTTTGTAATACTTCTTGGGGAACTTTTAACTGAGCTTCTTCAACCCTCACATTATATGCACGACCATTTTTAATAAATATACCAAACTTAATATATTCATTCCACACATCATCCATATTAAAAGAAAAGGTATATGTATCAACATTTCCTGAATAAAGATTTATTTCAGTACCCATTTCTATAAAGTCTTTTTTAACATTAAATGAATAATTCATTTATATCTCCTTTCTTTATATATTTCTCTATTGGTAGCATTATGCAACTCTCGCGTGATTTTATCACAGATTTTTCAGCTTGTCAATAATATTTGCTAATATTCGGCAAATTGTGTTTGGTTGCGCAACGCAACCGAAGAAATTTTGTTAATAATGTATCTTGACATAATATAAGCCTCCCTTACGGGAGGCTTCATTTTTTTATTCTGTAGGAACATCTTCACTAAGCGTAACTGCTATATCTTTTAATTCTCCGTTTCTAATTACTGTAAGTGTAATTTTTTCACCCGGCTTTTTCTTATCTCTGATTTCATTTAGTTTTTCTGATGTATTAATTACAATTCCGTCTGCCTTAACGATTAAGTCACCAATCTCAATCCCAGCAAGCTCTGCTCCGCTGCCTTGTGCAATACTGTAGACAGACAGTCCGTTTCTATTTTCTGTTACTGTGATACCAACAAGCGGTCTTCCTGACACATAGCCGTTATTCATCAAATCTGCTATAATAGGTTTTGCCTCAGTTATAGCTATTGCAAATCCTATTCCCTCAACCTCTGTGTTAGAAAGCTTTATAGTGTTAATACCTATAACATTTCCATATCTGTCAACTAACGCACCGCCCGAATTACCGGGATTAATTGCCGCATTTGTCTGGATAAGATTATAGGTCCTGTTTTCAACTGTCATAGTTCTGTTAACAGCACTTACAATTCCATCTGTTACAGTACCAAAAAGCTCCTGTCCCAACGGATTTCCAATTGCAACAACTAATTCTCCAACCTCTAACTCTTCAGAATTTCCCAATACAGCAGGAATAAGTCCTGTTGCGTCAATTTTTATAACTGCCAAATCTGATTTGTTGTCCGCTCCTATTAGTTTAGCAGTATATTCCTCACCTGTATTTGTTATAACAGACAATTCTGTAGCGCCGCTGACTACGTGTTCATTTGTTACAATATATCCATCTTCACTGATTATAATTCCCGAGCCGCTTCCCTGCTCTACTAATGTATTATCGTTAGGGTCGCTTGTATAGTAATATCTCCCTGAAAACGGGTCATAAAATCTTTGTGGCTCAACCTTAGTTTTATTTACAACACCCACACAGCTGGGACCTACCTTTTTCGCTATCTGCGGAATAGTTAGCTCTGTTTTATTATACTCTGAGGTTGATAAATTACTTGTATCATTAGATGAATAGACAACTGAATTATTATTTGAATTATTTTTTTCATATATTAAGCTCCCGATACCAATAATTCCAACAGTAAAAACACTTGAAAGTATCGCAGAGCATAAACAAGCAGAAATAAGTACATTTCTCTTCTTTTTTGGTTTCTCGACATAAACAATCATATCTGTTGTTTCTGTATAAGGAAATTTCCTCATCTGAATTCCTCCATTATTTTGTTTATTATACTATTATGATACAACACTTTTTTTACATCCATATTAAGAAAAAGTAAACAAGTATTGGTTTTTTTATTAACAAAATATGAATTCTCGTCATATAATGTCATATTTTATCGGAATTTGCTTGACTTTTAAAAGTTAATATGATACTCTTTTTTTAGGTATGTCCCGCAATATACACTATTTAACAGGAGTATTATATATGAAAAAAGCAATTACTTTACTTTCTTTAATTCTGTGCATATCAATCAGTGCTTATGCATCAGATTTGAGCGATTGGGCGGAAGAAAGCTTTAATAATATGAGCTCATACGGCATTCTGACAACAGATATTGTCGAAGAAAATATGAAAGAAAATATTACAAGAGAAGAATTTTGTTCTCTTTTAATGAACATTTATAAATGTGACAAAAGAGTTATGCTCTCAGAGGAAGACAAAACTGTTTTCGAAGATACTGAGAGCCAATCAGCATTTGAGGCTTATAAGGTAGGAATTGTAAGCGGTAAGGGAAACAAAACATTTGAGCCCGAAAGTCCTATAACCCGTCAGGAGATGGCAGTAATGCTCTCGAGAACTCTTAACCTTATATCTCACGAATACAATAAATATGAAGGTCAAATTGAAAAATATAAAAACACTTTCAGTGACAGTAGTCTGACTGCCGACTGGGCAATTAGTGATACTGCTGCAATTTGTGATTACAAGATTATCACAGGAAATGATATAGGAGAAGTACAGCCTTTGAATAATGCTTCAAGAGAGCAGGCAATCTGTATGCTTGACAGAGTTTATACAAAGTTTATTTCAAACACTACTATACATAATCTCCCCAAATTTAAGTCCATCGACAAAACAGGCATTTTTGACGGCAGGATTTCATTGAGCTGGCAATCTGTAGCAGGTGCTTTGGAATATAATATCATAATCAAAGCAGATAATTCCTCACAGGTTATAACCGTTCCTTCTTCAACAACAAGTATCAACGAAATATATGAACAGCTTGCCGGATATGAAAACTATTCTATCGTTCTGGGTGTTACAAAATCACATAGCACCGAGGTTTTTTCAAAACTGATTAGAATTAGCAAGAAAGCAACAGAACAACCAGTAACCCCCCCTCAAAAACCTGTAGCTCCAGAGCCGGAAATTGAAGATACTGAAGAAGTTGTAACCGAGCCGGAGGTTGAAATTTCAAAACCGTCATATAATGAAGCTATGATTCATTCTACTGCCTCTTCTGCCCTGCTAGACAAAGAAAAAAGAGTTTTTCCTGACGGAATATATTTTGAAAGTGCAGAAATTGCAAAAGAATATATGACAGAGGTAGAAGTTCCTGTGTGGAAATTACGCTCCGACGGAACAAAAACATCATCAGTTGCATACATTGAGATAAATAAAGCATTGGCAGATGATGTTGTAAAAATCTTTACTGAAATCTATAACGACCCTTCACAGTTCCCAATAAAAAATACAGGCGGATACTATTGGAGAAATACTGCTTTTGGCAGAGTTTCACAGCACAGCTACGGAACTTGTATTGATATAAACTGGGAAGAAAACTATTTTGTTAACCCTGACGGTACACCTATAACAGGAACTCATTGGCTGCCCGGAGAAGACCCTTATTCAATAGCGGAGGATTCTATTGTTGTAAAAACGTTTGCAAAATATGGATGGCTATGGGGCGGAAATGCATGGAGTGAAAAAAATGCAAAGGACTATATGCATTTTACATACCTCGGAAAATAATTATAAGAGCGAATAACTTTAGTTATTCGCTCTTTTCTTGACAATAATAGTAGTGTGTATTATAATATCTAATATAAATTTATTTAGGCGGTAAGGTGTATGAATAATAAGAGAAAAATTTTAATTATATCGTTAATTACGGTGATTATTTTAACTTTAGGGGCTATTCTTGCTATCAAAATAACACCTGTAAGGCAACTTGTTAAATATACTGTAAATTCGATTAAAAAGAGTGATGTTTTATACTCTGTTTATTACCAAAACAATGTTCCATATTACAGTCTTTCCGAGGTTGATTTTGACCAAAACGATGTAAGAGAAATACAGGTAACAAAGGACAGAAAGACACTTATAAATCACTCAAGAGGCTTTTCGTTGAGCTTCCCTCTTGATGCAGAATTTGATTTTACTGCCGCACAGGAATATATTTCGGTAAAATGCGAGGATATGAGTGCTGTTATCTCTAAAGAATATTCAACATATCCTGATAAAACTCAAACCAAACAGTTTGTTGACGATTATCTGCACAAATATATGCTCGATAAAAGATATATGGAGCAAAATAAAATTACTCTTCATAAGAATTCAGTAGAAAAAATAGGAGATTTCTGGGTACAGGTTGTGGCACTCTCAAGAACACCGCTCCCTGATAGCCCTGTAAAATATAATTCTTATGTTTATTGCTATATTTACACCGACAGCACAATGTTTTACAGAATTATGTTTAAAGCACCTGAATACACAGATGAGCTTATGGAAGAAATCTACAGAACATTATATTCATTCTCAATCAATGTGCCTGTAAGAGGACCATCCGACACCTATACCGATTTTAAGCCGATAATCCCTGAATTCTGGTCACAGGAAACAAAGGATTTTTATAATGAGCTTGTTAATCAGGAGGGTTGTAAATGGGGATTATATCAGCCATTAGCAGTCGTAAATAACGATTTTACAGATATTCATAAGGTTGAAAAAGAAGTTGGCTATAAATTTGACGGATTACTCGAGTACAGATATTATTTCGAGGATATGCCTGTTGAGGGGATAAAAAAAGCCTATGAGGAAGGAAAAATAATAGAGCTTACTCTGCAAACCTCGACCGTTATGAATGAGAATTTAGACGGATATAACCCCGTGTTTGACATAATGGACGGAATGTATGACTGGCGATTTAAGATTATGGCAAACCAAATAAAAGAAATTGGTCACCCAATACTGTTCAGACTAAATAACGAAATGAATTCCGACTGGACAAGCTACGGCTCAAGTGCCTGCCTTGATGACCCTGAAATCTATGTTGAGCTTTGGAGAAAGATTTATAATATCTTCAAGGACGAGGGCGTAGATAACGCAATCTGGGTGTTTAACCCGAATGATGAAAGCTATCCGCCTTGCGGCTACAACTCAACTATCGCATTCTATCCCGGTGATGAGTATGTTCAGCTATTCGGTGTGACGGGCTATAATACGGGAACTTATTACGCAGTCGAAAACGGTGAAAAATGGAAAACCTTCCGCGAAATCTATGACAACATTATGGAAAAGCATCATAAGATTTACGGTAATTTCCCTTGGATAATAACCGAATTTGCATCAAGCTCCGTTGGCGGAGATAAAGTGCAGTGGATAAATGATATGTTTAATGACTTAAAGGATTATCCAAATATTAAAATGGCTTTCTGGTTTAACAGTGCCGACATAGACCCGCGTGACGAAACAAAACAAACTGTCGCAAGACCGTATTGGCTAAATGAAACACCCGAAACTGCAAAAGCATTTTCAAATGGATTAAAAAAACTGCCTTAAAAGGCAGTTTTTTTATTAGTCTGTTAAATTATCAAAATAACCCTGAACAAGTACAATCGGTGTACCCTTATCACCTGAACCGCTTGTCAAGTCACAGAGTGAACCAATCAAGTCTGTCAGGCGTCTTGGAGTTGTTCCCTGTGATGCCATATTACCAACAAGGTCGCCGTCTTTTTTACGGATTGCAGCCTCAATGGCTTTCTTTAGTTCCTCACCCTTCAAATCTGCAAAATCATTATCTGCAAGGTATTTTAATTTCAATTCATTAGGTGTTCCCTCAAGTCCCTTTGTGTATGCAGGAGATACAACAGGGTCAGCAAGCTCCCAGATTTTTCCCATTGGGTCTTTGAATGCACCGTCACCGTAAACCATAACCTCTATATTTTTTCCTGTACGGTCTTTGAACTGCTTTTGCATATCTTCCACTAAATCAAAGCATTCGTTAGGGAATAATTTTATCATTTCCTCTGTTGACTTATTTGAACCCAATAAACCGTACTTTGAGTTGTAGCCACTACCATTTACAGGCTTTGTCATCAAGTCATCAAGACCTACAACCCTCTTCGCACCTGCATCACGCAAAATACGCTTTGTTCTTGCACGAGTATGAATGTCACAATTTAGAACATTATCTGTATATTTCAAAATAGCACGGGGGTCATTAGCAAGCACGATTTCAGCCTCTGCACCACATGAACGGATTAAGTCACCATAATACTTAATATAATCCACTCCTGTGAACGGATGAAGGTTTTCGCCAAATAATTCACGGTATTTTGCTTCACTCAAAACATCTGAATAAGGATTTATTCCTGCTTCATCAAGCTGGTCAAGCGAAACCAATGCATTACCTACTTCGTCACTTGGGTAATTAAGCATTAGAACAACCTTTTTTGCACCCATTGCAATACCCTTTAAGCAAATTGCAAATCTGTTACGGCTCAAAATCGGAAAAATAACACCGACAGTTTCACCGCCGAGCTTTTCCCTTACATCCTGACTGATTGCATCAACAGACGCATAATTCCCCTGAGCTCTTGCAACAACAGATTCTGTTACTGCTACAACATCTCTGTCACGGAGTTCAAAACCTTCAGCTTCCGCTGCCTCAATAACGCTGTTAACAACTATTGCTCCAATGTCGTCCCCCTCACGGATAATCGGGCAACGAACACCTCTTGAAATTGTACCTACTTTTCTTTCCATAAAAATAACCTCCGACTTATTGACTTTTCTTGTCACTAATATTATAATACATTTGTAAGCATAAGTAAAATAGATAATACTTACTACAGTAATAAGGAGAACTTATATGAAAACAAAGCTTGACTATTATAGAATTTTCTACGAAACAGCCCGCTATGCTTCCTTTTCAACTGCGGCAAAAAACTTATATATTTCTCAGTCCGCAATATCACAATGTATTCATCAGCTTGAACAGGATTTAGATACATTGCTTTTCAACCGTTCAAGAAGAGGAGTATCTCTTACCAACGAGGGTATGCTTTTATTCCAGAAGGTTGAAAATGCCATACAATCCATTGAACAAGGTGAAACTCTGCTTGCAAGACTTCATCATCTTGAGAGTGGTTCATTGGTAATTGCGGCGGCTGATACTATCACAAGTCATTATCTCCTACCTTATCTTGAAGAATTCCACAAAACCTATCCAAATATTCGTATCGAAATGGCAAATTCTTATTCTTACCAGATGCTACAGTTAGTAAAAGAGGGTAAAGCAGAGCTTGCATTTGTAAATCTTCCTGTTAGCGACGAAGAGCTATGTATAGAGCCATGTCTTGAAATTCACGATATATTTGTGTGCGGAAGTGAACATAAACAAAAATCAAAATACTCATGGGAAGACATTTCAAAAGAACCTTTAATTTTGTTAGAAAAAAATTCGGCATCCCGCCATTATCTTGATGAAAAATTTAAGGAAAAACATATTGAACTTGAGCCACAGATTGAAATTGCGGCACACGAACTATTAATTCGCTTTGCCTCAATTCATCTGGGAGTTTCCTGTGTAGTTAAAGAATTTTCAACAGAATATCTTAATAAAGGAGATGTTTTTGAAATTAACCTTTCTCCCCCATTACCGCACAGAAATATTGGCTATGCATATTTAAAACATAATCCTTTGTCCCTGCCTGCACAAGCATTTTTGAATTTGATAAAAAAGTCGAAGACTTTCTCGCAAAAAGTTGGTAGCGACAGTGAGTTGTCGTAAGTGCGTTTACAAACGAACAGACGAGCGGAGCGTGACTTTTTGCGAAAAGGAGCAGCAACGAAGCATATAAAAAATGACCACTCTCTTGAGTGGTCATTTTAATTGCATCGCAGTTTGCTGCGACGTGGCGACTCGGATGGGGCTCGAACCCACGACCTCTAGCGTGACAGGCTAGCGTTCTAACCAACTGAACTACCGAGCCAAACAGCTTTTATATAATAACACATATTTTGTTTTTTGTCAACACATTTTTATTATTTTTTCAATATTCTGTTTTGCATAAAACTCCATTTATAAGAAAAAATAGTAAAAAACAGTTTTTTAAGGAGGCCGTAAAATGTCAATCAGAACAGACCTTGCTTTAGAAGCAAAGGAAATGTATTCCGAAAATGCAAAAAACAAAGATGAAATCAATGGTGTTGATGTAAAAATAACTAAAAATGAGGGCATAACCACAACAAAAATTAAGATAACAAACCAAAACGGGACTATGGCTCTGGGTAAGCCTATCGGCACTTATGTCACAATAGAAGCCCCCGACATAAAATACAGTGTGGAAGTATATGAAAAAGCTTGTCAGCTTTTAGCGGAAGAGATAAGAAATCTTGCAAAAATCGAATCAAAAACGAAAACACTTGTAGTAGGACTGGGAAACAAAAAAATTACCCCAGACGCTCTTGGCCCTGATGTTATCTCAAAGCTTATGGTAACAAATCATATGAAAGAGCATTTAAAGGATTTTTTTGATGACGACATAACCTCGGTATGTGCGATTGCTCCCGGTGTACTCGGTACAACAGGAATGGAAACTGCGCAGATAATAAAAGGAGTTATAGAACAGGTTAAGCCCGACCTTGTTATTGCAGTAGACGCGTTAGCATCAAGAAGTCTTGACAGAATATCCAACACAATACAGCTATCCGACACAGGCATTAACCCGGGAGCAGGTGTCGAAAATTCACGAGCTAAGCTTGATGAGGAAACTCTTGGTGTAAAGGTGATTGCAATAGGTGTGCCCACAGTTGTTGATGCAGTAACTATTGCAAGTGACTCCATTGATATGGTAATGGCTGACCTTAAGGAAGATGTCCTTGGGGATGAGAAGAAAAACAGAATGATAAAGGATGCACTTTCAAAAAATATCGGTACATTAATGGTAACCCCAAAGGATATAGACTCAGTTATAGAAAAGACCTCAAAAACAGTAGCAAATGGTATTAACCTTGCTCTTCACAGAAATTTAACATTTGAAGATATAGAAAGCTTTGTAGGATAGTTGACATATTATAAAAATAGATGTAAAATATAAATTGGAAATTTATGTATTAAGGAGATAGTTATATTGGAAACTCTAAAAATAAATGACAACATTTCACTCCACTACATTGATATGAAAAAGCTAAAAACGAATGTTGTCGGCATATATATAAGAAGACCGTTAAAAGAAGAAGAGGCATCAAAGAATGCCGTTTTATCGTATGTTTTAAAGAACGGCTGTAAAAAGTTTGACACCACATTAAAAATAACTAAGCAGTTGCAAAATCTCTACGGTGCAACTCTTAATTCAGGAGTAATCAAGAATGGTGACAATCAGGTAATCTTTTTTGATGCAGAAACTATTTCAGATAAATATGCACCTGAGGGCGAAAAGCTTACAAATGAGCTTTTAAATCTTTTATTGAATGTTATATTCAGACCTCTTACCGAAAACAATGCTTTCAAAAAAGATATAGTTGAAAGAGAAAAGAAAACTCTGATAAACAGAATTGATGCCCTCATAAATGATAAAAGGGCTTATGCACAGTTACGCTGTAACGAGGAAATGTGTAAGGATGACAATTATTCCCTTACCCGTCTTGGAACAAAAGATTCAGCTCTTGAAATAGATGAAAAAAATCTTTATAAACATTATGAAACCATTATATCATCTTCACAGATAGATATATTCATTTCAGGCGAAGCAAATATAAGCGAAGCAAAAAATGTAATTCTTAGCTTTACAGAAGATGTTAATTTCAACAAAGCCGAAATTCCTGAAACTAATATTATTAAAACATCTGAGAATATAAATAATGTTACCGACAGATTAGATGTCACACAAGGTAAGCTATCAATAGGTTTTACCACAGGAATCAGTGCAAAAGATACGGACTATCCTGCATTAGTGGTTGCAAATAGCATTTTTGGTTCAGGAACACATTCAAAACTCTTTAATAATGTGCGTGAAAAACTAAGCCTTGCATACTATGCATCAAGCAGTCTTCACAAATTCAAGGGTATTATGTTTGTTGATGCAGGAATTGAATTTGATAAATTTGAAGAAGCCTACAAAGAAACAATTCATCAGCTCGATGCCCTCAAAAAAGGCGAAATATCCGATGAAGAACTAAGCTTTAGCAAAAGCACAATAATTAACAGTCTTAACTCATACTATGACGACCAGAGATATATGCAGATGTATGCTCTTGACTGTCTGTATCTTGGAACAGTCTGTGATATTGAACAGTATAAATCTGATATTGAAAGAGTTACAATAGAGGATATTTTAAGAGTAAGTTCAAATATCAGTGAAAATACGGTCTATTTCCTTGCAGGTAAGAACAATTAAAGAAAGGACTCAATTAAATGGATATGATATGCAAAAAAAATGTTAAAACCGGCGAGGTGTTATATCACAAAAAGCACCCAAGCGGTCTTAATATATACATTATGCCCAGAAAGGATTATAGCACAAGCTATGCAATCTTCGGAACAAAATACGGTTCTGTTGACTCAGAATTTGTTGTTCCGGGAGAAAATGAAGTAACTAAAGTTCCTGACGGAATTGCCCATTATCTTGAGCACAAGCTTTTCGACCAGCCCGACGGAACAAATGTATTTGATAGCTTTTCGCGTTTCGGCGGAAATGCAAATGCATTTACAAGCTTCAATATGACAGCTTATCTGTTTTCATCTACTTCTAATTTTACCGAAAACTTAAAAGTATTGATGGACTATGTACAAAAGCCATATTTCACAGAACAAAGTGTTCAAAAGGAACAGGGAATTATCGGTCAGGAAATCAATATGTATGACGATAATGCAGGTTGGAGAGTATTTTTTAATCTTTTGGGCTGTTTATATCAAAACAATCCTGTCAAGATTGATATAGCAGGAACTGTTGAGTCTATCTCAAAGATTGATAAGGATTTGTTATACAAATGCTACAATACATTCTATAATTTATCAAATATGACACTCTTTGTCACAGGCAATTTTGATGCGGGAGAAATTCTCAATGTAATAGAGGGTTGTATTCTTAACAACAATCCTTTCACAGAAGAAATTAAAAGAATATATCCTGATGAGCCAAAAGAGATTGCATCACCCAAAAAGGAAGTAAACTTATCCGTAGCAATGCCGATGTTTATGATCGGATTTAAGGACAATGATTGCGGATTTGGCGGAGAAAAGCTTTTAAAAAAGAAAATTGAAATAGAAATTCTTTTAAAAATGCTATTTTCAAAAAGCTCGCCTCTTTATGAAAAGCTCTATAACTCCGAATTAATAAATCCTACATTTGCATCCGAATATACTCCTCAAATCGATTATGGGTATACTGCTATTGAGGGTGAATCAAAAGACCCGCAAAAAGTTTATGACGAGGTTATAAATTATATTGATGAGTTTATGGAAAAAGGACTCTCGGAAGATGATTTTATAAGAGCAAAGAAAATTATATGGGGAAAATATATTCGCTCATATAATGATATTGAGGACTTTGCACATCAGTTCCTTTCTGACAGCTTCATAGACATTGATTATTTTGACTATTATGATGTTTATAAGACAGTAACCTTTGAGGATGTAAAAAAGCGATTTAGAAATCATTTTGATAAGAAATACAGTGCATTATCAATAGTAAATCCTGTTAAATAATAAAACAGCAGTCTTTTGACTGCTGTTTTTCATATTTTCACATATTCAAGAGGATTTTTGTGTTTATTATCATATCTTATCTCAAAATGACAATGCGGACCTGTACTGTTACCTGTGTTACCTACAAGAGATATAATATCACCCTGATTAACAACATCCCCAACAGCAACATTGATCTGGCTGCAATGTGCATAATAGGTGATATATCCGTTATTATGGTCAAGCTTTACCAACAAACCATAGCTCCCTGAATTACCGACAAAAATAACCTCACCGTTATCTGCAGCTTTAATAGGTGTCCCTGTTTGGGCAGCTATATCAATCCCCTGGTGAAATCTTCCCCATCTTTCACCGTAACCTGATGTAAATGTTCCGTCAAGCGGTGTTATAAAAGAGCCTGTCCCAATACCGTCTTTAATTTCTATTTCTTCCTCTTCTATTATAGGTTCTTCAATAATTTGATTTATTACCGCTATCTCCTCAACCTCTTCATAGCCGTCTGTGCGAAAGCTGCCATATCCAAATACCATACACAAAGATATAAAAAATGAAAACACTGTTCTTTTTAACATTTATATTACCTCTTAATATTTTTGCTTTAGTATAGTATATTCTCATAACGCAAAAAATATTACAAAAATGTTAAGCAGGAAATACAAAAAAATAAAAACCCTGACAAAAGGTCAGGGTTTTAATATTATTGTCCTTCTTTTGAGAAAAGCGCAGCACCGATAATTCCTGCATCGTTAAAAAGTGTAGCAACGTCGATTTGAACTTTTGGACCATTCTTATTATATTCACGTTCATAGCAATACTCAATGATAGGCTTTATAAGATAATCTCCCTCTTTGCTTATTCCGCCCCCTATAGCAATCTTTTCCGGCTGAAATATATTTATAATACTAACTAAGCCGGAGGCAACATACTCACGGTACTGTTTTACTACCTTAAGAGCAGTCTCATCGCCTGCTTTTGCAGCATCAAATGCAGTTCTTCCGGTCACATTTCCTTCCCTCCCTGCATATTTATGCATAAGGCTTTGTGGATTTTTTTCCATTGCCTCCTTAGTCTGTCTTATCAATGCATTAACAGAAGCGTACGCCTCCCAACAACCTATATTTCCGCAGTTACACGCAACTCCGTCGTGAACAAGAGTTATATGTCCCAACTCACCGCCTGCCGAATTAAATCCGTTATAAACCTTTTTATTAATGATAATTCCGCCGCCTACGCCTGTTCCAAGAGTAATGAATATAAACGAATCAACACCATTGCCATTAATCTCATATTCACCATATGCCGCCGCATCAGCATCGTTCATAATTCTTACATTTACGTCAAAATATTTCTTAAATTCATCTGCCAACGGCACATTTTCCATCCTTATATTATTTGAAAACAAAACCGTTCCTGTCTTAGAATCAACTGTTCCCGGACAACCAATTCCTACTCCTTTTATTTCATCTTCAGAAATATCGTTATCAGCCATTAATTTCTTTGAAAGGCTTGCCATATCCTTAATTATTTCCTTATATCCTCTTTTTGAAAGAGTGGGGGTAGAATCCTTTGCAATTATTCTGCCATTACCATCAACTATTCCAACAGCAATGTTAGTTCCGCCTAAATCAATTCCTATATACATCTCAATCCCTCCATATATTTATATTATAAGACAAATTACATAATAATATAAATAATTATGAAAGAAATTCCAAGAGTTCTTTCATACTATCAGCAATTTTATCCACACCGAACTGTTCAAATTCTCCTTCAGGCGCAAAACCAAATGAAACACCAATAAAATCTACTCCATTTTTTCTGGCGCCCTCAACATCATGTTTTCTGTCCCCAACCATAACAGCGTTTTTATACTCCTGTGACTGTTTTAAAACTTCCTTTATAACGTCAGCCTTATCATTCCTTGTTCCGTCAAATTCAGCACCGACTATAATATCAAAAAACTCAGTCAGGTTAAAACTTTTCAAAACCTCTTTAGCAAAAATATGAGGTTTTGAGGTTGCAAGGGCAAGTTTTTTCCCTTTTTCCCTCAGGGTTTTTAAAAGATGATTTGCACCATCAAAAAGCTCGTTTTCATATACGCCAATTTTGGAATATCTTTCTCTGTATTTTCTAACAGCCGATAGAGCATCTTTTTGTGTCATATTATAATAATTCATAAAGCCGTCAACCAACGGAGGTCCAATAAATCTTTTTAAATTTTCCTGGTTATTTTCTTCAATCCCAAAAGCGTTTAATGCATATTGAACAGACTTTGTTATTCCCTCTTCAGAATTCACCAAAGTTCCGTCCAAATCAAACATAATCAAATCATACATTATTTCTTCTCCTTTGTATATTCCAAAACCTTTTTAAGATATTTCCCTGTATATGAATTTTTATTCCTGCTGACCTCCTCAGGCGTACCTGATGCAACTACAGTTCCTCCTCCCGAACCGCCCTCAGGACCCAAATCAATTATATAGTCAGCAGTTTTTATAACATCAAGATTATGTTCAATGACAACCACAGAGTTACCGCCCTCAACAAGTTTTTGTAAAACCTTAATCAGCTTATGAACATCTGCTGTATGAAGACCTGTTGTTGGCTCATCAAGAACATATATAGTTCTTCCTGTGCTTCTTTTTGAAAGCTCTGTTGCAAGCTTGACTCTCTGCGCTTCACCGCCTGAGAGTGTGGTTGAACTTTGTCCTAGCTTTATATATCCTAAACCAACCTCTTTTAAGGTTTCAAGCTTACGCTTAATCCTTGGTAGATTTTCAAAAAATTCTACTCCCTCATCAACTGTCATATCAAGTACTTCATAAATATTTTTACCCTTATATTTTACCTCAAGAGTTTCTCTGTTATATCTCTTTCCCTTACACACTTCGCAAGGAACATATACATCGGCCAGAAAGTGCATTTCAATCTTAACTATTCCGTCACCCGAACATGCCTCACATCTTCCCCCGCTCACATTAAAACTAAATCTTCCCGGCTTATATCCCCTTATTTTTGCTTCATTAGTCGATGCAAAAATTTCTCTTATATCATTAAATACATTTGTGTAGGTCGCAGGATTTGAACGGGGAGTTCTTCCAATAGGCGATTGGTTTATATCAATTATTTTATCAAGCTGTTCTGTTCCTTTTATTGCCTTATGCGAACCGGGATGTGTTTTTGCACGATTTAAATCACGCGCCAATCGCTTATATAGAATTTCATTTATAAGCGAACTCTTTCCCGAACCTGAAACACCTGTTACGCAGGTTAAAACTCCAAGCGGAATTTTTACATTGACTTTTTTCAGATTATTTTCCTTTGCCTCTATAATCTCAATTTCACCGCTTGGTTTTCTTCTTTTTTCAGGAATTTTTATAAATTTCTGACGGCTTAGATATTGACCCGTAATGCTCTCTTTGCACTTAATCAACTCTTCTGCAGTTCCCATTCCGACAACCTCTCCGCCGTGAATTCCTGCCTTAGGGCCAATATCGACAATATAATCTGCCGCAAGCATTGTATCCTCGTCATGCTCAACGACAATTACAGTATTACCTAAATCTCTAAGGCTTTTTAATGTCCCTATTAATTTGTCATTGTCACGCTGATGAAGTCCTATGCTTGGTTCATCAAGAATATATAAAACGCCTGTTAACCCTGAACCTATCTGCGTTGCAAGTCTTATTCTCTGTGCTTCACCGCCCGACAAGGTTCCTGCTGAACGCGATAAATTAAGATAATCAAGACCCACATCCAAAAGGAATTTTAATCTTGCCTTGATTTCTTTAATGACCTGTGATGCTATCATCAGCTCTCTGTCTGTTAGCTTTAAATTTTCAATAAAATCAAGCTCTTCCCTGATAGACATACAGGTTAAATCATAAATATTGACTCCGTTAATCGTAACTGCCAAAACCTCATCATTTAGCCTTGCACCTCTACACTTATGACACTTTACCACATTTATATATTTTTCTATATCAACTTTTGCATAATCGGATGCAGTAGAATGATATCTTCTTTCGAGATTTATCACAACACCCTCGAATTCTGACAAATAGCTTCCTTTTCCATAGTTTCTTGTATATTCAAATTTAATTTTTTCTCCGTTAGAGCCAAATAAAACCGCATGTTTTGCCTCATCAGGCAAATCCTTAAAAGGTGTTTTAATATCAAAATTGTAATGCTTTGACAGCCCCACATAATACATATGTGCCATACTGTCCTCAATCTCAGGAGCAGCCCAGCCTGTACAGTAAATTGCACCTTCCAGAAGGCTTAAATTCTCATCATATATTATGAGTTGAGGGTCGACCTTTGATAACTCTCCAAGACCGTCACACTCAGGACAAGCTCCATATGGATTGTTAAAAGAGAATAATCTTGGTGATAATTCCTGCAGACTTATTTCACAATCAGGACAGGCATAATTCCGGCTAAATGTTTTTATGTCCCCACCAATAGTTTCAACCATAACAATATCACCTGATAATTCGAGTGCCGTTTCAATCGAATCAACAAGACGATGGCGTGACATATCTTCCTTAACAATCAATCGGTCAACTATAATTTCTATATTATGCTTTTTGGTTTTCTCAAGGTTTATTTCTTCTGTCAAATCGTATTGAATTCCGTCAGCCTTAACTCTTACAAAACCGCTTTTTTGTGCCTTTTCAAAAACCTTTTTATGTTCACCTTTTTTGCCCTTTATAACAGGAGCTAACACCTGTATCTTTGTTCCCTCCTCAAATTTTAATACAGTATCAGCAATCTGGTCAACAGTCTGTCTTGAAATTTCCTTACCGCATTTAGGACAATGCGCTACACCTATTCTTGCATATAAAAGACGCATATAATCGTATATTTCAGTAACAGTTCCAACTGTTGAGCGAGGGTTTTTAGATGTTGTTTTCTGGTCAATACTGATTGCAGGGGAAAGTCCCTCAATTAAATCGACATCAGGCTTTTCCATCTGTCCTAAAAACTGTCTTGCATATGAAGAAAGCGACTCGACATATCGTCTTTGTCCCTCGGCATAAATTGTATCAAACGCTAAAGAGGATTTTCCCGAGCCTGAAAGTCCTGTCAGTACAACGAGCTTGTCTCTTGGAATATCAAGAGATATATTTTTCAGATTATTAACTCTTGCGCCCCTTATTTTAATATATTTATTCATACTTACTCTTCCTTCATCATTTGCTTTAATTTTGAAATTCTGTCACGAAGCTCTGCCGCCTTTTCAAACTCTAGTTCCGATGCTTGAGCAATCATTTCTTCTGTCAGATTTTCAATCATAGCCTCAATATTGTCTGTGTCAAATTCATCAAAATCATTATCATCAACGTACTCAATGGTTTCTATTGCCTTTCGCACATCCTTGATAATAGTTTTTGGAATTATTCCATTCTCTTCATTAAATTGCTCCTGTAAATTTCTTCTTCTCATAGTTTCATCAATAGCTCTTTGCATTGATGAGGTTACAGTATTTGCATACATTATAACCATACCTTCGGAATTTCTTGCCGCTCTTCCTATGGTTTGTATTAAAGATGCTTCACTTCTTAAAAAGCCCTCTTTATCAGCATCCAATATTGCAACCAATGAAACCTCAGGCAAGTCAAGCCCTTCTCTTAGCAAATTAATTCCGACCAAAACATCAAACTCACCCAAACGCAAATCTCTTATAATTTCTGTTCTTTCAATAGTTTTTATTTCGGAGTGCATATACCTGACTCTTATTCCAACATTTACAAGATAATCAGTTAAATCCTCTGCCATCTTTTTGGTTAGTGTTGTGACAAGTACTCTTGTCTTATTTTCAACTCTTTTATTAATTTCACTAATTAAATCATCAATTTGATTTTCAATCGGCCTTACCTCAATTATAGGGTCTAAAAGTCCTGTTGGTCTTATCACCTGTTCAGCGACCTGTTCTGAATGTTCTTTTTCGTACAATCCAGGTGTAGCGCTTGTAAAAATAACCTGATTTAATTTTGTTTCAAATTCATCAAACTGCAAAGGTCTGTTATCAAATGCACAAGGAAGTCTGAAGCCATATCCGACAAGTGCTTCCTTTCTTGCCCTGTCGCCGTTATACATACCCCTTACCTGCGATACAGTCACGTGTGATTCATCTATAATCATCAAATAATCTTCAGGGAAATAATCTAAAAGTGTGTACGGCGCAGATCCCGGGTTTCTTCCGCTTATTATTCTTGAATAGTTTTCTATCCCCTGACAAAATCCTATTTCACGAAGCATCTCAACATCATATCTTGTTCTTTGTTCAATTCTTTGAGCCTCGATGAGCATATCATTGTCTTTAAAAAATTTTATTCTCTCTTCCAGTTCTTTTTCAATCTGTAAAATAGCCATCTGCATTTTTGCACCTGTTGTAACATAGTGACTTGCAGGTGTAATTACCACGTGGTTTCTGTAGCCAATGACCTTTCCCGTAACAACATTAACCTCTGCAATTTTCTCTATTTCATCACCGAAATATTCAACTCTTATCGCATTTTCGCCGTTATTGGATGGGAATATTTCAACCACATCGCCTCTTACCCTGAACTTATTTCTGATAAAGTTAACATCATTTCTTTCGTACTGAATATCAACCAACCTTCTTAAAAGTTCATCACGCGGTTTTTCCATTCCCACACGCAGTGAAATCATTAAATCCTGATAATCCTCAGGGTCACCAAGACCGTAGATACACGAAACACTCGAAACTATCAAAACATCTCTTCTCTCAAACAAGGCAAAGGTTGCAGAGTGTCTTAGTTTATCAATTTCATCATTAACAGAGGAATCTTTTTCAATATAGGTGTCTGTCTGCACAATATATGCTTCAGGCTGATAGTAATCATAATAAGACACAAAAAACTCTACTGCATTTTCAGGAAAAAATTCCCTGAATTCAGCAAATAACTGTGCAGCAAGTGTTTTATTGTGTGCAAGTACTATAGTGGGCTTATTGACTCTTTCAATGACATTTGCCATTGTAAATGTTTTTCCTGAGCCAGTAACACCCAAGAGTGTTTGTGCCTTCATTCCGTTTTCTATTCCCTCTACAAGCTTATTGATTGCCTGAGGCTGGTCGCCCTGAGGTTTATAGTCCGATACCAGTTTGAAATCCAACTGTTTTATCCTCCGTTTTAGTAAATATTATAAAACATAGTAACCGCTTCTGCTCTTGTTACGTTATTCTGTGGTTTTACCGAGTTATCATCATAACCATTTATAATTCCCACAGCAGTTAATGTCTTGAACGCATCTTGTGACCAGTCAGGAATTTCATTTGTGTCTGTAAATGTCAATTCCTTCTTTTCAGTCAGTTCTGGCAATATCCTTGAAATTATGGTTACTGCCTCTGCTCTTGTAATATATACATTAGGCTCAAAATATAGTTTTCCGTTATTATCTTTACCATTAATTATTCCGTTTTTATAAACAGCCTTTATATGCGAAAGTGCCCATTGGGGAATTTGATCTGCATCTTCAAATATATCTAATGAAACATCCTGATAGTTATCTGTAGAATATCCCTTAAAGTTTGATACCATAATTGCAAATTCTGCTCTTGTAACATTATTGTCAGGTCTATAAACAAGCTGACCATTGTCAATTGAGCCGTTTACAACTCCTTTTGAATTCATATATGCAATTATATCTTTCGCCCAGTGCGTGCTTGTGTCTGCAAAAACATTTTCTGACGTTTTTGGAAGTATTATCTTATAATCCCTTGAATATGCACCTGCTTTAACTGATAGAGTTATGTCATTTTTCGCATACTCCGAAACTGTAAGCACACCGTCACTGACTGTCGCGTTTTCATCAGATACACTCCATTTGAATGCATCTTTTGATGACATTAGTTCAATTCCTTTATAAAATGCTTTTGCATATAGTGTGAACCTGTCGCCTGGTACTGCATCTATGTGGGTTAATTCCTTGTTATTATCTGCATTATAAATCTTTATTTCATCAGGTGACAAGTATGCATCAAATTCTGCCTTTCCTTTTGCACCATCTGCCGTCACATCAACTATAACTTTTCCCTCTCCTAAGGCAGTAAGCTTTCCGTCAGAGGTGATATTACCAAATTCATTAGCTGAATATTCAATTTCTTTAACATCTACAGGATAATAATTTTCATCAACTGCTTTTGTTTCAAGAGAAATTGTACTTCCCGACAAAATTTTTCCCGAATAAGGGTATATATATGCCTTTTCGGTTTTACCCGTTGGTTTTTCCATATTTTTTAAGAAAATAAAATTTGTTACCTTTCTCAGAGCCTTATCTGATGGGGAATTTATAATAGCATCTTCATCGCATCCGGGATAAACTCCTGAAATTGTGGTAGAGCCGCCTCCGTCAAGATTAAGAGCATCGACACAACCAATCTCTTTTAGTCTTTGGGCAACAGTTGACTGCTTTGCGCCGTAGCTATAGCCTGACTGTCTTCCGTCTAATACATAAAATACTACAGTACCGTCAGCTTTTATCCCTACCGCTGTTCTGGGCGCTGCACCTGCCTCAAGGTTTGGATTTATTTCTCCATTTGTTAATAACCTTGCACCCTCGCTCGCAAGCCCGTTATATGCATCATTCCATTTTTCCGATGTAGCAGTTGTTTTTATGGTTAATTCTTCTCCGATTTTCATCGCATTTATAAGAGTTATTCCCCACTGATTTCCGTTCTCATTAACCGAAATTACCATTTCACCATCATTTATTTTAACAGGTAAATCAGATGTTACAATATCTTTTACAGTTGCAGTAAATTCCTGACCAACCCTTACATTATCAGTTACATTTTCTAATATGACATTAAGTGTTTTTGTTTCTGTTCCCGTTTTATCACCAAAATCTGAAGTGAATAGGGTTACCATTTGTGTTTCTTTAGAAATGAGCTTATTAATGTGAGGTATTTGCAAAACATAATGCTCACCAAACATTACAGATGTTTCAATAGTCAAGTCCTCAATGAATGCATTTCCGTCAGCATCAAAGCCAACACCTGAAAGAGTTCTGTTGTCTTTTGAGGTAACAACTCCGTCGGTTATAACATGCCCCATCGGTATTCCTGTGGTAAGAGAAAAGAAAGATGCATTAATTCCAAGCATCGGTACCATACCGTTTTCTCTCATATATTCCATTATCTCTTTTGCAGTTCTTTTTCCGTATATTTTATCACCTGTGATAACAGTAGGAACAACACTGTCATTTGGTGTGTATAAAGCATAATACTCTGTTTGATTTCCAACACCGTTCTGGTCGGATAAAAAGACATTGTTATATAACTCCAGACCTTTACCTATATCAATACTATCTGCGTGCAGCAAAAGGCTGCCTAATATTGACGCGTGAGCAGTAGTAACAGTAAATGTCAAAAGGGTGATTATGGCTGCAATTTTCTTTTTCATTTATTCCAACACCTTTCACATATATGTATTTTAACAAAAATAACTCATTTTAATTATACACTAAAAATAAATTAAAGTAAATAGAAAATTATTTGTTAACTTTCAATATTTTACCGCAAAAAAAACAGCGACAAAACTGTCGCTGTTAAAATTACTTCGCAAAATCAACCGCTCTTGTTTCCCTGATAAGACTGATTTTAATCTGTCCCGGATATTCAAGTTCAGCTTCAATTTTCTTGACAATATCTTTTGCAATTATAATCATACCCTGATCATTAACAACCTCAGGTTTAACCATAATTCTGATTTCACGGCCTGCCTGAATTGCAAATGATTTTTCAACACCTTCAAAGCTGTCAGCAATCTCTTCAAGCTTTTCAAGTCGTTTAATGTATGTTTCAAGGTTTTCTCTTCTAGCCCCAGGTCTTGCTGCAGAAATAGCATCAGCAGCCTGAACAAGCTGTGCAACTATTGTTTCTGTATCAACATCGCCATGGTGAGCCATAATAGCATGGATAATGTCTTTGTTTTCTTTGTATTTCTTCGCAATATCAGCACCGATTGTTACGTGTGAACCTTCAATTTCACGGTCAACCGCCTTACCAATATCGTGAAGAAGACCGGCTCTTTTAGCTGTGGCAATATCAACACCAAGCTCTCCTGCCATAACTCCGGCAAGATGTGAAACCTCGATAGAGTGTTGTAAAACATTCTGACCGTAACTTGTTCTGAACTTCAACTTACCCAACAATTTGATAAGGTCAGGATGAAGTCCGTGAACACCCGTTTCAAATGTTGCTTCTTCACCTGCCTGCTTGATAACTGCTTCAACCTCTTTTTGAGCCTTCTGTACAGTTTCTTCAATTCTTGCAGGATGTATTCTTCCGTCAACAATAAGCTTTTCCAAAGCCACCCTTGCCACTTCACGGCGAATTGGGTCAAAGCTTGAAAGTATTACAGCTTCCGGAGTATCATCAATTATCAAATCAACACCTGTAGCAGTTTCGAGAGTTCTTATATTTCTACCCTCTCTACCGATAATTCTACCCTTCATTTCATCAGACGGCAATTCCACAACCGAAACTGTGGTTTCTGCAACATGGTCTGCTGCAACCTTCTGAATGGATGACGCAATAATATTTCTCGCATTCTTATCCGCATTTTCCTTCGCCTGCTGCTCAATTTCTTTAACCATAATTGCGGCTTCGTGTCTTGTCTGACTTTCAATGTCTGAAATAATTGCTTCTTTTGCTTCCTCTCTTGTCATTCCCGAAATTTTTTCAAGATTTTCAAGTTGTTGTTGTTTTATAGCTTTGATTTCTTCTTCTTTCTTTTCAAATTCTTTTATCTTTTGATTAAGAACCTGATCCTTCTTTTCCAATGCATCAGTTTTTTTGTCCAGATTTTCTTCTTTTTGATTCAATCGTCTTTCCTGATTATTGAGTTCTTTTCTTCTTTCCTTGATTTCATTTTCAGCCTCAGTTCTCATTTTCTGAGTCTGTTCTTTTCCCTCAAGCAAGATTTCTCTTTGCTTTGCTTTTGCTTCTTTTGTTGCATCTTCAACAATAGCCTTGGCTTTCGCCTCAGCTGAGCCAAACTCCTTTTCAGCGGTTTTCTTTCTGTATGTAACACCCAACAAGAATGAAACTATATTAAAAAGGGCAAAGAATCCCGCTATAATAATCAATACTATTTTCATCGTATCCATTTTAGTCACCTCCATAAAAATATCAATTAAATTTAAATGCGGAGATGCTGAAATACGAACAGTTATGTTCTATAATTTATCTAAAAAATATATATAAAACATATTAATCCTGCTAATTCCAGCACATCCGGATTAATAGTTTAAAGAAATATAAAGCATACTCTAATATTTTATACTTTTTTTACAAATTTGTCAAGTGATTTTATTCTAAAATTCAAATATCTGCCAATAAATTTTGGATTATTTGCTCTTTGGAGAGAATTTTTTTGACAGAATTATTATTATCGGTCACAAAGACAAAGCATCTCTCACTGGGCCTGAATTTTTTTGCAATATCAAATTCTGATGTTTTATCACAAACGCCAAAAATTCTTGCCTTTGAGATTTGCTTTTTTGAATTCTTCTCTCTTGCATACAAAAGCTCCTTCAGTAGATTTGTATCGTATTTTTCTTTTGAGAAAATCATATTTCCCACAAGGAATATTGCAAAAATGCATAGAGAGGGATTGAATTTTTGCATATACAGAAGAATTGAGAAAAATGAAAGTACTAAACCAAAAAAGAAAAAAGATATAATCCTCATCATACGATTTCCACCGTCGTATCCAAGTTTGTAATTCAATACCTTTTTAATTATCATACCACCGTCAAGCGGAATAATTGGCAAAATATTTATAAAAAACAATGCCAGATTTTTATAGTAAAAATCACTCTTTACACCAATTATCAAGGATAAAAGTGCCATCAGAATATTTGATAAAGGACCTGACAAATAGAGTATTATTTCGTCAGAAATACTGTAAATTATAGTATTTTTGAGTTTTAAATTTAATCCAAAAGGATATATAGTGATATTCGAGCAACTAAGTCCAATAAATTTTGCCGCCATAAGATGTGACAGCTCATGTACCAAAATAATAAAATAACTCATAACTAAGGTTTCAAGCTGTCGGTTTATATAGCAAAATACTGAAAGTGCAACAAACAACCAATGAATGTATAAATATTTACCTATTCTAATCAAAAAAACATCACCCGTAAGTATTTTATTCACTCACGGGTGATGCTATGATTTTAAACCACATAAAGCATTATATAAAACATCTGCAGCACACTTCCTGCTACAACGAACAGGTGAAATACCGAATGCATATATCTTCTTTTTTTGAATAGATAGTAAAATAATGCGCCTATAGTATAGCTGATACCGCCAGACACCAAAAGCCACATTCCGCCGTTTTCAATAAGGTGTGGCAGAGCCTTGTATGCAAAAACTATACTCCAACCCATTAAAATATAGCAAAAAGCCGAAAAAAGCCTGAAGGACTTTATGTCTATTGCGTTTAGTGTAATACCCAATATTGCCGCACCCCATACAGTGCCGAAAATAATCCATGCAGTAGCAGGGTTAAATTCTCTTAAGGTACATAAAGCAATAGGAGTATAGCTTCCGGCAATCAGCAGAAAAATTGAGCAGTGGTCTATTACCTGAAAAACTTTTTTTGCTTTCTTTTCAAAATTGAGTCCGTGGTATATGCTTGACATTGTGTATAAAATTATCATTGATGCACCGTAAATTGCACTCCCGACAACTCCATATACATTTTTATGAAGCGCTGCAAATATAACACATAACACCAATGCAACAATCCCCGCTGCTCCCCCTACAATATGTGAAACCATATTGAATATTTCCTCGCCCCTGGTATAGCTTGGAAGTATTCTGTCTGCCAGCTTCTGTCTTACCATATTACCGCCTCCAAATAATTATCTCTTAATCTTTAATGTAGTTGTCTTTTCCATTTCAACATCTGTCAATGTAAATTCCTTGATTTTCTTGTATGAAATCAATTTTTCATTCACTTCGTCAATGAATTTTTCAATTTCTTCCTTTGATTTTTCGTATCCGTTATCAGCATTATAAACAATTTTAGCACTTATACAATCTTTCCCATTTTCGGTATTATTATACACAATACACTCCTTAATAAATGCACACTCATCTAAAAGCGCCTCGATTTCTTCAGGGAATACATTTTTTCCGTTTTCAAGAACAATAACATTCTTCTTTCTGCCCGAAATAAATACAAATCCGTTTCTGTCAATGTATCCTATATCACCTGTATGGAAATATCCGTTTTTCAGAACTTTTTGGTTATTTTCTTCATCGTTATAGTATCCAAGCATAACCATATCGCCTTTTACGATAATTTCTCCAACTCCGTTTTCATCAGGCTCAAAAATTCTAACATCAGCATTAGGCAATGCCTTTCCAACAGAATTATCTCTTCTGTTCTTAGCATTTTCTGCAGTTATACAAGGAGAAGTTTCAGTAAGACCATAGCCCTGTATAGACAAAATACCAATATTATTGTAGAATTTCAAAACTGTAGGATTTGCAGGCGCAGCACCCACAATTATCATTCTCAAGCGTCCGCCGAGTCCGTCAATTATCTCTTTAAAAATCTTTCGTCTTATGTCAATACCAAATTTACAAAGTAAAGATGTTAATTTAATTCCTGTCGCCACTTTTTCTGTCATATTACGTTTTTCAAGTTTTCTGTTAATTGACTTGTAGATTTCATCAATAAGTCTTGGAACCGCAACCATTATTGTAACGCCGTATTCGTTAAGACATTTGTCAACTCTTAATCCCTCGCAGAATACATTACAGATACCGTTACTCAAAAAGAGCAAAATCTGCATCATACCGAATGCATGGTGGAACGGCAAAATTGCCATATTAACATCGTCTGTGCGGAATTTAATCCATTTATTAAGTCCGTAAACATCTGCCATAAGATTTCTCTGGCTTAGCATTACAGCCTTTGATTTTGATGTTGTTCCTGAAGTAAAGAGCAATAAACTCATTTTTTCAGTATCAGGTACTATTATATCAAACTCCTTGTCATTGTCAAGCGCATATCCCTCTTTTAAAACATTATCAAATTCCTCTGATTCTGTACATACCTTAAAAATGCTTTCATTATACGCCAAAGCCTCACGATAACCCTCTCCAAAGAAAATGGCATCAGCTTCGGAACGGCTTAACTGGTCTTTAATTTCAAACTCTAAAAGTCCTTTATCAAGCGGAACAACTATACTGTCTATTGAAAGCACAGCAAGATAAACAAGCATCCATCTGTAGCTGTTCAACCCTATAACTGCAATTCTCTTACCCTTAAATCCTTTTGCTATAAGATACTTTCCTAATGCCTTTATCTCACTTTCAAGACGAGTATATGTAACATCGTCATAGCTTATATTTCTCCCATCTCTTAGCTTAACTTTAAATGCAACATTATCGGAAAACTTCTCTTTAGAATTTGTTATAAGTTCTCTGATATCTCTGAATTCTTTAACCATTTTAATACCCCATTTCAATAATTAGTATATCTAGTATTTAATACTATTTTACCATATTTTAAATATTATGTCAATATTTATATTGAAATTACAACTAATTTGTTATATAATAATCTAAAATGAGAAAGGATATTTTACTGATGAATATAGAAAAAGAACATTTAAATGCATCATTCAATGAATGGGAAGAGCAGCTTACCACCTATGCCCTGCCGCAGTTTGAAAATCTGCCTGACATCGACCTGTATATGGATCAGGTTATATCGATAATAGAAAAATACTTAAAAATTTATATCAAAGTGACAGGGTCGGATAGACTTATTACTCCGTCAATGATTAATAACTATGTGAAGTTATGTATAATACCTTCTCCAAATAAGAAAAAATATTCAAGAATCCACCTTGCTTATCTGTTGGTTATATGCACCTTAAAGCAGACACTTAATATGTCGACAATACAAAAAATTATGCCTGTTGACTTAACCGAAGAAGAGGTTAAGAATACATATAACTCCTTTATAAAAAATCAGCACAAGGCATATTTGTATGTTGTTGAGCATACAAAAGCTGTTTCAAAGCCTATTCTCTCCTACGACGGAGAGAACTCCGAAAGAGTTAATGACCTCATTATGCAGGTAGCGGCATCTGCAAATATCTTTAAGATTTTGACAGATAAAATATCAGACCTATCAACAACAAAAACAGAAACGGAGAACGAAGATGAGCATTGATAAAATCACAAAAACACTGATTGATGAATTCAATTTAAAAGAATTTCAAGCTGTAAACACAATAAAGCTGATAGATGAGGGTAACACAATCCCATTTATTGCACGATACAGAAAGGAAGCAACAGGCGAGCTTTCCGATGAAATCTTAAGAAATTTTTATGACAGGCTTTGCTATTTAAGAAGTATTGAGGAGAAGAAAGCAGATGTTATAAGACTCATTGATGAACAAGGACTATTAACTCCTGAGATTGAACAAGCTGTTAATAATGCTAAAACTATTACCGAAATTGATGACATTTACCGTCCATTCAGACCAAAAAGAAGAACAAGAGCAACAATAGCAAAGGAAAAAGGTCTTGAGCCTTTGGCGGAGCTTATTTTAATGCAGGACGGCACAAATCCCGAAACCGCTGCACTTGACTTCATTAATGCTGAAAAGGGAGTTGAAACAGTCGAAGATGCACTCTCCGGAGCTATGGATATAATTGCTGAACAGGTATCTGATAATGCAGATTTCAGAAAGGAACTTCGAGAAAAAACCTACAAAACAGGTATAATTGTAACAAAAGCTGCAAAGGAAGAAGACAGCGTTTACAGTATGTATTACGATTTTTCTGAGCCTGTTTCAAAAATTGCAAATCACAGAATACTTGCCATAAACAGAGGAGAAAAGGAGGATTTTCTCGGAGTTAAGCTTGAAGTTGATGAAGATACAATGACACAGTATCTTAAAAATGAAATGGCTACAAAAAAATCACCTGCCTTTTCTTACATTGAAGCAGCTTGTGAGGATGCATATAAGCGACTGATTTCTCCGTCAATCGAAACTGAAGTGAGAAATATTTTAACCGACAGAGCAGGAGAGGCAGCAATTACGGTTTTTTCAAAAAATCTTAACGGCTTATTACTCCAGCCACCTATTAAAAATAAAACAGTTCTCGGACTTGACCCCGGCTACCGCACAGGCTGCAAGGTAGCAGTTGTTGATGAAACAGGCAAGGTTTTAGATACATCTGTTGTTTATTGTACGCTTGAAATTCACGATAAAGAAAAGGCAAAGAAAATCCTTAAAAATTTCATAGAGAAATATGATGTCGATTTAATTTCAATCGGAAACGGAACTGCATCGAAAGAAACAGAAATGCTCGTTGCCGACTTAATTAAAGACCTTTCAAAAAAAGTTTATTATATGATTACAAACGAAGCTGGAGCGTCTGTTTATTCAGCATCAAAGCTTGCAACAGAGGAATTCCCTGAATTTGATGTATCATTAAGAAGCGCAGTTTCTATAGCAAGAAGATTACAGGACCCATTGGCTGAGCTTGTAAAAATTGATCCAAAGGCAATCGGGGTTGGACAATATCAGCATGATATGAACCAGAAACGCCTCGGCGAAGCCCTGACAGGCGTTGTCGAAGATTGCGTTAATAATGTGGGCGTGGATTTAAATACTGCTTCCCCATCTTTACTTTCATACATTTCGGGCATTAATATGACTGTTGCAAGAAACATTGCCCTATACCGTGAAGAAAATGGAAAATTCAAAAACAGAAAAGAACTTTTAAAGGTTTCAAAGCTTGGCAAAAAGGCATTTGAACAATGTGCAGGATTCTTGAGAATTTCAGACGGCGATAATATATTTGATAACACCTCAGTGCATCCTGAAAGCTATGATGCCGCCCTAAAATTAATCGAAATATTAGGCTACGAATTGGATGATGTTTCCAACGGAAATATTTCTGATATAAAGGAAAGACTCTCTTCAAAGAACATCACAAATATTGCTGACGAGCTTGGAATAGGTGTTCCGACTCTAAAAGACATTTGCGACAGTCTTTTAAAAAAAGGCAGAGACCCAAGAGAAGAGCTGCCACAGCCTGTTCTTATGTCTGATGTTATGGATATAAACGACTTAAAGCCTGAAATGATTATGACAGGTACTGTAAGAAATGTTATTGATTTTGGTGCATTTGTTGATATTGGAGTTCATCAGGACGGACTTGTACATATCTCACAGATATGCGACCGTTATATTAAGCATCCTACAGAGGTTTTATCTGTAGGAGATATAGTAAAGGTGAAAATACTTGATGTCGACACAAAAAAGAACAGAATATCTCTTTCTATGAGAAATCTATAGGAGAATAGTTATGACAAATATAATAGGGTTCCCTGCATTGGGGCTGGAATTTAAAATATCGAGAATTGCCTTTCACGTCTTTAATATACCTGTTTATTACTATGCGTTATTTATTTTGTCAGGATTTCTTCTTGGTCTTTTATTTGTATCGTTAACCTGCAAAAAACGAGGAGTAGAACCTGATCATATATACGATGTGGCATTTTGGGGCTTGATTTTTGGTATAATAGGTGCAAGAATTTATTACTGCATATTCGACTTCGACAGTCTTGATAATGGTTTTTGGGAAATTTTTAAGCTCTGGGAGGGCGGACTTGCAATATATGGCGGAATAATTGGTGCCGTTATTTCCACTATTGTCTACTGCAAAAAACATAAACTCCCTATTCTGAATGTGCTTGATGTTGCCTGTCCCGGACTATTAATCGGTCAGGCAGTCGGAAGATGGGGCAATTTTACCAATGCCGAAGTCTTTGGCAGGGAAACAGACAGTTTCCTTAGAATGACCATTAATGGTAATCTGGGTGTACATCCCCTGTTTTTATATGAATCAATGTGGAACATATTAGGCTTTATTATGATTGTTATTTTCCGTGACAGAAAGAAATCTGACGGTCAGGTGTTCTTTTCATATACACTATGGTATGGAATTGGGAGACTTTTTCTCGAGGGAATGAGACAAAACAACTACATTCTGTGGTTAATCGACCAAAAACTCGGAATTTCTCAGGCTGTCAGTTTAATTTGCATAATTTTGTCGGTTGCTGCAATCATCTATCTTTCAAAAAAACAGAGAAATTCATAACTTTATTTGTCGATTTTTAAGATATTTTACCACTATTTCTCAAAATACAAAAAACATTGACCGATATTGTTTTATTATGTAGCGCAAATGTTGGAATTTTTAGTAAAAAAATATTGACACTTTGCATCGTTTATTGTAAAATTAAATCATAAAAAAGCCCACAATTACTCCCCTCTGCATCTTACGAACCTGATTTTAAATCAGCAAGAGCAGAGGGAGTTTCTTTATAAAATATTTTCTAACTTTAAGCGATAATCTTTTGGCAGATGTTCAAACAAGCCAATTAATACATTTCCATAAGCAAGGGCATCCGCTTTTTGCTCCTGTTCAATATACACCTGCATCTGTTTAATGTTCATTTCAATTTTATCGATTTCATTATGGTCGATTGATGTGGCAAACATTATATAATTTTCCTCAACACAACCTTCCATTTCACCTATTAGTTCTCCGGCAACCTGAAAATCGTCATTTTTTACAGCATCGCTTGTCTGTTCACATAAATCAAGCAGATAAGAGGATATATCTCCAAGTTTGTCGGTTGCATAAATCCCACCGAAAATAATTACAGTTGCAATTAATATAGCAATTATGAGACTTTTCATTTTCTGTCCTCCTCACCTTTTAATTGAATAAAAAGCCCGTCATTTTTGTTATAAGATGCTATGAAAACATCTTTTACAGATGCATTTTTCTTTTTCAATTCCTTCATAAGCCATTCCTTACTTTTTCGGCTTCTTTTAATTTCTGTTTCAATAATTTGTCCATCCGAGATAAGCATACACGGAATTTGTTCTTCCTCGGCATCCTTTATTTTTAAATCCCTTACGGTAACAGCTCTTGCATCCTTTTTAGGAATGATGCTTAACTGTCCGTTAGTTTCCAAAACTGCCACCTCAACATCTGCAATATCAGGGGTATTATTCATCCGAAGTTGTTCCTGCAGGTCATTAAGATTAAACCTGAGTCTTCTTAATTCTTTTTCATTAACATGACCGTTATATATGATTATACTTGGCTCACCTGTTATAATTCGTCGTAAAAATCTGCTTTTTAGTCCCGCATACGACATAATTATTTCCGTCACAATCAATGTTAACACCGGTATAACCCCTGCAATTAAGGGTATGTCAATCGACTGCATGGGAACTGATGCCAAGTCGGAAATCATAATAGCAATGACCAATTCAGATGGTTGCATTTCTCCAATTTGTCTTTTACCCATAATACGCATAGATACAACTACTACAAAATATAAAACAAGAGTTCTTGCAACAAATACTAACATCTGTACTCTCCTCATATAAAATCTTTTATCTTATCGTTTCCTATTTTGGTAAAAGTTATTTACAATACTCCTTATTTATGATAAAATCATTTTATAAATCTAAAAGGAAATGTTATTATGAACAGTTATACAAATTTTGCAAAATACTATGACCGTCTTATGAGAGAAGATGTAGACTATGAGAAAATAGCAGATTTTATTGAAAATATATTTACAGAATATGATATAGAGCCAAGTCTTATTTGTGACCTTGCGTGCGGTACTGGAAATATCACAATACCTATGTCCAAACGCGGATATGAAATGATAGGAATTGACAAATCAGTGGAAATGCTCGAAGTTGCAAGAACCAAAGCATCAGGCGAAAACTGCGACATACTATTTCTAAATCAGAGTATAACAAAGCTTGATTTATTCGGCACCTGCGATGCATTTTTATGTATGATTGACGGAGTTAACTATATTCTGAATCCTAAATCATTTGAGAATATGTTAAACAAAATCAATTCCTGCTTTATAAATCCCAATGGACTCTTTATTTTTGATATAAGCTCCTACAATAAGCTTTCAAAAACAATTGGAAATAACACTTTTATCCATGATGGTGATGATATTTTCTATTCGTGGGAAAATAAATATTATGATAAAAAGCATCTGATTAAAATGTATTTAAACTTTTTTATAAAAGAAAAAAGGGGATACAGAAGATTTTGCGAACGACATATTCAAAGGGCATATAAAGAGGACGAAATAAAAAAATTACTGGAAAAATCAGGATTTTGCGACATTCAAACCTTTGATGGATTTAATTTTAGTAAACCGTCAAAAGAAAGTCAAAGAATAACATTTGTATGCAGAAAAAATTAAATCCCCCAAAAAATGGGGGATATTATTTACGAAAAAGAATTATTCAACGATAAATCTCTTTAAATCAGCCATAAACTTTTCTTCCTGATCACCGCAGTGAGCTTCAACCTTAATAGCTTTTGAAAGATTCAGGCTGAAAATACCCATGATAGACTTAGCATCTACAACATATCTTCCTGATGTTAAATCGATATCAAAATCATATCTTGATACTATGTTTACAAATTCCTTTACATCATTGATTGAATTAAGTATAATATTAAATACTCTCATTTTCATTACCTCCTAGATATAGTTTGTCAAGAATTTCTTCTACAGTATTATAATACATCTTTTTTAAAATTTAGTCAATACTTACCTTAGCGTAATATTTCAAATTTATATAATACTGACAATTTAAAACGCAATTACTCATACATAATGTAACAATAATCTTATGAAAGGCATTAATTACTATGAAAAAAGTGGCTTTTTATACACTTGGGTGCAAGGTTAATCAATATGAAACAGAAGCAATGACCGAGTTATTTTCAAATTCAGGCTATGACATCTGCGAATTTGACTCTTTTGCTGATATATATGTTATAAATACTTGTACAGTCACATCAATGAGTGACAGAAAATCCCGCCAGATAATAAGAAGAGCAAAAAAACAAAATCCTGATGCAATAGTAGTTGTAACAGGTTGTTATGCACAGACTAAACCCCAATCAGTTCTTGATATTGACGGAGTTAATATTATTATCGGAACTAAGGACAGAAAAAAAATTGTTTCACTGGTTGAAAGTGCTACCTGCACTGATAAACTTTCTTTTGTGGGAGATATTATGAAAACTCACAGCTTTGAGGATTTAGAAATTTCTCACTATCAAGAACGCACAAGGGCATTTATTAAAATTCAGGAGGGTTGCAATCAGTTTTGTTCTTATTGTATTATTCCCTATGCACGCGGACCTATTCGCAGCCGTGAAATGAAGGATGTTATTTCAGAAACTAAAAATCTCGTAAAAAACGGTTATACCGAAATAATATATACAGGAATTCATGTAGCATCATACGGTCTTGACAGGGGTGAGGCTGAGCTTTGTGAGTTGTTAAAAAAAGCAAACCAAATTGAGGGCTTGAAAAGAATACGCCTAAGCTCTATTGAGCCTATGACACTTGATGAAGAATTTATTAAAAGCATATCACAATGCGATAAGCTTTGTCATCATTTCCACTTGTCTTTACAAAGCGGATGCGATGAAACACTAAAAAGAATGAACAGAAAATATACAACTGCTCAATATAAAAGTATTGTTGATGGCTTGAGAAATAAATATCCTGATGTTGCAATAACCACTGATATTATGACAGGTTTTCCGGGTGAAACTGACGAGGAATTTTCAAAAACACTTGAATTCGTAAAGGAAATATCATTTGCAGATGCACATATTTTCCAATATTCTCAAAGAAACGGAACGCCTGCGGCAAAAAGACCTGACCAGATTTCTCCTGAAATCAAAGAAAAGCGTTCAAAGGAACTTATTAAAGTATGCAAAAAGTCACAGGATGAGTTTATATCGTCATTTGTCGGAAAGACTATGGAGGTTTTATTTGAACAGCCTGCTAAAAACGGATATTTTGAGGGAAAAACATCAAACTATATAACAGTTTATGTAAAAACAGATGAAAATTTACAGGGCATTTATAAAAATGTACTTATTCAGGAAGTGAAAAATCAAATTGCATACGGAATTATTGTTGACTAATTTTTCCGTTTATAATATAATCTAGATATACAAATTCCGGAGGAAATAAAAATGTATGATTTTATTAGAGTGGCAGCGGCTGTGCCTAATATAGTTGTAGGGGACACAACCTATAACACTAATTCAATAAAACAAAAAATTAATGAAGCTATTGAACAGAATACTGATTTTATAGTATTCCCTGAGCTTTCCCTAACTGGTTCAACCTGCGGTGATTTATTTTTTCAATCCACACTTTTAAATAGTTGCAAAAAAGCAGTAAAGGAACTTTTGGAATACACCGAAAATCTTGATTGCATTGTTGTTGTCGGTGCACCTATAAATATTGTAAATAAGCTTTATGACTGTGCTGTTGTTTTAGTCAAGGGTAGAGTTGCAGGTATTATCCCAAAAACATATCTTTCCGATAGCAGATGGTTTGCATCAGCAGATTCACTTCAAGTAAATGAAATAAATGCAAGTGTTCTGGGACTTGATAATTATTCTATACCTGTTGGAAATAATCTTATTTTTGATATTCCAGATACATTAAAATTTGGTGTTGAAATAGGAGAAGATTTATCTTCCTCAATTCCTCCAAGTACTTTTTTAGCTATGAACGGCGCTGAACTTGTTTTGAATCTCTCCGCATTTTATGAAACTGTAAATAGAAGAGAATATATAGAAAATCTTGTTAAACATCAGTCATCAACACAAGTTCTTGGCTATGCACTTGCTTCACAAGGCTCATCTGAATCAACGACAGACTATATTTTTATGGGACACTCAATAATTGCCGAAAAAGGAAGAATTTTAGCAAAAAATATTGATACCAACAACAGTATGTTAATAAATGACATTGATATAGGCAAAATAAAATCTGACAGACAAAAATCACAGATTAATATAAACTTAGACGTTGATACAGAATATATTACACTTGATATTACAAATATCGGCAGTGATGCATCATTATATGAAATTTCACAACATCCGTTTATACCACAAAAAAATTCTGAATGTTATGAAAGATGTATGGATATATTCAGAATGCAGGTATTGGGACTCTCAAAAAGAATTTCTGTCACAAATGCAAAAATGGTTATAGGAGTATCAGGCGGTCTTGACTCAACACTTGCCCTTTTAGTTGCAGCACAGACTGCAAAGGAGCTTGGAAAGCCTCTAACCGATGTTTTTGGAATTACAATGCCATGCTTTGGAACATCTGACAGAACATATAAGAACTCATTAGAACTAATGAAAACTCTAGGTATAACAACCGAGGAAATAAATATAAAAAATGCGTGTATAGAACATTTTAAAGATATTGGTCACGACATAAACAACCACGACCTTACCTATGAAAATTCACAGGCAAGAGAAAGAACTCAAGTGCTAATGGATTATTCAGGAAAAGTCGGCGGACTTGTTGTGGGAACAGGAGATTTGAGTGAATTGGCGCTTGGTTGGTGCACATATAACGGTGACCATATGAGTATGTACGCGGTTAATTCGGGAGTTCCAAAAACTCTTATTCCCTATATTATTGCAAGTATTATTAAAAGCAATATCTTCCCCGATTCATCAGAGGTTTTAAAGGATATAGTTGATACACCTATCAGCCCTGAATTGCTACCTCCTGATGAAAACGGAAATATTTCTCAGGCAACCGAGGATATTGTCGGACCTTATGAACTACACGATTTCTTTATGTATTATATCTTAAGATATGGCTTTGAACCTGCAAAAGTATATTATTTGGCACAAATGGCATTTAAAAATCAATATGATAACACAACAATTTTAAAATGGCTTAAAAATTTCTACAGAAGATTTTTCACTCAGCAATTCAAACGCAGTTGTGTGCCTGATGGAATTAAAATCGGATGTGTAGGAATTTCCCCAAGAGGAGATTTAAAAATGCCGTCTGATGCATCAGCAAAAATATGGCTTGATGAAATTGAAAAGTTATAAAAAAAATCCTGCTTTAAAAGCAGGATTTTTTATTTTACTTTAAAAACATCTTTACTGTCTGCTGATATAATCTCAACATCAGGCAACAACTCCTTGAACATATCCTTTACAATGTTTTCTGTTGAGAAATGTCCAGCATCAATAATTGCAATACCGTCATAGACAAATTCTATACAATGGTGATATTTCATATCGGCAGTAATGATAACATCTGCACCTTTTTTTATGGCTGATGGTACATATTCAGAGCAGCTCCCTGATGCGACTGCGACTCTTTTGATTTTTCTTTCATCCCCGCAAACTCTAACAAATGGAGTGTTTAGTTTTTCTTTTACCAGCTCACAAAAATCACTAAGAGTCATCTCATTTTCAAGACTTCCTATCCTTCCCAATCCGCAATCATCATAGGGCTTGTCATTTTCAAGAATAATAATATCCTTCAACTTAAAAATCTCTGCCAATTTCTGATTAATACCATCTTTTGCAGTATCCATATTAGTGTGTGCTGAATAAATGCAGACATCATTCTTAACTGCATTTATAATCATATCAGAAAGCATTGATCCGTCTGCCAATGTTTTTATTCCGTCCATAGTAATCGGGTGGTGTGCAAGCACCATATCAGCACCGTTGTCTATTGCCTGGTCTATTATTTCTGGTGTTATATCCAAAGTTACCAATACTTTTTGTATTTCCCTTTCAATATCACCGAAAAACAATCCTGAATTATCCCAGTCATACGCAAGACAAGGCGGATAGTTTTTTTCTATAGTTTCAATAATATCTTTTAGTTTCAAAGCTTTCACCTCGTTTGATTACAAAAAAAGATGTGCAAAACACACCTTTTTTTGTAATATTAAAATTAAACCAATTCAACTATTGCCATCGGAGCTGCGTCACCACGACGAGGACCGGTTTTAATAATTCTTGTGTAACCACCATTCCTTTGGGCATACTTAGGAGCGATTTCAGCAAAAAGCTTAGTTACAACATCTTCCTTAGTAATAAATGCCAAAGCCTGACGGCGTGAGTGCAATGTATTGGTCTTACCAAGAGTAATCATTTTTTCAGCCAGACTTCTAGCTTCCTTTGCTCTTGTTTCGGTTGTTTCAATTCTTCCGTTCTCCAACAGGCATGTAACCATATTTCTCAAAAGAGCCATTCTCTGGTCTGTTGGGAGATTTAATTTTCTTGTTCCAGGCATTAAAAATTCCTCCTTTCATAAACGCTCATGCACTGATTATTCTTCCTCTTTTTTAAGAGTAAGGTCTAAACTGTGCAGCTTGTTTATAACCTCTTCAAGCGACTTTCTTCCGAGGTTTCTTACCTTCATCATATCCTCTTCGGAATTTTCGATAAGGTCCTCAACTGTGTTGATACCTGCACGCTTGAGACAATTGTATGAACGAACAGATAAATCCAATTCTTCAATTGTCATTTCAAGAACTTTTTCCTTCTTATCCTCCGGCTTATCAACTATGACCTCAGTATTCTTTGCCTCGTCAGACAAATCAACAAACAATCTTAATAGGTCGTTCATAACCTTTGCAGATAAACTGATAGCTTCATCAGGCTTGATGCTGCCGTTAGTCCATACTTCAACGCAAAGTGTTTCTCTGTCGATATACTGTCCTACACGGGTATTTTCTACTGTATAGTTAACCTTTGTAACCGGTGTATAGATTGAGTCTATTGGTATCACTCCAACAGGAGGCTGCATATACTGCTTATTTCGCTCAGCTGATACATAACCTCTGCCGTTTGATAGAGTGATTTCCATATAAAGGTTTGCGTCCTCGTTTAGAGTTGCAATGTGCAAATCCGGATTGAAAATTTCAACTTCCGCATCTGCTTTTATATCTCCGGCCTTAATTTCGCCGGCACCCTTTGCTTCGATATATACTGTCTTTGGTAAATCCGAGTGAAGCTTCAAAGAAATCTTTTTGATATTCAAAATGATTTCTGTGACATCTTCCTTGACTCCCGGAATTGTTGAAAATTCATGCTGAACACCGTCAATCTTAACAGAAGTTGCAGCTGAACCAGGTAAGCTTGACAATAAAATTCTACGCAATGAATTTCCAAGAGTTGTGCCGTATCCACGCTCCAATGGAGTTACAACAAACTTTCCGTAATTACCTGTTAATTGTGTACATTCAATATTGGGCTTTTCCATTTCGATCATTTTGAAACCCTCCTTAACATATTCATGTAACCTATCCACTTACCGAGGGCAGTAACATTATTACTTAGAATACAATTCGACGATCAAATGTTCTTCCACTTCGTAATCAATATGCTCTCTGCCAGGTAATGAAACAATCTTACCTGTAAGTGTGTTTTTATCCATATCCAACCAATCAGGAATAAGTCTTGAAGCGTTTGTTTCAACGATTTCCTTAATTCTTGATGATGATCTTGTCTTTTCCTTCAAAGTGATAACATCACCCTGCTTTACAAGATATGATGGAATGTCAACCTTTTTACCGTTAACAAGAACATGTCCGTGATTTACGATTTGTCTTGCTTCTCTTCTTGTATTAGCAAGACCAAGTCTGTAAATAACATTGTCAAGTCTGGTTTCAAGGATTTGCAAAAGCATTTCACCTGTAATACCGTTCTTCTTTGTTGCCATAATATAATACTTATGGAACTGCTTTTCAAGCACACCGTAAATAAACTTTACTTTCTGCTTTTCATTTAACTGCAAGCCGTATTCAGACATTTTCTTCTTACCTTGCTTTGGGTTTCTGTTAGTTCTCTTATCAACACCCATTGTTCCAGGTTCAATGCCCAATGTCTTGCATCTCTTTAAAATAGGTTGCATATTTTTAGCCATGCCATTAACCTCCTTCAATTAAACATAATAATATAAATCACACGCGTCTTCTCTTTGGTGGTCTGCAACCATTGTGAGGAATAGGAGTAACATCCTTAATCATGCTAACTTCAAGACCTGCAACCTGAAGAGCTCTGATAGCAGCTTCTCTTCCGGCACCAGGACCTCTAACATAAACCTCAACTGTTTTCAAACCATGCTCCATAGCAGCCTTTGCTGCTGTTTCAGCTGCAGTCTGTGCTGCAAATGGTGTGCTCTTTCTTGAACCACGGAAGCCTAAACCGCCTGCGCTAGCCCAAGATAATGCATTACCTGCTGTATCTGTGATAGTAACTATTGTGTTATTGAAGGTTGAACGAATATGTGCTGCACCCTTCTCAATATTTTTTCTGTCACGACGTCTTGTTCTTGTAGTCTTTTTTGCTACCTTTGCCATTTGAGTTCAGTACCTCCTTTATTATTTCTTCTTATTTGCCATGGTCTTTGCTGGACCTTTTCTTGTTCTGGCATTATTCTTTGTGTTCTGTCCTCTTACAGGAAGACCCTTTCTGTGACGAACACCTCTGTAACATCCGATTTCCATCAATCTCTTGATGTCAAGAGCAATTCTTCTTCTCAAGTCACCTTCAACAGTGTACTCAGCATCTATAACTTCTCTTAACTTATTAACTTCATCATCTGTCAAATCCTTAATTCTTGTGTCAGGATTAATTCCAGTCTGAGCTAAAATCTTTTGAGCGCTTGGTAAACCAATACCGTAGATATAAGTTAAACCAACTTCAACTCTTTTTTCCTTTGGTAAATCAATACCTGCGATTCTTGCCATTATTACACCTCCATGCATAAAATCTGTCACAGCTTTTGCTGTATTTTTTTATAGATAATTATTATAAAACCTATCTAAGCACCGCAGATGAGCAATTCTGCGGCAGCCGCACTCAGATAAGCAATCAACTTAACCAGTGCCAAATGCACTTATTCTCATCCTTGCTTTTGCTTATGCTTAGGATTTTCACAGATAACCATTATTTTGCCTTTTCTCTTAATGATTTTACATTTTTCGCAAATAGGTTTTACTGATGGACGTACTTTCATTATAATTACCCCCTTATTTAGATCTCCAAGTGATTCTGCCTCGTGTCAAATCGTATGGTGACATCTCAATTGTCACCTTATCACCCGGAAGAATCTTAATGAAGTTCATTCTCAACTTGCCTGAAATATGTGCCAAAATCTGATGGCCGTTTTCAAGCTCTACTTTAAACATTGCATTCGGTAGGGTTTCAACAACCGTACCTTCTAATTCCAAAACATCATCTTTAGCCAAAGAAATACCCTCCTTTAACCTAAATCGGTTTGTGTTGTGCTATTATTCTTCTTATTTCAAAATTCTCTATGTCCTCTGAAATATTTTCATAAACATAGTTCGTCTTTTGAAGATGAATAAGCTTTTTTTTCTTAGGTTTTTCTGCTTTCCTCATATCGCCGTCAGCAATATATGCATATCCATTCTCTAGTTTAAGAACTAAAAACATATTTTTCTTATCATGACCGGCCTTTGAGTAAACCAGAGTTCCAACTGTAATATCCACTTTAGCGCACCTCACAGCGTCAATATTTCACAACTGTCTTTTGTGATTAATATTGTATTTTCATAATGAGCCGAAAGGCTACCATCTTCAGTTACTACAGTCCAATCGTCATCCAGCACGCAAACATCATATTCGCCTGCATTGACCATAGGTTCAATCGCTAATGTCATTCCGGCTGCAAGCCTTACTCCTCTACCCTTGTTACCAAAATTTGGTACATTTGGGTCTTCATGAAGATTTTTACCGATTCCGTGACCGACCAAATCTCTCACAACAGAGTAGCCATTTTTCTCAACATACTCTTGGATAGCTGCTGAAACATCACCAAGCTTGTTACCGTGAACGGCATATTTTATACCTTCAAAAAAACTCTGTTTTGTAACATCTATTAATCTCTGGGCTTCGTCAGATATTTTTCCGACTGCAAAGGTACGGGCAGCATCGCTGTGATAGCCATCTTTACAGGCTCCCATATCTATGCTGATAATATCGCCCTCAACCAATACTATATCCTTACTTGGAATTCCATGCACAACCCAATCATTTGGAGAAGCACATATACTTCCCGGAAAACCGTTATAATGCAGGAATGAAGGAGTTGCACCCTTGGAAATTATAAAATCGTATGCAATTTTATTAAGCTGTGCGGTAGTTACTCCCGGTCTTATATGCTTTTTTATAAGCTCTAGTGCCTCAGCAGTAATCTTACCGGCAGCACGCATCTTCTCAATTTCAGTTCTTGACTTTATCGTAATCATCAGAATACTCCCAAAGCCAAGCTTATTCCAATCCCAGTGCTTCGGATACAGCTTTTGTTGTATCCTCCAATTTTTCCATACCGTATGCTATAACTAATTTACCGGATTTTTGATAATACTCTTTAATCGGCTCTGTCTGCTCATGATATATCTTTATACGGTTTTTAACTGTTTCCTCATTGTCGTCAGCTCTTTGAATAAGCTCTCCGCCGCACACATCACATACATCACCTTTTGAAGAAGGCTTGTAAACAATATGATACGGAGTTCCGCACGCTTTACATTCTCTTCTTCCTGAAAGTCTTTCAACAATTGTTTCATCAGCAACTTCCAATGAAAGCACCTTGTCAATTTCAACTCCTGTCTCAGAAAGTGCTTCAGCTTGAGCGGTTGTTCTTGGAAAACCATCAAGAATAAATCCATTCTTGCAGTCATCCTGCTCTAAACGCTCCTTTACTATGCCTACAACAACTTCATCAGGAACAAGCTTTCCCTCATTAATATATCCCTCTGCAAGCTTACCTAATTCAGTTTTTTCTCTGATGGCAGTCCTCAACATAACCCCTGTTGATATTGTATCTATACCCAACTTTTTGGATAAAATTTCTGCTTGTGTACCCTTTCCGGCTCCCGGGGGCCCCAAGAGTATTAATTTCATTTGATTGCCACCTTTCAAATTTTATTATTCAAGAAATCCCTTGTAGTGACGCATTACCATCTGTGATTCCAACTGCTGTACTGTTTCAAGTGCAACACCTTCCATAATTAGAAGTGATGTACCGCCGATTTGCAAGCCCTGAATTCCAAATATTGCACCTGCCACGATTGGCAAAACTGCGATTACTCCAAGGAACAAAGCTCCTGCAAAATTTAGTCTTGATGAAACCTTACTGATAAAATCACTTGTTGGCTTACCAGGTCTGTAACCAGGTATATATCCGCCTGACTTCTTCATATTATTTGCCAATTCAATCGGATTAAACTGAATTGATGAATAGAAATAAGTGAAGAAGATAATCAACAGGAAGTATATAGCAGCATACACAATATATGTCCACCATATAGTACTTAAACCTGCTGACAAACAGCCTAAAACTGTATTCCAAATTCCTGATGTAGGAATGTTTCCGCCTGTTACCAATCTCACGATAGTTGCAGGGAACGCCATAATACTTGACGCGAAGATGATTGGCATAACGCCGCCTGAAACAACCTTAATAGGAATGTTTGTGCTCTGACCGCCATACATCTTTCTTCCAACAACACGCTTTGCGTACTGAACAGGAATTTTTCTCTCAGCTGTATTAAACAATACAACTAATGTGATAGCCAAAATAGCTACAACTAAGATTGCTATTGATATAAAAGCGCCCATAAATGAGAATACCCCAGGTGCAAGATACTGCTTGTAAATTGCAACTGTCTCTGCAGGAATTCTTGAAACAATACCTGCGTAGATAATCATTGAAATACCATTTCCAAGGCCCTTTTCTGTAATCAATTCACCCAACCACATGATGAATGCTGTACCTGCAACAAATGTCAGTACAATCAGGAAGAATGAAGCCAAGCCTTCGTTAGCGATAGGCTGAACTGAAGGATCCTGAACACCCATATTGTGTAGTGTTACATAAAGACCTGCTCCCTGCACGAATGCAAGAACAATACCGGTAACTCTTGTAATTTTATTAATCTTCTTTCTGCCTTCTGCACCCTCTTTTGAAAGTCTTTCCAAAGCAGGAATTGCAACAGTAAGAAGCTGAATGATAATTGAAGCATTAATGTATGGAGATACACCCAATGCCAGAACAGTTGCATTTGAAAATGCACCACCTGTAAATACATCAAACATTGAGAATAGGTCTAAACCTTCTCCAAGGAATGCTTTCATTGCTGCCGGATCCAAACCCGGAACAGGAATATGCGCTCCGAATCTGAATATAATTAACATAAAAAGTGTAAAATAAATCTTTTTTCTTAAGTCAGCGATTTTAAATGCATTTTTAATAGTAGAAAACACTTAAATCACCTCAGCCTTTCCACCAGCTTTTTCAATCTTTTCAGCAGCTGATGTTGTGAATTTTGCCACCTTTACTGTTAATTTCTTTGTAAGCTCGTCTCTTCCAAGAACTTTAATTCCGTCTAAAGTCTTGCTTACAACACCTGTTTCCTTCAAAAGTTCTTGTGTAACTTCTGTACCGTCTTCGAATCTTTCTAATTCAGAAACATTTATAGTAACATATTGTTTAGCAAATATATTTGTGAAACCTCTCTTTGGCAAGCGTCTGTAAATAGGCATCTGACCGCCTTCAAAACCAGGTCTTACTCCACCGCCTGAACGTGCGTTCTGACCCTTGTGACCCTTACCTGAAGTTTTTCCTGTACCTGAACCGATACCTCTACCTACTCTTTTACGAGTAAATCTTGAACCTTCAGCAGGTTGTAGTTCATCTAATCTCATTTGCTACACCTCCTTATTTATAAATTAGTTTTCTTCAACTTCCACAAGATGAGATACCTTCTTAATCATACCTCTGATTTGAGGTGTATCATTATGAACCTTGACATCTCTTATCTTGTGCAAACCTAGTGCCTTAACTGTTGCAATCTGATCTTCTTTGCAACCGATTGTGCTCTTAACAAGCTTTACATTTAATTTAGCCATTGTTTGCTACCTCCTTAACCCCTGATTTCATCAACGGTCTTACCTCTGAGCTTAGCAACCTCATCAGCCTGCTTTAACTCTGCAAGTCCTGCAATAGTAGCTCTTACAACATTCTTCTTGTTGTTTGAACGCAAACACTTTGTACGAATGTCCTTAATACCAGCAAGCTCTAATACTGCTCTGGCAGCACCGCCTGCGATAACACCGGTACCTTCCTTAGCCGGCTTAATCAATACTCTTCCGGCACCGAATTCACCGATAACTTCATGAGGTATCGTTGTACCTACTAATGGAACGCTAATCATATTCTTCTTAGCATCTTCAATTCCTTTTCTGATTGCATCAGGAATTTCTGCAGCTTTACCTGTTCCGCAGCCAACATGGCCGTTTCCGTCACCTACAACCATCAGTGCGCTAAATCTCATGGTTCTACCACCCTTAACTGTTTTAGCAACACGGTTAATCTCAACCAACTTTTCTTGAATATCAAGTGTTGATGCATCTATTCTATCAGCCACAATCTCTACCTCCTTTATTAGAATTCCAAGCCGCCTTCTCTTGCGCCTTCTGCAAGAGCTGCGACTCTGCCGTGGTAAACATATCCGCCTCTGTCGAATACCACTGCTTTAATTCCCTTTTCCAATGCCTTTGCAGCAACTGCTTTACCAACCTCTTTAGCTGCTTCGCAGTTTCCGCCGTATTGGTTAAAGTCCTTATCCATACTTGATGCGCTTACTAATGTAACGCCCTTTGTATCATCAATGATTTGTGCATATATGTGATTTAAGCTTCTGAACACATTAAGACGAGGTCTCTCCGCAGTACCGGAGATGTTCTTTCTAACTCTCATGTGACGCTTAATTCTTGCAACATTACTATTCTTTTTGTTTATCATTTAAGAACACTCCTTTCTATTATTTCTTCTTAGCTCCTGCTTTACCTTCTTTACGTCTGATTACTTCATCAACATACTTAATACCCTTACCCTTATATGGTTCTGGCATTCTGTATTCTCTGATTTTAGCTGCTGTTTCACCAACAACTTCTTTGTTCGCACCCTTAACAATAATCTTGTTAGGAGCTGGAACTTCGATAGTAATACCTTCAACAGGGGTATATTCAACAGGATGAGAGTATCCCAAACCTAATACAAGTGTTTTTCCCTGCAACTGTGCTCTGTAACCAACACCATTGATTTCAAGCTCTTTTACGAAACCATCTGTAACACCGATTACCATATTGTTAATCAATGTTCTTGTTAATCCGTGCAAAGCTTTGTGCATCTTTTCTTCTGACGGTCTTTCAACAGTAATAACTCCTGCTTCTGATTTTATAATCATATCCTTGTGGAGCTTTCTTGTCAATGTTCCGTTCTTACCTTTAACAGTCAATTCGTTCTCTGCTGTGAGCTTTACTTCAACACCTGCAGGTACTGTTATAGGCAAATTACCTATTCTTGACATAATATTATGTCCTCCTTAACTTAAATTTTCTCTGCCATTTGGCAGGTTTTCAGTTCAATTTATCAAATGTAGCTAATTGCAGTTTCTTACCAGATGAATGCCAATACTTCGCCGCCGATGTTTTGCTTTCTAGCAGCTCTGTCTGTCATTATACCCTTTGAAGTAGAAACTATTGCAATTCCTAAGCCCTTCAATACTCTTGGAAGTTCTTCAGCACCGGCATAAATTCTCAAACCAGGCTTTGATACTCTCTTAAGACCGCTTATAACCTTTTCCTTGTTAGGACCATATTTCAAAGCGATTCTGATTACTCCCTGCTTACCGTCTTCAATTACTTGGTAGCTAGCTATATATCCTTCTTCATTCAAGATTTCAGCAATTGCTTTCTTCATGTTTGATGCAGGAATATCAACTGTTTCGTGTTTTGCAGTATTTGCGTTTCTGATACGAGTAAGCATATCTGCGATAGGATCAGTTATTTGCATTAAAATTTACCTCCTTCCAAACTCATTTATGAGTTCGAACATTTCTCTATATTTTACCAGCTTGCCTTCTTAACACCCGGAATTTGACCCTTGTATGCCAATTCTCTGAAGCAGATACGGCAGATACCGAACTTTCTCAGATAAGCATGTGGTCTTCCGCAAATCTTACATCTTGTGTAAGCTTGTGTTGAAAACTTAGGCTTTCTTTGTTGTTTTATAACCATAGATTTCTTTGCCATAATCTATCCTCCTTATTAACTGCGGATAAATGGAGCACCCATCAAATCTAACAATTCACGGGCTTCTTCATCTGTCTTAGCAGTTGTAACAACGATAATATCCATACCTCTGATTTTATCAATCTTATCATAGTCGATTTCAGGGAAAATCAACTGTTCTTTGATACCGAGGGCATAGTTACCTCTTCCATCGAAGGATTCTGCACTGATACCACGGAAGTCTCTTACACGTGGAAGTGCTACATTGAACAACTTATCCAAGAATTCGTACATCTTGTCTGATCTCAATGTAACCTTACATCCAATGCTCATACCTTCTCTTAATTTAAAGTTAGCAACAGACTTTCTTGCCTTTGTAACAACTGGCTTCTGACCTGTGATAGCAGCCAAATCAGCGCAAGCAGCGTCGATAACCTTTGGATTTTCTTTTGCATCACTCATACCGATATTGATTACGATCTTTTCAAGCTTCGGAATCTGCATCGGGCTTTTATAACCAAACTTTGTCATAAGAGCAGGAGCAATTTCTTTTGTATATTTATCTTGCAATCTAGACATCTTAGAACTTACCTCCTCTCAAAATATCAGTCATTAAAGATTTCAAGGCACTTTTTGCAATATCTAGCCTTTGAACCGTCTTCCAAAACCTTGATACCGGTTCTTGCAGCTTTTCCGCAAGCAGGGCATATTCTCATTACATTAGAAGCATTGATTGCTGCTTCCTTTTCAACAATTTTGCTTTCCTGTCCCTGTGCTCTTGCCTTCTGGTGTCTCTTCACCATTGCAACGCCTTCAACTATAACTTTACCTTCTTCAGGAATGGCAGTTAATACCTTGCCTTCCTTGCCCTTATCTTTTCCTGAGATAACCTTAACATTATCTCCTCTTTTGATATGCATTTTCTTCATTATCGGCACCTCCTTACAGAACTTCCGGAGCCAATGACAAAATCTTCATATACTCTTTGTCTCTTAACTCTCTTGCCACAGGCCCGAATATACGAGTACCTCTTGGATTTTTATCATCTTTAACAATAACAGCTGCATTCTCATCAAATCTGATGTAAGAACCGTCAGCACGTCTTGTTTCTTTAACCGTTCTAACTACAACAGCTTTAACTACATCACCCTTTTTAACAACGCCGCCCGGTGTTGCCTTCTTAACAGAACAGATGATTTCGTCGCCAACACCAGCATATCTCTTCTTTGAGCCGCCTGGTACACGGATACACATAACTTCTTTAGCGCCTGTGTTATCTGCAACCTTCAAACGTGTTTGTGGTTGTATCATGTCTATTTCTCCTTTCCGGACACAATTTCTTTAAATTATTGTGCCTTTTCTACGATTTCAACTAATCTCCATCTCTTATCCTTTGATAGAGGTCTTGTTTCCATTACCTTTACTTTATCGCCCATAGCACAAATATTTTCTTCATCGTGTGCCTTTAGCTTGTAGGTTCTCTTAACAACCTTACCATAAAGTGGGTGCTTAACACTATATTCGATAGCAACAACGATAGTTTTATCCATCTTATTGCTTATAACTTTACCGATTTTAACCTTACGGCTGTTTCTTTCTGCCACCTTAGTGTGCCTCCTTTCATACAATCAATATTGTATTGCTATATGATGTTTCTATCAGTCCATCAAATTGCAGAATCTTTCAATTCTCTTTCACGAATGATGGTCTTAATACGAGCGATAGTTTTCTTAACATCACCAATTCTCTGTGGATTTTCCAACTGGTTTATAGCGTTTTGAAATCTTAAGTTGAATAATTCCTGTTTGCTTTCAGAAAGCTTCAAGTTTAATTCTTCAACTGATAATTCTCTCAACTCTACTACTTTCATTCTTATTCACCATCCTCTTCACGCTTTACAAACTTACATTTGATTGGAAGCTTGTGCATAGCAAGACGAAGTGCTTCTCTTGCAACTTCTTCGCTAACGCCGCCAATTTCAAACATAACTCTTCCCGGCTTAACAACTGCAACCCAGTATTCAGGACTTCCTTTACCTGAACCCATTCGAGTTTCAGCAGGCTTCTGTGTGATTGGCTTATCAGGGAATATCTTAATCCAAACCTGACCGCCTCTCTTTGTGTATCTTGTCATAGCGATACGGGCTGCTTCGATTTGTCTTGAAGTAATCCAAGATGGCTCTAAAGCCTGTAATCCGAACTGTCCGTTAGATACCACATTGCCGCGTGTTGCCTTACCCTTCATTCTGCCACGCATAACTTTTCTGTATTTAACTCTCTTAGGTAACAACATTATTGTTTTCCTCCTCTCGGCTTGCGCTCGGTTCTCTTGTTTTCATGAAGAACCTCACCCTTGTAAATCCAAACCTTAACACCGAGAATACCGTATGTTGTCATAGCTTCTGCGAAACCATAATCAATGTCAGCTCTCAAGGTCTGAAGTGGAATAGTACCTTCGTGATACTGCTCTGTTCTTGCGATTTCTGCACCGCCTACTCTACCTGCAACGCTAGTCTTGATACCTCTGATTCCCATTCTCATAGCTCTTCCCATAACCTGTTTCATAGCTCTTCTGAATGAAATTCTCTTTTCAAGCTGTGCTGCAATATTTTCAGCTACTAACTGTGCGTTTGTATCTGGCTGCTTAACTTCCATAATGTTGATGTTAACAGCTTCTTTTGTCATCTTTTCAAGTTGCTTCTTTAACTTATCAATTTCAGCACCCTGTCTTCCGATGATGATACCAGGCTTAGCAGCATGGATTGTAACGAAAACTTTGTTCTGCTTTCTTTCAATAACAATCTTTGCTATTCCTGCATCGTAGCATGCCTTCTTGACAAATTTTCTGATATTGTAATCTTCAACCAACTGGTCTCCGAAATCTCTTTTACCTGCAATCCACTTTGAATCCCAGTCTTTAATAACTCCGACTCTAAGTCCGTGCGGATTAACTTTTTGTCCCATTAGGAATTACCTCCTTCTTTAATTATTCTTTTTCTTTCAATACCAAAGTGATATGACTTGTTCTCTTCAAAATTCTGTATGCTCTACCCTTTGAAACAGGTCTTATTCTCTTAAGAGTTGGACCCTGGTTTGCATAACACTCTGCTACATATAATTTGTTGATATCCATATTATGGTTATTTTGTGCATTAGCGATAGCTGATGCCAAAAGCTTTTCCAAGTACTCGCTAGCTGCTTTAGGTGTATTTTTAATAATACCCATCGCAACGCCTGCAGGCTTGTTTCTTATTAAATCAAGAACTATTCTAACCTTTCTTGGCGAAATGCGTGCATAGCTCAAAGTTGCGCGTGCTTCCATTTACGGAATCCTCCTTTCGATACCTATATATTCGAACTTACTTATTATTTAGAAGTTTTAGCTCCTGCGTGACCTTTGAAGGTTCTTGTCGGAGCAAATTCACCCAATCTGTGACCAACCATATCCTCACTGATGAATACAGGGACATGCTTTCTACCGTCATGAACTGCGATAGTATGTCCAACCATTTCAGGGAAAATAGTAGAAGCTCTTGACCAGGTTTTGATAACCTTTTTTTCGTTTGCAGCGTTCATAGCATCAATTCTGCTCATCAAACGCTCTTCGACGAAAGGTCCCTTTTTAAGTGATCTACCCATTATTTATTTCCTCCTTTTCGGACTATGACCGATAATTATTTATCGTTTCTTCTCTTTATAATGAACTTATCTGTTCTGTTCTTATGCTTTCTTGTCTTCAAGCCAAGAGCCGGTTTACCCCAAGGAGTTACCGGAGCAGGACGACCGATAGGTGACTTACCTTCACCACCGCCGTGAGGGTGATCGTTCGGGTTCATAACAACGCCTCGAACTGTAGGTCTCCAACCCATGTGACGCTTTCTTCCGGCTTTACCGATAGAAATGTTTTCGTGCTGCTGGTTACCAACAATACCGATTGTTGCCTTACAGTCAAGACGAATCATTCTAACTTCACCTGATGGAAGTCTTACCTGAGCATAATCTCCTTCTTTAGCCATAAGCTGTGCATATCCGCCAGCTGAACGAACCAACTGTGCGCCCTTGCCAGGATACAACTCAATGTTGTGAATTAATGTACCAACCGGAATATCTTTGATGAACAAAGCATTACCTGGCTGGATGTCAGCGCCCTTACCTGATACAACTGTCATACCGTCTGTCAAACCAACAGGGGCAATGATGTAAGACTTTGTACCGTCTTCATACTGAATCAAGGCAATGTTTGCTGATCTGTTTGGATCGTATTCGATACCAATTACTGTTGCAGGCATCTGATCCTTTTGTCTCTTAAAGTCGATAATTCTATACTTTCTTCTGTTTCCGCCACCTCTATGACGAACAGTAATTCTACCGTATGAATTTCTTCCTGCATTTTTCTTTAATGATGTTATCAATGAACGCTCCGGAGAACTCTTTGTTACCTCAGCGAAATCTGAAACAGTCATAAATCTTCTTGCAGGAGAGGTTGGCTTATACTTTTTAATAGCCATTTGTTTCACTCCTTAATCTGATTTTCTAAGTCGATTACATTTCAAAGAACTCGATTGTCTTAGAATCCTTTGCCAATGTAACGATGGCTTTCTTCCAGGAAGCTCTTCTTCCGGCGAATCTGCCCATTCTCTTAATTTTTCCTGTAACATGCATTGTATTTACACTTGCAACCTTAACTCCGAAAACTTCTTCACAAGCCTTCTTGATTTCAACCTTGTTTGCAGAAACCGGAACCTCAAATGTGTACTTTTTGATTTCGTTTCCTTCTTTGTCGAAAACAGGTGCCATACTGCGTTCGGAGATGATTGGTCTTCTGATAATATCATGTGCGAATTTCATTATGCAAGCACCTCCTCAATCTTTGCGATTGCTTCTTTAGCTATTATAAACTTGTCATACTTCAAAACATCGTATGTGTTAAGAACTCCAACATATGTTGGTTTAACGTTCTTGATGTTTCTTGCTGATTTGTAGATTGTGTTATCATAATCAGCAGTAACAATCAATGCCTTTGAATCGATTTCAAGGCCCTTCAACATCTTAGCGATTGTTGCTGTCTTGATTTCGTCCATCTTCAAATCTTCGATAACATAAATTTGATATGCTTCGTATTTTGCTGATAAAGCTGATCTTAAAGCAATCTTCTTTATCTTCTTATTTACGCTATATCTGTAATCACGAGGTTTTGGACCGAGTGCAACACCGCCGCCTGTCCATTGTGGAGCACGGATACTTCCCTGTCTTGCACGGCCTGTTCCCTTCTGTCTCCAAGGCTTAATTCCACCGCCTGAAACTTCTGTACGAGTCTTTGTGCTCTGTGTACCCTGTCTCTGATTTGCAAGGTAGTTCACAACAACTTCGTGTAATACAGCCTTATTCACTTCTGCTGCAAATATTGAATCGCTAACTTCCATTGAGCCAACCTTTGCACCTTCCATGTTATATACAGCTACTGTAGACATAGTTTATTCCTCCTTTCCTATACTCAATTACGCTTTAACGCTATTTCTGATTGTAACAAGTCCACCCTTGTTGCCAGGAACTGCACCCTTCAACAAAATCAAGTTTTGTTCTGCATCAACCTTAACAACTTCGAGGTTCTGTACTGTTACTCTTGCAACACCCATGTGTCCAGGAAGCTTCTTACCCTTCATTACACGACCAGGGTTTGAACAAGCACCCATTGAACCTGAGCCTCTATGATAGCCTGAACCGTGAGACATAGGACCTCTGTGTAATCCCCATCTCTTCATTGGACCGGCAAAACCTTTACCTTTACTGATACCAGTAACATCAATCTTCTCACCTGCTGCGAATATGTCAGCTTTGATTTCGTCACCCACATTCAATGCAGAGCAGTCATCTAGTCTGAATTCTCTCAAATACTTCTTCACAGCTACATCAGCCTTTGCAAACTGTCCCTTATCCGGCTTGTTGACATTCTTTTCCTTAACTTCGCCGAAACCAACCTTAACAGCTTCATAGCCGTCAGTTTCAACAGTCTTCTTTTGAACAACAGTGCAAGGACCTGCAAGAATTACAGTTACCGGAATTACTTTTCCGTTTTCGTCAAAAATCTGTGTCATACCGACTTTTGTACCTAAAATTGCTTTGTTCATTTTTTTCATCCTTTCTAAACAGTTAATTGGTTCCCTTCGGGGAACATTGACCTGCATCATAGTTCTTTCGAACTACTGCCACTCATTTAAATGAGCTTTTAATTATTTCTTGCTCTGTGTCACGTTGATTTCAACGCCTGCAGGCAAGTCGATCTTAACAAGTGCTTCCATAGTTTTTGCACCAGGAACAACAATGTCGATCAATCTTTTGTGAGTTCTTCTTTCGAACTGCTCACGAGAATCCTTATACTTATGAACGGCTCTTAGGATTGTCACAACTTCCTTTTCTGTTGGAAGCGGAATAGGTCCTGAAACCTTCGCGCCGCTCTTCTTTGCGATCTCAACAATCTTTTCTGCTGACTGATCAAGAACTGCGTGATCATAAGCCTTAAGCTTGATTCTGATTTTCTGCTTTGCTGCCATGTTTTTCCCTCCTAATTTGTTTTTTTGTCGGAATTTTCAAATCATTGGGTAATTTGAAAGTTCCTTTCATTGTGTTTCTCGCACGACAGCTCAGTATGTTATACACACCGCCGGGTGTTTCCAACCACCCTTAAATAAAAACCCGAATTGCATTTCTGCCCTCCGGGAAGTCTTTACGCCGTAATTTTACGCATAGCTATGCCCTGCAGGGCATACTGCTCCCGCAAGGAATGTTATACACGATATTCAGTACAGCGTGACCTGCCGCCCGGTTTCTTGAATCGGACATTCTCCACGGAAAAACCGAACCTTTTGTTCGCAACCTCCCGCTTCATCGTTTGTCAAGTGTCACAACATTAATATTATAAATGATTTTCCTTATATTTGCAAGCTTTTTGCCATATTTTCTTAAAAAAATATTGCACAAACTTTTAAAAAATCTATGCAATATTTTTGTGCATCTTTATATATCATTCATAAGTAGGTCTTTAAATGTTTCTCTCTTTACTGCAACATATTCAGAATTCTTATCAAGCATTACAACAGGCGGTCTTGTCAGGCGGTTATAATTTGATGCCATTGAATAGTTATATGCACCTGTTGTTAAAACCGCAACAATATCCCCTCTTTTCGGTTTCGGAAGCTTTACTCCCTCCTGAATTAAGTCACCGCTTTCACAGCATCTCCCTGCAACTGTACATACACAGTCTGACTTGTCATTTGCTCTGTTTGCAAGAAGAACAGTATATGGAGATTCATAAAGAGTATATCTTGGATTATCAGTCATACCGCCATCAATAGATACATATGTTTTGAAGTTCTTAATTTCCTTTAATGTACCTGCGGTATATAAAGTCATACCCGCATCTGCAACTATACTTCTTCCCGGCTCCATAAGAATTATAGGCTTTTTAATTCCGTATGCTTCACAGGCTCCGTCAACAACTTCTCCGATTTTTCTTATATTTTCTGCATAGTCAATTTCTGGGTGCTCCTCAAGATAACGAACAGCCATACCTCCGCCGAGATTTAACTCTTTTGCCTCATAGCCATATCTTTTCTTCATATCGGCAACAAATTTAAGCATTATCATTGCAGCATCACCAAAAGGCTCATACTCAAAAATCTGAGAGCCTATATGACAATGAAAACCGCACAATTCGATATTTTCAAAACCAAGTGCAAGACCTGTAATCTCTTCTGCCTGTCCTGTTTCTATTGCCGCACCGAATTTTGAGTCCACTTTTCCTGTGTTAATTTTTGCAAAGGTGTGAGAGTCAATCCCCGGTGTAATTCTTAAAAGTATTTTCTGTTTGATACCTGCATTTTTTGCTTCAGCATCTATAGCCTTTAATTCTTCTATATTATCGCACACAAAATAGCCAATACCGCTTTCTATTGCAAAAGAAATATCCTCATCTGTCTTGTTGTTACCGTGAAAATATGCTTTTTCCATAGGAAACCCTGCTTTTAATGCAGTATATAGTTCTCCGGGGGAAACTACATCAATTCCCATTCCCTCTTCTCTCATAATTTCATAAATACGCTTAAAACAAAGGGACTTGCTCGCAAAAAGCGGATGCGAATCACCGCCAAAGGCTTTTTTCATCGCATCAATATAAATTCTGCATTTTTCTCTTATCTTTTCTTCATCAATAAGGTAAAGGGGGGTTTTATATTCCTTCGCAAGCTCTGTTGTATCTCTGCCCGCAAAGCACAAATGTCCCTTTTCATTGATTTTCAGATTATCACAAATCATTGTTATCTCCCTTTAGCATATCATCCATATTATAAATTCTGTTTTCCTTGCATTTTGACAAGAACTGCGCCGCAACTATTGCACCCTCAGCAAAAAGACTTCTGCTCTGAGCCTCGTGCTTTAGAGTTATCACCTGTGTATCGGTCGCAATAATTACTTCGTGTTCACCAATAACATTTCCGAGTCTTAATGAATGAATACCCAACTCTTTTGGACTTCTTTTTCCGTTTTCGTGTCTTCCGATTACATATTCACAGTCAGGACGGGCTTCCTTTACTGCATCAGCAAGCATCAGGGCAGTACCACTAGGGACATCAAGCTTTCTGTTATGATGCTTTTCAATAATTTCAATATCAGCATTAGGAAAAGCCTTTGCGGCAGTTTTTGCAAGGTTAACCAAAAGCGCAATACCCACAGACATATTTGCAGACCTGAATACAGGCACACCTTTTGATGCCTCGTTAATCATATCTATCTCTTCGTCTGTATGACCTGTTGTTGCCACTACAACAGGAATTTTTCTCTCGACTGCAAAGTCCATTAGTCTTTTAGTTACACTATGATGTGAAAAATCTATTATGCAGTCAGCCTCGCCGACAAAATCTTCAATATTTTCATAGATAGGGAATTTTTCTGCCGCAGAGTTGTTTATATCAACTCCTGCAACAACCTCCACTCCGACATATCCTTCCTGAATCATTCGGATAACTTCTCTACCCATTCTTCCGTTTGAGCCGTTTACAATAACTCTCATATTTTAATTCCCAACTTTCTCATTTCATCAAATAAAACTGTACGATGAGCATCCTCCATAGGTGTCAAAGGCAATCTCAAGCTATCCTCACAATATCCCATAGCAGCCATAGCAGCCTTTGCAGGAATAGGATTAACCTCCGAGAAAAGTGCATTGATAAGCGGAAGCATTCTTAACTGTTCAGCTGCCGCTTCTTTTATCTTACCGTCAAAGAATAATTTACACATATTTGATGTTTCCTTAGGCAACACATTTGACAATACGGAAATAACACCCTTACCGCCCATTGAAAGCACAGGGATTACCTGGTCATCATTACCTGAATATATATCAATCTTATCTCCCACAAGTGAGAATTCCTCAATTATCTTTGAAATATCACCGTTAGCTTCTTTCAAGCCGCAGATATTAGGGTGGTCAGCCAAAACTGCAAGTGTCTTTGGCTCTATTGCAACACCTGTTCTTGATGGAACATTATATAAAATCAACGGAATATCACTTGCATCAGCGATAACCTCATACATTTTAATAAGACCTTTCTGAGTTGCCTTATTATAGTAAGGTGTAACAACCAATGCCGCATCAGCACCTACTTCTGCCGCATACTTTGTCAAATCAACTGCATAGTCTGTGTCGTTTGAGCCGGTACCTGCAATAATCGGAACTCTTCCCTTAGCCTGCTCAACTGAGAACTTGATAATCTCTCTGTGTTCTTCGTCTGTAAGAGTTGAGCCTTCACCTGTTGTTCCTCCGACAATCAAGGAATCAATTCCTTCTTCAATCTGCCAGTCAATTAATTTTGCAAATTTTTCATAATCAACACCATTTTCGTTAAACGGTGTAATAATTGCAGTACCTGCACCTGTAAAAATTGTTTTTGTTTTCATTTTAAAATTTCCTCCCATATTTTAATCCGAAAAAAATAGCCGAAAAGTCGGCTATCATAATTACTCATAATAATACTATACCAAATGTATATTTATCCGAACAATAATGATAGCTCAACGCTTGACAGTACCATTTACTGCAAACGACAGTTAAACAGATATTCTCTGTTTTCCCAGGACATACTTACGCCTCGTACTCCTTCGGCAACGGCCCCTTTCACTCTGAGCCGTACCGCTGCGAACGGCATAAACTCAGGCTACTGATGGAAATTGCGCCTCTATTCTTATTTCAGTTAAAGTAATAATAACATAATTTGATAAATATGTCAAGAAAATTTTAAAAAAATAGTACGGCTTGAGGAAAATCTCAAGCCGTACTGTTTTTATGCTCTTGTATGTTCATTCTCCTTGAACAACAATCCTATTGACCAAAGACCTGCAACACCCACAAGTGCAAATATAATTCTTGCCAACAATGAGCCTTGTCCGCCGAACAGCACTCCGACAATGTCAAAGCCGAAAAATCCGATACTGCCCCAGTTCAAAGCACCTATAATTACCAATATTAATGCAATTCTGTCAAGCATTACTTTCACTCCTTCTGTCTTAATTTGTATATAAGCTAATGCATATATATTAATTTTATGCCAACAGAAAGAAATTTAAACTGGTAATTTTTAAAAAATTTTTGAAATTCTTTCAACCGCTACTGTTTTCCCTGAATTTTCATCAATTTCAAATATACAACCTGAAAAACGCCCCTGACCTGTAGCAGGCTCAAATCTTTGAGAAATACCCGTTGTGAATTTTTTCAAAATAATATTTTTTTCAACTCCAAGAACAGAATGAATAACACCTGTCATTCCAAGGTCGGTTATATATCCTGTACCGTTAGGCAAGATGATTTCGTCTGCCGTCTGGATATGAGTGTGAGTACCGAAAACTGCAGAAACCTTTCCGTCTAAGAAAAATCCCATAGCCACCTTTTCACTTGTCGCTTCCGCGTGGAAATCAACCAATATTATATTTGTTTTTTCTTTTAATTTTTCAATTTCCTCGATAACTGCTTCAAACGGAGAATTGTTTGGCTCCATATAAACTCTTCCTATTATGTTTATAACTCCAACATTTATTCCGTTTCTTGCCTTGACAATCATACTTCCGTTCCCTGCACAGCCTTTGTCAAAGTTTGCAGGTCTTATTATATCGTCCTCGTGCTTTAAAATATTTATAACATCAGGACATCCCCATGTGTGATTACCAAGTGTGATTGCATCAACACCAGCTTTTTTTAACTCATCATAAACATTTTTAGTTATTCCTCTGCCGTGAGCCGCATTCTCACCGTTTGCAATAACCAAATCAATATCGGACGCATATCGGTCAAGATATGAAAACAATAAATCTCTTCCTACTCTGCCGAATACATCACCAATACATAATACTTTCATTATGCTACCTCTCATTCTATAATCAACAACGATTATAACATTACCAATTTTATTTGTCAAGAAAAAGGACAGACCATAATCGGTCTGTCCTTTGGGAATTGTATAGAGAAGATATTTAGGATTTTAGCAGCTTAATTATTTTATAACAACAACCTCTTTAACAATTTCATCCTGAATTCTGATGAATACTCTGTTACCTTCGTCTTCATCAAAGGCTTGAATGTCACCTGTTGTTCCGACAGCTATCTGGTTCTTAGTCTTTGTTGTATCAACAGTGTAAACAACTACATCTGATGGAATAACAACATTTCTTACGCTACCACCGTTAACTGTCACATTAATAGAGCTTGCGAATTTCTTTGTTACCTTACCGTAAAGAATTTCAAGGTCCTCAACAGGAGTTTCGTTCTTCTCGGTAGCCTTTGTATCTATATCAAACAATACTCTGATGCTTGCAATTTCACCCTTGTCGTTTGTCTTATACTGGATAATGTCACCATTTTCCAATTTAGCTCCTTCACCCTTAACAAGTATTCCTGTATCTTCTGCAAAAACTTCTACCTTTTCACCGTTAAAGAAAGCGTAAAGCTTCTCAGTTTCTTCATCGTCATCATTAATTTCAGTAGCCACCTTATCAACAACCGCAATAGGAGCCTCTGCATTAGTCTGGAACTCTGCATTTGTTACTACAATAGCTTTTGCAGTAAATTCTTCAGTTATATCAAATACCATTACATTATATTTCTGCTTATCTTCAAACATTTTAATATCTGCAATGTTGTAATCTGTCACATCGTCCTGAATATCAAAGATGTGAGTTTTTTCAGTTAATCTGATTGAGCCTAAGCTATTTGTCTTCTGGTTAAACACAGCTTCGTCCATCTTATAGTCAAGTGTGAACTTACCGTCTTTTGCTGCACCTGTCTCGGTGTTATCCTCTGCAGTATAGATTGCAGTAAGGTTACCTGCTGAGTTAGTTGTATAGGTTACAAGCTGTTTAACTGTCTTGCCGTCCTGGAGGAAGTTGTCTACAACATCAACAGCCTTCTGACCTGTTGCACCGTTATATCTGATTTTTTCGTTTGCAGTAAAGGTTACATCCTTGCCTTCCTTTGTGAAAATTCTGAATGTTGCCTTTTCTGTTTCGTCAGACGCATAAGCCTTTATCAAGTAACCATAGTTGTCACTTACTGTAACCTTGTCGTTGATAGCGGCAATCTTGCCTTCAATGTCAAGGTAGAACACGCCTTCTGTACCCATTGTAATTTCTTCAGGATAATTTGCAGCTACCTTGTAGTGCTTACCTGAGATATAAACACCCTTAGAATCTTTTCCTGTAACCTTACCTGTTACAGTCTGGTTAGAAACCTTGATGTCAAACAATTCTCCGTCTTTACTTTCAGCAACTGAAAGTACATCATACTCCTTAAGTTCCTTAACTTCAATTTCCTGCAAGCCTTTTAAAATTCTGTAGCTTACATTTTCATCATCACCCAACTTAATTGTAGGTGCACCGTACTTATCAACAATTTTACCTGATGATGTTACTTCTTCAACTACTATATTGTAGTAATCTGTAACAAAAACAATATCATAGATACCATTTCTGTCAGTATCAAGAAGTGTCATTTCACCTGATTTACCGTTTATATTAAGATTTTCATCTGTCAACTCCAAAGCCTTACCGTTGTAGATAAGCTTTGCAGTATCTTCCAATGCAGTGACAGTTGTTTTTGCTGCATCTTCTTTTTCGTAATATTCAACTGCCTTTTTCTCTGCCTTAGTTGTTATACCCTCAAACAAATCAGCATTAATTGTAATTGTTGAGTTCTGGTCTTTCTGAGGTATTGCAAGTATTATCACATCACCGTCATCATTAGATTTCAGGTAGTAGTTTACATTGTATCCGAAAAGGTTATTCATATTGTATGCAGTTTCATACACAGTTTCGCCAATTCTGATTTCCCCATCATTGAGATTTGAATCTCCATCAAGGCTTGTATAAGGAATTGCGTTAATCTGTCCTTGGTGTTTTGTTACGTCAAGCTTATCCTTTAACAATGTCTTGTCTGTGACTTCGTATGAAGCATTGTTGCCGTAACCAACCTTTTCCATCAGACCGACTGTCAATGCGTTGTTTGTAATATACGCAACATTACCTCTTGTAATAGGAGCATTTGTAGCACCCTGAACATTCTTTGTCAATCCGATGCTTCCTGCTACAACAACATGGCCTTCAGGATATGCACCCTTGTCTTCTGCCATAACCTCATATCCCAATGCTCTTACGAATATTGCCATAGCTTCTGAATAAGTTATTGAATCGTCAGGTCTGAAATTACCCAAATCATCACCAACGATTAACCCTTGAGCAGTTGCAAGGTTGATATATCCGTTTGCCCAATGGTTAACTGGTACGTCAGGGAATTTTGATTCTCCCTTTCTTGAATCAGCTATATCTTCAAGTCCTAATGCGTGAATTGCCATTTTAGCAACTTCTGATCTTTTGATGTTATCATCCAATCTGAATGCACCGTCATCGTCACCAACCATGATTTCCAAAGCTGCCAAAATCTGAACAGGTTCTTCAAATCTTGTACCGGCAACATCTTCAGGCAAAATTGATGCAAATGCTGTCAATGGAGCCATAGTAAAGGCTGCAGCCAAAATACCGATAACAATATTTTTGATAGATCTCATATTGTATCCTCACTTTCCCGGAATTTTAATCCGAATATAATATAGTTGTAGTTTACAATAATTTATGTTTTATGTCAACCACGAATACTATATTACACGATATTATAAAAAAAATCAAGCTGTAAGTTTTGGAAACTCACAGCCTGTTTTTTTATTTTATTTCGTTTTTTTCAAATTCATCTGCAATTTTTGCAAATTCTTTAATTCCCAGTCTTTCTCCTCTTATTGTGGGCTCAATTCCCAAAGAAGTTAAAATACCCTCTATGGTTTGCTTGTCCTTTGCAAAACCGTTTGATAAACAATTCAAAAGTGTTTTTCTTCTCATTGCAAATGATGCCTTTACAACCTTAAAAAACAGTTTCTCATTTATAACATCTACATTGGGCTTATCGCAAACTTTCATACGAACAACTGCCGAGTCAACCTTTGGTGCAGGGTAAAAGCTTCCTGCAGGAACATTGACAACTATCTCAGGTTCGGTGTAATATGCACACAACACACTTATTGCCCCGTATTCCTTTGTGCCAGGTTTTGCACAAAATCTTTGTGCAACTTCTTTTTGTACCATTACAACAATATTCTCTATATCATACCCTCCCTCTAAGAGAGTTGTTATGATGGGAGTCGTAATATAATATGGCAGATTTGCCGCAACACTTATTTTTTTATTATCAAATTGATTTTTTATTAATTCTGCTAAATTGAGTTTCATAAAATCAGAATTAATTATTTTCACATTATCGCATTCCGATAATGTGAAATCAAGAACAGGTAGGAGTGATTTATCTATCTCGATTGAAACAACCCTATCAAAATTTTCGGATAGTGTTTTGGTAAGAACTCCAAAACCCGGACCTATTTCCAAGACTCCCTCTGTTCCCGATGCCGCATCTGCAATTTTATCAAGAACATTAGCATCTGTTAAAAAATTCTGACCTAATCCCTTGGAAAAATCGAACCCAAACATCGTCTTTATTTCTTTTATAGTTTTAATTGAAGTTAATTCCATAACTTTGTCCTTTCGCAAAAAAGGTGCATAACAATATGCACCTTCTTATTTAATCTAAAATATATACGGTTGCAGTCTTTCTTCCGAATTTTCTGCATTCAGCTTTTGTATTAAAGCACAAGTCAACCTTGTTACCTTTAATCGCCCCTCCTGTATCTCCTGCTATACAGTAACCGTAAACCCATGACTTTCCACCATCGGAAGACTCAATGTAGAGCTTTGTTCCAAGAGGAATAACCTTAGGGTCAACTGCTACAATTCCGTATCCCGGTGTAAGACCGTATGCAGTTTTTGAATAACCGCCGTTTTCAGCCAGAGAACAGTCATAAGCAGTTGCGCTAGCTGTGATTTTCTTTGAATATGAAAAATCTTTTGCTTTAGTTTTTCCTGTTGTAACAGAAGATGTTTTTGCTTTTGAAGACTTTGTTGATGAAACCTTTTTAGTTCCAACCTTGATTATTTCTTCAACAGGCTTTTTTGTTACCTCTTCGGATATATATTCTTTTGCCACTTCTTCACCGTTTTTGGTAGTCACAAGATATTTAACCTGTTTTTCGCCCTTCTGACCTTTTTGAGAAACCTTTGTTTTTCCTTTAGCCAAAGAACTGTCATTAACTCTTTTTGTTTCAAAACCGATTTCTACAGTTTCAGTAATTTCCTTTTTAGAAATTCTGTCAATATTAATTGACATTTCATTTTCGATTAGTGTGCTTTCATCAGGAGTCACGACATCCGATTCGGACAAAGTAATACCGACTTCCCCGAGAGCATCACCTACAGTTGCTTTTGTCACAGTAACAATCAAAACCTCACCGTCAACAGAAAGTTCGACAATTCTACCCTTGCGTATAGAGAGAACATCCCCGTCGGCTATTTCAGAATCAACATCTGCACTCAAAACATCATTCTCTCCGACTTCAATTCCTTTATCAGCAAAAAATTCACCAACAGTTGTTTTTCTGGTATTCATCTTTTCATCTGAATTAACGCCGTTAAATTCATCAATCTGTATTAATGTCACATTCTTTAGTGCCGCATCGTAAACTGCACCCATAGTAATAGTGGTAACAGTCATAACCAACACCAACGCAAGAATTACACGCTTAAAACCTTTGGGGTAGATTTTCTTTAGAAAATTCATAATTTAATTCCTTTCCGAAAAGACTTTGATTTCAGCAGATATATTCAACACCACAGAGCATCAAACTTTATTTACCTGCTTGTCTTTTCTTAAAAGCCCGAATTTTTTTCGAGACTTCTACCGCCTATAATTTCACGAGCATATTATATACTTGCCCCCCCTCATTGTCAACAAAATTATTAAAAAGTTGTTACATTTGACTAAAAAGTGTATTATAATTTTGCAGTTTTCAACTCAACTTTTATATAAAATTAACCAATTTTATAACTATTCTATTAATTAGTTTTTAATTATAGAACCACTATTTTTGTCGTTTTTGCTGAAAAAAATCAGACTTTTTTATACCAATACCACGTATAGAATACACTTTTATTGGGAAAAATTATCCATATAACAAGGCATAAAAATTGCTACAAAATTATTAAAAGGAAGTGTAATTTTTGTAATGAAAAATCTATCAAAACAGGTGGTAATTTTAGATAATATATCATCTCAATATATTCATCAGGCAATAATAATTTTAAAAAACTACACACCCGAGCAACATCAAAAGATTATTGCTGAAGCAGAAAGAATAGTTTCGGAATACTTTAACAAAAACTCCTCTGACAAACCCCTATATAATATAGGAAGAAAAAACAATTTTGGCTTAAAGTGCACTGTTGCAATTTTGAGTGTAGCACTCACGATAAGTACATTTGCAAATTTCATAACATAAAAGCAGACTTTTTAAAGGTCTGTTTTTTTGTATTAATTGACTTTTATTCTTATTTATGGTATCATTTCATATATATAGTTACAAAAAAAGAGGTTTTAATATGAAATTTTTAAAGCATTTTAAAACAATAACACATCATCGCCACGAGGTCATCAAAAATTGTTTTAAAGTTGGTATAGGTTTCCAAGGATTATTTCACGATTTATCCAAATATTCATACACAGAATTCAGAATAGGTGCAAAATATTATATGGGAATAAAGAGCCCAAACGATAAGGAGCGTGCTTTGTTCGGATACTCTTCAGCATGGATGCACCATAAGGGAAGGAACAAGCATCATTTTGAATATTGGAATGACTACAATCCCGAAACACATGAAATTGACTCTGTAAAAATGCCTTTAAGATATATGAAGGAAATGCTTTGTGACAGAATTGCAGCAAGCAAGACATATCTTGGAAAAGATTATTATGATGCTCAACCACTTGAATACTTTATGCGTTCAAGAGCAAAAAAATATATGCATCCCGACAATGCAAAAACACTTGAGGAATGGCTTACAATGCTTGCTGAGCACGGAGAAAAAGAAACATTTCAATATCTCAAAAATTTAAAATAAAGAAGGCTGATTATGGAAAATAAGAATAAAAAAACCACATTTATGGGAAATGTTCTCATAATTTTGTTTTCACAGATAGTGGTAAAGCTTTTAGGAGTTGTATATACGCTTTTTACCACAAATACTCAAGGCTTTGGAAACGAGGGAAGCGGTTATAATTCAGCAGGTTATCAGATTTACACATTTCTGCTCGCTATCTCTTCTGTTGGTATTCCCAATGCAATTTCAAAAATGACCTCCGCAAAAAATGCGGTAGGTGACTACAAGGGAGCACATAAAATTTATAAAAGCGCTCTTATATTGTTTTCAATAATAGGTATTTTGGCATCTTCAATGCTCTTTTTCGGGTCAGGGATAATTGCTGACAAGGTAATCAATATGAAGAATGCAAAGTATGTCTTAATGGCATTAGCACCGTCAATATTCTTTGTTTGTGTTTCCTCCGTTATAAGAGGATATTTTGTTGGTATGCAGAATATGCAAGCTACCAGCCGTTCACAAATTTTAGAGCAGATTTTTAAGTGTGTTTTCACCATAGGTATTGTTTATTTTATGTCAATACATACCTTTTTCCCTGATGACAAGGACTTAAATGCAGCTATGATGGCGGCAGGTGCTAACTTTGCAGCGACCATATCAGCGGTTTTAAGTACAATTTATATTGTGGTATTCTATCTTAGAAGAAGAAATGGAATATACGAAAAAATCAACTCCTCAAAAGTTGAAACAAAATCGGTACCGATATTTAAAATGTTTAAAAGCATTTTGTTAATATCAATTCCAATTTCGTTGAGTTCTATTATTGCTGCAATAAACAGGATAGTCGATACTGCAACAATCACAAGGGGTATTGAGATTGCTTTCCAGTCAGTCATACCTTCTCATGGTTCGATTGCGGCAATATTTAATCCCACCCTTGTTCAATTAGAAGAGGAGGCTGTAAGATTAGCAGGAGTTTTAGCAAAAAGTGATACATTGATAAATCTTCCCACTGCTCTTAATCTTTCCTTTGCAACAGTTTTAGTACCGTCAATTTCTGCGGCACTTGCAAGAGGAGAAAAGAAAGAGGCATCAAGATTTGTTTCCTACTCACTACTAATATCCCTACTTATTATAATGCCTTGTGCAGTGGGATATATCGCTCTGGGACAACCAATTTACCAAATGCTATATCCAAATGTCCCTGACGGATATCAATTATTGCAACTTAGTGCATTGTCACTTGTATTTATAGCACTAAATCAGACAATTTCAGGCTCACTACAGGGAATTGGCAAAATATATGTGCCTGCAACAGGACTTCTACTGGGTTGTATTGCAAAATTTATTTTGAACACAATACTCATAAGACAGCCGTCAATTAATATTTACGGTGCACCTATAGGCTCAATTATTTGTCAGATTATTTCATTTGCTTACTGCTTTACAATGCTTTCAAAGAGTGTGTCACTAAATCTTGGCTTTAAGAAATATATTATAAAACCGCTTTTGTGTTCGGTTATTATGGGAATTACAGCATATTTTTCACACAAAGCAATACTATATATAACAGGACTTAATATAATAGCCGTAATAGTTTCAATTTTAATAGCTGTCATAGTATATGCAATTATGATTTTATTGACAAACTCGCTCTCAAAGGATGAAATGGAGATGCTGCCGATGGGAACAAAATTATATTCAGCTCTTAATAAATTAAAGTTAGTTAGATGAGGTGATATTGTGACAAATCTGCTTTTAAAAACATTTGTAAAAAACCATGCCCAAACAGACAAACAAGAAGTCAGGACTGCTTACGGAAAGCTCGCAGGATTTGTAGGAATTGTTTGTAATATATTATTATTTGCCGCAAAGATTATAATAGGAACTCTCTCAGGCTCGGTATCAATAACAGCTGATGCGTTTAATAACTTATCCGACGCCTCATCAAGCATAATAAACCTGCTTGGCTTTAAGTTATCCGAAAAACCTGCCGATGCAGAACATCCGTATGGTCACGGAAGATACGAATACTTATCTGCCCTATCGGTTGCAATTCTTATCATTCTGATTGGATTTGAGTTATTTAAAACAAGCTTTAATAAAATAATAAATCCCGTCAATGTTAAATTCAGTTGGATATTAACGATAGTTCTTATACTTTCAATCCTTGTAAAGCTATGGATGATGATATTTAATAAAAAACTCGGCAAAGCAATAAAATCAACCGCCCTAATCGCTACATCACAGGATAGCAGAAACGATGTTATTGCAACACTTGCAGTTTTAATTGCTACTGTCGTTTCAGCTTTTACAAAATTAGAGCTTGACGGCTGGATTGGTATGGGAGTGGCAATATTTATATTAATCAGCGGCTTTGGTTTGATAAAAAGCACGATAGACCCAATGCTAGGCAGAGCACCTGATAGAGAATTTGTGAGAAAAATTCGTGACAGAATAATGAGCTACGAAGGAGTATTGGGTGTTCACGACCTTATAATCCATGACTACGGCCCTTGCAGACAATTTGCAAGCGTCCATGTAGAAATGGCGGCAGAGGAAGATGTTCTGGCAAGTCATGATGTGATTGATAATATTGAATTTGATTTTTTGAATGATATTGGGCTTAATATGATAGTTCATTATGATCCGATAATAACAAAAAATGAACTTGTATCAAGTATGAGATATAAAATACAGGAGATAGTAAAAACTGTTAATCCTTCGCTTTCTATTCATGATTTAAGAGTTGTCCCCGGTGTTACTCACACAAATCTGGTCTTTGACTGCCTTGCAGATTTCGATATTAATATGACAGATTATGAACTAAAATGTATGATTTCACAAGCTGTAAAAGAACAGCATCCTGATTATAACTGTGTAATTACAATAGATAAAAATTATGCACCAATTCCATAAAAAAAATTGCAATCCGAAAGGATTGCAATTTTTTAGTTATTGTTCATAAATTCTACTATCTCTTCATAGCTCTTTATTCCGGTTGTTGCACCCTTATGCATAACACAGTGAGCGCCAACAGCATTTGCAAATTCTGCGCATTCCTTAAAGCTCTTACCCTTTGCCAATGCACTAAGGAACCCTGAACAGAAGCTATCCCCTGCACCGGTTGTATCAACCGCTTTTATATTCTTGTAAGACGGCAAGATTATTCCTTCGCTATCCTTTGATTCCTGAATATAGCAACCAACCTTTCCAAGCTTTATAATAACCTTTTTAACTCCTCTTTCAAAGAATACTGCCGCCATTTCTTCCAGCTCTTCTTTTCCTGTAATCATCTTTGCCTCATCAATACTAGGCATAAAGATGTCGATGTCTGTACCTTTTCATCTCTTGATATACCTCTTATATCAACTCATGATTTATCAAGGCAACCCTCTAAGAAATCTCCAAACGGGTCATTTCCTATCTTGCCTATAACTGCAGAATTCACTCCTATTTTCTTTATGTTAATAGCAGCTGTCATCGCATTTCCACCTGAAAAGAGTTCAATAGAATCCACCAAGACTAATAAGCCTTTTTGAGGAATTTCATCCACAGGCTTTGTGATAACATCTGCAACCAGAATTCCTACACATGCTACATCAGTCATAGTCTTACTCCTTTTATTAAATAAAACAAAAACCACATAGAGTGGTTTTTGTTTCGAAAATTATTAGTTACATTCAGCTACCAATGGACCTTCAAGTTCCTTCAGGTAGAACAATTTACCAGGTAGAGTTGGAATATAGCTTGATGTTACCCATCTTGATGGGCCGTATCTCAATGTCATCCAGAAACTCATACCCTGCCACTGCATACCACGTCCTAATACACCGTCGCATCCGCCGATAATGTAATCAGCCTGCATAAATAAGCCAGGGCCTATTGTGTTAGCTCTGCAAGGAACTAGAGTTGTTCTTGACTTAAAGCTTGTCAATGCATTCTGTTCAATTGTTAATGGGTGAAGCTTTGCACCGATTCTGTGTGTTTCTTTAATCCATTCTTCATCACTTGCATATTCACCTGCGAACTGTGGTTCCCAGAAAGCGATATGGCACATTCTGCCAACACCGAATACCAATACAAGTTTAGCACCTTCAGCCTTTAATTTTGCAATCTTTTCTGCGTATGTAGGAAGATTTTCCTTTGTAGCAAAGTTTCTCTGATTTTCAGGAACTGTAAGTTCGCCTAACGGATTGAACAATGCCTGCTTCATAGCATTCTGGAATGCTGCAGGATCGTCTGCTGCCAAAGTATTACCGTCAGCATCTGACCATTCGTCCATATTAAATGTGTAAACATGGTCACACTTAACATTCCATTCCTTCAAGAAATAAACTGCCCACTTATACATTCCCATAGGACCAACAGGCAAAATCATAGCAAGCTTTTCGCCTCTGTCTTTTGCTTCTTTAATCTGCAAAGCAATTTCATGTCCCATATATGTATCGAATTCGTAAATGTTATCGCAAACTACAGGCTGGAAATCCTTGTTCCAGAAATCCTGTCTGTCTGTAACCTTGTTACCAGGCTCGCAACACTTATCAATTTTCTCCATATCCCATCCTGCAGGATAGAATCCGTCCAATAATGAACCTTTTACTGTACTGTTAAAATCCATCTTTATCTCTCCTTTTTAAAATTATGGCAACATTCTTTTTGGCATAATCTTTGGCCATGCCAGGCACTGAGTAAATGCTTCTGCGTACTGAACTCCGCACTGTAAGCCTCTGTATCTTGCACAGGTCTTTACAAATTCTGCAAAGTCGATATTGTCATGGTCACGCATCCACTTTAACTGGCTTACATGACTCTCAAGCATTTCAATCTTCAAATCAATTTCATCAGTAATATCTACATATTCTGTAGGCAATGTTCCAACACCTGCTAAGTTATCCATATAGTAGATAGCAGCCATTTTAGCAGCACCCTTTTCTGATGTTTCATAATGAGGAACAGTTGCAGCAAAGCTTGCATCAAACACAAGCTGACTAACAGCAACATGGTCAGGCATATAGTCATTAGGAGCGTGAGTTATAATCACATCAGGATTAACCTTTCTGATTATATCCACAACTCTGTCACGATGTTCCTTATTTCCTGAATAAACCTTTACGTCGTCAATATCACAGGTGAGTACCTCGATACCTGCAAGCTTACCTGCAGATTTTGCCTCCTCGCGTCTGATTGCACGAAGTTCATCAGGCTCTATAATTTCGTGACCGAGATTACCGTTACACACATGACATACTGTAACTTTATCGCCTCTCTTTACACACTTGGCCAAAGTTCCCGCACAATTTACTTCAACATCGTCAGGATGGCAACCGAATGCTAAAACATTCATCAATATCAACTCCTTATTATATTTTTTCAAGTAAAAACTTGATATATTTCTACTCTTATGATACAATAATCACGAAGAAAAATAAATACATTTTTTTATTATTTTTGTATCTTTTTGTAAACTAATTTTGAATGTAGGAGTACAATTATGAAAAATAAATATGCAGCACCCGTATATATCAAACACAGCATAAATAATGTAATTTCAATCCATAAAATTATTACAATGCACTTTTTTGAAATGGGGAAAGATTTTGACTTCCATATGGAAAAACACGATTTCTGGGAAATGATTTATATTGATGCAGGCGAGGCTGATGTTGTCCTGAAAAACAAAACTATATCTCTCAAGCAAGGGGACGCTTTTTTTGTTAAACCAAATTCTGTCCATAAGCTTTGCGGTAATAAAAAAAGCAAATTCAACGCTTTTATCATTTCATTTTCAACAAATTCAGCAAGTATGAAGTTTTTTACTAATAAAACTATAAATGTTGAAATATCACTAAGAAGATATGTTTCACTGCTCATAACAGAGGGACGACATGCATTTGTTATAGAAAAAAATACACCAAGCAAAACATATATGAAATTGAAAGATAACTCTCCGATAGGTAGTATTCAGCTTATAAAATGCTATCTTGAGCAATTTTTAATTTTACTCTTACGCGGAAGTGAGGATAAATTTCCAAACCTCTTCTCCAACAAAGAGAATATGGAAAATCATATAATTTCATCAGTAAAAAACATTTTATCTGAAAAGCTTTACACAGATATAAATGTTGACGAAATTTGCCATACCCTACACTATAGCCGTACATACATTTCAAAAATGTTCAAAAAATACTGCAACACAACAATTAATGCGTATTATAACGACTTGAAAATTACCGAAGCCAAAAAACTCATTGATGAGGACAAATATAGCTTCACTCAAATTTCCGAAATGCTCGGTTTCAGTAACCCACACTATTTTACAAGAGTTTTTAAACGAGTTTCCAATATGACTCCTACAGAGTATCTCAACTCATCAGGTATCAAATAGAAAAATCCGAATGTGTTACCACATTCGGATTTTTTAATTATTCTGTTAATTTCCTTACGCAATCAGCACAAATTCCGTCAAATCCTGCAATAGTTCCTACAGTTTCAGAGTGAATCCAGCATCTTCCGCATTTTTCATTCTTGTCAACCTCAACCAAAACCTTTGAAACATCGCCTGCTACTGCAGCCTCAGGAGCATCTCCTTCTTTAACTATAGCCTTTGATGTGATAAAGAGTTCAGCCAGTTCCTTTTCATCAATAGCCTTTAACAACTCTAAGATATCGCCTTTAGCATAAATCGTAACATCTGCATCAAGAGATTTTCCGATAAGCTTTTCATTTCTTGCAGGCTCCAATGCCTTGTTAACATCATTTCTTACATCAATAAGCTTATTCCACTTATCTTCAAGTTCTGCATTATTCCAAAGTTCGTTAACCTTTGGCATATCACCAAGCATAACACTTACAGTATCATCACCCTCAAAATGAGGCATATACTTCCAGATTTCTTCACAAGTAAACGCCAATACAGGAGCTAACAACTTAACCATTGCATCAAGAATGATGAACATTGCTGACTGAGCACTTCTTCTCACCTGCGATGTAGGCTTTTCTGTGTAAAGTCTTGACTTTAGAACATCAAGATAGAAATTACTCATTTCAACAATACAGAAATTAAGCATCACACCGTAAATTGTATGGAATTCAAAGTTCTCATAAGCAGCAATAGTCTTTTCGACAAGTTGATTTAGCTTCATCAAAGCCCACTTATCAAGCTCTGTCATATCTTCGTATTTAACCATATCCTTATCAGGATTAAAGTCGTTTATATTACTCAAAATATAACGGGCAGTATTTCTAATTTTTCTGTAACCCTCTGAAAGCTGCTTCAGGGCATCCTTTGACATTCTCATATCTGTTCTGTAGTCAGCGGAAATTACCCACAAACGAAGAACATCAGCACCATACTGGTCAACAATTTCCTGAGGAGCAATAGAATTACCCTTTGACTTTGACATCTTTTTGCCTTCGCCGTCCTGAATCATACCATGAGTTATAACGGTATTATAAGGAGCTTTGCCGGTTGTAGCCACACTTGTCAAAAGTGACGACTGGAACCATCCTCTGTATTGGTCATTACCCTCAAGATACATATCAGGAGGATAGGTCATATCCTCTTTGCCCTCACAAACTGCCGCATGAGAAGAACCTGAGTCAAACCAAACGTCCATAATATCCTTTTCTTTTGTGAACTTGGTACATCCACATTCACATTTCGTTCCTTGAGGAAGAATTTCGGATGCGTCTGTATCCCACCATTTTCCTACTCCCTGTTTTCTGAACATATCAGCAACAGCCTTAATTGTATCTTTATTGATAAGCTCTTTTCCGCAATCTTCACAGTAGAACATCGGAATAGGAACACCCCATGTTCTCTGTCTTGAAATGCACCAGTCGCTTCTGTCAACAACCATGCTGGTAATTCTGTCTTCACCCCACCCGGGAACCCATTTTACCTTCTTAATTTCCTCAACTGCCTTTTCCTTTAGTGCGTCAACCGATGCAAACCACTGGTCAGCAGCACGGAAGATAATAGGATTGTCGCATCTCCAACAATGCGGATACTGATGGACAATATTTTCTATTGCAACAAGGTTTCCGTCATTTTTAAGTCTTTCTAAGATTGCAGGGTTTGACTTTTCATAGAACATACCTGCAAATTCGCCTGCTAATTCGTTCTGATAACCCTTTTCGTCAACAGGTACAATAATTTCAATCTCTGGATATTTTTTGCAAACAATATAGTCGTCCGCACCAAAACCTGGAGCTGTATGAACACATCCTGTACCTGCATCCAATGTTACGTGGTCACCCACTATAACCAAAGATTCGCGGTCGATGAACGGATGCTGACACTTGATGTATTCTAACTCTGCACCTGTAAACTTCTTAACAATTTCATATTCGCCCTCAATTTTTGCAGCCTTAACAACACTTTCAATAAGCTCTGTTGCAAGAACATAAATATCCCCGTTTTCAAACTTAACTAATGAATATTCAAAATCAGGATTTAGAGAAATTGCAACGTTACCCGGTAATGTCCATGTTGTAGTTGTCCAGATAACAAAGTAAACATTTGAAAGCCCTTCAAAAAGTCCCTTATCGTCTTTTACTGCAAATTTAACATAAATTGAGCTTGACTTATCCTCTGCATATTCAATTTCAGCCTCAGCCAATGCAGTTTCACAATGAGGACACCAATAAACAGGCTTTAATCCTTTATAGATAAGACCGTTTTCAGCCATCTGACCAAAAATCTCAATCTGCTTTGCAACAAAATCATCGGTAAGAGTTAAGTACGGGTTTTCCCAGTCACCTAAAACACCAAGTCGTTTGAACTGTACCTTTTGATTTTCAACCTGCTCCATAGCAAATTCTTCACAAGCCTTACAGAACTTCTCTGCACCTGCTTCGTGTCTGTTGATACCGAGTCTTTTAATAGCCTGTTGTTCAATAGGCAAGCCGTGTGTATCCCAACCCGGCACATACGGAGAATAAAAACCCTGAAGATTTTTATATCTTACTATGATATCCTTCAAAATTTTATTTAGAGCATGTCCCATATGAATATCACCATTTGCATACGGAGGTCCGTCATGTAAAATGAATGATTTCTTTCCTTTATTTTTCTTCTTCAATCTGCTGTATAAATCAATGCTTTCCCAATACTCCAAAGTTTCAGGTTCTCTTTGAGGAAGATTACCTCTCATAGGAAAATCGGTAAAAGGAAGATTTACAGATTTAGTATAATCTTGATTTTCAGCCATAGTTTTTTCCCTTTCTATAAACAAATTCAGGAATGTCAGAATATTTTTCCGACACTCCTATTATTTTACTCTATTTTCTCTAACATTTCAAGCATTACATTACAAAAACTTTTAATTTTTGTTTTGTATGTATCAATTTCGGTTTGAAGATGTGCAAATTCTTGTGATTTATCTCTTGCTTTGTTCTCTGCTTCCAAGATAATATTCTGTGCTTTTTCATTAGCACTCTTTTTCATATCCTCTGCTGTGTTCTGAGCATATAAAAGAGCATTTCTCAAAGATGTTTCAATATTCTTATATTCTTCAATAGATTTATTAAGAATAATCATCTTATCCTTTAGTTCTTTATTTTCTCTGTATAATTTTTCATAGTCAGCACCGACAAGGTCCAAAAAATCATCAACCTCATCAGCATTATAGCCTCTCATTTTTACTCCAAATTCCTGCTTTTGAATATCAAGCGGTGTTAACATATTATATTTCCTCCTTAAATATATTTCTTAACAATGATATGAAGTCTGTCGCTTCTAGTTGTCCCGTCAACTCTTACGAAAATATATCTTCCGCTACCTCTTACGGATATTATATCATTTTCCTTTAAAATATGACTCACATTACAGATGGGTAAATGATTAACACTAATCTTTTCTCCCAAAATCAAGGAGGCCGCTTCCTTTCTTGAAGACTTCAGCATCGCACTAACAATCGCATCAAGCCTTAAAGACGCACAAACGGTATTAATAGTTTCAAATTTCGGTTCAGGAATTTCAATTTCTGAAATTTCTGTAACCAGAGTTTTCACACCCACATTACTAATTTTATCAATCCCCGACGCAACATATTCGATAATATCCGATAGGATAAAAATATAGGCACCGTCGTCATTGACTAAAATATCTCCCACCTGTTCTCTGTTTATTCCCTTTGAAAGCACCGTACCAAGATAATCACGGTGCGTTAATTCCTTTTTATACTTTTTTATAACCTTAATTATTTTTAAAGGAAAGATGTCAGTATCTATTTCCTCCCATTCAGGAAATACACCCAACACTGTTCTCATAGCATCATCATATCCGCCGAAGAAATAAGAATTATATCCTATTCTTTGTCCAATATTATTTTTTATAAAAGCCATTTCGGCTTCATTTAAGAATGTCGAAAACTGCGGTTTTTGATGCTTATCGCACAATCTATATAAATCTTCTGTCTTCTTTAATAAAAGTTTTTCTTCAGAAGTCAAAATTTCACCTCATAACGCATAAAAGGCGGAGAATGGCTCCGCCCTTTAATCATCATTAAACATAACGGAGATTTCTATTAAAACATACTCCATTCATATCCTGAGTCCTTATCATTTAGAACTTCACCAAGAATATCAACCTGTGACGGAGTTGCAAGGAAAATACCTCCTGCAACCTTTTGCATATTTCCGTTCAAGCCATAAACTGTACCTGCAATAAAATCAATTACTCTTCTTGCTTCATCAGTATCAAGAGAGCCAACATTAATCACAACAGGTCTTCTCTGTTTTAATTCGTCTGCCACCTGAGTAGAATTATTATAGCATCTTGGCTTTAACACTACAATTTTTGTCTGTGCACCCTGAGAGTGCATTGGAACTACCTTCTGTTTCTTTGAGAACATTGGCTTTACAGAAGGTTTTTCTTCCACTTCCTCAAGCTCCATTTCCTCAAAATCATCTTCATAATCATCAAATTCATCGCCAAAGCCCATAAAGTTCTTTAACTTATCAACTAATGCAGTTGCACCCATTGGCATACTCCTCCTAATTATAATTTCGTTCACCAAAAATAGCTCTTCCTATGCGAACCATATTAGAGCCCTCTTCTATAGCCATTTCAAAGTCACCGCTCATGCCCATAGACATATATTGCATATCAACATTATCATATTTTTTGTTAGATATGTCAATAAAAATGTCTTTTATGTTAACAAATTGTAATCTAAGAGAAATATCAGTGTCAATTTTCGGCAAAATTGTCATCAAACCGCAAACTTTTACATTCTTTAGCTTGCCGGCGTGAATTAGCATATCTTCTATCTCATCAGGGCTAATACCAAACTTGCTTTCCTCTCCCGATATATTCACCTGAATAAGAATATTCATTGTGACATTATGTTTTCCAGCCTGTTTTTCTATCTCATCCATAAGTCGGATTGAGTCAACGGAGTGAATCATATGGACCTTATCAATTATATACTTTACCTTATTAGTTTGCAAATGACCTATAAGATGCCAGCGAACAGGCTTGACATAATCATATTTTTCAACAATTTCCTGCACCTTATTTTCACCTATATCGGTAATTCCGTTATCAATAGCTTCATTGATTGCATCAGGAGAATATGTTTTGGTTACCGCAATAAGAGTAACATCATCAAGAGTCCTGTTACTTTTTTTAGCTGCCGCATCAACTTTACTTCTGATTTCTTTTAAATTTTCACTTATTGCTGACATTCTAATCACCCTTTATCAATTCTTTTCACCCAAAACTATCTTATCTCCGATAGCTAGCTTTCTCTTCGCCTTATCCGAAGGATATACAATGGCAATACCATCAGTTTCATTTGAATAAACAACATCACATTCACAGAATATTTCTGAACTTCCGCCCGAAATAACAACACCCGTCTTATCATCAATTACCCTTAATGAATGAATTGGAACTTCATATCCGACATATCTGTTCACAATAATTTCCATATCTCCGGAGCGCATTCCGTAAACACCCTCTAAGTATCTGTCGCTTTTTAAGACAACAACCACATTTTCGCTATCCTCTTCTTCCTGTGAAATGTAACTAACACTTGCTTTCACCTCTGCACCGGGCAAACTGTCAAATCTTAGGATTAATGAACCTTTTTCCTTAATCTGTGCTGCCTCAGCTTTTGACAACACTGCCATAGCATACCAAATATGATTATCAACGACCTTGCAGATGCTCTCCCCTGCCGAAACAAGATTAGTGGTCCGTTGCGAAATTTCTGGTTCATTAAGCGAATTAAAGTCATTAACCTTATACTCAAATATACTCTCAGGTGTTAATATTTGTTCGTATCCATCGACATTAAGAGAGAAAATACCTGACATAGTTGTGTTTATATCAGATTTATCGCCGCTTAACTTTGCTTCAATCTTTTCGCGTTCATCAATAAGTTCATTCAAGCTACTGTCAAATTCATTTGCTTCTTCATTATTAAGAGCTCTGAGCGTATTTTTAAAGCCCTCAATTTCCTGAATATTACCATTAATAACGGCATTAATTATATTGGCTTTCACCTTTTCAACAGTATAATCCCCCGAGCCGCTGTCGGTTATGAACTGTTCACTTTTCTCCTTAGCTTCCTGAAGCTTTTGAATTCTGTTATTTACATTATTCAAATCCCTGATTAAATCAGCATCAACATTTCCCCTGTACACAGTTGATATACACATATTCTTAGCAACTCTGTCGCCTTCTTCTGCATAGTTATACATCGTACCGGTAATTTCCGCATCAAAAACCTCTTCTGTTCTTATAACATATGCCTTTGCTCTGATTGTATCTTCAATACGCGTCATCGAGGCAGTTTTGGTTTCAACAGGAATCTTTAAATATCTGTACCCATAGAACAAAACAGCCAACAGAGTTAGTGTCAAAATTATTGTTACACCTTTTCTTTTCATTCTTGTAACACCTCTTGATTATTCTTCACTGTCAGCGGCCAAAAGCATATTAATTATATCCCAAACAGTAAATTTCCCCTCATCGTCTTTAGTTGAAAAAGGTACTAAAACATCTTCTTCACAAAGCTCTAAGGTATCCCAAATCATATTAAGATTATCCTCAATCTGACTCTTTTTCAATTTATCAATCTTTGTTGCAATTACTATAACTCCGCTGTCATCATATGCCCTTAACCATTCAAGCATCATTATATCATCTTTCGTGGGTGCATGACGGCTGTCAACCAACAAAACTGTTTTTATCAGTTCCTCTCTGTCACGCAGATAATCCTCCATCATATTACCCCATTTTTTTATTTCTTCCTTGGAGCGCGCTGCATATCCGTAACCCGGCAAATCAACAAGATGAACTGTATCGTCTATATTATAAAAATTAATTGTAACGGTCTTTCCCGGTGTTCCCGAAACTCTTGCAAGCTGTTTTCTGTTCAAAAGTTTGTTAATCATAGATGATTTCCCTACATTTGAACGGCCCGCAAATGCAATTTCAGGCAATCCCATTTTAGGATACTGAGATGGCCTTACCGCAGAAACCGTAAGATTTACATTGTGTATATTCACAAATATCAGTCCTTTCTATCTCCCTGAAAAAGCAGTGTTAAGAACCTTGTCCATATTAGTTACAGGCACAAAATTAATTTCACTCCTGATTTCTTCGGGAATATCTTCTATATCACGGCTGTTTTCCTTTGGAATTATTATTGTTTTAATTCCTGCTCTGTATGCAGCAAGTGACTTTTCTTTAAGTCCGCCGATTGGCAGAACATTACCTCTTAGAGTAATCTCACCTGTCATCGCAACATCGCATTTTACAGGTGTATTTGTAAGTGCTGATGCAACTGCAGTTGCAATAGTTATTCCGGCAGACGGACCGTCCTTTGGAACTGCACCCTCAGGCACATGGATATGAATATCCTTGGTTTTATAAAATTCGTCCTTTATTTTTAGTTCCTCTGCTTTTGAACGGACAAAGCTGACAGCAGTCATCGCAGATTCCTTCATAACATCTCCAAGATTTCCGGTAAGCTCTACCTTTCCTGTTCCTGCCATAACATTAACCTCTACCGAAAGAGTGTCGCCTCCTACACTGGTCCACGCCAAGCCTCTTACTGTTCCAATCTCATCTGTATCGTTCTTTATATCAAACTTGTATTTTTGTTTTCCAAGATATAATGAAAGATTTTTTGCAGAGATTTTTGCACTCTTCTTCTCGCCCGAGAGAATTGTTTTAGCAAGACGGCGCATAAGCTTTGAAATAACTCTTTCCAGACCTCTTACGCCTGCTTCCTTGGTGTAATAATTTATGATACTTAAAATTGCATCATCAGTTATTGTCACTCTCTTACCTTTTAAGCCGTTCTTTGCAATCTGTTTAGGTATTAAATATCTTTTTGCAATTTCAAATTTTTCAGGATTGGTGTACCCTGAAATTTCAATAGTTTCAATTCTGTCAAACAAAGGTGCAGGAATTCTTGACATATCATTAGCTGTTGCTATAAACATAACCTTTGACAAATCAAATGGTATTTCCAAAAAATTATCCCTGAAGGTTGAGTTTTGTTCAAAGTCAAGTACCTCTAAAAGTGCTGATGACGGGTCACCCTTATAGTCCATTCCCATCTTATCTATTTCATCCAGAAGCACCACAGGATTTTTTGTTCCTGCCTGCTTTATAGCGCTGATAATTCTTCCCGGCATAGAGCCTATGTAGGTTTTTCTATGACCTCTTATTTCGGCTTCGTCATGAACTCCGCCTAAAGAAATTCTTACAAATTCTCTGTTTAATGCCTTTGCAACTGATGATGCTATTGATGTTTTTCCTGTTCCGGGAGGTCCCGAAAGACATAAAACTGTTCCATTTTGTCCGTCTGTCAAAGAATGTACCGCCAGATGCTCTAAAACTCTTTCCTTAACCTCCAAAAGTCCGTAGTGGTCATCATCTAAAACCTTTTGAGCATTGTTTATATCAAGATTTTCTTCCGACAATTTGTTCCACGGTAATTCTAAAACAACATCAAGATAGTTTCTTATAACTGCACCGTCAGGTGATGATGGCATCATCTTAGCAAGCCTGTCTGTTTCCTTTAAGAGTTTTTCCTCATCCTTTTTTGAAAATCCTACTGCCATTATCTTATCACGGTATTCGGCTATATCCTCTGCATATCCGTCTTTGTTGCCAAGCTCCTTTTCAATGACTTTCATCTCCTCACGAAGATAATATTCTCTTTGATTTTCGTCAATATTTTTCCTTACCTCTGCCTCAATTTTCCTTTGTTCGTGTGCAATCTGAATTTCGTTTTTCAAAACCACCATCAGCTTTTCCATTCTCTCGTATACATCAAGAGTTTCTAAAAGGTCTTGTTTTATCTCAAAATCACAGTTGACATTTGCAGCAATTCCGTCTGCAAAGCTCGAAAACTTATCAGACGGCAATACCATAGCAATTTTATCAGGCGGCATTTTTTTAGAAACATTTACATATTCCTCAAATAATGTCTGCAATGACCTTATAAACGCTTCATTAACAATATCATTTTCGATTTCCCCGCTTTCTTCAATCAAAGAAATATCTGCCACAAAATGTGGAGAAGACGAAACCAATTCCGAGAGTCTGGCTCTTTTTTTAACTTCAACCATAACTCTCATTCCCTCGCCTGTTTTGAAAATCTGCCTTACCTTTGCAAGACAGCCAACCTTATACACATCAAGCACCGAAGGGTCATCTTTTAATATATCATTCTGCGTCACAAGAAAAATATATTTATCCGAATTCATAGCATTATCTACTGCTGCTTTGGATTTTTTTCTCACAACATCAAAACTTACCGTACTGCCCGGAAAAACAACAAGTCCTCGAAGGGCAATCATAGGTACTACCAATCTATCCAATTAAAGTTCATTCCTTTCAACAAGTCATAATCTGTCTATTATATTATATATCAAATCACAACATATTTCAACAACTTTTAATAAAATATTTCCTATTTGACTGATTAAAAAATTTCTGTTATACTAACATATAATAAATTATGTGAGGTAGTAATAAAATGAAAGAAAAAATATATACGATACCTATAAATGAGGCGTTTGAGGCTGATTGTGAGTGTGCTTTTTGCCACCTTGAAGAAAAGTTGGAGAGAGAATCTGTAGAATATACTTTAGGAGCCGCAATGATGGAGCCTGACTTCAGAACAGAGTCAAACGAAAAAGGTTTTTGCCAAAAGCACTATCAAATGCTCTTTGAAAACAAAAACAAATTAAGCCTTGCTCTTGTGCTTGAAACTCATCTTCTGGAGCTTTCAAAAAAATTCGATTCTCTTTCGATGGATTTTGACAAAATTGGCAACGAAAAGAAGCAACTGTTTAAAAAAACCACAGACACAACGGATAAAATATCTCAATGGTTTTTTGATAACAACACATCCTGTATCATCTGCGACAAAATAAAAAATACTATAGGAAGATATGTTGAAGTATTCTTTTATATGTGGACACATGATGAGAGCTTCAAAAACAAAGTCATTAACTCCAAAGGGTTTTGCCTTAAGCATTTTGAACTATTATTCAACAATGCTTCCAAACATCTGAACACAAAAGATATGGGAGAATTTATAAATATAATTTATCAAAAAGAAAAAGATGAACTTAAAAATATCCAGAAGGATATACATAAATTCACCTTAAAATTTGATTATCGAAATAAAGATATGGAGTGGGGCAGTGCGATTGACGCACCAAAAAGAACAATAGAGAAACTATCAGGGTATATCCCAAAAAATCCAAGCGAAAAATAATTATTTTATAATCGCATTTGCAATGCTTTTTGCATCTGCGATTTTTTCTTTTAACTCTTCATTTGGTTCTTTCACATGGTTCCTTACGGCAATATAAAGATTTTCGGAATTTATACCGCAATCTTTTAAAATCTTACTGTGCTTTAAACTAACGGCATACGCCTTCCCATCTGACAAATAAATTCCGTCCTCACCGACCTCGTCATCAAGCCATCTGCTAACCTCTAAAAAAGCACCCTCCATTTCAGGATTTCCCATATAATATGGAGCCTTTGTTTCATCAAAAATGTACAAAATAGAATTCTCATCTGCAACTTCAAGCTGCATTCTTGTTATTAATGCATATTCAACACGAGGGTCTTCACTGCCCTCAACAAACGAAATTATATTAAGTGCCACGCCGTCTTTTCCGTCACCGTCTGAATCAGTAACAAATTCGGACATTTTTTGTCTTAAAAGCTCTGCATTTTCATCAATCAAATCATATTCTCCTGCATATAAAACATTAAAATCATATTTTGGAGCAGTTGCAGACTGGTATACTGTAATTACAACCACCAAAATCGCAATTACAGTAACTATTGTATGAAGCTTATAATAATCCCAAAAATATTCCCACCATTTCTTAGTAAAAAGCTTTGGTATTTCGCCATATTTTTCTGCCATTTAATTCATTCCCTCACGCAAATTTATCTTTTAGAAAAATTTTTAATTATACCGTTTACAAATTCCTTATTGTCATTACTGTTTTTCATATAGCCAAGCACACTTTGCATCAATTCGGAAGGTGTAAGTTTCTGAAATTCTCTTCTCAAAATCCACGAAGCCTCGCATTCTTCTTCAGATAACAGAGCTTCTTCCCTTCTTGTTCCTGACTTTAATATATCAATAGCAGGGAAAATGCGTCTCTCCTGAAGAGTTCTGTCAAGCTTTAACTCCATATTTCCTGTACCCTTGAATTCCTCAAAAATAACATCATCCATTCTGCTGCCTGTTTCAACAAGAGCTGTTGCTAAAATTGTAAGACTTCCGCCCTCCTCAATTTTTCTTGCAGCACCAAAAAACTTCTTTGGTTTTATTAGCGCATCAGGATCAAGACCGCCTGAGAGTGTTCTTCCTGTCGGTGTGACCGTTAAATTATATGCTCTTGCAAGTCTTGTTATTGAATCAAGCAAAATCACAACATCTTTTTTTTGTTCAACAAGCCGTGAGGCTCTTTCCAAAACCATTTCCGCAACCTTTGTATGATTTTCAGGTGTCTGGTCAAAGGTTGAACAAATAACATCCCCGCTGATTGAGCGTTTTATATCTGTAACCTCTTCAGGTCGTTCATCAATTAATAATACTATTAGCTTTATATCGGGATGATTTTTGGTAATTGACTGAGCAATCTGTTTTATAATAGTTGTTTTTCCTGCTTTTGGCGGAGCAACAATCATACCCCTTTGTCCCTTTCCTATCGGGGCTATAATATCAACTACTCTTGATGCATAGTTCGTTTTCTCTCCTGTATCAAGAGTTATTCTCTGTGTCGGATATATTGGTGTTAGTTTTTCAAAACTTTGTCTTTTCAAAGCCACATCAATCGGGTCAGAATTGATTTTTTTAACAAACAATAATGGTGAATATCTGTCTTCATCCTGTGACGGTTTTGCATCACCCAGTATTTCATCGCCTGTTTTTAAATTAAATCTTCTTATCTGGGTAGGCGAAACGTAAACATCATTTTCACTAGGCTGATAATTATCAAATCTCAAAAAGCCAAATCCGTCACTCATAACATCAAGAACACCGCATACTTCAACCACATCTGATGGACGTTCTCTTTTTGTTTTTTCTTTTTCCCGAGTTTCCTTTTTCTTATTTTCTTCCCTGTGTTGTCTTATTAACGCAATTATTTCGTCCTTTTTTAATGAAGAAACCTTTGGTATTTCAAGACCCAGAGCAATCTGTTTTAATTCCTCACGGTTTTTTCTTTCTAATGCTACACCATCCTGCATTTAAAAATTCTCCTCTTCTACATAAACATTTCTAACAACAAATTATTATTATAAAAATGTTTGGTAATATATGTTTTTGATACTGTGTCTTTGATGAGCTCTGACGAATCGTTCGGAACAAACCATATAAGTCCTGCACACAATATGTAAACTATAAACAAAGCATTCACAACACCAATAGCCGCACCTGCAAGTCTGTTTATTGACTTTAGTACAGGGAGCTTAAATATCGCATTTATAATCTTTAAAGCAAAGAACAGCGCTATTCTTATTGCAATATACAAAATCACAATTGATAAAATATTAATAACTGATGCAGTAGCACTTTCTGCCGCCTGCTCTATCAAATCATTTCTTGCAGTTTCTATTTTTTCCTCTGTATCGTCAATGAATGAACCGAAGAACATCGGCAAGCCAAATTCTCCCGTTTTATCCTCTTCAGGTTCGATAATAGCCTCATCATTTTTTTTAGTAAGAGCCTCGGTTATTTTATTGCTTATATCCTGACCAAGCTGTGAGTTTTTTAAATATGAGCTTATAGAGTCCTGAAAAGCGAACATCAAGACTATGGTCAGAACAATTGACAAAATTGCAGATGATGCTTTGACAAAGCCTTGTCGCATAGAATGTCCCACGCAAATAACAAAAATCAAAGCAATCACCAAATCAAAAACCAGCCATAAGTACATAAAACTCACTCTCCCTTTTCTATACGAAGAAATTCTATACTCGAACTATATACAACCAAAATATTATCAGAATCAATAAAATATGCTTTCTTCATATCTCTTGATGCTATAAATTTTGCAAGCGGAGTGCCGTTTGACTTTGTAAGATATAGGCTCCTGCCACCGTTATATAAAATATATCCATCTCTGATGTCGCAGAAATCAGGAACTATATCTTCGCTTATTCTTTGTTTTTCCTTACCCGATGCAGTAACTACCGAAAGCTCCGCACTGTTATTTGCATCAAAGAGCATTAATCTTATATTTGAACCGTCGTTCGCATATTTAGCAAGTGTTTTTTCCTTATAATCATATTTCCAGATTTGCTTTCCGTTGTCGTTTATACCAACAAGCTTGTCATCTGCAAATGCGTGAAGCACACTGCCTGAGAATTCAAGGTCAAATACAACAGAATTTTCAAATTCCACAGTCAGATTTTCTTCTTTTTTGTTAAGGTCTAAGAACATTATCTTGGATGAAACCCCATCCTCCACAGATAAAAGCGATACGCATAGCCTTCTTGAATCGGAAATTGCCACAGCCATAGCACTGTTTTTACCAAAGCTTCTCGAATAAATCTCAAGTCCCGATTTATTAAACACCTCAACTGCACCCTTATAGTACATTTTTTCAGTAAGTATTGCACAGTCACCGTTAGATGACAGATTTCCTGTTAATATTTTCTCTTTTGTTTCTGTAAGGAAAAGTTGTTTCTTTGCGTTAAATAAAGCAACTTTTGTACCATTTTGCTCAAAAAGAAGATAGTATGACCCGTTAACCTTTAATACAGGATTTGACATCTGTATAGAAATATTCCATTCGGCTTTCGCATCTTTATTATAGTAAATAACAGAATTTTCAACCACACACAACATACCGCTCATATAATTTTCAAAGCGTGCCGATTGAGCTCCATTCAGAGCAATTGGTTCTCCTGTTGTAACAAATTCTTTAACCAAGTCTGTGTAGTTTATTTTAATAGACTCCTTCTGAGTCTCCTCTACAGGTTCTTCAGGTATAATTTCTTCTTCCTCATTATTGACCTCTTCAGAGTCAGACTCCACTTCTAAAATACTTTCTTCTTCCTTTTCGGCTCTTCTCAGCTCGTATTGTATTTTCAAATTAAGTATATTATCGGAAAAATTCTTTTTATATGTTTCTATAAATGAAAAACTATAATCAGAATGTACATATAGTCCTAACACACCTGCAGCTAAAACTGCAACAACAGATAAAACAATCAATAACTTTTTCAACTATAAAACACCTCCGATAAATAAAGTCCGCAAGCAGGTGCTGTTATTCCAGCTCTTTTCCTGTCACGCGATGCAATAATTTCGTCCATTTCATCACAATTTATTTTTCCGTTTCCGACAAAAGCAAGTGTTCCTGCAATAATTCTTACCATATTATATAAAAAGCCGTTTCCTGTGACTTTTATGACTACAATATTTCCCTCTTTTGTAATCTCAATATTATGAATTGTGCGAACTGTTGTTTTAACCGTAAATCCACTTGCTGCAAATCCTATAAAATCATGAGTTCCAATAAAACTTTTTGCAGCTTTCCTCATTTTTTCTATATCTAAATCGTATCTGTAATGCCATGCACGGTTATTGTAAAACACATCAGGATACTGTGAATTTAAAATCCTGTATGTATAGGTTTTCCCGACAGCACTCTTGTGTGCATCAAAATCCTGTGGCATATCCTCGGCACTGATACATACAATATCATCAGGCAAAAAGCGATTTATTGCATACGGAAATCTGTCACAGGCTATATTGGATTCCGTTTTAAAACTGCATACATAATTTTCTGCATGAACCCCTGTATCAGTTCTCCCGCAACCGGAAATTTTTGGGCGCACACCAGTTAAATTTTTAATTGCATTCTCAAGAATTTCCTGAATTGTAATATCATTTTCCTGAATTTGCCAACCGTGATAATTCGTCCCGTCATACTGTATAATAAGTTTTAAATTTCTCATTATGACTCCTTAAAACACATATTCCAAATACAATAAAATCAATAAAAACATCAAAAAATACAATATTATAAAATAGTCTGTTTTTATAAATTTCATCTGTTTCATTCTTGTTCTTCCGCTACCGCCATGATAACATCTTGAATCCATAGCAGTTGCAAGCTCGTCTGCTCTTCTGAATGCACTCACAAACAACGGCACCAATAAAGGTATCATTGCTTTTGCCCGCATTATTATATTTCCACTTTCAAAATCTGCCCCTCTTGCCTTTTGTGCCTTTATAATCTTGTCAGCCTCTTCTGCTATTGTAGGAATAAATCTTATTGCAATAGACATCATCATAGCAATCTCATGCGAAGGTACTTTAAAAATCTTCAAAGGCGATAATACTCTCTCGATTGCATCTGTCAGCATTATAGGCGAAGTTGTAAGTGTTAAAAGCGAAGTCCCGCACACCAGAAGTGTAAGCCTTACAAGAATTGTTGCCCCCATCTTTACGCCTTCTTTTGTTATCTTTATCCCAAGTCCAAAAATATCTGTCTGCCAAATAGGTGTTCCGGCTGTAAAAAACAAATTTATTATCACTGTGAACATAATTATGAAAAGCATAGGACGAAGTCCTTTTAAAAAATATTTAACTGGAATTTTACTAATCAATATAACAAAAACAGTCAAAAAAGTGATAATTACATAAGAAACGGGCTTGGTTACAAGAAATAAAAGAACGATATATAGAAGTGTTAAAACCAGTTTTAATCTTGCATCCATTCTGTGAATGGCTGATTTACCGGCAATATACTGCCCTATAGTTATATCCTTAAACATCAGATTTTCCTTTCATTATCTCCGATAAAATATTAGTGGCATATTTAACGGTATAAATGTCTTTAGGGAGTTCTGCTCCCATTTCATTCAGCCGATTTATAAGCATTGTAATCTGTGGAACAGCCAGTCCAATCTTTTCAAGCTCTGCACCCTTTTCGAAAACCTTGGCAACAGGTGCGTACATATAAACCGAGCCTTTATTCATAACAATTACATTCTTTGCAACTCTTGCCACATCCTCCATACTGTGAGATACAAGTATAATAGTCATATTTGTAGTTTCATGAAGTGACTCTAAGAGTTCCAGGAGCCTGTCCCTGCCTTTAGGGTCAAGACCTGCTGTGGGCTCATCAAGTATTAATATCTCAGGATGCATCGATAAAACTCCTGCAATAGCAACCCTTCTCTTCTGACCACCCGAGAGCTCAAATGGCGATTTTTCAAGAATTTCCTCATCTAGATTTACCGCATGAATAGCATCTTTAACACATTTTTCAATTTCCTCATCACTAAGTCCCATATTTTTAGGTCCAAATGCTATATCTTTATAAACAGTTTCTTCAAATAACTGATTTTCAGGATACTGAAATACCAATCCTACTTTCCTTCGTATTTCTTTCATATTTGTTTTTGAATCTGTTATATCAACACCGTTTATTATAATTCTACCGCTTGTTGGTTTTATGAGGCCGTTCAAATGCTGAATTAAAGTTGATTTTCCTGAGCCTGTATGGCCTATTATTGCAGTAAAATCCCCATCAGGAATTTCAATATTAATATCATTCAATGCGTGCATTTCATATGGCATACCCGGTTGATAAATATAATCAAGATGTTCAATTTTAATCATTTTTATGCCTTCTTTCGCTCTAAAAACTTAATGAGAACTTCTGCACACTCATCAATATCAATTATATCAGACGGAATATCAAATCCCATTTCAATTAAGTTATGACTAAGCTCTGTTACTTGTGGTACGTCAAGGCCGTAGCCTTTTAATTCCTGTGTATGCGAAAATACCTCCTTAGGTGTGCCGTCCATAACAATTTCGCCCTTTTGCATAACTAAAACCCTGTCAGCTAAAACTGCCTCATCCATATAATGAGTTATTAAAATAACCGTCATATTCTTATTTTTATTAAGTTTTTTTATTGTAGAAATAACTTCTTTTCTTCCTCGTGGGTCAAGCATAGCGGTAGGCTCGTCAAGAATAATGCATTCCGGCTCCATCGCAAGAATTGATGCAATCGCAACCCTTTGCTTCTGTCCGCCCGAAAGACCCGCAGTTGATGCTTCAACAAATTTGCTCATTCCCACAGTTTTTAGACATTCATCTACTCTTTTTCTGATTTCCAAAGGCTCAACACCTAAATTTTCAGGTGCAAATGCCACCTCATCTTCAACTAATGCGGCAACAATCTGATTGTCAGGATTTTGGAATACCATTCCTGCATCCCTTCTTATATCAAAGAGCATATCTTCATTCTTTGTATCCATTCCGCTCACATATACCTTACCGCCTGTTGGCAGCAAAATGGCATTAAAATGCTTTGCAAGTGTAGATTTTCCGCAGCCATTATGACCTAAAACTGCTGTAAAGCTACCCTTTTTTATTTCTATATTAAGATTTTCAAAAACATTCTTTATGACATTTTCATCCTCCAGTGACGGATATGAATATGTGAGATTTTCTGTTTTAATCATCGAAGTTTCCTTTCAAAAAACTATTCAGCCTGCCATCTGACCGACAATCCGCACGGAAGCGCCAAATCTTTCTTTTCCATTGGAATTCCGATTTCGTCAGATGTGACTATTCCTGAATATTTTTTCTGTAGCGTAAGATTTAAAATATTTGAGATAACCGTTGCACAAAGTCCTGTTGTATAGGAATTAACAAGGAAAAACAACGGCTTTTCGGATAAAATTTTCATACAATCGCAAATAAGAGGATATAATTCGTCTTCGATTTTCCAAAGCTCGCCCGACGGGCCTCTGCCATAAGACGGAGGGTCCATGATTACCGCATCATACAGTTTCCCTCTTCTTGCCTCTCTTGCAACAAACTTTTTAACATCATCAACAATGTAACGGACAGGTTTCTCACCCAAACCTGATGAAATAACATTTTCCTTTGCCCATGTAACCATACCTTTTGATGCGTCAACATGGCAAACCTCTGCACCTGCAGCCAATGCGGCAACAGTAGCACCGCCTGTATAGGCAAATAAATTAAGCACCTTGATAGGTCTTTGGGCATTTTTTATAAGCTCTGAGAACCAGTCCCAGTTTACCGCCTGTTCAGGAAAAAGCCCTGTATGCTTAAATCCCATAGGTTTTATGTTAAAGGTCAAATCTCTGTATTTAACTGTCCATCGTTCAGGAAGTCCTTTTTTCTTGTATTCCCAATGACCTCCGCCCGATGTACTTCTGTGATAATGTGCATCTGAACTGTTCCAGAGTTTTTCATCTTCAAAGCCTTCCCATACTGCCTGCGGTTCAGGGCGTCTTAGTAAATAATCACCCCAATATTCTAATTTTTCTCCGCCCGCTGTATCAACAAGCCTATAATCTTTCCATTTATCTGCAAGCCACATATACTTTTAGCCTTTCATTCATATTAGTATAATACACCACTATAAATATACCATTTTCACGCCTTTTTGTCAAGGGAAACAGCGCCTTGAAAAAGCAAAACTTTTATGATATACTTAATCTCAAAGGAGGGGGAAATGTGGATAAAAATTTGTTAAAATCATGCACTCTTTGTCCAAGGGCTTGCGGAATAGACAGAACTTCGGAACAAACAGGCTATTGTAAGGCTGATGATAGAATAAAAATAGCAAAAGCCTATCTTCACCAATGGGAAGAACCCCCGATTTCAGGAACTAACGGTTCAGGAACTGTATTTTTCTCACATTGCAATATGGGCTGTGTTTTCTGCCAAAATTACAAAATCAGCTCCTTGAATCAGGGGAAATATGTGACCGTCAATGAACTGTGCGATGTATTTCTTGATTTAGAAAAGCAAAAGGCACATAACATAAATCTTGTTACTCCCACACACTACATTCCGCAGATTGCAGACGCTCTTATTCTTTCTAAAGATAAAGGATTAAAAATCCCTGTTTTATATAACTGCGGTGGTTATGAAAATGTTGAAGCCTTAAAAATGCTTGACGGACTGATTGATATTTATATGCCCGATATGAAATATTTTGACGATAAATATGCTGTTAAATACTCAAATGCACCGCACTATTTTGAATATGCAAAAAAGGCTATTGATGAAATGTATAGACAAGTAGGCAAAAATGAATTTAATAAAGACATAATGACAAAGGGCGTAATTGTAAGACATATGATGCTCCCGGGACTTTTGTTTGACTCTAAGAAAATATTAGATTATCTCTATTCAAAGTACGGCGATAATATTTATATAAGCATTATGAGCCAATATACCCCTATGCCAAATGCTAAAAACTATCCTGAAATAAATAAAATAGTTTCTAAAAAATATTATGAAACACTTGTGAACTGCGCAGTAGAGCTTGGAATTAAAAATGCATTTATACAGAACGGAACATCTGTTGGAGAAAGCTTTATACCTGACTTTTATAATGAATAAAAAATACAGAGCGAAATTCGCTCTGTATTTTCATTTTCAATATTTGGATTTACCGCAAGAACAAGTACCGGTATAAGTCGGATTTACCTTACCGCATTGTGTGCATTTCCACCCGCCATTTTTCAAAAGCTCCTGATTGTACTCTTGCTGCTTCTTTTCGTCTGCCACTTTGGATAATGCAGTGCCCATAGTTTCAATTGCGGACGTGTTCATATTTGCAATTATGTTTTTTATGTCACTTATTTCATCTGATATATGTATAATTACCATATTAATTCCTACAATTAAAACCCCTATAGTTGCTGATAAGATTCCACCAAATACTGCTGTTAAAAATCCGTCAAAATTCCAACCTATAATAATACCGGCAATTACTATAAATACAAAAATCACACTTAAAATTGTTTGTAAATACGATTCCCAACTCCAAAATTTTTTGCTGTTCATAAAAACATCTCCTTTTGTAAAAATTAGTGCTTTTTACTTGCCAAGTGACAAATCCTACTAACCTCCTTCAGCACCTCAATTGCAAATAAAAAGATGCATTCCTAAAAATATGCTTTATTTTTTTGAATAATTTATTCTTATGTTGAATATTATATTCCAAATAATTATGAATGTCAAGCATTTTTTATGCAATAATAGAATAAAAGGGGTATGATATTATGAAAAATATAAAGTTAGTGAGAGTGACTAAAGATTATACACAACTAAAAGTAGAAATGGAAACAGGAATAAGTCAAAGTGTACTTTCAAAATACGAACGAGGCGACCTACTTCCCACAAGCGAAAACCTAATGATTTTAGCAAAATTTTATGGAACGAGTGTGGATTTCCTATTAGACTTAACAGATACACAAAATCCCTATCCAGCAAAAAAGGCATAAAAAATACAGAGCGAAATTCGCTCTGTATTTTCATTTATAAAGAATTATTTTCTTTCTTTAATAGCAGCCTGAGCAGCAGCCAATCTTGCGATCGGAACTCTGAATGGTGAGCATGATACATAGTTCAAGCCCAACTTGTGGCAGAATTCTACAGATGTAGGATCACCGCCGTGTTCTCCACAGATACCAAAGTGCAACTTATCGTTTGCAGGCTTACCAAGCTTGATTGACATTTCCATCAACTTACCAACACCAGTCTGGTCAAGTCTTGCAAATGGGTCATTTTCAAAGATTTTTGCATCATAGTAAGCATCCAAGAACTTACCAGCATCGTCTCTTGAGAAGCCGTATGTCATTTGTGTCAAGTCGTTTGTACCGAAGCAGAAGAAATCAGCTTCCTTAGCAATTTCGTCAGCTGTCAAAGCAGCACGAGGAATTTCAATCATTGTACCTACTTCGTACTTCAAGTCAGCACCTGCAGCAGCGATTTCAGCATCAGCAGTTTCAACAACCATAGCCTTAACATACTTCAATTCCTTGATTTCGCCAACCAATGGAATCATGATTTCAGGAACGATGTTCCAATCAGCATGAGCTTTCTTAACATTGATAGCTGCACGGATAACAGCCTTTGTCTGCATCTTAGCGATTTCAGGATATGTTACAGCCAAACGACAACCTCTGTGTCCCATCATTGGGTTGAATTCGTGAAGTGAATCGATAATAGCCTTAATCTGTTCAACAGTCTTACCCTGAGTCTTAGCTAGAGCAGCAATATCTTCTTCAGTTGTTGGAACGAACTCGTGAAGAGGAGGATCCAAGAATCTGATTGTTACCGGATGGCCTTCCAAAGCTTCATAAAGAGCTTCGAAGTCGCCCTGCTGCATAGGAAGAATCTTTTCCAATGCTGCTTCTCTTTCTTCAACTGTATCTGAACAAATCATTTCTCTGAATGCATCAATTCTGTTGCCTTCGAAGAACATGTGCTCTGTACGGCAAAGACCGATACCTTCAGCACCCAATTCTCTTGCCTTCTTAGCATCAGCAGGAGTATCAGCGTTTGTTCTAACCTTCAATACCTTATACTTGTCAGCCCAAGCCATAATTCTACCGAAGTCTCCGCCGATTCAAGCATCAACTGTTGGGATAACACCGTCATAGATGTTACCTGTTGAACCATCAAGTGACAAATAATCACCTTCAACATATGTCTTGCCAGCAAGTGTGAACTTCTTGTTTTCTTCGTCCATAGCGATTTCTGAGCAACCAGATACACAACATGTACCCATACCACGAGCAACAACAGCTGCGTGTGATGTCATACCGCCACGAACTGTAAGGATACCCTGAGCAGCCTTCATACCTTCGATATCTTCAGGTGAAGTCTCAAGTCTAACCAATACAACCTTTTCGCCTCTTTCAGCCCATTCCTTAGCATCATCAGCAGTAAATACAATCTTACCGCAAGCAGCACCAGGAGATGCAGGCAATGCCTTACCAACAGGTGAAGCAGCCTTCAATGCCTTAGCATCGAACTGTGGGTGCAACAATGTGTCAAGGTTTCTTGGGTCGATCATAAGAACAGCTTCTTCTTCAGAAATCATTCCTTCGTCAACCAAGTCACAGGCAATCTTCAAAGCAGCCTGAGCTGTTCTCTTACCATTTCTTGTCTGAAGCATATAAAGCTTCTTGTCTTCGATAGTGAATTCCATATCCTGCATATCTCTGTAGTGATTTTCGAGCTTATTGCAGATACCGATGAACTGTTCGTAAACTTCAGGCATAACCTCTTTTAACTGGTCAATCTTCTGAGGAGTTCTAACACCTGCAACAACGTCTTCACCCTGAGCGTTCATCAAGAATTCACCCATCAAGTGCTTGTCACCAGTAGCAGGGTCACGAGTAAATGCAACACCTGTACCTGATGTTTCACCCATGTTACCGAATGCCATCATCTGTACGTTAACTGCAGTACCCCATGAATAAGGGATATCGTTATCTCTTCTATATACATTAGCTCTTGGGTTGTCCCATGAACGGAATACAGCCTTAACAGCGCCCATCAACTGTTCTTTTGGATCAGTTGGGAAATCGTCACCGATTTTAGCCTTGTATTCAGCCTTGAACTGTGCAGCCAATTCCTTCAAATCGTCAGCTGTCAATTCAACGTCCTGAGTAACACCCTTCTTTTCTTTCATTTCGTCGATAAGCTGTTCAAAATATTTCTTACCAACTTCCATAACTACGTCTGAATACATCTGAATAAATCTTCTGTAGCAATCCCAAGCCCAACGAGGATTTCCTGATTTTTCAGCAATAGTATTAACAACATCTTCGTTAAGACCAAGGTTAAGGATTGTGTCCATCATACCAGGCATTGATGCTCTGGCACCTGAACGAACAGATACCAACAAAGGATTAACCTTATCACCAAACTTTTTGCCTGTGATTTCTTCCATCTTAACAATGTTTTCCATAATTTCAGCCTGAATAGCATCGTTAATCTTCTTGCCGTCCTCATAGTACTGTGTACAAGCTTCTGTTGAGATTGTGAATCCCTGTGGAACAGGCAAGCCAAGCTTTGTCATTTCAGCAAGGTTAGCACCCTTACCACCGAGCAATTCTCTCATTGAAGCGTCGCCCTCTGAGAACAAATAAACATACTTTTTACTCATTATTCTTCCTCCAGTATAGTTTTTTAGGTGAAAACACACCCATACTCTTAACATTATACCACAAATTTTAAAAAAGTCTATAATTTTTTTGCTAATATTTCATATTATTTACATTTTAAATAAAATTTATCAACCAAACTCACAATTATTATGCATTTATTATGCATATTAGCACAAAAACAGTAACAATTTAATTTATACCTATTGAAAAGAAACTATCTGTGTGATATAATGTGGGTTGTTGTGTTCTATCACAACCCAGTTGATACAATGGAGAAGTGAAATTTTATGAAACTAGGTATAGTAGTTCATGCACCAATTTCATATAAGTCTATGTATACTTATAAAACTCTCTAAATGGCTATAAACAAAGGATTATCACAAGAGCAGAATTCTATATATTCCCGTATATCTCCGTATATCTCATAAAAAATTGGTGTCGGAAATGGTGTCAGGGCGTATATAAGACTATTTAAAGAGTTTGACGCAAAATTAATTTAATATGGAATTACTCATAAAAAATCACACTATTGTTTTTTGTGGACAATAGTGTGATTTTTGCCGTTTAGGGACGTTTATTTCGGGGATGGGACACATTATCTGATTGTCAATTAAATCATACCATAAAATGTACGTCCCAAAGTGGTTTCTATATTTGAAAGGAAATTCTATTTACATAAAATTCCCCGAGGTGACCTATTTTTCGGTTAGTTCTATTTTGGGCAACTCCCAACGATATTTTGTAGCGAGCATTCTTATAACAAAAACTGTCAGCATTGCAAAAACGGTGCCGATAGCTTTCTCTCTTGTAGCGATTCTTATACAGTAGTAGATTACACTTCCAACAATGGAAGCAAGAGCGTAAATATGTTTTTTTAACACATATGGGGTTTTTGAAACTAAAACATCACGGAATATTCCTCCGCCTACACCAGTTGTCATTCCCATAAGAACAACTAACAAAATTTTATCTGAAAACCCAGCTGCACAAGCTATCTCTGTTCCGGTTACAGTAAAGGCAGATAAGCCTATTGCATCAAATATGTTATTGATTTTTTCAATTTTCTCTTTTAGCGTCTGAAAATGCTGCCTGTTGATATAAGCAACAATAAAAACAATTATTGCCGTTATTGCGGCAAGGATAAAAAGATAAGTATTTGAAAAAATTAATGGAGGAATATTTCCAATCATAACATCTCTTAGCATCCCCCCACCGACAGATGTTATCACACCAAGAAAAACAACGCCAAAAATATCAAGGCCACAGCTTATACCAATCAATGCACCAGAAATTGAAAAGGCTATTGTTCCTATTATCTCCATAGTTGTCATTATAAACTCATTCATATCTTCACCCCTCTTTAGTGTATTAAAGAAAAAGCTAAAGGGTGCAATTACTATAAACTGCACCCTTTATATTAAAGCCCCATTTCTTCTTTTACCTGCTTAAAGCAATCAACGATATAAAGAATATCTGCTTCGCTGAGTGTTGCCGAAAGCTGAGTTCTGATTCTTGCCTTTCCCTTTGGTACAACAGGATAGGAAAACGCAACTACATATACACCCTTATCCATCATACGCTTTGCCATTTCAACAGCTTTATGCTCATCATAAAGCATTACAGGAATAATAGGTGTACCGCCATCCATAACATCAAGACCGATTTCCTTAATCTTTTGTGCAAAGAGCTTTGTATTTGAAAACAGCTTTTCACGCATTGAAAGGTCTTTTTCTATAATCTCAAGCACTTTTAATGAGCCTGCCGCAACAGCAGGTGCAAGTGTATTGGAGAAAAGGTACGGTCTTGAGCGCTGACGAAGAAGGTCTATAATTTCCTTTCTTCCTGATGTAAAACCGCCTGATGCGCCACCAAGAGCTTTACCAAATGTACCCGTTATAATATCCACTCTGCCACTAACTCCACAATGTTCTGCCGTTCCTCTGCCTGTTGCCCCCATAAAACCCGCTGCGTGGCTGTCATCCACCATAACAAGTGCGTCATATTCATCAGCAAGGTCACAAATGCTTTTAAGGTCTGCAACAATACCATCCATAGAGAATACACCGTCTGTTGCGATTAGCTTGATACGGCAATCCTTTGTTTCCTCAAGCTTACTACGTAAGTCTTCCATATTGTTATTCTTGTAACGAAATCTTTTAGCCTTACAAAGTCTGATACCGTCAATAATGCTTGCGTGATTAAGTTCATCACTTATAACTGCATCCTCTTCTGTAAGAAGTGTTTCAAAAAGTCCGCCGTTTGCATCAAAGCAGGAGGAATATAAAATTGTATCCTCTGTCCCTAAAAATTTGCTGAGTTTTTCCTCCAAATCCTTGTGAAGCTTTTGTGTTCCGCATATGAAACGTACAGAAGAAAGTCCGTAACCATATGTACTGTAGCTTTCTTTTACTGCATCAATAACTTCTTTATTATTTGCAAGACCGAGGTAGTTATTTGCACACATATTTATAACTTCTCTGCCATCACTAAGGCTTACCTTAGCACCCTGCGGAGAGGTTATAACCTTTTCATTTTTCGTAAGTCCTTCTTTTTCTATATTTTCACAGATTTCTTTAAAATATTTAAGTGCTGTTTTCATTTTTCTCACCTTTTCTTAATTTAATGATGCCCAGTCAAGAATGACCTTGCCGCTTTTTCCGCTATTCATTGCTTCAAAGCCTTTTTCATAGTCTCTTATATCCATACGATGTGTAATGATATTAGAAATATCAAGACCGCCCTGAAGCATAGCTGACATTTTATACCAGGTTTCATGCATTTCTCTTCCATAGATACCTTTAATAATAAGACCATTAAAGATGATTTTTGACCAATCCACTTTACTGTCACTCTTTAAAAGACCGAGAAGTGCAATCTTACCACCGTGAATCATATGGTCTATCATTGTATTAAGTGCAATTTCACTACCTGACATTTCAAGTCCTACATCAAAGCCCTCTTTAATTGAAAGCTTTTCCATTATCTCTGACAAATCTTCCTTTGCCGTATTCACTGTATACTGTATACCGAGCTTTTTAGCAAGTTCAAGTCTTTCATCGTTTATATCAGTTATTACAACACGTCTTGCACCTACGTGCTTACAAACGGCTGCTGCCATAATACCAATAGGACCTGCCCCGGTAATAAGCACATCCTCTCCTGTAAGGTCAAATGAAAGCGCTGTATGTACCGCGTTACCAAACGGGTCAAATATCGCATACATTTCCTCAGGAATATCTTTTTCGCATTTTCTTACGTTTTCCTGAGGAATAACAAGAAACTCGGCAAAAGCACCGTCACGATTTACTCCAACACCTACAGTTTCCTTGCAAAGATGCCCGTTTCCTGCAAGACAGTTTCTGCACTTGCCGCAGACAATATGTCCTTCTCCTGAAACTATATCTCCTATCTTCCAATTAGAAACATTTTTGCCTACTTCAACAATTTCTCCCACATACTCGTGACCTATAACACGGGGAGTTTGTATAGTTTTTTGCGACCATTCATCCCAATTGTATATGTGAAGGTCAGTTCCGCATATTGCTGTTTTATGTATTTTAATCTTTACATCATTACTCCCAGTTAAAGGCTCTGGTACATCTTCAAACCATAAGCCTTTTTCGGGATATTTTTTTATAAGAGCTTTCATTTTGTTAATTCCTTTCTGTTTGTTCTATCTTCTAACTGGTTTATAAAAGCTTGCGTTACCTCAGAAATTTTTCTTTCATCATTCAAAAGATAGCCTATAATATATGATTCTTTACTTTCAAAGGGAACACTGACAATATCTCCCTTATTAAGCGCAGAGGGCATAATTCCCGTTCCTATTGTATAAGAATCTGTGAGCATAAGCACATTCATAAGAGTAGCTCTGTCGCTAATTTCTATGTGTCTGTCAATATATGATATATCCGTTAGTTCTTCTGTAAAAAAGGAACTATTATGCTCACCTTGTTCGTATGAAACATAAGGATATTTTTTTAAATCGCTATTTGCAAGTCTGTTTGAAGTTGCTAAAGGATGCTCTTTTCTAAGGAAAACATGTGGAGATACAATCAATAGTTTTTCAAATGTTAGCTTCTTGTTTCCAAGATACCGCTGCATCACATCGTAATCGCCATCTTTAATAGCAATTATACCGATATCACAATGCCCTGTTTCCACGTCACGTATCACATTGTATGTTTCAATCTCCCTTATTGAAAAACGGTACCTGTCAGAGTCAAACTTCTTCAAGAAATTACCGAAAATATCTGCAATAAAGTCATAATGCTGAGTTGCAATATATAATCTTTTCTGAATATTTCTATTGGAATATCTGTCGGTAATGAAATCATCACTTTCACAAACTCTGGTAGCATAACTTACAAATTCTTCACCCTCATTAGTAAGATAAACTCCATTTCCAGAGCGTTCAAAAATTTTTATTCCAAGCTCTTGTTCTAATTGTTTTATGCTTATTGAAAGAGAGGATTGGGCAATAAAAAGCTGTTTCGCCGCTTCGCTGAAGGACCCAGTCTTAGCTATTTTCACAACATATTTACATTGCTGGATAGTCATTTGATTTCCTCCTAACATACGTTTGTTGCTTTAATTATACACTATTTTATAATAATTGACAAATATATATTATCTATGGTATCCGTTCAATATTTTTAATATTCAAGTTAAAAACAAAAGAACCTACAGCAATTAAATGATGCAGGTTCTCTTGCCGTTTGGGGACGTACATTTTTTTGTTCCTTTTTGACGCATAGCGTGCCGAATTAATTTCAGTGCGCTTTTCTTTAGGAATACTTTTCAGAATCATACATTTGTGTTAAATTTGGACAAAAACTCACAGAATAATTGACTATTATCCAAAATTATGATATAATTTTTAATTGTGAAAATTTGGGGGAAACTAAATGGTGTCAAATTGGTGTCAGGCCAATAATGGAAAACACCTAAAAACCTTGAAATATAAGGATTTTTTAAAGGAGAATGAAGTAATATGAAACTTGGTATAGTAGGACTACCGAATGTCGGAAAATCCACTTTATTTAATGCTATAACACAAGCAGGTGCGGAATCTGCGAACTACCCATTCTGTACAATCGAGCCGAATGTGGGTATCGTTGATGTACCTGACGAAAGAATTGATGCTTTGGCAAATATGTATAATCCGAAAAAGGTCACAAGAGCATATATCGAATTTGTTGATATTGCAGGACTTGTTAAGGGTGCATCAAAGGGAGAAGGACTTGGAAACAAGTTTTTGTCACACATAAGAGAGGTTGATGCAATAGTTCATGCTGTAAGATGCTTTGAAGATACAAACATCACTCATGTTGACGGTTCGGTTGACCCCGCAAGAGATATTGAAACAATTAATCTTGAATTGGTTTTCTCTGATGTTGAAATATTGGAAAGAAGAATTGAGAGAACAAAAAAGCTTATGAAGGGCGACAAGAGCCTTGCAACAGAGCTTGCTCTTTTAGAAAGAGTTATGCAAGCTTTAGAAAACGGTAAACCTGCAAGAAGCCTTGATTACACACCTGAAGAAGAATTAATTTTAAAAGAAATTGCTTTGATTTCAATGAAGCCTGTCTTATATGCTGCAAATGTATCAGAAGACGATTTTTCCAAAGGTATTGAAAACAATGAATATGTTAAAAAGGTTGAGGAAATTGCATCAAGCGAAAATTCAATAGTGATGCCTGTTTCAGCAAGAATAGAAGAAGAAGTTTCACAGCTTGACCCTGAAGAAAAGGAAATGTTCTTACAAGAGCTTGGTATGAGTGAGTCAGGACTTGACCGTTTGATTAAGGCAAGCTACAAGCTATTGGGTCTTATCAGCTACCTAACAGCAGGCGAGCCTGAAGTTCGCGCATGGACAATCACAGAAGGCACAAAAGCACCTCAAGCAGCAGGAAAAATCCACTCAGATTTTGAAAGAGGATTTATCCGTGCCGAAGTGGTATCATACAAAGACCTTATGGAATGTGGCTCTATGGTTGCAGCAAAGGAAAAGGGATTGGTCCGTTCAGAGGGAAAAGAGTATGTGATGAAAGACGGAGATATCGTGCTATTCAGATTTAATGTCTGATATTATTCCGCTCGATGAACTGTCGCAGATACAAAAGGTAGGCATTTGGCCTGCCTTTTTTTGGTATAGAGAAGAAGCCTCTTCAACATATCGGTCTACATCCTTATCCTCAACAAAAGCACAAACACCCCCTATAGAATATACAGGAACAACTGCTTTTGTAAGTCCTGTTTCTTCAGATATCTTATACATATCCGACAGATAATCTACACTCTTCCCAAGCATATTAAACAGCTCTGCTGCAGATGCCTTGAAAATCTTTGCAATTTGTGGCGTAATGGTTTTTTTACCATCAATCTCAGCTTTAATAAGTTCTATTCTTTTACTTTCATTAGATTTGTACTTTTCCATCTCTTCATCGGATAGCTCTTTTTTAATATCTGTTCTCTTACTATCAACATAGGAAATTACTGCCTTTAATCCTGAAAGATTAAAAGGTAAATATTCAAATTTACCGTCATTTCTTCGATTTAATATTGTGTTTTTTCTCCCATAAAGCTCTGACGCAAGAACAGAATATTTCTCCTCGTCACATTCTTCTATCAAAAATTTTACCGTTTCAATATCAGGCAATTTACCTTTATCCATAAGTCCTATTAAAGATGCTAACGCAGTCACAGGCCTTTTAAATCTCTTGTCATTAATACTGTAATCTATAAGAATTTCTCCACCTTTAATTTCACCTTTCATCAATGCACACACCCTGAATAAAGCTTTTGGCATTTTATCCCCGTTAAAATCCCTTAAGCTTTCCAGAGGACATTCAAATTCCGTATCCATATCTGAGGAAATTATTTTAAAGCTAAAATCCTCCTTAACTCTTATAATCACATCTGTACCAACAGACAATGTTATCGAGCCCATAGAAATATTACTTTCTTCAAGACCCGCTCCATATAAAACAATTCCAACACAGTTTTTAAAACATTTTAAACCATCTGTTGCTCCGCCATAGTATTTTACAAAGTTCTCTTTTAACACACTTGTATCTATATTAAACACCCCTACTTTTTTTCGTATTTTTTACTTAATTTATAATATCTATTCAGCAATATGCATATATTATTATAACTATTTTCGCAAAAACATTGACATTTTTTAATATTTGTGTTAGAATCTAATAATGTTTGGCGTCCATGAGTGTGCAAAAGTACTATTTTTAAGGGGATGTTTAAAATGACAGAACAAAAAGAAATTATATTGGCGTGTGATGATGGATTAAAGAAGCTTATTGATGAGCTTGACCACCTCAAAATTGTAAGACGCCCAGAGATTTCTGAAAAAATAAAAATTGCAAGAGGCTTTGGAGATTTATCAGAAAATGCAGAATATGATGAAGCAAAAAAAGAACAGGCAGAGGTCGAAGAAAAGATAATGATTCTCGATGATATTGTCAAGCATGCAAGAGTAATAAGAGAGGATGAAATCACTCCTGATGCAGTGTGTCTCGGCTCAAAGGTTACCCTTTTAGATATCGAATTTGACGAAGAGCTTGAATACGACATTGTAAGCACCGTAGAATCTGATCCGGATAACGACAAAATTTCAATAGAATCTCCTGTTGGCAAAGCGTTACTTGGAAAAACTGTAAATGATACAGTAAAAGTAACTACACCAAATGATGTGATAGAGTTCAAAATTCTCTCACTTTCAAGAATGTAATTAAAACCCGTTGCATATAATTGCAACGGGTGATTTTTTTGAAAAAAGCTTTTATTATATCAGGAGTATTCATTTCAGGTCTTATTGGGGCAGGCTTCGCAACAGGGAGTGAGATTTTACTTTATTTTTCAAGGTATTCCAAGCTTGGTTTCTTTGGGATAATACTGTCTGTTTCTATTTTTTCAATTATTTTATATGCCGTAACCCAACGTTCAAAGAAACTTGGTACATATAACATTGATAGCTATTTTAGTTCAATAATGAATAGGTACTTGTCTTTTTTTAGCACAGTCATTTCATATCTGCTTATAATGATTATTTTTTGTGCTATGCTCTCGGGTTCGGGAGAGCTGTTAAGATGCGTCTTCGGAATCAGGAAAATATATGGTGTATTAATTATGCTTATATCTTCTCATTTGATACTGTCAAAGGGTTATAAGGGATTTGTTTCGGCACAAACAGTTATGTCCATCCTCATAATATTATCAATCTTGTTATTCTGTATATATATTCTCTTCTTCAGAGAGCAAAATGTCGCCGTATTCAAACCTGAAATAAACTGGGCAATTTCATCAGTAAGTTATTCTGCTTACAATCTTTTAACAGCTTGTGCAATTTTGTGTATACTTTCCAAAGACTCGGATAAATTAACAAACAAAAGAGCTGCCATTATCACTTTTACTATTCTTCTGCCAATAATCAGTATGCTTTGGTATATAATATGCATCTACAATGGTATGATTAATCTTGGTGCTATGCCTCTATTGACAATAGCGATGCGCCAATCAGACTTACTAGGTTATTTTTATTTTGTGACAATATTTATCTCAATGCTGACAACTGCAGTTTCAAATGCTTATGCCTTAATATCCCGCATCAAAGAATTCACAGCAAAAAAAATTGCCCATTATTCAGTTCTTATCACAGGTTTTTTCCTTTCCGGATTTGACTTTGAATTTATAGTAGATAAGCTCTACAGGTTTGCAGGAGTTTTAAGTATTTTTGTCTTATTTTATATAATAAAAGATTTTATAAAAAATAGTAAAAAAAATGATTAATTGAGATATTTAAAGAAAAAGAGAGATTTATAGAGCATTTAGGTATTATTTTGATTTTTCGACTATTTTCACTTATTGATAATACATCTGAAATGTGTTATCATATTCAAGTCGTCGGTTGAGACAGAAGATAGCGGGATGTAGCGCAGTTTGGTAGCGCATCTGGTTTGGGACCAGAGGGCCGCAGGTTCGAATCCTGTCATCCCGACCACTTCAATGGGAGTTTAGCTCAGCTGGGAGAGCGTCTGCCTTACAAGCAGGATGTCACAGGTTCGAGCCCTGTAACTCCCACCATTAATTTAATATTTGCTGGTGTAGCTCAATTGGTAGAGCAGCTGATTTGTAATCAGCAGGTCGCGGGTTCGAGTCCCATCACCAGCTCCAAAGGGGTAAGAAATCACTTACCCTTAATATTTGGGAGAGTTCCCGAGTGGCCAAAGGGGGCAGACTGTAAATCTGTTGCGCTTCGCTTCGATGGTTCGAATCCATCCTCTCCCACCAAAAAATCACTTGCATACGCAAGTGATTTTTTTATTTTATAAAAAAGTATTGTGCCAATCATAGCACAATACCCTCTTATAATACCTTATTCAAAAAGTCTATTGTTCTCGGATGTTTAGGATTTCCAAATACTTCTTGCGGAGTTCCTTCCTCCAGAATAACACCTTCGTCAATGAATATAACTCTGTCTGCAACCTCTCTTGCAAATCCCATTTCATGAGTTACAACCACCATTGTCATACCTTGTGCTGCAAGCTCCTTCATAACCTGCAAAACCTCTCCCACCATTTCAGGGTCAAGTGCAGATGTAGGTTCATCAAAAAGCATAATATCAGGATTCATTGCCAAAGCTCTCGCAATAGCTACTCTCTGCTTTTGTCCGCCCGATAGTTGAGACGGATAATTTTCCGCTTTATCGGTAAGACCAACCTTTTCCAAAAGCTCCATAGCAATCTTTTTAGCTTCTTCTTTATCCATTTTCTTAACATCAACAGGTGCCAACATAATATTTTGTAATACATTCATATTCTCAAACAAGTTAAAATGTTGAAACACCATTCCAATGTTTTCTCTTACTTTATTTATGTTGATTTTCTTATCATCAATCTGATAACCGTCAACTACAACCTCTCCGCTTGTTATTGATTCAAGTCTGTTTAAACATCTTAGAAAGGTAGATTTTCCCGAGCCTGAAGGACCTATAACGCAAACAACTTCACCTTCATAAATATCAGTGGAAATTCCGCGTAAAACCTCAAGATTGTTAAAACTCTTAATAAGATTATCAACATGGATTTTTATATTCTTATTATCACCGACCACGCTTCAATCTCCTTTCCAATGCATTTGCAACCTGCTGCAGAGCTAAAATCACAACAAGATACATCACCGCAACAATAGCCCATGTTTCAAAGGACTTAAAAGTAATTGCGATAACATTCTGAGCTTTATTAACCAGTTCAGGAAAACCGATAACAGAAAGAATTGATGTATCCTTCAGGGTTATAATAAACTGATTAACAATACTCGGAATCATATTCTTGATTGCCTGAGGAAGAACAACTCTGAACATTGCCCTCCAATATCCAAGACCAAGGCTTCTTGCAGCCTCCATCTGTCCGGGGTTAATAGCCTGAATACCCGCACGGATAATCTCAGACATATAAGCACCGCAGTTAAGAGCAAGACATATAGTTCCTGCCTGAAGAGCCGTGAACACCATAGGAATCCCTAAATTCTTTGCTCCGTAAGGCACACCATAGAATACAAAGAAAGCCAACACTATCATTGGAACTCCTCTGATGAGATTTACATATATTAATGAAATAGTTTTACTTATTTTGTTGTCAACCACACTTGCCAATCCAAATATTATTCCAAGAATACACCCGAAAAACAATCCGAGCAGAGCAAGGAGTAAGGTTTGTCCCATTGCTGAAAGCAATAACTGGCCATAAGTATTTATAATTTGGCTCATAAAGCACAAATCCTCCTATACATTCTGTAAGGGGCACCGAAATCACGATGCCCCTACAGTTATTATGTTTAACTATAAATCAGCCTAAATATTTAGCAATGATTTCATCATACTTTCCGTTTGCCTTGATATTTACAAGCCCTGCATTGAACTTGTCGACAAGCTCCTGATTTGCAGCGTCAAAAATTGCAAATCCGTACTGTGCAGGTTCATTTTCTGTTCCTTCAACGAACTTCATTGCCAATTCTCCGATTTTGATGTTGTACTTCAAAATTGGAGTGTCATCAAAACAAGCAACAACCTGACCGCCGAGAACTGCCTGATACATATCAGGTGATGTTGGGAATGTTACAACCTCAAAGCCGTACTGATCCTTGATGCTTTCAGCATACTTATTGCTCATAGTACCATTTTTAACAGCAACCTTTTTGCCGTTCAAGTCTTCAAAGCTGTCAACGTCTGAATCCAACGCAACTGCCATACCCTGTGTTGCATCGTAGTAACCATCAGAGAAAATCCAGCCTGATTCTTTTCTTTCGTCTGTGATTGAAGCACCTGCTATCATACCATTAGCCTGACCTGCCTGACAAGCTGCGATTGCAGCGTCCCAACCAATGTACTGAAGATCATATGTAAATCCCTGATCCTCTGCAATAGCTGCAAGAATATCCATATCAATACCAACAATGTTTCCGTCAGCATCCTGGAATTCGAAAGGACTGAATCCCTTGTCTGTAGCAATAACATAATCGCTTGTTGTCTTTTCTCCACAAGCCGCAAGTCCAAGACACATAACTGCAGCCAAAACAATGCTCATAATCTTTTTCATTAAAATCTCTCCCTTTAATGTATAATATATACAAGACATTATACCACAAATAATATGAGATTGCAACTATTTTTTTAAAGCTATCGTAAATGTTCCATTGCAATTTTGAAGAATTTGCTGTATAATATCAGTAATAAAATATAAGGGATGAAGAAAATGGACAAAAAAGCCGATTTTATAAAGTACGCAAATTCATTTCAAGCAGTTGCAAAATTAAGGCTTGAGAGCATAGATAAGCTCACTAATCTTTTAGGAAATCCACAGGATTCTTTGAAGTTCATTCATATAGCAGGAACAAATGGAAAGGGCTCAGTCTGCAGTTTCTTGCAGAACATATTAACCGATGCAGGATATGTAACAGGAAAATATACCTCACCTAATATGATAAGAGTAAATGAGAGAATCACAATAGATAATACCGAGATTTCCGATACGGATTTGGAGAAAATTCTAAAAACAGTTCAAAAAAAAGCTGAACTGGTTAAAGCGGAGACAGGTGAACTCCCCACACAGTTCGAAATATGGACAGCTGCAGCATTTTGTTATTTTAAAGAAAAAAATTGTGATTATGTAGTATTGGAAACAGGTCTTGGCGGAACAAGAGATGCAACAAATATAATAAAAAATCCTATAATAACCGTAATAACTAAAATTGCAAAGGACCATACGGAGTATCTTGGTGAAACTTTAGGAGAAATCGCAGGTGAAAAAGCAGGAATAATAAAAGAAAACAGTATGACTGTAACTATTCCTCAGGATGACGAAATAATCGATGTTCTGAAAAATACCGCAATCAAAAACAACAACCAATTTATTATAGCAGAAGATGTTACTCTTCACACATTCAAAAACTGCTGCGAGGAATTCGATTATAAGGAACTAAAGAACTTGAAAATTTCACTTCTTGGTACTCATCAGGCACAAAATGCATCTCTTGCGATTGAATGTTCTAAAATTTTAGGAATTGAAGAAGAGTTTATAAGAAGCGGACTTCTAAAAGCAAAAAATGTCGGCAGACTGGATATAATAACTGAACAACCGCTCACAATTTTTGATGGCGCTCATAACAAAAATGGTATGAATGCATTATCAAGCTCTCTGAAAAGGTACTTTCCCGACAAGGATATATGTTTTATTATGGGATTTATGCGGGATAAGGATATTGACGGTGCAATAGAGGAATTAACAAATAATGGTTTTGGTTCAGACAATGAGGTATTTACTGTTTCGGTAAAGGATAATCCCCGTTCGGCAACAGCAGAAGAACTTTCCGGTATTATATCAAAGCATGGATTTATGTGTATCCCTTGTGAAAATATAAAAATTGCATACGAAAAAGCAAAAAATCTGGGCAAAATGATTGTTATTTGCGGTTCTCTGTATCTTTATAAGGATTTTATGACCGATTAATTGACAATCCCTTCCCATAATGATAAAATACCTACAGAATATCACATTAAAGGAAGCATAATATGAAATTTTTCAAAAAATTAAAAGATAGAAAAAAACCCGAAGATGCAATTAAAGAAGAAACCCCAACAACTTCTGATGTTGATTTTCAAATAAGATTTTTGGTAGAGCGTAACATACTGCCATCAAAAATTAATCAGGAGCCAATTTATATTATAACATCAATAATTGCAGAAAAAGGCGCATTCGTTAATAACTATTACAGGGCTCTGTATGCACAGCATAATCTCCCCTCACCGTACACCTTTGAGGAATTCGAGGTTTCTGTTCCTCTTGAATTTGCAGGTGCGAAAATTTTAAGAATAAAAATGCCTGAGAAAAACCTTTATGAAAAATTGTTTAGCTATGTTTATATCATCTACAACGAAAGCTATACTAAACATCTTTATGTATGTGCAGACAGTTCAAAGATGTACCTGCTTGCTGACGAAGAATATGAAGAAGTCGGTGAAATTGCAGATAATGAGATTGAACTTTTAGAACAGATTATTATTGATGAGGAAATTAGAGAAGAAAGCTATTCAGATGTTTTGGAAAATCTTATGAAGGACGCAAAACCTCCCGAAGAACTTTTGACCAAGGCGGAAGATATAGAAAATCACTCAAAGGTATTTATGGCCGCTCTTTTACAGGTGCAGAAATTAAAACAGGAAAATAAAAGAGAGGATGCTCTGAAGCTTATTAAAGAGGTAATTAAAAAGGAAACGGTAAAATATGAAGATACAGATTTAATTGAATACCGCAGTTTTCGTAACAGCTTTGAATTGCTTTTGTATGCAAATCTTTATCATCCGTATAATCCGAAAAAACAACAGAGAAAGCAAATAATTGGAACTCAAGTGGATTTAGCATCGGCATATTTGGTGTTTGGAGCAATGATGCTGGAGCAAAGACAATATGACAAGGCTATAGATATATTGAAAAAGGGTCTAAAATTTAATCCTGTAAACATTCAGCTTATGTTTGCCTTAGCTGATGCATACAAAGGAAAAAAATATATGAAATCATATCTTGCAGTTATCTCAATGGCTCATTCGTGTGCTTTAAGGAAAACAGACATTGCAAGAATATACAGATATTACTCAAAATATTACACCGAAATGAAAGATTACGACACGGCATTTATATTACTTTATTCTGCCAAGTATTTTGACGCACAAGGTTTTACGGAATCTTTACGCGAAGTCGAGCAAATATCAGGAAAATCCTTTACCGAACCTGAAATTTCGGAGCTCAAAACGAAACTTGGTAAAATAGAAATTTCATGGGGTGCAAAGGAATTGGTGATAAGTGTTGTAAATCTGTTGGACAAGGAATACACACAAAACAAAAATCAGCAAGGTATGAGAATGTGTGCCGAGCTAAAAAAAGAATTATCATTTGAAAACTAAAACAGGAGATGAAATTATTTGCAGGGAATAATTTTTAAAGGAATAGGCGGATTTTACTATGTGAAAGCTGAAAACAACTTGATATATGAATGTAAGGCAAGAGGCATTTTCAGAAAAGAAAAAATTAAGCCGATGATTGGTGACAGAGTTTTGATTGAAATTATTGACGAAACTCACGGAAATATTGAAAAAATAATGGAAAGAACATCCCAGCTTGTACGCCCCCCTGTTTCAAATATTGATTTATTGGTTGTAGTTATAGCCACAACTAACCCTGAGCCTGATTTTTATTTTATAGACAAGCTTTTGGTTATGGCAGAGTCAAGAGGAATTAAACCCTCACTTTGTATTAATAAAACCGATATTTCTTCTGCTGATAAAATCAAGGAAATATATAAAAATACAGGATACCCTGTTTTTGAAGCCTGTGCTAAGGAGAACAATCTGCCTGACGGGTTATATAATTATCTTGAGGGTAAGACTACTGCTTTTGCAGGCCTTTCAGGAGTCGGGAAATCAAGTCTTTTAAATCTTTTGGTTGATGATGATTTGGAAACAGGTGCAATAAGCAATAAAATCCAAAGAGGAAAGCATACAACAAGACATGTGGAGTTATTTGAACTGAATAATGGCGGATATGTTTTGGATACACCTGGTTTCAGTTCATTTGAGGCAGAAATAATGACACCGCAGGAATTATCTGATTACTTCCCCGAAATGTCAGAATATAAAAACGGTTGCCGTTTCTCAGGCTGTGCTCACATAAACGAGCCTGACTGTATTGTGAAAAATGCAGTTAAGGACGGCTTTATATCACAATCAAGATATGAAAGCTACTGTAAAATGTATGATACACTAAAACAAATAAAACAATGGGAATTATAAGAAAGGACAAAACTATGATACTATCACCGTCAATTCTATCAGCAGACTTTTCAAAATTAAGAGAATGTGTTGAAGAAACAGAAAAAGCAGGTGCTAAATGGCTTCATATAGATGTTATGGACGGAATGTTTGTTCCGAACATTACATTTGGAGCTTGCGTTTACAAATCAATAAGACCTTATTCAAATCTTTTTTTTGATGTTCATTTGATGATAATGGACCCCGAAAGATACATAGAGGATTTTGTTAAGGCAGGAGCAGATTCAATCACTATTCATGTTGAGGCAACAAAGGATGTAAAGGCTTGCATTGAGCTTATTAAATCATTTGGTGTAAAAGCAGGAATTGCCTTAAACCCTGAAACAGATGTAGAAGAAATATTAGAATATCTTCCTTTAGTTGATATGGTTTTGGTTATGAGTGTTCACCCGGGCTACGGCGGACAAAAATACATAGAAGAAGTTAACTCTAAAATAACATTTTTAAGAACTCTGTTGGGTGAAAACTTCAACGTAGAGGTTGACGGCGGTGTTAATGTTTCAAATATAAAGAAAGTTGTCGAGCTTGGTGCTAATGTTATTGTTGCCGGCTCTGCAGTGTTTAACGACAATATAGAACAATCTACAAAAGCTCTTATTAAGGAGTGTGAGGAATAATGCGTGCTGTTATAATTGGTAACGGAATAATTGATAATTATGATATAATAAAACAAAAACTCCGTCAAGACGATTATGTGATTTGTGCTGACGGCGGATATAATCATGCAAAGAAATTGGGTATAAAACCTGCAGTAGTTGTAGGAGATATGGACTCAATCGGTGATAATGACTATGACGGTGAGATTATAAATCTTCCTATAAGAAAGGATTTTACCGATTCTGAAGTTTGTATTAAGTATATCCTCCTAAAACATTTTGAAGAGGTTATGATGCTTGGCTTTACAGGCAAAAGACAAGACCACTCCATAACAAACATGCTACTTTTAAAACAGTTTGCAGATGTTGGAACAAACGCCTACATCGTAGACGAGCATAACGAAATCCGTTATACCGCTGAAGAGAATAATATCTACGGAAAAAAAGGCGATATTGTTTCTATAATACCAATAACAGGAGATTTGGTAGGGGTTACAACCCAAGGCCTTGATTATCCATTAGATAATGAAACTCTTGTATTTGGTGAAAGCAGAGGGGTCAGCAATATAATGAAATCTGATAAGTGTAAAATCACAATAACCTCTGGACAAGGTTTAATAATAAAAGCATTGGATTAATCCAATGCTTTTTTGTTTGTTTCCTCATTCCCCAACATTTCTAAAACTGTTTCATAAACTTTTTGCGGGTCACGCTTAAATTCCCTTATCATACTGTTTGCATATTTTCTAGTACCTGCGTAAATGCTTATTTTTAAGAGCGGTGTATTTCCGTCATAAATGCCCAAATCTGCCATATACTCTTTTTCATTTAACGGCAAAAGCTCGCCGACTACACTTCTTTTTATGACCTCTTCCCTGAAAAATGGCTTGATATAATCTTTTATTAAACCCTTTATATATGTAGGAATTTTTTTATTAAAGAACGAATTAGCCTCTTTTCCCAAAGGCAATAGCTCCAGATAAGTTTCCTTTCCGTCAGGAGAAAAAACTCTTATATGACCTATTTTCTCAAGATTGTCAAGAGCAATTCTAAATTCGGTAAATGGAATATTGCATTTATCAAGCACCAATGATGTGAGCTGATCATGTGTTATAACCCTGTTTACCTCATTTAAAGTATAGAGTATAATATATTGAATTTTAATCTGGTCTGTTATCTCTCTTTTATATACCATTTCTATCTCCAAATTTTTTTATTTTTTTATAATTTTATTATAGCATATTCCGAAAAAAAATGCTATAATAAAATAAAAAAATTTATAAAAGGTAAAAATTATGAAATTATCACACGAAGAAGAACTAAAACGACAGAGCGAAATGTGGCTTTATGAAACCGAAAAGAAAAATGAAGGTTATAAATATGTTGCAGGAGTTGACGAGGCAGGAAGAGGACCGTTAGCAGGTCCTGTTTTTGCGGCTTGTGTAATTCTTCCTGATGATTGCATCATAGACGGAATTAATGATTCAAAAAAACTCTCCGAAAAGAAACGAGAGCAATTATTTGAAGAAATCACAAAAAAAGCTGTTTGTTACAGTATTGCAAGTATTAATGAAAAAATAATAGATGAAATCAACATTTTAAATGCAACTCATATGGCAATGAATAAAGCAGTTGATGAGATGAAAATAAAGCCTGATTATGTCTTAATAGATGGAAACAGCATAAAAAATATGACCATCCCTCACGAAACAATAGTCAAGGGTGACGCAAAAAGCATCAGTATCGCCGCTGCATCAATCTTAGCTAAGGTTTCAAGAGACAGATTTATCTGTGAGATTGCAGATAAATACCCCGAATATGAGTTTAAAAAACACAAAGGCTACGGCACAAAGGTACATACCGACGCACTGAAAAAATACGGTCCTTGTGAAATTCACAGAAAATTATTTTTGAAAAAAATATTGGGAGAACAAATATGACAACAAAAGAAATAGGTGATTTTGGAGAGAATACAGCTTGCGAGTATCTTAAAAAGCTCGGCTATTCAATTATTGGAAGAAATTTTCATTCAAGACACGGAGAAATTGACATAATTGCACTCGATAAAACCTGCACAGTCTTTGTCGAGGTGAAAACAAGAAAAAATTCTCTCTACGGAAATGCGAGCGAATTTGTTGACTTTAGAAAACAGCAAAAACTTCTTATGTGTGCAAAATACTACTTAAAGGGAAATATTTATGAAGAAGTCCGTTTTGATGTTATAGAAGTTTATTATTATGAAAAAGGAAACAGTCTTGTTTTAAAGGAAATAAATCATATAAAGGATGCATTTATAACGTAAAAAGAACCCGATAGTTCGGGTTCTTTAATTTTATCTGTACAATTCTGTTGCATCAATAACCGAAAGTATTTTAACTGCTTCATCAGGCTTATCAACCTTCATAACAACAGTTGCACCTTTTTCGTTCTTTCCTATAAATGCATACATATATTCGATATTGATTTCGTTATCTCTCATCTTATCCAATGTCTTTGTTAAACCGCCAGGCTTATCTTCAACTGTTACGGCAATAACCTCTGTACGCTTAACAATAAGACCTTTTTCTTTTAAAACTTCCTTAGCTTTGTCAGGGTCGCTTACAATCATTCTAAGAATACCAAAATCTGTAGTATCTGCAAGAGAAAGTGCATAAATATCTATATCATTTTCCGCTATCGCATCTATTACTTCCTCAAGATTACCGACTTTGTTCTCTATAAATACTGAAACCTGCTTAATTAGCATTTTAATCACTCCTTTTACAGTTTTCTGTTATCAATTACCCTCTTTGCTTTTCCTTCGCTTCTAACTATTGACTTAGGACTTACAAGCTTAACCTTTGCAGAAAGTCCCAAAACACTTTTTAACTGTTCCTTGATGTTCTTTTCGACCGTTTCAACCGATTTAATATCATCGGAGAATAATTCTTCGCTCATTTCAACCTGAATTTCCAATGTGTCTGTGTTATTAACTCTGTCTACAACAATCTGATAGTTAGGAGTAACATCATGACCAAGTCTTAAAAGAACTTCCTCAATTTGTGACGGGAATACATTGACTCCTCTTATAATCATCATATCGTCACTTCTGCCTGTAGGCTTATTCATCCTGATAAATGTTCTTCCGCATTCACAAGGTTCATAAATAAGTGAACAAATATCTCTTGTTCTGTATCTTATCACAGGGAATCCTTCTTTTGTTAATGTTGTAAACACCAACTCACCCTTTGAACCTTCAGGTAAAACCTCTCCTGTATCAGGGTCAATAATTTCTGCGATAAACATATCCTCGTTTATATGCATACCCTTTTGACATTCACATTCATAGGAAACACCAGGGCCCATAATTTCTGAAAGTCCGTAAACATCGTATGCTTTTATGCCAAGTTTTTCTTCAATGGCATGACGCATATCTTCTGTCCAAGGCTCTGCACCAAAAATTCCTGCTTTTAATTTTAACTGGTCTTTTACACCCATTTCCTCAATAGCTTCTGCAAGATACATTGCATAAGACGGAGTACAGCAAAGATGTGTTGAGCCAAAATCAACCATTGTCTGAATTTGTCTTTGAGTGTTGCCTGATGATGTAGGAATTACAGTTGCACCAATTTTCTGTGCTCCTCCATGAGCGCCAAGACCTCCTGTGAACAATCCGTAACCATATGAAACCTGAACAAATGAGGTTTCGTCACCGCCTGTTGCGGCAATCTGTCGTGCCATACAATCATCCCACATATTGAGGTCTTTTCTCGTATAACCGACAACAATCTGTTTTCCCGTTGTTCCGCTTGATGCATGTACTCTTACAATATCCTTCATAGGTACTGCAAAAAGTCCGTAAGGATAATAGTCTCTCAAATCCTGCTTGTATGAGAATGGCAATTTATGTAAATCTTCAATACCCTTGATGTCCTCAGGCTTTAATCCCTTTTCGTCCATTCTTGTTCTGAAAAGCTCAACATTTTCATACATTCTCTTGACTTGCCAGATAAGTCTTTCATCCTGAATTTTTTTGAGCTCGGCTCTATCCATACATTCAATTTCTTTTTGATAGTATGCCATTTTCTCTCATCCCTTTCAATATAGAAATCACAAATTATATCCCAAATCAAACGCTTTCAGGTTTGCATCCAAAAACTTTTCAGGAACTGTAGTCTTAATTGTTTCAATCCATTTTTCATAGGCAATATCTGTGTTTTTAGCCATAACACCGATTAAAACGACATTAACTGCCTTTATGTTTCCTGCTTCCTTTGCTTTATCCAAAGCATTAACCTTTACAAGATTAATTTTCTCAGCCAATTTTTCTTCGATATTTTCAGGATACTGCATAGCACCTGTGATAACAGGCATTGGAGATATTTTTTGTGTGTTTGCAATCATAACTCCGCCTTTTTTAAGATATGGAAGAGCTCTGTAAGCTTCAAGCATTTCAAATGCTAAAATAATATCAGCTTCACCCTCACCTATTATTGGTGAATACACTTCTTCACCGTATTTAACATAAGTCACAACACTTCCGCCTCTCTGGCTCATTCCATGAACCTCAGAGAGCTTAACATCATAACCTTCGCCAATAACAGTATTACCAAGAATTCTGCTTGCTAAAAGAGTTCCCTGACCGCCGACACCAACTATCATAATATTCTTTGTCATAAAATCAGTCCTCCTTTGAAATTGCGCCAAACGGACAAACATTTACGCATAGTCCGCAGCCGTTACATTGTGTTTCGTCTATTACAACCTTATCGTCCTTTACAGAAATTGCAGGACATCCAAGCTTCATACACATCTTACAGTTCTTACAGCTATCGCCAATCACGCAGTGACCAGTATATTTAACAGTCTTTAAAAGGGCACAAGGACGCTGAGCAATAATAACTGATGGCTCTAAAGCCTCAACCTCTTCTTTCACAATTTTTTCAAAATTCTTTAAATCAAACGGGTCAGCTACAACAACTCTGTCAATTCCGACAGCCTTTGCCAATAACTCAAGGTCAACCTGCTTGGTTGGCTCTTTTCTGATTGTCAAGCCTGTTGTTGGGTTATCCTGATGACCTGTCATACCTGTGATTGAGTTATCTAAGATAATAACTGTGTTATTTCCCTTGTTATATACAATATCAATAAGACCTGTGATACCTGAATGCATAAATGTTGAGTCGCCGATTACAGAAACTAATCTTTTATTAAACTCATTTCCTCTTGCCTTCGCCATACCCAATGCCGCACTAACACTCGCACCCATACATATAGTTGAGTCGACACTTGCCAAAGGTGCAACTGCTCCCAAGGTATAACAACCAATGTCACCGCTTACCACAAGACCTAATTTCTTCAAAACATAGAATGTAGCTCTGTGCGGACAGCCTGCACACATAACAGGAGGTCTTACAGGAATTGTTTCATCTATTGTATCAAATTCTGCACTATCCTCATTAAATACTGCCTTTTTAATCATTTTCGGTGTATATTCACCAAGCATAGTAAATTTTTCTTTTCCAATTACATCCAAACCCAAAACCTTACAATGCTCTTCGATAAATGGGTCAAGCTCTTCGATAACAAATACTGTTTCGTGTTTTTCATAAAAATCCTTAATTAACTTTTCAGGCATCGGGTAAACCATACCAAGTTTTAAATAACTTACTCTGTCCCCCAACGCTTCTTTAGCATACATATATGAGATACCTGATGTAATTACACCGATTTTATCGGAGTTAATTTCAACCTTGTTTAAATCTGTTGTTTCTGCAAATTCTATCTCCTGCTTTGCTCTTTCTTCAACCACTATATGACGCTTAATAGCATTACCTGGCATCATAACATATTTTGCGATATTTTTTTCGTATTCTCCAATGTCGTGCTCTGTTCTTTCGTTTTCTTCGACTAGTCCCTGTGAGTGCGAAACTCTTGTTGAAAGTCTTACGATAACAGGAGTATCAAATTTCTCCGAAATATCAAAAGCCTTTTTGGTAAACTCTTTGCATTCCCAACTGTCTGACGGCTCAAGCATCAAAAGTTTTGCAGCCTTTGCATAGTGTCTTGAGTCCTGTTCATTTTGTGATGAATGCATTCCCGGGTCATCTGCAACACAAAAAACCAAGCCGCCGTTTACACCTGTGTAGCTTGCTGTGAACACAGGGTCAGCCATGACATTGAGTCCCACATGCTTCATACATGACATTGCTCTTGCCCCGCCGATTGACGCACCGATTGCAACCTCACCTGCTACCTTTTCATTAGGCGACCATTCTGCGTATATTTCATCATATTTAACTATATTTTCAGTAATTTCAGTACTTGGAGTACCGGGGTATGATGCTACAACCGTAACACCCGCCTCATATGCCCCACGGGCAACTGCTGCATTTCCAAGCATAAGCTTCTTCATATTAGTCCATTCCTTTCAATTTTATATGACACATTATATCACAATATGACTTTTGTGTAAAGTTTTTATCCCTTAATTTGTGCAGCAACAAGACTCTCACCACAGTAGATTTCACGAAGCTTTGGTTTTTCGATTTTTCCTGTAGGATTTCTCGGAACTTCTGCAAAGATAATCTTTCTCGGTCTTTTGTATTTAGGCATTTCTCTGCAGAATTCATTTATTTCTTCTTCTGTCGCACTAAAGCCATCCTTAATTTCAATAATTGCAGCTGCAATTTCACCAAGTCTTGCATCAGGCAAACCGATAACTGCAACATCCTTAATAGCCCCGTGTTTTCTTATAAAATCCTCAATCTGAACAGGATATAAGTTCTCGCCACCTGAAATAATAACATCTTTCTTTCTGTCAACAAGGTAAATAAATCCGTCCTCGTCTTCCATAGCCATATCGCCTGTAAATAACCAGCCATCTTTCAAGACTTCGTTTGTTGCCTTTTCGTCATTATAGTAACAGGTCATAACACCGTCACCCTTGACAGCCAATTCACCGACATCTCCCTTTTTAACTAAAACACCGTCAGGTGTGCAGATTTTAACTTCCCAGCCGTAACCTGCCTTGCCGATTGCACCAACTTTATGAATATTTTCAACACCAAGATGTACACAACCAGGACCTATTGATTCACTTAAGCCATAGTTAGTGTCATATTCATGGTTAGGGAATTTTTCCTTCCATCTCTTAATAAGACTCGGAGGCACAGGCTGAGCACCAATGTGCATCAATCTCCACTGACTAAGTTCATATTGACTAAGCTCAATCTCTCCTCTGTCAATAGCATCCAAAATATCCTGCGCCCACGGCACCAGCAACCATACAATAGTACACTTTTCTTCCGATACAGTTTTTATAATCCATTCAGGCTTTATACCCTTTAACAAAACTGCCTTTGAACCTGCCACAAGACTTCCGAACCAGTGCATCTTTGCTCCTGTATGATATAGCGGCGGAATTAAAAGGAATGTATCATCTCTTCCTTGAGAGTGATGTTTTTGTTCAACTATTGCTGCATGAACAAGGCTCTTATGTTTATGTAAAATTGCTTTAGGAAAGCCTGTTGTGCCTGATGAGAAATAAATTGCACCGTCATCTTCATCGGTTATTTCAATTTCAGGGTCCTTTGTGGAACAGTAGGTCACAAGCTTATCATAGCTTTCTGCGAATGTGGGACAGTTTTTACCCGCATAAAAAATCTGTGATACCTTAGGTAGTCTATCGCAAATTTCCTCAACTCTTCCTATAAACTCAGGACCAAAAATCAGAACATCTGACTCTGATAGTTCAACACAATATTTAATCTCATCTGCTGTATATCTGTAATTTAGAGGAACTGCCAGAGCGCCTGCTTTCAATGCACCAAAATAAATTGGCAACCACTCCAAAGAGTTCATCAAAAGGATTGCAACCTTATCCCCTTTCTTTATTCCCCTTGAAAGCAATAAATTTGCAAAACGATTAGCAGCTTTATCAAATTCTTTCCATGTCATTTCCTGTCTGCCGCTTTCTTCTGCATTTGGCTGAATAAGCGCATATTCTTTCCATGTCACTTTTGCTTTTTCAAGCATCTGAGGTGCAATTTCAACCAACGCAACCTCATCACCATAAAGCTCTGCATTTCTTTTCAAAAAGTCAGTAATAGGCATTTTTAAAATTCCTCCATATAAAAAACATTTAGGTAATTGCAGAAAAAATCTGCAATTACCCAGAATTTACATTACTCTCCAAGAGTTTTTTTAGCTGATGTTACCACCTGCTTATTGTAGCACGAAAATGCTTCCTCAACGAGCTGTTTATCAGGTTTTTTTGTGAACAGGCTCACAACAGGAACAATCACTAACCCTGCAAGCATTGCAAACGCACCGCAATTAATAGGTGATTGTAAAATTGTTGGGAATGAGGTTCTTGCGAACAGATTTAGAGTCATAATCCCCGCACCGAATATAATTGATACAAAAACCGATGCTTTTGTTGCTTTCTTACTGTATAAGCCATATAAGAACGGAGCAAGAAATGCACCTGCCAATGCACCCCAAGACACACCCATAAGCTGTGCAATAAAGTTATTTGCACTCTTAACCTGCATAATAGCAATTACTGCTGATATTGCAATAAACACTACGATAAAAACTCTCATAACCAATACTTGTTTTTTCTCACTCATATTTTTAACAATATTATCTTTAATAAGGTCAAGTGTCAGAGTTGAACTTGATGCCATAACCAAAGATGAGAGCGTAGACATTGAAGCTGAAAGCACTAATATTATAACAATCGCAATAAGTATTTCGGGTAAATTCTCAAGCATAGCTGGAATAATTGCGTCATAAACAATAGCACCTTGTGCATTTGTAATATTAGAAACATTAACAATTCTTCCGAACCCACCGAGGAAATAGCATCCACCTGCAACAATCAAAGCGAAGAAGGTTGAAATAATTGTACCCTTGGTAATTGCTTTTTCGTCCTTAATTGCATAGAACTTTTGCACCATTTGAGGAAGTCCCCATGTTCCTAAAGATGTAAGAATTACAACCCCCAGCAAACTCAACGGATCAGGTCCAAAGAATGAAGCAAATACACCGGGAGTTGTTGAAACTGCAGCATCTTCCACCTCGGCAAGTGCCTGTAAAGAACCCATAAACCCGCCGTTTAAGTTAAGAACTGCCGCAATAACCGCAACTATACCAAAAAGCATTATAATTCCTTGAATAAAGTCATTAATTGCAGTTGCCATATATCCGCCGACAACAACATAAATACCTGTTAACACTGCCATCACTATAACACAGACAGCATAATCAATACCGAATGCCATTTCGAAAAGTCTTGAAAGACCGTTATATAATGATGCTGTGTAAGGAATAAGGAATATAAAGATTATTATTGATGAAATAATCTTTAAAGCATTGGAATTATAACGCGCACCGAAGAATTCAGGCATAGTTGAGCTTTTTAGATGCTGAGTCATAAGTCTTGTTCTTCTTCCAAGCACAACCCATGCCAAGAGCGAGCCTAAAATTGCATTTCCTATACCAATCCATGTTGATGCAATACCAAATTTCCAACCAAACTGTCCGGCATATCCCACAAAAATAACGGCTGAAAAATAAGAGGTGCCATAAGCAAAGGCTGTTAACCACGGACCAACCGAACGGCCGCCCAAAACAAATCCCTTGACATCTGTGGCTTGCTTCTTACAATAGAAGCCAACTCCAATCATCGCCGCAAAAAATACTACCAATAATAAAATTTTAATACCCATTTCTACCATCCTTCCATCTTTCTTTTTTGGGTTTTTAATTTTTTGCTCCCTCGGGGAGCGACACAATTTGATTTCTCAAATCCCTGCCATACTTCAAATACTACAAAGCGGATTATATCACAATATATTACAAAAATCAAGAGTTTTTTTAAATTATCTTTTTCTGTATTGTGCGGGAGTAATATTTTTTAATTCCTTAAAAGTCTTTATAAAATAACTCAAGTCGTTAAAACCGCAGGAATAGGCAATATCTGTAACATGTTCATCAGTATTGAGTAATTTTCTCGATGCTTTTTCAATTCTATATATTTTTAGGTATTCAACAGGAGTTTTTCCTGTCATTTCTTTAAAAAAAGCACAAAAATATTTCGGTGACATTCCGGCAACCCTTGCCATATCTTCAAGATATATGTGTTTGTCATAATTCTTCCTTATGTATGTAAGTATATTTTTCAATTTAGGGACGTTTTTATCGGTTGCAAAGGTCGTTCCCCCGGAGTGTGTATATAACTTATTGTCGCTGATAAGACCGAATAAACGATAAAACGCACCAATCACCAAAAATTTATAACCGGATGTTTTATTTTTCAGTGCATCAAATATCTCATTTACAGTCTTATGTATTTCAGAATTTTCAAAAGGAAAATATTCCTTAACTATATATTCATGATTAATAATATTATCAATAAAAAATTTACAGTCAGAATCATTTGGATAGAGAAAATCCATATGAAAAACTATACACTCATATACACAATCTTCAGGCATAGCACTGTGAACATATTCTGAGTTAACAATCAATATATCTCCTTTTTTTGCTATGTAATTCTGATTATTAAACCTACATCTTAACTGCCCGTCCAATACTCTTATAAGCTCAACTTCTGAATGCCAGTGGGATGTCATTTCATATCTTGTGTGATTTTTTTCAATATGATAAAGTTCAATGGGAAAATCCAGAGTTCCTCTAAATGTTAATTCATTATAAATCATACGAGCCTCCAAATATGAATATTATTATACTTTTTTCTATTATAACACAAGTATTATGTATAATGCAAGTATATAATTATATTAAAGAATAAATTTGAGGAGGAATATATTATGGCTATTAACAGACTTATAGGAGATTATCCTGTAATCGGTATCCGTCCTACTATTGACGGAAGAAGAGGACCTTTAAAAGTAAGAGAATCATTAGAAAACCAAACCATGAATATGGCAAAGGCTGCCGCTGATTTGATTTCTTCAAAATTAAAATATTCAAACGGCGAACCTGTAAAGGTTGTTATTGCGGACACAACCATCGGAAGAGTTGCAGAAGCTGCTGCATGTGCGTCAAAGTTCAAAAAAGAGGGTGTTGACATCACATTGACAGTTACACCTTGCTGGTGCTACGGTTCTGAAACAATGGATATGGACCCAATGACAATCAAGGGTGTTTGGGGATTTAACGGAACAGAAAGACCGGGTGCGGTTTATCTTGCTGCAGTTTTGGCAAGTCACGCACAAAAGGGACTTCCTGCGTTCGGCATCTACGGACACGATGTTCAGGATATGACAGATACATCTATCCCTGCTGACGTTGAAGAAAAGATTTTGAGATTTGCAAGAGCTGCAGTTGCCGCTGCAACAATGAGAGGCAAGTCATACTTGCAGATTGGCTCAATCTGTATGGGTATCGGCGGTTCAATTATAGATGTTAACTTTATTGAAGAATATCTTGGAATGAGAGTTGAATCTGTTGACGAGGTTGAAGTAATCAGAAGAATGTCTGAAGGCATCTATGATGAAGCTGAATTCAAAAAAGCACTTGCATGGGCAAAGGAAAAGTGCAATATCGGCTTTGATAAGAATCCTGAAGATATGCAAAGAACAGATAAAGAAAAAGAAGAACAGTTTGAATTTGTCGTTAAGATGGCTTGTATCATAAAAGACCTTATGAATGGTAATCCAAATCTTCCTGCCGGTGCAGAAGAAGAAATGGTTGGACATAATGCAATCGCAGCAGGTTTCCAGGGACAAAGACAGTGGACAGATTTCTATCCTAACTGTGACTTCCCTGAAGCAATGCTAAATACTTCATTTGACTGGAATGGTGCAAGAGAACCATATATCCTTGCAACTGAAAACGATGTTCTAAACGGTATCGGAATGTTGTTTGGAAAGCTCTTGACAAACAGAGCACAGATGTTTGCCGATGTCAGAACATACTGGAGCGGCGATGCAGTTAAAAAGGCTGCAGGCTATGAAATCCAAGGAAAAGCAAAAGAGGCTGACGGCTTTATTCACCTTATCAATTCAGGTGCTTGCTGTCTTGATGCCTGCGGCGAGGTTAAGGACGAAAACGGAAATCCTGTTATGAAGCAGTGGTGGGAAATGACTGATGCTGATTGTGACACAGTTATGAAAGCTACAACCTGGAATATGGCTGACCTAGGATACTTTAGAGGCGGCGGCTATTCATCAAGATTCTTAACAAGAGCAGAAATGCCTGCTACTATGATAAGATTAAATCTTGTAAAGGGACTTGGCCCTGTATTGCAGATTGCTGAAGGTTGGACAATTAATCTTCCTGATGAAGTTTCAGATGTACTCTGGAAGAGAACAGACTACACATGGCCATGTACATGGTTTGCTCCAAGATGTACAGGCGAAGGCGCATTCAAGACTGCGTATGATGTTATGAATAACTGGGGTGCTAATCACGGTGCTATTTCTTACGGACACATCGGTGCAGACCTTATCACTCTTTGCTCAATCTTGAGAATTCCTGTATGTATGCACAATGTTCCTGAAGATAAGATACTAAGACCTGCTTCATGGAATGCATTCGGAATGGATAAAGAAGGACAGGACTACAGAGCTTGTCAGGCTTATGGTCCAATGTATAAGAACATTAAATAATTACATAAATCAAGAAATCCGCTGCGGCGGATTTCTTTTTTTATACAAAAAGAAAAAAACTGATTAAAAATCAGTTTTTTTCTTAAATAATTTCAACAACTACCTTTTTATCTTCACGACTGGCAGCTGCTTTGACAACGGTACGGATAGCTTTTGCAATTCTTCCCTGCTTTCCGATAACTTTGCCCATATCGTCCTTATTCACTCTAAGCTCTAATACTATTGAACCGTCCTTTTCGACTTCTGTAACAGTTACATCTTCTGGATGTTCAACCAAAGCTTTAGCGATGTCTTCCAATACTTTGTTCACTTTCAACACTCCTTATAGAATACCCTGTTTCTTCAAAAGTGCCTTAACTGTATCAGTAGGCTGAGCACCGTTTCCAATCCATTTCTTAGCCAATTCTGCATCAATGTTAACTGTTGCAGGATCTGTCAATGGGTTGTATGTTCCGATTTCTTCAATAAATCTACCATCTCTTGGGTATCTTGAATCTGCTACTACTACTCTGTAGAAAGGAGCCTTCTTAGCACCCATTCTTCTTAATCTGATTTTAACTGACATTAAAATTCACCTCCATAAAATTTCTTTTGTTTTTATATAGAAAAGATTATTAAATAATCTGTATCTATCAATTTAATTGAATTTTTATTGATAAAGGTTCTAATTTATCAATATTCCAAAAAAACATTTCTAAACCATTCTCCTGTGGAAAATCAGTTTTAGATATAGCGACTGCACTCAACTGATACTGATTATAACTGCCAGAGGACGGTGTTTTCTTAAATGTTGCTGTTGTCCTCAGTACATCACCTTCTTTATGAGCAACAATAACATCATAGCCTGCATTAGTTTCGAGGAAATACTGATAAACAAAAAACTGTTCTTCCTCATTCCTTACAACAGAATTTACTATTTCCCCCGTATAAAGATTTGATCCAGAAGTAAAAATAATTGAATTATATGGTGCCTGCACATCCAAAGTTGTCCAGAATTTTCCATCAGAAAACCTTATATTCGTTCTATGATCTATATTAAAAAGATGGTTTTTCATATATTTTTCACTATTACAATCAGGTTTTTCCTCCAACGATGTTGACCACGTGTGCTTTCCATAATGAGCTTCTTCTATCACTGCATCTGTAACAAGAAAATATGAGTGGTTGACATTTTTATGTTCGCCCTTAACAACTTCACCCGCTTCGTCTTTTATAATGTTACCATCTTTATCCTTCAGAGGATAAGTGGGCTCATTCCATGTTGCATCAAGCTGATACCATTGGCTGTCAATTTTAATATAGTTCCAAATATGTCCCTCAAATTTTGTGTCACTCACTTTAAACTTATAACTACAGAAACCTGCATCTATTCCTAATTCTCTTGCTATCATATATATAGCTTCAGCGTAACCCTGACAAACAGTAACATTATTTTTAAACAACCCGTATGCTGAATAGGATATTGGTTTATATTCAAAATCATACGTGCAGGTACTTAAAATCTTATCATGAACCAGAAGCAACTGTCCAACAGGATCATCTGTGCAGTCTCTTGCATAATCTGCATATTCTTTAACACTATCTTCAATAAATCTTCTACCAATTTCATCTTCCTCTGGAGAGGAGAATATATAATTTGGAACAAGAACATCTACGATGGGATTTGATTCATCCGGACTATTTGCTCTCGGTATAAATCCAAAATTGCCACTTGTAATCATATACTCATAATGTGAAGACAAAATCGGAGATAATTCTTTCAGGGTTATGTTATATTGCGATATATTAATATTGGTCACATGATTTGCACACTGTACGGCAAGGTAATCATCAATAGATATATCCGAAAAGAGCATAACAGGTGGAACATCAATATCTTCGGTGATAACATTGAATCTCAAAGCACTTTCTGTGAAAAGTTCTTCTTCAGCAAAAGCTACTACCGATAAGCTGATAATTAATGCCATAGTCATAAGCAACATTCTTATCTTTGACACAAAATCACCTCTTGTTATTATTACATAAACTTACCTGACATTCTTTGCATTCTCTTTAGCATTTTTTGTTGCTTTGGATTAGAAAACTGCTTCATCATTTGTTTCATCTGATCAAACTGTTTCAAAAGCTCATTAACATCTTGAACCCTTGTTCCGCTACCCTTAGCAATTCTCACTTTTCGGCTCGCACCAATTATTTGTGGTTTTTGTCTTTCCTTAGGAGTCATTGATTTTATAATCGCTTCAATTCTTACAAGCTTTTTCTCAGAACCCTGTTCATCCACAGAGTCAAGCATTTTTTTATCAACACCCGGAAGCATCCCCATAATCTGCGTTATTGAGCCAAGCTTTTTAATTTGCTGAAGCTGAGCCATAAAATCTTCAAGATCAAAGGTTTGTTTTCTTATCTTATCCTCAAGTTCCTTTGCTTCTTTTTCATCAAAAGCATCCTGAGCCTTATCAATGAGCGTCATAACATCGCCCATACCAAGAATTCTGTTTGCCATTCTGTCCGGATAGAAGGGTTCAAGGTCTGAGAGCTTTTCTCCAACTGATGAAAATTTAATCGGTTTTCCGGTGACCTCTTTAACAGATAAAGCTGCACCGCCTCTTGTATCCCCGTCAAGCTTTGACAAAATCACGCCTGTTACATCAAGCTGAGTATTAAAATGCTCTGCCACATTAACTGCATCCTGACCAATCATTGCGTCAATTACAAGCAAAATTTCATCAGGCGAAGTTGTTTTTTTGATATTAACAAGTTCCTCCATCAAAACTTCATCGATATGAAGTCTACCGGCAGTATCTATAATAACAGGGTCATTGCCGTGAACTTTTGCGTGTTCAACTGCAGCCTTCGCAATATTTACTGGATTTTTTTCACCTTCTATTGTAAATACCGGAATATCAATCTGTGCACCCAATACCTGTAACTGCTTTATAGCGGCAGGTCTTTGCACATCGCATGCAACCATCAAAGGTCTTTTTCCCATAGTTTTTCTTATGTGCAGTGCCAATTTCGCGCTTGCAGTCGTCTTACCTGCACCCTGCAGACCGCACATCATAAAAACTGATGGTGGTTTTTTTGAGTATTCAAGTCTTTCGTTTTCGCTGCCCATAAGCTCGGTAAGCTCATCTCTGACAACTTTTATTAGTTGCTGTGCAGGAGTTAATGATTCCAGAATTTCTGTTCCTACAGCTTTTTCGGATACTCTTCCGATAAATCCTTTTACAACCTTAAAATTGACATCGGCTTCCAGCAATGCCAACTTTACCTCTCGCATTGCCTCTTTTATATCTTTTTCGGTTAGCTTACCTTTCTGACGAAGCTTTTTAAAAACTCCTGTCAGCTTTTCACCGAGATTTTCAAATGCCATATACTCACCGCCCGTGTCAGTTATTATAAATCATTCTTAATATCACTTATTATGTCCAAGGCCTTTTCCTTGTTTTTCAAAAATGTATCACTCTTCATTCCCGACACTATTTTTTCAAGATTTGAAAGCCTTTGTTTTATATTGTTATACTTTTTGACCATTTCGAGCTTTTCTTCAAATTCATAGAGTTGTTTCTCTCCGCGTTTTATAAAATCACGCACTCCCTGTCTGGAAATATCCATATCCTCGGCGATTTCTGCAAGAGAGTAATCCCTGTCGTAATAAAGCTCTAAAGTATCCTTTTGTTTATCCGTTAGCAATTCACCGTAAAAATCCATCAAAACACTTATTGATAAGTCTTTACTCATAACCTCACCGCCATTCTTGTAAAGTCAATAACCTTTACAACCTTATACATTTTAACAGATTTAACGTATCCTGTCAAGTCTTTTTCAAAAAAAAATCACACCTTTTTTCGGTGTGATTTTTTTAATTATTCAAAAGACGGTTTTTTGCCCTCAATATTAGAGAGTTCTGAATTTGGCGAAGGCTCAGACATACTAAAATACATTCTGGCAGCCTTTGTCGTTCCAAAATCACGGTTTGAGCCTGTATTCTGAACCTTATTAAAAGCTTCCCTGAACATTGCATTATGTGCTTCTTCCCTGTTCAACAGAAAATCAATAGTTTCTTTCACCTTTTTATCATCAATTTGTCTGTAAAGATATTCATAAACAACCTTTGCTCTTTGTTCTGATGCAATATTGGAAAGAAGGTCTGCACACAAATCACCTGTTACTGTCACATAATCTCCTGTCCATGAATAGCCTGATGCATTTATTAGTCCGGGATTTAATCCAAGCAATACATGTGTTTGTATTTCCCCAGACGGAACTTTTGTAGCATCAACATCATGACCGTTCAAAAGATTTATTGTTTGTGAAATCATTTCCAGATGACTTAATTCCTCCGCTGCAATATCTAAAAACAAATCCTTTATTTCAGGGTCTTTAACTCTGAAACTTTGCGACATATATTGTAGTGCTGCCTTTAATTCACCATTTCCGCCCCCGAGCTGTTCCTGCAAAAGTGCAGCATACTGTGGGTTTGGCTTTTCAATTTCAACAGGATGAAACAACATTTTTTCATGCTTAAACATAAAATTATACCTCCACTTATCAAGAATTCAATACTATTCTCTCCAAATAAAGGTATAATTATTCTCTTTATATTCCAACTATTTTATCAATTATTTTAAGTTCCTCATCCGAAAATTCTGTATTATCTGTCATCTTAAGATTATCAATTAATTGCTCTGCTTTTGACGCACCTACAAGCACACTCGTAACTGCATCATTACGGTAAATCCAGGATAACGACATTTGTGCCAATGTCTGCCCTCTTTCAAACGCCAAATCATTAAGCTTCCTCGTTTTATCTAGAGTTTCGGGAGTTATTTTCTTTTCATTTAAAAATCTTCCGTCTGTCATAACTCTGCTGTCAGCAGGAATTCCGTTTAAATACCTGTTTGTTAATAACCCTTGTTCCAAAGGACTAAATATTATGAGTCCTTTTCCCTCCTCCTTGCAAGCCTCTATCAATCCATTCCTCTCAATAGTTCTATCAAGAATCGAATATCTGTTCTGATTTATAACAAACGGACATCTCATATCCCGAAGTATCTCGGTTGCTTTTTTCATTGTTTCGCCGTCATAATTTGATAATCCTGCATACAATGCCTTTCCACTCTTCACTGCGGTATCAAGTGCCGACATTGTTTCCTCCAATGGAGTATCCTTATCCATACAATGATGATAAAAAATATCAACATACTCAAGACCAAGCCTTTTTAAACTCTGGTCAAGACTTGCAAGAAGATATTTTCTGCTACCGTGGTCACCGTAAGGGCCGTCCCACATTGTATAACCGGCTTTTGTTGAAATAATCATTTCATCACGATAGGCACCCATTTCCCTTTTTAATATAAGTCCAAAATTTCTTTCTGCACTTCCGACACTTGGACCGTAATTATTTGCTATATCAAAATGTGTTATTCCGTTATCAAATGCAGTGGTACAGATTTTAACCATATTATCAAAAGATGAATTATCACCGAAGTTATGCCATAAACCTAACGAAACCGCAGGAAGCTTTAATCCGCTTTTACCACACTTTTTATAAACTGCATTATCATATCTTTTCTGATTTGCTGTATAATTCATTTAAATACCTCATTCCACAAATATCTGTTCTTCCATCATTTTAAATTTCTTCTCACCTATTCCGTCAACTCTCATTATGTCTTCAATCACTTCAAAATTCCCGTTTTCTTTTCTGTATTCAATAATTCGCTCTGCTGTCTTTTCACCAACACCATCAATCTGCATAAGCTCATAAACATTATCTGTATTTATATTTACTTTTATAATATCTTCAACTTCTTCATCTTCACCCGAAATTGTAGGAGCAATTACTGCACCTGCATTGTTACCCTCAACAAAGAAACTTCTGTACTGCTTTTCCCTTTGTCCGACACAAATACCTGTTATAGCGCAAACAATAGCAACACATACAAAGACCAATGATTTAAATCTTTTAGACTTCATTCTTTCCCTCCGAGCAAATTTATAACATTTTTTTCCATTATACCACATAATATACAAATTTTCTACTATTTTTTTATTTTTCCTTGCAAATATATGAATAATACTGTATAATAATACATAATAATGATGTTACCTGGAGGGTTTTATGAAAAGAAAATTTCTTGTGACAATATTATTGTCTTTAAATATATTGGCAAATATTCTTACCCCGGTTTACGCAGAACCTGAAGTTCAAACCGAAACCTCACCTGCACCTCACGCAGAGGCAGCAATTCTTGTGGATATGAAATCAGGAAAAGTTCTTTACAGTAAAAATGAAAACGAAAAAATGTATCCTGCCAGTATCACAAAGATAATGACTGCAATACTCACATTAGAAAGCGGCATTGATTTTTCCGAGGTCGTTCAAGCTCCCGAGGAAGCAATATCTCCCATAACAAACAAACACTCACATATGGGAATTCTTGTAGGGGAAAACCTAACAATAGAAAATCTTATTTACGGTATGCTTGTTTACTCAGCTAATGACGCAGCCAATGTGCTTGCTGTAAGAGTGGGAGGTTCACTTGACGGCTTTGTTCAGATGATGAACGATAAGGCTACAGAGCTTGGAGCTGTTAACACTCACTTTGCAAACGCTCATGGTTTTCACGATGACAACCATTATACAACTGCATCTGACATAGCAATAATTGCAAGATATGCAATGCAGAATGAAACCTTCCGTGAAATTGTAAAAACAGATATGTATACAATAGAAGCAACAAACAAGTATAAAGAAACAAGATACTTGTCGAGCACAAATCATCTGATAAGCAGAAGAAGACAGGCAAACTATTACTATAAAAAAGCTATCGGGATAAAAACAGGCTACACCGATGAATCAGGCTACTGCCTTGCATCAGCTGCAGTTGACGGAGATACTGAACTTTTATCAGTTGTTTTGAAGTGTCATAATATCACAGAAGACGAAAGCGGATTGTATTCATTCATGGACTCAAAGAGCCTTTTAGAATACGGCTTTAACAATTTCAAATATGTAGTGATTGTACCTACAGGAACAGTTGTTGCAGATTCCTCAGTTTATGAATCAAAGAAAAATATACGCGTAACCCTCACACCAAAAGAGGATATAGGAAACATTCTTCCTGTAGATGTGGATATGAATGAAATCAAAGGTGAATCTGTTATAAACGAAAAAATCGCCGCCCCGATAGCTAAGGGTGACGAGCTTGGTACAATAACATATACATACAAAGGCGAAAAAATAGGTGAGAGTGCACTTATAGCTGTAAATGATGTCGAAAAGGATTACATTGTTGCATCAATCCATCTTGTAATAAAAATACTCACACATCCTATATTCATTGTTTTTGTTCTATTAATCCTTTATTTAAGATTTACAGCCAATGCAAGACGCAAAAGAAGAAGAAAGAACAGACGAAATAAATTAAAACATGTAAGACAATAAAATAAAATGGAAGTAAGATAACCTTACTTCCATTTTTTATAGTTCACTGATAATAGCCGCCAAAGCATGTTCATCATTAGAAACAGTTACCTTTGATGCGGCTGCTTTTACCTCAGGCATTGCGTTAGCAACAGCATAACCTACATCTGCACTTTGAAGCATAGATATGTCATTTTCATAGTCACCAACACAAATAATTTTATCTATCGGCCTATCTGCAAATTCTCTCATCTTCTTTATGCACTCACCCTTACTGCTATTCTTATGAAGAATTTCAACACCGACATCCCATCCGTTTATAATGCTGAAATCATTTGAGTATTTACTCTCAACATTTTTTCTGACAATTTTTGAAACGTCAAGATTTTTGCAGGCAAAAACAACTTTGTAGAGCATATTATCTTCTATCTCTTCCAGACTTTGAACTATGTCTTTTGAATGATATACAATCTCGTCACAATATATTCTTTGTTCTTCTGCAAATTCCCTGATACTGCTGATTTTTTCAATATCCATAGGGTTATGATAGAGAACCTTATTTTTTTGAATATCATATATCATTGCACCATTCATAGTAATAACGGGAGCATTGCAAAATACACCCTTTTCTTCAAGTCCCTTTGCATACTGCCAGTTTCTTCCCGTTGACAGAGAAAATCTTCCGCCGTTTTTTGTAAAATAGTTAATTGCATCAAGATTTTCCTTTGAGAATTCCTTATTTGAATTACATAGTGTGCCATCCAAATCAGAACAAATCAGAATTCCATCATATTTTCCCATTAAAATATCCCCTTTTTTATTTATCTATATCTGTCAGCTATCTTGTCGATAACAAATATCGTATATCCAATAGCAAGCACCGCCAGAACTGCTCCGAGTATCAGTTTTGTATTATAAAGATTATATATCCCCGGATATACCGAAATAACCTCCGGATAAATCATTGCACCGATATAATAACATGCTGGAATGAGTGTCCATATAAGAGGGTCAAAAATCTCAAATCTTCCTTTGGAATCAAACAGTATCCAATCAAAAAACATCATTAACGGCGCTATGTAATTAAATATCGTTTGTGAGAATGTAAAACTCAATATACTTCTGCCAAGCATCAAGGTTGCAAGCATTGATGAAATAATCGCAACGGTAAATGCCCCCTTTAGCTGAGGGAATGGGTTTTGTGTTCTTTTAAAAGTTTTAAATTTTATAAGGTTATACACTACCAACACACATATACATACCGCGCATAAAAAATTAGTTAACACATAATAATACTTAAGTCCTTTTAAAAGTGCAGGCAATTCATTACCAATATGATGCGAAAAAGCATATATTTCAAGTGCTAAAAATACGAGTCTGTAAATTAGTGCAAATGTCTTTTTGAAACTTTTTCTTTTAAATGCATTTAAAATGGAATCAAGTATGAAAATAGCAATACCAATTCCAAGTGCCTTTCCCAAAATCTCAAAAAGTTCATTCCTGTCATTAAATAATCCGATTACTTCCAGAAAATTGTCAATGCCAAGCACAGTTTTAAATAACAGACTTAAAAGTCCAATTAATAATAGCGCTCCCAAAAGCCATAAAAACGGGTCATATATATTGAGTTTCCCCTTTTTATCAAACAACAGCCAGTCAATAACCATCATTAACGGCAAGAGAACCCCCAATATCCATTGGTATGACATTGTACCTCCCATAATTGAGGTATTCCCCACTAAAATCATAACCGAACAAAATGTGAGAATATTTTTGAATGTCCGAAGAACAACACCTATTCCCCTTGTTACACTCACCACAAACACCATAGTTATACATATAAAGCTTAACACATTAATCAAAAAAGCAAAATTAATTATCTTAAATGACAACGAAAGAATGTTAAAGCCTATATGCTGACATATCCCCCATACGCTGAAGATAATGAATATAAAACGGTAAATAAGTGCTATAGTCCGTTTTAATTGCAGTTTTTCCTTTTCCTTCACAAAACACACCTGTTTTCTTAAAATTATTCATTTATATAATGAATAGCAGTAGTTGCGGCAACTGCTCCGTCTGCTGCTGCAGTTATAACCTGACGAAGAGGAGTATCTCTTACATCACCTGCGGCATAAACTCCCTTTATATTTGTCTGCATAAATCTGTCTGTTACTATAAATCCGTCATTATCTAACCTCACATACTTACCTGCAAGAGCTGAATTTGCATCTCTGCCTACGGCAACAAATACACCTGAAACATTCAAGTCACTTACTGCTTTTGTGTTAACATTTTTAATTACCACGCTGCTAACCGTTGTATCGCCGTTTATCTTTTCGACAGTAGAATTTAAGATAAATTCAATCTTATCATTGTTTTTAACTGCATTAACCATGGTCGCCTCTGCTCTGAAGCCCTCTCTTCTGTGGATAAGATAAACCTTTTTACAAAATCTTGCAAGATATAACGCATCTTCAAAGGCTGTATTTCCTCCACCGACTACGCAGGTTTCCTGACCTTTGAAAAATGCTCCGTCACAGGTTGCACAGTATGAAACGCCTGTACCCCGAAATCTTTCTTCGCCCTCAACACCAAGCTTTCTCGGATTTGCTCCTGTAGCAAAGATTATTGCCTTTGTTTCGTATGTGTTTCTTCTTGTTACAACCTTTTTTATTTTAGAATCAATATCAACTATTTCCTTAACTGTTTCAGAAGTAAATTCTGCACCATATTCTGCCGCTTGTGACTTCATCAATAACGCAAGGCTTGTACCGTCGGGATTATTTACAACACCGGGATAGTTTGCAATCTCATAGGTCTGATTCATCTGTCCTCCAACTGCTAAAGCCTCAATTACAAGAGTCTTCATTCCGCTTCTTCCTGCATATAAAGCCGCTGACATCCCTGCAGCTCCTCCACCGATTATTACTATATCAAACATATAAATTCCTCGCTTATCTCAAATTTATCCAACTATATTATATTACATTATTTAAAATAATTCAAGTAAAAAATATTTTCCGCAAAAAAAGAATGCACTACAGTGCATTCATAATTCTATTGTATTTGTCACTATTTCCCCTCGACATTATCATCTGGTTCTAAAAAAGTTTCCAACCCATGTTCTAATATTGAACTTTTAAATAAAGCGACATTTGATGTTATATGTACACTTTGAATTATTGACGCAAGGGCATATAAAAGCATTGATATGAATTTATATGTATAATATTCTATTATTGCATACAAACCCCAAGATAATATACCACTTATAATAGTTCCAACTACTAAATCTTCATCGTAATCATACATTTCACCCGCAGAAATAACAATTGATATAATTCCAACAACAATTACAAAAAAAAGTAGTATAGATCCCCAATCATCCACATTTCCCGCCCACTCTTTAACATTTTTAGCAGTACTATTAACTTCCATGCACTCTTCTAATGTTTTCGGTGTTTCTCTTTTCAAATCATTCATCTTATAATTCCTCCCAAAGTTTAAGTTTTACTTAAATATATTTAACGCATAGATTAGATGCATAATACTTAAAACACACCTCCCCAATATTTTGCAAATAAAAAATGCACCAACCGAAGCTGGTGCATGAAAAATACTCGGCTCCGATTGCTGCTAAACAAATTCCTACATTAACACAACGGCATGTGAAAATAGAGCCTGTATTTTTACCAAAAGGCACAAAATACACGCCATCGTGTCAAAAATATTAAATTAGAATTTGTTTAGCACAGATAGTCTATCACAAAATGCATTAATTGTCTATAATTTTTAATATTTTTTTCAATTCTATTGAAAAATCACCGCATATAATATATAATAACTAATATAACTTCAGGGCAGAGTGAAATTCTCTACCGGCAGTCAAAGTCTGCGAGTGCATCATGCATTGATTCGGTGAAATTCCGAAACCGACGGTTAAAGTCCGGATGGAAGAAGGTTATTTTTTCATATGTTATTGCCCTGAAATGAATAATTTCAGGTTTTTTTATGGAGGAATTTATTATGAGAAAGATTGGAAAGACAAAATTTATTGTTTATGTAGGAATATTTTCTGCAATTGCATTCATACTGCAATTTATAGGCAGTCTTATGGGTTTAAAGGTTGCAGGATTTTTGGAGATTGAATTTTCTGATTTACCTCCGTTAATTCTGACCTTTTATTTCGGTCCGTTAGCAGGTGTTTTAACAGAGCTTGTAAAAAATCTGCTACATCTTTTTGTAACCTCAACAGGAGGCGTGGGAGAGCTTGCAAACTTTGTTATGAACGGTACTATGTGCTTTGTCGCAGGAATTATCTATAAGCATTTAAGAACCTTTAAGGGTGCAATCCTTTCACTTTCTTTGGGTACTGTTGCAATGGCTGTTGCAGGAATTTTAGCAAATCTTTATATTATGCTTCCCCTTTATATGCCTGCGGCTGATTTTACTCAAAAATTTCAGCTTGTAACCTACACAATCCTGCCTTTTAACATTATTAAAGGAATAGTTACATCAATTTTGGCACTCTTGCTTTACAAAAGAATTTCAAAAGCAATTAAATGATTGATTTTTTCATATAATTAGTGTATAATTTAATTATATTTAAAAAGGAGTATTATATCTATGACTGAATCCATAGCTTTAGCCATTGCTGAATTTTTTCAAGGCAAAATTTCCAAGGAGTTAATAGTTTTTCTTGTATCAATGCTTCCTATACTTGAACTAAGAGGTTCATTGATTGTTGCTGGGTTTTTAAAAATGGAATTTTTGGCAACTTATATAATTGCGGTACTTGGAAATATGCTTCCAATTCCGTTTATTTTGCTTTTTATCGAGAAAATCTTTGACTGGCTTAAAAAAACACGAGCAAAAAATATTGTTGTTAAACTGGAAAATAAAGCTCTATCAAAATCAGACCAAATCAGAAAATACGGAAAATTCGGTTTGTTTTTATTTGTTGCAATTCCTCTCCCCGGCACAGGTGCGTGGACAGGAAGTCTTATTGCCGCACTTTTAAGAATGAAAAAAAGAGAATCACTACCTTGGATATTCCTCGGAGTTCTAACAGCAGGTCTTATTATGAGCCTTTTATCATTTGGAATTATTAAGCAGGTGATTTAAGATGCTTTACAAATTATTTGATTTATATTATTTTATTGAATTTAACTATCCCTTTGCAGAAAAAATGCTAAAACCATACTTGACCTCGGACGATGTTATGCCTTGTGAAAGCATTAAAATAACAAAAGCTGAAATAGACCACGAAACAGTACACGATACGGCTCATGATGAAGCATATCACGAATTTGTATGTATATTCAGACATATAACAGATTCAATCATAAAATACGACGGTCTTTTCATTCATTCAGCAGTAATCTCTATGGATAATGATGGTTATATGTTCTCAGGCAGAAGCGGTGCGGGCAAATCAACACACATCAATGAATGGGTCAAGCATTTTGGCGGGGACAGTGTTACAATAATAAACGGTGACAAACCTATTATAAGATTTTTTGATGACGGTATCTATGCTTACGGCAATCCCTGGCACGGAGTTGAGGGTTGGAGTACAAATTCTAAAGTAAAACTAAAATCTGTTTGCTTTTTGAAACAGTCAGATGAAAACAGAATTCGCGAATTAAAATCTCCCGAAATTTTAAAAGAATTAATAAATCAGACAGTAGTTCCTGCGAATTTAAATGATAAACTTAAATACTTTGAGCTTTTGGATAAGTTTGTCAAAGCTCTTGACTTTTACGAATTGGAATGTGATATTTCAGCAAATGCTGTTATAACGGCATACACAAAAATGAGAGGTGAGTAAATTGGATAACGGCTATACATATTCAATGCTTGAACCGATTATAAAGGAAAAGCTCAAAAATGGAGCAACTGTGACAATTCAGCCCAAAGGAACAAGTATGCTTCCCCTTATAAGGCAGGGACAAGATGAGGTTGTATTGAAAAAGCCTTCAGGACACCTTAATAAATACGATATTCCTTTTTATAAAAGGGCATCGGGGCAATTTGTTCTTCACAGGATAGTAAAGAAAAGAAAAAATGATTATGTTTTATGCGGAGATAATCAAACAGAATATGAATACGGCATCACAGATGATATGATTATTGCGGTGGTTGCGGCAATAAAAAGAGACGGAAAAACAATCCCCGTCACCGATAAAGAATATCTTAAATATTCGAAAAAACACCTTTTCAAAATTAAGAAAAAGCGTGTGATTTCAAAAATAAAAAAAGTAATTAAATTCATTCTGCGCTATAAAAAATGAACAAGGCGCAGACCACGGCTAAAAACCCGTATATCTACGCCTCGTTCATGTGTGAATGTAAGTATGAATATATCATATCACGATATTTTGAATTTGTCAACATTTTTTTTCGATTTATACAAATTTAACAAAATAACAATAAGAAAAATGTGAAATACAAAACAAATATTTTAGTTAGGAGTAATTTAGAATGAAAATTTTGGTTGTTGATGACGAAAAATTGCTTGTCAAAGGTCTAAAATATAATCTTGAGCAAGAGGGTTATCAAGTAGAAACCGCCTTTGATGGAGAGGAAGCCGTAAGACTTGCTCACGATGAGAGCATAAACCTTATACTTCTTGATATTATGCTTCCGAAAATGGATGGTTTGTCGGTTTGCAGGGCAATAAGAGGATTTTCAAATGTACCTATTATAATGCTTTCTGCCAAAAGCGAAGATATTGATAAAATTCTCGGTCTTGAATACGGAGCTGACGATTATATAACAAAACCTTTTAATGTGAGAGAGGTTACATCAAGAATAAAAGCCATTTTAAGAAGAGTTTCCACACCTTCCTCAAGCAAGACAACAAGCGATATTCTTGTTTCAGGGGATATAACACTTGATTACAACTTTCGTCACATAATCATTAATTCAAGAACAATAGACTTAACCAGCAAGGAATTTGACCTTATGGAATTATTCATAAAAAATCCCGGCAAGGTATATACAAGAGAAAATCTTTTGGATATTGCCTGGGGCTTTGATTATCCGGGAGATGTGAGAACTGTTGATGTTCATATGAGAAGACTAAGGGAAAAAATTGAAGAAAACCCTGCTGAACCTAAATATCTAAAGACAAAATGGGGAGTTGGTTACTATTATAAAAAGGATTAAAAATATTTTCTCCTCAATGCGTTGGACAATGATGATTACCTATATGGTAGTTATTATGACTACACTCATTTTGATGAGTGTATATATAATCGGCGTACTCGGAGAAAATCTTTATAACAACGAGCAGATTAAGTTGTTTGCAAAAGCAAATATCATATCTGACTCAATCTCCACACATATGTATGACTCCAATATCAGTACAGTTGATTATTCTCTTTCGCAACAGCTTACAGGCACAGGCATCAGAGGAATTGTGGTTAACCCATCATTTAATGTATTGGTTGACTCAAACAAAGAGCTTGTCGGCAATGTGCTTATGAGAGATATTATAAAATCAGCATCCGAAGGAGCACAATCTCACACCACTTTAAAAGACTCTTCGGGTATTAATATGATGACTGTTGCCGTACCTGTCACACAACAAGACAGTAATGGTATAATCGGTGTTGTATATCTTGTTGAATCATTGTCAGAAATTGACAAGACGATTGGATTTGTCAGATTTAACTTGTTTTTATTTTCAGCGTTGATTTGTATACTCGTAGGGCTATTAAGCTTTGGTATGTCATATATAGTTACCTCCCCTATTGATGAATTCACAGTTATTGCAAACGAGATTTCAAAGGGAAATTTCGAAAAAAGGGTAACGGTTAAGGGACACCATGAATTTTCCAAGCTTGCAATGGCGATAAACTATATGTGCTCTGAGCTTTCAAATCTTGAAGATAACAGAAAAAAATTTATATCAGATGCATCACACGAGCTTAAAACACCGCTTGCAACAATAAAACTTATATGCGATTCAATAGTGTCAACACCAAATCCTGACCCTGAAATGATTCAGGATTTTCTCGGAGACTTATCCGATGAAGTTGACAGACTTACAAGAATTGTAGAACGGCTTTTAAAGCTTACAAAAATTGATTCGGGAAAGAGTGCACCAAATCCTGTTCCCACAGATATAATCGCAATACTTAACTCGATTTTAAAAAAGCTTACTCCAAATGCAAATGCAAAGGAAATTGTGCTCTACAGCGATTATCAGATAGAAGACTCTCAACCGTTGATGCTTGACTTTGACAAAATGTGGGAAGCTATTTACAACATTACTGAAAACGCAATAAAATATACGGATGAGGGCGGTTTTGTAAAACTCGGGTTATACAAAGAGGGCAAAGAAATCGTCATTTCAATTGAGGATAACGGACACGGAATACCATTTGAAGAACAAGAGCATATTTTTGACCGTTTCTACCGTCTTGACGACTCAAGAGCAAGGGATACAGGCGGAACAGGTCTAGGACTGGCAATAGCAAAAGAAGCAGTAATTCTTCACGGCGGAAGAATTGAAATTTCAAGTGAGATTGATTTGGGTAGTACATTTCTAATAAGGCTCCCATCATCACTTGAATGTGAAAAACCTGACAGTAAAATATGAACAAACTGTTAATATTTTTAAGTATTAATACTTTTGTAATATGTTTTATGTATAATGGTATTGTTTACATATATACGGAGGTTCCAAATGAAAGGAAAAAAAATACTGTTTGCTTTTATTTCGGTAATAATCATATTAATTGCAACATTTTTATTTGTCATCGAAGAACAGAATCCGGAAACTAAAGCACTTAATATAAGCTTATATTTCTTTAATGAAACAGAAGACACAATAGTATCGGAAGACAGAGCAATTACATACGAAAATGAGGAATACCTTGTCGATGCGGTTTTAAAAGAGCTTAAAAAAGGCCCTGTGAACAGCAAAAATAAGCCTATTTTTGAAAAAGATGTGGAAGTTTTGTCTATCGAAGAGAACGATAGAAATGTTAAGATTGACCTGTCACATCATCTTTTGTTTGACGGCAACTCAAAAAATCTTTTAACAACCTATGCAATCGTGAAATCGCTTTGTCAGCTACCTGATGTCAACAGTGTTATGGTCACTTGCAGGGGCAATGAAATTACAGCCACTGACGGTACTGTGATAGGATACCTTTCGGACAAGGACATTGACCTTGTAACCGACACAATGACAAATGACTCTAAAAAAATAACTCTTTATTTCTCCGACAAAAACGGAGATTGTCTGGTTAAGGAAAACAGAACAATCAAAATAACAGACACAAATCCTATTGAACAGTATATTGTTAATGAGTTAATTAAAGGTACACAGATAAGTAATGCAAAGAGTCTAATCACACAGGACACAGAGCTTATTTCTGCACAGACCACAGAAAATGTGTGCTTTGTAAACTTTAAATCGGGCTTTGTTGAAAAAAATTCAGGCGATGCAAAAAAAGAAAAGCTGATAATTTACTCAATAGTAAATTCATTATGCGAAATTGACACAGTTTCGTCTGTTCAATTCTTAATTGACGGAAAAAAGATTGAAAAATTCGGAAATATTGATTTTATAAACGCTTTTACAAAGGATGAAAACATTTCAAAATGATAAAGAGCCATTTTTAAAATGGCTTTTTCTATGAAAGGAATTATAAAATGAAAAATACAAGATTAAAGGGTAATTTAATGATGCTCCTCACGGCTTTTTTATGGGGACTCTCATTTATATCACAGAGCAAAGGGGTTGAAAACCTATCCCCTGTTGCATTTAACGGAATAAGATCCATACTTGGAGGTATCGTTCTTTTACCTGTTATATTCTTATTTAGACCAAAAGAGAAAATCAATAAAACCCTTATTATAGGCGGCACGGTATGCGGTGTGTTATTGTGTATTGCTTCAACACTCCAGTCAATAGGAATGGTTGAAACCAGTCCGGGAAAGGCAGGATTTATAACAGCTCTTTATATGATAATCGTTCCTATAATCGGTCTTTTCATCGGCAAGAAACCAACTAAAGCCGTTACTGTAGCAGTTATCGTAGCATTTATTTCTCTATACCTTATGTGCGTTAAAAAAGGCGAACAAATTGTAAAAGGTGATATTTATGTACTTATTTGTGCGTTTGTCTTTGCAGGACATATACTTGCAATAGATTACTTCTCACCAAAAGCAGACGGAGTAAAGCTTGCTTGTATTCAGTTCTTTGTTTGCGGAATTATAGATATTATTCTGGCATTTTTATTTGATATGGACAATATAAGCCTCTCAAAAATTACTGATTGCTGGCTTTCAATCGGATACTCAGGAATTTTCTCCTGCGGTGTGGCATACACTCTTCAAATGGTAGGTCAAAAATACACCGACCCCACTTCCGCATCAATTCTTATGAGCCTTGAGTCTGTTTTTGCAACACTTGCAACAGTTATACTTGTTGCACTTGGTTGGAACTTGACAGGCGGACAAATGGATGCACGGCAGATAATCGGTTGCTCTCTAATGTTCGTAGCAATCTTATTAGTACAATTACCCGACAGAAAAAAAGAGATGTAGTTTCCTACATCTCTTTTAATTCATCAAATACCGAAACACTTCTTTTTATTATTCCGTTCATATATGCAATAGCCATCCCGTAGTTTGTAATCGGGATATTGTTTTCCCTTGCAGTTTTATATCTGTACTGCATTTCATTTTCATTTAACATACATCCGCCGCAATGAACAATCAGCTTATATTTTGATAAGTCAGGTGGAAATTCTCCTCCTGAAGTGAATTCAAATTTAATTTCTTTATTTGTATATTTTCTTATTAATTTTGGCAGTTTCACCGTTCCTATATCATTGCATTGTCTGTGGTGGGTACACCCTTCAGAAATAAGCACCGTATCGCCATTTTCAAGCCTATCTAATTCACTCGCACTTTTAACTGCATTATTTAAATTACCCTTATATCTTGCCATAAGAATTGAAAATGAGGTAAGCCTTATATCTTCAGGAACTTCTCTGTTTGCAATATCAAACACCTGAGAGTCGCATATAACCATTGACGGAGAAAATTTATCTATTGCGTCCCTAATCCCTGTTTCCTTAACAACAATAGCATATGCATCAGAGTCAAGAATATCTCTTATTGTCTGTTGCTGCGGTAGGATTAATCTCCCCTTTGGTGCAGCTTCATCAATAGGTGTGATTAAAAGAACAAAATCCCCTTTATTAATTAAATCTCCTACTATTCTTTTCTCTTTTTTATCTGTATTCGCCAGAGCAGATATTTTTTCTTTTAATTCATTGATGCCGTCACCATTTCTGGCACTCACTAAAATTTCATTTTCGTCATTTAATTCGATAGTATTCAAATCAGACTTGTTGTAGGCGATAATATATTTTATATTTCTTTCTTTGAACTTTTCTATTAAAGCATTATCTTCTTCCGAAAGTCCCTTTTTAGCATCAACCACCAAAACTGCCACATCAGTTTTTATTAAAACCTGTTGGGTTTTTTCTATTCTTAGCTTTCCCAATTCACCTACATCATCAATACCTGCAGTATCAATAATCATAACAGGCCCCATAGGTAAAAGCTCCATAGCTTTATATACAGGGTCGGTTGTAGTTCCCAATACATCGGATACAACAGACAAACTCTGTCCTGTCACAGCATTTACCACACTTGACTTCCCTGCATTTCGTCTGCCGAAAAAACCTATATGAATTCTGTTTGATGAATGTGTTTCATTAAGTCCCATACATTTTTCCTCTCATATTAGAAAATCATCTTTGAGCATTTCATTTATTGTCGTCATTCTCTCACAAAGGCCTGAATACCTTTGCGATTTCACAGTATTTTTTATCATTCTCACTATACTGGTCTCGCTTCCTACTAAAATGACCATCTTTTTAGCTCTTGTTACTGCTGTATATAAAAGATTTTTAAACATAAGCATAGAGTTGAAGCTTGATACACTGATTATAACGTAATCAAATTCATTTCCCTGACTCTTGTGGACAGTTATTGCATAGGCAAGTTCAAGTTCCTCAAGGTCGGAGAAATTATACATAACTCTTTTATCATCATCAAAAACAATTTCCAAAACCTTGTCAATAGACGATATTTTTTGAATTATGCCTATATCGCCGTTAAAAATACCGCATCCCTCTTCGCCGTTATCTCTCACCCACTCAATGTCATAATTATTTTTGGTCTGCATAACCTTATCGCCGACTCTAAAAATTGTTTTTCCGTAATTGGTCTGTGCCTTCATATAGTCGGGAGGATTTATTTCATTCTGGAGAATTTCATTTAATGTATTTACACCTGCTGTCCCCTTTCTTGACGGAGATAAAACCTGAACAGAATGGATAGGATTTATTCCATAGCTTGCAGGAAGTCTGTTTTTATATAAATCTGCTATTGTTGCATTAACAATCGTCGCATCTGTTCTTTTCATAAAGAAAAAGTTAGGATTTTCACTTTGGAAAACAGGCATTTCGCCGTTGTTAATCCTATGGGCATTAACAACAATGAGGCTTTCTTGTGCCTGTCTGAAAATATGTTCGAGTTTTATAACATTTAGTGTCCCTGAATTAATTATATCTCTTAATACATTTCCCGGTCCCACAGAAGGCAGTTGGTCGGCATCACCAACTAAAATTACCTTTGCACCAGGCTTTATTGCTTTTAAAAGCGATGACATAAGATTTATGTCGAGCATACTGACCTCATCAACAATTATAACATCCGATGAGAGCGGATTTTCTTCATTTTTTGAAAAAGTGAGATATAATTCACTATCGTTTCTCACAACACCCAAAAGACGATGAACAGTTTTTGCTTCAAGCCCTGTAACTTCGCTTATTCTCTTTGCGGCTCTGCCCGTCGGGGCTGCAAGTGCAATCTTTAAATTCATTTTCCGCATAAGCTTAATGATGGTGTTGAGCGTGGTTGTTTTTCCTGTACCCGGTCCGCCTGTTATAACCACACATCCGTCAGTTACACTGGATAATGCTGCCTGCCTTTGACATTCGTGGAGTATAAATCCGTCTTCCTTTGAAATTTCATCAATCATTCTTTGTGCAGTATCAACCGCCATTGTGTATTTCTGGTCGGCATCTGCTATGGAGCAAAGTCTTCTGGCAACATATAATTCTGCCGTTAAGAGCGTCATAAGATAACATACCTCATCACCCATAACTGTGTCGATAAAAACGTCCTTATCCATAAGTAATGCTGTCAGTGCATTCTCCGCTTCAACGTCTGTTACCTCTAATCTTGAGGTTATATTTTCAATCAGTATATTTTTTGGCAGATAGGTGTGTCCCGATTGATATGCTGCAAGAGTAAGAGTATATTTTACAAACGCCTTTATTCTCTCAACTGAATTTTTAGGTAAACCCAAAATGTGTGCGATATTATCAGAAGTCTTAAAGCTTATTCCATCAACCTTATCTGCAAGTATATAAGGATTTTCCTTTATTTTATCAACCGCATTTGCTCCGAGAATTTTGTGTACCGCAGTGGCCATCTTTGCAGAAATTCCAAACTGCTGTAAAAACATCACTATTCCAGATACAGACTGTAAACGCTGGAATTCTTCTGAAAAACCTAATGCTCTTTTCTTTGTTATTCCCTTGATTTCACTTAATCTTTCAGGATAATTTAATAAAACATTAAAAGTATCTTCACCAAATGAACTGACTATCTTTTTTGCGGTTGCTTCACGAATTCCGGGAATTATTCCTGATGACAGATACAGTAAAATAGCATTTTCATCCGTAGGTAAAACGGTTTTATAGGTAATAGCAGAAAACTGCTCGCCGTATTCGGGGTGAGTTATCCACTTCCCTGTCATTTCAATATTTTCGCCCTCGCTAACATAAGGAAGATATCCTGTTACTGTAAAAAGTCCGTCTTCCCTGTTCTGTATTTCACAAACGGTGTATCCGTTTTCCTCATTTGTAAATATTATCTCAACCACAGTTCCCGTCAATGTTATAACTGTGGTATCGGAATAATTTTCTATCATCACAAATCCTCATTTTACCTCAAAATACTCTTTCTAAATTGTATCACATACACCAAAAAAAATCAACTAATAATCTTTGAAAAAAACAAACATAATATATAAAAAGGAGTGATTTTTATGTGCGGAATAGTAGGTTGTATAGGTTATGATGATGTCTGTGATATACTATTGGAGGGTCTTTCAAAATTAGAATACAGAGGGTATGATTCAGCAGGAATTGCAATATCAAACGAAAACAAAATAAAAATTATTAAAGCAACCGGAAAACTCGAAAACCTTTATAAAAAAATAAATAATCCTGAAGAAACTAAAGGTGATATAGGAATAGGTCATACAAGATGGGCAACTCACGGAAAGCCGACACTTGCAAATGCCCACCCGCATTCATCAAATAATTTTACTCTCGTTCATAACGGAATTATCGAGAATGAGGAAGAATTAAAAGAAAAATACTTAAAAGACACAGTATTTGACTCACAAACCGATACCGAAGTAATAGTAAAGCTTATTGATATATTTTATCAGGCAGATAAAAATATGACAAACACTCTTATGCGTCTTATAAAAGAATTAAGAGGTTCTTACGCACTTGCTATCATACAAAAGGACTCACCCGATACAATATATGCAGTCAAAAACAAGTCACCACTTTTAATAGGAAAAGGTAAACAATTCAATATGCTTGCAAGTGATACAGTTGCGATGCTTTCAAAAACCAAAGAATTTTTTGAACTTAAAGATAAAGAATTTGCCTTTATAAAGAAAGACGAAATCAAATTCTTTTCCTGTGATGGAAATGAGCTATCAAAAACCTCCTTTTTTTACGATTATGATTTATCGGACACTCAAAAAGGAGCATATTCACATTATATGCTGAAAGAGATAGAAGAACAGCCTGTTGTCATAAGAAGAATTCTGGAAAAATATTCAAATGATATGGGAATTCTTGAAATACAGCCCGATTTAGTACAGAGTTTGAAATCAAGTGATAAGCTCTATATAGTTGCCTGTGGAACAAGCTATCATGCCAGCCTTATAGGCAAGCAGTTTTTCGAAAAAAATTCAAAAAAACCGACTGAAGTTTTAATAGCAAGCGAATTTATCTATAACACACCGATGCTATCAGAAAATCCTATGTTTATATTTATTTCTCAAAGTGGAGAAACGGCTGATTCAAGAAGCGGATTGAAAAAGGTAAAGGAGCTGGGGTTTAAGTCCCTAGCAATTACAAATGTCAGAAATTCCACTCTCTCCCGTGAGGCTGACTTCTCTCTTCTTTTGTGGGCAGGTCCTGAAATTTCGGTTGCATCTACAAAAGCATATATTGCACAAATAACACTCTTGGCAATTTTATCAATTAAAATAAATAATTCACTAAACATTGATTTGAAAAATGAACTCTATAACATATCTCTGGAAATGGAAGAAATTACTTTAAAGAAAGAAATTTATAAGGATATTTCAAAGAAATTAAAAAATGCAAAAAGCTGCTTTTATATTGGCAGAGGTATTGACTATTTTGTATGTCTTGAAGCCGCACTTAAACTAAAAGAAATTTCATATATTCACACAGAAGGCTTTCCTGCAGGCGAACTCAAGCATGGGACAATAGCTCTGATTGAAAATAACACACCGGTAATTGTTATAAATACTCAGAATAACCTTAATCCTCACACAAGAAGCACTATTAGAGAGGTCAAGGCAAGAGGTGCCAATGTTATAACAATATGCAAAAAATCATTAAAAACAATTGACGATGATATAATCATAAGTGATGTGAATGAGCTGTTTATTCCATTATTAAGCGTTATTCCCACACAGTACCTCGCATATTATACTGCCCTCCTAAACGGCTGTGATATTGACAAACCCAGAAATCTGGCAAAATCGGTAACTGTGGAATAATTTTTTATTTTACTATTGAAAAAATTCTTGTAATATGATAAAATCACTTTACTGCCACCGGGTAGCTGAATGTAACAGCATTCGTTAATACAGCGTTAGGTCTTAGAAGCTGTATTTTCGGATGCTTATTTTTTGGAGGATAAAATGAAAAAAATTTTTGATTATTTTTCTAAATTTGAAATTATGTTATGGATTTCTTCGGTATTGATGATAACAGTGTCATTTCTTATTTTTGACAGATCTAATTACTTGACACTTGTAGCTTCTTTAATAGGAGCAACTTCGCTTATCTTCTGTGCAAAAGGAAATCCAATCGGTCAAATGCTGATGATTATTTTCGGCGCTCTATATACTTACATATCATACACATTTTCTTACTACGGAGAAATGATAACTTACCTTGGAATGACAGTTCCAATGTCGGTTTTTTCACTCATTTCGTGGCTTAAAAACCCTTTTAACGGAAATATGGCGGAGGTAAAAATCAATAAAATAAGAAGAAAAGAAATTGTTTTTATGCTTTTAATGAGTGTGTTTGTCACTATAATTTTCTTTTTTATTTTAAAACATTTTAACACGGCCAACCTAATACCGAGCACTGTTTCAATAAGTACCAGCTTCATTGCTGTATATTTAACAGCTAAAAGAAGCCCATATTTTGCTTTAATGTATGCAGTAAATGACATAGTTTTGATTACCCTCTGGACCCTTGCAAGTCTTAAAGATATTTCTTATCTGTCTGTAATAATATGCTTTATAATGTTCCTTGCCAATGATTTATACGGCTTTATTAACTGGAAAAGAATTGAAAAAAGACAGTTAGAAAATTAACATCAATTTGTAAAGAAAAAAACATATATAATAGTTGAATTTTTAACAATTTTGTGATAAAATGTTGATATATTTTATTAAAGACGGTGATTATTTATATGCCAAAAGACACTACTAAAAAAATTCTGACGATACCAAATATTTTGTCTATGTTCAGAATTGCCCTAATACCTGTTTGTGCATGGCTTTACTGTGTTGAAAAAAACTCAGCATTAACAGCTGTAATACTTTTATTATCATGGCTTACAGATATGGTCGACGGATTTGTGGCAAGAAAATTCAATGTGGTGAGTGATTTCGGAAAAGTTCTTGACCCTGTTGCAGATAAGCTTACTCAGGCTGTAATGCTGTTTTGCCTGATTTTTAAATTTCCATATATGTTACTATTGTTTTTGTTTATGACAGTCAAGGAACTTATTATGGCAATAACAGGATATATGGTAATCAAGCAAACAGGAAATGTTCATTCTGCAAATTGGCACGGAAAGATAGCAACAGGAATTCTATATACAATGTTATTTATACATATTCTATGGATTAATATTCCTCCTATATTATCAACCGGAATAATGATTATATGCGGAGGTATGATGCTTCTTTCGCTGATACTTTATACAACAAGAAATATAAGACTATTAAAAAAATAAAGGCAGAAACTGCCTTTATTTTTTTGAATATACACATCCGCAATAATCCTGTCGGTATAGGTTATAAATATCGGACAACTGGCATGAGCGTTTATATCCGTCTGCTTTCTTAAAATCTGAGCATAGATATTTAATCCCATATTTTTCCCCAAGCTCTAATCCAATTTCATTTAACCACTGAGCATTCTTGTAGGGACTGATAGAAAGGGTTGTTGTGACATAATCAAAATTATTATCTTTGGCGTATGTTACCGATTTTTCAAGTCTGAGACGATAACATTTTTTGCATCTTTCCCCTCCCTCAGGAATATTTTCCATACCCTTTATAACACTCTCAAATTCAGTATTATCATACACAGGTGCAATAACATCAGTATTGGATATATCCATTTGAGTCAATAATCTTTTTAATTCCTCAAGCCTAAAAACAAACTCGCTCTCAGGAGATATGTTTGGATTATAAAAAAACAGGGTTATGTCAAAAACTTCATTCAATGCCTCTAAAACTGCACTCGAACATGGAGCGCAACATGAATGCAGGAGTAGCTTGGGCTTTTGTCCCAATTTTTTTATCATTTCAATTTCTTCATCAAAAAGCTTTTTATAATTAATCTTCAAAACCTATTCATCCTATCCATAAAGAATAAAAAACCGCATAAATACTGCGGTTTACTCAAATTGGAGGAGAGGATGAGATTCGAACTCACGGAGGCTTGCACCTCACAACATTTCCAATGTTGCGCCTTCGACCACTCGGCCACCTCTCCATATAAATAACTATGCCATTATAACATAATGTTGATAATTTGTCAATAATTAAACTTTTTATTGACTAAATATTTAATAAATGATATAATTATCTAAAAATTATACTTAGGAGGCTTTTCTAAATGAAAAACATAAAAAAGATTATAGCAATATCAGTTGCTATTACCAATTTAGTATTAGCAACAACTGCTTATGCATTAGAAACAAAAACTTTTGACGGATATGACGGAACAGAAGGCGGTCCTCAAATCAGCATTTCAAATATCATCGGTGTTGATTCATATCTTACCAGACCAGATGAGTATATGGAAGGCTACACTTGTCAAGCTCCTGTTACTGTAAGTGTCATTGCAGATGAAATTGAATTATTTGAAGCAACTCAGATTGCTCCCATAGAGAATGTTTTATATTATGCATCATATCAGCCACGCATTTCAGGAAATGTCTATGACTGGAATACCCAGACTATTATTCCTTACAGTGCCGATCTTGAACCGATGTCATACTCTTTCCAGAATGGTTGTAAAATGACTATAACAAAACCTGGTATGTATCATATATTAGCACGCTATGGTGCTATTGCCGGCGGAGTTTCTGTATGTTTAAATGTTGTCGGAGACGTTAGTCCTACTGCATCAAAGATTTTTGTTGATGGCAAGGAAGTTCAGTTTGAGGGTTACAATATTGATGATAACAACCACTTTAAGCTCCGTGATATTGCGAAAGCAGTTTCAGGAAGCTCTAAGCAGTTTGAAGTTAGTTGGGATGGCGAAAAGTCAGCAATTAACCTTGTTTCAAACACTCCATATACCGAGGTTGGCGGAGAAATGACTCTGGGCGACGGAACAATTAAGAAAGCTCAGCAATCAACTGCAAGTATCTATATGGATGGCAATGCTATCGGCTTTACTGCTTACACAATTAATGATAACAACTATTTTGAACTAAGAGATATTGGCCAGATATTTAACTTTGATGTTTCATGGGATGCTGAAACAAACAGCATTTTAATAGAAACTGACAAAGATTATACCGAAGACTGATACATAAAGAGCTCAATTCATATGAATTGAGCTCTTTTTTTATTTTGCACTCGCTTCGCAGTAAATACAGCGATAAATTCCCTTTTCTCTGTTTGAGAGCTTAAATATATGTGTTAGCTCCTGTTCAGTCGATGTGATGCATCTTGGGTTTTTACATTTTATAACATCTTTTATTTCTTCAGGAAGTTCCAAATGCTTTCTGTCATATATCTTCGAATCTTTTATGAAATTAACGGTTATTCCGGGGTCAAGGTATCCTAATATGTCAAGGTTAATATCAATATGCTCATTAATCTTTAAAATATCCTTTTTCCCCATTTTAGCACTCTGGCAATTCTTTATGATTGCGACCTGACAGTCAAGCTCGTCAAGTCCCAAAGCATGATAAATTTCCATTACATTGCCTGCTTTAATATGGTCTAATACAATTCCGTCTTTAATTGGATTAACTAACATTTATTTCACCCCCAAAAGCTTCATAATCAATGCCATTCTGATAAACTTTCCGTTTAGCACCTGTTTGAAATAACAAGCTCTTTCATCCTTGTCAACCTCAACAGATATTTCATTAACTCTTGGCAATGGATGCATTATAACTAAATCCTTTTTTGCATTATCAAGCTTATGAATGTTCAAAATATAACTGTCTCTCAACCTTATATAATCATCCTCGTTGAAAAATCTTTCACGCTGCACTCTTGTCATATACAATATATCAAGTTCAGGCATAGCTTCTTCAAGGCTTGTTGTTTCAACAAATTCTATGTTGTTCTTCAAAAGAACTTCTTCCTTAATATAATCAGGAATTACAAGCTCTTTTGGTGAAATTAGAACCATTTTTATATTCTTATAAGATGATAATGCACTAATCAGAGAATGAACTGTTCTTCCAAACTTCAAATCACCGCAAAATCCGATACAAAAATTATCAAGTCTTCCTTTTTCTCTTTTAATAGTCAAAAGGTCAGTCAATGTCTGTGTCGGATGGTTATGACCGCCGTCACCTGCATTGATAACAGGAATTGATGCGTTCTGGGCAGCAACAAATGGTGCTCCCTCTTTAGGATGTCGCATTGCAATTATGTCAGCATAGCAACTCACAGTTCTTGCAGTATCCGAAACGCTTTCACCTTTTGCTGCAGAGCTTGAATTTGATTCAGAAAAGCCTAAAACATTACCACCAAGCTCATACATTGCCGCCTCAAAGCTTAGTCTTGTTCTTGTTGACGGCTCGAAAAATAGTGTTGCAAGCTTTTTCCCTGCACATTTTTTTGAATATTTATCAGGATTTTTTATTATATCATTTGCTGTTTCAATAAGCTCGTCAATTTCTTCCAATGATAAATCTTTAATATCTATAAGACTTCTCATATACATCTTCCTTTTTTATTTTAATGTTATCCAGCTTTCATCTGAAGGATTATTTCTGAATGCAATTAATCTTTGTACATCCTCAGGCTTAATATATCCCTCGTCTGCTGCCACCTTTGCGATTGTGTCAAAGTTTGTAAGACTAATATTTTTAACATTTGCTTTATTAAGTCTGTCAATACCTTTTTGCATACCGTAAGTAAATATTGAAACAATGCCTAAAACCTCTGCACCGGCTTCTCTTAATGCCTCAACAACCTCAATAACACTTCCGCCTGTTGAAATTAAATCCTCAACAACAACAACCTTTTGTCCCTTTTCAAGCTTACCTTCGATTTGGTTTTGTCTGCCGTGGTCTTTGCTTCCTGAACGAACATATCCCATTGGCATATCAAGAATGTGACCTGTAATAGCTGCGTGAGCAATACCTGCTGTGCTTGTTCCCATCAAAACTTCACAATCAGGATAGTTCTCTTTTATCACCTTTGCAAGTGAGTTTTCAACATCATTTCTAACCTTTGGTGCTGTCAGAGTCAATCTGTTATCACAGTAAACAGGACTCTTTATTCCGCTTGCCCATGTAAATGGTTCTTCCGGTCTAAAAAATACCGCACCTATTGATAATAAATCTTTTGCAATTAGTTCTTTCATTTTTATATCCTCCCATTAAATATTATCCAACAAATTCAGCTACACATCTTCTGTAAGCTGCAACAGGGTCCTCTGCCGCTGTTATCGGTCTTCCAACAACAATATAATCAGAGCCGATTTCTTTTGCTTTTTCAGGAGTTGTAACTCTCACCTGGTCACCAATATCGCCATCTGCAAATCTGACACCCGGTGTGACAGTTAAAAATCCTTCACCGCAGACAGACTTAACCTTACCTGCCTCTAATGGTGAGCAAACAACACCGTCCAAGCCTGCAGTTTTGGCATTTTTAGCATAGTGCATAACAACATTTTCCAACTTTTCTTCAATCAACAAATCTCTCTTCATAACCTCTTCGCTTGTTGATGTTAATTGTGTTACTGCTATTAATAAAGGTCTTGTTCCATCTGCCCTTGTAAGACCTTTTATAGCCGCTTCCATCATAGGAATTGTTCCTGATGCGTGAAGATTGCACATATCAACGTCGAGTTCTGATAAAACTCTCATTGCCTTCATAACAGTGTTTGGAATATCGCAAAGTTTTAAGTCAAGGAATATTTTATGTCCCCTTTTCTTAATTTCCTTTACAATTTCAGGACCTGCACCATAGAACAGTTCCATTCCAATTTTTACATATGGTTTTTCATTTTCAAACAAATCAAGAAACTTTAATGTTTCTTCCTTATTACTGAAATCACAAGCTATAATTACATCCTTACCCATTATGAGCCCCTCCTATTATTTCTTTTAAACTACTAATTTTATACTTTTGCATAACCTGTGGCAGTTCATTAATGATATCTCTGCACACATACGGGTCAACAAGATTTGCAGCACCAACCTGTACCGCAGTTGCACCTGAGAGCATCATTTCAATGACATCCTCTGCAGTTGTGACACCGCCCATTCCAATAATCGGAATTTTAACAGCATCATATACCTGATAAACCATTCTCAGAGCCACAGGGAATATTGCACTTCCCGAAAAACCGCCCATTTTATTTGCTATTACAGGTTTCTTGGTTCTTAAATCAATTCTCATACCGAGCATTGTGTTTATCATACTTATTCCGTCAGCACCTGCATCTTCGCAAGCTTTTGCTATTGATACAATATCGGTAACATTAGGGCTTAGCTTAATGTAAACAGGCTTAGTTGTGACCGCTTTGACTGCCTTTGTCACTTCAGCCGCCGATTTATAATCAGTACCAAAAGCCATACCTCCGTTATGAACATTCGGACAACTGATATTCACCTCAATTATTCCAACCTGTTCTTCCTTATCAAGCTTTTCACAGCAATAAACATATTCATCAATCGCAAATCCGCTGACATTTGCTATAACAGGCTTATTGAATACCTTTTTGAGTTTTGGAAGTTCCTCTGCTATAACTTTATCAATTCCTGGATTTTGAAGTCCAACTGAATTTATCATACCCTGCGGACATTCTGCAATTCTCGGTGTCGGGTTACCAAATCTTGCTTCCTTTGTTGTACCTTTAAATGAGAATGAGCCAAGAATATTTATATCATAAATTTCTGCGAATTCATAACCAAAACCAAAAGTTCCGCTTGCAGGGATAATAGGGTTTGATAACTCAATTCCACTTAGTTTTACTTTTGTGTCTACCATATTATCTCCTCCTTTGAAAGTACAGGACCGTCCTTACAAATTCTCTTATTTCCATACTTTGTCTTACAACTGCAACCCATACAAGCACCAAATCCGCAACCCATTCTTTCTTCAAAGCTGAGTTGTCCCGAAGTTTCGGTATTATTATAAATTGCCTTTAGCATAGGTTCAGGACCGCAGGTATAAAAGTATGTATAATCAAGAGTTTTGATTGCATCTGTTACAAAGCCTTTTATTCCTACACTTCCGTCAACTGTTGTTATAATAACATCTGCACCGATTTTTTCAAATTTTTCTTTATAAAAAATCTCATCTTCAGAGTTAAAGCCTAAAATTGCAGTTGTTTTCTTTCCAGCCCTAATAAGTTCCTTTGCAAGATTAAACATAGGAGGCACTCCTACACCTCCACCGATTACAATCGGTTTATCACCGCTTTTTGAGATGTCAAAGCCATTTCCAAGACCGGTTAAAATATCTAACTTTTCACCCTTTTTCATTTTAGACATTTTCTCGGTACCCTTACCCACAACTTTATATATAATCGTAATTGTTTTATCGTCATAGTCACACACAGAGATAGGTCTTCTTAAATAAAAGCCATCAAGCTTAATATTTAAAAACTGTCCCGGTGCAGTAAATGCTTTTGTGTCCCCTGAAAGTATCATTTCAAAGGTGTTTTTTGCAATGCATTCATTTTTCTCGATAATATAAATATCTTGTTTAAGCATTCTTAATTATCCTTTCTCCAAAGTTTTTATATACAATCTCACCATTACAAACAGTCATAAGGTTTATTGCACTGACCCTCATATTTTCAAATGGTGTTGCCTTGCCTTTTGACAAGAACTCATCAGGATTTATTATATATTCGCTGTCTAAATCAAAAACAGCAATAGACGCTTCTTCTCCGTCCTTTATCTCATTTTCAATTCCAAATCGTTTTGCAGGATTTATGCTCATAATCTCAATTAACTTTTCCAAAGAGATTATACCTGTTTTAACAAAATGAGTATACATAACCGAAAATGCAGTTTCAATTCCCACAACTCCCATAAGGCTATCCTTTAAACCCTTTGACTTTTCTTCAAGAGAGTGAGGTGCGTGGTCGGTTGCAATCATATCAACTGTTCCGTCAATTATCCCATCAATCAAAGCTTGTCTGTCCTCTTTTGAGCGGATAGGCGGATTCATTTTAAATCTGCCCTCCTCTTTTAAGTCCTCGTCACAAAATACAAGATAATGAGGACCTGTTTCGCAAGTTATATTAACTCCGTCTTTTTTAGCTTGTCTTATTGCCTCAACACTTTCCTTAGCAGAAACATGGCAAACATGATATTTACATCCGATTTCTTTTGCAAGTTTTATGTCCCTTTTTATCGGTCCATATTCACTCTCGGAGCATATACCCTTATGATTATTCTTTTGAGCATATTCGCCGTCATGAATATAACCGCCATTTAATAAGCTGTTATCCTCACAATGAGCAACGATAATTTTATCATATTCTTTTGCAAACTCCATTGCTTTTTTCATCAACTCAGGATTTTGCACACCTCTGCCGTCGTCGGAAAATCCTTTTACACTATTGCACATTTCCATAAAATCAGCTAACTCCTCGCCCTTTTCCCCAACAGTCAAAGCGCCGAAAGGATAAACATTAATACAGGCATCCTTTTCTATAATATCAGTCTGCATCTTTAATTTCTCAGCATTATCAGGAACAGGATTCAAGTTTGGCATTGAGAATACATTTGTATATCCTCCCCTTGCAGATGCCAGCGTACCTGTCTTTATAGTTTCCTTATATGAAAAACCCGGCTCTCTCAAATGCACATGAACATCAGTGAGTCCGGGAACTATAACACATCCGGAAAAATCAACTAAAACAAAACCACATTCTGTATTTTCATCAAAATGCAGACAAATTTTTCCGTCTATAATGGCAATATCCTTTTTTTCAAAACTACCGTTTATATAAACTTTTGCATTCCTTAAAATATAATTCATATTAATCCCTCTCATAAAACGGCGAATTTTCCTTTATTTATCATACCATAAATCAAATATAAAGTCAATAAAAAAACACTCATCAAAGAGTGTTTTTTTGCTGTCCGGATAAATCATATTCACCTGCATCTAAAATTTCAACTTCAGCAATATCTCCGAATTCTATTTCGTCATTTGCCGCAAAATATACTGTTGAATCAACACCTATACTGTCGCCGCGGCTTCTTCCGAAGAAAAGGAAGCTTTCGTCGTCATATCCTTCAACCAGAACCTCAAGTGTTTCTCCGATTTTTTTCTGATTTTTTGATAAAGAAATACCCTGCTGCAAGGTCATCAATTTATCAAGACGGTCCTGTTTTATCTCCTCATCAATCTGGTCCTCAAATTCTGCCGCCGCAGTATCTTCTTCAGGAGAGTAGGAAAATACACCCATTCTGTCAAACTTTATATCTTTTACAAAGTCGTACAGTTCATTAAATTCTTCCTCGGTTTCACCTGGAAAACCAACAATAATTGATGTTCTTATAACAGCATCAGGCATTTTTTCTCTGATATATGAAATCTTTTCTTCAATTTGGGTTCTGTTTGTTCTTCTGGCCATTCTCCTTAATATTCTATTGTTTATGTGCTGAATAGGCATATCTATATAGTTGCATATTTTTTCATTTTCCGCCATAACATCAATAAGCTCTTTAGTAATTGCCTCGGTATAATAATAGTGAATCCTTATCCACTCAATACCGTCAATTTCACAAAGCTGTTTTAATAAATCTGCCAGTTCATATTTACCATAAATATCAATTCCGTATCTTGTGGTATCCTGAGCAATTAAAATAAGCTCTTTTACACCGTTTCCGGAAAGTTCTATCGCCTCATTTACAATATCCTCTTTTTTTCTGCTCCTATATTTCCCTCTTATTTTAGGAATTGCACAATAGGTACAGTTGTTATCACATCCGTCTGCAATTTTTAGGTATGCAGTGTATGACGGAGTCGATAAAATTCTGGGCAATCCCTCCTCGGGAGTATAATCCTTATGCCCGAATATTGCAGGCTTTTCGCCTTTAGAGCAAGCATCTATAACCTCTGCTATCTTGTGATAATCGCCTGTTCCTACAACAGCATCAACCTCAGGTAACTCCTTTAAAATCTCATTGTTATATCTTTCTGCAAGACAACCCGATGCAATTAAAATTTTGCATCTTCCGTTCTTATATTCTGCCATTTCTAAAATAGCATCAATAGATTCCTGTTTTGCAGATTCGATAAACCCGCAAGTATTGACAACTATAACATCAGCATTTTCGGGTTCTGCAACAATTCTATGACCGTATTTCTTTAAAATTCCAAGCATAGTTTCGGCATCTGTCTGATTTTTTGCACAGCCAAGCGATACCATTCCTATATTGTACCCCATTTACCTCACCTTTTGTTCACATTTTTTTACAAGCTCATATAGCTTTTCTAAAGCGTCGGGACAAGCTACTTTTTTCAAATTGACCGACATTTTATCGCGAAGCTCTTTATCGTCCGACAACGAATTAATTGCATCATATAATGAAGAAGGAGTTAACTCACTTTCCAACAAAACCTTGCAAGCTCCTACTTTTTCTAATGCCTTTGCATTTTGCTCCTGATGATTTCTCACAACATTCGGTGATGGAATCAAAATTGACGCTTTACCCAAAACTGCAATTTCACTAACAGTTATTGCACCCGAACGGGCAACAACAACATCAGCTGCAGCCATTGCAAGATGCATATTATCAATATACGGAACAATTTTAAAGTCATCAGGTAAATTAATATCCTTTAACTGCCCTTTGATTTCTTCATAATTTCTCTCGCCTGTACCAAATAATAGCTGAATTTTTTCTTCTTCTGCAAGTTTTTTTATTATTTTAACCACATTTTCATTAATTTTTTGTGCACCAAGACTACCGCCAAATATTAATACAAACGGTTTATCAGAAAGTCCGAGCTCTTTTCTTGCAGTCTTGCTGTCAGCATTTAAAATCTGCGTTCTTACAGGGTTTCCTGTCAAAACACACTTTTGTGTGTTCTTTATATGATTAAGTGTTTCCCAAAAACTCACAGCCACATAATCGACATATTTAACCGAGCCTTTTACCGTTAATCCCGGATAAACATTCTGTTCGTGAATAATTGCAGGCACTCCCATTTTATGAGCCGCCATAGCCACAGGTCCGCTTACATATCCTCCTGTCAGAACAACCACATCGGGTTTAAATTCTTTTATTAATTTCCTACATTTTTTCTTTGACTCTGAAAGCTTTCTTAAAACCTCAAAATTTTTTAAAAGATTTCTCCTGTCAATTCCTCTTATGTCGATATATTCAATATTGTACCCTGCATTCGGAACAAGCTTTTTTTCAAGTCCCCTCTCAGTACCGATAAACAGTGCCTCAAAGTGAGGCTCTTTTTCTTTTATATAATCCGCAATCGAAAGTGCTGGATTTATATGTCCCCCTGTGCCTCCGCCGGCAAAAATAACTCTCATTTTCTATTCCTTTCTAGCTTTTATTCCTGACTCGATGGCGGGAAATATTTAAAACAATTCCCATCTCTGCCATCAGAACTACTATCGCCGTTCCGCCGTAGCTGAAGAATGGCAAAGTAATTCCCGTGTTTGGTATAATTGTTGCCACAACACAGATATTAAACAATGTCTGAATGGCAATGTGTGACATAATTCCAACAACTGTCAATGACGAAAATGTATCAGGTGCATGAATTGCAATCATAAGACCTCTAATTATTAATGCACAAAACAATGCTATAACAAGTATTGCTCCCAATAATCCCAATTCTTCACACACTACCGCAAATATAAAGTCATTATACGGTTCAGGTAAAAATGATGTTTTTTGAATACTCTGTCCAAGACCTTGACCGAAAAGTCCTCCCGATGCAATAGAATAAAGTCCCTGAACTGCCTGATAGCCTGTTCCCTGTTTATCTAAAAACGGATTTAAAGCAACCATAATTCTCTTACTTCTCACGGGGTCATTCATAACATATGTGTATGCTATAGGAGCAAGAGCAATTCCTCCGATAACAAAATATCTGAATTTCATACCTGCAGCAAGCATTACAACTACTGCTATTCCGCATATAACCACAGCACCGCTCAAATGTGTTTCCAAAAGCATCAAAAGGGCGGTTATCCCTATCCATATAAACAATTTTAGCATCCCCGATAGTTTGGCAGGGTTATAGGCTTTATCCTGCACCATTTTTGCAATAAACATCGCAATAACAGGTTTCATAAACTCTGATGGCTGCAATTCAAAACCGGGCAATGGTAACCATCTTCTTGAGCCGTTATGCATAACACCTACTCCCGGTATCAATACCAACGCAAGCAGGATAAGACATCCTATCATAAAAATCCCGACATATTTCTCATACTTTTTGTAATCAATACGGGAAATTACAATCATAAGCACAAACCCAACCACTGCAAACAAAAACTGTTTTTTGAAGAAGTGGAATGAGTCGCCTGCAAGTCTTAATGCCCTTGGTGATGAAGCACTAAGAACCATCACAAGTCCTACACATACTATAACAATAACAAGAGTTAAAAAAGTAAAGTCCAGTTCCCCTGCCTTCACCGTTTTTTTCTTATCGGAAATTTTTGTATTTGCAGGATGCTTTCTTGAAGAAGTTTTTATGGGTCTTCTTCTGCCCGTTCTTGAATCAACCATTTTAAAACCCTCAATTCTTATAAATTAATTAATGGCATAAGCGAAACAAAAGCAACAATACAGAGTAAGAGAGTAAAAAAACTAAATACCAGAACAATTTTATTCTCCTTCCATCCGCACATCTCAAAATGATGATGGATAGGTGACATCTTGAATATTCTTTTACCTGTAAGTTTAAAGCTCGCAACCTGCAAGATTACAGAAAGAGTTTCAAAAAGATAAACAAACCCTGCAATAACCAAAATCAAAGGCATTCCCATACCAACAGCTATAACAGATATTGCTCCGCCCAAAAATAAAGAGCCTGTATCACCCATAAAAACTTTTGCAGGATGTTTGTTAAAAAACAAGAATGCTACTAATCCCCCGACAACTGCAAACGAAAAATATGCTGCTGATTTCGAGAAAATATGTCCGACCATAGCAAAGAATATACCCACTACAATAGTAATACTTGTTGCAAGTCCATCAAGACCATCTGTTAAATTTACTGCATTAACTGTTCCGCAAACAACAAACAATATAAAAATAATATAGAGCCACAGTGGCATTTGAAATGTTTTTGAAACAAAAGGAATAACTATATTTGTCTCAAGATTTCCCGATAATTCAAGTGCTAAAACATATATTACAGCCAAAAGTGCCTGTAGCGCAAACTTTTGTATTGCAGTTAATCCCAGATTTCTTTTCTTTACAACCTTTACATAATCATCAACAAAGCCTATAGCGCCAAAACCCAATGCCACCAAGAGCATTATCAGAAGTTTTATATCCTTTTTTACCAACAACGCAACAACAGAACTTATAACAATTCCCAATATGAACATTATTCCGCCCATTGTAGGGGTTCCGCTTTTTTTCTGGTGCCATGATGGACCTTCCTCTAAAATCTGCTGACCAAATTTTAATTTGTGTAACCACGGTATAAATCTTGGACCTGTTACAAGGGTAATTAACAAAGACACCAAAAAGACAATTATATATCCAATATCAAACATATCAAAATTCCTTTCATTTGTTTTCTTCAGTTATTTTATTAACAACTTTTTCAAAATGCATTCCCCTTGATGCCTTTACCAAAACAGTATCATTTTCCTTGATAAACTTTGAAATATTTAAAACAAGCTCATCAGTTGTATCAAAACTATATACCTCATCAATCATTGCACCCTGTGCAATAAACTTTGCATTTTCGCCTGCAGTTAAGAGAACATCAATCTTGTTTTTATAAACCTCTTCACCAATTTTATAATGCGCATCCCTTGCAAACTCGCCCATTTCCAGAATATCTCCTAAAATAGCCACTTTTCTTGTGTTCTGTGTTGATAAAACCTTTAGCGCTGCATTAACGGAATCGGGAGAAGAATTATAACAATCGTTAATTATTGTCACACTTCCTGCTTTTTCAACAGACATTCTCATTTTAGTGAGTGAAAAATTTTCAATCCCTTCAATAATCTTATTCGGGCCTATATTGTAATGAACCCCGCAGGCAATAGCCGCTAATGCGTTATAAACATTATGAACACCAGGAGTTTTAATATGAATACGGTATTCTCTCTCATAAATATCAACTGAAAATCTTGTTCCCTCTAAACCGAGATTTTCAATATCTCGTGCTCTATACTGACATTCATTTTCTATTCCGTAGCCAACAACATCAAACCCTTTAAAATCAAATGCTTTTTGCAAGAATTTGTCATCAGCATTAACAATCAATAAACTTTCTTTATTAAAATAATTACATATTTCTGTTTTTGCTTTGAAAATTCCCTCTTGAGAGCCAAGGTTTTCAATGTGCGACATTCCAATGTTTGTTATTATTGCAACATCAGGTCTTGAAATATCTGCAAGATAATCTATCTCACCAAATTCTGACATTCCCATTTCTAAAACTGCCGCTTCATGAGATTGTTTTAATCTTAAAACAGTCAAAGGAAGTCCAAGCTCATTATTAAAATTCCCCTCTGTCTTTAAAGTATTATATTGCATATTCATAACTGCAGAAAGCATATCCTTTGTTGTGGTTTTTCCCACACTTCCCGTCACTGCAACTGTTTTTAAATTCATTTTTTTCTTATAGAATTTTGCAATTTGTCCTAGTGCTTTTGAAGAATTTTCTACTAAGACAACTGCACCGTTACCACTAATTTTCTTTTCACTTATAACACACGACGCACCATTTTCAAATGCTTTTTCAATATAGTTATGTCCATCCGAATTATCACCCCTCAACGCAACAAAGAGCGTATTGTCGATAACCTCTCTTGAATCTATCGAAACATTTTCAATTAATGCATCCTTGCTTCCGCATATCAATTCACCGCCGGTTGCGGCAACTATCTCATTTACAGTGATTTTATCCATTATATTCTGTCCTTTCAGTTCTTGGTCCAATATTTTAAAACTTCTCTTTCATCAAAGTGAATTTTCTTATCATTTTCTATGATATAATCCTCGTGTCCTTTTCCCGCAAGCAAAATTATATCATCCTTTTCTGCCATTTTTACAGCATAACCTATGGCATCAAATCTATTTGGAATTACTGCATATTTATCTGTTATTTCAATAATTCCCTTTTCAATATCCTTTAGTATATTAACAGGATTTTCATAACGAGGATTATCCGAGGTTATAACAGTAAAATCAGATAATTCGCCTGAAATTCTCCCCATTTCATATCTTTTTGATTTATCACGGTTACCTCCGCAACCAAAAAGTGTTATTACTCTTCCTTTTGAAACCTCACGAAGTGATTTTATTATATTCTCAAGACTATCAGGAGAATGAGCATAGTCAATTACAGCCTTGAAATCACAGTCCAAATCAACAGTTTCTGCTCTCCCCTTAACACCTTTTGTTTCTCCAAGTGCATCACATATCACTTGTGGATTTATTCCTGCAGCCCTTGCAGCACCATAGGCACACAATGCATTATAAACAGAAAACTCTCCAGGTATATTAATGTTGACTCTGTACTTATTCCCGTCATTTATATAAAATTCTGCTCCATTAGCATTATAAACCACTTGGGATGCAAATATATCTTGATTATTAAAACCTACTGATATAGCTTTTTTATAATATTTTCCGTATAGTCTTTTCCCATACTCATCATCAGTATTAATAACGCATCTATCAGACATTTCAAATAATCTTTCTTTTGCACAGAAATAGTTTTCCATGTTTTTATGATAGTCCAAATGGTCTTGCGATAGATTTGTAAATACAGAAACATCAAAATTTATTCCAAAAACCCTGTCAAGCGACATTGCATGAGATGAAACCTCCATAATTGCATCAGTTGCACCAAACTCGTACATATTTTTTAATATTCCGAAGAGTTCACAGGATTCAGGTGTTGTTGATGTTGTGAAGCTCTCATCTGTGAGATAGTTATTAAGGTAGCAACCATTTGTTCCAATCATAGCAGTTTTTCTGGAGTCTTTTATAAATATATCTCTTAGAAGATGTGCAACTGTCGTTTTCCCGTTTGTTCCCGTAACTCCAAGCATAAACATCTTTTCATCAGGAAGAGAGTATATTTTTTTCGCATATTCCGCCATTTTTCTTCTGGGATTACAGCATAGAATTACAGGGATTTCTGAGTTAACATATCTGTCTGCAATAATTGCAACAGCACCCCTTGTCTCTGCCTCTTTAATGTATCTGTAACCGTTGTCGCGTTCGCCCATAAGACACACAAACACATACCCGGGTTTTATCCTTCGTGAATCACAGGTTATCCCGCTGATACGGCAATTCTTACCGCTCCAGTGAGCACCGAACAATTCACCGGCAAGAATAAATATCACACCTTTCCAGAATTAATCAGATGATGCGTGTCTGAACTCTACACTTATAACAGTCGCAGGCTGAACTCTTTTGCCCGCTTCTATGCTCTGCTTAACTGCATAAGCACCTTTTGTTGAGTTTAAACCTGCACCTACAGCCTCAAAATTCAGGCCGTAATCTTCAAGCTGCTGCCTTGCAGCCTCAACACTCATACCCGAAACATCGGGGACTGTCATTAGTTTTTCCTCATTTATTTCCTCTGTATATATTATAACTGTTGACCCTGATATAATAGATGCACCTGGTTTTGGTAATTGGTCTACTACTTGTTCTAACTCGGCATTTCCTGAAACCCTTACTTTGAAGCCTGCATTCTGAATTACTTTTTTTGCCTCATCAACCGACATAGTTCTGACTTCAGGCACCTGATTTGACTTAGCTATAGCTTCCTCTTCTGTATATTGTCTTTCGATACCCATATATTCCAATGTATCTTCAATAACAGCACCAACAACAGGCGCACAGATTGTACCACCGTATCTTACCGCACACTGCGGCTCATCCATCATAATAAGACAGACAATTTCAGGGTCATCAGCAGGAGCAAATCCCACAAATGATGCTATTCGCTTGTTATTATTTCTTCCTTTTTCCGATGTACCTGTTTTTCCACCTATTCTATAGCCCTTAATATATGCATTTTTACCCGAGCCTGTTGGACTTGCAACAACACTTTCAAGTATTTTTCTCATAGTTTCAGAGGTTTTTTCTGAAATAACCTTATTCTTTATTTCAGGTTGATAACTCTTTATTATTCCGTTTTCGTCCCTGATTTCCTTAACAATCTGTGGTTTCATAAGATTTCCGCCGTTTATTACCGCAGAAATCGCACAGATATGTTGAATAGGAGTTATGGAAAATCCCTGTCCAAACGCACTTGTAGCAATATCTGTTTCGGAGAGATTTTCTTTTTGGTAATAGATACTTCCCGATTCACCATTTAGTTCAATTCCTGTTTTTTCTGTATAACCGAAGGCTTTAAAATACTCCATAAACTTTTTAGAGCCTACTCTTAATCCAAGCTCCATAAATACAGGGTTACATGAGTTTTCAACTCCTCGCACAAAGTTCTGTGAACCATGTCCTTCAACCTTATGACACTTAATTTTTCTGTCTGCAATCTGCTTATAACCCGAACAATAGAATGTAGAGTTTTCGCTTACTACATTTTCCTCCAAAGCCATTGCAGCAGTTATAATTTTAAAAGTTGAACCGGGCTCGTATGTATCTGAAATAGCTTTGTTTCTCCACATCTTCTGCATAATAAGATCAGTTGCTCTGGCGCTTAGCTCTTTGTCGGGAGAATTATAGTCCTTTAGATTTTCATCCTCTTCAAGCATAACTGCCATCTCGACAAACTGAGTTATATCGTTATATGCATTAACATCAAAATCAGGTTTTGTTGCCATAGCAAGAATTTCACCCGTTTTAGGATTCATAACAATTCCCGCTGCACCTTCTTTTAACGAGTATTCTCCGACTGCCTCTTCAAGACTTTTTTCCAAAAAGTGCTGAATAGTTTCATCGATGGTTAAAACAATATCTGCACCCTTCTGGGCATCTGTCATTTCCTCGTACTGATAATCAATGAATGTTCCTGATGCAGAACGCGTACTGATTATACTTCCCGGCTCGCCCGAAAGCTCATTATCAAACATTAATTCAATCCCTATTCTTCCATCATTATCATATCCTGTAAATCCAAGAATATGAGGAGCAATTCCGTAAGAATAATATCTTTTTGAGTCGCTTTCAAAGGTTATTCCCTTAAAATACTTACTTGTTTCAGGATTTTTCTTTGAGTCCTTTAATTCTTCAATAGCTGCTGTTTCCTCTACACTAAGCCTTTTCTTTAGCATCTGATACTGTGTGCTTGTTTTTGTAAGCCTTTCGTAGATATAGTCATATTCCAATCCTATAATTGATACAAGTCTTGTCGCAACAATTTCAGCCGCCTTATCAGACTGAATTTGTTTAGGATTACATATCAGCGTGTTAACTGATGCACTCTCCGCCAATGCTTTTCCGTTTCTGTCATAGATAGTGCCGCGCATAGCATTAACCTGCGAGGCCTGAGTCTGTTGGTCTATCACAGCATTGGTATATTCTTCACATTTGAAAATTTGCAAGTACCCTATTCTAATAATAGTAAGACTCAAAAGAGTTACTCCGATAGAAAGAATAAGAAGGGCTCTACGTTTGATTTTCCCAAGATTTGTATGCATTGCTTTTCCTTTCCGTAAAATAAATTACTTTCAATATTTTGAAAAGCCAAAGACATCTTTTCAGAATTTTTTTGTTTCTGATGTCTTTGGCTATATACCTATCCCGCAAATTCACTTTAGTAAATCATTCTTCATAATCATTTTATTTATGACCTATTGTGAATATTCCGACAAGATTTCTTTTTAAATTTTTTGTTGCATTACCAACTCTGCTCTTTACTCCCTCAACCTCATCGGCTGTAATTTCAGTAATATCATCACGGTCAATGCTCACATACTCAATCTGATACTGTTCAGGTCTTTGCATATTAAGTCTTGTTGTCGCTATTTCCTCTACAGTAGCAAGGTCTACACTCTGCTCCAACTCAAATATTCTCTGACTAGTGTATGTTTCAAGGGTTGTGAGTTCGTTTTGAAGAGATTTGATGCTTTGATTGGTTTCGTAAAGCTCAACATTTTTTGAAATCATATAGTATGCTGCCAACGACAAAACCAACGCACAAATAATAGGAGTGAAATTTCTTTTTTTTGCCTGCTTTGCTACAGGTTTATTGACATTATTTGTTTTTTTCTTCACATAATAGTCTTCCTCATACTTGTACGCAAGATTTGAGTAACCCATTTTCACACACCCTCTTATAAGTATTTTTTATATTTTTTCTGCAACTCGTAATTTAGCGCTCTTTGAACGCGGATTTTCTGTTTCTTCCTTGGCTGTAGGCAATATAGGCCGTTTAGCAATTATCTTGACAACGGGCTGTCTATTGCAGACACATACAGGAAAACTTTTTGGGCATATACAGCCCATTGCCAATTCAGAGAAAGTCTTTTTAATTATCCTATCCTCTAATGAATGGAATGTTATTACTGCAATTCTTCCACCCGGATTTAGTACATCCACAATATCAGAAACTGCATTTTTCAAAATTCCAAGCTCATTATTTACCTCTATCCTTATAGCCTGAAATATCCTTTTTGCAGGATGAGAACCTTCCACCCTTGCTTTCTTTGGAATTGCCGCCTTTATTATATCGACTAATTCAAGCGTCGTTTCCACAGGCCTTTCTTTTCTTTTATCAACTATGAACTCGGCAACTCTTGCCGACCACTTTTCCTCACCGTATTCGTAGAAGATACTTGTTAATTCTTCCTTTGAATAGTTGTTTACTACTTCGTATGCACTCAATAAATCATCGGAATTCATTCTCATATCAAGTCTTGCATCGTGCATATAGGAAAATCCTCTTTCAGCATTATCAAGCTGATATGACGACACTCCCAAATCAAGAACTGCACCATCAATTTTATCTATTCCAAGCTCAGATAAAACCTCTTTAATATTAGAGAAATTATTGTTTACCAGAGTTATATTGCCTTTATAATTCTCTAATCTTCTTTCAGCAGCTTTCATAGCCTCTTTGTCACGGTCAATTCCTATAAGTCGGATATTTTTCGCACTATCAAGAATTCCTTTAGAATGACCTCCGCCCCCAAGCGTTCCGTCAACATAAATTCCGCCGTCTTTAACATCGAGCGAAGATATAGTTTCGTTAAATAAAACAGATATGTGTTTAAATTCCATATCACACCTCAAATGAGAATTTGATATTTCTGAATTCCCTCAACAATAATATCAACATCATCATCTTCTTCTGACATCTTGTTCCACAAATCAGCATCCCAGATTTCCAGCTTACTGTTCGCACCGATAAGCATAATATCTTTTTTAAGGTCTGCGTCTTTAATTAAGTCAGCACTAAGAGGAATTCTTCCCTGCTTGTCAAGCTCACATATTAATGCTTTTGAAAAAAGCTTTCTTATAAACTTAGCAGCATTGACATCAATTCCGGAAGGCAGTTGATGAAGTTTTTCGGAAATTTCTTCCCATTCTTCCTCAGTATAAAGATTTAAACATTTTTCAAGGGGAGCTTTTGTGATATAAACGGTACCTGATAACTTTTCTCGGATTTTGGCAGGCAAAATAAATCTGCCGCGTTCATCTAACTGACGAGAATATGCGCCAACAAAGAAACTCATCATAGCACCACCCTTCACAAATTAACCAGAAGCGTTAAATTTTAACCCATTCTCTCCATTTCGCCCCCATTTACTCCCTATTATACACTATCAAAACCAATATTGCAATAGTATTTTAAAAAAAATTTAAAATTTTTTTCAGTAAAATTACAAATATTTCATTATTAAAACACAAAAAAAACAGCAAGGACAAATTGTCCTTGCTGATTATATTCATATGTTTTTAAATTAAGCTGAGTAAACACTGCATTGTGTCTTATCTCTGCCCTTTCTTTCGAACTTAACCTTACCGTCGATAAGAGCGAACAATGTGTCGTCACTTCCGATACCTACATTGTTACCAGGGTGGATTTTTGTACCACGCTGTCTAACAAGGATATTTCCTGCCAATACAGCCTGTCCGTCTGCTCTCTTAACTCCGAGTCTTTTTGACTCTGAATCACGGCCGTTCTTTGTACTACCCATACCTTTTTTATGAGCCATTTAAAACACCTCTGCTTTCCGTTAAATTTTACACATTTTTAATTATGCGTTGATAGATTCGATTGTTACCTTTGTGAAAGGCTGTCTGTGGCCCTTCTTTTTACGCTCGTTTTTCTTTCTCTTCATCTTGAAGACATAGATTTTCTTAGCTTTGCCCTGCTTTTCTACCTTTGCAACTACATTAGCACCTGCAACAACAGGAGCACCAACTGTGACATTTTCACCGTCAGCCAAAACTAAAACCTTGTCAAAAGTAACTGTTTCGCCTTCAGCAACATCAAGCTTTTCGATGTAAATAACATCACCCTGTGATACCTTGTACTGCTTTCCGCCTGTTTCGATAACTGCGTACATAAAAACACCTCCTTATTAATATGAAGTCACGCTATCATAGGTATTGCTTTTCGCAAGTTTAAAACCCAATCTATGCGGATACTGCAATATTATAACAGATGTTTAGTTAATTGTCAAGCACTTTTTCAAAAACCTATAACTTTATTTTCTGTGAAATAATTTTTTTGTTGAGATTTCTCATAGAAATTGTTTTTATATAATTTTATCACATACAAAATAAACTGCAAACGGAATTGAGAAACATAGCAACGCCATTAAAATAATATCTCTCATTTCTTTTCCCTCTTACTCTCCTTTCAAGTTGTCTAATTCCAATAATAATTCCAATTCTCTTTTTAGTTGATTGGCATTAATTATGTTTCTTCTTAAGTTTCCATAATTAAAAGTTTCATAATTTATGTTTCCCAACACTATATGTTTTCCTTTTCCATTTATAGTTAAAAATACTTCTATTTCAGAGTCTTTTAACAAATATCCAGTTGCCCTTAACAGTGTTAAATGTGATTTATACTTACTTATACAATCCACAATTTTGTTAGAATCAAAAATTTCAACTTCCATTCTATTATATTCACTCTTTCCTGTCCCAAAATGATTGTTATATACAATCCTATCAATTCTTACATTATCAATTTTATTACATATTTTTTTAGGGGCAAAAAATACAGAAAGAATAAGAATAGATAAAAAAATTATAATTATTATCCTAAACTTTTTCATCATGGGGCACCTCCCCTACTCCTTTAGATTTATGTTTGTATTTTACCACATATCTTTCTAAAATTCAATATCTTTAAGTAAAACAACACTTTCAGACAACAATTATGTAAAATGTAAAAACAGAAACTGCTTTTATTTTATTGTGAAATCATGATTTTTTCCCTTTTGTTTGACAAAGCTATATATATATGGTAGAATTTTCTTATTATAATAAAGGAGATTTCTTTATGTTTTTATATAATGCTGCGAGAAAAGTTAATTCTCAGATTAAGAGATATAAAAAGTATCAAAATGGCAGATTTTTATCACCGACAAGAAGAATAGAGTTTGTAAATCCGCCATGCGAGGGAAAATTTGTTGCAATGACCTTTGATGACGGTCCTACAACACTCCCCACAACATCAAATTCTTCGGTTGGTCTAACTGCATCACTCCTTGACACCCTTGCAAAATACAATGCCAAGGGCACTTTTGATGTCATAGGCACAACACATGAAAATTATCCTGATTCACCAGGGGAAGCAGGTAATTTTACATGGAGCGGAGTACATTTTGACCACTATCCAAAATATGAAGACGACTTATCTGCAGGTGCAGTCAACTGTCCTGATTTAATAGAGAGAATTTTAAAAGAAGACCACGAGATAACAAGCCACACATATTCACACCGCCTGTTTGGTCCAATGAAAGCAGTATACGGCGACAGAATTCATTTTAATACACTTTTGGAAGTAGTTAATGACCTTGAACTTCTTCACAGGTATATGAAAGAGAAATTTAATTACGAAATGAGGCTTTCAAGACCTCCGCACTATATAGATAAAATTCCTGACGGCTCAAATTCTTATGATGCATACAGAATTATGGGTTATAACTATATGGCGGCAAGCTTTGACGGAGCAGGCTGGCAACCAATGGACAGCTACGAAAAAGAAGTTAAGGCCATGATTGAGCCGTTAAAAACCGCATTAGAGGAAAATCCCGACTCACTTAACGGACAGATTATTTTCCAGAAAGACGGTTGCAATATGAATTTAAGAACACCTGTTGCAGATGCACTTAGTGAGCAATTAAAAATATTGACCGACTACGGATATAAAGTAATTACTGTTTCTGAATTAATGCAGTTATCTCCGTTTGAAGATGTTAAAAATAACTGTGAAGAAATAGAATATATCAAAAGGTTATTAGAAAAAAATCATACTATCGGATACAGAAATAACACATTCCAGCCAAACAGATATATAACAACTGATGAATTTATGATTATGGCAACAAAGCCTGAACTATTCAGAGAAAAAAAAGCGTTGTCATATAAGGATATGGTGTCAATAGCCGAGCAAAACAGCATTAAACCAAAAAATGCAACAGGAAATGCTCTTCTGGATATAGCACTTTCTAACGGAATTGATGTTGACGAATTGAAATTAAAAGATAAAAAGAAGGTTAAAAGGATAGAAGCAATAGAATTGATTTGCAAGCTGTCAGAAAAAATATGAAAAAAGTTATTATAACAGATACAAAATATCGAATGGCAATCTCACCGATAAGAGAACTAGGAAAAAAGGGATACGAAATAATCGCCGCTGAGTTTGATACTGTCAAAGAGCATGAAAGACTTGGATTTTTCTCAAAATATGTTCACATCAGGGAACTATTGAGTGAGGATAATTTCTGCGGAAATATAGAAGATATTTGCAAAAGTGAACGACCTTGTTTAATCCCCGGGAATAGAAAAAGTCTTATGAATGTTATCTATAACAACGAAAGACTTTCAAAGTGCTGTGATTTTTTAGTTCCAACAGAAGAATCCATAAGCCTTGCTGATGACAAAAACGAGATTTGCCAGATTGCAAGAAAAATTGGTGTACCTGTACCCAAAACAACCTCACTTTTAGAGCATAATAGCATTGAAGAAATGGCAGAGAGTGTGAACTTTCCTTGCATAATAAAATACAGGAACGGCGAGGCAATGGGCAAAAAACCACAGGACAGATACAAAGTGGTAAATAATCAAAATGAGTTTATCAAAGCCTATAAAAAGATGCATTCTGTTGACGAAAATCCTATTGCATCAGATTATATAAAGGGTCACGATATTGGTGTAGCGGTTGTTATGGATAAAAATTGTGAGCCTGTTAGCTTTCTCTGCTATGAAAGCCTGAGAGAATTTCCCATTAAGGGAGGTCCTACCTGCTATGCAAGAACAGTATTTTCAAGAAAGCTTTTGGAATATAGCGTAAATCTTTTAAAGGAAATTAAGTTTACAGGAATTGCTATGCTTGACTTTAAAGGTACTTTGGAAAACCCTTACTTTTTGGAAATTAACCCACGAATTTGGGGCAGTGCGGCGATAACTTATCTTAGTAAGTCATCATTTTTTGAAGACTATGTAAAAGCATCTTCAGGTGGCCTACCGCCTATTGATGAAAAAACGGCACCTCCAAAATACAAACTGAACACTAAAATGAGGTTTACACCTCAATCATTTGCATGTTTCATTTCACATATGAAACACTCACCTAATAAACCAAAAATATTATTAGAATATTTAAAGGCATTTTTTGATTTGTCAGTACGCGACGGATTATTTTCAATAACAGACCCGATGCCTTATGTAAAGTATATTATAAACCTCACAAAAAGGAGTTAACGGTATATAATGAAAAAAAATAACACAGTAATCGGTTCTGCCGTATTTGTTATGATAGTGGTACTGTTGTCAAAATTTTTAGGATTTCTACGACAGGTTGTAATTGCATCTTCATATGGCTCAAATCTTAATACCGATATATATTTTCTCTCAAGCGACTTTATGATAGGGCTTTCAGGCGCACTCTTGGCATCTCTCACCACTGCGCTTGTGACAATATATATTGATATTTCCATAAAAAAAGACAGAAACTCTGCAAATGCAGTTGCATCAAAAATGCTCACACTGTTTTTGCTCGTCGGTGGTGTCTTTATTTTGCTGACAAACTTGTTTGCGCCAATTATTGCAAAAATTCTTGCACCGTCATATACTGCATCAGATATTAATATCCTTGTAAAATATCTTCGCATTTTCTCTGTGACATTTATTTTCACATCCTTTCAGTCAATATATGCAGCAGTTTTAAATGCGAATAATTCATTTGTTCCAGGAAAACTCTACGGAATTGTCTATAATCCGATTGCAATAGTAATGGTACTTTTGTTTTCAGGGAAATTCGGGATAAATGCACTTGTTATTGCATACTTTCTTGGAAATGTCCTTCAAACACTTTTACTAAAATACCTTTGTCATAACACTTTTTCATTCAAACCGTCACTTAACTTTAATGACCAGAATATAAAACACTTAATACTTCTTTCTCTTCCGTTATTATTGAGTAATATATTCATTCAGCTAAACGGTATAATTGATAAAGCGATATGCTCTGTTCTGGGTGAAGGAATTGCATCAAACTATTCATATGCATATACTCTGGAGCAATTTATAACCGCGACAATAACTGCAACCTTAAGCCTTATACTTTTATCAAAATATGCGACATATGTTGCAGAAGAAAACACCGAAATGGTTGTGATAACTTTCAAGGACTCATTAAGCGGTTTAATAATACTTTTACTGCCAATCACAATAATCGCATGTGTGATGTCACCTGAAATCGTAAAAATTGTGTATATGAGAGGACAGTTTGATGACGTCGCTGCATTCCATACCTCAAGAGCATTAATAGGCTTCTCAATCGGTTTTGGACTTATCGCCATAAGAGAAATGTATATAAGACTTCATTTTTCGTATCAGGACACAAAAATGCCAATGATAGCAAATATTTCTGCGGTTGTTTTAAACGGAGTATTAAGTCTTATTCTTGCAAAATATATCGGTGTTATGGGAGTTTCCTTAGCAACAAGTCTTTCTGTAATTCTCACAATCTTTTTATTGAACAAATCAATTAAAAAATATATACCGAATTTCAAATTTTCAACAATGCTAAGACTCCTATTGAAGCTCACTCCTGCGTGCATTGTTACAATTCTTTTCACCCTTTTATTAAAGAGATTTTTAGATGTTAATATAATTATAGAATTTATAATTTGTACATCAGGCGGTTTAGTGGTATATCTTCTTTCGCTGCTTTTGGTAAAATGCGAAGAGCTGATGCTTTTAATTTCTCAGGGAAAAGAATTGCTTCGTAACAAATTTGGTAAATAAATTAAATATTGATTACAATATTTGACTTTTCATATTTTTTTTGATATAGTATAGGCGACTATATACAGTCGCCTATATTTTTTTACGAAAGGATGATGGTTGTGGACTCGATCCCTCCGCGATCTATACTTACTGTTATTATTATACTTGTTCTTCTTTTGTTAAGATTTGCTAAATCTTCAGTGCATCAGGTGAGTGAGGCAAGACTTTCAAGATTAGCTGAAGACGGAAACAAAAAGGCAAAAAAGGCACTTAAATTCATTGACAAATCTTCTACTACAATCGTAAGACTTCAGGTTGTGATAATCTTTTTAGAGCTTTTGGCAGCAGGTATGGGAATGTCTGTTATTCAATCTATCGTGGCACAATATTCTCTTTCTGAATATTTCGTGCAAATTTGCATTGCAGGTCTTCTGGTTTTGGCTTTTGTAATTCAGTTATTCGGTATAGTTATACCAAAAAAAATGACTGCGCAAAATGCAGAAAGAATTTTATTCCCTTTGATGTGGCTTGTAAGCCTTTCTTATTACATCGGTCTTCCGTTTGAAAAATTTCTTTCTTTGTTGGCATCATTAATCCTCTATCCGTTCGGTATCAATTCAGACACCGACGAAGAAGAGGATGTTACTGAAGAAGAAATCAGATTTATGGTTGATATGGGAAGTGAATCCGGCGCGATTGAGCCTGATGAAAAGAAAATGATTCATAATATTTTCGAGCTTAATGATACGCCTGTAAAAGATATTATGACTCACCGAACAGAAGCAGTTTTCTTATGGAAAGAAGAAAGTGTACAGGAATGGGAAGAAACTATCGGAGAAAGCAATCATTCAGTATATCCTGTTTGCGGCGATTCAGTTGATGATATTTTAGGAATTGTCAAAACAGCAAGCTTTTATAAACTTTTGAGAAAATCTCAAAACGAAGAAAATATTGATGTTTCATCTATAATAAAGGACCCTTACCTTGTTCCCGAATCAATCAAAGCTGATGATTTGTTCAGACAGATGCAGGTATCAAAAAGACATTTTGCACTCGTACTGGATGAATATGGCGGGTTGGCGGGTATCATCACAATGTCCGACTTGTTAGAGGAAATTGTAGGTGACCTTGATAACGACGCAGAATCACCTGATGAAGAGGAAATTGTAAAGCTTGATGAAAACACTTGGAAAATACTCGGTTCAACTGATATTGACCTTGTGTGCGAGGTTCTTGATATTGAACTTCCAATTGAAGAATATAACACCTTTGCAGGTATGATTTTAAGTGAACTCGGTGCAATTCCCGAGGACGGAACCACTACTGAACTTGAAGCTTACGGCTTGCAGATTAAGGTAACAAAAATAGCTGAACACAGAATTGATGAGGCGTTAGTGTGCAAAATCGACCCTGTTTCAGAAGATGAAGAATAATAAAATGCTGATTTGGTTAATCCAAATCAGCATTTTTTAATTTATTTAAATACTCAATATCCTTTTTGGTAAGCTCTGCCTTTTCCAACAAATCAGGTCTTTTTAAATAGGTATTTTTTAGGCTCTGCTCCCTCTTCCATTCATCAATTTTTGCGTGATGCCCCGAAATGAGAACCTCCGGAATTTTTATTCCCATAAACTCTTCAGGTCTTGTGTATTGAGGATATTCCAAAAGTCCTGAATAATGACTTTCGTTTTCATATGAGCTTTCAGATGCTAAAACTCCGGGAATCATTCTTGAAACCGAGTCAATTACTGCCATCGCAGGAATTTCACCGCCTGTTAACACAAAATCACCAATAGAAACCTCCATATCAACAATCATATCAAGAACTCTCTGGTCTATTCCCTCGTAATGACCGCACAAAATGACAATGTGTTTATAGCTCGATAAATCAACAGCCATTTTCTGATTGAAAACCTTACCCTGCGGTGTCATATATATTGTCAAAGGCTTATAATCAAGGTCTTTTGCAATACTTTGATATGCGTCGTATACAGGCTGTGCCGCCATCAACATACCACCGCCTCCGCTATAAGGATAATCGTCGACCTTTTTGTGCTTGTTTTTTGTAAAATCCCTGATGTCAATAAAATTAAGCTCAATAAGTCCCTTTTCAACTGCTCTGTTTATTATACTGTCACCCAAGACTGCTCTAAACATATCAGGAAACAGGGTTAGAACATCAAATCTCATCACAAATCCTCCAAGCCCTCAATTAAGTGGACTATAACCTTTTTATTTTCAATGTCAACACTCTTTACGGTGTCATCAGTAACAGGAATAAGCATATCCTTTCTTTGAGGAGCTGAAACCGCATAAATATCATTTGCACCTGTATTGAAAACATCGCTTATTTTACCTAAATTTTCACCCTCATCACTAAACACTTCACAACCAATTAAATCTGCAATATAATATACTCCCTCAGGTAACTCACCAAGCATATCTCTTTCAGCTGTTAATACACAGTTTTTAAAGGTTTCTGCCTCCTCAATGGAATTAATCTCCGAAAACTTTGCAATTATATTATTTTTCTGATACTTTATATTTTTAAGATTTAGTTTTATTTCCTCTGTTTTCTTTTTAGCAAAAACATATTCCAAATCCTCAAAAACCTCGGGATAGTCTGTCCATGTGACAATTTTAACCTCACCCTTGAGTCCGTGAGTATTTACAATTTTTCCAACTTCTAATCTATCCATTTTTATCTCCTCGCACTTTTACAATATTCTTTTATCTCACAGTTTTCACAGTCAGGGCGTCTTGCTATACATCTTAATCTGCCGTGATTAACAAACTGATGGCAAAGCTTTAGCTGTCTTTCGGGCGGTATTAGTTTTTTTAAGTCAAATTCAATTTTAACAGGGTCGGTATTTTTAGTAAGTCCAATCTTTGTTGAGAGTCTGATACAATGAGTATCGACCACAACCGCAGGTTTTTTAAAAATATCACCCAAAACAAGATTTGCAGTTTTTCTGCCCGTTCCTGCTAGCGTTAACAAATCCTCCATAGTGTCAGGTACTTCTCCGTTATAGACTTCAATTAACCGTTTGCAACAGGCAATAATATTCTTTGCCTTATTTTTATAAAACCCCGTTGATTTTATATCCTGCTCCAATTCCTCTAAATCAGCAGCAGCAAAATCATAAACATCTTTATATTTTTTGAATAAATCCTTTGTAACAATATTAACTCTAGCATCAGTACATTGTGCAGATAATTGAGTTGCAATAAGCATTTGTAAAGGATTAGAATAATTAAGGGTACACTCTACCTGGGGATATATCTCGTCCAATATCCGCATAACTCCCTCTGCCCGCTCGCTTTTCTTCAATTTAATCATCCTTCCTTTTATATAAATTATATCTTTTTTTTGCTTTTATTTCAATAGTTAATGTAAATTTTAATAAAAATACAAAATACTATTGCGAAATTTCCCATTTTTATGTATAATAATAGGTAATAAATAAAACATAAGGACAAAAAGGAGAAATATTATGTTGGAATTTAACAAAGTAAAAAATGCTGATCCTGAATTATACGAAGCTATATCAAACGAGCTTTCAAGACAGCAGAATAAAATAGAACTTATCGCATCTGAAAACTTTGTTTCAGAGGCAGTTATGGAGGCAATGGGAACACCGCTTACCAATAAATATGCAGAGGGTTATCCGGGCAAGAGATACTACGGCGGATGTGAGCATGTCGATGTTGCCGAAAATCTTGCTATCGAAAGAGCTAAAAAGGTATTCGGTGCAAACTATGCAAATGTTCAGCCACACTCAGGCGCTCAGGCTAATATGGCAGTATTTTTTGCGCTTTTAAATCCAGGTGACACAGTTTTATCAATGAGCCTTGCTCACGGCGGACACTTAAGCCACGGAAGTCCTGTTAATATGTCAGGTAAATATTTTAATATTGTACCTTACGGTGTGAGTGAAGACACAAATACTATTGATTACGATGAAATTGAAAAAATAGCAAAGGAATGTAAGCCAAAGCTTATTTTGGCAGGTGCATCTGCATACCCAAGAACAATAGATTTTGAAAGATTTAGTAAAATCGCAAAAGAAGTAGGAGCATATTTAATGGTTGATATGGCTCATATTGCAGGCTTGGTTGCAGCGGGTCTTCACCCAAATCCTGTTCCTTATGCTGATGTTGTCACAACAACAACACATAAAACACTAAGAGGTCCAAGAGGCGGTCTTATTCTTTCAAAGGATGCTGATTTTGGCTTGCAGTTTAATAAGGCTATATTCCCTGGAATTCAGGGCGGTCCTTTGATGCATATAATTGCATCAAAAGCATTGTGCTTCAAAGAAGCATTGACAGATGAATTTAAATCCTACCAGACACAAATCGTTAAAAATGCAAAAGCTCTTTCAGAGGCTCTTGTAAATGAAGGCTTCAAGCTTGTTTCAGGTGGAACAGACAACCACTTGATGCTTATTGATTTGACAGATATGGGTGTTACAGGAAAAGAAGCCGAGCATATGCTTGACGAGATTGGTATTACTGTTAACAAAAATGCAATTCCGTTTGATAAGCAAAGTCCGTTTATAACGAGCGGTATCAGAATAGGTACTCCTGCAACAACATCAAGAGGCTTTGTTGAAGAAGATATGAAGGAAATTGCAAGACTAATCAAGCTTACTATCACAGATTTTGATAATTCACAGGATGAAATCAGAAAGGGCGTTAAGGCTCTTTGCGAAAAACATCCTTTATATGCATAATGAAAAAGTTATTTAAAAATATTAGTTTGTTAATAAAAAGAATATTTGCAGATGAGATAACTGTATACTCGGCACAGGCATCATTCTATATTATAATTTCAGCATTTCCGTTTGTGATGCTGTTGATGTCTTTAATTGGATTTGTATTCCCTGTTTCTGTGGGAACAGTTGCAGAGTGGATTAATACAATATGTCCCGAGGCAATACGACCTACAGTAACCGCCCTTGCTGATGAACTGTTTTCAAAATCAGTTTCTCTTATTTCTCTTACAGCACTCACAGCGATGTGGTCAGCATCAAGAGGTATTGCGGCATTGGAGAGGGGAGTTAAAAGAGTTTACAAAACAAAACGAAACTCGAATTTTATTGTTGACTCACTAATGTCTGTATTGTACACAGTCATGTTTATGGCACTTATTTTTGCAACTCTTATTCTGCAGGTTTTTGGAAATACTATCTCACAATGGTTAAATGGTTACATTCATTTCACCGCTACAGACAATATGTTGATAAGAGGTATTTTCTCATTCGCACTTATGACTTTGACTTTCCAGATGATGTATTATTTCTTTAACAAACGTCAGTCAAGATTTAACACAAATCTCCCCGGTGCTGCATTCTCAGCACTTGGATGGATTGCTTTTTCAAATATCTATTCCTCATATATAGAAAACATTGCTAATTATTCATATATATACGGAAGTCTTACTGCTATCGTTCTACTGATGTTATGGTTGTATTTCTGCGTAATTATATTCTTAATAGGCGCTGAAATCAACAAGCTGATTTACAAAAGTAACTGAAAGAAGGTAAAAAAATGACAAAAAAAATTGGATTTATTGGCGGCGGAAATATGGCTGGTGCAATTATCGGCGGTATGATTTCCTCAGGTTATGCTGTTTCTGATATTTTGGTTTATGACAAAAATCCCGAAGCACTCAAAAAATTAAATACGCTGTACGCTATTAACCCTGATTCATCAATTTCCAATGTGTGTTGGGCAGACATTATCATTTTATCTGTTAAACCTAATGTCATTTATTCAGTTATCGAAGAAATTAAGAATAACTTCAATCCATATGCCACAATAGTATCTATTGCTGCAGGTCAGTCTATAGAAAGGCTTACCAATGCTTTTTCTAATAATAATTTGAAAATTGCCAGAGTTATGCCAAACACCCCTGCGCTTGTGGGCGAAGGAATGTCGGCTGTATCTTTTAATTCAAATGTGAACGATGAAGAAATTGATACAGTAATGAATATTCTTAAATCCTTTGGTAAAGCAGAAATAGTTCCTGAAAATCTTATGGACACCGTTACAGGTGTCAGCGGTTCTTCCCCTGCCTATATCTTTATGCTAATAGAGGCTATGGCAGATGCGGCAGTTCTCGGCGGAATGCCAAGAAATCAGGCATATACTTTTGCAGCTCAGGCTGTATTAGGCTCTGCAAAAATGGTTTTGGAACTTCCAAACCATCCGGGAGAATTAAAGGATATGGTCTGCTCACCGGGAGGAACTACTATAGAGGCAGTCAAAATCTTAGAGAATGACGGCTTCAGAAGTTCAGTTATGAATGCAATAGATGCCTGCATAAAAAAATCAAAATCACTTTAAAAATAAGCGGTTAACTAGTTAACCGCTTTATATATGCACCTGTAGCTCAGTTGGATAGAGCAATAGCCTCCGACGCTATGTGCCGTGCGTTCGAATCGCATCAGGTGTGCCAAAAAGTCAGAGCAAGTCTAACTTGTTTTGACTTTTTTAATTTTTTTTAAAAAAAGTATTGACAAACAGAAAATTTATGTTATAATAATGATAATGATTATCATTATTAACTTTTAGGAGGTTATGGATATGGAAAAAGTATTAAAATATTCAAAGCAACGCGATGCTATCCTTAGCCTTTTAAAAGGAGTTTACACTCACCCAACTGCAGAGTGGCTTTATATGGAGCTTAAAAAAGATTTTCCCAACATAAGCCTTGCAACAGTTTACAGAAACCTAAATCTTCTTTTGGAGATAGGAGAAATTATTAAACTGGATGTTGGTGATGGAGTTGAACACTTTGATGCAAATGCCAATGAACACTGTCATTTTATCTGTAATAAATGTCACAGCGTTATTGACGTTTCAGTTCCCTCTTCTTCTCTACTGAAAAATGAGGCGGAAAATTTTAATGATATATCAGTAACAAACTGCAGTCTTTTCCTTTATGGAAACTGTTCAAACTGTAAATAAAGCAAAAGCTTATTTTATATTTATTATTAGGAGGAATTTATTATGAAAAAATTTGTATGTCCGGTATGTGGTTATGTTCACGAAGGAGAATCTGCTCCTGAAGCTTGTCCTGTATGTAAAGTATCAGGCGAAAAGTTCACAGTTATGGAAGAAGGTGCAGCTTTAGCGGCTGAACACGAATACGGTGTATATGGTAAAACTGTAAAAAATAACCCTGACATCAGCGAAGAAGATAAAAAATATATTTTTGAGCAGTTAATGGCTAATTTCAACGGCGAATGTGCCGAGGTTGGTATGTATTTGTGCATGGCAAGAATTGCTCACCGCGAGGGATATCCTGAGGTTGGTCTTTACTGGGAAAAGGCAGCTTATGAAGAGGCTGAACACGCAGCAAAATTTGCAGAACTTCTGGGTGAGGATCTCGAACCAAATATGAAGGCCACAACAAAAGACAACTTAAAGTGGAGAGTTGATTGCGAATACGGCGCAACAAAGGGTAAGTTTGATTTGGCAGCTTGCGCAAAGAAAAACGGCCTAGATGCTATTCATGATACTGTCCATGAAATGGCGCGCGACGAAGCTCGTCACGGTAAAGGTCTTGAAGGTTTATTGAAAAGATATTTTGGTTAATATATAAAAACAGGAGCTTATAAAATGCTCCTGTTTTTAACACAGAAAGGAGTTCAACTTATGAAAAAGATTTTTGGATTAATTGCTATATTAAGTATTGTAACTGCTTTGGCTGGTTGTGACAGGATTAAATCAGAGATAAAAGATGAACTGGATTATAATGAAGTAACACAGCAAACAAACAAAGAAGATAAAATTTCCCAAGCAGATGCCGAAGCCATTGCTTTAGAACATGCAGGCCTGTCAAGGGAAGAAATATCACATCTGCGTACTAAATATGATTATGATGACGGTCGGTATGATTATGATGTGGAGTTCTATGCAAACGGTTTTGAATACAGCTATGAAATAGATGCTTTCACAAAAGAAATACTAAAATCAGAAAAAGATACAGACTAATATTAAGGGGTTTGGATATTCCAAACTCCTTAATTTATTGAAAATGCCCATAAACTTACATTATTTTTATATTTTTTTTACTAATTTCAATGTTTTTTTAAAAAAGTCTTGATTTTAGCACATTAGTATGATAAAGTATTAGCATACTATTATAATTGGAGGAATATCGATGTCTTCTCTTACTTCAATGACCGTACCTGAGATTGTTTTAAATCTTTTACAAGGTTTTGGTCAAAACGGAATTATATTTGTACTTACATTGCTTTTTGCAATCCCTTTGGGACTTGTTATCACCTTTGGCTCAATGTCAAAATGGGCACCATTTTCCTTTTTGAACCGTTTTATTAAAAAGGATCCCGCAAAAAGTGCTTATACCTATTTTTTATTATTTATAGCTAATTTCAAACCTATAAGCTTTATAACAAGAATTTTTGTATGGATTATAAGAGGAACTCCTCTTATGCTTCAGCTATTCGTGTTTTTATATGTTCCGGGATTGGTATTTCATATGCCTTTCCGTGCCCGCACTACAGCGGCTGTAGTTGCATTTGTAATTAATTATGCTGCATATTTTTCAGAAATTTACCGTGCAGGAATTGAAAATGTGGCAAAGGGACAATACGAAGCAGGACAAGTTCTCGGAATGACAAAATTTCAGGTTTTCTTTAAGGTTGTATTATTCCAGGTAATAAAGAATATTACACCTCCTATGGGTAACGAAGTAATCACTCTTGTAAAGGACACCTCACTTGTTAGAGTTATCGGTGTAGTTGAAATTATAATGAGTGCAGAAAGATTTACAAAAGCGGGCATTATCTGGCCACTATTCTCAACAGGACTATATTTCTTGTTGTTCAACGGAATTCTCACCATTTTGTTCAGTAAGCTTGAAAAGAAAATGGACTACTACCACAACTGATTTAGGTTTAGAAAGGAAGAAGGATATGTCTATCTTAAAAATAGAGAACCTTAAAAAAAGCTTTGGAAAAACAAAGGTATTAAAAGATATAAGTTTTGAAATGGAGCAAGGTGAGGTTATTGCAGTTCTTGGTTCATCGGGAAGCGGAAAAACAACGCTTTTAAGATGTGTAAACTTTTTGGAAAAGGCTGACCAGGGAAAAATCTATGTTGACGATAAGCTTATTTACGATGCAAAGTTTGCGTCAAAAATAACCTCAAAAGAGGCAAGAGAAAATCAACTTAATTTCGGACTTGTCTTTCAGTCGTTTAACCTGTTCCCACAATATAATGTATATGAAAATATAACTCTTGCACCAAAGCTCTTAGCAAAAGAGGACCCTGATTTCAAGGAAAAACAGAAAGAGTTATATGCACAAATTGATAAAAAAGCCAAGGATATTTTATCAAAAGTTGGACTAACCGAGAAAATGAATTCATATCCCTGTGAGTTATCGGGTGGTCAACAGCAGAGAGTTTCAATAGCAAGAGCATTGATGCTTGACCCAAAAGTTCTTTTCTTCGATGAACCAACTTCTGCTCTCGACCCTGAATTGACAGGTGAAATTCTAAAGGTTATCAAATCACTAGCTGCAAAAAATACAACAATGATTATTGTAACGCACGAAATTGAATTTGCAAGAAATGTCGCCAACAGAATTATTTTCATGGATAACGGTGTGATTGCCGAGGACGGCACACCTGAACAGGTTATTGATAACCCTAAAAACGAAAGAACGAGAGAGTTTTTACAAAAATTCAACGAACTTAAGTAATTTTAAAGAAATTTCAGGAATAAAATATATCATCCTACTATTTAGAAATCGGGTGATATTATGGGTTACTGCTATTCAAACCTTATTGCAGACTGCAATGAATTAATTAATAACTACCCCTTCGCCGATATGTTTTCTATCGGCGAAAGTGTTATGGAGAAAAAATTATTTTGCCTGAAGGTCGGCACAGGAGAAAAAAAGCTTTTTATAAATGGCTCACATCATGGACTCGAATATCTGACCTCAGCTTTTATAATGAAATTTTATCATAATCTATGTGATGCGTTGAACAGGAAAACACAGATGTTCTCGTATGATGTTACAAAACTTTTAGAGAATGTTTCCCTCTATGCTGTGCCGATGGTCAATCCTGACGGAGTTGATATAGCGGTAAATGGTATTGATATAACAAATCCGTATCACAGGCGCTTAATCAGCAAAATTGGAATTCACAGCTTTAATAAGGTATGGCAGGCAAATGTAAACGGAGTTGACATCAATCATAACTATGATGCAGACTGGCATCCTGTAAAGGAACATCCTGCACCGTCAAAATATGCAGGTCCATATTCCGAAAGCGAGCCGGAAACAAAAGCTATTGTTGAATTTGTGAGAAACGAAAAATTTGATATGCTTATTGCTTTTCACTCGCAGGGCGGTGAGATATATTATGACTTTGACGGCTCAATTTCGGAAAATTCCATTGAAATCGCAAATCATATGGCAAATGTGAGTGGATATACCGTTGCAATTCCTACGGGCTCTGCAGCATTTGGAGGATGTAAGGACTGGTTTATAAAGGAATTTGGGAAAGCCGGATTTACAATAGAGATAGGACACGGAAAAAATCCGCTCCCTGATGAAATGTTGAATAAAATTTATGACAATAACGCAAAAATAATATTAAGTGCTATGAATGATATTATGTATATGAAAGGATAAATTATGCTTACTGTTCCACAACCGAAAAATGTGTTTAGTTTTTTTCTTGATTTGACTAAAATCCCCAGAGGCTCAGGAAACACAAAAGCAGTCAGCGACTATTGTGTTGATTTTGCAACAAAAAGAGGGCTTTGGTACAATCAAGACAGTGCAAACAATATTATTATAAAAAAGCCTGCATCTAAAGGATATGAAGCTTGTGCGCCTGTTATTATTCAGGGACATCTTGATATGGTATGCGAAAAAAGTGCAGAGAGTACTATTGACTTTTTGAAAGACGGATTGGAAATAGAAACTGACGGAGAGTTTATTTTTGCAAAAGGTACTACGCTTGGTGCTGATGACGGAATTGCAGTTGCATTTGCATTGGCGGTTTTAGATGCCGATAATTTAAATCACCCTCCGTTAGAGGTGGTATTCACCACAGATGAAGAAACAGGAATGGACGGAGCGATGGCTCTTGACTGCTCTTTGCTATCAGCAAAAACACTTTTAAATATCGACTCTGAACAGGAGGGAATTTTTACAGTAAGCTGTGCAGGCGGACTCAATGTAGCAGGCGATTTAAAAGTTGATTTCAAAGAAGAAAACAAAAATGGTTATGAAATCACAATATGCGATTTAAAAGGCGGACATTCAGGGGTTGAAATTGATAAAAGAAGAGCAAATGCAAATATTATTGCTGCCAGGCTCCTATCAAAGCTTTGTGAAACAAAAAATATCAGAATTTCATCAATAAACGGCGGTTTAAAGCATAACGCAATTCCATCTGAGTGTAAAATGGTTATAGCCTGTGAAGATGATATTTCTGCTGTTATTTACGATTTTAAGAAATTTATAAAGGAAGAATATGCCGTTACTGACCCTGATTTAGAAATTATTGTAAGTAATTTTAAAAACAGAATAATTAAAGTTACTTCATTTGAAGAGACAAAAAATATTGCATCACTTTTATCCAAAATGCCCGATGGCGTCTATAGTATGAGTAATGATATAGATGGATTGGTTAAGACATCGTCAAACCTTGGAATTTTAGAAACTAATGACAGAGGATTGTTTATGCTATCGTCTGTAAGAAGTAGCGACGAAAACGAAAAAGATTGCTACAGCGATATAGTTTTAAATCATATGCTTTTTCATAACGCAGCAGCTAAAAAGGGTGAAGATTATCCTGCATGGGAATTTCTCCAAAACTCGCCATTACGAACAATAATGTGTAAGGTCTTTGAAGAAATGTATCAAAAGCCGCCTGTGACAGAAGCAATTCATGCAGGGCTGGAATGTGGAATTTTCTGTGGAAAAATAAAAGGTCTTGACTGTGTATCATTTGGACCTGATATTCTGGATATACACACCCCAAAGGAACGATTAAATATTGAATCTGCAAAAAGAACATGGGAATTTTTAATAAAAGTTTTAGAAAATCTTAAGGCATAAAAAATAGAACTGCAAATGCAGTTCTATTTTTTAATTATTCTGTTACATATACTCTTGTATATAATGGAATTGTGTCCCATAGATACTGGATATCCGATGGTTTCATACGAATACATCCATGAGAAATCATCATTTCTAATCTCGGGTCATAGTCTGTTCCGTCATATTTCACAAGCGTGCTGTGCATAGCATAACCGCCATAAAATCTCATAATAGGCCCGCAATAGTATCCTGGATACGACCAACGCTTTTCCTTTGAATAATATTCAAATAGTCCTGTTATTGTCGGAGTGCTTGGTGAACCTATTGAGCATGGGTATGAATTAATTGCTCTCCAGTTATTCATACTTCCCTCGAATACAGTAACTCTGAAATCAGACTTGTCAATCCATATTAAATAGTTTGTTCTGCTGGTAATATTTTTTGAATTTACAAATGCATCTTTTTGAGGGAAATTACCATCAGATGTAATTACATTAACCAGTAGTGTTCCATTTACATTTGATGCATTAACTCTTGCTCCAAGCGACTCACATACAAATCTTAACGGCACATACATTATTGAATTTATTCTTTGCGGTGCAGTTGTAAGTGTTATAGACTCTTCTGCACTTGCCTCGGTTTTTCCCAAAGTCATAACAACATTCTTATCGCCATAATTTATTTCAAGTCTTCCCGAATTATTGTCAAATGTTGTCTTATCCTGCCATAAGTCAAAAATATTCATAACATCGACCAATGAAATCATACAATCCGAATTTACAAGCTTTACGGGATAATCTAAGCTATATTCTCTTGAATTATTTTTAAAATTAATGCTTTGATGTGACAGAGGATACACAGTAATATTAAAATTGTTTCCCTTTATAAGCTGTGAATTTTCATCATAATAGTCACAATAGGTCTTTAACAAAAGCTTAGAGTTTATTCCATAAAACTCATTTTTATATTCTGCACAATCAATATTATTTAAAAACGAAACATAAAACTCTTTTCCAAGTGTATACTCACTGACCTCAAATGTTACGGTTTTTATCGTGTCGATTTCATTAATTGTAAGAGTTTTTGCATCTAGCTGTTCCTTATCTTCACCATAGAGCACAATCTCTGCGTCACACACCTTGAAATTTTCAATATGACCGATTTTAACATCCAACTCAACAGTAGTTTTTTGGTTAAAGCTACCCTCTGCAAACACAGTAGTCATATTAAACAAAAACACTAAACATATAAATAACAGTTTTTTCTTCATTACTAATTCCCCTCAAAGTATTTTGCAAATATTATACTATAGTTTGTTAAATTTTTCAATATTTTTGCAAAAATAAATAAACTAATTTACATAAACTAATTGAAATTGGTTATAAAATATAGTATAATTAGTAAAAAAATGAATAAGGAGCAGATTATGAAACAAAATAGATTTGCAAATCTTGACAAGGTCTTGATTGTATTTGTTATTCTATCTGCTTTGTACGGCATTATAGCAATTTTTAGTGCGACCCGTTCCTTTGGAACATATACGAACACCATAATACAATCCTGTGCATTGCTTATGGGCGGTGTAATTATGATTGGTATTGCAGCTTTTGACTATGAGCAGTTTGAGGTGTTATTGAAACCTATTGCGGCTGTATGCATATTTTTACTGATATTGGTTAAGGTAATTGGTACTGCGGGCGATTGGGGTGCTCAAAGCTGGATAAGAATAGGTCCTGTCGGTATTCAACCGTCTGAATTTGCAAAAATCGGATTTATACTTACTTTTTCCTATCACCTATCTAAAGTTACCGACAAGGTCAACGAACCAAAAACTCTTTTACTTTTAGCTCTGCATCTGGCTATACCTGCATTTTTGATAATGCTTCAGCCTGATTTGGGGAGTACGCTGGTTTTTGTGTTTATATTCTTAGTTATGTTATTTACCGCAGGAATTTCGGCGAAGTACGTTTTTAGCGCATTAGGTCTGGGAGTTGTATCTCTTCCGCTTATATATATGTTCCTTTTGTCCGATTATCAAAAACACAGAATTTTAGTGTTCTTAAACCCCGAGCTCGATAAGCTTGGAAGCGGATATAATGTTATTCAATCAAAAATTGCTGTTGGTTCGGGAGGTTTTTTTGGAAAAGGATATCTTAACGGAACACAAAATCAGCTCGAATTTTTGCCTACAAAGCATACAGACTTTATATTCAGCGTTATCGCAGAAGAATTAGGTTTTATTGGTGCAGGTTTGGTTGTCGTATTCCTTTCGGTTATAATATGGCGATGCATAAAAACTGCTATGAACTCAAAAACCTTGTTCGGAAGATATATCTGTATAGGTGTTAGCTCAATGTTTATATTCCATGCTGTTGAAAACATTGGTATGTGTATAGGTCTTACCCCTGTAACAGGCATACCTCTCCCCTTCTTCAGCTATGGCGGCACCTCACTTTTAACTAACCTTATTGCTATCGGATTGGTACTTAGCGTGGGTGTTTATAATTCAAAAAGGAAATTTTAAAATATGCTGGCTTTTTAGTCAGCATATTTTTTTATTTTCTGCAAATAATATCCACAACACGATATTGTTTGAAGGGGATTTTTTTATGAATTTAAAAGAACATATTCAAAAAAATTGCAAAAAACCAATTGCCGATTGTAATGAGAGCGAATTATATTCGGCACTTATAAAAACTGTCGGAGAATTATCTAAAAAATCCGAATCTAAAAAATCAAAAAAGAAGCTATACTATATTTGTGCTGAATTTCTCTTAGGCAAACTCCTCGGTTCAAATCTTATAAATCTCGGAATATATAACGAGGTGAAAGAAATTCTTTTAAAAAATGGTAAAGACCTCACAAAAATAGAAGAGATTGAAAACGAGCCATCTTTAGGTAACGGCGGTCTTGGCAGGCTGGCAGCATGTTTTCTTGACTCAGTTGCGGCTCTTGGATTAAACGGTGACGGCATTGGGCTAAACTACCACTTTGGTCTTTTCCGTCAGGTCTTTTCGGAGAATTTCCAAAAGGAAGTTCCAAATGAATGGATTGAAAATGAGGGATTTTTAAAGAAAACAAACACCTCCTATGAGGTGAAATTTAAAGATTTTACTGTAAAATCAACTCTTTATGACATTGATATAGTAGGAAGTCCCGAGTCTGTTAATACCTTGCATCTTTTCGACGTAGAAACAGTTGATGAATCAATAGTTAAAAAAGGTATAGATTTTGACAAAACCGACATCAAAAAAAATCTTACCCTGTTCCTCTACCCCGATGACAGCGATGAAAATGGTAAAAAGTTAAGAGTATATCAGCAGTATTTTATGGTGAGCAACGCTGCACAGTATATCATAGACGAATGTATAAAAAAAGGCTCAACACTATATGACCTTTATGATTATGCAGTTATACAGATTAATGATACCCACCCCACCCTCATTATTCCTGAACTAATCAGATTATTAACTCTTAGAAACATTCCTATAAACGATGCAATAAGAATTGTATCAAAAACCTGTGCCTATACCAATCACACAATTCTTGCAGAAGCACTCGAAAAATGGCCTATGGAATATTTAGAAAAAATTGTTCCTCAGCTTGTACCTATAATTGAAATTATAGATAATAAAGTAAGAAGAAAATATGACAATTCCTCAGTTTATATTATAGATAAGGATGAGCGAATTCACATGGCGCACATTGATATACACTGTACTAAAAGCGTCAACGGAGTTGCGGCTCTTCACACCGATATTTTAAAAAACAGTGAGCTTAATAATTTTTACAGGCTTTATCCCGAAAAATTTAACAACAAAACAAACGGCATAACCTTTAGAAGATGGCTTCTTCACTCAAACCCTCTTTTAAGCTCGCTTATAACCGAGCTTATAGGCGATAAATTCAAGACCGACTCGCTTGAATTGTCACGGCTAAAGGAATTCATAAACGACAAAGAAGTTTTAAAAAGGCTTATTGATATAAAAAATCAAAATAAAGCTTCTTTAGTAAGCTATATCTCCAACACACAAGATTTTATGCTGGATGAAAATGCAATTTTTGATATGCAGATAAAAAGACTGCACGAATATAAAAGACAGCAAATGAATGCGTTATATCTTATTGATAAATATCTGGAAATTAAATCAGGAAATATTCCTAAACGACCAATAAACGCAATTTTCGGTGCAAAAGCCGCACCTGCTTATGTTATTGCAAAGGATATTATACACCTTATCCTGTGTCTTGGAGATTTAATCTCAAATGACAAGGATGTTTCTCCTCATTTAAAGCTTGTTATGGTAGAAAACTACAATGTCACAAACGCAGAAATGCTTATACCTGCCTGTGATATTTCCGAACAAATTTCACTTGCATCAAAGGAAGCAAGCGGAACAAGCAATATGAAATTTATTTTAAACGGTGCTGTAATCCTCGGAACAGAGGACGGTGCTAATGTTGAAATTCACTCACTTGTGGGTGATAACAACATCTATATATTCGGTGATGACAGCAAAACCGTTATAGACAGATACAAAAACAATTCTTATGTATCAAAGCAATACTATGAGAATAATCCAAAGCTAAAGCGTGCAGTTGATTTTATTACTAACGAAGCTCTGGTTAAATACGGCGATAAAGAAAGTCTTCAAAGACTTCAAAATGAGCTTATCAACAAGGACTGGTTTATGACCTTCCCCGATTTTGATAGTTATCTTAAGGTTAAAGAAAAAGCATTTTCAGATTTTGAACAAAGAGAAGAATGGGCAAAAAAAATGCTTGTTAATATCAGCTCAGCAGGGTATTTTTCATCAGACGAAACAATCAAAAGATATAACAATGATATTTGGAAACTATAAGGAGAATTTAAAATGTCAAATTTAAATAAAAGAAATAACAAAACCTTTGACTTTTTGCAAAAGCTTGGAAAAGTTCTTATGGTGGTAATTGCGGTAATGCCTGCGGCAGGAATTATGATATCCCTCGGAAAATTACTCTCAATTTCTTTACCGAATATAAGTTTTTTGGTAACTTTAGGGGTTATTATTGAAAACATCGGTTGGGCAATAATCAGTAACCTCCATATTCTTTTTGCAGTAGCAATCGGAGGTTCGTGGGCAAAAGACCGTGCAGGCGGTGCGTTTGCAGCTTTAGTTGCATTTATTCTTATTAACAATATAACAGGTAATATTTTTGGTGTGACCTCTGCAATGCTTGCTGATGACACCGCAGTTACAAAAACACTCTTCGGTCAGGAAATAGCTGTTAACGGATATTTTACTTCCGTTCTTGGCTCGCCTGCTCTTAATATGGGTGTGTTTGTGGGAATTATCGCAGGTTTTGTGGGTGGAATTGTATATAACAAATACTATAATTTCAGAAAACTCCCCGACATTTTGTCATTCTTTAACGGAAAACGATTTGTACCTTTGGTAGTAATTTTATGGTCATTTATTGTTTCATGGATTTTAGCTATTGTATGGCCTTTCGTGCAAATGGGAATTAATGCGTTCGGTGTATGGATTGCAAATTCTGCAGATACCTCACCTGTTTTAGCTCCGTTTATATACGGAACTCTGGAAAGACTTTTGTTACCGTTCGGCCTTCACCATATGCTTACAATTCCAATGAATTATACCTCATTCGGCGGAACGTATGTAATTCAGACGGGTATAAATCAGGGTACGACTGTGTTCGGACAGGACCCGTTGTGGTTTGCATGGATAACTGACCTTATAAACTTTAAAAATGCAGGTGATACTGCAGCCTACCAGAATTTGTTGACCACAGTTACTCCTGCAAGATTTAAGGTAGGACAGATGATAGGTTCATCAGGTCTTTTGTTAGGTGTTGCACTTGCAATGTTCCGTAGGGTTGACAAAGACAGAAGAAATAAATATAAGTCAATGTTTTTATCAGCATCTTTGGCAGTATTTTTAACGGGTGTTACAGAGCCTTTGGAATTTATGTTTATGTTCTGTGCTATTCCTTTATATATCGTCTATGCTGTTCTTCAGGGACTTGCATTCGCAGCTGCAGGTATAGTAAATTTGCGTTTACACTCATTCGGAAATATAGAATTATTTACAAGATTACCAATGAGCTTGCAAGCAGGATTATTTGGTGATATAATAAACTTTATAATAAGTGTTCTGGTTTTCTTTATAGTAGGATATTTTGTTGCATATTATATGATAGGCAAATTTAACTATGCCACTCCCGGACGAAACGGAAATTACACTGATGTAAGTGTTGATGAGGTCCCTGCCTCCTCTGAAAAAGAAAAAACCGACTCTCAGGCAGAAAGAATTATTGCACTTTTAGGCGGAAGAGACAATATTACCCTGGTCGATGCGTGTATGACACGGCTAAGAGTTTCTGTAAAAGACGAGTCTAAGGTTGCAGAAATTGACGAGTGGAAAAAAGAGGGTGCCTTGGGACTCTTGAAAAAAGGTAATGGTATTCAAGCAATTTACGGCCCGAAAGCAGATATTTTAAAATCTGATATTAATGATATACTATGAAAATTTTAACTATTAACACACACAGCATTCTGGAAAAAGACTATGAAAAAAAATGTGAATATTTTAAGGATGCAATTATTAAAATCCAGCCTGATATAATAGCGATGCAGGAGGTAAGTCAGTCAAAGTGGGCAAAAATAGTTAATAATACGAATTTCATCGGGAATATCCCGATGAAATCTGACAATCACGCTTTAAAAATCAGTAAAATGCTTTTGGATAACGGAATTCACTATTTTTATAACTGGCTTGGAATTAAATATGGCTATAAAATCTTTGAAGAGGGTATTTCTATTTTCTCAAAAAGGCCTATTGAAAACATTTCAGAGTTGCTTTTAACTAAAAAAGACGATATTTTCGATTGGAAAACCAGAAAAGCCCAGATTGCAAAAATTGATAATATGTTATTCTGTAATGTGCATCTGGGTTGGTGGGACGACAATGATGAACCATTTTTAAGTCAGTTTAATATTTTAAATGATGAACTTTCTAAACAAGATTTTCAAGTTTTTCTGATGGGTGATTTCAATTCACCTGCACACGAGAAAAACAAAGGCTATGAAACTGTTATAAACAGCGGTTGGTTTGATACCTACAATCTTGCAGATTGTAAAGACAGTGGCTACACTGTCACCAAGAAAATAGACGGATGGGAAACAAGTGAGAACAAGAGAATTGATTATATTTTTACTAACAGAAAAATTCCGGTTAAAAGCTCTAAAGTGATTTTTAACCGGGAAAATGAAAATATAATTTCCGACCATTTCGGAGTTATTATTGAAATTTAAAAGGAGTTAAGAAGTATGAGAAAAGCGGGAATTTTACTTCCGATAACATCATTGCCGTCAAAATACGGGATAGGATGTTTTTCAAAAAGTGCTTATAATTTTATTGACTGGTTAGCTGATGCAGGTCAAAGTTTTTGGCAGGTTTTACCGATAGGACCTACAAGCTTTGGAGATTCTCCATACCAATCTCCCTCTGCCTTTGCAGGAAATCCGTATTTTATTAGTCTTGAGGATTTGATTTACGAGGGAGAACTGTCTTTAGAAGAATGTGAGGAGTGTGACTTTGGTGAAAATCCCACTGACATTAATTACGAAAAAATTTACAACGAGATATTTCCGCTTTTAAAAAAAGCTTTTAACAAATTCAAACCTACCGAAAAATATTACTCATTTACCGAAAAGTCACAGCATTGGCTTGACGATTACTCACTATTTATGGCAATTAAAGACCATTTTGACGGGCTGGAATGGCACAAGTGGCCTGAAGATATTCGCCTAAAGCAACCTGAAGCGGTCACAAAATACAAACTATTGCTTGAGGACGAAATTAAATTTTGGTGCTATCTTCAATTTAAATTCTACGAACAATGGGATAGATTAAAAAAATATGCGAATGAAAAGGGGATTAAAATAATAGGTGATATTCCTATCTACGCATCAATGGACAGTTCAGATGTGTGGTCAAACCCCGAACTCTTTCAGCTGGACGAAAAAAATGTTCCGATTGCTGTGGCAGGGTGTCCTCCTGATGGCTTTTCACCAACAGGTCAGCTATGGGGAAATCCTTTATATAACTGGAAAAACCACAAACAAAGCGGATATAGCTGGTGGATTAAGAGATTAGGACATTGTTTTGAATTATTTGATACTGTCCGAATAGACCATTTCAGAGGCTTTGATGAATACTACTCTATTCCCTATGGAATGAAGGATGCAACCATAGGACAATGGGAAAAAGGTCCGGGGATTGAGCTTTTCAGAGCGATGGAAAATGCACTCGGTAAAAAAGATGTTATTGCCGAAGATTTAGGATTTATAACCGACTCGGTAAAAGAGCTTTTGGCAGAAAGCGGATATGCAGGAATTAAGGTATTGGAATTTGCGTTTGATGCAAGAGATACAGGAAGCAGTAACGATTATCTTCCGCATAATTATCCAAAAAACTGTGTCGCATATACAGGCACTCACGATAATCAAACTCTTATATCATGGTTTGAAACCATTTCGGACGAAGAAAAAAATCTTGTCAGAAATTATATCTGTGATAGATATACACCTGACGATTTACTTCATCTTCCATTGATTTCCGTAGTTATGATGAGTGTTGCAAAAATTTGTATAATACCAATTCAGGATTATCTGGGCTATAGGGACGATACAAGAATTAATATCCCGTCAACTCTTGGTACTAACTGGCGATGGAGATTAAAAAATACTGACCTTTCAGATGAACTCAAAGAAACAGTATTAAAAATAACGAGAAGATACGGAAGAACTTAAAAAGACGGAGCTTTTGCTCCGTCTTTTCTATCTTTCCTCTCGGAAATAAGGTAGTCCTAGCGATTTAGGTGGTTGATTTTCCTTCTTATTTCTTACACTTGTCAATATCAATACAATGATAGTTACAATGTATGGAAGCATTTCAAACAGCTTCTTTGAGGAAACGCTGATTCCCGGTATATATGTCGGAATAACATATAAAAAACCAAACAGAATTGAACCTATAATGCTGATACTCGGACGCCATACAGAGAATATTACCAATGCGATGGACAACCAACCTCTGTCACCAAATCCGTTATTTGACCAAACTCCGTTAGCATAGTCCATAATATAATAGAGTCCGCCAAGACCGGCGATTGCACTGCCGATAGATGTTGTAAGATACTTATATTTAGTTACATTAATACCTGTTGCGTCCGCAGTTTCGGGGCTTTCTCCAACAGCTCTCAAATGAAGTCCTACTCTTGTTTTCTTTAAAATGTATGATGCTATTAATGCAACTATAATTGCAACATACACCAAAAATCCATACGATAAAAACACCTCTCCAAACCAACCCAAACTATTCGCAAATGGTAGTTGTGTTTTAAAAATATTACTCGTGTTGCTAAGTGCTATCGACGGAACATCACTCTTGGCAATTTTAATCAATGATCCTCCAAAGAAGTTTCCGATACCAATACCAAAGGTTGTAAGTGCAAGACCGGTTACATTCTGATTTGCTCTTAGGGTAACTGTCAATAAACAATAAATAAGTCCCATCAAGGTTGCACCAACAAGACAAGCCAACAACGGAATTAAAATTGCAAGGAACGGATTTATTGCATCAGGTGTTGTTAAGGTTTGTTCATACAAAAATGCTCCTGCAACACCACTAATTGCACCAACATACATAATTCCGGGTATTCCCAGATTAAGATGTCCTGATTTTTCGGTCAATATTTCTCCTGTAGAACCAAACAAAAGCGGAGTACCCTGCATAACTGCACGACTTATAATTGTTGAAATCATTTAATCTCCTCCTTTTGCTTTTTAAAATTAAGTTTCAGTGAATAATTAATGAAAAATTCTGAGCCTATTATAAAGAATATAATAATTCCTGTAATTATATCAGAAAAAGAGGAATTTAATCTGTATGCCTCAGAAATTCTTGAAGCACCCTTTTCCAAAAATACAATCAACAATGATGTTACTATCATAAACACCGGATGGAACTTTGCCAACCACGATACCATAATTGCTGTAAAGCCTCTTCCGCCTGCAGTATCACTCTTCAGAGAATGGTCTGTTCCCGAAACAAGCAAAAATCCTGCTATACCGCAAATTGCACCTGATATTGCCATAGTTCTTAATATTACTTTTTTAACATTAATTCCAATATATTTTGCTGTATTTTCACTCTCTCCTACAACCGAAATTTCATATCCTTGCTTACTGTATTTTAAGTAAATATACATTAAAACAGTTATTAGAATAACCACTAAAATATTTATCAAATACTTTTGTCCGAATAATGCAGGGATTTGTCCAAATTCCAATACTCTCGGTGTCCCCGAGCCTTTCGGCACTGACCATTCCAATGAGAAATACGCAACAAGTTGAATTGCTATATAATTCATCATTAATGTAAATAAAGTTTCATTTGAATTAAACTTTGCCTTGAAAAATGCAGGGATAAGTCCCCAAATAGCACCTGCTATAACACTTGCAAATATCATCATTAACATAAGCACCGGTGCTGATACCTTTTCGCCAAACATAATTATACAACCTGCAGTTGCAAGACCGCCAATTAATACCTGACCCTCCGCTCCGATATTCCAGAACTTCATTTTAAATGCAGGCGTTACCGCCAACGAAATACACAATAAAATTGCCGTATTCTGCATTAAATTCCATACAAGTCTTGGAGTTCCGACTGCACCCTTTACCATTGTTACATACACATCAATAGGATTTAAATCCGTCAATAAAATTGTGATAATACCGCAAACTATCAATGCAAGAATTACCGATATAATTCTTATAATCCACGATTTCCACCAGGGGATTGCATCTCTTTTAACCATATGCACAGGGGAATTGAACATAATATTAAATGCCAACTTATTCATTTTGTCTTTCGCCATTTTATTCATCCTCCCCTATTGTTTCTTCGTGTGCAGATTTGGTCATCAACAATCCGACCTCTTCCTTTGTTGCAGTTCTTCCGTCAACTATTCCTGATATTTTTCCTCCGCCAATAACTAATATTCTGTCACAAAGCTCTAACAAAACATCCAAATCCTCACCAACAAATATAACTGCAACATTTCTTTCCTTTTGCTCATTCAAAAGGTTATATATTGTATACGCTGAATTAATATCAAGACCTCTTACCGGATATGCAGCCATTAAAACTGTCGGTGCAGAAGAAATTTCTCTTCCCACCAGCACCTTTTGCACATTTCCGCCTGATAATCTTCTCACAGGTGTTTCAGCATTCGGCGTTGAAACCTCAAGTCTTTTTATTATCTCCTCAGCAAGATTTTTCGGTTCTTTTCTTTTTAAAAATATAGACTTTCCCTTTTTGTAGCTTCTTAACATTATATTGTCGGTAATATCCATATTTCCGACAAGTCCCATTCCAAGTCTATCTTCAGGGACGAATGCCAGACGCACACCCAATTCCCTCACCTCAACAGGAGTTTTATCGCAAAGATTTTCCTGTTTATCAGAATCAGGCACATTATATATTATACTTCCCTCATCAATATGCTGTAGTCCCGCAATAGCCTCTAAAAGCTCTCTTTGACCGCTTCCTGCTATTCCGGCAATTCCTAAAATTTCACCGCTCTTTGCAGTGAAGCTTACATTATCTAAAAGTTTTACACCCTCCCTGTTATTACAAGTAAGGTTCTTTACTACCAATCTGTCACAAACATTCTTTGGTTCACTTCTGTTTATATTCAGTATTATTTTTTTACCAACCATCATTTCGGTAAGCTGTTCTTCGTTAGTTTCTCTTGTTAAAACAGTTCCTACATACTCACCTTTTCTTAGTACCGTCACTCTGTCAGATAGCGATAACACTTCATGAAGCTTATGAGTAATAATGATAATGGCTTTTCCGCTATCTCTCATATTTTTTAATACTTTAAAGAGTTTTTTGGTTTCCTGTGGCGTTAAGACCGCTGTTGGTTCGTCAAGAATAAGTATATCTGCACCACGATAAAGCACCTTAATAATTTCTACCGTCTGCTTTTCAGATACACTCATTTCATATATCTTTTTATTGAGTTCAATGTCAAATCCATATCGGGATGCTATTTCATTAATTTCCTCGATATATCTATTCATATTAAATCCTTTTTTATCTTCAAGACCTAACACAATATTTTCAGCAGCAGTAAAAACATCAATCAATTTAAAATGTTGATGAATCATTCCTATTTTATAGTTAAATGCATCCTTGGGCGATGAAATGACAACTTCTTTTCCATCAATAAAAATCTGGCCGTTATCAGGATAATATATCCCCGACACCATATTCATCAAAGTAGTTTTTCCGCTTCCGTTTTCACCCAGAATAGAAAGGATTTCCCCTCTTTTGACTGAAAGAGAAACATCCTTGTTAGCAATGATACTGCCAAAAACCTTAGTGACATTTTTTAATTCCAACGCATTTTCCACACGGAATACCTCCTTCTTATTGTATTTAAAATGAATTAAGGGGTGAGGTTGACCTCACCCCTTGTTTTTTTAAGATATTAGAACATACTGTTCAACAATGTGATACCGTCAATATTGATATCAAAATATGGAGCAGAACGGAATTCTGATTCATGGAAATAACCGTCAGCAATTACTTCTGTATCCTTTTCATAGTTAGCATCTGTATCAACATCTGCCATGTATGATGTCAATTCTTTACCTTCAACTGTAAATGTCTTTGTATCAAATACCTTGATTTCACCTGTTGAAAGCTTTTCTTTTGCAGCTTCAATAGCTTCTTTTGTACCTTCAGCCGCAACATCTTCGTTGATTTCTGTAAGAGCTACCGCACCAACATCAAATCCCTTACACCAGTCATCAACAATAGCTTCTCCGCTGATTGTTGAGTTAATCATATATTCAAAGTATGGTGCCCAGTCAATTCTTGAAGAAACGATAAATGTGTTAGGACAAGCATCCTTTGTGCTTCCGTTATATGAAACGTTAGGAATACCTGCATTTTCACAAGCTGTTGGAGCACCCATTGAGTCAGCGTGCTGGCTTATAAGAACACAGTTGTTACTGATAAGCTTGATTGCTGCTTCTTTTTCCAATGTTTCATCATACCAGCTGCCTGTAAACTGAACTTCCATTGTTACTGATGGACATACAGACTTTGCACCAAGATAGAATGATGTGTAACCTGAAATAACTTCAGCATAAGTGAAAGCACCTACATAACCGATTTTAGCCTGGTCTGCTGTAATTTTACCGCTATCAATCATTTCATTAAGCTTCATACCAGCTGCGATACCAGCCAAGTATCTGCCTTCATAGATTGAAGCAAATGCATTATGGAAATTAGGAAGTTTTTCTGTGTGAGCAGTTGTACCTGTTGCGTGACAGAATTGAACATCAGTAAATTCCTTAGCTGCTTTTACAATATATGGCTCATGTCCGAAGCTATTTGCAAATACAACACTGCAGCCCTGGTCTGCAAGGTCTGCTGCTGCTTCATAACATTCATTACCCTCAGGAACGTTTGTCTTAAACAATACCTGTTCATCTGAAAGCTTCAAAATTTCTTTAGCTTTGTTTGCACCGTCCATAAAGTTTTTGTCATAAGTTGAGTTTTCGTCATGCAAGAAAATGAAACCTACTTTGAAATCATCTGCCGCAATTTGATTGTCATCCTTTGTCTCTCCGCAGCCTGAAACTGCACCAAGCATTGTTAATGAAAGTAACATTGCTATCAATTTTGTGATTTTTTTCATTTGAAAATCCTCCCTAAAATTTTAATATAATTTATTTAAAAGGCACTTTGCCTTATAAATCAATCCCTGAATATTATACCCCGTTCGGTATCCATACTTTCAACTATTGCAAGAGATTCTAAATTTATTCCTTGTTCTCTCAAGATCTTTCCGCCTATCTGGAAGCCTTTCTCAATAACAATTCCGGCGCCCTGAAGTGTCGCACCTGATTCTTTAATAAGGTCTATAAGACCGATAAGGGCACAGCCGCTTGCCAAAAAATCATCAATTACCAAGACCTTGTCCTCAGGCTTTAAGAAGTCTTTTGAAACAATCACATCATATACCTTTCCGTGAGTAAATGATTTTACCTGAGTTTTATAAACATCTCCGGCAATATTTTTAGTTTTTGATTTTTTTGCAAATACTACAGGCACGTCAAAATACATCGCTGCAACACACGCAATTCCTATTCCCGATGCTTCAATGGTTAAAATTTTGGTTATTTCGGCATCCGCAAATCTCTTTTTAAACTCTTTTCCGATTTCGCAGAAAAGTCCTATATCCATCTGATGATTTAAAAAACTGTCGACCTTTAAAATGTTTCCTTCTTTTACTATTCCGTCCTTTAGGATTTTTTCTTTCAATAGCTCCACCGAATAACCTCCTCTAGTTATTAGTTCTTTATTTAATAATGATATTATATTTTATTTATTTTTTCAATATCGACCGACATTTTTCGTCAAATTTTATAATTTTTTGTTGCTAATCTGTGCAATATTTTATTGTTTCAAAATGTAAAACTGCCGCATTAGATACTAATACGGCAGGTATTTTGTTATATGTAATTATTTGACTTCTTTAAATGCTTCCTTATCACAGATAAGTGTTACATCAGGGTGAACTTTAAGCATTGTTGCTGGGTTTGATGTTTTAATGTTATCATCAAGGAGTTCCTTCACAGCAGCACTCTTATTTGCACCGTTTGCTAAGATTATAATTTTCTTTGCCTTTAAAATCGAACCCATACCCATTGTCAACGCTTGCTTTGGCACTTCATCTGCACTAGCAAAAAATCTTGAGTTAGCTTCGATTGTGCTCTGTGTAAGACCAGTCAAGTGAGTAACAGCAACTAAATTTTCATCAGGCTCATTAAATGCAATATGTCCGTTTTGACCAATACCCAAAATCTGTAAATCCACTCCGCCGATTTCATCAAGCCTCTTTTCATATCTTTCACATTCAGCTTTAGCATCCTCCGCCTCACCGTTTGGAATATCAATATTTTTCTTATCGATATTTATATGATTGAATAACTGCTCCTTCATAAAATAGTCATAGCTCTGGTCATTTGACTTCTTTATTGGATAATATTCATCAAGATTAAATGTTTTAACCCCCGAAAAATCAATTTCACCCTTTTTGTTCATTTCGATAAGATTCTGATATAGTCCAACAGGGGTTGAGCCTGTTGCAAGACCTAAAATACTGTTAGGCTTTACAATAAGCTGACTTGAAACTATCTTTGCAGCCTGTTCTGACAATTCTTCATAATTTTCACATACAATTACTCTCATTTTTAAAAATCCTTTCTTATTATAATATTTTTTACTATTTCCATCATTTCTTCTTCTTTTGTAGATATATCATAAACAAGCTTGAGCTGATTTCTTGCTCTGTCAAGGTTATGGTGCTCTCTATGGATTTTGAAATAAGTATCTCCGTTTAAGTAATCGGTTAAAAATCTTATTCCGCACTCATATGTAAGAAGCTTTACAGAAAATGGTAATAATTCAATTTCCTTTGGGGTAAGTTTATCCTTCATTTCTGATAGGTAGCCTTTACTAAAGCTCTCAAACGCCTTAACATCAAAGTTAACAAGGTCAAGATTGGTTTCGTCCTCAGCACCTGTTGATGCACCCATCCTCAATGCATCACCAAAGTCATATAATGAACTTCCAGGCATAACAGTATCAAGGTCTATTACACACACCGCCTTGCTGGTTTCTTCATCAAAAAGTATATTATTAATTTTTGTATCATTATGGGTAACTCTTAAAGGTATAGTCCCCTTTTTAAGTTCATCTACTGCAACACAAGCAAACTCCTCTGCACATCTCAAAGAAAACTCAATTTCCTTTTCAACTGATGCTTTTCTACCTGCAAGGTCATTTTTTATAGCTTCCTTTAGTGCTTCAACTCGCTTTGGTGTATTATGAAAATCTGCTATTGTTTCATGAAGAGTTTCAGCCGGATAATCGTCTAAAAGCATTTGAAAATGACCGAAGCTTTCACCGGCACGATACAAATCCTCATAGGTTTTACTGTTTTCAATACTCTTCGAATTTTTTACGAACTTATATACTCTGTAAACATTTTCGTCATCAAGCTTGTAGAATTTTTCCCCACTTTTTGTTTTTACAACTGTAAGGGTTTCTCTTTCAGGATCTCCGCCCTCTTTTATAATTTTTTCTTTAAGAAAAGATGTAACATTATCAATATTTTCCATCAACTCTTCAGGTTTTTTGAATACTGTTGTGTTTATTCTCTGAATGAGATAATCATATGAGTATGTAACAAAGGTGTCGTTTATGTGTCCGTTGCCGTAAGGCTCAATGTCTTCAAATATACCAAATTCACCAAGTGCTTTTCTTACAATAGCTTCCTTTTCCATTACCTTATACCTTCCTTTAGTTATATAATCCCTGGTCAAATAATGCTTTAATTGCCTTTTTGACTTCATCTGTATCAGCAGAATATGTAACACCGTGCCACTGCTCATTTGTTTCCAAAATTTTAAGTTTTTTGCCATCATTCTTCATTCGTGCATTAATTGCCTGAGCAATATAAAATTCCTTCTTAGGATCATTAATATTTTCATCTAAGAACTTTTTGAATTCTTTTTCAAGAGAGTCAAAAATACCAACATCAAGTCCCCACATATTCATTGATACGATTGTATCATAAGGAATATCTGTATCCTTAGCAATTTCATGAGTTTCTGTTGTATCAATAAGATATCCGTTTTCGTGTCTGCAAATGCCTCTTGAAACTGTACCGTTATCCGAAAGTGTGTTTCCAAGGTGATAACCTGCCATACACATTTCATTGTTTGTAACAAGATAATCATACATTGTCTTATAAACACTCTGACCGTAATAGTCATCAGCATTTATGATAAGGAAAGGCTTTTTAACAGCATCCTTTGCACATAAAACAGCATGACCTGTTCCCCATGGCTTTAATCTTCCGTCAGGAAGAGAATATCCTTCAGGCAATGTGCTCTTCTCCTGATACACATACTCAACATCAATCATTTTTTCAATTCTTTTTCCGCAAGCAGCTCTAAAATCTTCTTCAATATCTTTTCTGATGATGAAGATAGCCTTGTCAAAGCCTGCTTTTTTTGCATCATAAACAGATAAGTCGATAATCATTTCTCCGTTTGGTCCGATAGGAGCAGCTTGCTTGAGTCCTCCAAATCTACTTCCCATACCTGCTGCCATCACTACTAATTCAGCACTCATTATTAATCTTCCTTTCTGATATGTTTTACGCATAAAACAACTTTTTTAAACTATTATTATTATAACACATATTCCACAATTTTCAAGATTTTTTTTAAAATTATACAAAAAATCAGCGAACAAAAATGTTCGCCGATTTAATTAATTATTTAGACTTTTTAGCCAATACCTTCTTTTCCTTATGTTTCTGCCATGAAACCCAGATTGGACCTGCAAGACAGATTGAAGAATAACATCCGCTTATAATACCTATTACCATTGGAAGAGCAAATGTTGTGATTGACTGCACATCCTTAATCTGTGCAAATACGAATACAACCACCATACTCAACAATGTACAGATACTTGTATTTATTGAACGAGTCAATGACTGAGTGATACTCATATCAGCAATCTCTTCAATAGACATCTTTCCACCGTAGAACTTCTTATTTTCTCTTATTCTGTCGAAGATAACGATAGTATCGTTAATTGAAAAACCAAGGATTGACAATGCAGCAGCAATGAATGAATCGTTAACTGCCATCTTAAATACTACAAATGTAAAGAATACAAGGATAACATCGTGAACTAATGCGAACAATCCTGCAGCACCTGCTGACAAACCTGATACCTTTCTGAATGCATACCAGATGTAGAGAATGATAAGAATTGCTGCGATTACAATAGCCTTAACACTATCCTCTGCAAACTTCTTACCTATAAATGGCTCAACAATTTCAGCGTCTGACAATGCTAACTCATTATCAGGGAATGCTTCAACCAATGCAGTATTTAATCTATCCTGATCCTGTGAAGAAAGTCCTTCTTTACCTGCAAGGTTTAGAACAAACTTATCTGTTTGAGTTGCAAGCTCTGTTGTCAACTGAACATCACAGTTTCTTCCCAATGTGTCAACAACGACACTCTGAACCTGTGCTGTATCAACCTCTCCTGAATATGTGTACTGAATAATTGCTCCGCCCTGGAATTTAATATCAAGGTTAAGACCGTTTACAAATATACAAACTACACCAATCAATAACAATACTGCTGAAATAATGTATGACTTTGCTCTGTTCTTGTAGAAATGAATTACCTTCAATTCCTTCTTTGTCTTTCTTGCACCGAATAGCCATGGCTTTCTTAAAGCTTTGAACTGGCTAAGTGATCTTATCATCATACGAGATGCTGTAATACCAAATACGAAGTTAAAGATACTTCCTGTCAACAATGAATATCCGAATGAAAGCATTTCGCCTGAACCAAATACCATAAGTACGATAGCAACAATCATAACTGTGATGTTACCGTCAAACACCGCAGAAAATGCCTTGTGGAAACCTGTATCAATAGCTGCTTTAACAGATTTACCGTCATTAATTTCTTCTTTAATTCTTTCTGATGTGATGATGTTCGCGTCAACACCCATACCTATTGACAGAATTACCGCAGCAATACCAGGAAGTGTCAATGTGAACTGTGGAATTGACAATGCCAAAAGCATACCGATAACCTGAAGAATAAGTGCAAATATTGCAACAAAACCAGGGAGTCTGTAATAGAACAACATAAATAAGCAAACAAAGATGAATGCAATTATTCCTGCCTGCACCATTACATCAAGAGCACCTGAACCCATTATAGGACTGATTGTTGAATAGTTTCTTGATTCTAATGAGAATGGCAATGCACCTGAATTGATTTTATCAGCAAGATCCTTTGCTTCTTCAGCATTTTCCATGCCTGTAATAATTGCCTGTCCGCCTGAAATCTGTTCGTTAACAACAGGATTTGAAATCATATTTTCATCCATAAAGATAGGCATATTCTGACCTACAAGACTTCCTGTTGCAGCTTCAAATTTAGCAGCACCCTCTTCACTTAGCTCCAATGCAACTACATATGCACCTGTGTTCTGGTTGAACTGTTCAACCGCATTTTTAACATCTGTACCTGCTAAAAGAACTTCTCCTTCAGCATTTCTGAAAGTAAGTTTTGCTGTTTCACCAAGTTCTGCAATAGCCTTTTGAGGATTGAATTCTGTTTCATCAGATTTCCAAGGGAATCTTACAAGAATTGAACCGTTTTCTCTGTTAACTGTTACTTCTCTGTCAGTGATATTTTTAGCATCAAGTCTTGTTTCCATAATTGCTCTTGCAATATCAAGTTCATCTGCTGACGGTGTGCCTTCATAATCCTTTGGATAGTATGTTGCTGAAACACCGCCTCTGATGTCAATACCATATCTCATTTCGTTTGCGCCCTTAATATCTACATTTCCGAAATGAATTCCTGCTGAAGTCACATAACCCAGCACTGCAATCAAAATGATTGCAATAAAAAATGTAATTTTGTGTCCTTTTTTCATTTTTTTCTTCCTTTCAAAGTTCTTTTATGCGCGACAGTTATTCGTACAAACTATCACGCCACCAACTTACATTATACAACACTTTCCCCCACAAAGTCAATAGTTACAGAAAAAATAATGGCTGCAGTCAAATACTGCAGCCATTATTCTTATTCATCTTCTTCTGTATCAAATTCCAATGCGATTTCTTCGTGACAATTAGGGCACACAATTCCTTTTTCATCATCAAGAATATCAAAATCAATCAATACATCTTCACCGCAGCTTGGACATTCAACCTCAAAAAATTCATCATCGTCATCATCGAAGAAATCGTCGTATTCATCATCGTCATCAAAATCTTCATCATCAAAATCTTCATAAATGAATTCTTCAACATCTGCCAGGTCTTCATCAATCTCATCAACCTTTTCTTCAAGCTCGTCATGAGCATCAAGAAGGTCATCAACTGATTCAGCAATTTCGTCAAGAGCCTCAATAAGCTTTAACAAAACTTTTCCTTCAGCAGTTTCATCAGAGATTTTTAATCCCTCTGCCAAACCTTTTATATATGCAATTTTACTTGTAAGAGTTTCCATGAGATTACCTCCTTAAAAATTCTTATACTCTTTCCATATATTCTCCGGTTCTTGTGTCAACACGGATAATATCACTTCCGTCAACAAACAATGGAACCTGAATAACGGCACCTGTTTCAAGAGTTGCAGGCTTTGTTGCACCTGTTGCTGTATTTCCTGCAAAGCCAGGCTCTGTTTCTGTGATAGCCAATTCAACAAATGTTGGTGGTTCTATACCAAATACACTGCCCTTATATGAAAGAATCATACATACCATATTTTCCTTAACAAACTTCAATGCATCGCCAACTTCATCTTTACCGATAGGAACCATATCGAATGTTTCAGGGTCCATAAAGTAATAAAGGTCACCGTCATTATAAGAATATTCCATATTCTTCTTTTCAATTCTGGCTGGCTCAACTTTTTCTGTTGGTCTGAAGGTTTTTTCAACCACGCCGCCTGTCATAACATTTTTTAATTTTGTTCTTACAAATGCAGCACCCTTACCAGGCTTAACATGCAAGAATTCAACTACCTGGAATACATTGCCTTCAAACTCAAAGGTAACTCCATTTCTAAAATCACTGGCTGTAATCATAAATATTTCCTCCGTAAAATTTATTTTAATTCAATTTTAATTTTATATTACCAATATATTGTAATATATTTTTATAAAAAAAACAAGACTTTTTTAAATAATTAATAAATCTTTTTGCGATTTTGTTAAATTTATCGCATTTTTAGCATCAATTTGTACTAAATCTTCAATCCTGACACCGCCAAAACCTTCAATATATATTCCAGGTTCAACCGAAACCACATTTCCGATTTCGAGAACAGCCTCGCTCCTGGGAGATAACGACGGTAACTCATGAATTTCAATCCCGACACCATGTCCCGTGCCGTGTCCGAAATTCTTTCCGTATCCGTACTCTGTGATAATGTCGCGGCATACCTTATCGGCATCAGCGCATCTCATTCCTGCATTTATCATTTCAAGGCATGCTTTTTGTGCTTTTAAAACTATTTCGTAAATTTCCTTTTGTTTTTGCGATGCTTCACCTATCACGACAGTTCTTGTCATATCCGAGCAATATCCGTCTATTACGCATCCAAAATCAAGTGTTAAAAAATCACCTTTTTCAATAATTTTATCACTCGCCACCCCATGAGGCATTGCCGAGCGCACACCTGATGCACACACAGTATCAAAAGAAAGTCTTGACGCCCCGTTTTTTCTAATGAAGAATTCAAGTTCTATTGCTATTTCTTTTTCAGTTTTTCCGGGTTTAATCAAATCGAGTATGAAAGAAAACGCTCTGTCTCCCAACTCCTCCGCCTGTGCTATTTTTGAAATTTCATAGCTGTCCTTTACTTTTCTTGGACTTTTAATCATCTTTGAAAATGGTTTTAATTTTTTTGAACAGTGTTGTAATTTTGAAAATTCAAGAACACTTACAGAGTCCTCCTCAAAACAAAGTATTTCCTGTTTTAAGGATTTTATTATCTCATCCATTTTGAAAATATCACATACCTCATACCCAGGTGATTGAATTCCTGCCTGAATGGTATATCTGGAATCGGTTAACAAGAGTGCATCATTTTTTGTTATTATAAGACACGCATCCTCAGAGTCAAACCCGCTATAATAAAATATATTCGGATAGGAGGTTATCAAAACGGCCTCATTATCATCAATCATCTGCCTTAACTTATCACTTCTGTCCATTTATAAGCTCCTCTAACGCATACAAATATCCATTTGTTCCAAGTCCGCAAATCTGACCGATGCAAACAGGTGCAGTAACAGACTTATGCCTGAATTCTTCTCTTTTGTGAATATTCGAAATATGTACCTCTATTGCAGGCAAACTGACACTCGCAAGTGCATCGCGGATTGCATACGAATAATGCGTGTATGCTCCTGGATTTATAACTATTCCGTCAAAAGTCCCCACTGCAGAATGAATTTTATTTATTAATTCACCTTCAATATTGCTTTGGTAAAAATCAACCTGCACTTCAAGTGACTCAGCTTTTTTTCTTATCTTGTCACATAAGGTTTCAAGGGTTTGTGTTCCATAAACTCCCGGTTCTCTTAAACCAAGCATATTAAGGTTTGGTCCATTAATTATTAGTATTTTTTTCATAATGTCACCTACATTTTCTCAATTTCCATCATAAGCTCATCAATTATCTTATCTTCGCTTACTTTTCTGATAATTTCACCGTGCTTAAAGATTAAACCTTCTCCGTTTCCGCCGGCAATTCCTATGTCTGCCTCTCTTGCCTCACCCGGACCGTTAACTGCACAGCCCATAACTGCGACCGTTATATCCTTTTGTATATTCTGAAGTCTTCTTTCTACTTCGTTTGCTATTTCAATCAGGTTTATTCTTGTTCTTCCGCAGGTAGGACAAGATACAAGCTTTGCTCCCTCTTCTCTTAATCCAAGGACCTTTAGAATATCCTTTGCAGCATAAATTTCTTCTACCGGGTCAGCAGTCAGAGAAACTCTTATGGTGTTCCCTATTCCTTTAGCAAGAAGTGAGCCGATACCTATTGATGATTTTATAATCCCTCCTCTTAAAGTTCCCGATTCCGTAACTCCAACATGAAGAGGTATATCGCACATTTTATCAAGCTTTTCATAAACCTCTATTGTTCTTTTAACATCAGAAGTTTTTATTGAAAGCACAATATCTCTAAAATTAAATCTGTCCAGAATTTCAACATGACGCATCGCACTTTCAATCAATGCATCTGCAGTGGGATGCTGATACTTTTCTAACAAATCCTTTTCCAAAGACCCGCCGTTTACACCAATTCTTATCGGCACCCCCTTGTCCTTTGCCATATCAACAACCGCTTTAACTCTATCTTCACTGCCGATATTACCAGGATTTATTCTGATTTTATCGACACCGTTTTGCATACACTTTAAAGCCAGTCTATAGTCAAAGTGAATATCTGCAACCAACGGAATATTTATTTGCTTTTTAATTTTACCGATTGCATCTGCCGCCTCCTCATCAGGAACAGCGCATCTGACTATTTCGCATCCGGCTTCCTCTAATTTTCTTATTTGCTCAACAGTTTTTAAAACATCTCTTGTATCGGTATTTGTCATTGATTGAATTGAAATCCCCGAATCTCCTCCAATCACTGCATTTCCAACCTTTACCACTCTCTTTAAGGACATAATCATTTCCTCCATTTATAATTTGCAAAAACAGACAGAAAGCCTTTCTTTCTGCCTGTCATAACGGCTATTTGACATAATATGTCTTGATCATCATACCACCGTGATTTTTGCCTGTACTACTAATAAACTGTCTGTAACCCGAGAAATAACCATACAATGTCACACTATCTCCCTGTCGTATATTCACTCTGTAATTACCTATATACTCAATACAAATATTTTTATGGGAATTCCCTGCAATATTCATAACATATAAAACAGTCATATCATCTTGAATGGATATCTCTGTAACAACGCCTCTTATTTTGAGATTTTTATTTACATAGCTTTCAGAATCCTCTTCAAGCTGAGCAAAGGTTGTTTCAATACATGATGATTTATACTCTCCCTCCGCAGGGGTATCAGAAATAAATCTGCCTTCATAAATTTTCTGTCCGTAATCATCGTATATAGCGGCAATACCATTTAATTTTCCTGCAACAAAATTGCCTCTTTTCACTATATAACCATCCGGATTATAAACAGAAGCATATCCATCAAGCTCTCCTGAAACAAACTCGCCCACATACTTCCTTCCGTCCTCAAAGGTCATTGTACCAAAGCCTTCTATGATACCCTTTTTAAACTCACCCTCATAGGTGCACAAAGTACCGTCATCAAGATAGTACGAAAACACACCTCTGCCATCAGGTTTATTATCATAGAGTTCGCCGGAATAATATCCTGACTTGCTCCCATCTTCGAACACAATCTTATATACGTAGTCTTCAACTTGCACTATTTTATCTCTGTCAATAACACTATCTTCAATAATCTCTATTTCAGATTCACGCACAAAATGTTTTTGGATAAAGTTTAATGATTTATATTCTTTTTTTATTTTTTCCACAACGCTGATGCTCTTTGGAGGATTGTTGACATACTCCCTGATTTTCCTGTTGAACGCAATAATGACAATACTGTTATAGACCATTATTACAGCCAATATAATCAAAATATATCTTGTCATATTATTCATAATAAAATATTGGAACTTTGTGTATTCAGTCTTGCATACAGGACAAACCTTAATTTTTGCCGGCACCATCATCCTACACATAGGACATTTTTTAACCTTCATTTTCTTACTCCATTTTAATATAAATATATCACTACAGGCTAATTATAGCACAGTATCTTCAAGAATACAAGCAAAATTTAAATTTCATTCTATTTTTGCTCAGACATAATCTTCAAAATGTTAACCGATATCATTAATACCACAGGGAAAACTATTGCACATAAAAGTCCTGCCTTTAATGGTGAATTGAAAATCGAAAAATGTGTTGAAACCTTTGCAACTAATGCAGGTCCGATACTGCAACCAATATCTCCGCCCATTGCAAGAAGACCGAATAATGTCATACCTCCAAATGCACAGTATCTGGCTGCAAGACTTAGAGTTGCAGGCCACATAACTGCCGATCCAAACCCCACAATTCCACATCCGATAAGAGAAATAACAGGGTTTTTAGAAAGAGCAGTCAAAGCATAACCCGATACGCATATAACTGAGCCTGCTAAAAGAACATTATAAGTATCTGTCTTTTCACCGAACTTTGAAAATAACACTCTTGAAATACCCATAGCAACAGCAAATAAACACGGTCCTAATAGGTCACCTACAGTTTTTGATACACCAAGGCCTGTCTCAGCAAAATATGATGCCCATTGTGACATAGCTATTTCAGATGCGCCTGAACATATCATCACAATCAGGAAAATTCTAAACATTCCATTCGAAAAGATTTCTCTGTATGAGATACTCTCTACATTCTTTCCGAACGGGATTATAGGAACTTTAAAAAATAACAGCATTGTAATTGACGGCACTAATGCTAACAAGAAACACAGATAGCTCCAGTTCCCAACCCCAAAAATCTTAAAAAACAATGTTGAAAATATTATAACAAACACGCAACCCCAGCAATAAAACGAATGCAATAAGCTCATATCAGAGGTTTTTGTATCACTCGGAAGAGCCTCAATAGTAGGACTAACCATAACCTCGAGCATTCCGCTTCCTATCGCATAAAAAACAACTGATGTCATAATGCCTGTAAATGCGTCTATTAATTTAGGCAGTATCCCAAGAAATGCCATTCCGAGAACAGCCATTATAAGCGCTATAATCAGAGTTCTTCTGTATCCTATTTTTTCAACATTTTTTGAACACAGAAAATCAACCACAAGCTGAATTGTAAAATTTGCAGATATTACTACCGACAATTCCATAAGACTTATGCCAAAATCTTTTTGGAATATCACAAACAAAAGGGGTGCAAAGCTGTTAATTATTGCTCCCGATATATATGCTAAATAGCACGCATATCTTGTATGTTTATATGTAAATTTCATATATTAGCTCCTTACAACGATAAAACGCTGTTTTCACAGCGTTTTATTTTCTTATATATCCAGATTCGAAACATACTTTGCGTGTTTTTCAATAAACTCTCTTCTTGGCTCAACCTTATCACCCATAAGAATTGTGAATATTTCATCAGCCTGAATTGCATCTTCAAGCTCGACTCTCAGCATTGTTCTTGTTTCAGGGTTCATAGTTGTTTCCCAGAGCTCCGAAGCATCCATTTCACCAAGACCTTTATATCTCTGAACCTTGGCACTTGGACCCATCTCAGCAAGAAGAGCATCTCTTTCAGCATCAGAGAATGCAAATTTTTCAACAAGATTTGCATTTTTACCCTTGAATACCTTATATAAAGGCGGCTGAGCGATATATATATTTCCATTATCTATAAGCGGACGCATATAACGGAAGAAGAAAGTCAAAAGAAGTGTTCTGATATGAGCTCCGTCAACATCGGCATCGGCCATTATGATAACCTTACCGTATTTTAACTTATCTAAATCTATTTCATCACCAATTCCTGCACCTAATGCATGAATTACAGGCAAAAGTTTTTCATTCGAATAAACCTTATCTATTCTTGATTTTTCAACATTGAGCATTTTTCCCCAAAGCGGAAGAATTGCCTGAAAACGTCTGTTTCTTCCCTGCTTTGCAGAACCGCCCGCAGAATCTCCCTCGACGATATAAAGCTCTGCATAATCAGCACCCTCATCGGTACATTTTGCAAGCTTTCCTAACAGTGCAGAATTTGAAACACTTGAATTCTTTCTTGTTGCTTCTCTTGCCTTTCTTGCTGCTTCTCTCGCTCTTGATGCAGTCAATGTCTTTTCTATAATAGTTTTGGCTATTCTTGGATTTTCCTCTAAAAATGCAGCAAATTTATCATTAATTGCATTTTCAACAAGGGTTCTTGCCTCAGAATTTCCTAGTTTTGTTTTCGTCTGTCCTTCAAACTGTGCTTCTGAAAGCTTGACACTTATTATTGCAGTAAGACCTTCTCTTGTGTCTTCACCTGATAAATTCTGGTCCTTTTCTTTGAGAAGATTATTTTTTCGTGCGTAATCATTGATAACTCTTGTAAGACCTGATTTAAAGCCTGTTTCATGAGTACCGCCGTCGCCTGTATGAATATCATTGGCAAAACTCATTATAACTTCGCTGTAAGAATCGGTGTACTGCATTGCAAGTTCCAATGTCATATCATCCTTAACAGATTCAATATATATAACCTCATCATGAAGAGGGTCCTTATTTCTGTTTTTGTAGGTGACGAACTCCTTTATACCGCCCTCTGCATAAAGCTCAATCTGGCTTACAGGGTCAACTCTTTTGTCTATAAATATAATTCTTACACCTTTATTCAAGAATGACTGCTCTCTGAGTCTGTTCAAAAGAATGTCATAATCAAATTCTAAAACTTCAAAAATTTCAGGGTCAGGGAGAAATGTAATTTTTGTTCCTGTATTGGTTGTATCGCCTATAATCTTAAGCTGACAGGTAGGCTTTCCTCTTTCATAGCTCTGATAATAAACATGCTCGCCGTTTGAAACCTCAACTTCTAATTTCTGCGAAAGTGCGTTAACAACAGACGAACCAACACCATGAAGACCTCCGGAAACCTTATATCCTCCACCGCCGAATTTACCGCCGGCATGAAGAATTGTCAAAACAACCTCAACAGTAGGGATACCCTGCTGCGGATGAATTCCGACAGGAATACCTCTTCCGTTATCTGTTACAGTTACAGAATTATCGGGATTTATTTCAACAATTATCTTATCACAGTATCCTGCAAGAGCTTCATCTATTGAGTTATCGACAATTTCGTAAACCAGATGATGAAGACCAGGTGAGGCAGTCGAACCGATATACATACCGGGACGCTTTCTTACGGCATCTAATCCCTCAAGGACCTGTATTTGATTTTCGTCATACTTAACTTCGTTTCTTTCTTCCATTTTCCTTCTCCTGAATTTTAAAAAATCATTTTACCCAAACCCGAGCGCTTATAAATTGTCTGTGACGAAACCGAAGATATGTACACTCTGTTTTCTCCGTCACAGCTGGTCACAACATACGATTTCGGCAAATCGTCACATATGTCTATGACCTCATTATTTTTTTGTGCCTTTGCCAAGAAATTACGGCTTTTCCCCGAAATTGTGGTATTATCCATATCAAAAACCGCAATAATATCGCTCTTTCTTACAACAACATCATTTCCGATATGCAAAAACACTTTAAAAGCCTCCTGTTCGGTTCATTTTCTTACCATAAAAATGTCTGAAACCACTAATTTATATTATACACTATTTTCTAGAAAAAATCAACACTTTCCTGCATTTTTAACTAATATTTTTTACTCATCATATAATTAAAATGAGGAGGAATTTTATGAAAGATTTAACATTATGCGATATGCATTGCGACACTGCCACAAAAATTTACGATAACAACGAAAATCTGTCCCTGCCGGACATTTCATACACACAGTTTTTTGCCGTTTTTATATCTCCTGAATATTATAATTCTCCCAATGAAAGATGCTTTAGAGTTATTAACAATATGTATAATGAGTTTTTAAAAAACAGCCCGAAAATTAAATTTTGCAAATCTCTATCTGACATTGAAACACAAAAAATCAATGCTTTTTTATCTGTTGAGGGCGGAGAAGTTATAACAGATTTAAAATCTCTCGAAATCTTATATAATCTCGGTATAAGAATGATTACTCTCACCTGGAACAATAATAACTTAATAGGCGGTGCAAACGGCAGTTCTAAAGGCCTTTCATCTTTTGGAGAGAAGGTAGTAAAAAAAATGAATGAACTCGGAATAATTATAGACCTGTCACACGCAAGCGAAAAAACTTTTTTTGATGTATGTAAAATTTCAAAGAAACCCATAGTTCTGAGCCATTCAAATTCATATACAATCTGCCCTCATCCAAGAAATATAACCGATGCTCAATTTGGGGAAATCAAAAAATCAGACGGCTGTGTCGGAATTAATTTTTATCCGCCTTTTTTAAATAACAAAAAACACTCAACCATTTATGACATTGTTGCACATATTGAGTATTTTCTTTCGTTGGGCGGAGAAAATAACATAAGTATAGGCTCAGATTTTGACGGCACAGATTGCCTTGCAGATGGTATTACTTCAACAAAGGATATTTATAAAATATTTGATATTCTTGCATCAAGAGGCGTCAACAATAATGTTTTAAAAAAAATTGCATATAAAAACATATACAGAGTGATGGGTATTTGTCTATAATCAAAAAAATATGAATAATTTAAATAAAGTTATTGCATTTTTTTCCATTTTATTGTATTATATTATAGTATTATTAATGAATAATGCAATTTATATTAATTTTTCATTCAAATATTGGAGGTTTAGTTATGTTATCAAATAAAGCAACGGGCATAAGTCCGTCACCTACGCTTACTATAGATGCAAAATTCAAGGAAATGAAAGCAAACGGCGAAGATGTTGTCGGCTTCGGTTGCGGAGAACCTGATTTTGATACTCCACAGCACATTAAGGATGCGGCTATTGCTGCAATAAATGCAGGTCTTACAAAATATACACCTGCTGCAGGAACTTTAGATTTGAGAAAGGCAGTAGCAAAGAAATTCAAAGAAGAAAACGGTTTGGACTACGCACCAACAGACATAGTTGTATCAAACGGCGCAAAGCACTCACTTGTAAATGCATTTATGGCAATATTAAATCCGGGAGATGAGGTTATCGTACCGGCACCATTCTGGGTGAGCTACCCTGAAATGATTAAGATTGCAGACGGAGTTCCTGTTCTTTTAAATACATCTGAGGAAAATGATTTTAAGGCAAGTGTTGAAGATTTTGAAAAAGCGCTTTCCCAAAAAACAAAGGCTATCGTTTTAAACAGTCCCTCAAATCCTACAGGTATGGTATACACTGAAGAGGAATTAAGAGCCATTGCAGATTTTGCAGTTAAACATAATCTCTATGTCATTTCAGATGAAATCTATGAACATCTTATATACGAAGGCAAACATATAAGTATTGCCTCATTCAACGACAAAATAAAAGCTCTTACAATTGTAATCAACGGTGTTTCAAAAACCTATGCAATGACAGGTTGGAGAATAGGCTATGCCGCTGCAAGTCCCGAAATTTCAAAAATTATGGCAAATGTTCAATCACACGCTTCTTCAAACCCGAACTCAATTGCACAGGCAGCAACAATAGCTGCATTAGAGGGCGGTATGGCTGAGGTTGAAATGATGAAAAAGCATTTTGTTGAGCGACGTGATTATATGGTTGAAGTTATCAATTCAATCGATGGTGTTTCATGCAAAAAACCGCAGGGTGCGTTCTATATTATGATGAATATTAAAGGACTTATCGGCAAGGAACTATACGGAAAAGTCATAAATAACGCAGATGATTTCGCAAATATCTTCCTTGAAAAAGCAAAGGTTGCCGTTGTTCCAGGAACAGGCTTCGGTACTGATGAATATGTCAGATGGTCTTATGCTACAAGTATGGAAAACATAAAAGAGGGTCTTTTAAGACTTAAAAAGCTTCTTAATAACGAATATTAATACAAAAGTGTCACACAAAAGTGTGGCACTTTTTTTGTTGATTAGTAATTTATAAAATTTTTTTCGAATATTATGTAAAGTAATACACAGGAGGGATTTTATGAAAATCAACGCAATTTTTATTAATAATAAAAAGTACATATTTCAAAAAACACTTATAATGCTGTTAATTTTTATTACAGGGATTATTTTAGGCGCTTTTTATTGTACTCTTCTATCATCTCAAACAGATGACTCTCTCTATTCATATCTTGCCGATTTTTTTACTCGTATTAAAGATGAATTACCTTATATCAAAACACTAAAGAGCTCACTTTTTAAAAACATAAGATTATTTTTAATAATTTATATTAGTTCTTTCTTTCGATTTGGCAAACCTGTAATAATGTCGGTTGTTGGCACAAAAGGCTTTGTTTCAGGCTTTGCGTCGGGGGTGTTTATAAAATATTACGGAATAAAGGGAATGTTATTATCCCTCTCCTCCATTTTTTCTAATCTTCTTTTTATTCCTGCATTCCTCGTCCTTTCAGCCGCATCAGGCGTAATGGCAGCTGAAAGAAAAACTACCGACAAAATAAAAAAACGAAAATATATTACCTTGGCAATTTGCTGTCTTACAATATTTTGTGCAAGTTCCGTTTTGGATTGCTATTTGACCACAACATTTATGAAACTCATCTCATCTCTATTTACAAAATAATGCCTTTGTTCTCAAAAATTTATCTATTTTTTCGTCTATACAAAACAAAATTGGTGTGATATAATGAGTTTACATAATTCATATAACTATTATGGAGGTATATATGCTTAAGTATGTAGATGCTTTTGCTGTCTTTATGGACAATACAAAGCATAAATCTTTAAATACAATACAATCTTATAAACGCGACGTTTCACAATACATAAACTATCTTAATTCAAAGGGAATCACAGATATTACTAAAACAAATCAAAAAACTGTAAAGCAATATTTGGAAACACTGATAAAACAAGGCAGAGCTTCATCAACTGTATCGAGAACTCTTGCATCTCTTAGGGCATTTTATATGTTTGTTACCCAAAACAGTAAGGATATGAAAGACCCGACAAAAAACCTTGAAGCACCTCATGTCGAAAAAAAACTCCCGAAAATCCTATCGGCAAGAGAGGTAGACAAACTTTTGGAACAACCAAGCGAAAAGGAGCCCAAGGGCATTCGTGACAAGGCAATGCTTGAGCTTTTATATGCCACAGGTATAAGAGTTTCTGAGCTTATTTCTTTAAAAATACAAGATGTTAACATTCAGGCAAACTTTATAAAATGTCATTCCGAAAAAAAAGAACGCTATATCCCTATTGGAAATATAGCAAAATCTGCTTTAAAAAAATACATAACTCATTCACGCCCTGTTATGATAACCTCCCAAAGCGATGAAACACTCTTTGTAAACTGCAACGGCTCAGCACTTTCAAGACAAGGATTCTGGAAAATTATAAAACAGTATTCAAAGCAGGCAGAGATTTCCGATGATATTACGCCTCACACAATAAGACATTCGTTTGCCGCACATCTTCTGGAAAACGGTGCAGACTTAAAATCAATTCAGGAAATGCTGGGACATTCTGACATTTCTTCAACTCAAGTTTATTCTCATCTTGTAAACAGTAAAATAAAGGATGTATATGAGCGTTCACATCCAAGAGCATAAAAAGAGTGCATCGATATGATGCACTCTTTTTAGTTTAATCTCATTTTTAGTTCTTCTAATGACCTTTGGGCAATAATTTTATATCTTTCTGTCTTCTTACCGCGAACTCTTTCACTAAGTCCCTCAATAATTCCAAAATTTGCACTCATTGGTTGCAATTTATCAAGGCTTCCTGAAGAAATGTATAAAGCCAACGCACCAATACAATTTCTTGCCGATGGCTCAAAAAGCTCCTCACCGTTTATAATTCTTGCCATATTAAAACCTGCCATAATCCCTGATGAAGCAGACTCAACATACCCCTCAACACCCGTTATCTGTCCCGCAAAGAATATCTTGTTATGTTCTTTCATTCTGTAGAACCTGTCGAGGATTTTTGGGCCCTGAATATATGTGTTTCTGTGCATAACTCCATAACGGACAAATTCTGCATTTTCCAATCCCGGAATCATAGAGAAAACTCTTTTTTGTTCCCCCCATTTGAGATTTGTCTGAAATCCGACCATATTATAAAGTGTGCCTTCTTTGTTGTCCTGCCTTAACTGAACTACTGCAAAAGAATCATCCTTTCCTGTTTTGGGATTTTTAAGTCCCACAGGCTTTAGCGGTCCAAACAGCAAGGTTTCAAATCCACGCTCAGCCATAACTTCAACAGGCATACACCCCTCGAAAACAGTCTGATTTTCAAACTTTTTTAAAGGCATCTTTTCTGCATTTATGAGTTCATTATAGAATGAAGTATATTCCTCTTTTGTCATAGGGCAATTAATATAGTCAGCAGTACCTCTATCGTACCTTGCTGCATAAAACACCTTTTCAAAATCTATACTGTCTTTCTCAATTACAGGTGCTGCCGCATCATAAAAATACATATTTTCACTACCCGTTAATTTTAATATTTCCTCCGATAACGCATCAGATGTCAACGGACCCGTTGCAATTATTGTATATTCATCGGTATTAATATTAGTAACCTCATCATGTATAACATTAATAAGCGGTTCATTGTTTATCCTATCCGTTATAAATTGCGAGAAAATATCTCTGTCAACTGCCAGAGCACCGCCTGCAGGCACGCCAGAAACATCTGCCGCCTGCATCATTAAAGAGTCAAACAAACGCATTTCTTCTTTCAGAAGACCGCACGCATTCTCAATTCTTGATGCTTTCAAGGAATTTGAGCATACCAATTCTGCGAAGTAGTCCTTTTTATGAGCAGGAGAGAATTTTTTTGGCTTCATTTCATAAAGGTCAACGCTAATTCCCCGTTTTGCTAACTGCCATGCTGCTTCACAGCCTGCAAGACCTGCACCTATAACCTTAACCCTCATTTTTCTTCACACCTTTTTTCTGCTTAGACTGTGAGTATCCGCAGCCCTCAGAAGAACACATCCATTTTGCATTTTTACCCCTGGTTTCAACCAGAATTCCTCCGCATTTAGGGCACTTCTCATTCTTAACAGGCTTATACCACAAAATTAAATCACACTTAGGTGCATTTTCACAACTATAGTAAATCTTTCCCTTTCTTGATTTACGCTTTAAAATTTCACCACCGCATTTTATACACTTAACACCGGTTTCTTCTCTTATTGCCATTGTGTTTTTACATTCAGGATAACCGGGGCATGCCAGGAACTTTCCGAATTTACTCAGCTTATACACCATTTTTCTTCCGCATTTATCACACACAACATCAGATTCTTCGTCTTTTATCTTTATCTTTTCTACATTTTTCGTTGCTTCTTCAAGACTTTTTTCAAAATCAGGATAGAAATCACGCAGTACACTTACCCAGTCTTTCTTTCCCTCTTCAACCTCATCAAGACTTGTTTCCATTCCTGCAGTAAACTCAACATCCACAATATCAGAGAAATTATTTTTCATAATATCTGTCGTAACAAATCCCAGTTCTGTAGGCACAAGTTGTTTTTTATTTCTCATAACATATCCTCTTGCAAGAATTGTTGAGATAGTCGGAGCATAGGTACTCGGTCTGCCGATACCATTTTGTTCAAGCTCGTGCACTAATGATGCTTCTGTAAATCTTGCCGGAGGCTGAGTGAAATGCTGTTCACCTTTTATGTTAACCAAAGATAACTCAATATCCTTTTCAAGCTTTGGCAACGCATTGTTTTTTTCCTTTTCTCCGTCACTTCCCTCGGTATAAACCGCCATAAATCCTTTAAACGTTAAAGTTGAACCGTTTGCCTTGAAATTATGTCCACTAGCATTGACGGTAACACTCTGTGTTTCATAAACCGCAGCTGACATCTGTGATGCGACAAATCTCTCCCATATAAGTTTATATAGCTTATACTGGTCATTAGTAATCTTTCCTTTTATTGACTCAGGAGTTATTGATACATTTGTAGGTCTTATAGCTTCGTGTGCATCCTGCGCATTCTTCTTTGACTTATACTGCCTTGGTGCAAGATACTTATTGTCATACTGCGACGAGATATAAGCAATAGCCTCTTGCTGAGCTTCTTTAGATATTCTTAGAGAGTCTGTTCTCATATAGGTAATAAGTCCGACAAATCCGATTTTTCCGCCAAGATTTACACCTTCATAAAGTCCCTGCGCTACCTGCATCGTCTTTGCAGTAGCAAAATTTATCTTTCTTGATGCATCCTGTTGCAGTGTACTGGTTGTGAATGGAGGAGGAGGATTTTTTGTGATATTTCCGTCCTTTATTGCAGTAACCTTAAATGTTGCCTTATTTACCTCTTTAATTATCTTATCTGCCTCTTCGCCGCTATTTAATTCAACTTCCTTTTTGCCATCTTTTCCGTAGTACTTTGCTAAAAATACTTTTTTTCCGTCTTTAGATAACTCAGCTTCAACAGTCCAGTATTCTCTTGGAACAAAATCGATAATTTCCTCTTCTCTGTCACAAATCAGTTTTGTTGCAACAGACTGAACTCTTCCCGCACTAAGCCCTTTTTTGACCTTTTCCCAAAGTATCGGGCTTATTTTATAGCCAACTATTCTGTCTAAAATTCTTCTTGCCTGCTGTGCATTCACCAAATCAGTATCAATACCTCTTGGTTCTTTCATCGCCGATTTTACTGCATTTTTTGTTATTTCATTAAATGTAACCCTGCACTTTGAATTTGTATCAATATTCAAAGCATTGGCAAGATGCCAACTTATTGCCTCACCCTCACGGTCAGGGTCAGTTGCAAGGTATACTTTGCTTGCAGCCTTTGCTTCTTTTTTTAGCTGAGATAACAAATCTCCCTTTCCTCTTATGGTTATATATTTAGGCTCAAAATTATTGTCAATATCAACGCCCAACTGACTTTTAGGCAAGTCAATAATATGGCCCACAGATGCCATTACCTTATAGTCACTGCCAACATACTTTTTGATTGTTTCTGCCTTTGACGGTGACTCTACTATAAGCAATTTCTTATTATTAGACATACATTTTCTCCTTGTAATTTATTATTCTGTTGCAACATAGAAGTTGCCGGGAAGCTTTCTTATAACCCCCGTCATTTCCATCATCGATAGTGTAGCACCTATTTTGGCGGGTGCCATTTCGGTTTTCCTGATTATCTCGTCAACAGTTATTTTTTCATTTTCTATAATCAATTCCATAATAATCTTTTCATTTTCCTCAAGATTTTTATAACGATTATCAGTAATTGAGGGTTTTTCTTTCAAAATAGTTTCCTTAACCTTTTCAACAAACCCGGAAACACCTTTATTTTTAGGTTTCTTATTAAAAAGTTCTCTGCGTTGCGACAGAGGCTTAAAGTTCTTTAGCCTGTGTTCATATAATTGAGTTATATTCTGAGGTTTTGTTGCAGATGATGCACCAAATCTTATTAATTCGTTTCCGCCCGCACTTTTATAGTCATACACACTCGCCGGAACACAGAATATTTCCCTCCCGATATCATATGCATACCTAGCAGTTATTAATGCACCGCTCCTCTCAGGTGCCTGCGTTACCAAAATACAATCCGAAAGACCTGCTATTATCCTGTTCCTTTGCGGAAAATTTGCAGGCAACGGCGATGTTCCGGGCGGATATTCTGTTACCACCGCGCCAAACTCTTCAATATATTTTCTCAAAATCCTGTTTTGCTTTGGGTAATCAACATCAATTCCGCAACCCAAAACTGCAACAGTTGTGCCTCCTGCCCTTATTGCAGACTGTGCCGCAAGCGCGTCTACGCCAATTGCAAGACCGCTTACAACCAAAAATCCTTCACCTGCAAGTTCATACCCGAATTTATTGGTTATCTCATCACCGTATTCAGAGGTATGTCTTGTTCCCACAACTCCCACAGCAGGCATCTCATCATTGAGTTTAAACTTTCCTCTTACATACAATACATACGGAGGATATGGCAAACTCTTTAATTTTTCAGGATAGCCATCACTGTCAACAGTCAGAATATACGCACCTATTCTTTGTGTGTTATAAATTATATTTTTAGCTGTTTGTGTGTCCTTATCACAAAGAACCTCAATATCTTTTTTTCTTATTAAATCAATATCCTTATATTCATCCTTACAGGCATTATATATTTCATCAATATCATTGAATTTATTTAAAAGCGAGCTTATTTTTTCAGGAGTCATACCTTTTAATGTTGTTAACCATACCCATTTTAAGATATTCTCATTCATTTTCTCACTCCCAAAAACCTTATTTCTACCTATTAATATGATTTTTTTTAAAATACCTTTATACATTACTATAAAAAATTAAAATTGTCAATCTTTTTTTCAAAAAAACAGGTGTGTTACGGCTATTAACCGCAAACACACCCATAGCTTTTATTCACCTTTTAAAATTTTATCCAGTTCTTCTCTGGTTCCGCCAAAATACTCATATGCTTTATATAGCTGACTGTCCACCATAACCTCAGTTTGAGCAAACTGATTTTCAATCTGCACCATTGTTATTCTGTCAAGCTTACCTGTAGGCGAGAGTCCCTTTTTAATCTGAAAATTGAGAACAGACGCCTCTAAATCCTCTGTAAAATCATTATCTATATTTTCTATATCGTACCCCATCACTTTCATTCTCTCTTTGATGACAGCAATATTTTCCATACTGTCACCAAAACGGGATTCCTCCCCGTAATTAATCTTAGGGTACTTTCTATAATCAATAGGTTCCGTTACATTAATTACATAATCATCAGGTGTTATACCCTTATGGTTGATTTCCTTTCCTGTTCTGGTAAGATACCTGCCTGTTGTAATTTTAAATCCGCTATAATCCCTCAAATTGAACATTTCCTGAATAACTGCCTTACCATAGGTTTTTTCCCCTATAACTGTCGCAACCTCAGATTCCTGCATAGCAGATGTCAAAACCTCTGCCGCACTCGCAGTATATTCATTTACAAGAACGGCAAACCTATATTTCGGATTTTCTAGATAAGAATAATACACCTCATTGGCCTCACACTGACGGTACATAGTCTGAACAATTATGCCCTTTGGAACAATAACCTTTGCAATTTCCACCGCCGCATCAAGATATCCGCCCGGATTGTTTCTTAAATCAAGGATTATATTTGTTATTTGCTTTTCATCAAGCTTTTTTAAAACATCCTTGAATTCCTGTGCTGTATTCTGAGCAAAATTTATTATTGACACATAGGCAGTATTCTCATCAAGCACTATATGATTTACTGTCATATCATTAACAGGGGCTCTGTACATTGTGTATGTATATTCTTGTTGATTTCTTAAAACGGTAATCTCCACCTTTGTGCCAAGTTCTCCTGTAACTGCTGCTTGCACCTGGTCAATGGTAAGCCCTGTCATATCTTTTCCGTCAACCGCTTTTATAAGATCGCCGGCTTCAATTCCTGCAGAAAACGCACTTCCGTCCTCCAGAACATTTGTTATTTCAACATAGTCCCCCTCTTTTTGAATAATTACTCCTATACCGTAAAAGGTATGATTTACATTATTCAAATACGACATAAATTCTTCCTGAGTATAATACTCGGTATAATCATCAAGCGATGAAAAACCATTTTTTATAATCTCATTCATCGCCTCGGGGTTGTCCTTTAAATATTCTTCAATCGCACGGTTTAGTATTTCTTCCTTAGTTATTGTATCATCAAGATAGAGCTCCGACGCGAACCCAAAAAGCTTGTCCATATATTCGTATTCGGCAACCATATCATTTTTCGCAAAAACTGTTGGTGGCAACATTAGCACCAATAAAATCACCGAAATTAATTTTTTAATCATTTCTATATCCCTCTTTCTAGATATTTGATTTCACTTCTATCATAAGAGAATGAAAATTTTCTTCATCCCTGATTGTGACAGAATACAAAATTTCAATCCTTCCTCCCATTACACTCAAACTGTTATTTATCTTTTGTGTATGAAGAATTACAGGAAATTTACCATAAGGGGTATTATATAAAAACTCAGATGCCTCGCCTATTTTATATAGCATCTTCGATGAAAAATCGCCTTTTCGGCTAACACTCACCTCATTGTCACAAGCCTTTACTGTTACCGAACAGTTTGCCATTCCCATTTCTTCTTTTTCGTCGTAGAGTATATAGTAAGAGCCATTCTTAAAATAAAACGCTCCCTCTGTTAGAAATTCAATTTTTTCATCATTATTTATAATACTTGTAATCGTAAGTGTCGCATTGTATTTATCCAATATAATTCACCTTTATTTTACTCTTTCTAATCCCAACAAAATCAATTCATCAAGTAAGTCAGGGTACTTTTTGCCCACAGCATCCCATAGCTTCGGATACATACTTATACTTGTAAATCCGGGCATAGTGTTGATTTCATTCAAAACTATTGAATTATCCTTATATTTCACAAAAAAGTCAACTCTTGAAAGACCTGCTCCGTCAAGTGCAGTAAATGCTTTTATTGCATATTCCCTTATTTTTTCTATAATTTCTGTAGGAATGTCTGCAGGTATCTGCAATTTTGTTGTACCTGATTTATATTTTGCATCAAAATCGTAAAATTCCACTTCAGGAATTATTTCACCTACAGTTGATGCTTTTGGATTAACATTTCCCAAAACAGCACACTCAACTTCGTGTCCGTCAATATTTTCTTCGACCAAAATTTTTCTTCCGAATTTTGCGGCATTAATAAGTGCTGATTTTAATTCTTCTTTATTCTTCGCCTTGCCGACACCCACAGATGAACCTGTTGATGCAGGCTTTACAAAGCACGGATAACCAAGCTTATCTTCAACCTTTTTAATTATTTTATCTATGTCGTCCATTTCGTATGTATTTACAACAACCCAATCCGCCTGCGGAATTCCTGCATTTTCAAAAACCATTTTAGAAAATGCTTTATCCATTCCGTTTGCAGATGCACATACTCCCATTCCGACATATTTTATTCCTGCCAATTCCAAAAGACCTTGTATTGTTCCATCCTCGCCGTATTCACCGTGAAGAACAGGGAAAACAATGTCAGGCTTTATTTTCTTTATCTTATCTTTGTCAAAAACAATTACTGCCTTATCCTTTGAATCAGGGGAAATAATTGCTTTTTTAAGATGCTCTTTATCCTTTTTCCAGTTTCCGTTTTCTATATTATCAAATTTCCCCGAATATAAAAACCATTCACCCTTTTTAGTTATTCCTATTGTTGATATTTTATATTTTGTTGTATCAAGATTTTTTAAAACCGAAGTAGCTGAAATACATGATATATCATGTTCAGGAGACTGTCCTCCAAAAATCACCAGTACCTTTAATTTTGGTTTTGTCATAATCTTCAATCCTTTCATATCAAGTTGTCTTTTTTTCTCAAGACATTTAAAACATTTTCAAAATATTCCGGAATTTCTGATGTGAACTCCATAGTTTCTCTTGTTACAGGGTGGTCAAAGCCTAAAGTTTTTGCGTGAAGAAGCTGACCGTCGAGGTTAAACTTTTCTTTCTTTATGCCATATGTCTTATCCCCGACAATGCTGTGTCCGATATGTGCCATATGAACTCTTATCTGATGAGTTCTGCCCGTTTCAAGATTGCACTCTAATAATGTATATTGAGAAAATTGTTCCAATACTCTATAATGAGTAACAGCCTCTCTGCCACCGCTGACAATCGCCATTTTTTTTCGGTCTTTAGGATGTCTTGCTATTGGCGCATCTACCCTTCCGTCTTCTTTTACCTTGCCGTTAACCAATGCCCAATATGACCTTAGAGCCTTTTTTTCCTTAATCTGTTCCGATAGTGCTATATGCGACTGATTATCCTTTGCAACCACTAATAGTCCACTTGTTTCCTTGTCAATTCTGTGCACAATTCCCGGTCTTATAACCCCGTTTATTGCCGACAGACTATCCTTACAATGATACAAAAGTGCGTTTACTAATGTGCCGCTGTAGTTACCTGGTGCGGGATGTACAACCATCCCCTGAGGTTTGTTTATCACAAGCAAATTATCGTCTTCATAAACAACATCAAGCGGGATATCCTCAGCAACTACCTCCTGGATTAACGGTTCCGGTAGTTCTATTTCAATTACTTCTCCACCCTTGATTTTATAATTTTTATCAAGCGGTTTATTATTAGATGTAATAGCTCCGTTTTTCGACAATGTTGCAGCATATGAACGCGAAATATCCTCTGTTTTTTCACTCACAAACTTGTCAAGCCTCTCCCCAATATCAGAAGCCTCGGGAATTAGAACTATGTTCTCCATTTATATCTCCTGCCCATCGTTATTTTTCGATTTTTCAAAGAATAACACATATATTATCACTAATGCAGCTCCGCAGGTTATCGCAATATCAGCAATATTGAAAACAGGGAATTTTATGAAGGTTGTTTCAATAAAATCAACCACATAACCCCTGAAAATTCTGTCAATTACATTACCAAAAGCTCCTGAGAGCATAAGAGCCAATGATATTGTCAAAAGTCTGCTCTTAGGCTTCTTTTTTACCATAAACCACACGACACCTGCACAGAATGCAACTGATATAAGACTAAGCAATACTATTCCGTATGTTTTATCAGCCAAGAAACTAAACGCAGCCCCCGTATTCTTTACATAAACAAAATCTATTACATTTGGAATAATCGTTATTGAATCGGTAATTCCTATATTATTTATTATCCAATATTTTGATAACTGGTCAAGCGCTATAATTCCTATAACAATAAGCGACCATAAAAACATTTTTCATTTTCCTTCCATCATACTATTTCTTTATAAATTTAAATGCATCAATAATTTCTTCATCAGTAAGGTCATCACACAAAATGACACTCCCCTTTCCTGACGGAAGAATAAACTTTAGCTTTTTAAAGGATTTTTTCTTATCCTTTTGCATCAGATCAATTACCTGCTCAATGTCTGCCAGCTCTGTTTTAACACAAAATCCATAATCTGTAAGAATTTTTATTATTTCATCAAGATAACTTTCCAAAATAAGTCCGCGCATCAAAGATACCTTGCATGCTGCAATCATACCCAAAGCAACACACTCGCCATGACTTAGCTTAAAGTTTGAATAGCTCTCAACTGCATGGCCAAAGGTATGACCAAAGTTCAAAACAGCCCTTACTCCCATTTCCTTTTCGTCTTCCGACACAACTGATGCTTTAATCAGGCAGTTTTTATAGATAACATCGAGCATTGTTTCATCCGACAGCTCTTTTACATTATCCATATTTGTTTTTAGATATTCAAAAAATTCATAATCTCTTATAACAGCGTGCTTTATAACCTCGCCCATTCCCGAAACAAATTCGCGATGTGGCAAAGTTTTTAAAACAGAAGAATTAATATAAACAAGCCTTGGTTGATGAAATGCGCCCAGAATATTTTTTGCTTTTAAAAAATCTATGCCTGTTTTTCCGCCCACACTGCTATCGGTCTGCGAAAGAAGTGTGGTAGGGATTTGAATAAAGTCTATACCACGCATAAATATAGAAGCAGCAAAGCCTGCCATATCGCCGACAACTCCGCCGCCCAAGGCAATTATCATACTTTTTCTGTCCATTTTGTGTTCTAAGCATTTTTCGCAAATTCCAAGAATTGTATCCATATTCTTATTCTCTTCACCTGCATCAAAAACACACATATCAACATCATAGCCGTCATCAGCGAGCAATTTTTCCACTTCTTTTGCATATAGCTTATGGACATTGGAATCTGTAACTATCAAAACCTTTTTCGGACAGTTTATATTTTTTAAATTCTCCAAAAGCATATCAAAGCTTTTAGAAAATACAATGTCATATGATTTTTCGTCTAAATCCACTAATAGTTTTTTCACTCTATCACCTTAACCGCCAATGTGGCAACCCTCGCCAAAAATTTTATATGCTGTTTTATGTAATTCCTGCATTTTTTCATCAGGAATTGTAGGAATACCCTTTAGCATATATTCTCTGCCAAGACCTGCGTACTTATCCTCGCCCATTCTATGATAAGGAAGAAGATGGAGTTCTTTAACTCCAAGATTTTTAGCAAATGCCGCGATTTGTGAAATTTCATCTTTTGTATCATTGAAGGTAGGAATAACAGGTACTCTGATAGTGAGATTTGCACCGCTCTTTGCAATTTTCCATGCATTTTCCAATACCAGCTTATTCGACTGACCACAAAAATCCTTATGCTTTGTATCGTTTATATGCTTAATGTCCATAAGCACATAGTCAAGATATTCAAGATATTTTTCGACAGTTTCATAAGGAGCAAAACCTGTTGTTTCAATAGCTGTAGTAATACCATAATCCTTAGCTGCGCGCAAAAGGCTAACTGCAAATTCAGGCTGAAGAAGTGATTCACCGCCTGACAAGGTTAATCCGCCGCCCGAGCGCTTATAGTACGGAAAATCTTTTATTACTTCATCCATAACCTCTCTTACAGTAACATCCTTGCCGACAATTTTTTCCTTGCCGCCAAACATCATTTTCTGAATTTTATATTCCTGCGACTCAGGATTACAGCACCATTTGCACCTGAAAGCACAGCCCTTTAAAAACACAATAGTTCTTATTCCGGGTCCGTCATGAACGGAATATTTTTGTATATCAAATATACGCCCTTTTGTATTCATATATTCCTGCATAATATCAATTCCCTCTTAATAAATTATAACTTAGGTTAAAAAACCCCCACTATATTGAGTATATCATATATAAGTGTTTTTTTCAATACCCAATAACCTACTTTTTGAGTTTTTTAAGCAAAAAAAAGACAAGTCTTATAGACTTGTCTTAAGATAATATCTCTTGTGCATAACGCACTGTTTCCATAGCGTCCTTTGCATACTTATCTGCACCGATTTTATCTGCATATTCCTTATTCAATACCGCACCGCCGACAACTATTTTACACCACGGCGCTTTTTCTCTCAACTGTTTTATTGTTTCTTCCATACTTGGAACTGTGGTTGTCATCAATGCACTTAGCCCAACAATTTTAGCCTTTTTTTCTGTAACCGCATTTACTATTTCCTCGGACGGAACATCTTTCCCCAGGTCTGTTACATCAAAACCATAGTTTTCAAGCAACAATTTTACTATATTTTTACCAATGTCATGAATATCACCATGAACTGTAGCAATCACAACCGAACCATTTCCTGATGACTTTTCCTCATTTCCATTCATAAATAGTTTTATTTTTTCAAACGCGCTCTTAGATGCCTCTGCACTCATTAAAAGCTGAGGAAGATAAACAGTTTTATTTTCAAATCCTTTTCCAACTATGTTTAAAGCGGGAATTATTTCACTACTTACAATATCAAGAGGGTTTACAGTTTTTAAAAGCATTTCGGTGATTTCACCTGCTTTTTCTTTAAATCCTTTGATTATTGCCTGCTGAAGCTCTGACCCAACCTCCTCCGAGGTCTTTGTTTTCACTTCTGGAGGCTGACTAACTGTTGTAAATAAATCAGCCATACTGATATATTCAGAACAGTTTTCATCAAGTCCCTTAAGCGCCTTAAATGTATAATATGTCTTCATCATTTCAGCAGAATAAGGGTTCATAATTGCACAGGATAAACCATTTTCAAGCGCCATAGCAAAAAATGTAGAATTTACAGCATCACGGTTAGGAAGTCCAAAAGATACATTTGAAACACCGAGAGATGTATGGCATCCAAGCTCATTCTTTATATCATTAAGAGATGAGAGTGTTGTTATTGCAGATGATGTGTCTGCACTTATTGTCATTGCAAGAGTATCAAAAATAATATCCTTTTTACTTATACCATACTCCTTTGCAGTTTCTAAAATATCTTTCGCTATTTTAACCCGACCTTCCGCAGTATCGGGAATTCCGTTTTCATCAAGGGTGAGCGCAACTAAAACTCCTCCGTATTTCTTAACAAAAGGGAATATTTTTTCCATACTCTCTTTTTTACCGTTAACAGAATTTATCATTGCCTTACCGTTATATCTTCTGAGTGCCGCTTCCATAGCAGCTGTATCTGAGGTATCAATCTGCAATGGTAAATTAATGATTGCCTGTAGCTCACAAACAACCCTTTCAAGCATTTTTACCTCATCTATATCAGGCAATCCCACATTTACATCAAGTATATGAACTCCCTTTTCCTGCTGATTTACACCCTCTGTGAGAATATAGTCAATATCATTCTCTATTAATGCCTGCTTAAATCTCTTTTTACCTGTAGGATTTATTCTCTCACCGATAAGTATAGGAGCTTTTTCAAATTTCACTGCATGAGAGTACGAAGAAACTACAGTTAAATTCTTGTCCCTCAATTCATAAGGCTTTAGAGAAGCTGTTTTATCAACAAGAGTTTTTATATATAAAGGTGTAGTCCCACAGCAACCGCCGACAACTCTAACACCTTTTTTTATGAGTTCTGTAACCTCATAAGAAAACTCATCTTCACCTACATCAAATAATGTTTTGTTATCAACTGATTTGGGCAATCCTGCATTTGGCTTTAAAATTACAGGAACAGATGCATTTTCGATTAATTTTTCTGCCACACCAACAAGCTGTTTTGGTCCAAGCGAACAGTTGGCGCCTATCGCATCAGCACCCATTCCCTCTAACATTGCAACCATTGCCTCTGGAGTTGCACCTGTCATCAGTTTTCCATCCTCGCCGTATGCATTGGAAACTAAAACAGGCAAGTCGCTGTTTTCCTTTGCTGCAAGAAGTGCCGCTTTTGTTTCATAACTGTCGTTCATAGTTTCGATTATGATAAGGTCAACACCGTATTTAACACCAAGTTTAACTGTATTTTTAAAAACAGAAACAGCATCCTCAAAATCAAGGTCGCCAAGCGGTTTTAAGAGTTTTCCGGTTGGACCGATATCAAGGGCTATAAATTTATCTTTATCGGACTTTGACTGTTTTTTTGCTTCCTTTGCATTATTGACAGCAGCTTTTATTATTTCTTCAAGCTCTTCTGAAGAAAATTTCAATGAATTTGCACCAAAAGTATTTGTGCAAACCACATTACTGCCTGCATCAAAATAATCTTTATGAATTTTTATTATCTGTTCGGGATGAGTTATATTCCATCTTTCAGGGTACTCTCCGGGTTTTAATCCTGATTCCTGAAGTAATGTACCCATTCCACCGTCAAGATAGACTATACTATCCTTTAAAAACTCTCTAAAATTCATTTCGCACCTCTATAAGAGCAGTCTGTTTCCTCACATAAACTGCATTTATCCTTTACCTTTTTAACCTTTTCATTAGAAATACCAACATAAGCAGTAACCGATTTTGACGGTGACATCAAAAAGCTGTCATTTAAAGTCACTCCAATTTTTCTTGAGCAATCAAGAACATCAAAAATATATCTCTGCGTATCAAGCGGCAAGTCACCATAACCGGGGCTGAAGCGAGGAGATAAATTCACTTTTCTTTCATTTTTCAAATTCTTGCAAAATTCATTACACAAAGCTTCAATGCGTTCAGCACCTATTGCCTGCATCATTAATGCCCTTGACGGAGACACCCGCCCATATTTTGCAATAAGTCTGTCAATCTCCACTCCGATTGTAGCCGCAAAAATAATAACCGAACTGCAGTTTTCGAGATTTTTTAATAGCATTTTTGAGTTTGTTTCAATCGGCATATCAAATTCCCTATAGCATACCTTGTATGAAAGCTTTTGACGCACCTCATCAATACAGGAACGGATAAGCTTTAAAATTTCGCTGTCCCCATGCCTGCATCCTGAATATCTTAGAATTTCTTTTTCGCAAAACTGCGGCTCATTATAAGTTTTTACTACTATCATTTTTCCAAAATATCTGAAAGATTTGCCTGAATTTTTTCAGCAACATCAGGCTTATTCATTGAATACACATGTACATTCTTTATATCATTAGCATACAAATCTATTATCTGGTCGGTCGCATAGGCTATACCTGCCTGTTTCATAGCAGATGGGTTTCCTCCGAACTTATCAACCAGGCTTTTGAAGCGTTGAGGCATAAATGAACCCGATAGCTTAACTGCCCTTTCCACCTGATTTGCATTGGTTATAGGCATAATTCCCGGAATTACAGGAACAGTTATCCCTGCTTCACGAATTTTATAGAGAAAATTATACAAAAGATTATTATCAAAAAACATTTGAGTGGTTATAAAATCACATCCTGCATCAACCTTTTCACGAAGCCTTTTAATATCCTCTTTTTGATTGACACTTTCAGGATGAATTTCAGGATAACATGCACATCCTATGCAAATATCATTATTAGTTTCCCTTAATTCTCTTATCAGGTCAATGGCATATTGATAGTCCCATTCACTTCTGTCTGCATCCTCAAGTTCTTTTGGGATGTCACCCCTTAAAGCCATAACATTTTCAATTCCCGCATCTTTTATTTCTTTTATTTTCTGATGCACAGTTTCTTTAGTTGATGAAACACAGGTAAGGTGCGCTAAAGTAGGAACACCGTATAATTTTTTAATATTTTTTGCAATATCAAGAGTATATCTGCTTGTTCCTCCGCCTGCTCCGTATGTAACACTCATAAAAGACGGCTTGAGCTTTGCTATTTCTTCTGTTGCCATTTTCACACTCTCAAAGGTTGTTTCGGTTTTTGGCGGAAATACCTCAAAGGAAAGCGATAATTTCTCCTGTTTTATTATCTCTATAATTTTCATTATTTTTCTCCAATAATTTTTTCTTAAAGCTCATGATATTTCATATGATTATTGCAACGCTCGCGTTCTATTTTTAATATCGCTCTAACAGAATTCTTTCCTGTTTCATCGAGCTTATTATAAATATCAATCATTTTCAGGCTATTTTCATCAATATGTATAGGAAAATCGTAATTTACAAGCTGAATATTTAGTGTTTTGCAAATTTTCACAATAGTTTCATAACCCGTACCGCCAACACCGTTTTTTAATATGCTTGAAACGGTAGTCTGCGGAATTCCTATCTGTTGCGAAAAACTTCTTACTGTCTTAAACTGATTTTTAATCTCAGTTTTTATTGTTTCTGTCAAAATTTCCATTTGTCAACCCCCATAGATAGAATATATTATGACTAATCCCGGATGAGCATTCCAGCTCACCCGGGATAGCGAAGTGCAAAATTATTTTTTAAGATTTGCTTCCAATTTTTCAAGTTCTTCTGTAATTTCCTTTGGAAGTCTTGAGCCAAACTGTGCGAAATATTCCTTCTGATTTTCAACATCTTCAAGCCATATTTCCTTATCAACGCTCAACAATTCTTTCATTACATCGTCGCTGATATCGAGGTCTGTTGTGTCGATGCTTGTAGGCAAATATCCTATTGGACTTTCAACCGCATCTGCCTTACCGTCACATCTGTCAAGTATCCACAACAATACTCTCATATTATCACCAAATCCCGGCCACATAAAGTTTCCGTCATCATCCTGTCTGAACCAGTTAACATGGAATATTTTCGGAGCCTTATCTGCATCCATCTTCTTACCCATTTCCAACCAGTGACCAAAGTAATCAGCCATATTGTAACCAACGAATGGTTTCATAGCCATTGGGTCTCTTCTTACAACCCCAACTGCACCTGTTGCAGCAGCAGTTGTTTCTGAAGCCATTGTTGCACCGATGAATACACCATGCTGCCAATCTCTTGCCTGATAAACAAGCGGAGCAGTTTTTGCTCTTCTTCCGCCGAATACAATAGCACTTACAGGAACACCTGCAGGATTTTCAAATTCCTTTGAAATGCAAGGACAGTTTACAGCAGGCGCTGTAAATCTTGAGTTTGGATGAGCAAGCTTATTACCCTCAGCCACATACTCCTTACCGTTTACCTTTGCACCCTTCCATTCTGTTGCATTTTCAGGAGGATTCTTGTCAAGTCCTTCCCACCAAACTGTCATATCGTCATTATTTATAGCAACATTTGTAAAGATTGTGTTTTTCTTTGTTGCAGCCAATGCGTTAAAGTTAGTCTTTTCGCTTGTTCCGGGAGCAACACCGAAGAAACCTGCTTCAGGGTTAATAGCATAGAGTCTTCCATCAGGGCCAATTCTGAGCCATGAAATATCATCGCCTACTGTCCATACCTTATATCCCTTTTCCTGCAAATATTTAGGTGGAATTAGCATTGCGAGGTTAGTCTTACCGCAAGCTGACGGGAATGCAGCGCAAATATACTTTACTTCTCCTTCCGGATTTTCAAGACCCAGGATAAGCATATGCTCAGCCATCCAGCCTTCCTTCATTCCAAGGTATGAAGCTATTCTCAATGCAAAACACTTTTTGCCCAACAAAACATTACCGCCATAAGCTGAGTTGATTGACCAAATTGCTGAATCCTGTGGGAACTGAACAATATATCTTTCTTCAGGATTAACATCTTTCTTAGCGTGCAAGCACTTAACAAAATCTGTCTTATCACCAAGCTCATCTATTACAGCCTTGCCAATTCTTGTCATAATTGCCATATTCAAAACAACATAAATACTGTCAGTCAGTTCAATACCGATTTTTGAGAAAGGTGAACCAACAGGTCCCATTGAATAAGGAATAACATACATTGTTCTTCCCTTCATTGAGCCTTTATACAAAGCCTTTAATTTTGCATACATTTCAGCAGGGTCCATCCAGTTATTAATCGGGCCTGCCTCTTCTTTCGTAGGTGTGCAGATAAAGGTTCTGTCCTCAACTCTTGCAACATCGTTTTCAGCTGTTCTGTGATAGTAACAACCAGGTAGCTTTTCCTGATTTAATTTTATAATTTCTCCTGTTGAAACAGCCTCAGCTCTCAACTCTTCAAGCTGAGTCTCGTCTCCTGTAATCCAAATAATATTTTCCGGCTGGCACATAGCGACCATCTCGTCTAACCAAGCCTTAACAACAGCATTGTTTGTCATATTAATATCCTCCTATTTTAGAAATATTAGCTTTTGGCAAAGAATACTCCAATAAATTGCAATTTTCTGCCATTATAATAAGTATATCACACAAACTCTGAATTTAAAAGTCTTTTATGAAAAAATTATCAATTTTTTAACAAATTTGGCTATTGGAACCTATTGTTTATGCACTTTACACAAAGAAGCTGCAGCAATTTGCTGCAGCTTCCCTGTTTTGTATTTTAAAAATGCGAGACTATTATATTTTTTACAGTTAACACCAATTCGGTTATCCCGATTTTAAAATCCATTATTTTAAAAAGCGTGATTATTTAATGCTGTTTTCGTAGCTTTCAATCATCTTTTTAACCATCTGACCACCGATTGAACCGGCTTGTCTTGATGTCAAATCTCCGTTGTAACCTTGCTTAAGGTTAACTCCTACTTCGTTTGCTGCTTCCATCTTGAAGTTTTCCATAGCCTTTTTAGCTTCTGGAACTACTATTCTGTTCTTTGCCATGATATTTTTCCTCCATTAATTTTTTCGGGCTATTAATCCCGTCTGATATTTTAATTAAAATGTAATCATCAATTTTGATTACACACTTATTTTGCGTCGTTATTATTTTTATATGTGCGAAAATTTTTGCCAAATAAATTATAATTTTATCCATATTTTTAATTTATTGACAAGCGACTTTAACTGTGATAAAATAACCCGAAAGAAAGAAAAGGTGAATGAAAATGCTGGGCGTAATAGTTAATACGGTAACTGTCATACTGGGAAGTGTTACAGGACTATTATTTAAAAAAGGAATTCCGAAAAAAATAACCGATGCCATTATGATTGGAATCGGATTATGTACTGTAAGTATTGGCATTTCAGGACTTATAGAAGATGTTAATGCAATAATTTTAATCATTTCTATTGTTCTTGGTGCCGGTTCGGGAACTTTATTGGATATAGATTCTAAAATTAATTATATGGGTGATTATCTTTCAAAAAAATTTAAATCGGACACAGACAAAACATCTGTATCCGAGGGTTTTGTTACAGCCTGTCTTTTGTTTTGTGTCGGCTCAATGACCATTGTAGGTTCATTAAACGCAGGAATTTCAGGGGATAACAAAATGCTCTTAACAAAAGCACTTTTAGACCTTATTTCGTCAACAATGCTTTCTGCATCACTTGGCATCGGAGTATTATTCGCAGCAGCTTTTGTATTTGTTTTTCAAGGCAGCCTTGTGCTTTTGGCACAGTATATTGCCCCATTTCTTACACCCGAAACAATCGCTCAATTAAACGGTGCGGGCTCTCTTTTAATTTTTGCTCTGGGGCTTAATATTATCGGAATTACAAAAATTAAAATTGCAAATTATCTCCCCGCAATAGTAATTGCACCAATAATAACATTTATATATACATTTATTCTCTCATATATTTGCACATTATAAATGTCTTAATAATGCTATAGCTATTCCTAAAAGAGCTCCGGCAAACACCTCAACAGGTGTATGTCCTAAAAGCTCTTTTAATTTTTTTTCTGTTTCGCGGTAGTTTGTTTTTCCCCAATCCTCAATTATTTTGTTGAGGATTTTTGCTTGCTGTCCTGCTGCCCGCCTTACTCCCGCTGCATCATACATAACAACAAGCGCCAGTATGAAGCTGACTGCAAAAACTGAGCTCGAAAAACCTTCGGTCAAACCAACAGCAACACAAAGTGCTGTTACTGTTGATGAGTGTGAGCTTGGCATTCCTCCTGAACCGATAAATCTTCTAAAATCAATTTTTTTGTGCTTAATACACACAAAGATGACTTTTATGGATTGTGCAATAAACCACGCAATGAGTGCTGTTAAAATAACAGAATCCTTGAATGTATTGAAAAATTCGTTCATTATTATTCCTCTGTTTCCCCAAACGGCTCTTTTTGTATATTTTCATCTCTGTTAATAAGTATATTAACCTTTTTCTCTGCATCTTCTAAAATTTTCTGACAGTTTTTTGATAATTTCATACCGTTTTCAAATAGCTTTATTGATTCATCAAGCGAAATATCCCCATTGGAAAGTTTTTCTGCAATTTCTTCAAGTTCTTTCATTGATTGTTCAAAATTTTTATCCATATTATTCACCTTTTTTATCCTTAACAACACATTCTCTCTTGCCGTCGGCAAGTTTTAAGACAAAATTTTTCTTTTTATCAAGTTCTTTTACTGATTTTATCACCTTATCATCCTCATCCACAGGCATTGCAAATCCTCTTTGCATAACCTTTAGCGGACTTAATGCATCAAGTCTTCCGACCAGACCTGCAAATTGTTCTCTGTTTTCAAGAAAAATTTGTTTCATTTTATTTATGATATCCTTAGTCATACCGTCAAGTCTTAAAAAATTATTTTCTATTATATCCTGCGGTGACAATAATTTTACAGAATTTAATCTTATTTTTTTATTTTTTATATTTGATAATAAAAGTGTTTTTAAAGTATAGTCATAATCTATAAGATTTTTTATAAGCTCTGTTTGTGACGGTACTGCCATTTCTGCAGCCGCTGACGGTGTAGGAGCTCTTAAATCAGCCACAAAATCAGCAATCGTGAAATCAACCTCATGACCGACAGCAGAAATTACAGGAATTTCGGAATTATAGATTGCATAGGCAACCTCTTCTTCATTAAATGCCCACAAATCTTCAATCGAACCTCCGCCTCTGCCAACTATCAAGGTGTCACAAATTTTTGTTTTATTAAAATACTCAATACCCTCACATATACTTTTTGATGCTCCTGCACCCTGCACCTGTGCAGGATATATTATAATCTCACAGCTTGGAAACCTTCTGGTCATAACATTGATAATATCCCTTACCGCTGCACCTGTTGACGCAGTAACAACACCTACTGCAGACGGAAACCTCGGTATAGGTTTTTTATGTCCTTCATCAAAAAGTCCCTCTGCCTCAAGCTTCTTTTTTAATTTTTCATAGGCAATATATAATTCACCGACACCGTCGGGTATCATTTCATTTATATAAAGCTGATATGCCCCTCCCTGTTCATAAACGGACACTCTTCCTCTTGCCATAACCTTCATTCCGTCTGCTGGAGTAAAGCTTAGCGAAAAGGTGCTTGATTTAAACATTACTGCCTTTAAAACTCCGCCTTCGTCTTTTAAGGTAAGGTAAAGATGTCCCGAGTAATGCTTTTTAAAGTTCGAAATTTCACCCTTAATCCATATATCCGAAAAAACAGGATTTGCTTCAAAGGTTTTTTTAATAAATCCGTTTAACTGCGAAACGGTGGCAATTATCTGTTCCATAATTTATCCTGCATTATCCTTTCACATAAGAGTGCTGTTCCAAATGCATTATCAGTCGAATATTCAACCGATGCAAAATAAATATTTGCATTAACATTTTTACACAAATTATTTTTAATTATGCTGTTAGCCGCAACCCCGCCGACAATCAAAACATCTGGACATTTATACTCATTTACGCAGAAATTTAATGACTTTGAAAGCGCCTTTGAAATTGCGTCAAATAAACTGTATGCCAAATCAGACTGTCCCTCGCCATTAATTAATGACAAGGTTTTTGTTTCAATGCCCGAAAAATTTATATAACCGTCATTTGAGTTGACAGGTAATTTTATTACTTTTTGATAGCTCTCCGAGATTTTTTCAAGCTCTTTTCCGCAAGGAAACTCTAACCCCAAAGCCACACCCACTCTGTCAATAAGCTGACCTGCACTAATATCCTTTGTGCCGCCTATTATTTTTGATATAAAATGCCCTTTTTCATATCTTGTCAATAATATCTCACAGGTTCCTCCTGACAAATGTACGGAGATAAACGGTTTTTCCAAAAGAGAAAAATTGTTGCAGGAATAAATACCTGCCATAATATGCCCCTCTTGATGCGAAAAACTACAAAGCGGAACACCCAGCGCATCAGCACAAACCTTTGCAAAGCCGTGTCCCGCAAGAAAAACAGGCATATAAGAGCCGTCAACATTTCTTGGACTTGTGCTGACTCCTATACCATCTACCTTGTTCATATCTATATTTTTTGAAATTTTTTCAAAGAGGTCAGGTAATTTTTTTATATGCTGAAAAAGTGCATCACTCTGTCTTAGTCCCCGTTCTCCCTTTTTGACCTCTAAAAGCTCCCTAACATTCAGCTGCACATCGCCCGATGCGGCAACCGATGTTGTGTAGTTGCTTGTATCAAATCCAAGATAAATCATAATGATTTTATAAATCCTGCCAAAACTCCGTTTACGAATGCAGAATTATCAGGATTATCAAATTTTTTCTCAATTTCTACCGCTTCATTGATTGCAACATTTGTCGGCACATCTTCAATATACTTAATTTCGAAAATTGCAAGTCGCAAAACTGCCAAAGAAACCTTGGTTATTCTTTCTATTTTCCAACCCTTTGTGAGATTGTTCTTTATATACTCATCAATTTCATCTTTCTTTGAAAGAACTCCCAAAACCGCTGATTTTATATAATCAATATTATCTAAACTTTTTGGATTTTCTTCAAGCATATGCTCAAATAAAAAATCAGGCTCTTCATTATTCACATCTAATTGAAATATCAGCTTAAATGCCTCAATTCTTGCTTCGCTTCTTGTTTGTCTTTTGCCCATATATAAAATCTCCATTTGTATCTTTTTTTATAATTATATAATAATTTTTCTAAAAAGGCAATAGTTTATGCTAAAAAAAGGAACCGCTTATAAAAGCGGTTCCTTCAAATTATGCATCTTCATATTCAGGCTTATCTATAAGAATTTCATTCTCAAGAATAGCTGTCCATTTTTCAAACTCTGCACCCTGAGCTTTGTCATATGAATGGAAGTTTGTTGCTTCAATTACCTCATAGTAATACCATTTGTCTGGTGAGTTATCTATCCAACGCTTAGCATCACTAACAAGACCTTCTTCATTAACTGCACGACCAAGCATATGGTTGATAATCTTCATAACCTCTGCTCTTGTGATGTACTTGTTAGGCTTAAATGTTCCGTCTTCATAGCCATCAATCCAGCCTGATGCAGTTGCATACTTGATATATTTTTCTGCCCAGTGTCCTGAAACATCTGTGAAATTGACATCTTGTGTGTAAACCTCGTCAACAGCATAGAATCTTGTTGCGATTGTCACAAATTCAGCTCTTGTTATTGGGTTTGCAGGCTTAAATGTTCCGTCTTCATATCCGTTAACATATCCGCCATTTGCAACTGTTGAAATCGCTTTATTTGACCATCTGTCATCTTCTACATCAGGGAATTGGTTTGTTGTTGCAAACAATTCGTCTCTTACATCATCCTTAAGTAAACGATAGAATACTGTTGCAATTTCTTCTCTTGTCATATTGTTTTCAGGTCTTACTTCTTCTCTGCCGTTTTCCATCGGATAACCGATTATGTATGCAAAGTGCTTTTCGTCATTTAAAACACAATCCTTCCACTTAACATAAATAACCTTATCTTCTGTAAGCTTGAAGTTCTCTTCAACAGGCTGTGTCAGCTCTTTATCATAGTAATATCCTGCGAATACACAACCATCTTTCTTAGGCATATCCAGCTTTCCTGTTTCAATAGTTGTTCCTGTTATATACTGTTTCTTAGAAAGTTCTTCTTCTCCGTCCATAATGGTGAGTGTTTTGTATGTAACAGAACCACCGCCAAGACTTGTTCCGGGAGTTCCATCCTCTGTAACAATAATTGTTGCACTTATATCATCTGCAGGGTCACGGTAATTTGCATCATTTTCACCATCCAGTTTCTGCTGCGAATAATAGGTTGCCCTTCCTAATACACCACCGTTTTGCGGATAATCAGAATGTATTGTAGTATGGCCTTCCCAAGAACCTCTTATTGTGTATCCTGTTTCGTTTTTCTGTGTAACCTTATTGCCTGTGTATGTAAGCTTTAAGTCTGACAAATGGGTAGCCAATGTACTAATCCCAATTCTTTGTGCAGGATCTGCACTTTCTTTAACCTTTATTATAATTTGCAATCTGTTGTATCCTGAATAAGGTGATGTTGAAGGTCCTCTTGAGACCTCTTCAAAAATCTCTCTCATATCAGTTCCTGTTTCTAAAGATGTAAAACCAGGCAATTCAGCATATGATGATATTGCAGGATTTCCCAAAACAAATCCTGTTGCAGGATAATCAACATTAATTGTAAATTCTCCCGTAACATAGCATCGGTCATATTCTTCCTGAAGAGATGAATCAGCAAAAACAACAGCATCTGCAACACCCTTGTATAATGTAAACAGCTCCTTTACACCTGACATATCAATGCTTGCTTCAAATCCGAACTCTGCTGCCTTAGCAGGAGTTAGTTGCATTGATATTGGTCCATTAACATAAGTCACACCATTATCAGAGCTCACCTTAATATCTGAATTAACCGGCATATCTTTAATTTCATCTATTGCAACACCTGTTGCATTTTTAATTGCTGTTGCAAGAGGCGTATCTGCTGCATATGACACTGTCATACTGAAACACATAGCTAAAACAATCATTAATGATATGAATTTTTTCATAGTATTTCACCCTTTCATATTTACATTATCTACAATTATATACTTTTTTTATAAAACTGTCAACATTCAATCATCTAACATCAAACGACCAAAACTGCGCAAAATTAATATCAATTTGCCGATTTAACCTCAATCCACAAATCCTGCATCAGTTTATTAGCCTCATCTGAAAGATTTTTAAACACTGTTGTCTTTGTGTTTAAAAATTCATCATCAAGGTATGAAATTCCGTCATTTTTTATTTCATCAGGGAGCATATCAAAAGCCAGCTGATTAGGAGTTGAATATCCTATATACATACTATTTGCCAATGCAACCTCAGGCTCGCACAGGAAATTAATATACATATGTGCAAGCTCCTGTTTTTGTGATGTTTTTGGAATACAAACTGCATCAACAAATCTGTTTGTTCCGCTCTTTGGAACTGCAAAGCCTAAATGCTCGTAATCTGCCATCAAGGTAACGGCATCTCCTGCATAATAAGGGGCCAGCACAGCTTCTCGTGCCCCCATCTTATCAAAGATTTCATCCATTACATGAGCCTGTACCAAGGGTTTTTGCTCCTTTAGCTTTTCTGCCGCTGCTTTAAGCTCATCGGCATTCTCGGTATTCAAAGAATATCCAAGCAGTAATTCGGCTATTGCAAATGCATCTCTTGGGTTATCAAACATTAAAATCTGTCCTGAATATTTTTCATTCCATAAGATATCCCAATCAATATCTGTTTCGGTAACCTCATCTTTATCATAGATAATTCCGACAGTTCCCCATGTATATGGCACAGAATGAGCATCATTCTCGTCATATACCGCATTTTTAAAGCTTTCCATTATATTTTTTGCATTTGGAATTAGGCTGTAATCAAGAGTTTGCAACATATCTTCCTTAATCATTCTTGCAATCATATAATCGGACGGAATTATAATATCATAATCAGCACCGCCACCCTTCATTTTTGCATAAAGCTCTTCATTGGTAGCATATGTTGTATAATTTACTTCAATTCCTGTTAACGCTTCAAATTCCGCATTAACATCCATCATTCCGTCTTCTGTTCCGTTTGCTATATATTCGCCCCAGTTATAGACATTGATAGACAAACCCTCGTCCTTGTGTTTTTCATAGTATGCTGTATCCTCAACCTTGACTGTGGCCTCTTTAGGCGCATTTGCACAGCCTGCAAATGATGATACCAATAAAATCATACTGATAATCATTGATAATTTTTTCAATAATATCACATCCTTTCAAGTTTTACGCTTGCTGAGATTTCAGCCGTTTTTTTCTTTACGTCCCGCTTTTCTATTATGTTTTTAACAACTAAAACCGTCACCACAACTATAAATATAATAGTTGAAAGTGCATTTATCTCAGGACTTACCTTTCTTCTTGTCATAGAATAAATTGTAATCGGCAAAGTCTGCGAGTTTGAGCCGCTTGTAAAATAACTGATTACAAAGTCATCAAGTGAATAAGCAAAGCTCATCAAAAATCCCGAGAGAACTCCCGGCATTATCTCGGGCATGACCACCTTAAAGAATGCCTTAAAAGGATTACATCCCAAGTCTTGTGCTGCCTCATAAATATGAGGATTCATTTGTCTTAATTTTGGAAGTACATTCAAAATCACATACGGCACATCAAAGGTAATATGTGCAATTATCAATGTTCCCATTCCAAATTCAAAATGCATTCTTGCCGCAAAGAACACAAACAAAAGCATTAAGGATACACCTGTTACAATTTCAGGGTTTATTATCGGAATATTATTGACATTCATTGCAAGCGCCCTTGGAATTTTCCTCATTTTTGAAAATCCGATTGCAGCCGCAGTTCCTAGAATTGTTGATACAACCGACGCAACTATTGCAATAATTAATGTATTTCTTAAGGAAGTCATTATAAGCTCGTTATTAAAAAGCTTAATATACCAGTCAAATGTAAATCCCGAAAATACTGTTTTACTCTTACTCTCATTAAAAGAGTAAACAATCAGCACAAATATCGGTGCGTAGAGGAAAATGAACAGAAGTGCAAGATAAATTTTTGATAATTTCTTCATAAAAGCACCCCCTACATCAAAACCTTGTCATCATCAGTATCAAACTGATTCATAACCGTCATAATAACTAAAACTATGACCATTAAAACAAGTGAAATTGCAGAACCTAAATTCGGGTCATAGGAGTTACCCAAAAACTGCATTTCTATAAGGTCACCTATTAAGAGCTGTGAGCCGCCGCCCAACATTCTCGATATTATAAATGTGCTTATTGCAGGCACGAAAACCATTGTTATTCCTGAGGTTATACCGGGAATACTAAGTGGCAGAATAACTTTTGCAAGAGTTTTCATACTGTTACAGCCAAGGTCTTGCGCCGCCTCCAGTATGCTTTTATCAATTTTCACCATTACTGTATATAAAGGCAGTATCATATAAGGAAGATAGTTATAAACCATTCCCAGAACGACTGCACCTTGAGTATTCAGCATTTTTAAAGGTTCAATCCCGAACAAGCCCAAAAATGAATTTATAAGTCCGTTATTGCCAAGAATTGTCATCCATGCATAAGTCCTTAAAAGAAAGTTCATCCACATCGGAAGAATGACAATCATTAATAATGTACTCTGAATGTTCGTTCCCATTCTTGAGAAAATGTACGCTGCAGGGTATGCGATAAAAAGACATATCACAGTTGCTATCGCCGCAAGCCATATTGATTTTACAAAAATGTCCGCATATTGCCATACATTTTTCATATTCTCAAGTGTAAATGCCCCGTCAGCATTCGTAAGTGCAAAATATGCAACCATCGCAAGCGGAACAATAATAAAAACAACCATCCACACTATATACGGTGCGGCTATTAGCTTTTGCAAAAGAGAACGGTGTGTATGAGTATTTTCATTCAATCTGTCCGCCCCCTTTATATAGTTGTCTTTTTCATAATATGAATATCAAACGGATCAACATCCATTCCTATAACAGCACCTTGTTCTGCAGCTTTTGTTGAATGAATGAGCCAGTCAAAACTGTCCGAATGAACGAGCATTTCATAATGCACACCCTTAAAGGTTACTGTTTCAACGACACCTGTAAGTCTTGCATTGTCTGCAGGTATTATATGTATATCTTCAGGGCGGATAACGACATCAACCGCTTCATTTGGTAAAAAACCCTTATCTACACATTCAAATTCCTGTCCGAATATATTTACAAGACAGTCCTTTGGCATTATTCCATCTATTATATTACTCTCGCCGATAAAATCCGCAACAAATGCATTTACAGGCTCATTGTATATATCCTGCGGAGTTCCTATCTGCTGAATTATTCCGTTATTCATAACCACGACAGTATCACTCATTGTAAGCGCTTCCTCCTGGTCATGAGTTACATATATAAAAGTGATTTCAAGGCTCTGCTGGATTTTTTTAAGCTCAATCTGCATTTCCTTACGAAGCTTTAAATCTAAAGCGCCCAAAGGCTCGTCCAATAAAAGCACCTTTGGTCTGTTAATCAATGCTCTTGCAATAGCTACTCTTTGCTGTTGACCGCCTGATAATCTCTGAACAGAACGGTTTTCAAAGCCCTCAAGATTTACAAGCTTTAGCATTTCATTAACACGCTCTTTTATTTCCTTTTCGCCAAGTTTTTTCACTCTCAATCCAAAAGCAATATTATCATAAACATTTAAATGAGGAAATAGTGCGTACCTTTGAAAAACTGTATTGATGTTTCTTTTGTGCGGAGGAATATTATTCATCTTCTTTCCGTCAAATATAACATCACCCAAATCCGGCTCCAAAAATCCGCCGATAATACGCAATGTTGTGGTTTTACCGCAGCCTGACGGCCCCAGTAATGTCACGAATTCCTTATCATAAATGTTCAAATTAATATTATTTAGTATCTGCTCTCCCTCAAAAGATAAGCATACATTTTCAAGACTGACAATTTTTCCCAACTTTCTACCTCCAATCCGTTTTGAAACAGCTTGTCCGCATAGTGCGAAAAGCTTGTGCGCTCTCAAAAAAGTGAGAATTACCGCATCATAAAAACTTTATACTAATTTGACGAAAAAGTCAATACTTTTTCATAAAAAAGTAGTTATAAACATTTACAAAAAAATCTTTGGTATTAAATCACTCTTTTTGGCAATAATATTATCATCTTCAAGGACTTGTTAATCGAAATTCTTTACATATTGAAAAAGGGGGTTATTAAGTGATTAACAAGGTTGAAATATGCGGAGTCAATACCTCAAAGCTTCCTGTCATACCTAAGGAACGCAAGGAGGAACTGTTTTTGAAGATAAAGGCCGGCGACACCGAGGCAAGAGAAGAATTTGTACAAGGAAATTTAAGGCTTGTGTTGAGTGTTATCCAGAGGTTTAATAACAGAGGAGAAAATATCGATGACTTGTTTCAGGTTGGTTGTATAGGTCTTATTAAGGCTATAGATAACTTTGACCTTTCACAAAATGTTCAGTTTTCAACATATGCCGTACCGATGATAATAGGAGAAATCAGAAGATATTTAAGAGATAATAATGCAATAAGAGTAAGCCGTTCTCTAAAGGATATTGCCTACAAGGCTTTGTACATCAAGGAAAAGCTCGTGAACACAAACTCAAAGGAGCCTACCATTGCTGAAATCGCAAAGGAAATGGATGTGCCTAAAGAAGATATAGTTTTTGCACTTGACGCTATATGCGACCCTGTAAGTCTTTATGAGCCTGTGTATCATGACGGCGGCGAGGCAATTTATGTAATGGATCAGGTTAAAGATACAAAAAATACCGATGAAAACTGGCTTGAAAATATTGCAATATCAGAGGCATTAAAGCGTCTTAGCGAAAGAGAACGCCATATTCTGAATATGCGATTTTTTCAAGGCAAAACTCAAATGGAGGTTGCTGATGAAATCGGTATATCTCAAGCACAGGTTTCAAGACTTGAAAAATCAGCACTCAAACATATGAAAAAATATGTATAAACCATACCCTGCATTAGCTATGCAGGGTTTTTCCATAAAATGTTTGCAAATTTTAATGCAGTATGATATAATTAATATAATTATATATTAAAATGGGTGAGGAATTTAATTATGTTTACAGATAAGGCAAAAATCTATATAAAAGCAGGAAACGGCGGAAACGGCGCAATCGCATTCCACCGCGAAAAATATGTTGCCGCAGGCGGACCGGACGGAGGTGACGGAGGCAAAGGCGGAAATGTCATTTTTAGAGTTGACCCCGGTCTTTCTACTCTTATGGATTTTCGTTACAAAAGAAAATATGCAGCACAAAACGGTACTGACGGCGCCGGAAAGCGTTGTAACGGCAAAAATGGCGAAGATATTATTATATCCGTTCCTCAAGGGACTATCGTCCGTGATGCAGAGTCAAACAGAATTTTAGCCGACCTTTCGGTAATTTCCGAAGATGTTATCTTAGCAAAGGGCGGCAATGGCGGATGGGGTAATGCTCACTTTGCAACTCCGACAAGACAAACTCCGAATTTTGCAAAAAACGGCCAAAAAGGTATTGAGCGAGAAGTAATTTTAGAGTTAAAGCTTTTAGCCGATGTTGGCCTTGTAGGTTTTCCGAATGTAGGTAAGTCAACACTTTTATCAAGAACTACAAAAGCTGACCCAAAAATTGCAAACTATCATTTCACAACACTAGAGCCAAATCTGGGCGTTGTTGAAATTGCAGAGCATATGAACTTTGTTCTTGCAGATATTCCCGGAATTATCGAGGGTGCAAGCGAAGGCGTAGGTCTTGGACACGACTTTTTACGCCATATTGAAAGAACAAGACTCTTAATCCATGTTGTTGATGTTTCTTCAATAGAGGGCAGAAATCCGATTGACGATTTCAGAATTATTAACGAAGAATTGTCAAAATACAATATGGAGCTCGAAGAAAGACCACAGTTGGTAGCAGCAAATAAAACAGATATTATCCAAGACCCCGAGGTATATGAGGAATTCAAAAAGGAAATGGAAAAGCAAGGGTATCCTCTCTTTGAAATCTCCGCTGCCACAGGCAAAGGCGTCAATGAGCTTATGAAGGCAGCATTTTCAGAACTCCAAAAATTACCTCCTATTCAGATTTATGAGCCTGAAATGGATATTGACGAAGGCTTCTTTGTTGACACCACCGAAAAAGGCTTTGAAATTTCAATGGACGAAGATGTTTTTGTTGTTTCAGGAAGCTGGATTGAGGCTGTAGGCGGAAGTGTTAACTTCTCAGACGAAGAAAGTCTTCAGTACTTCCAAAGAGCCCTGAAGAACAGGGGCGTTATCGACGCTCTAGCCGATGCAGGCATACAAGAGGGCGATACTGTCCGTATAGGTGATTTGGAATTTGATTTTGTGTGGTAAGGAGTGGTTTTATTGAAAAGATCAAAGAAGAAAAGCCGCAAGTACATTGTTATCATCCTCCTTATTGTAATTGCTTTATGTTTCATTTTTGATGATGTCGATAAACAAACAAGTGTAAAAATTGAAAAAGGACTTTCAACTCCTCAGATTGCCGACTTATTAAAGGAAAACGATGTTATTCCAAGCAAAACTGTATTTTTATTGTTTGTTAATTTTTCAGAGTATAAAGGAAAACTCCAATACGGAACCTTTAATTTTGAAAATGGTGACGGATATTTTGAAATAATACGAAAGCTTGCGACAAGCGGAGCAAAAAAAGAGACTGTTACAGTAACTATCCCTGAGGGATATTCTGTTGAAAAAATTATAAAGAAATTAGTTGATTTAGGTCTTGGTACTGAAAAGGAATATGAAGCAGCTTTAAGAGATAACTATAATTATGAATTTATTAAACACATCAATTCGACACCAAATTGCAAATATAAATTACAAGGCTTTTTGTTCCCTGCAACATACGAATTCTATACAGACGATATGCCCCACAAAATTATTGACACAATGCTTAAGGAATTTGAAAATCAATATAACTCTCTGGGTGTTTCATATGAAAATCTATATGAAATTATCACAAAAGCATCATTAATTGAGCGGGAAGCAAAAATAGACTCCGAAAGGTCAAAGATTGCAGGAGTTATAGAAAATCGTTTGAAAAAGAATATGCGTCTGCAGATTGATGCGTCGGTAGTTTATGCAATTTCCGACGGCTTATATGATGCGGAAAGAGTTTTATACTCCGACCTTGAAACAAATTCCCCATATAATACCTATAAAATAACTGGCTTACCTGCAGGACCTATTGCAAATCCCGGAATAAAATCAATAAAAGCGGCAATAAACCCTGAAAATCACAATTATCTCTACTACCGTACAGATGAAAATAAAAACGATGGAAGTCATATATTTACCGAAAACTTTGAGGCTCACACAAATGCCAATAACTAGCAGGCGGTGATTAATTATGGAATACAATCCTTTGTTTATGAAAGAAGCCATATATCAGGCTAAAAAGGCAGAAAAAATAAACGAAACACCGATTGGTGCTGTTATTGTTCATAAAGGTAATATTATTGCTCGTGGCTATAACAAGCGCGAAACAAAAAAGAATTCACTCTGCCACGCCGAAATTATGGCAATTAATAAAGCCTCAAAAAAGCTTGGCGGCTGGAGATTACCTGAATGTGATATATATGTCACACTCGAGCCATGCCCAATGTGTGCAGGAGCTATTATTTCTGCAAGAATTGACAATTTATATTTTGGTGCGTATGACAAAAAATCCGGCTCGGCAGGCAGTGTTACAAATTTATTTGAAAAAAATCTTTTTAATCATAATGTTAACGTTTCCGGCGGACTTATGGAAGATGAGTGCGCCCAAATAGTAAAAAATTTTTTTAAAAAACTAAGGCAAAAAAAAGGAGTTGTTATAAAATGAATTTTTCAAAAAAGCAAATCAGAGTTATCTGCATAGTTTTAGCAGCATCTCTTTTGCTGACTATAGGAATAAGTATTGTTGGTATTTTCTCAAGTGTTCTTTAATGGCAGTACATAAACTCTAAGAAAGGGATTTTTATGAAAAAACTACTTATCATAGACTCAAACAGTATTATAAACCGCGCTTTTTACGGAGTACGTTATCTGAGTGCAAAGGACGGTACACCCACAAATGCGGTGTACGGCTTTTTGAATACACTCTTTAAACTGATTGACGAGGTTTCCCCCGACTATATCTGTACTGCATATGACTTAAAAGCCCCCACCTTCCGTCACGAGATGTATGACGGATATAAGGCACAAAGAAAGCCTATGCCTGACGGGTTGAGAGTACAAATGCCAATCTCCAAGGAAATTTTAAAGGCCATGAAGATAAAATCCTTTGAGCTTGAAGGATATGAGGCTGACGACATTATCGGAACAGTTTCAAAAATTTGCGATGACAATGGAATTGAATGCTATATTGCAACAGGCGATAAGGATGATTTACAGCTTGCAACAGATAAAACAAAGGTAATTTTAACAGTCACAAAAAGCGGAGTTAATGAAACTACTTATTATGATGATAAGGCAGTTTTTCAAAAGTACCACGTTACACCAAAAGAGTTTATTGATATAAAAGCCCTTATGGGCGATGCATCAGACAACATCCCCGGAGTTCCCGGAATTGGAGAAAAAACCGCAACCTCACTTATTGAAAAGTTTAAGTCAATAGAATATATTTATGAACATCTTGAAGAAACAGGTTTAAAGGGAGCAACTCTCAAAAAAATAACCGACGGAAAAGATCTTGCATTTATGAGCAAGGAATTAGCTACAATTGTCCGTGATGTGCCTATTGATTTTAAATTTGAGGACTGTGAATTCGGCGGAACAATTTCCGACTGCGCAACTCCAGAGGCTTACGATGTGCTGAAAAAACTCGACTTGAACAGCATTATAAAAAAGCTTAACCTCTCCCCCACCGAAGGTTCAAAAAAAGAGGTTATTGATATTTATGAGAACTGTCAATTCTCAGAAATTTCATCACTTTCCGACTTGGAAATATTTATTAAAACAATAAAGGACGAGCTTTCCTTTGTTTTCGAGTTTGATGGGTTATCACCGTCAGGTTTAGCTCTGTGTGTTGATAAGAGTGCAGTTTATATCAACCTTAATTCCTTTGATTATGCTGATATTGCAAAGCTTTTAAACCCTGTTTTTGAAAAGGTATCTCTATATTCAACAAATCTAAAGGAAACAATAGTTAAATTAAATAATATAACAAAATTCAAAAAAATTGCTTATGATGTGGAAATCGCATCATATCTTATAAACCCTGCAAAATCGGAATATAGCATAAACACTCTTGTTAGCGATTATTTTGGAATTGATTTGAGTGCATCGTCAGAGGATAAGCAGATGTCAATATTTGATGATGACAACAGCTCGGAACTAATGTGCAAAAAGGCACTCGCAATCAAGCCGTTAACAGAAAAAACGCTTTCCATTCTTGAGAAGAATGGGCAAACAAAGCTCTTTTATGAAATTGAATTACCTTTAGTAAGTGTGCTTGCCGATATGGAGATATGCGGAATAAAGGTTGACACCGAAAAACTAGGTGAATTTTCTTCTATGCTTGATGAAAAAATAAAGGAGCTTACAGCAAAAATATATGATTATGCAGGGGATGAATTTAACATTAATTCGCCAAAACAATTAGGAGTTATTCTTTTTGAAAAGCTTGAATTAAAGTCAAGCAAGAAGACAAAGAGTGGATATTCAACAAATATTGAAGTTTTGGAAAAACTTCGTTCTGCTCATCCGATTATAGAATTATTGATTAACTACCGACAGTTTACAAAGCTAAAAAGCACCTACTGCGACGGTCTTTTTGCAGTTATAAACAAAGAAACACTCAGAGTTCACTCTCAATTCAAGCAAACAGTTACCGTTACAGGAAGAATAAGCTCGACAGAACCAAATCTACAGAATATCCCTGTAAGAACTGAGCTTGGCAGAGAAATGCGAAAAATGTTTATTGCAGAAAATGAAAATTATACACTTGTCGATGCGGACTATTCACAAATCGAGTTGAGAGTGCTTGCTCACATCGCAAATGATGAAACAATGATTAATGCATTCAAAAACAACGAGGATATTCATACAGTAACAGCATCTCAGATACTTGGAATTTCTCCTGATGAGGTGACCCCTGACCAAAGAAGCAGTGCAAAGGCAGTAAACTTCGGTATTGTTTATGGAATAGGTGATTTCTCTCTTGCACAGGATTTGAAAATTTCAGTAAAGGAAGCAAAAGCTTATATACAAAGCTATCTTGACAAGTATTCAGGTGTTCGTTCATATATGGAAAACATTAAAAAGCAAGCAGAAGTTGACGGGTTTGTGAAAACTATGATGAACAGAGTACGTTATATCCCTGAACTAAAATCAACAAATCATAATATTCATGCCTTTGGGGAGAGGGTTGCTCTTAACACCCCTATTCAGGGAACTGCGGCGGATATTATAAAGCTTGCAATGGTAAGAGTTCACCAAAGACTCAAAAAAGAAAATCTTAAATCAAGGCTCATTCTTCAGGTACACGATGAACTGATTATTGAAACACTAAAGGAAGAAGAAGCAAAAGTAAGAGCACTTTTAAAAGAAGAAATGGAAAATGTTTTGACTTTGAATGTACCTTTAATGGCTGATACAAACAGTGGTTTTAGCTGGTACGACGCAAAATAAGAGGTGAAAATTAAAATGAACATCAATCTGCCGACAAATGTCAGTTTTATAATAGACACTTACAAAAAGAACGGTTTTTCGGCTTACGCAGTCGGTGGATGTGTTCGTGATGCTCTTTTAGGAAAAAACCCAACCGATTGGGATATATGTACCGATGCTCTTCCATTGGAAACAATCAATATTTTTTCAGAATACCGAATAATCGAGACAGGAATAAAGCATGGAACAGTTACTCTTATTCTAAATTCCGTACCTTATGAAATTACTACATTCAGGACAGACGGAGATTATTGCGACAGCCGTCATCCTCAATCGGTGGAGTTTGTGAGAAACATTGAAGAAGACCTAAAAAGACGCGACTTTACCATAAATGCAATGGCATATAACAAAGATGGACTTATTGATTTGTACGGCGGTCAATATGATTTGGAAAAGAAAATTATTCGCTGTGTGGGAAATGCAAAAACCCGTTTTAAGGAAGACGCTCTAAGAATTATGAGGGCAATCCGTTTTAGTGCAATTCTTAACTTTTCAATAGAAGAAGAAACAAAAAAAGCTATTTTTGAGCTAAAAGAAAATCTTTTAAATATTGCAGCAGAAAGAATTAATGTGGAATTTTCAAAGATACTTTTATCTGATAACACTAAGATTTATAGAGAATATCACGAGATCTTTAAATTGTTCTTTGGTGATACCTTGAATATAAATGAAGAAAATTTTGCAAAACTGCCAAAGAATCTGGAAACAAGGCTTTCATATATGTTGATCACATTAAAGCTTGATACAAATATTCTTGAAAACCTCAGGTATCCTTCAAAAACGGTGAAAGCCGTGAGCGAGGTTATTAAAAATTTTGATTGTAAATGCGATAACGAAAAGGATTTAAGACTTTTAATTTCAAAATCAAACTATGAAACAGCACATAGAATTCTTACACTTAAATCACATAATCTTGATATGTTATTAAAAGTCAAGGACTTACCATCTAAGATTTCAGACCTCAAAATATGCGGTGACGATTTGATAAAGCTTGGAATAAAGGATGGACTTTCAATCGGGAGAATTTTAAATGAGCTTTTATATCTTGTTATAGATGAAAAGTGCGAAAATTCCGAAAAATCATTAATTGAAACTGCAAAAATGCTTATGGAGGAAATAGTATGATTATTCTTGGAATAACAGGTGGCTCCGGCACCGGAAAAACCACGGTTTCAAAATATCTGCATGCTCTTGGAGTTGATATTATTGACTGTGATTTGGTGGCAAAAAAAATTGTTGAACCCGAAACAAAAGCATTAAACGAAATTTCAGATTATTTCGGTAAAGAATATATTAATCCCGACAAAACTCTAAACAGAAAGAAACTTGCAAATCTCGTTTTTAACTGTCCTGACATGCTTTTGAAATTAAATGAGATAACTCATAAATATGTCATAGAATACATAGATTTATATATTAAAAACAGTAATTCAGAAATTATAGGAATTGACGCCGCAGCACTTATTGAAAGCGGTATATATAAAAAATGCGACTTTGTTTTATCAGTTATTGCAGATAAAGATATAAGAGTCGAAAGAATTATAAAGCGCGACAACATATCACATTCTGAGGCTCTGGAACGTATCAACGCACAGAAGAACGATGAATATTATATTGAAAAATCAAACTATATCGTGTATAATAACACTAATATAGATGACATTAAAAATCAACTTTTAAAAATTATAGAAGATATAAGGAGCAAGATTTGAAAAGATATAAATTACTAACAGCACTTATTTTTCTTGCTTTTATACTTTCTCTCGTAAAACCTGTGGGTACGCTTTTTATGAAAGCTATGTATCCTTTAAGATACAACGAACATATTGAAAAATACACTTGTGAATATGAACTGGATAAGTTTCTTGTAATGGCATTAATAAAAGCTGAAAGTAATTATATTTATGACGCTCATTCGGGTGTTGCAAGAGGACTTATGCAGATTACCGACGAAACTGCTCTATGGATTTCTGATAAGCTTTTGCTTAATTTTTCCAAGGAGGATATAGAAGATCCTGAAATTAATATCAATATGGGCTGTTACTATCTATCATATCTTTTGGATTATTACTCTCAAAACGAGACACTTGCACTTGCGGCATATAATGCAGGAATGGGAAATGTCAACAAATGGCTTTTAAATAAAGAATATAGTACAAACGGAAAAACCCTTGATAAAATTCCTTTTGAGGAAACAAGAAATTATATAGAAAAAATTGAAAAATTTAAGAAAATATATAATGCGTTATATAAAAAGGAGGAATGATTATGAACACAATTATTACCATCGGACGACAGTACGGAAGCGGCGGAAGAGAGTTAGGCCAGATGATTGCTAAAAAGCTCGGTTTTGACTTTTACGACGAAGAGCTTGTAACAATGGCTGCAGAAAAAAACAAGATGCACGAAGATATTTTAAAAGCTGTCGATGAAAAGGCAACAAAAAGCCTTCTTTACACATTGGTGACAGGCAGCGACTTGAGATTTATGCATTCAGCACAGTATGATATGCCTATAAACGACAAACTCTTTATCACTCAAAGCGAAATCATAAAAGGACTTGCAGAAAAAAGTTCATGCGTAATCGTAGGAAGATGTGCAGATTATGTTTTAAGAGATTCAAATCACAAATGCATACATCTGTTCCTGTATGCAGATAAGGAAAGCAAGATCAAGAGAATTGCAAAAAAATATGATTTGACCGACGATAAAGCAAAGGATAAAATCAATAAAATTGAGAAAACAAGAAAATCATATTATAACTATTACTCAAGTCGCGATTGGGGAAATCCTGCAAACTATGACCTTTGTCTGAATACTGCAAAACTTGGACTTGATAAATCCTGCGATGTAATTTGCGAATATGTCAAAAAAGCAATGGAGGAATAATGAATGCTCTTTATTGAATATATAAAATCCTTTTTGCTCGGAATTGTTGAAGGAATTACAGAATGGCTACCAATTTCAAGTACAGGACATATGATTTTATTTAATTCCTTCACAAATACAACCGAAGGATTTTTAACAACGGATGTTTACCTTTATGTTATACAGCTCGGTGCAATTTTGGCTATAGCTACACTATATTTTAAAAAGCTAAACCCATTTTCACCGTCAAAATCAGCACAGGAAAAGGCTGACACATGGCAGATGTGGTTTAAAGTGATTGTTGCCTGTTTGCCTGCGGCGGTAATAGGACTTTTATTAAACGACTTTATGGAAAAGTTTGAAAATCAGTATGTAATCAGTGCTACGTTAATAATCTACGGTATACTCTTCATTTTAATTGAGAATTCAAATAAAAAAGTTTCCATAAATTCTATGAATGAAATGAGCTATAAAACTGCAATTATGATTGGACTTTTTCAAGTCCTTTCAATCATACCGGGAACATCCCGTTCAGGCTCAACAATTCTTGGTGCAATTCTTCTGGGTTGTTCAAGAGAACTTTCTGCAGAGTTTTCATTCTTTTTAGCGATACCCGTTATGTTTGGAGTAAGCTTTTTGAAACTGGTGACCAATGACTACATAATGCAGGATGCCGAATGGGGATTGTTGTTATTAGGTATGCTGGTTGCTTATATAGTTTCAATAATTTCAGTAAAATTCTTAACAAACTATGTAAAAAGGCACGATTTCAAAGTGTTTGGCTATTACAGAATAATTCTTGGAATTATTGTAATTTTATATTTTTCATTAATACACTAAAAAAACGGAGCAAATGCTCCGTTTTTATTTTCCTCTTATTAATTTTGAAACTTCCCACAATGCTGAAACTTTAATGACCTCTAGTCCCTCAGGCACATTTACATTTTTCATTGACATTTTCGGGACAACTGCAGTTTTAAAGCCAAGTTTATAGACTTCAGAAAGTCTTTTTTCTATCTGCGAAACACTTCTTAATTCTCCGCCTAGCCCCACTTCACCTATGAATACTGTTTCAGATGGAATCTGACAATCGCAAAGACTTGATATAACCGCTGCACAAATTCCCAAATCAACCGCAGTTTCGTCAATCTTCAAACCGCCTGCGACGTTAACATATACATCATGATTGGAAAGAGAAAGTCTGCATCTTTTCTCCAAAACAGCAAGCATCAAAATAACTCTGTTAAAATCAACACCATCTGTCATTCTTCTTGGATTTCCAAAGCCTGTTGGAGTGACAAGAGCCTGAATTTCGGCTAAAACTCCGCGTGAGCCCTCCATCGTGCAAACTATTGCACTTCCCGACGAATCACATCTGCCCTCTAAAAGCATTGCCGACGGATTTTGTACCTCAACAAGACCTTTGTCGGTCATATTGAATACTCCTATTTCATTAGTTGAACCAAATCTGTTTTTTACTGCTCTTAAAATTCTGAACGAGGATTGCTTGTCACCCTCGAAATAAAGAACACAGTCAACCATATGTTCCAGCACTCTTGGTCCCGCCAATGCACCATCCTTTGTGACATGGCCCACAATAAACATTGATATATTCTCACTTTTTGCCACACGCATCAGGGCATTTGTTGTTTCTCTTACCTGCGGAACACTTCCTGCTGAGGATTGTATCTGGTCAATATGCATTGTCTGGATAGAATCAATTATAACGACATCAGGTTGCACAGAGTTAATACACTCCAAAACCACCTCAACATCATTTTCAGAAATCAGATATAGTTGGGCATCAACTGTTCCAAGTCTTTCTGCTCTTACTTTAATCTGTTTTTCCGATTCTTCGCCCGAAACATAGAGTATTTTTTTATCTTTTCCTATATTTTCACAAATCTGCAACAAAAGTGTTGATTTACCAATTCCAGGGTCACCGCCGACAAGAATAAGTGAACCTTTCACAAGACCGCCACCTAAAACCCTGTCTAATTCCTTCATACCTGTTTGGTATCTTATCTCGCTGTCATAGGTTATATCCTTTATTTTTTTTACTATTCTTGTTGCTTTTTTCTTTACAGTATCGGAAGTTTTAGTGTCGTCAACAACAGTTTCTATCAATGTATTCCAATTATTGCATCCGGGACATTTTCCTATCCATCTTGGTGTCTGGTATCCACACTCATTACATATATACATCGCCTTAGTTTTCATAGTGGTATTCCTTTTTAAACAGTTATAAGCCTTACATCATTCTGTTCTAACGCTCTGTTCCATTCTTCATCGAGTTTTATATCTGTTATCATGCAATCTATTCCCGAAAGATTTGAAATTACAGGAACTCCCAATCTGCCAAGCTTTTTTCTGTCACAAAGGAAAATTGCAGTTTCAGAACAATCAATCATCGCTTTTTTGATTTGAGCTTCCTGCTCGGTTGTTTCCATAAGTCCTCTGCTTAATGTAACACCCCTGCAAGAAAAGAACACCTTATTTGCAAAATATGTTGAACGAATTGTATCTTCAACAACTCTTCCAATATATGACATATGCTTTTTCTGCAACATTCCGCCTGTTGAGATAACTCTGATATTATCGCAGTTTGAAAGCTCCATTACCACTTTTTCTGCATTTGTAATAACCGTTATTCCCTTTTTTTCCTTAATATTCCTTGCAACATGAAGACTTGAAGTGCTGGCATCCAAAAATATTGTTTCACCGTCATTAATCATTTGGGCAGCTCTCTTTCCAATGCTCTGTTTTCCCTCAAAATTAATGGTTTCTCTTTCCTGAAATTCCATATCAGGGTCCTTGTTTTCAACTAATGTCGCACCACCGTATGTCCTTACAAGCACTCCTTGTTTTTCAAGCTTTTCCAAATCACTTCTGATTGTTTCTGTTGTTACATCAAACTGCCTTGCAAGCTCCAAAACTAAAACACTCTTGTTTTTTGCAATTATCTGTTCTATGCTACTTCTTCTTTCAACAGCTAACATTTTTTTCCTCCGTTTTAAATAAACAAAAGACTGTTTTATCTATTAACAGTCTTTTCTTTTTAAATTCTATTATAGTAACACTAAAATTGGATGCTGTGTTTATCGCACAATTTACCTTATAAAAATCAAAGGACTGCTTCCCAAAGTTCAGGATGCGGGTTTGCAATAACCTCTGTATTAATAAGAACACCTGTATTTGCTGCAATTCTCGCACCTGCCTCAACTGCTGCGGTGACATCTGCAACATTACCTGTCATTGAAACAAAGCATTTTCCACCCATACCTCTGGCAACTCTTACTTCAATAAGACTTACAACTGCAGCTTTAACCGCCGCATCGGCCGCCTCGATTGCAGACGCCGCTGTAAATGTTTCAATTATTCCAAGTGCCTTTTTCTCTTTCACTGTTGCAGTTCCGCACATGGCCTCAAAAACCTTTTCTCCCAGATTTCCAATCACAAACTTATCTATTAATGCATCTTCCGCAATCAGTTCAGCTCTTTCAACTGCTGCCTGAATAGAGGATAACTCGCCACCGATTATAGTAACATATTTACCCGGACAAACAGCACCTGACTGGATTAAAGATATTCCTGCACTCTTTAGCATTTCGTCAGTTATCTTTATTCCTCTGCTTATATTCTTAACTTCAATTAAACCTATAGAATTCATAGTTTTCATCCTTTTTGTCAGATTACTTTACTGAAATTACAATTTCCTTTTCACTAACAGACTTAACAACACCATCAATACTTGCGTGTATTGAAGTACCCATTGCATTTTCATCGGTCTTTGCAATCATCTGTCCTTTTTTAACCTCGTCACCGACATTTACAATCGCTGATGCAGGCTTTCCAATATGCTGTGACATTGGTATATATACAGTATCCGGATAGAAGTCAATATATCTTCTCTCGACCTTATCCTTAACGTATTTTCTTATTCCCAACCTGTCAATTAATGTTTCTGACGGAACAAGCCTTCCCTCGCGTTCAGGTCTTGGTGCATCAGGCTTTACTGACTCGGTTCTTCTGTAACCCTTTTTAGCCAACTCCTCTTTTGCACGCATCGCAATCTCCTGAGGATTTAACATCTGCTGACATCCTATAACAGTACAAACGCCACAACCGCAACAAAGTGTACTCTGTAAAAATGCGTCCGCATCATTTACCTCACAATGTGAAGCTGACCTTAAAATTTTATGTACCTCTATTGAATGACCTAAAAGATGTCTTGGGCAAACATCTGTACACATAGTACAATAACAGCATGCAGCTGATGCTCTTTTTAACATCATACCAATAGGCATTCTCTTCCTTTGAATAACGCTGTGAGTTTCAGGGAAAACCAAAAGTCCTTTTGTAGTCTTGGTTATCACATCATTTTCAAAGTCAACCAACTTACCCATCATAGGTCCGCCGTTTATTAAGGCTTTTCCTGTCATATCATCATAGCCAAGCTCTTTAAAAAGCTCTTTAATTTTCATTCCAACCGGAGCTTTTATTGTAATGTCTTCCTTTACATCGCCTGCTATTGTGACATATTTTTCGCAAACAGATTCTTTATCATGAATTGCTTTTTTTATGTTATAGAGTGTTTCTGTATTTATAACAACAACTCCAACACTCAACGGAATTGCACCCTCAGGAATAATCTTTCCGGTTGTTTCATAGGTTAGAACAACTTCATCACCTGCAGGGTAAATATCAGGGATTTCTTTAATGCTTATTTTAGTATTTTTAAGACTTGAAACAATCTTTGGGTCAAGTAATCCCATATTCTTACCCTTTATCCCAAAAATTGCCTCTTTAGCATCAAGAACCTCAATAACAAGATTAAGGGTATCAATAACAGCTTGAAAATGCTTTTTAAAAATATGATGGTCAACCATCATAAGCGGTTCACATTCCGCTGCATTTACAACAATCTGCTCAACACCCTTTGATAACTTTTTGTGTGTGGGAAAGCCAGCACCGCCGGCACCAACTATCCCGGCATCAAAAATTATCTGTTGCAATTCTTCAAATGTCATAAAGCTCTCCCTCCTCTTTTATTTTTTTCGGATTAAATTAACCCTGTTTTTCATCAACAATACCGACAATGACTGCATCTACAGGAGCTGTGTTATCGGGCATTGCAAGTCTTGCAGAGCATCCTGTTGTGATTAATACCTTCTCTCCAACACCTGCACCAATCCCGTCAACTGCTACCATAAATTTACCGGTTAATTTATTATTTTCAATTGTTTGTACAGTCATAAACTTACAACCAATAAGTTTTTCGTTTTTACTTGTGGAAACAATGCTTCCTGTTACCTGAGCTAATATCATAAATTAGTCTTCCTTTCAACAAAACGGAAGTTTTAGTGTTTTGTGATGATTTCAACATGGTCGCCCTGCTTGATTGCTGCCGCGTTGGCATCATCAGTATCAATATGCATTTCCGTATTAAAATCTTCCCTTACTCTCACCTGCACATTGTAATAACGTGTTGGCTTTGAGTTTTGAATTTCAACATCAACAACATCATTGTCTTTTACACCGTACTTCTCGGCATCCTTCAAATTCATATGAATGTGACGGTTAGCAATAATACAGCCTTCATTTAAAAATACGCTTCCCTTTGGTCCAACCAATGCCATTGGTGCACTGCCCTTAATTTCTCCTGAAGGACGAACAGGCGGACTAACCTTTAATTTAAATGTGTCCGTTCTCGAAATCTCGATTTGTGATTCACTTCTGACAGGACCCAACACTCTAACACCCTCGATTGTTCTTAGTGAAGGACTTACCAATGTCACACATTCCTCTGCTGCATACTGGTCACCCATAAGCATTTTTTTAGGTGTGAGCTCGTGTCCTTTTCCGAACAGGGTTTCTAAATCCTTTTGAGATAAATGCACATGTCTTGCCGACACGCCTACCTTAATCCCATCATCAGCCTCTTGCTTTTTTAATATGTCAATAACACTTTGTGTTACAATATTCAATAATTTTTCATCTACCATCGTTGTACCCTCCGTAGTTTTGTGGGTAGTGGTTATATTCCGGACAGGGTATCTCTACCCTGCCCGATTTGTTAACCTTTTTTTGCGAATTACTTCAATGCAGGAAGAATCTTTTCAACATCACCGTGTGGTCTTGGGATTACGTGTACAGATACAAGTTCACCCAATCTTGAACCAGCTTCAGCACCAGCTTCTGTTGCTGACTTAACAGCACCAACATCGCCTCTTACCATAACTGTTACCAAGCCTGAACCGATTCTTTCAGTTCCGATTAAAGTTACATTTGCAGCTTTAACCATTGCGTCTGCTGCTTCGATTGCAGCAACCAAACCTCTTGTTTCAACCATTCCTAATGCTTCCTGAGCCATTTTTGAAATCCTCCTATTTCTTTATTTGCGTTTATAACGCTTTTTTACTTATTTGTTTTTGCACCTTTTTTAGCAGGTGCTTTTTTATCTGAAGCCTTATTTGAAGGCTTAGAAACTTTTTTTACAGGTGGTTTCTCTTCCACCTTTTCTTGTGTTTTTGTTTCTTCCTTTTTAACTGAACCAACATGAGTTGCAGCAGTTTCAGAAACAGGAATAACACTACCTTTTTCATCTAAATGTAAAAACTTTAAAATTTCAGGATGAGGTCTTGCAATAACCTCGCATGCCTTTAAGCATCCAAATTCTTCAGCAATAGCCTTACCTGCTTCGACTGATGCAGTAACAGCTGAAACCTGACCTCTGACAACCAATGTTACCAATCTTCCGCCAAGTCTTCTCTCTGTTGCAACAAACTCAACCTCTGCAGCCTTAGTCATTGCATCAAGAACAAATATTGCATGTCCTAAAGCTTCTACTTCAATCAAACCTAATGAAAAGCCCATTTACCTTTTACCGCCTTTCCCTTATATGTAGATAAGAGCTTAAATCAGATGGTTGGCAAAATCTTTTCAACGTCACCGTGAGGACGAGGAATTACATGCTGTGCAACCAATTCACCAAGTCTTGATGCAGCTTCAGCACCAGCTTCTACAGCAGCCTTAACAGCACCTACATCACCTCTTACAACTACGCTTACCAATCCTGAACCGATTTTCTCTGTTCCTACCAATACAACATTTGCAGCCTTTGTCATTGCATCTGCTGCTTCGATTGAAGCTGTCAAGCCTCTTGTTTCAATCATACCTAATGCTTCCATCATTATAACCTACCTTTCATAATTTAACAATTTAACTATGCGTTATTTTTTATATGTCCTATTCTGTCTTTTCCGACGCTTGTACGAAGCGCCATCTTTTGTGAATCGTCAGTAGGACGGGCAATTACATGCTTTTGAATAAGTCCTGTACACTCCTCTGCTGCTTTAGCTGCCGCTGCAACTCCTGCCTCAACAGCTGCAACACTTCCCTGCATCTTTATGCACATAATTAGCGGAACTTTTTCCTTTTCTGCATTTGCAGGCTTGTTTGAGTCAATCGCAATAATCTTGACATCTGCCGCTTTTGCTGCCGCATCTGCCGCTTTAATTGCACAGACAAATCCAAACATTTCTACAATTCCAACTGCTTCCATCACCAAAAACTCCTTTTCTTAAAAATTAGTCCTTGTTGATATATACAACCTTAAGTCCCTTTTGAGCAAGGTTTGTTTCCAAAGCCTCATTCATTTCATCAAGACTGTATCTGTGAGTAATCAGTTCCTTAACTGGAAGTCCTATTGCGATTGCTCTCTTCAAGAAATCAAATGTTGTTGCATAATCTCTTAGAGTATATACCCAAGAACCAACTAATGTGATTTCCTTTGAGCACAAGTCAAAGTGTGGGTTTATTGTAGCATCTCCACCATTGATGAAGAATCCTAATTCACAAAGTCCGCCGCCGCTTCTTATGAACTTATAAATGTTTGCATGTGCAACAGGTGAACCTGTACACTGGAATGCAAAGTCTGCAGCATATCCGCCGAATGCGGCTTTTACTGCGTCAGCAAGAGCATCAACACCCTTGTGATTCATAAAGTTAACAGTATTGTCAGCACCCATTCTCTTTGCAAATTCCAATCTCTGTTCATTGCCATCTACTGCAACAATGTTTTCAATACCCATTGTTCTCAATACTGCAATACAGATAAGACCGATAGGTCCGCAGCCCTGAACAACAACTCTTGAGTTGAATCTCAAAATACCTGTTGTCTTTGCTCTTTCAACTGCGTGAATTAAAACCGCACAAGGCTCGATTAAAATTCTTGAATCCAAATCCAAATCACTTACATTGAATATTGTTGAACCGCCTCTTATAATCATATAATCAGCAAACCAACCATTTAAGTGAACATCATCATCAGGCATAAGTCCGTAGATGTCACCGCTTCCAACATTCTGCTTGTTAAGGTCAAACATTGTGATATCAGGGTCATCATTGAAAATCATACAAGTAACAACCTTGTCACCAATATTAAGTGGCTTTCCTGCACTATCCTTCTTAACATTCTTACCCATTTTAATAATTTCGCCTGTACCCTCATGACCGAGAACAACAGGGATTAGTGAGAATGGGTCATTTTTAAATTCGTGAGCATCTGTTCCGCAAACACCGCAACCTTCAACCTTTACCAAGATATCGTCATCACCGAGTTCAGGGATTGGATATTCTTGAATATCAAAGTTGCCTAACTTTGTAAGCATTGCAACCTTTGCTTTAGTAGGAACTGCTCCTGATGCCTTCTTTGGTGCAGGTGATGAAGCATTCATTTCGCTCAACACAGCCTGAACCACTTTTGCAATATCATTTTCGTTAATATTCATTATGTAGTCCCCCTTATATTATTGATAAACTGTCAACCAATACACATCTTCTCTGACGCGTAAATGTTCTTGCTGATGTTATACCTTCGCCTGTAGGTCCTGCGATTGTAAAGGTTGTATGTCCCTCACTGTTAAATCCGATACCTGAGTAGCTTGGTGCATTCTTAACAAAAATTGTTGTGCATACTGCTTTTGCGTACGCTGTCATATGGTCAACATTCTTTGAATGAAGATGTGCTGTATGTCTGTTTCCGTGTTCAGCCTTCACTGCCATTTCCATAGCCTCTTCAAAAGTATTGCATCTTACGATTGCCAATATAGGCATCATAAGTTCTGTCTGAACAAATGAATGTGAGAATTCTGTTTCACAGATAATACATCTTACATCGTCACCCACATTAATTCCGATTTGAGCCAAGATTTTCTTTGCATCTCTGCCAACCCAATCCTTATTAATAACCTTTTTAGGCTTACCGCCAGGATTTTTAGGTGGCATTTCAACCAATACAACCTCTTCAAGCTGTTTTGTCTGCTCTTTATTCAAAAGATATGCTCCGTTTTTCTGCATTCCGGCAATTAGCTCGTCTGCGACATCATTCATAACAAAGCATTCTTTTTCTGCGATACAAGGGAGGTTGTTATCAAATGTACAGCCGTCGATTATATCTTTTGCAGCCTTTTGTACATCCGCAGTGTTATCAACAACAACAGGTGGGTTTCCTGCACCTGCTCCGATTGCTTTCTTTCCGCTTGACAAAAGCATCTTAACAACACCCGGACCACCTGTAGCAACCAACATTCTTACAGATGGATGATTTACCATTATATTTGAGGTTTCCATTGTCGGATTTTCAACCGTAACAACAATATTTTCAGGACCTCCTGCTGCTAGCACTGCACGGTTAACCAAATCAACTGCATACGCAGAAATTCTCTTTGCATGAGGGTGTGGGTTAAATACAACACCGTTTCCCGCTGCCAACATTCCGATACTGTTACAAATTACTGTACAGCTTGGGTTTGTACTTGGTGTAATTGCACCTATAATTCCATAAGGAGCCATTTCAACAAGCGTTAAACCTCTGTCACCTGAAAGAGCCTTTGTTTCAAGGTCTTCAGTACCCGGAGTCTTATCGGCAACAAGGTGATGCTTTAATACCTTGTGATAAACATTACCCATCTTTGTGTCTTCAACGGCAAGCTTTGCCATAATTTCTGCCTCAGCATGAGTAAGCTTTCTTATTTCTTTTATGATGTTTTCTCTTTGTTCTTTATTATAATATCTGAAAAGCTCGTATGCCTTGTTACAAGCTGCTATCGCATCCTCCATAGAATCAAATACACCGATTTGTTTTCTTTTAGGAGCTACATCCTGTCCCATATCAGACATTACTTTCTTGACTATTTCACTAATCTGTTTTTCATCTATCATAAACTAAGCCTCCTTTCTAAATACATTGCTCCGAATTGGGCAAATTCAATATCCTCTTCAGCTGTTCCGCCGGATACTCCAACTGCACCAACCACCTTACCGTTTATGATAAGCGGTTCACCACCGCCCAAAAGCATTATATGGTTTGAATCTGTAGCAGAGAGTCCATCGAGAGCTCCACCTCTTGATTCCTGTAATGCTATATGAGTAGGCATCTTAAGTGCAACTGCCGTATAAGCCTTATCCTGAGCTATCTGTCTGCTTGCAATGTACGAATCCTCCATAGAATGAAGAAGCATGAGGTTTGCACCGTTATCTAAAACTGCAATAACCACTCTTTTCCCCATTTCCTCGGCACGCTTTTCAACTGCAAGCGAGATTTCCTTCGCAAGAGAGAGCGTGAGTTCAGTTATTTCACTGTTAACCGCTCCGATTTTTGAAGTTGTTTTTTTATTATCACGAGCCGCATACTGTGACATCGCATAGGTCATATCGCTCAATCTGTTAAGATATATATATGTAAACGGTCTGACCTTATTTAAAGTCATAAGCTTTGATGCAACTCTTTCGCCTCGCCTGATTACTGTTCTTGCAATATCAAGCTGAGCGGAAACTATCGTTTCACCAGGAATTGTAAAACCTTCAAAGCCTTCCGGATAATATTTATCACAAAGAGCTTCAACTGCCTTTACACATTCCTCGGTAACAGAAATTTCACCGCCTGCAAGCTCACCCATTATTGATATAAGCTTTTTCTGGACCTTTTTTATGTCCGCACATAATTCCTCATCAGCGCATTGAGCTCTTGCAAGACCTAAAACTGCCGAATACTCATCAATCGTACCAATTAATTCAATCATCGCATCTGATTTTGGAACATGATTGTTTTTTGCAAGTCTTGTGTATCCCTTGTCACCGTATCCTGTATATAATACGGAATTACTCATTTACATCAATTCCTTACAATTATTTATTGTATTTTTCCAAAACTCTCTTTGTTACTTCAGCAACAACATCTTCAAGCTTTGCATCGCCGCATGAGCATTCGCTCTTTCCACCAAACTTTTGGGCAGCCTCTGAAGGAGTCATATCCTTAGCTGCATCGTTATAGCAGCTTGGGCAAAGCTTTTCAAGTGGGTGATGACCAGGAACGTTAAAGTTCTTTCTCAAATCAATCAACTTCTTAACTTCTCCACATGGGATTTCCTTTTCGCCGCCAAGCATTCTGGCATACATAAGAAGCTTTGCATAGAATTCTGTTGATTCCATTCTGAAGAATGCAGTATTCAAATCGCAACCGAATGTCAATGCACCGTGGTTTGCCAAAAGAATTGCATCATAATCCTGCAAATATGGCATCAATGAATCAGGAATTTCCATTGTTGATGGAGTACCGTATTCAGCAAGAGGAACTCCGCCAAGGAAAATAACTGCTTCAGGCATGATAAGCTTGTCAAGTGGAATACCTGCAATAGCAAATGAAGTAGCAATAGGAGGATGTGCGTGAACAACTGCCTTTACATCCGGTCTTTCCTGATATACTCTCAAATGCATTTTGAATTCTGAAGAAGGCTTCCATTTATTCGGCTCCTTGAGGTTCATATTTTTATCCACCTTACAAATCATATCAGGTGTCATAAACCCTTTACTTACACCTGTTGGTGTAACAAAGTATGTGTCGTCATCAATTTTAACAGAGAAGTTACCATCATTTGCAGCAACGAAGCCGTCGTTGTAAATTCTTCTGCCGATTTCACATAATTCTTTTTTAATTTCATAATCCGACTTATACATTATGTAGTCCTCCTATTTTTTTGTTTTTCTTTGTTTTTTTTGGTTTTTATTTGATTATACACCATTTTCTTTGTTTTGTAAATACTTTTTCGAAAAAAAATCCCAAATTGAAGGAATTTACAAAACCTCACTTTTATTATAGCACAAAATATAGTATTTGTATATAGATTTTAAATAAAATCATACATCATAATGTATATTTTTTTTATTTGGTTTTTTTATAATTTGCCGTATTTTATTTTATTACCTATTATTTTATTAAAAACTGTTGACATTTTTGTTTTGTTAATATATAATAGTAAGGCTTGATTATGGGTGTTTATGCCCAGTCAATGCAATAATGTTCGTATATCGGACAATCCTTGCCCAAAGATTGGCTTTGGGACATAAGTCCATAAGGAGGTGTAGAAAATGGCTGAAAAAATCCTTAACAGCTATGAAACAATTTTTATCATTGACGCAGGTGTTGAAGAAGAAACAAGAGTTGCGTTACAAGAAAAATTTACTTCATTGATTGCTGCTAACGGTACTGTAGAAGCTGTTGACGAATGGGGCAAAAGAAGACTTGCTTATGAAATCAACGACCAGACAGAAGGTTACTATGTATTGGTAGATTTCAAGGCTCCTTCAGAGTTCCCAAAAGAACTTGACAGACAGTACAGAATCACAGACGGAATTTTGAGAACTATTATCATTCGTAAAGAAGACAAATAATCGTTTCTTGAAAGAAAGTGGTGAAATTTATGAACAAAGCAATATTGATGGGAAGACTTACAAGGGACCCTGAAATGAGAACAACTCCTCAGGGAACATCAGTATGCAGCTTCTCGATTGCGGTAAACAGAAGATTTTCTAAAGAAGGTCAGCAGCAAGCAGACTTCATTAATTGCGTTGCATGGCGTCAGCAGGCAGAATTTATCTGCAAATATTTCACAAAGGGCTCAATGATTGCCGTTGTTGGAAGTATCCAGACTCGTACATGGGATGGTCAGGATGGCAAAAAGCAATATGCAACTGAAGTTGTTGTTGACGAAGCTCATTTCACAGGCTCAAAGGCCGAAACAGGCACAAGCGGTGCGTCTGCTAATGCAGGATTTGCACAGCCGGCAGCCGATTCATCACCTTTTGATGAATTTGATGCAACAGGCTTTTCTGCTATGGGCGGCTCTGAAGATGATTTACCGTTTTAATTAACCAAAAATGATAAAAATTGTAAAGGAGGACTTCGAAATGTCTGAAAAGAATGAAAGACCTATGAAAGTAAGACGCGCAAAGAAAAAGGTTTGCGTATTCTGTGCAGATAAGGTTGAATCTATTGATTACAAAGATACAGCAAAGCTTAGAAGATATATCACAGAACGCGGTAAGATTGTTCCAAGAAGAATCAGCGGAAACTGTGCTAAGCACCAGAGAGAGCTTACAGAAGCTATCAAGAGAGCAAGACAGATTGCACTTTTGCCTTTCGTTGCTGAATAATAATAAAAAATTAACTGCCGTCATATGACGGCAGTTTTTTTATGCTCTAATCAATTCAGGTTGCTCTTCCCTTGTTACACAGTTTTCATGAACAATACACTTTTTAACCGTTTCATCAGACGGAACTTCAAACATAATTTCTGTCATAATTTCTTCAATAATTGAACGAAGACCTCTTGCACCTGTGTTTCGTTTTAGTGCTTTTTTCGCAATAGCCCTTACTGCATCCAAATCGAATTCAAGTTCGACTCCATCCATATCAAACAAGGTCTGATACTGCTTAACCAATGCATTCTTAGGCTTTGTCAAAATATCACAAAGAGCTTCTTCATCGAGCTGATTTAGCTTTGCTATAACCGGAAGTCTTCCTATAAATTCAGGAATAAGACCGAATTTTAACAAATCCTGAGGGGCAACTTCTTTTAAAAGTTCGCTGATATTCTTATCATTCTTTCCCTCAATCTCTGCGCCAAACCCAAGTCCCTTTTTACCAATTCTGTTGCCAATTATCTTTTCGATGCCGTCAAAAGCACCGCCACAGATAAACAGAATATTTGTTGTATCAATCTGTATTAATTCCTGATGCGGATGCTTTCTTCCGCCCTGAGGTGGAACTGAAGCAACCGTTCCCTCTAAAACCTTCAATAATGTCTGTTGAACACCTTCACCGCTGACATCTCTCGTAATTGATACATTTTCTGACTTTCTTGCGATCTTATCAATTTCATCAATATATATAATTCCTCTCTCAGCTTCTTCAATGTCATAATCTGCAGCCTGAATGAGCTTTAAGAGAATATTTTCAACATCTTCACCAACATATCCCGCTTCAGTGAGCGATGTAGCATCTGCAATAGCAAACGGAACATTCAATATTCTTGCCAAATTCTGCACAAGAAAAGTTTTTCCTGAGCCTGTTGGTCCCATTAACAAAATGTTACTCTTCTGAAGTTCAACATCTGTTTCTTCTCTCTCAATTCTTTTATAGTGATTATAAACTGCAACGGATAGTATTTTTTTAGCATCATCCTGACCAATTACATACTGGTCAAGAATTTCTTTTATTTCCTTTGGCTTGGGTAAATCCAGCATCTCATTATCATAAGTTTCGGCATCAAAATCATTCTCTAATATCCCATTACACAATTCAATACATTCATTACATATAAAAGTATTGTTGCCGGAAATTATTCTTTTAACCTCGCTCTCCTTTTTTCCGCAAAAAGAGCAATAAATCTCATTGTGTTCGTCTTTTTTTGGCATTGTGTTACATATCCTTTCGACATATCCTTGCATAAGCATAATTGAGGTACACGAAAATTCTTCCATGTACCCCTTAAAGCCTGTTATTTCTTTTTAGATTCGATAACCTGATCTATTAGGCCGTAAGCCTTTGCTTTTTCGGCCGACATAAAGTTATCTCTTTCAGTATCAGCCTCAATAACATCCAAAGGCTGACCTGTTCTCTCGCTTAAAATTTCATTCAAATGCTGTTTCATTTTAATAATTCTCTCAGCATGAATTTGAATGTCAGTAGCCTGACCCTGCATTCCCCCCAAAGGCTGATGAATCATAATTTCACTATTAGGAAGCGCAAATCTCTTACCCTTCTGTCCTGCAGCAAGCAAGAATGCACCCATACTTGCAGCCATACCGATGCATATTGTCGAAACATCGCATCTTATGTACTGCATTGTATCATAAATCGCCATACCTGCTGTTATTGAGCCGCCGGGACTGTTGATATATAACTGAATATCTTTATCAGGATCCTTTGATTCGAGATAAAGCATCTGTGCAACCACTAAGCTTGCTGTTGCGTCATTTACTTCTTCCCCTAAAAATATAATTCTGTCTTCGAGCAGTCTTGAGAAAATGTCATAAGATCTTTCTCCTCTGTTTGTCTGCTCCACTACCATTGGTACTAAACTCATTTTCAATCAATCCTTTCTTTAATCAGGAGGCTTTGATTATTTGATTTTTGCCTTGTTAACAAGCATATCAACTGTCTTTCCGAACTTAATGTCCTTTGCAATATCGTCCTTGTCCTCAGGTCTTAATACTTCCTTGAGCTTATCAATTTCCATATTGTACATTTTGCTCATTTCAACAATCTTGTCTTCAAGCTCTTCATCAGTTACATCAATACCTTCTTTGTTCATAACTGCTTCTATAACAAGAGTAACCTTGCACTGCTTTTCGGCCTGTTCCTTAAAGTTTTCTCTCATCTGTTCTATGCTGGAACCTGTGTACTGAAGATACATATCAAGAGTCATACCCTGATACTGCATACGCTGTGCAAAATCGTTAATCATTCTGTCAACCTGAGTATCAATCATAGCCTGAGGAATTTCAACCTCTGCATTCTTAACTACTTCTTCGATAACAGCATTTTCTGTTTCCTGCTTTGTCTTTTTCTCAGCCTGTTCTTCTAATCTTTTCTTAACGCTGTCCTTGTATTCTTTAACTGTTTCAAATTCACTTACTTCTGAAGCAAAATCATCATCTAATTCAGGCAATTCCTTAACCTTGATTTCATTAACAGTTACCTTGAATACTGCTGGCTTTCCTGCAAGCTCAGCTGAATGATATTCTTCAGGGAAAGTAACATTGACATCAATTTCCTTACCAATTTCTGCACCGATAACCTGGTCCTCAAAGCCCGGAATGAATGTGTTTGAGCCAATTTCAAGGTCGTAGTTTTCACCCTTTCCGCCTTCAAATGCAACTCCGTCACAGAATCCTTCAAAGTTGATAACTGCGATGTCGCCTGACTGTACTGCTCTGTCATCAACGCTGATAACTCTTGCATTTCTCATCCTTGCAGCTTCGATTTCCTTGTCTACATCTTCATCTGTTACATTATTCTCAATTTTTTCCACTTTTATACCTTTGTAAGTTCCTAATGTAACTTCAGGCTTTGTTGTAACAAGTGCAGTAAACACTACAGGCTCGCCTGCCTTAATTTCTTCAACATCAATTTCAGGTCTTGCAACAATATCAAGTCCTGATTCTTTAACAGCCTCATCATAAGCCTCAGGCAATACATAGTTGATAGCATCATCATAGAAAACCGCTTCTGTGTAGTACTTTTCAATGATAGCTCTTGTTACCTTACCCTTTCTGAAACCAGGGATATTAAACTTTGACTTATTCTTTTTATATGAGTTGTTGATACCCTCTTCAAACTTTTCTCTTGAAACTTCAAATGTAAGTTTTACAAGATTTTTTTCTACCTGTTCTGATTTTACAGCCATTTTAAAAGCCTCCTAAGTAAATAAAATATTACATAATGGTACAGTATGCCATTATTACATCACATCATATTATAACATATATTTTCTAAATTTCAATTATTTTTATTGTAATTTTTTATTTTTTATACTAATCGCACAATTTCACAGGCATAAAATCACGATAATCGCACGAAACAAGCATATATTTTATGCCGTCATGCTCTCCCTCGACAATATTCTGCCTTAAGGCATTATGAAGATGACCGTATATGCAAAGTTTAATATTATGCTCTTTCATAACTTTTGTAAATCCTGTTTCTCTTAAATCAAGGTTTATTGGCGGATAGTGAAAAAATACAATTATATTTTCGGGATTATGTTTTTTTGCATCGTTAATTGAAAGCTGTAATCTTCCCAACTCGCGCTCATAAATCTTTTTATCCTCGCCACTTGCTTCGCCATTACCCAGATAACTCCAGCCCCTCGTTCCGCAGATTGCTGTGTTATTATATAAAAAAGTGTTGTTTTGCATAAATTCAATACTTGAAAATTCATTATCAATAATAAATTTTTTTAATTTTGACATAGTGGTCCACCAATAATCGTGATTACCCTTTGAAATTATCTTTTTTCCGGGAAGATTGTTGATAAACGAAAAATCGGGAATTGACTCATCAAGATACATCGCCCACGAAATGTCGCCATTAATTACAACAGTATCTTTTTCTGTCACAATTTTTTCCCAGTTTTCTCTGAGCCTGTTGACATAATTATCCCATTTACTACCGAATACATCCATCGGCTTATCCACCCCAATCGGCAGATGCAAATCGGAAATTGCATAAAGTGCCATTACATACCTCCCCATTTACTGATTATTTCATTTGCTCTTTTTAAAATATTTTCATCATAGTTAATCCAGTTAACTCTTTCGTCTTTATTAAACCATGTCATCTGTCTTTTTGCGTAATGTCTTGTCCCTATTTTAATGTTATAGATGGCTTCGTCTAAAGAAACTTCTCCATTTAAATATGCAATTATCTCTTTATAACCAATCCCCTGCATTGAAAGCATACTTTGGGTGTATCCTTTTTCGCAAAGACTTTCAACTTCGTCAATAAGTCCTGCATCAAGCATTATATCAACTCTTTTTTCAATTCGTTCATACAATTTTTGCATATCCCATTTTATTGCCAGCATACAGGGATTATATCTTGATATCTTTTTCTTTGTTTCCTCCTGATGAACAGAAATTGGAACTCCTGTCATTTGATAAAACTCAATCGCACGAATAATTCTTCTTTTGTTGTTTTTGTGAATTCTTTCTGCAGAAACCTCATCAAAGGATTTTAACATATCAACAAGATAGTCAATACCTTTTTCCTTTTCCAGTTTCTCAAGCTCTTTTCTAAGCTCTGGACTTGAATCGTCCTCGCGGAAATCAACATCATTTATTAATGAATTGATGTATAATCCTGTCCCACCGACTGCAACAGGAACCCTTCCCTTTTCATAAATATTCTTAGCCACCTTATGAGTATCTGAAACAAATTCCGCAACCGAATAAGGAACATCGGGCTCAATTATATCGAGCATATGATGAACTATTCCGTCCCTCTCCTCCATATCGGGTTTTGCAGTTCCAATATTCATATATTTATAAATCTGCATACTGTCACAGGATATAATCTCTGTGTTAAACTGCTTTGCAAGATCTATTGACAACGAGGTTTTTCCTGATGCCGTAGGTCCGCCTATAACAATTATCGGTATTTTATTCATTTACAAAATCCTCTTAAATTCCTTTTCAAGTTCCTTTTGTGTCATAGACACAATAATCGGTCTGCCATGAGGACAGGTATTTATATTTTCAAGCTTTAAAACTTTTTTAACCAGTTCTTTTTGTTCGCTCTCCGAAAGTCTGTGATTAGCCTTTATCGCCGCCTTACAGGCTATTGTGTATAAAAGTCTTTGCCTTTTATCTGAAATGACCTCTCGTCTTTGTTCATCAAGCTGTGAAAGTATTTCGATAAACAGATTTTCAACATCCTCTGCCTGTGAGGATGGAACTGCTCTTATTATTACACTTTTTTCATCAAATTCTTCTGCCTCAAATCCTAGTGATGTTATGAAATCTTTGTTCTCCAGAAAAACCGCTTTTTCATTAGAAGTTAAATTTGCAACAACAGGCACAACCATAGGTTGTGAATATACTTTTGAATTTTCTATCTCTTTTTTTAGCTCTTCATACTTTAGTCGCTCATGTGCTGCGTGCTGGTCAATTATCATCATTTTATCTTCTTGCTCAATAATGATGTAGGTGTTAAAAACCTGACCGACGAGTTTAAATTCAATATTTTTTTCTTCCTTTATTTCTTCAACCTTTTTAGCTTCTTCTATTATAGGTTTATAAACCTTTATCGGTTCTTCTTTTTTTTCAAATGTTTTTTCAAAGAATTGAGGCTCTCTCACCTTTGGAATTTCTTTTTTAACTTCAACCTTTGGCTGAGGTTTAATTTCTATCTGTTCCCTGACTACAGAAATTGTATCTCTCGAGAAATTTGAAACAGGCTTTTCCTTTTTGATTTCAGGTCTTTTTATTTGGGGAATATCTGCAATTCTGTATAAAGCCTCTTTAACTGCATTATAAACTGCTCTGTAGACCTCGTTTTCATCAGAGAATTTAACCTCTAATTTTGTTGGGTGAACATTTATATCTATCATCAGCGGGTTTATTTCTATGTTCAAAACAGAAACAGGGAATTTTCCTATCATAACCTGATTTTTATAAGCCTCTTCAACAGCCCTCATAATTAATGGACTTTTTATATATCTTCCGTTTACAAAAAAGCTTTGATAGCTTCTGTTAGGTCTTGCGGTGTTACCCTTTCCTGTCAAACCCTTTACCGAAATATGCTCCGACCTGAAATCAACAGCGAGCATTGCCGTTGCGTAGTCTTTTCCATAAACTGCATAGACACAGTTTTCTAATTTTCCGTCACCCTGCGATGATAACACAGGCTTACCGTTACTAATAAATGTAAATGCAATTTCGGGATGCGCCAAAATAAATCTTGTCATAATATCTGAAATGTATCCTGCCTCTGTTGCGTCCTTTTTCAAAAACTTCATTCTTGCAGGCACATTAAAAAAAAGATTTTGGACGATAAATGTTGTCCCGTTTGGAATTCCTGCATCCTCTGCAGAAACAATATCCCCACCCTCGCATATTGTGTGAGTTCCTGTTTCATCCTCTGCTCTTTTGGTGTAAAGATTAATTTTTGAAACCGCACCGATACTAGATAGCGCCTCACCTCTAAAGCCAAGAGTGTATATCGCATCAAGGTCCTCAGCAACAGAAATTTTACTTGTCGCATGACGTAAAAACGCAACCGTCGCATCGTCCTTTTCCATACCGCTGCCGTTGTCGCTCACCTTTATGTATGTGTTTCCGCCGTTTCTTATTTCAACAGTTATCCTTTTAGCACCCGCGTCAATAGAATTTTCAACAAGCTCCTTAACAACAGATGCAGGTCGCTCTACAACCTCACCTGCTGCAATCTTGTTGGATATTTCAACATCAAGAAGATTTATTTTTCCCATTTTTATCCCTCTTAATAATTTGTAAACTTATAAATGTATTATACCACATTTGATTTTTACAGTCAACATATCTATTTTATGATTCCTCTGTACAGCAAATCAAATAATCACATTCATCTAAACAACATTCTATTAAATTTCCATCGTCATCAAAGTGTTTCCCATTCCCCATACAATCCTCACCATAATTCCCTGGTGTTAATACAATACCGCTTATATCTACAATCATTACATATTACCCCTCATAATTTTATATTTTTAAAACATTATAGAGTATATAACTCTAAAAGTCAATAGAGGATTTAACTCTATAATATAATTGTATAAAAGGAGAGATTTTATGGATACCATCGATAGAATAAGAAGTTTACGAGAAGATAATGACACAAATCAATCGGATATTGCTAAAATTTTAAACATTGGACAAAAGACATATTCTGACTATGAAACAAGAAAAATCAGAATACCTTTGGAAAGCGTAATAATTTTGGCAAAATACTATAATGTTGACATGAATTACATCTGCGGAGTATCGGATGTCAAAAAACCATTTCCAAATATATGAAAAGCAGCCTTTCGGCTGCTTTTTAATTATTCTTCGCTTTATTTGTCAAATCATAAAGTTTTGTCATAGCCTCAATAGGTGTCAGAGTTGTTACATCAAGAGTTTTTAGTTCGTGGAGTATATCGTTTGCGACACTATCCTCAAAGCTCATCTGCACAAATTCAGACTCCTCCTGTTTTTTAGGCTTATTGACACTTTGAACATCATCATTTTCAATTTTTTTCAAAATTTCCTTTGCTCTTTTTATAACCTCATCAGGAAGTCCTGCGAGTTTTGCAACCTCGATACCAAAGCTGTCATCAGCACCGCCCCTGACAATTTTTCTAAGGAACGTTATATCGTCACCACGTTTTTTAACAGCTATTCTGTAATTTGCCACACCGTCTAATTTTTCTTCCAGTTCCGAAAGCTCGTGATAGTGAGTTGCAAACAAGGTCTTTGCACCAATTTTTCTCTTATTATTTATATATTCGGCAACTGCCCATGCGATTGAAAGACCGTCATAGGTGCTTGTACCTCTGCCGATTTCGTCCAAAATCACAAGTGATTTATCGGTTGCATTTTTTAAAATATTTGCAACCTCAACCATTTCAAGCATAAATGTACTCTGACCTGCTGAAATGTCATCAGATGCACCCACTCTTGTAAATATCTTATCCACTGCACCTAATTTTGCATATGATGCAGGAACAAAACTTCCCACCTGTGCCATCAGTGAAATTAAAGCAACCTGACGCATATATGTCGATTTACCTGCCATATTAGGTCCTGTTATGATTATAAGTCTTTGGTCGTTTGAATTAAGTAATGTATCATTAGGAACAAACAAAGAATCATTTAGCATAGACTCAACAACAGGGTGTCTGCCGTCTGTTATTGTAATTTCTGTTGTATCTGTTACTTCCGGCATTGTGTAATTGTTCTTATATGCACAAACTGCAAAGGAATACAAAACATCAAGAGTTGAAATGATTTCACTCACATTTCTTAATCTCTCGCTTTCCTGCATTACCGCAACTCTTATTTCTTCATAAAGCTTTAATTCAAGAGCCTCAAATTTTTCGGATGCAGAAAGAATTGTTTCTTCAATTTCCTTTAGCTCAGGAGTTATGTACCTCTCAGCGTTTGTGAGGGTTTGTTTTCTTATATAGGTTTCAGGCACATCAGAAAGATTTGATTTTGTGACCTCAATATAGTAACCAAAAACCTTGTTATAGCCTGTTTTTAATGTCTTAATTCCTGTTTTTTCTCTTTCCTCTGCTTCAACCCTTGCAATCCAGCTCTTGCCGTTAGTCATAGCATCGCGGAAAACCTCAAGCTCGGCACTATATCCTTTTTTGATAATATTTCCGCCTCTTATAACAGCGCTTGCCTCATCATCAATGGCCTGTTCCAAAAGTGCACAAAGGTCTGCTAAAATGTCCATTTTCTGATACATTTGCGAAAGCATCGGAGATTTTGTCTGCGACAAAAGATACTCAATTTCAGGCAGTTTCAAAAGTGACTGCTTTAACGACACCAAATCTTTCGGTGTTAATGTATTAGTCGCAATTCTAGAGACAATTCTTGAAATATCGTAAATTCCATTTAATGCATTAGCAAAATCGTCACGCATCATAGGATTATCAGTCAATTCCTTAACCGAATACAATCTTTTATTTATATTAATAGGGTTTATGAGTGGTTTTTCAAGCCATGTCACAAGCTTTCTTGCACCCATTGATGTTTTTGTGTGGTCTAAAACTCCCAACAACGAGCCCTTTTTCTTTTTCTCCCTCATTGTTTCAGTAATTTCAAGATTTCTTCTTGTTGCAATATCAATATCCATATATTCATCAACCGAGTACATTCTCAATTTATTGATATATGAATATCCGTCCTTTTGATTTTCGTCGAGATATTTGAGCATTGCATAAACTGTTGCAACCTCTATAGAGTCAGCCTTTAGTCCCAATTCATCAAAGCTTTTTTTAAACTGGTTTTTTATTCTATCCTCTGCTAAAAAGCTGTAGAAATAATCATCCTCCAAGGTCTGCGGTTTTATGTGCATTCTTATATCTATCGGCTTGGAAAGCTCTTTCTGGGCAACACTGTTAAAAAGAATTTCCGACGGGGAATATCTTGCAAGCTCATTCATAACAGATGCAATATCAAATACCTTTGTAAGATATATTTCACCCACAGATACATCACAAAATGCCATACATGCAATATCGTTATTAACATTTATAACTGAGAGATAGTTGTTCTTTTTTTCATCAAGCATAGTTTCATCCAGAACTGTTCCAGGCGTAATAACTCTTGTTACTTCTCTTTTAACTATGCCCTTTGCTGTTTTGGGGTCTTCCACCTGTTCACAGATTGCAACCTTATAACCTCGCTCGACCAATCTTGCTATATATACATTTGCACTATGAAAAGGAACGCCGCACATCGGTGCACGCTCCTCCATACCACAGCTTTTTCCTGTCAATGTCAATTCCAGTTCTCTTGATACGGTGATTGCATCATCAAAGAACATTTCATAAAAGTCACCTAGTCTGTAAAAAAGAATACAGTCTTTATATTCTTCTTTAGTCTTTAAATAGTGACTCATCATAGGAGAAATTTCACTCATAGAAAATTTTGTCCTTTCAAAAATTAATGGCATCCTCCGCAGGTACTGCAATTATGAGTGCAGTTAGGGTCTTGTCCTGTTATATAGTAATTCAAAACCTGATTTACCTTTGCAACCATTTCATCAAATGCTTTCTTTGCCTCAACATAATCAGCTATTGATTTGTTTGCCTTAACCATTTCTGAGAAAGCCTCGTTATTCTTAATAATAGCCTCTGCCTGCTGAATTTTTCCCTCATGGAAATCACGGGCAATATTCATTCTCTTTAAGTTATATTCCTGCAATAACTTTTCTGCTTCGGCATCATTTTTCTGCACTTCTTCAACATCATTGAGTGCCTTCATTTCTTCAGATTCCTTAATTAATTCTCCAAGTTCATGTGCTTTCTTTAAAATTTCCATCTTTCTATTTCCTTTCTATTCCGCCAGTTCACCGTTTAAGCTCCATGTATGAGCCTCGGTAATTTTCACATTTACATATTTTCCTACAAGGCTTTCATCACCTTCAAAATTAACTATTTTTGAAGAATCCAATCTTCCAGACAGAGTGTTATCATTATTCTTGCTCACTCCGTCAACTAAAACCCTCTCAATTCTTCCCACATATTCGTCATTTTTACTCTTTGAGATTTCGTTTTGTACCTCTAAAAGCTTATTGAAATTATTGTGAATTTCCTCCTCTGTAAGAACAAAATCAAGCTTTGCTGCAGGAGTACCCTCTCTCCTTGAATAGATGAACGAGAATATATTGTCATATCGAACCTTTTTTAAAACATCTATTGTTTCCAAAAAGTCTTCATTTGTTTCTGTGGGGAAACCGACAATTATATCAGTTGATAACGAGATATTCGGGATTTTTTTCTTAACCTTATCTATCTTTTCAAGATAATCTTCTTTTGTATATTTTCTGTTCATATCAGAAAGCACTTTATTACTTCCTGCCTGAACAGGCAAATGCAGTTGCTTGCAAACCTTGTCACACTCAGCCATTGCATCAATTAGTTCATCAGATAAGTCCTTGGGATGTGAGGTCATAAATCTTATTCGCTCAACTCCCTGAACATCATTCACCATACGCAAGAGCTTTGCAAAGTTAATGTCTTCCTCCAAATCTTTACCGTATGAATTAACATTTTGACCTAATAAACTTATTTCTGTACAACCGTTTGCAACTAAATTTTTTACTTCAGAAATTATGTCTTCAACATTTCTGCTTCTCTCCCTGCCTCTTACATAAGGAACTATACAGTATGAACAAAAATTATTGCATCCATACATCACCGACACCCATGCCTTTTGAGAATAATCCCTTAAAATAGGGATTTCCTCTGCAATCCTGCCGTCACAGTCTTCAATATCAACAATACTCTTTTTATTATTTTTAAGCATTGCCTTGTAGAGTAATTCAGGTAAGCGATAAAGCGCGTGAGTACCAAAAATCAAATCAACATGATTATGAATTTTCTTAATTTTCTCTGTAATGTGCTCCTGTTGAACCATACACCCGCAAATACCAATTAACAAATCAGGTCTTGATTCTTTGATGTGTTTTAAAATACCCAATCTTCCGAAAACCTTCTGTTCAGCATTCTCTCTTACCGCACAGGTATTATATATAACTAAGTCAGCCTCTTCCTCACAATCACAGAATATAAATCCCGCCTCTGAAAGCATACCGCGTATTCTCTCGGTATCGTTCTCATTCTGTTGACAGCCGTAGGTCTGCGTGAATGCCTTTAGGACTGTCCCGTATTCATTTGCTCTTTTTATGTTAAGCTCTTTAATTTTATATATAAACGAACGCTGAAGTTCTATTTCTTCTTTCTTAATATGTTCCGCCATGGCAACAAGCATACTCCTCCGATTTTATTATACCTGTTTATTTTATCATACATTTTTTTAAATTACAATATAAAATTTTACACATTGTTACATTTTCTCATTGACAATTATTACTTACTGTTATAAAATACTCAAAAAACACAAAAGAAGGTATTATTATGCATAAATATGATGTAGCCAGAATTTCAGGCCCCATTATCAAGAAATTAAGAAAAGAGAAAAACCTCACCCAGAAAGAACTTGGATTTTTAATGAATGTATCAAGAAACGCAATCACAAACTGGGAATGCGGAACAAGAATGCCATCAGCTGACCAATATTATGAGCTTTCAAAGATTTTCGATGTTCCTGTTCAACATATTCTTGGCGAGAAAACTTTTCCGGAAACAAATGAAATTAGAAATGAATATCCATTCGATATAGATGTATTAAACGACCTGGGCAAAAAGCTCTTATTCGACTTTTATAAAATGCTTGTCGATACACAAATCTACACACAAAATCTAACTATAATAAGACACGGAAGAAAAAAGGGCTACAGAAATTACGTGTTATATAAAAAACAACTTCAACCGGGAATTCCGGAAGAAGTTGATCCAAGAAATACAATTTACAATGAACTTGAAAACAAAATAAACTAGTTTTTGCGGGATAATTTCTTAATTCCCTCTGCCATTGAAACAAGTTTTTCACCCGATGCAACTAATTGTGCATGTTCCAAAAGAAAATCGCCTGCTAAGGTATTATGATCGTTTCCTGATGAGAATTCACTTATCATTACATCCTCAGTTTCCTCGATTTTTAAAGCCAATATTACAAATCTGCCCTCTATTTTATAGAGGCTTGCACCCAATAGCGTTTCCACAGATAATATACAAATTGCACCGCACATATCATCAAAGGTTTCAAAGAAATAAACGCTGTTTTCTTTTTTCTTATTTTTCAAAACAGCCCTTATTTTTCTTTTCTTAGACATTTTGAAATTTTCTTCATCATCGGTCATCTTTGTAACTGTGAGGACTATACAATCACCAATAGGCGATGCCTCAACGACAGTTCTGCCGCTATATGGATTAAATCCGGTTTCCGCCTTGATTTTCTCCATTATGCCCGACAAAAAACTATGTAACTGGGGAGAATCAGGTTTTAAGCTTTTCATATTTATATTCATATCTATAAGGTCAATGGGGAATACCGTAACCTTTATCTTATTACATTCCAGCTTTTCAATACGCATTTACATCACTCGCTTTCTGTTCCTAAAAGCCGTTTATTATATTATACTATAAACTTTTGTTTTTGGGAATACTTTTTTCTAAATAACTTTAATTTCAAAAAATGTAATAAATTATTTTATATAAATTTTTTTAAAAAAATATTGACAAAAAGATGAAAGTATGTTATTATATTTCGGTAAGTTTGAAATGCCGATGTGATGGAATTGGCAGACGTGCAAGACTCAAAATCTTGTGGTAGCAATACCGTGTCGGTTCGACCCCGACCATCGGCACCAGAAATAAGCTAAACCTTTATGGTTTAGCTTTTTTGTTTTATACTATTAACTAAATTACAACAAAAACATATATTATAATAGGAGGTGAATAATATATGTATGACTGTAATTGCAGAATTAGCTGCCCATTGTTAGCAATCGCGGCAAGCGTAATTATCGGAGTAATCACTGCTTTTCTCACCATCACTGCAGTGATAACACTCACTCCTGCATTTTTGTGGGTTGTTTTGGGTATTGCAGTAGTTTACCTCGCTGTTACCCTTATTTCAGCAGCAATAGCTCAGGACCGTGACACAAGACTCGGTTGCCTGTGTCCGATTATATCAACTTTGCTCACAGGTATTCTTGGAGCAATTTTGTTGTCTATAGTACTTTTGGGAATTGAATTTGCAGCAACCAGCATAATCGGTGCAATAATTGCAGGAGGACTGTTGGCATTTTTGTCTTTACTACTGACCTCAACAGCTTGTCTTGTGAAATGCTTACTAAGATGTAATGACTAAAAATATAAATTCCTAAATTGTATGAACATGTTGTTGAAGAATTAACTAATTTAAAAAGACACCTTCTTGGTGTCTTTTTTATTTAATGATATATCGTAGAAAAAATTTTAAGCTTCGTTTAAAATACCCTTTTCGTTCTGCCAAGATTACCCTTTTATACTCACCGCATTCTTCACATAAATCCAAGTCCTTTGAAAGAATATACATTTTTTCATCATCATTTGTATCATTTATTTTATTCCAACATTCTAAACAAAATTCTGCCACAAAATCATCTCCTAACCCATTTGACATTCTGTAAATGTCATAACATTTTAAATTATAACATATAATTTTTATATTGACAAGCACAAAATGTCGAAAGGGAGATTTTTATGTTTATTAACAAATCCGCAGATGGACTAAATAATATATGCGGCAAAAATATATCAGTTTTTAGAAACAATTTAAAAATATCTCAACGAGAACTTGCTGACCGTATGCAGTTAAATGGTATTGATATTGATAAAAACGCAATTCAGCGTATTGAGTGCGGAAAACGCTTTGTCACCGATATTGAAATTGTTTCATTTGCAAAAGTATTTGATGTGGAAATAAAAGAATTACTTAAATAAAGACGGAACAAGTAAATCTTGTTCCGTTTTTTTTCGCAAATTAGCTTACTAACAATCATTATAATAAAATGACTGTCAGTAAATCTCACAATCTCTGTATAGATGTGCTTCGCAATTTTTTAGCTAGTTTATCTGTATAAAGCATATCATCCGCATACTTAAATGCCTCTTCTGCATTATCTTCTATAATTGAATATCCTTTTGATAAACTTGTGTTTCCTTCTAAATTTAAACGCTTTTCTAAAATAATTAAGAAATTAATAATTTCCTTTTCTGAAATGGATTCAGTTAAAACTGAAAATTCATCACCACCTATACGAAAAACTTTACATTGCGGCTCCGGAAAAACATCTAAGAGAATTTTTGCCACATTTTTCAAAACAACATCTCCAGCCAGATGACCTTTTGTATCATTAATCATTTTAAAATTGTCAACATCAAAAAGAATAATTCCTCTTATGTTATCTTTATTATCGTTTCCGCTTTTATTAATATGTAAATTATATGCATTTCTATTATAAAGGCCTGTCAAATCATCTGTAACGGCAAGTCTGTGCCACATATTTGCTTCATCAACATATTTGTTTTTTTTGTTAAGAACACGAATTTTATACAAAAGATTTAATATAATAACTATAAGAATTAGTAATATAATTGTTGTCAACATCATAAATGATTTCATTTTCTTCCCCATTTGTTTTGTATTATTGTTATGTAGATATGTGGGTATTATTCAAACTAATTACTGCGTAATACTCATTGTATAACAAATTAATTATACTCAATTTATTGAGTATTGTCAATACTTTAAGTATGATAAAATTATTTTGGTGATAAAATGATTAGTTATAAACCTTTTTATGATACACTTTTTAAAAAAGGGATTACCGAATACTATTTGATTTTCAAGCAAGGCTTTTCTGCGAATACGCTTCACAGAATAAAAAAAGGTGAAGCAATTAGCACAAAGACTCTTGATGCTCTTTGCTATGCCCTCGATTGTGGAGTTGACGATATAATTAAATTTGAAAAAGAATAGAAAAAGACCACTCAATAGAGTGGTCTTTTGTTTGGCTCCTCGTGTTGGGCTTGAACCAACGACATCATGATTAACAGTCATGCGCTCTACCGACTGAGCTAACGAGGAATATATTAAAGAGTATATGCAAGAAATCCGACTTTTATTCGGATTTCTTGCTCTTTGTTCCGGCA
>JAZRIR010000011.1:0-25141 GCA_045645365.1 Clostridia bacterium | reverse complement strand
AAAAGAAATTGACCATATCAAGAGTAAAAATCCGAATGTGTCGCTTCTTGATGTTAAATGCTTTGGAAACTTTGAGGTTTTAAAGAACGGAGAGGCGCTTAATTTCAAGCGTACTAAAGCAAAAGAACTTTTTGCTGTACTTATTGACAGAAACGGTGCAGGAATGACAGAGAAGCAAATCTGTGCCATTATGTGGCCCGAAAACACAGACGATGTTAAAAATATGGATTATTTAAGGCATCTTGTCGGAGACCTGAAAAAAGCACTTGCAAATGTCGGTGCAGAAGACGTCTTTTGTCAGGACGGATACAATTACAGAATTGAGCCTTCAAGAATCAATTGTGATTATCACAACTTTTTGAAAACCGGTATGCCTCAGTTCCACGGTGAGTATATGACACAGTATTCATGGGCAGAAGATACTCTCGCTCTGCTGCTTGAAACAAATTAATAAATCAGTTTGCGGTCGGAATTATCCGACCGCAATTTTTTTGTTTAAATTTAAATTTGTCATAGGTTTGTCATAGAGGAGGTGATATTTTATATATGTTATATTCTTTGAAAGGAGGATTTCCATGACAATCAATGTGGAAAGAGATTTTGAACTTGTTACTCTTGAAATAACAGGAAGACTTGATACAACAACTGCACCGAATCTTGAGTCAGTAATCAATGAACTTCCCGAAGATACAAAAGAGCTTATTTTTGATATGTCGGAAGTTGAATATATATCCTCAGCAGGAATCAGAGTTCTGCTTGGTGCGTATAAAAAAATGAATTCACATCAGGGGAAAATGAGGATTGAAAAAGCTAATGATATGGTGCGTGAGGTTTTTGAAATGACAGGTCTTTTAGAGCTGCTTGAATAGGAGAATCTATATGAAAGATAAAATTTTGTTTATAAATGCTTGCGTTAGACCCGAATCAAGAACTATGAAACTGTCACGGCATCTGCTAAACAGACTGGATGGAGAAATAACTGAAATTGATTTATACAAAGAGGAGCTTTTGCCTCTTTATAATGAGGGGATTGAAAAAAGAGCTCTGCATGATGTTTCAGGTAGGGAATTTGAGTATGCCAAGCAGTTTTCAAAAGCGGATAGCATAGTTATTGGTGCACCGTTTTGGGATTTATCTTTCCCTGCTGTTTTAAAACTTTACTTTGAAAATGTAACTGTTTCAGGAATAACTTTTGAGTATTCAGAAAAAGGACGTCCCGTAGGCAAATGCAGGGCTAAAAAGTTGTATTACATAACGACATCAGGCGGATATATCGGTAATAACAATTTTGGATTTGACTATGTAAAAGCACTTGCAGAAAATTTTTTTGGCATTAATGATATAAGCTTTTACTCGGCAGAAGGCCTGGACATCTTTGGCGTAGATGTAAAATCCATCATGGATGAAGCCAAAGAACGTATTTCAAATTTGTCATAGGTTTGTCATAACGGATTTTATATAATAGTCGGAAAGGATGATATAGAGTGAAAATACAATCAATGCAATTTAAAGTTTTAATGACAGTTATATCCGCTATGCTGGCTATTACGGTATTTATAGGCGGTTTAAGTATATATGAGGTGGATCAGTTTGTTCAGAGTCAAACTGAAGATTTTATAAATGTCACCTGCGAGAAAGATGCTTCTCAAATCAATGATGTTTTCGGTGATATGGAAAAGTCAGTACATATTATGGAAAGCTATGTACTTGGTTTAATAAACAGTAAAGTTGACATTGAGGATGCGAAAAAACAGGCTGATGTTTTAGAGCGTTCTGACGAAATGTTTGTTGATGTAGCAAATCATACTGACGGTGCAGTGGCATATTACTTCAGATTTACCCCTGAACTTTCGCACAACACCTTCGGGTTGTTTTACAGTAAAGTGAAAGAAAAGGACGGATTTATTCGTTTCGAACCTACTGATATATCGCTTTATGATAAATCTGACACTGAGCATGTGGGCTGGTACTGGCAACCGTTTGAAGCAGGAAAGCCTGTCTGGATGATGCCTTATTACAATCAAAACAACGACATATTGATGATATCTTATGTTGTGCCTATGTACTTTGAAAATGAATTTATTGGCGTTGTTGGCATGGACTTTGACTATACCGTTCTAACCGATAAGGTTCATAATATAAAAATTTATGAAAACGGATTTGCGCATCTTGAGTTTGAAGGTGCAGATGTGTATAATGCGGATCACGCTGAAGACATAAAACTTCATGAAAATCCGGAAAAATACTTAAGCGTATCCAAAGAACTTAGAAACGGAATGACTCTTATCATTTCTGCAAGCCATGACGATATAAGACAGATACGGTATGATATCGCTCTTAAGATACTGTTTGTTGTGCTTTTACTTGCTGTGTTTTTTTCTTTGATAGCAATTTTTATAGTTAAAAAAATTGTGTATCCATTAAAGAAATTAACTGATGCGTCGGTAAAACTTTCAAGCGGAGATTATGATGTTGAAATAGTACACAGTAACACATATGAAATAAGACTGTTAAGCACTGCGTTTGAGAATATGGCTACACATCTTAAGGAACATGAAAGATTGCAGCATCTCTTAGCCTATCGTGATTCACTTACCGGACTTAGAAACACGAATTCCTATTGGGCTTGGATAACAGATTTTGATAAAGAGATTGAAACAGAAGAAATCGATTTTGGTGTTTTGGTTTTTGATATCAACTATCTTAAAGAAACGAATGACAGATACGGTCACGATGTAGGCAATAAGCTTATTGTAAGTGCGGCACGACTTATATCGGATATATTCAAAAGAAGCCCTGTTTTCAGAATTGGCGGAGATGAATTTTTAGTTATCCTGCAAAACAGAGATCTTGACGAGAAGGATGCGCTCCTTAAAATTTTCGATGAAGAATGTCTTAGCAAGTCTGTGGATACAGATAAAGAGTCCATTCCTGTAAGCATTGCGAAAGGCTTTGCAAGATATGATTCTGAAAAAGATACAAACTTTATAGATGTATTTAACAAAGCTGACGATGCTATGTATGAGAACAAACGAAAAATTAAGGGGTTGAAATAAAGCGTGGGAAGTAAAAAAAGAAGATTTGCCGATGACGGCTGGGCACTATGGATTGACGGTGATGACAGAAGCACAATCTACTTAAATGAGTGGATAAACCCAAAAGGCAAAAGTTACGTTGATATAAGCGTGCGTGTGTATGGGGCAAAAGAAGCAAAAGCAGTTAACTTTTTTGTTCCCTTTGAAATAGAAAGAAACGAAATCACCGATTTGTCATATATGTTAGCGGATAGTTCGGCACTCAGAGCACTGTTTAATACCAACGGCAAGGTTGATTCCGAAAAAACCAAATACACTTCAGAACTTCGTTATGACAACAGAACTGTAAGCCTTATAAATCTTACAAATGAATTTACAGAAGTAAAAAAAGTTTCATACGGAACGGTTATTACTGTGGATTTTGAATTTATCAAGGAGTGCATAACATCCGATGAAGCATACCTGATATTCAGAATACCGCATAAAACATTAGATAAGATTTTTGCTCCGGTAATAGATGTTGGCAGTATGTTTGACAGAATAAATTCATTGATCCAAAGCCCTATGATTTCCGAAAAATACGGATATTCAATAAGAATCAATGAGGCACGACTTCTGCCACCTGAAATTAACGAGATTAAAGACCTGCAGGAGCAACGGATAAGAAAGGCTCTGGTTACAATTTCTCTTGGCGATGAATACGAGATGAACGACTCTACCTGTTACCGTATAAGACGGCTTGAAGCAGAGCTGAACCGCGGTTATGCACCCAAGGGTTATGATTGTTCGGATGCAATTACATATCAGTGGGTAGAAGAACGTGATTCCAATATGAAGGCACACTACAATTTCTACTTTACTATGGAGCATAATGAAATTAGTAAAATGAGTATGTTTGTTTATCTGTTCATGGTTCTTTTAATAGGAGCATTGGGCGGTGCAATATATGATTTGTTCAAGTTAATGTTTGGATTAATATAAGGAGGAGATATTTTGAATTTAAAATGCAGACTCATTTTAGAGGATTACAGAAAACAAAGGGATGACTTTATAAAGCTTGGCGATACGGTACATACAATGCTTTCAAGTTTAGTAAAGGAACTTGGACTTTCTGTTCTTGCTGTTGAGCACCGTGTTAAAGAGGAAAGAAGTCTTGCCGGAAAGCTTGAAAGAAAGGGCGACGGATATAACACCCTTGAGGATATAACAGATATCCTCGGCTGTCGTGTTATTTGCTTCCTTTCTGATGAAATCGACAAAATCGGGCAAAAGGTTGAAGAAACCTTTGTTATTGATTGGGAGAATTCCTCAGATAAAAGAGCACTTATCAAGGAAGATGCTTTTGGATATTTATCTCTTCATTACATCTGCAGTCTTCCTTTCGGGGATAAGTGGCCCGATGAGATATGCGGAAAAAAGTTTGAAATTCAGATAAGAACAATTCTTCAACATGCATGGTCCGCAATCAATCACGATATAGGATATAAGAGTGATTTTGGAGTTCCAAGAGATGTAAAACGTCAGTTTGCACGCTTAGCAGGGCTCTTAGAACTTGCCGATGATGAGTTTGTACGTGCCCGTGACTATATGGTGGGATATACGGAAGATATCAGACAGCGTATTATAACAGATGATGCAGATGATATATCAATCAATATGATTTCTCTGAATGAGTATGTTCTTCACAATCAGAAAATGCAAGGCTTAATCAAAGAAATAGCAGCTATTTCAAATGCGGAAATCAGAGAAATAGATCCCGAAAGCTATATTCCACAGCTTGCATTTTTAGGAATAACAAAGCTCGGTGATATTGAGGTTATGATAAAAGAAAACCATGACCTTGCAATGAAACTTGCAGAGAAAGCATTATCCGCAGCGGAACTTGATATTGTTTCATCAAGCGTTGCACTTCGCTTTTTGTGTCGTGCAGAGCTTCTGAATAAAAACTATGATTTTGATAAAATCGTAGAGTTCTTAAAGATTTCTTTGGGAACAAAGGAAAAAGCCGAAAGGCAGGCAAAACACTTACTTCGACAAAAGGAGGAATGCTGATGACCGAAAGCTACAAGCTTGCTTTAGAATTTGCAAAAGCAAAACATAAAGGTCAGAAGCGAATCGGTGGAGATGACTATGTAACTCATCCGATAGCAGTTTCGGAAATCGTAAAGAATCAAGGCTTTGATGAAATCTATCAGATAGCAGCACTCTTCCACGATTTACTTGAGGATACTGATGCTACAGAAGAAGAAATTTTGAAATACGGTAACAGACAAATCCTTGAGGCTGTAAACTTGCTGACAAAGAAAAAGGGATACGATATGGCAGAATATATAAATGCTATAAAGCAAAACCCCGTTGCTTTTGCAGTAAAGGCGGCAGACAGATTGCACAATCTACAGTGTGCAATCGTTACAGATGAGGAATTCAAGCGTAAATACATATTAGAAACCGTTGACTGGTATCTTGATTTTTCGATTGATATCCGAAATGCTGTAAAAAGGCTTGCGGAGAGCCTTGAAACTCCGATAGCGGAATTGTCATTCCTCTACGAGCCAATAGAATCGTGGAAACAGTAAATAATAAAATTTATTTTAAAGGAGATTACTAAAATGACTATTGAAAAGAAAATTAACGCAGAATCAGCAACCCTTATCGTATCAGGAAGACTTGATACACAGACAGCACCAGAGCTTGAAAAAGAACTTGACAGTGTACTTAGCGGTATTAAGGAGCTTACATTTGATTTTAAAGAACTTGAGTATGTTTCATCTGCAGGACTTCGCGTGATTTTAAAAGCTCAGAAAGTAATGAACGCACAGGGTTCTATGAAGCTTACAGGTGTTAATGACAGCATTATGGAAGTTTTTGATATTACAGGTTTCCTTGATATTCTTACAATTGAATAAGGATGCAGAGAGATTTTATAAGGAGATGAAAATATGGCACTACATTTGATAATGTCTGCATCATATAATGCACTTCTTGCCATTCTTCTCTACATACTTGACAAAAAAACAGCGTTTTCAAAAACGCCCTATAGACTTAAGCAATTTATCATTGGTGTTCTTTTCGGTCTTATGGCGATTTTTGCAACAACAACTATCGGCGGCTTTGATATAGGCGACGGAACAATAATGAATGTTAGAGATGCCGCACCTCTTTGTGCAGGTCTTATCTTTGGTGCTCCTGCAGGTATTATAGCAGGACTTATAGGCGGTATTTACCGCTTTGTCGCTGTGTATTTCGGACTTGCTGGAACATATACGCAGATTGCCTGCTCTGTATCAACGATTCTTGCGGGTTTTATTGCAGCAATACTCAGAAAGTATATGTTTGACAATAAGAAACCAACATGGCTGTATGGTATGGGTATAGGTATGGTTACGGAAGTTCTCCATATGCTGATGATATTCTTCACTAATATGGATGATGCAGTAAATGCCTTTGAGTTTGTAAAGATATGCACACTGCCTATGGTAATCGGTAACGGGTTGGCTGTGGGAATTGCGGTTTTCGTAGTATCTATAATAGGCAGAGAAAAGTTTGGCTCAAAAAAAGAACAAAAGCAGATTTCACAGACATTCCAGAGTTGGCTTCTCATTTGTATAGTAATTGCTTTTGTTGCCACAAGCTCATTTTCTTCTGCATTGCAGACGGGTATGAGCGAGGTGCAGACCAATAAAACAATTGAAATGAGCCTTTCAGATGTTTATCAGGATATCTTGGATGCGTCAAATGACAATCTTTTGAAAAAGACTGAAAGCATAAAAGAAGAATATTCGGGCGGTGCAGAACTTCGGGTGCTTGCTACAAAATATAATGTCATTGAAGTCAACATCATTGATGAAAAAGGATATATTTCCGATTCCAATGTGGAAGAGTATATCGGCTATGATATGGCAAGCGGAGACCAGTCAAACGAATTTGTAACTGCACTTTTAGAGGGTAAAAAGTCACAGTATATTCAGGATTACCGACCTACTTCTTATGATGATGTTACTTTCAGAAAATATGGAGCAATTGCACTTTCAGAGGGTGGTTTTATTCAAGTTGGCTACGACAGCTCACAGTTTCGAGCTGACATTGACAAGTATGTGAAAGAGGTATCAAAAAATCGTCATGTAGGCAACTCCGGATTTGTTGCAATCTGTGATGAAAACTTCAATCTTGTAACATACAGAAGCGATTTTGAAGGAGCAGAGCTTCAGGAAATCGGTATAACATTTAACCCTGAAACTATTCTTGAGGGCGAAATTTTCGGGTCGATGGTCTACGACAAAGAATACCTTTGCTCATATCGTTTTGTAGAAGGATACTATATTGTTGGCGCTATGCCAAAGCATGAGGCAATGTTTATGAAAGAGGTTTCGGTGTATGTAAATACATTCATGGAAATCCTCATATTTGCTGCTTTGTTTGTTCTTATTTATTTCCTGATAAAGAGAATTATCATTGATAACTTAAGGAAAATAAACAAAGGACTTGCCGAGATAACAAACGGAAACCTGAATGTTACTGTAGATGTCCGTTCCAATGAAGAATTTGCATCACTTTCCGATGATATCAATCAGACAGTAGGTACGCTGAAAAGGTATATCAAAGAGGCGGCAGCAAGAATAGACAAGGAGCTTGAATTTGCAAAACAGATTCAGTATTCTTCACTTCCGACAGTTTTCCCGAAAAGTAATTCGTTCAGACTTTATGCTGAAATGATAACTGCAAAGGAAGTCGGCGGCGATTTTTACGACTTTTATATGCTGAATGATTCAACTATCGCTTTTCTTGTTGCGGATGTATCGGGTAAAGGTATTCCTGCGGCTATGTTTATGATGAGAGCAAAGACTGTTATCAGAGATTTGGCAGAAAGAGGACTTGAACCTGACGAAATATTTACCATTGCAAACGAAAAGCTTTGTGAAAATAACGATGCAGGAATGTTCGTGACGGCATGGCTTGGTATTTTAGATACCAAAACGGGACTTATGAAGTTTGCAAATGCAGGACATAACCCACCGCTTTTCAAACGAAACGGGGAAAAGTTCGAGTATATGAAAGCTCGGAGCGGAATGCTTCTTGCAGGTATGGAAGGAATTAAGTATCGTAAAAACGAAATTCAGCTTAATCCGGGCGATACACTGTATCTCTACACAGACGGTGTTACGGAAGCAACGGACAACAACACCGAGCTTTATGGCGAACAGAGATTGCTCGATTTTGTAAATTCACTTGAAAAAATAGAACCTGAGAGCCTTTGTAAACTTATAAAAGAAGATGTTGATAAATTTGTGGGTACGGCTCCGCAGTTTGACGATATTACAATGCTTGCATTGAATTTCGATGCAATACTCGGTGACGAAAGTATTTCAGTTGTACCGGATAGCGATTCTCGCGCATCTGTTGGTGCATTTGCAGATTCACTTTCTGCAAAACTTGAAATTGTACCGAAAATTGCAAACAAAATCAATATAGTGTTTGATGAAATTTATGCAAACATAGTAAATTACAGCAAGGCAACTCTTGCAACGATTTTCTACAGTATAGAAAACGGGAAACTCCGCATTTCGTTTACTGACAACGGTATTCCATACAATCCTCTTGAGGCGGCAGAGCCTGACACAACTCTTTCTGCGGAAGAAAGAGAAATCGGAGGACTTGGAATATTTATGGTTAAGAAAATGACGGAAAGTATGGAATATGAATACACGGATGATAAAAATGTACTTACTCTTGTCATCTCACTAAGTTAGGAGGAGATTTTAATTGAAATCAAATATTTGTAAATTAAACAAAGATTTAACCTGCCTCGAAGCAGTTCTTGCCGAGGTAGAAAAAGTAACTATATACAACGCTCTTGAAGATAAAAAAGCATTAAGGATTCGTCTTTTGGCAGAAGAACTTTGCGGAATGCTTCCCGGACTTGTAGAAAACTTCAGCGGAGAGTTCTGGGCAGAAAATGAAGGCGATAATTACGAGCTTCATGTAGAGCTTAAGGCAGACGATATGAGCATTGATTTAAGAGATGAACTTATCTCTGTTTCAAAATCAGGCAAAAATGCCGCGGCAAAAGGCATTATGGGTAAAATCAGAGCAGTTGCAGAAACAATGCTTCTTGCAGCTTTTGATCCTGACCTTGCACCAATGGCTGCCCCCGGAGAGTTTTACGACTATCATGGATATAATATGGGCTTTGGATATATTGCGCCCGAGATGGAGGCTGAATTGGGATGCATATACACATGGTCGTTGTTTAATTATAAAACAGCTGTTGAAGATAAAGAAGACGAATATGCGGAACTTGAACGCTCTATCGTTGCAAAGCTTGCAGACGATATTATCGTAGGTGTTCGCGGAAAGAATGTTGAAATTGTGGTTAAAAAGTCATTTGTTTTATGATTTTATCAATGGAAAGTAATAAAAACTATCAAAGGCACTCCAATCGGAGTGCCTTTGGTGTGTCTAACGATATATTATGACATTTAAAGATACCCATATCAAATTATGATACACCTTAAACAAAGAAAAGGACTTTGAAAAAACTTCGTAGACTTATGCCATCTTCTGTGGTATGTTTGTGTTGCCGAAAGGTAAATACAAAAATCAGGAGATGAAAATTATGAAGAAAAAAGTATTATGTACGGCAATGGCAGTAACCATACTGCTGACACAAACGGTATCGGCAGCACCTTGGCAGATGAGACGAAATCAACTCATATTCGATAGTGAAATCGGGTTCTTTGGAAAGGTAACCTTGCAATTCGCATCGGACGGCGGTAGTTTTATCAGGCCAATAACAAAAAGATATGGCGAAAGCATCAACCTTGAATGTTATGTTCCGACAAAATACGGATACACATTCAAAGGATGGTTCACCGACCCTCGAACAAAACAGAATCAGGTAACAACATTCAAATTCACAAAGCCTGATGTACTTTATGCTAAGTGGCAGCCTGACCCACAGGAGCCTGTAAATCCAAATGACGAAATCATGGCAAAGGACACCTGCTACCTCACCGATGAAGAAACAAAAATACGAAATGAAATCATTGAAGAGAAAAATAAAACCTACATCGAAGGCTTTGGCTATGTAGCACCAAGCAAAACCCAAACCATCACCGTAGACTCAGACGGTGACATAAATAAAATGGTAGGCACAATGGAATAAATCAAAAATAAACTCAGAGAGGTTTCGCATGCAAAGTATGCGAAACCTCTCTTTTGCTTTAATATTTATTTAATTTTTCTTCCGCAACAGTATCAGGAATTTTACCTGCTCTGGCATCATCACGGATATTCTGAATTTCTGCAACCAGTTCATTCCAAGCTTTATCGACAAGCGTTCCTGACTGCTTACGCTTTTTTAATCTGTCATACGCTCTTTTATATGCCTTTTCATATGGAATCTGGTCTTGCGCTTGTTGCTTTTTATAGCGGCCTACCTGAAGACAGGTTCTACCTTGCGGATCATTCGGTGCAACACGGCTACAGTATAGAAGCTGACTTCCTCCGATTGTTAGAAAATATCTTTTGCAATTATGACAGGCTCTTGGTGCATTTCCTGCAATAAGTGCCCTAAATAGTTCCGCTTTCAAAAATCCACCAAGACTCCTGTAAACTGTTCTTTCAGCGATAACAGATTCTCTTTTATTCCCCGATTTCATACGGGTAACATATTCTATATTTACAGGTTGTTCTATCATAAAGATATTATCATATTTTTCTGGATGCAGCATACCCTGAAGCTTTGCCTGTATATCCTTATCATTAAAAAATTTATAAGTTTGTTTTGCATAATATTTTGGCTGACGGAATCTTGCATATTCTACATAGTCGTCAAGCAATGTATCTGCATACAACCTGAATATATGAATTTCATCATGGTATGTCATTAAATCAATAAGAAACATACCGAGGAATTCTGCAGTCTTTTCAACTTTATCATTAGAATTGTAGGTATTTATAAATGCACTAATAACTTGCTTCTGATTTATCTGCAAATATGTAAACAGAGGCAATTTATCCAATTCATCCAAAAACATTTTAAAGCATGGTAGAAAATCTTTTAAATCCCTCTTTATGATTTGAGTACCAGTCATATCGTATATAGTTTCTGCTGCTGCTTGTAAAATTAGAGTTTTTTCGCGCAAGGATTTAAGTTGTTCGTCTTCCAATTCCATGAATTCTGTTGCAACCTGACCGACAGGCAATTCTGTTTTTCCTAAAATTATTTTATTGCCATAAAATTCAGCAGTAAAACTTCCGTAATCGTCTTTTTTATCTATCAATCTTCGTTTCTCTAACATAAATTCACTTCCCTGACAGAGTTTTGCCCAATTCCCCAAGGTGTTTGGGGAGTATTGATTATGCTTTTGGGCTATGTTAATCTAATTACACAATCAGTATACCTGACAAGCATCAAAATGTCAATCAGGGAATTTGAGTAATGAAAATTTAATAGCCGTACCGCAAGGGATACATTCTCGGGGAAGTGTCGCCACGAAATGAGAGCACCAAGAGATGCAAACACGATGTCGGTGTCAAGAAAGGCAAGAGGTCAGGAACTGTAGCGGAAGTCGGTGCTAATTATAATAATGAAAGGGGGCATATTTATGCCGAGAAAAAGTGATTATCCGAGAATCAGGGAGGTTCTGTATGTATATAACGGAACTAATGAAGAGTATAACAAATTTTTAAGGGCTACAATTTTTGATTATTTAGGTCATAAATTTGAAACCCACGAAGAAAGTTACGAGCAGGAAAAGCCTGCTGCAGCTAACCAATAAGGAAGGAGTTACGAATTATGAAAACATATATTTACACAAGATTTACAGATGAGGAAATCAGAAACCCGGTTTATGTTATTGAAGCCATAAAAGAAATGGAAAAACTAACTTTGGAACAGGGGTTTAAGATTATTGCGGAGCGCATGTATAGGGATGACATTAAGGCTAAAATAAAGGTGAAAAAACCTTTAGAGCTTTTGTAAATGTTTTGCTAGATATATTGAAATTAGTGTGGTATTGTTTGTTGCTGAAAGGAGGTAATTATTTATGAACATAATGCAAGCATGGAGAATATGGATTTATTACAGACTGTCAAGAGATGAAGACAAGGAAATGAATTCACTCAAAAATCAACGCAGAATTCTCATGGATTACATAGAACGGGAAGGTCACATATTCGTAGGAGAATCCTATGATGACAATGTCAGCGGAATGACCTTCCAGAGAAACGGGATCGATGAAATCTGTAAAGCGGCTAAAGAGCATAAGATGGATGTAGTGTTGGTAAAAGACTTATCAAGACTTGGCAGAGAGAAAATCCAGACTTCTATGTTCATCGAATACTTAAGAAGCAAGGGTATAAGAGTAATCAGCATAACAGACAATACCGACAGCTTCAATACCGATGATGGATTCCGTATGGAAATGAGTCAGTTTATGAATCATATGTATGCAAGAGATGTCAGCAAAAAGATAAGATACGGATATCGTCAGAAGCAAAAGGACAAGGGCATATGCAATATGCCACCTATGGGTTACTACAAGGATAAGAACTCTGGCAAAATTGTAATCAAGAATGAGCCTGCAGGTATAGTTAAAGAAATTTATTCAATGTATCTTGATGGCTTCGGCTTTAAAGCGATTGCGGAAAAGCTGAATAAAGATGGCAAGAAATCGCCGTCATATTATCAAAAGCTATACAACGATAAAAATCAAGGCTATAATAAACCTGCCATAACCCTTAAGTACCTGTGGGATTCAACTGCAGTCAAGCGAGTGCTTACAAATGAGTTCTATACAGGAACACTGATATGCCATGTAGAAGAAAGCGATAAGGCAAAGAAAATCAGACATAAGGTCCCGACAGAAGAACAATTCAGGCACGAAAACTTTGCACCTGTAATAATTCCAAAGGAAATATGGGATAAGGTACAAAAACTGATTGAAGCTAAAAAGGAAACTAAGGTCAGAGCTTCGAGCGGAAAACCATATCATCGATACACAGGGTTATTAAAGTGTGGAGATTGTGGTTGTACTTTCGTAGCAAAAATACGAAGATGGAGAGATAAACCTGAACGAGTGGAATATGTATGCAATGGATATCACAGATATAAGGTGTACTGCACATCTCACAGAGTTCAGGAGAGAGATCTGGATGCATTGATATACAAGGAGCTTTTAAGGATTAAGTCTCAGGCAGAAGAAAATTGGAAATCTATTGAAAAGGATGTAAAAGCCATAATGAAAAATAAAGCTAATACAGAGAAAAAGATTTCTGATATGAAGAGTAAAATATCTGCACTTAAAGAAGATATAGAAAATATACTTATGGAGAGAATTACAGATAAGGAAAATCGTGAAGCCTATGACAATATGATAGCTAAACGAAAGAACGAGATTGAAAACCTTACAAAGAAGATTGATTCAATAAAAAACCTTGATGAAACCGTCAAAAAAAGAAAGGCAGAAATTAAAAATAGCATAGATATACTAGACGGAATTATCAAGGATGGAGCCATAAGCAATGCGAATTTAAGATTGTTAATCAGCGAAATTATCATCCTCGAACAAGATAACGAGCTATCCATAGTAGTTGCAATGAAAGCACCGTTTGGAGAATACTATGGAGAACTGTTTGATGAAGAAGGAAATACAGTCCTTGCACATAGCGGTGACTATAAGAGTATCGCATAAAAGAAAATCGGAACAGAGTATGAAATCTGTTCCGATTTTGGTGCGGATAACAGGACTTGAACCTGCATGAAATCGCTTTCACATGGACCTGATGGTCGTGTTCCTTCAGTGAAAAAATTAAAAACCGCATAAAATCAAGGGTTTCAGGCTGATACAATTGATAAAAACCTCTGATTTTTTATGCTAATTTCATTCTATGGAATAGGTGGAATGAAATTGAAAATGAAATAGAATTAAAATAAAAACAAATCAGTCGTATCGAAATGATGCGGCTTTTTTAATTACAGAAACGGAGGAAATACAATGCCAAAATTAAACAGCAATTTTACAAACATACTAAATGAACTTATCACAGATAAAAATATTTCTGCAGCAGAATATCGCATACTGTGTTATCTGCTTATGAGAGCAGGAAATCAAAATGTCTGTTACCCTTCTCTTAATACAATATCCAAAGATATAGACATTAGTTTAAGTACGGTTAAAAGAGCAATTCCTGAACTTGTGGACAAAGGTTATCTTAAAAAGATAAATCGAAAAAGGAAAAATGGTTCTTCTACATCAAATCTCTATAAATTTACAGGTAAGGTTTATGGAACAGTCTAAAAATATGGTGGCTCAAATTTGACTGATGTGGTGTCAGGATGGACTGCAAATAATACTTAGATAATAATACAATAAGGGATATTGCAAAAGAATAATATAAGCAATGAAATACATCGATGATTTAATTGATTGGCACTTCTTGTAGAAATTCGCAAATTAATTATTTTTTATTCCAATATCCCTTCAATACAAACTCTCGCAATGTACCAAGGCTCAACAATGGAGGCTTGAAGTTAAAAAATAGCAGTAAGGTAATTACACACCCTCGGTCAGTTTAGTCGCTCGTACCAAGGTTGAACAAGGCTACTGAGGCATTAAAATTGATGGTGTGTTCCTGATTAGAATAAATATATTTTTAATCCAATAACCCTATCGGTATAAAATTCATATAGAATACGCCACTGCTAAAATGATAAAACGATACATGAAAATCACTGCAGTTAGACTGAAAATTAGTCAAAATAAATTGAAGCAGGAAAAAGCACAGGTGCATTTTAATGCCCCTGAGCCTCTAACACCGCACGGCAGAGCCGTTCGGGTTGGTGTTATTGTAGGAGATTTGGTGTCATATCGGGTGCTATATATGGCAAAACGCAGTATTAAAGCGATAAATAACAGGTGATTTGCAATGTGCAACACCCAAAAGGAGGATTTTTAATGAGTAAACAAAAAGAAAGTAAACACATAAGCATATGGATTCCCAACAGCTTATTAAAAGAGTGTGATATCAATCAAATCAGGTACGATGTGAAAACTCGTAGCGAGTTTATTGTGCAGGCACTTGAATTTTATAATTCGTATTTATTTAACAGACATATTTCGGAATATGTGAATGTTGAAATTCTAAATCGAATGGAATCTATGTTGGATAGTCTTGAGAACAGAATTGGAAGACAAATGTTTAAGTTAATAGTTGAATCTGCAAAGACTTGCAGAATATTATTTGATGGACTTGAACACGGAATTGAAGACTATGATGAGCTTCATACTGAATGTGTTAAAGAAGCAAAACGCATCAATGGAGCAATAACTTTTCCATCATCAAACAGAGATTTAAAGTAAAATATTTTGAAAAAAGGAGTGAAAGAAAATGGCAAAAAAACATATAAGTTTTTGGATTGAAGATAAAGATTTAAAAGAGTGTGATGCAAACGTAATTGCATCCGATTATGAAAGCAGAAGTGAATACATTGCCGAGGCTGTTAGGTTCTATAATCTGTACTTACATAACAAAAATAATGAAGAATATATTAATCAAACCATCAGAGATAATTTGGCTGGGATGATGAAAAAATTTGAGAATCGTACTGCACGATTAATGTTCAAACAAGCAGTCGAAACTTCGAAAATATTTTGGTTATTGATTAAACAATTTAGAATCAATTATGAGAACGCAGACACTCTCCATAAAAGTTGCATCGAGGAGGTGAAAAAAATCAACGGTGCAATACAATATCCTTTCGTAAAAGAAGAAAAGAACTACGATGATGATTGGCTGTTATGATTGAAGCTTTATTCTCAAAATTATTGAAATTTGTCGAAAAATATGTTAAAATATGTTCAAGAAGTTATCGGAGGTTTAACTATGGACAATAACGATAAGATACAAATATTTGAAGATAAAAAAATCCGGACTGCATGGAACGAAGAAACAGAAGAATGGTACTTCTCTGTGGTGGATGTGATAGGTGTACTGACTGATAGCCCTAATCCCAATAACTATTGGAAGGTACTTAAAAAGCGTCTGAAGGATGAAGGTAATGAGTCGGTTACAAATTGTAACCAACTGAAATTAAAATCGCCTAAAGATGGTAAAAAATATAAAACAGACGTAGCTGATACTGAGCAACTGCTCCGCATCATTCAGTCCATTCCATCTCCCAAAGCAGAGCCATTTAAGATGTGGCTTGCACAGGTCGGAAGAGAAAGAATTGAAGAAACTATCGATCCCGAACTTGCTATTGACAGAGCACTCGAAACCTATCAGAAAAAAGGTTACAGCGAAGAATGGATTCACCAAAGACTCTTATCAATTCGTGTGCGAAATGCATTAACTGATGAATGGGACAAGCGTGGAGTTGAAAAAGGTCGTGAATATGCCATCCTTACCGATGAAATATCCAAAGCATGGTCAGGTATGACAACGAGAAAATATAAAAATCTTAAAGGTCTTACAAAAGAAAACTTAAGAGATAATATGTCAGATCTTGAACTTGTTCTCACTATGCTTGCCGAAGCAACTACAACTGAAATCTCTAAAAGAGAGCAACCGAAATCGTTTGATGAGAATATAAAAATTGCTAAACGCGGAGGTGCCGTTGCCGGAAATGCACGCAAGGATATTGAACAAGAAACCGGCGATCCCGTTATAACTTCAAAAAATGCAACTGAACTTAATCAGGTAGTAACAGATTTAATTGAAGGGATTGTGGAAGAATCTGGCGATGATAAATAGGTTTAAGGGGATTTTTTATGAGTGCAAATATAACTTTGGGGAAATCTATTTCCACTGTAATTAAAGGTTTTTTAAAAAAAGATGATACAGAATACCCATTTTTATATGATAATGGAAAATTGGATGTATTTCCTCCTGACTCAAAATCGATGGTGTCATTACAATCAAGTTTTTTTGAAGAAATTAACAAACCTTTTCAAAAGGGACAAGTTATTCCTCAACTATTTATTGAAGGAGTTACATCTACAGGCAAAAAAATTATATTTGAAACATCAGAACATCATTCCAATAATAATGGTTTTTTGACTTATGATATTGACTCAATATACTGTTATGATGAAACCAGTACAAAATACAAACCCAATAATACGAATGATAAAACGAGTCTTTCAAAGCCTGAAGATATAAAATCAAATGCAGATAAAATTGTAAAAAGAATACATAATTGGGATATAGTAACTAATGAAATTGATGGAATGGTCATTTCAGGAGAATCTATAGATTTGTTTTTCAATCCAGGTTTTGCTTTTCAACTTAATAACACGTGGAATGAAAATGGGTCATTGGGAGCATTATCTATATCTGCTTTGCCATCTACTGAATATGATTGTGGTTCAATAGTATATGACGGAATAACAATTGATTTTAAGGTAAAAGCTGTTGTTACACAACATACATTGTCTGCGGAACCTTTTTCTAGTAAAAGTAGTATGATAATAAATTTTTCAAAACCAGTCAGTATTGCAGTAGTAAAAGCCGTTAGATTATCCATAGAACATGTATTGTCGTTTCTCCAAAAGAGACAAAACATCGAATTAAACGAGACTCAGATCTTTTGTACAAATTGTGAATACAAAAGAGTTTTTGGTTCATTTGTTATTCAAAAAAATGCAACCATCCAAGAAACTGATAATAAAAAGAAAAAAAGATTGATTGATTATACTATTATCAAAGATTGTTTTTCCAATCTAGTCTTATTAAGTTTGCAAAATAAATTATATTACGAAAACATCCCGAAATGCACTGCCGACTGGAATGTTTACGGACCAGATAGAATCATTTTTAATTTTGCCGCTTTTGATCGTATTACCGAATTATATTATTCGGAAATGATGCGTTCTCAGGATTTTTATGATGTTAGGTCTTTATTCTTTGAAATATCAAATGAACTTCAAATAAAATTTGAAGGCAAAAAGAAAAAAGCAGCTAAAGAAATAGGAAATCGGATATTGGGAATGGAAAGTAGTTTACAAGGTAGATTTGTTAAAATAATTAAAGAACACATTGGTTGTATAGATGTGTTTATGGAACTAAACTATGGTAAAACATGGCGTAAAAAAATACCATCGATTGGCTCCAGATTAAATACTATTCGCAATGATATTGCACATGGTCATATGGATTTGCATTACGATGATAATACGATATTAGATTTTGAAACTTTAGAGATATTGTTATATGCAATTTGGTTAAGAAAGGGCGGCCTTTGCGATTATAACATAAAAGTTGCAATTGAACAGTTGTTTCATTTAGGGGTGATTATAGAAGGAAAAAGCAAAAATAACGAATAGCTCAAATTGTTTATATTACATTTTAAAAATCTATATTATTAATTCTTTAAGTAAGGACAAGCCTATGTTGTTTAAGCATGGGCTTTTTCTGTGCACAAAATTTGTTGTACATTAACCCAAGAAAAGGATTTTGAAAAACCTTCGTGGACTTCCTCTCTCTTCTGTGGTATGCTTTGTCTCACAGGAGGTGATATTATATGGCAAAGCATACGAAAGTATTAAGGCGATTGTTAATTCCGTTTGATAATTAGCAATCGCCTTTTAATATTCATATAAGCTGAAACATTGACAATAAATTTTCAAAACTGTATTCGAAAAAATTATTCGGTATATAATATTTGAAAAGGAGTTGTTGAATCATGAATGAAATTACTAAACGCACTATTGATGACTACAAAAATTATTTAATCGAGGAAGAAAAATGCTCAGTCACTATAGAAAAATATATTCGCGACATAAATGCATTCGCAGAATGGTTAGGCGGCAGAGAAATTACAAAAGCACTTGTGCTTGAATACAAAAGTATACTCATACAACAATATGCCCCAGCAAGTGTGAACTCTGTCCTGTCCTCTCTCAATGGATACTTTAATTATATTGAAAGATATGACCTCAAGGTTAAGAACTTAAAAGTGCAAAGACAAATATTCTGTCAAAGCGAAAAGGAACTTACCAAGGCTGAATATGAAAGACTTCTCAAAGCGGCAAAGAGTAAAAAGAATGAGCGTCTCTACCTCATCATGCAGACGATATGTGCCACAGGAATTCGTGTAAGTGAATTAAAATATGTTGATGTAAATTCTGTGATGACAGGTCAGGCACAGGTTAGGTTGAAAGGTAAAATACGAATGATAATTCTGCCGAAAGAGTTGTGTGCTCTTCTAAAAAAATATATAAAGGAAAGTCATATCACTTCGGGAACCGTATTCGTAACAAGAAAAGGTCATCCAGTGGATCGGCACTCAATATGGAAATCGATGAAACAACTATGCGAAATTGCCGGCGTATCAAAAGAAAAAGTATTTCCACATAATCTCCGCCATCTGTTTGCAAGAACATACTACTCACTGCAAAAGGATATCGTTCGCCTAGCCGACATACTTGGTCACTCAAGTGTAAATACTACCAGAATCTATACCATAGAAAATGGCTCTACCCACCGCAGGCAAATGCAAAGAATGGGACTTGTACGGATGCAAAATTAAAAAACCACATAATCAGCATTATGTGGCAAAATAATTAAAATATTTGAATAAATTATACCACGAAAATACATAAAGGTCAATGTTTCAGAGATAAATAGAACGAATTTATAAAATTTGCACACGGCAAATAGACCAATGAAAAAATTACGACTCATTGGTCTGAGGCTCTTTTGAATTCGTGGTAACTGCAATCACCTGCAAGGGTGATTTTTTCTTTCAGCAGTCTTAGTTACACACATAATGCTGATTATGTGAGCTAATGGGAGTTGAGTAGAAATATGCCCGACATAGATAAAGAAAAATCTTGCTGCTTCTTCGGTCACAGAAAGATTGCTGAAACAGAAGAATTAAAAAATAGGCTATGCGGAATTGTTGAGAATTTAATCATAAATGAAAATGTTGATACTTTCTTCTTCGGTAGCAAAAGTGAATTTGACAGTTTGTGCCTTAAAACGGTAACCGAGTTGCGAGAAAAATATCCTCGCATCAAGCGGATATACGTCAGGTCAGCATTTCAACATATTCCCGACTGGTATGAGGATAGTCTGCTTAAACATTATGAAGGTACATACTTCCCTGAACATATGGAAAACACAGGCAGAGCATCTTATGTGGAACGCAATCAGGAAATGATTAACCGCAGTAAATTCTGCGTGGTTTATTACGATGAAAACTATCTTCCTCCAAGACGTAGAAACAGCAGACGGGATTTGTTTGACTACCAACCCAGAAGTGGCACAAAGCTTGCTTATGAATATGCTGAAAGAAAAAACAGAAGTATTATTAATCTTTTGAGTTGAGACATTTTTGAAATATGTCTCTAAAGTTCTTGTATAATATACATTATGCATAAAATTTGTCTAAATATAAAGAAAAATGGTGAAACACATTGACAAATCTAACACCAATATGGTAAAATAATGTAAATTATAAATTCATTTAGTTGGTTACTCTACGAAAAGAGGTTTGTAATAATGGAAGAGATATCAAGATTTTTTCTAACTGAAGAAGAAAAGAATGAATTTATCGAAGCATTGACACCAGAATTAGCACTGCTCCGGGCAAAAGCAGAAATATCACAAGAAGAGATAGCAAATTTAATAGGAGTTTCAAGACAAACGTATGGTTCGATAGAGAGAAAGGCGAGAAAAATGTCATGGAATACTTACCTATCTCTTATTCTTTTTTATGATTATAATAAAAAAACTCACAAGATGATTCGAAACATCTCAGCTTTTCCGCATGAGTTAATTAAACGTTTTAACGAAGGTGAAGAACCGGTTGACTTTGAGTTAAACATGTTATTTAAGGCGGATACAAAGAACATTATTGATTCATTAGATGAACAGGCTATCTCCACACTAAAGACCATTTTAATGGTAGAATATTCTCGTTGTAATAATATTTCTGGTGAAGCGGTTGTTAAGTTTTTTGAGGGTGTTGATTTTACAAAGAGAGAAATTTCAGAAAAACAAGAAGATACAGCACAAGCATTAAAGAACATTAAAAGGAACAATTAGAATATGAGCAATGCTATTAAGAAAATTACAAACCAATTTATAAAACAACATTCAATATCAGTTGTAAATTATTCTACTTTAAAAGATGTGGCAAAAAGAATTGGTTATACAATTATAGAATTCAATAACATTTTTAATGATAAAGATGTTGAAACGGTTATACAGAATTTACGACTCAGTGAAGCGGTGTCACAATCAAGAGGGTTTACATATGTAAGTAAAGATTATCGCCTTATTTTTATAAACGAGGATTTAAGCGATGATGAAAAGACTTTGGTTCTCTCACATGAACTTGGGCATATTGTTTGTGAACATTTTACAACCACTCCTATCATAGGTAAGGATGTCAAAGAGGAATATGAAGCAAATGAATTTTCACATTATTTACTAAATCAAAATGCTTCTTGTAATTTAAAACTTACTATTACAAAACACAAAAAGACAGTAGTGCTCGTTGCTTCATCTATTGTTGCTATATTGGTTATAATTGTTGCTGGTATCGCTATTAATAAAGAACGATCATATTATGGTGATTTCTACATTACCAATACAGGCGACAAGTATCACCAAGCTGAATGTATACATGTAAAGAATAACAATAACATTGAGCGACTTACAAAAGAACAATTTGAGTCGGGAGAATACGAATCTTGTGGCACTTGTTTGCCATAAGGATAGAAAGTATAATTTATATCACTAAAGGAAAAATCCTTTAAAATATACATCAAAAATACATAAGCAAAGGGGAATTTTTATGGGAAACGAAAATAAAGTAATCCCAACAACAGAAAAGCCAGGGGTTTTGGAGACCGAGTCTGTTCAAGAGGAAGTAATAACGGAGATGGAGACATCTATTGAATCAAAACCAAAGGAAAAAAGATGTGTAAACTGTCAAGCTCTGCTCACAGAAGAACAACTTTTCTGTCCAGAGTGCGGAACATCTTTTAAGAAACTTTGTCCAAATTGTAAAACTGAACTTCAAGAAGGACAAGCCTTTTGCCCATCTTGTGGAGAGAAAACGGGGGCACTAGGAATCGCTACACCTACATCTTCAATCGAAGAATTTAACCAAAATATTGTTAATAATGGAACCAAAGCAAATAAAAAGAAAAAAATAATTTCTATTATAGGCATTATCCTTTTAATATCTGCCGTTGTTTCGTATTTTGTTTTTCAAAACATGAAAGTATCTGAATACAAGGAAAATGCGAAAACATTCTGCTCAACCGTATTATCTTCTGCAGCTAACCTTGAGGATATTGGTAATGAAATTCAGGGAGAGTGGCACGACTACATATATGATCGTTGGAGTATATACGATAGTATAGATGAGGCAGTTGCAGGGGCTTTGTCAAATATGTCTAGCGAAATAAGTACTGCAAAAAGTCAAAAAATTGTTATAGATGCATTGTATTCAAAGTTGAAAAAACCAGCAAATGATAGTGATGAGCTTGAAGAAATCTGTGAGGCGGTTAAAACATTATATGATGAATACGAAGATATGTATGATTGTGTAACAGATCCAAGTGGAAACTATAATTCTTTTAAGAGCAATTTCAGTAGTTGTGATTCGGCAACGGTTGACGCTTATGAAGACTTAAAAGAATTATGCGATGATTTAAATTAAATAATATATAAAGGAGTTAAATATCATGGGAAAAGTAAACGTAATTATTGTTGACGCAACAGGAAACAAGGAGCAAAAGGTAGGACTGCCGGATGATATAAAAATAGGTATTATTATGGTTAAGCTTGTTGAAAAGATTAAATTGCCTTCAACAGGTCCTGATGGTAATCCTATTAGCTATAAATTTATACACAAAGTGTCCGGTAGACAGCTTTTAGAAACACAGACTTTAGCCGATGCACACATTAAAGATGGTGACGTTTTGAGACTTCAACCGGAAATTACTGCAGGTGCAGTATGCTCAAAGTGCGGCAAAGAAATGCAAGACGGTGTTGCCTTTTGTACTGATTGTGGACAGCCTGTAAGCGCACCATCTCAGGCAACCTTTACTCAGCCTGTATATAACACATATAGTGCAACTAAAAAAAGTAAATTTGATGTAGTAAAATTATTAGGATTTATTGGTGCTGGTGTATATATTGGCGCTGGGGTTTTGAGCAATATTGTTGAATACGATAGTGATTTGTCAGGCTTCTTCAGTCTTATGGGAGCTTTGAGATATGCAGGCGAAGGTGTCTTTATGCTTGCAATTGTATTTTATATGTTACATAAAATGGAGAAATAAGGGGTTTTATCATGTCTGATATCGAATTAACAAAAAGTGATTTTGAAGAAAATCGCTACTCAAGACTTGAACTTATCCCTTGGTGGAATCAGGAACTTCTACATAATTCAACGGTAATGGTTGTAGGTGCCGGCGCCATCGGCAATGAGCTTATTAAGAACCTTGCTCTACTTGGTGTGGGAAAAATCGTTATTATTGATATGGATAAGATTGAGCAAACAAACCTTACTCGTTCTATTCTCTATAGAATGAAGGATGTTGGCAAATATAAATCTCAAGCTGCAGCAGAAGCTGCTATGGAGATTAATCCTGATGTTAAAGCAATATGCCTCAACCAAAATATCGTTACTGATATTGGGTTAGGTGTATTCCGCAGTATGGATATTGTTCTTGGTGGTCTTGATAACCGTGAAGCACGACTTGCAATTAATCAGTCGTGTTACAAAGTGAACAAGCCGTGGATTGACGGGGCGATTGAAGTTCTGAATGGATTTGCAAGAGTTTTCGTTCCGCCCGGACCATGTTATGAATGCACAATGACTGAAACAGATTGGAAACTCATTAACAAGAGAAAGTCGTGTGCCCTCTTAACTCACGATGAAATGTTGGAAGGCAAAACACCTACCACACCTACATCTTCATCGATTATTGCAGGTGTTCAGGTTCAGGAAATGCTGAAGATTTTGCATAACGACAGAAATCTTCCTACTCTTGCCGGTAAAGGGTATGTGTTCAATGGACTTACCCATGATTCTTTTGTCGTAGAGTATCAGCTTAAAGATGATTGTATGAGTCATGATTTGTATGACGATATCAAGGAAATGGGCTGGTCCGCTCGTGAAGTATCTGTAAGAGATGTTTTGAATCAGGCGACAAAAGACCTTGGGGATGGTGCAATAATCGAATTTGACCGTGATATTGCTACAACTGCAAATTGTGTTTGCGGACATACAAAAGAAATATTCAATGCTGTAAACCGTTTACGTGGCAAGGATATTGTCTGTGAAAAATGTGGCAAAACAATGCAGTTTGAAACTATTCATACAATAAACGGAGAAGGAGATTTTCTTGATAAGAAGTTGTATGAAATAGGTATACCTTTGTATCATATCATTGCGGTGAGAAAAGGTATGAAATATGTTTATTACGAACTATCAAAAGATAAAAATGAAGTGTTAGGAGGTCTGTTTGAATGAACGCAAGAATGAGGAGAATTGCCTCCGACTATGAGCAGATAAAAAAGAATTTTTCAAACCATAAAAATATTGTTGTAGAACCTATTGGTGAAGAACCTGCCGAAAAATACAGAGTTACATATTATGTAAATGGTATATACCTTTTAGAAGATGGCAGAATCGAAACTCTTGGTAAGCACATTGTAATTATTACATTACATGCCGAATATCCAAGATATAAACCGATTTGTACTATCGCAACACCTATCTGGCATCCTAATTTTAGAGATGGTCAGATTTGTATAGGTGACATATGGGGTGCCGGAGAATCACTTTGCGATATTATTGTAAATATAGGTGATATGATTCAGTATAAATCATGGAACTCTTTCAGTCCTCTTTCAGCAGATGCAGCCGAATGGGCTATTGCAAATAAACACTTATTCCCCGTTGGAAATGTAAACCTGTGGACAGGCGAGGAAGAAGACGGAACTGCAAAAAAAGAGTTTGATATAGAACTTTTTGATGAAGGTGCAGAAGTATCCACTTCAGAAACTGCATCTGAAGTTGTAGAATTCGCTCCTGTACAGGAAGAAATGTCGGTTGTTTCAGTAGAAACAACTGTTGA
>JAZRIR010000010.1:0-310624 GCA_045645365.1 Clostridia bacterium | reverse complement strand
AGCTAAACGAAAGAACGAGATTGAAAACCTTACAAAGAAGATTGATTCAATAAAAAATCTTGATGAAACCGTCAAAAAAAGAAAGGCAGAAATTAAAAACAGCATAGATATACTAGACGGAATTATCAAGGATGGAGCCATAAGCAATGCAAATTTAAGATTGTTAATCAGCGAAATTATCATCCTCGAACAAGATAACGAGCTATCCATAGTAGTTGCAATGAAAGCACCGTTTGGAGAATACTATGGAGAACTGTTTGATGAAGAAGGAAATATAGTCCTTGCACATAGCGGCGACTATAAGAGTATCGCATAAAAGAAAATCGGAACAGAGTATAAAAGCTGTTCCGATTTTGGTGCGGATAACAGGACTTGAACCTGCATGAAATCGCTTTCACATGGACCTGAACCATGCGCGTCTGCCAATTCCGCCATATCCGCATATTAAATTATAACCTCATAATTTTTACACGGGAGAGGTAACCCCGAGGAGGAGCAAAACTGCTTAATCCTCATATATGAAAACGGTTAAACCGATTTCAACGACTTTTCACTGATATGACGCGAGCAGAACCATGCGCGTCTGCCAATTCCGCCATATCCGCATGTTAAGTTTTAACCTCATAATTTTTACACGGGAGAGGTAACCCGAGGAGGAGCGAAACCGCTTAATCCTCATATATGAAAACGGATAAACCGAATTCAATCACTTTTCACCGATATGACGCGAGCAGAACCATGCGCGTCTGCCAATTCCGCCATATCCGCATAAATACCAAAATATGATAACATAACTAATCTGATTTGTCAATACTTTTTATTTCATAATAATATTGACAATTAAAATATACTGTGTTATTATGTAATCAGCAAAGTAGAAATCAATGCGTTAAGTGAGCAGGGAACGGGAAGTTGTCCCTGTTACGAAAAGCTTGAGCTTGCGGTATTGATTTCGCATTCCGTTGCTGCAATCAGTGTAGAGAAATGCTTTTTGCAGTTATTTTGCAGAAAGGATTTTTTTATTATGAAATTAAAAATTAATACTCACAAAATTTGTGCCATTGCAATGCTTATTGCTATTTCATTTGTGCTAGGAACATTGACAATTCGACCGGATGATATGAATAAGATATCTTTTAAATTTTTGCCAATATTTCTGTGTTCTGCTTTCTATGGTCCAATTTATGGTGGTCTATGTGGTGGATTATCGGATATTTTATCGTATATTTTAAATCCGGGGAATGGCCCGCTTTTTCTTCCGATCACATTTATTGAATTTTTATACGGTTTTTCTTTTGGAATTTTCTTTCATAAATCAACTTGTTTGAATAGTAAGAATATTTTAAAGTTGTGTGTATGCATTGCACTTAACACAATAATATTAAGCCTTGGAGTAATGTCTTTTATTTTGATGAATTTGTACGGACAACCATATACTTTTATATTGGTAAGACGTATTTTTTTCTCAGGTATCGTTAATGCAATAATTCAATTTGTATGCATTTCATCACTTCTCAGATATATGCCGGCTTTAAAAAGATTACAAAATAAAAGTGCCTTTTAGGCACTTTTTTACATTGATTGTCTACCCTCAAGGGCTTTTATAAGAGTAATTTCATCTGCGTATTCCAAATCTCCGCCTACAGGAATGCCGTGAGCTATTCTTGTCACCTTAATTCCCATTGGAGAGATTAGTTTTGACAAATACACTGCTGTCGCTGTACCACTTACAGTAGGATTTGTTGCCATTATGATTTCTTTTACATCATTGTTGAGTCTTAACAAAAGTTCATTAATTTTCAGGTCATCAGGTGAGATGCCATCCATTGGAGATAATGCTCCGTGTAAAACATGGTATAAACCATTATATTCCTTTGTTTTCTCTATAGCTATAACATCTCTGGGACTTTCAACAACACAGATTACAGAATTATCTCGTTTATCAGAGGCACAAATTCTGCAAGGTGTTGTGTCTGTAAGATTTTGACATTCGGGGCAAAAAGAAACATTTTCTTTTGCTGTAACTATTGAGTCTGTCATAAATTTCACATCATCCCTTGACATATTATCAAGGATATAAAAAGCAATTCTTTCAGCACTTTTTCTGCCGATACCCGGTAGTTGTGCGTAGCTTTCAATAAGACTTTCAATTAATGGCGGAAACATGGAATCTACCTCACAAATTAAAATAATCCGGGAATATTAATTCCGCCTGTAATTGCATTCATTCCTTCAGACATCATATCATCGGCTTTTTTAATGGCATCATTAACAGCAACTAATATCAAATCTTCAAGGGTTTCAACATCGTCAGGGTCAACTGCTTCAGGTTTAATTTTAATCGAAAGGATTTCCTTTTTGCCGTTAACCTTAACCTCTACAACACCGCCACCTGCAGTTGATTCAATAACCTTTTCTTCCATTTCAGCCTGAACTTTTTCCATTTCCTCCTGCATTTTTTTTGCCTGAGATATAACACTGTTCATTTTAGTGTTTGTATTCATGCCTGCGCCTTTAAAACCTTTGTACTTACCCATATTTTTCTCCATTCTGCCATTGATGGTTATGGCTTTTTTAATATTTTTATTTCCATCATATAAAATGTTTAATCATTCTCATCAATTTCGAGTTCATCATCACTAAGGAATTCTTCCGAATCATCTTCTTGGATTTCCTGTTGTTCGGCAACATCTGCTACCGGGTTAATTTCACCCTTATCATCGTCCTTATATTCAACAATTCCGGAGAAATTTTCTCCAAGTCTGTCAAGGGGATCGTCTGATAATGATTTATTATCAGTAGCTTTTGTTGTATCAGATTTGATGTTCCAATAGTCTATCATAACATCTTCAACATCTTCTTTAAAAACTGTTTTTATTATAAAACCTGATTTTGAGATTTTACTAAAGGCTTCCTGAATGTGATTGATGTAGTTTGATGCTAATTTTTTTAATGTAGTTTCTTCTTTATTAAATAATAGTAGAATTCCCTCTGCATCAATAGTGATTTTTCTGTTCATTATTATTCCGCATAGGAACGGATATTTATCACATATTGATGATGCAATCTTGTCCCAGTTCCTTGCAGTCGCAACGATAGGGGAGGAGGCTGTTAGAGAAGAAACATCTAATGGAGCAAATAATCTTGCTGATACTTCAACTTTTTTTTTTGGAATTTCCTCTTTTACCTCTTCCTTTTTAACAGGTTCAGAAATAACAATAGGATTTTTTGTTTTTTCCTCAACATCAGATAGTCTACTCAGAAGTGCTTCCTGTGAAGAATCAAGCTCAGGTCTTGTTAGTTTTATAAGAGCAAGTTCATATATTGTTCTTGGATTTTTAACCCATTTAGCATCTGCCTTAGCTTTAGTGAGTACCGATGTAGCATGACTTAATTTTTCATAGGTGGCTTTTTCTGATTGAGATTTAAGTTTGACAAGTAGATCCTTAGAATAATCGACTGCGGTTTCTGGATTATCCATAATTTTACATACAAGAAGGTCTCTTAAATGCCTGATTAATGAATCAAATGTAACATTAAGGTCTTTGCCTTCTTTTACTGCCATATCAACAGATAACAAAGCATTTTTGGAATTTGAAGTAATTAATGCGTTAGTTATATCGAACAGTAAATCTGATTTTGCCATTCCTAAAACAGACATAATGCTATCGTTATTTATTTGATTTCCGCAGGCTGAAACACATCTTTCAAGGATACTCAACCCGTCACGCATTGAGCCGTCAGCCATTTTTGCAAGGGTAGAGTATGCGTCTTCGGAAATATTAATTGCGTCAGCGGTTGCAATTTCTTTCATCCTTATAATAATATCATTTGGAGAAATTCGTTTAAAATCAAAACGCTGACAACGGGAAAGAATTGTTTCGGGAATTTTATGAACCTCAGTTGTTGCAAGAATAAAAATGACATGAGCAGGGGGTTCTTCCAGTGTTTTCAAGAGAGCATTGAAAGCCCCTGTGGACAGCATATGGACTTCATCGATTATATAAACCCTGTATCTTGTTCTTGTTGATACATAGTTAACGTCATCTCTTAAGTCACGGATATTATCAACACTATTGTTGGAAGCAGCATCGATTTCAGTTACATCCATAATGCTTCCGTCTTGAATACCTTTACAAATTTCACATTCATTACATGGTGAACCGTTTTTAGGATTAAGACAGTTTACGGCTTTTGATAAAACTTTGGCGGCGGTAGTTTTTCCTGTCCCCCTTGTTCCGCAGAACAGGTAGGCGTGAGAAACCTTATCATTCATAATTTGATTTTTTAAAGTGTTTGTTATATGACTTTGTCCGATGATATCTTCAAAAACTTGTGGACGCCACTTTCTGTAAATCGCCTGATATGCCATCTTAACACCTCCATTAACGGTATAATAATCAAAAAAAAGGCTCCAACCGAGTAGGTCGTAACACATTGAAAAATCCGCTTATTGCTGCTTGGTTCCCCATCTGACAAGGTTCACGGCGTTCAATCGCACGGGCTCGGTTTTCATCGCCTCAAGATTCAATTTATATTATCCATAATATTATAATACAAAATGAGAAAAACTTCAAGTCTTTTTATGAATTTTTTTAAATATATATTTTGATTTTGTTTTTATACAAAATACGACTAAATAATATAAATTTCGCTGTGTTAATTGTGCTGAATAAAGTCGTAATATAAGAATAAGGTAATAATGTGTGGGATTGTGTCGTAAAATGCGAACTCTTTTTCTTGTAATCGATTTGTATTTGACTTATAATATTCCTTGTGATAAATTTTAGAAAAAGGTGATGCATATATGAAGAAAATTCAATTTGGTACGGAGATGGTGCTTGAAAATGAAAGAAACAACGGATACAAAATTTTGAAATATTATCTTTTAGAAACTCCGGTAGGATTTGGACACAGCAAACTCAAAAGTTATGGAATAGGAATTTCAAGAATTGATCGTTTACCAGGAAAGCAGGATATGAGTGAATGTAAGCAGATAGAGGGAGTATTTTTTGATGTAGAGGAAGCTATTTCCTATATTGCAAAAATTAAAAAGGATGCTGTCGTTCCCACTGAGTTATCCTATGTTCTTGAAAAACTTATAACAGAAAAACTCAAGAGTCAGCAGGAAAAAAGAATTGCAGAAATCAACTCTAATAGTACCAAAATGGCATAATAGCTGGATTTTTAGAAAAATTTTAATATTTTTTCAAATAATTATAAAAAAACTATTGCATTTTTTGTTTTAATGTGATAGAATATTTCAGTATTATGTTATTAAATCGTATGGAGGTGGATATTATGCCAAATATTAAGTCAGCAAAGAAGCGTGTTAAGGTTATTGCAAAGAAGACTTTGATTAACCAGATGCATAAGACTGCGCTAAAGACTGCAGTTAAAAAGTTTGAAGCTGCTGTTGAAGCGGGAGATAAGGCTGAAATCAATGCATTGTTCAATAATGCTGTAAAGAAGATTGACCAAGGCGTAAGTCAGGGAATTCTTCACAAGAACACAGCTGCAAGAAAGAAGTCACAGCTTGCATTGATGCTTGCTAAGGCTAATGCGTAATTAACAAAATTAAATAACACTTGACTAGAAAGTCAAGTGTTATTTTTTTACTGATTATTGTCTGATAATAATTCTTTCATAGATGCTGCAAGACCTGCTATGCCCTGAATTTGTGAAGGGATAATAATTTTTGTTGCTTTGCCGTCTGCAGCTTTTTCAAAGCTTTCTAACGATTTTAGTGCAACATAAGCATCTGACGGATTTGCGTCATTAATCTTTTTAATACCTTCTGCTATGGCAGTCTGAACTGTTAGTATTGCTTCTGCCTGACCTTCAGCCTCTTTAATAGCGGTTTGTTTCTTTGCTTCAGCTCTTAATATTGCAGATTCTTTTTCACCCTCGGCAATAAGAACTGCAGATTTCTTTTCACCCTCAGCTTTTAAGATTGATTCTCTTCTTTCTCTTTCAGCTTTCATCTGCTTTTCCATCGCATCCTGAATTTCTCTTGGAGGAATAATATTTTTTAGTTCAACTCTGCTTATCTTAATTCCCCAAGGGTCAGTTGCATCATCCAATATAGCTCTCATACTTGTATTTATTGTATCTCTTGAGGTGAGTGTCTCATCGAGCTCAAGATCGCCTATAATGTTTCTCAAGGTTGTGGCTGTAAGATTTTCTATTGCCATCATTGGTCTCTCAACACCGTAGGTGTATAATTTTGGATCAACAATTTGATAATATATAACAGTGTCAATTTGCATTGTTACATTATCTTTAGTAATAACAGGTTGAGGAGGGAAGTCTGCAACCTGCTCCTTGAGATTTACCTTCTTTGCAATTTTATCAATAATAGGAAATTTGATGTGAATACCAACGGACCATGTTTTGTGGTAGCCGCCAAGTCTTTCAATGACATAGGCATAGGCTTGAGGTACAATTTTAACATTTGCCAGTAAAATAATAATGACAATAAACATTAATGTAAAAAATAATTCCATAAAAATCACCCTTTCAAGTTTTATAAAATGATTTTATCATATAAATATATATAATTCAAGTAGTTTTGTTATAAATTATACACATATTATATATCAATATTTAAAAATTTATATACAAAATATACAAATATAAAAAAAGGTATTGACTTTACTGTGATAAAGTGATATAGTGGTAGTGTAATAAAAATCAAACACAAACGAAAGGAAGTAAAAATTATGAAAAAATTACTATCACTAACACTAATCACAGCAATGCTCGCAACTGCATTGACAGGCTGCGGCGGAGAAAAGACAGCTTCAGATTATGAAGAAATCAAAGAAGACGGAAAGATGACAATCGGTATTACATTGTTTGCACCAATGAACTATTATGATGATAACAATGAATTGATTGGCTTTGATACAGAGCTTGCAAAAGCAGTATGTGAAAAGCTTGAACTCGAACCTGAATTTGTTGAAATTAACTGGGATTCAAAAGAAATTGAATTAAACTCAAAGAACATTGATTGTATCTGGAATGGTATGTGTATCACAGAAGAAAGAAAGCAGACAATGAGCATTTCAAATCCATACTTGAATAACACACAGGCAATGGTTATGAAGCCTGATGTTGCTGAGAAGTTTGCTAAAGATGCAAGCGGTGCAACAGTAGTTGCTGAACAGGGTTCAACAGGTGAAGGTAAGCTTCAGGGAACTATTGCAGATGATGAAACAGTAGTTGTATCAGCTAAGGATTTCTTTGCTAACTCAAGCTACACAGCAGTTGACTCAATGGCAAAGGCTATTATGGAAGTTGCAGCAGGTACAGCAGACATTGCATTGGTTGACAGTGTATGTGCATACGGTATGGTAGGTGAAGGAACAGATTATCCTGACCTTGTTGTAAATATTGACAATGAATTTGGTTTGCAGGAATACGGTATTGCTTGCAGAACAGGCAGTGATATGACACAGAAGATTAATGATGCTATCGCTGAATTGACAGCTGATGGTACAGTAGCTAAGATTGCTGCTAACTACAACTTGTCAGATATGTTGGTTAAATAATCAATTTAAGCCTTAATAGAAAAAATGGTAATTATAGGGGCTGATGTTCGCATCAGCCCTAAAATTTTAATTTAGAGGAGATATATTATAATGCAAGATAGATATTTTGCTTCATATACTTTAGGGGACGATGCTTTTTCAAAATTTAATGATGTATGTAAGAGTCTTGGAAGAAACTATCTTTTAATAGGCGGAAAGACCGCGCTTAGTGTGTCAAGAGAAAGACTGATTTCTAGTATATCATCTGATTTCAATATGATTGATGAAGTTATTTACGGAACAGAATGTCTTGAAGAAAGAGTATTTGAGCTTTTGAGTATATACAAGGATAAAAATATTGATTTTGTTGTTGGAGTTGGTGGTGGAAAGGCGATTGATACGTCAAAATATCTTGCTGATGTTTTGGGAGTACCTGTTGTGACCGTTCCGACTATTGCATCAACCTGTGCAGCAAGCTCTGCATTATCTGTAATATATACAAAAGAACACGCATTTTCTAAATTTGTTTACTATAATAAACCTGCATATCATTGTTTTATAGATACTAAGATAATAAGGGAAGCACCTTATAAATTTATACGTGCAGGAATTGGTGATACCCTTGCAAAGCACTATGAGGTTGAGTTCTCAGCGAGGGGAAGAGTTCTTGATTATTCTTCAGAGCTTGCTTTGACAATAAGCAGTATGTGTAATGAGCCTTTGATGAGATATGCAAAGAAGGCTCTTGATGATGTGTTGGAGAATAAGGCTTCTTATGAATTGGAGCAGGTGGTTTTGGCAATAATAATAACCACAGGAATGGTATCAATGTTGATTAATCCTGACTATAACGGTGCTATGGCTCATGCTCTGTTTTACGGACTTACCATAATTAAAGGTTTTGAAGAAAATTTTCTGCACGGTGATGTCGTGGGATATTGTACGGCAGTTCAACTTGCGGTAGACAAAAATATAAGTGAAGCAAAAAGAATTGTTGAATTTTTAAAATCAATCAGGGTAGAAACCACTTTAAAGGAAAGAAATATTCCGTGTGATAGAGAATATCTTGACGCTGTATTAAAAAGTGCATTAAAAGACCCTGATATGAATGTTGTTCCATATGAGGTTACAGCAGATATGCTTTTTGAGGGTATAAAAATAATCGAAGAATTATAATAAAAAATTTAAAAAAAGTATTGACAAAAGATGACATATCGTGTATAATGAATCCGTTGTCGATTTGGCGGTATAGCTCAGTTGGCTAGAGCACACGGTTCATACCCGTGGTGTCATTGGTTCAAATCCAATTACCGCTACCAAAAGCACTTGCGAATGCAAGTGCTTTTTTGAGGAAAAAATACTTTACATATATTTGGAGGGTAATTATTATGAGTACAATACTTTCTGTTTCTGTTGCCCTGTTGGCAGGACTTTTAATGACAAGAGCTTTTAAACCATTAAAACTTCCATCAGTTACAGCATACCTAATTGCCGGAGTTTTAATTGGTCCTTATGTTATAGGTGCATTAAATATTTCGGGATTTGGGTTTACTTCACATGAAGCTGTGTCAAGAATTGGTTTGATTTCAGATATAGCACTTGGATTTATAGCATTTTCGATAGGAAATGAATTTAGAGTAGATGAACTAAAGCATATAGGAAAGCAGGCATTTGTTATTGGTATTTTTCAGGCATTAACAGCTACAATACTTGTAGATATTGCACTTTTGGGAGTACACCTTTTGATGCCTGATAAGTTATCTGTTGCACAAGCTATAACCCTTGGGGCAATCGCTACAGCAACAGCTCCTGCGGCTACATTGATGGTTGTTCGTCAGTACAAGGCAGAAGGACCTTTGACAAAGCTTTTATTACCTATTGTTGCTCTTGATGATGCTGTTGGCTTGGTTGTTTTTGCAGTATCTTTCGGTATTGCAAAATCATTGAGTGTTGGCTCAGTTGATATGATTTCAATAATCGTAAATCCTATAATTGAGATTATTGCATCATTAGCACTGGGTGCTGTTATGGGTTGGGTTTTAACTCAGCTTGAAAAACTTTTCAATTCAAACACAAACAGACTTAATTTAACAATCGGTGTAGTGTTTTTGACAGTCGCACTTTCCATGATTAAGCTTGAAATAGGACCTGTTCATATAGGCTTTTCTTCACTTCTTACCTGTATGATGTTAGGAACGGTATTTTGTAATATTTGTTCACTATCTCACGACCTTATGGGAGCAAGTGATAAATGGACATCGCCATTGTTTGCACTCTTTTTTGTTGTAAGCGGTGCAGAACTTGAATTGAGTGTTTTTGCAGATATAGCGATAGTAGGAATTGGTCTAGTATATATCATTTTCAGGTCATTAGGTAAATATTTCGGTACTTATATTAGTGCTGAAGTAACTCATTGTGCACCTAATATATGTAAATATTTGGGATATACCTTATTACCTCAGGCAGGTGTTGCCCTTGGAATGTGTACAATGGCAATGCAGCTTGGAGAAGAAGGATACTTAATAAGGAATATAACATTGTTTGCAGTTTTGATTTATGAATTGTTTGGTCCATTAATTACCAGATGGGCACTTACAAAAGCAGGGGATATTAAACCTATGCCAGAACATATAAAAAACAGAAGACATATAAAGCTGCAAGAAACTAAAAAGTAATAAAAAACTCTTATTCATCAGTGATGAATAAGAGTTTTTCTTTGTCTTCTGCATTCATACATCAGGACTGCGGCAGCGACACCTGCATTTAATGATTCGGCTTTTCCGTCAATAGGAATTTTAACCTTTACATCTGCCATTTTAGTTACATCAGTACTTATTCCGTTGGCTTCGTTTCCAATAACTATTATTAATGGATATGTCATATCGGTATCGGTATATTCAACAGTTTCATCGTCTAAAAGACCGGCAAAAAGTTTAAATCCTTGTTCTTTTAAATTAGATAACTTAGTGTAATCAAAGTCCTCAATTATTGGTATATGGAAGAATGATCCCATACTTGAGCGAACTGTTTTAGGATTATATAGATCAACACAGTCTGGTGAGAGAATGACGCCTCCAAAACCTGCTGCATCTGCAGTTCTTATGATTGTGCCTAGATTTCCGGGGTCCCTTACATTGTCGCAGTATATGTAAGGTAAATCTAAATCAGGAGTAAATTCTTTGTAAGAATTTATATTGATAACAGCAACTATACCTGAGGGCGTTTCAGTAGTTGATAAAGAAGGGAATAGCTTATCGTTGATTATATAAATATCAATATTATCAGGATAATTAAAGGTTGTATTATTATAAAAATCCTCTGAAACAATAAGAACTTGAATATCAACTTTTGCTGTTATGGCATCATTTACAGATTTTATACCCTCAACAGTATATTGATTTGATAATATCCTTTCTTTTTTTTGCTTTAATGCTTTAAAATGCTTGTATTTTTCGTTTTGAGAGCTTGAAATTTTAGCTATCATAATATCCCTCCGGATAAAATATTTTAATTGACAAAATTAATTAATTGTGCTATACTTTAACAAGTGTTTTGGAGATGTACCCAAGTGGTTGAAGGGTCCGCACTCGAAATGCGGTAGGTCGGTAATCCCGGCGCCAGAGTTCAAATCTCTGCATCTCCGCCAAATAGGAACAAGGTTTACTTGTTCCTATTTTTTTAAATTAATTATATCATAATAACCAAAAAATGACAACCCTTAAGATTGTCATTTTTAAATGTTTAATTATTTAGAATTCTTTTCAAAATTCTTTGTTCCTTCCTTGTATATTTCACATACAAGTTTCTGGATTTTCAAAGCTTCTCTTCCGCTTATAGTAGGTTCTATGTCGTTTTCAACTGCATTATAAAAATCTGCAATTTGACGGATGTGCTGGAATCCCCAATAATCCTTACCATTTTCATAAACAACATCAGGGTCTACTGTGGTTTTTGCTGTAAAATGTTCTCCGTTATTCAGAACAATATCTGCATTATCATAATCCATTACTACTTTTCCGTTTTCGCAATAGAGTCTTATTTCGATTGGGTCATCGCAACCATAGTTGTTCATTGCCCAGAAACCAAGAGTTGCACCGTTTTTATATCTTATAAAGCCTTCTGCAGTATCATCAACCTCCATAATTGAGTGACCGCGGTTAGCCATATGTGCCTGAACACTTTCAATTTCGTCGTTTATAAACCAGTTTGCCAAATCAATAGAATGGATTGCCTGGTCTATCAAAACGCCGCCACCTTCTTTATCCCAAGTGCCCTTCCAGTCTGAAAGACTGTAATATTCATCATCTTTGCACCATGTTAAAACAACTCTTGCAGAAATAATTTTGCCCAAGGTGCCGTCTTCGATTTTTTCTTTAACCAATTTTGAGGAATCATTGTATCTGCACTGGAAAATGATACCATACTTAACTCCGTTCTTTTCTGCAAGCTCAACATTCTCAACAGCATCTTCATACTTGATACTCATAGGCTTTTCACAAAGAACATTAACTCCTGCCTCTATAGCATATTTTGAAATGATTGGATGAAGATAATGAGGAACACATACATGTACTACATCAATTATATCCTTGTTAATAAGCTCTTTATAATCGTAATAAGCCTTACAGTTATACTTCTGAGCTGCCTTGTCTGCTCTGTCCTTTTTTATGTCGCACACACCAACGATTTGTGCATTCTCCAAATAGTCTGCACTGGTAGCGTGCATGGTGAAAATATTTCCGCAGCCTACTATACCTACTCTTAACATAGAAAATTTCTCCTTTTGTTTAATTTTTTTATATTATAGCATAAGTGCATAAATATTGCAATATATTTTTTAAAACTAAAGGTTTAAAAATATAAACAGAAATAAAAATGCAAAATAGAAATTTATAAAAAATTATAATGGATTACTTATGGTACGCTTCGTTTGAATTAATTTTAAATGCTCTGTAAATCTGTTCTGAAAGAACAACTCTCATTAACTGATGAGGAAGTGTGATTTTTCCGAAGCTTATGCGCTTATTTGCTCTTTTTTTAACCGTATCGCTAAGTCCTAAAGAACCGCCTATTATAAATGTAATGTTTGAGCTTGACATTGAGATGTTGTTGATTTCATTAGCAAGTTCTTCGCTTGAAATAAGCTTTCCCTCGACACACATAGCTATAACATAAGAGTTGTTTTTTATTTTAGAAAGGATAAGTTCCCCTTCTTTAATTAGAATTTGTTCTTCAATTTTTTTGCTTGCATTGTCTGGTATTTTTTGATCAGGAACTTCAATGATTTCAAGATCTGCAAATCTTGAAAGACGCTTTGAATATTCCGAAATTGCTGATTTCAAATAATCTTCTTTTAATTTACCTACACATATAACAGTTATTTTCATATAAATCTTGTCACCTCATATCTGTTTGCAACCGAGAGTTTTATATCCCTGCCGATTTTGATGTCGTTTTTAGAAAGAACATCCTCAATCGTTTTATAAGCGATTTCAGGGGTATTATTGTTGTTGCTAAGATGCGATAGCATAATATTTTTAGTGTTATTTTCAATTAATTTTATTGCACATTGTGCGGCATAGTCATTTGACATATGACCTTTGTCACTTGCAATTCTTCTTTTTAAATTAAATGGGTAATTCCCATACATTAACATATCTACATCATGATTTGCCTCGAGCATTATATAATCACTTTCGGCAACAGATTTTAAAATTTCGTTGGAGATAATTCCTGTATCAGTTAGAATTGAATATTTTTCCTTGTTGTCGTTCAGGGAATAACAAACAGGGTCAGCGGCGTCATGGGAAATTGAAAATGGGGTGATTACAAAACTTCCGATTTCAAAATCACAACCCTTATCAATAATTTTTGTATTATAGTCCCTAATAGGCCCTATATCCATTGATTGATGTGTGTTTTGCGTTGCGTATACAGGTATATCAAATCTTCTTGACATAACCCCTGCACCTGTTATATGGTCTGAGTGCTCATGGGTTATAAGTATTGCGTCTATTTCATTTGGATTGATATTGATTTCATCCAATAACGAACATAGTCGTTTTGCTGATAATCCGCAGTCAATAAGAATTGTTGTGTTTTCATTTTTTGCGAGCGATGCATTTCCTGATGAACCGCTTACCAATGATAAAAACATAATAAAATCCTTTCCAAACATCACAAAACAACGGCAGAAACCGTTGTTTTGATAATGTATTACATAACTTGTACTCTTTTAATATCTCCGCCGAGATTAATGAATTTTTCTTCAAAATTTTCATATCCGCGGTCTATGTGGTATATATCGTTTATTTCTGTTATACCGTCTGCCATAAGACCTGCTATAATCATAGCAGCTCCTGCTCTTAAGTCTGTTGCTCTAACAGATGTGCCCATCAAGTTTTTTACACCCTCGATAATAGCAAGCTTACCTTCAACCTTTATTTCGGCACCCATTCTGTTAAGCTCGGAAACATACCTGAATCTGTCGTCCCAAACACCCTCTCTTGCAGTGCTGGTACCTGAAACTGTTGACAAAAAAGTCACAAGTTGAGGTTGCATATCTGTTGGATATCCGGGATAGGGAAGTGCTATAAAGTTTATTTTCTTAAAGACAGTTCCCTCAGGAACATATACCCTTAGTTTATCATCAAATTCTTCAATCTTTGCACCTGCTTCAATCAATTTAGCTGATATTGGTTCAAGGTGCTTTGGGATTATATTTGTAATTGTGACATCTCCACGTGTTGCAGCTGCAGCAATCATAAAAGTTCCTGCTTCAATCTGATCAGGAATAATGGAATATATTCCGCCGTGAAGAGAGGATACACCCCTGATTTTAATTGTATCTGTGCCGGCACCCCTGATTTTTGCCCCCATAGCATTTAAAAAGTTAGCAAGGTCAACAATGTGAGGTTCTTTTGCTGCATTTTCAATAACAGTATTACCCTTAGCTAAAACTGAAGCCAATATGACATTTACAGTAGCGCCTACACTTACTTTATCAAAATACACATTTGCACCGACTAATTCATTTGCTTCTGCCATAATCATCCCGTATTCAAGAGTAACGGTTGCACCTAGAGCCTCAAAGCCTTTTATATGTTGGTCAATGGGTCTTGTTCCAAAATCACATCCACCTGGTGATTTTGTTATACATTTTTTAGACCTTCCCAGGAGTGCTCCCAGAAGATAGGATGAACCACGCATCTTGTCTGTAAGATTTGGGTCCGGAGTTACAGAATTAACATTTGAACAGTCAATATCTACTGTATTATTATCCAGCTGTTTAACATAAGCACCAAGATTTTTAAGTATTTGTAAGAACAAGTTAACATCTTTTATGTTAGGTAAGTTTTCTATTCGGCAGTTTCCGTTTATAAGAAGACAAGCCGGCAAAATTGCAACTGCAGCATTCTTTGCACCGCTTATGCTGACATCGCCGCAAAGTCTATTTCCACCCCTAATTACTATTTTTTCCAAGGTAAAATCTCCTTTTAAATGTATCTATAGAACATTTTTACATAAGTGTCATAATTGTATTAAAAACATTATATCATATATTTTTCAAAAATGCAAAAGAATTTTCAAAAAATATGAATATATTTACAAATTTTTATCTTATTTTATATTATAGATGGTTTGAACTCATTAAAAAACTCATTAATTTTTATTAAAGTCCAGAAATGTCCCGGAGATTTTAAAGTATTTTCTCTGTCTATAAAGACATTTATCGGTGATTCCTTGTTATCAATTATTTCATCTAAAGCCACATTGTTAAAAAAATTTGGGACAAAGTTAGTTATTTCATTGTAGTTTCTTTTTAAATATTCTTCAAGATTTAGTGTTTCTTTAATAATTGGTTTAAAAACATTTATTCTCGACTGAAAATAAGAAAAATTAAATTCCTGCGATATGGTATTATCATAGTGGAGATATTGCTTCTTAAAAATACCGCATCTATTTATTACCATATGTGATAGAGGATTTAGTTCATATACATCTTTGAAAATTGAGCTATTGTTAATTTTAAAAGGATAAAAAGTAAGAAGCTCTGAAAGTCCGTCCTTATCAAGTCTTGGTGTGAATTGAGGATAGCGAAATAATGATTTTATGTTGGAGGAAAACATTATGGTATTTCCTGAATTTGCATAGAAAAATGGGGGTGTATTTAATTTGCCGCGGCATATAAAAATTTGCTGGCGCATAGAGTCCCAGATACAGAATGAATACCTGCCATTTAACTTTTTACAACATTCTTCGCCATAATGTATGTAGGTATATAGTAAAATCTCTGCATCAGAATCTGTTGTAAAATCATAGCCGAATTTTATAAGCTCTCTTTTTAGTTCGGACAGATTATCGGTATCTGTGTAGCAGACAATTATGAATTCATATCCTTCAACTGTTTTTTTGATAATTCTTTTGGTGTTGTCAGATGATGTTACAGAAAAAGCGGAGTGTTCGCCAACCCACTCGAAAGAATGTGAGGAATTTTCATCCAATACTCCCAAAGCCATATCTTTGACTAAAAGACGATTATACGCCTCATATGCAAATAGATTTTTTTTGAAATTGATAATTCCTGCAATTGAGCACATAAACACTCACTCCTACTAATTTATTTACTATATAATATGCATATTGAAATTATATGCTACAATCTTTAATAATTAGTTGACAAAACTCCTGTTTTGTGCGAAAATATATTAGTAATATATGAGAGGATGGGGTATTAGTGAAAAAAATTGTTGCAACGGTATTGTCAGTTGTTTTTATGATGAGCAGTATAGGGCTAAATGCATATGCAAAATATGAACCTCCTGCAAAAATTTGGGAATCATTTAATAAATATGCAAAAGCTCTTGAGTCAAAAGACTATGAAAATATAATTAAATACGGTCTTATAGATGTTAGTATACTTGAGGCTGAGCCGGTGAATGATACGACACAAAGCTGGCTTTGTGCAAGATATCAAAATATAGGCAATGCGTACGAAAAGCTTGGAAGATATGAGGAAAGCGGTCGTATGTATCAAAAGCAGATTGAGCTTGCAAAAACTATTGGTTGGTATGACAGTGCGAAAATTGCAGAGGCTAAAGCTAATCATTATATTAGCGATGTTAGGTTGTTTCAGAAAATATACGGGACCACAAAGTATTACGGAGCAAAAAATGAACATGAACGAGGAGTTTTGTTTGGAATTCCTGCGGATAGTTCTACTGACCAGTCAAAATGCTCCGCAAAATTAATTTATCTGGAATTCGGAGATACAAAATTTGATTGGATTCGTTCAGAATTAAAAAAAGCAAACGAGAAAAAGCAGGCAGTTGAATTTGCACTTAATCTTCCTAATCAGGGAAATGATATAGGAAGAGTTCTTAGCGATACATCATATATAAATACTGTAGCTGATTTATTAAGAGAATATCCGCAAATTAAATTTTTTGTGAGGTTTGCAGCAGAATTTGATATATGGGAAACAAGGGCTAACCCTGAAGAATATAAAGAGGCATTCAAAAAGGTATCAAATATAATTCATTCAAAAGTTGGGAATGCGGCTATGGTGTTCTCACCTAATATGGTATCAGCCTGGGATATTGATATAACAGATTATTATCCTGGTGATGAATATGTTGACTGGGTTGGAGTGTCACTATATATGATGAAATATTTTCAAGGAGTAAAAAATCGTGACGAGGACTCAAAATATCTTGAGGTAGTGTTTGAAACTGGAGATTGTGCAACTCCTGTTCTCGAAGCAAAGAAAATTGTCGATTTATATGGCGGAAGAAAGCCTATTATGATTTCTGAGGGCGGAGTATCTCATTTCATAAGAACTGAAAATGAAAATGCAACCAAATGGGCTTTGAACAGACTTGAACAGGCTGCTACATATATCCCAATGGTATATCCACAGGTTAAAATGATGATGTATTTTGATACTGTTATGAGTGGAGAAATAAATGACTATGCACTAACAACCAATAGCGAAATTAAAACTCTGTATCAGAAACTGACCTCAAGGGATATATTCATTAAGAACACAGCAGCAAAAGAGGGTATAGTTTCGTATAAGGAACTTTCAAACACAATTTATTCAGACGGTAATCCTTTGGAAATTTCTACTTATGCTCATATATATAAACAGGATAACCTTAAAGTTAATTATTACATTGATAATAAGTGGATTGGTGCATCATCAACTATGCCGTATGAAATGACTTTTGATATGTCAGGATATTCTAATGGAGAGCATTCATTAAGAGTCTGTGTTGAGGCGGATGCAAGAGAAGTGTATGTTAAAAATTATAAGCTTATAGTTAATAAGCCACAACAGGGAATAAGTGTTGAGGTTAACGGCGAAAAGCTTTCGTTTGAACAGGAGCCTGTGATAATAGGAGGAAGAACTCTAGTGCCTTTAAGAGCAATATTTGTTGCATTGGGGGCTACTGTTGATTGGGAACAGTCAACAAAAACTGCTATTGCTAAAAAGGGTAACGACATTATAAAAATTTCTATTGGAAGTAATGAACTTAATAAATCAGGTGTATTAAAGGAACTTGATGTTCCTGCAAAACTTATAAACAGTAGTACAATGGTACCTGCGAGAGCGGTTTCCGAGGCTTTTGGTGCATCGGTTGACTGGGACAACAATACAAGAACAGTAAAAATTATATATAATAATTAATTATAGGTTAAGGATTGGGAAAAATGAGTATAATAGATAAGGTTAGGAATACTATATCTGAATATCAGCTCATAAATAAAGGTGAGAGTGTTCTTGTTGCTCTGTCAGGCGGCAGTGATTCTGTTGCGATGCTTCATATTCTTTTATCCTTGTCTTGTGAACTGAATTTCAGTTTGTATGCCGCCCATTTAAATCATGGACTAAGAGCAGAGGCAGATGATGACGAAAGGTTTGTGGTCGGCCTTTGTGAAAAGCTTGGAATTCAATGCTTTACAAAAAAAGTTGATGTTGAAAAATATGCACAGGAAAATTTTCTTTCTTGTGAGCTTGCAGGCAGAAAAATCAGATATGATTTTTTTGATGAAATAATAAAGGAAAATCTGATTGATAAGCTTGCAACTGCACATAACAAAAATGATTCCGCAGAATCAATTCTCCTGCATCTCACACGCGGATGCGGTATTGACGGTATGTGCGGAATTCCCGCTATTCGTAACGGGTATATTATAAGACCTGTTATTGATATTAATAAGGCAGAAATTGAGAAATACTGCAAAGAAAATAATCTTGGGTTTGTTGTTGATAAAACGAATTTTGAAACAGATTACACAAGAAATAAAATAAGGCTTAATATTATACCTGAGATTTTAGAAAATATTAACAAAAATTTTATAAATACTGTAACAGAGAATTCGTTAATTTTCAAAGAAGCTAAAGGATTTATTGATAATTACACAAATAAGGTGTATGAAAAACTTTCTAACGGTGAAAAACTTTGTGTTGAGAAATTGTTGAATGAGGATAATATAATAATTAAAAATGCGATTTTATTACATTTTAAGAATTATACAAATAAAACTCAAAATCTCTCTATGCACTATGTAAATGAAATCATAAGGATTATTAAAGCATGCCATTCGCCAAAGACAATTAATCTACCAGACGGAATAAGTGCAAAAATAGAATATGGATGCTTATATTTTGAAAAAACATTAAATAAGAATTTGAGCTTTGAATATGATTTAATTAGCGGAGTGGAGCTTTTTATACCTGAGAGCAATGATACAATAATTATAAAAGAAGAAAAAGAAATTAATAAGAACACAAAAGACAAAATTTATTTTTATGTAAATGGGGACGGTAAATTCAAAGTCCGTAACAGGAGAAACGGCGATAAGTTTCAACCGTTAGGAATGATAGGAACAAAAAAAATATCCGATTTTTTCACGGATTTAAAAATTCCTGTTTCAAAAAGAGATTTAACCCTAATTTTAACTTATGATGAAGAAATTGTCTGGGTTGTTGGAAAAAGAGTTGACAGACGGTTTTCAAATGGTGGAAAGCTTATGTCTGCAACAATAACCGGGAGGAGAAAAGAATAGATGCAAAAAAAATTTAAAGGTGTAAGTTCGTGGTTGTTTATAGTATTGGCTGTGATGCTTCTGTACTCGGCGATATTTGGACTTATGGATACTTCGGTTTCAATTTCGTATTCTGATTTTTTGAATTTAGTCAGAACAGAACAAATAACCAATATTGATTTGTGTGAAAATGAAATAACTTCACAAATTTATGATGAACAAGGTAATAATACCTATAGAAAATTAAAGGTAAGAATTCCTTCAACAGAAGCTTTTTATCAGGATATAGGTGATGTTATAAATGAACAGGTTGAGAGAGGCCAACTAAGATTTACCGTGTGTGAACCGAAGGTTTCGTGGGTTGGATTAATAACACCGATAAGCAGTATAATATTATTGATTATTCTTGTTATATTTCTTGTTTCGGGAATTGGGGGTAAAAATGGAGGATTTACGAAAAACAGAGCAAAGCTCGTAAGCGATGGAGCAGTAAAGACCAAGTTTTCAGATGTTGCAGGTGCGATTGAGGAGAAAGCTGAATTAATGGAATTGGTTGAGTTTTTAAAAAATCCGTTAAAATTTATTTCTCTAGGTGCCAGAATTCCAAAGGGTGTTTTACTTGTGGGCTCACCCGGTACAGGTAAGACCTTGCTTGCAAGGGCAGTTGCCGGTGAGGCAGGTGTACCGTTTTTCTCTATCAGCGGTTCTGATTTCGTTGAGTTATATGTCGGTGTTGGTGCATCAAGAGTAAGAGATTTATTTGAACAGGCAAAAAAACAAAAGCCTTGTATTGTTTTCATTGATGAAATCGACGCTGTCGGCAGAAAAAGAGGTGCCGGAATGGGCGGCGGTCATGATGAAAGAGAACAGACACTAAATCAGTTACTTGTTGAAATGGACGGATTTGGTGCAAATGAGGGTATCATTATAATTGCCGCAACAAACAGACCTGATATATTAGACCCTGCACTTTTAAGACCGGGCAGATTTGACAGACAAGTGGTTGTTGATGTTCCCGATGTGTTAGGCAGAGAAGAAATTTTAAAAATTCATTCTTCTAAAAAGCCACTTGATGAGAGTGTTGATTTATCCAGAATTGCAAAAGTTACATCAGGCTATACAGGTGCAGACCTTGAGAACCTTATGAATGAGGCGGCAATATTTGCAGCGCGCAGAGGCAAGGAAAAGATTGATTCAAAGGATATTGAAGATGCAAATATTAAGGTTATGATGGGTACTGAAAAGAAATCCAGAAAGATAACCGATAAGGAAAAGAGATTAACTGCGTATCATGAAGCAGGTCATGCGATTGTCTCAAAGCTTATTGATAAAGAGGAAAAAATCCATCAGGTTTCAATTATCCCAAGAGGCAGAGCCGGCGGATATACAATGTATACACCTAAGGAAGATGTTTTCTACTCGTCAAAGACAGAAATGTTAAATGATATAATTAAATCTCTTGGAGGCAGAGCTGCAGAGGAAATTATGCTTGATGATATAAGCACAGGAGCATCAAATGATATAAAACAGGCTACAAATGTTGCACGTTCAATGATTACAATTTACGGAATGAACGAAGAACTCGGTCTTGTTTGTTACGACACAAATGAAGAGGTTTTCCTCGGCAGAGATTACGGTCATTCAAAGATGTATTCAGAAAAAACTGCATCCTTGATAGATGATGAGGTAAAACGCATTATCGGTGAGCTTTATGAAAAAACAAAACAGCTTCTTATGGATAATAAGGAAACTCTCGAGAGAGTAACCGATGCTCTTTTGGAAAAAGAAACATTAAATGAATTAGAGTTTGAGGAAATATATTCCAGAAATGCTTGATAAATTTTAAGAAATATAGTATAATGAAGTTTAATATAAAAGAAAGGTATGAAATGATATGAAAGTGACAAAAGATATGATAATTATGGATGTTTTAAAGATGGATATGGGAACTTCAAAGTTCTTTTTAGACATTGGAATGCATTGTCTTGGCTGTCCGTCAGCAAGCGGAGAAACTGTTGAACAGGCATGTATGGTGCACGGAGCAGATGCTGATAAGCTGATTGCAGATATTAATGCTTACCTTGAAGAAAAGGATAAATAAGAAAGGATTATAAAATGAATTCATCTATAATAGGGCTTTTGATTTTGATAGTTTTATCTGCATATTTCAGTGCAACCGAAACTGCATTTTCGTCCCTTAATAGAATTAAAATTAAAAATATGGCTAATGACGGAAACAAAAAAGCGGCATTAGCTTTGAGATTGTGTGAAAAATATGATAAACTCTTATCAACAATTTTGATAGGTAATAACATAGTAAATATTATGTCAACATCTATTGCAACAGCGTTATTTGTGAAATATTTTCATGAAAATGGTGTTGCAATTTCAACCATTGTTATGACTGTGATTGTCCTTATATTTGGTGAAGTAGGACCGAAAAGTATAGCTAAAGAGAAACCTGAGGCTTTTGCTATGTTTTCGGCTCCTTACATAAATTTTATATGTAAGATTTTCACTCCGTTGACAGTGTTTTTTGTGTGGCTGAAGAAGTTTCTTGCAAAGATTTTGGGTGTTAAGGAAGACAGGTTAATTACTGATGATGAGCTTTTAACAATGGTAAAGGAAGCACAGGCAGAGGGAGGAATCGATGAGGAGGAAGGCGACCTTATCACAAGCGCAATTGAATTTTACGACCTTGATGTTGATGATATTTTAATCCCAAGGGTTGATTTGGTGGCAATAGATGCAGAATCAACCATAGAAGAGATAAACGATATTTTTGCATCTTCCAGATTTACAAGAATTCCTGTTTACAGAGAAACAACCGATAATATTATCGGCGTAATCAATCAAAAGGATTTTAATTATGAGGTTATGAACGGTAAAAAGTCAGTTAGTGATGTTATAAAGCCTGTCATCTTTGTAATAGAAAATATGAAAATATCCGATTTATTAACAGTTCTTCAAAAAAACAAGACACATCTTGCTGTTGTTACCGATGAATATGGCGGTACGGTGGGTATTGTAACTCTTGAGGATGTTATTGAAGAGCTTGTAGGTGAAATTTGGGATGAACACGATGAAGTGGTTGAAGATATTATAAACGTATCTGATGATACTTATAAAATTTCGGGTAATGTAAATCTTGATAAAATGTCGGAAATTGTCGGATTTCAAATTGAGTCCGAGAACTCTACTGTCGGCGGTTGGGTTATGGAAATATTAGAGAAAATACCAGAGACAAATGATTGTTTTAAATATGAAAATTTGATGGTAACTGTGACTAAAACAGATGAAAGAAGAGTTTTGGAGGTTATGGTTACAGTTCATAAAGAGATTGTTCACGACTAAGCTTTTTGGATAAAAGTGTTATATGTCTTTTTTCCTTTTGATGCCAGAGAGTGAGAGAACGCTCATAAATCTTAAAAGCTAAAACTATATGCTTTTTTGAAAGTGGAGCGTTCTTTTTTATGAAAAATGATATAATTGTTTTGTAAATATAGATAAGTATTCCAAAAATCCATAGGTTAATTGCAGACATAACTATTTTAAAGCTTTTCATAAAATATCCCCCGATTAATTGATATGAATATTATTCCATATATAATTTTTAATATGTAATAAAAGGAGAAAATAATATGAGCTATGAAACAAAATCACGAATAAGAGTCCGATACTCAGAAACAGATGCAATGGGTATAGTACATCATTCAAGGTATTACCCATGGTTTGAGGTTGCAAGGGATGAATTTGTGAAGTCTGTCGGTTTAAAGTATTCCGAAATGGAAAAAGCGGGATTATCTATGCCCTTGGTTGAAACCTATGCAAAATATATTGATTGTGCTAAGTATGATGATGAGCTAACAGTGGTATGCAGACTTACTAAACTTACATATTCACGCTGCATTTTTTCTTATGAGGTAATAAGGAATGAAGACCAAAAAGTATTAACAAAGGGTGAAACTTCACACGCATTCTGCAATGTGGGGCTACGACCGATTAATCTTAAAAAGAATTTTCCCCAATATTATAATAAATTAATAGAGCTGGTTTTCTGATTCTAATTATTGTAAATTTTTCTTGACCTTTTGTTTGTTATTGTGTATAATAGATTTAGAAATTTGATGAATATTATTGGGAGGCATCGTATGGAACCAAAATATAGAAGAATACTTTTGAAGGTAAGCGGTGAGGCACTTGCAGGAGATAAAAAATTTGGTCTTGACGAGGTTACACTGGAAAAAATTTCAAAAAGCATTAAGGCTGTAGCTGATATGGGTGTTGAAATTGCTATTGTTGTCGGAGGAGGAAATTTCTGGAGAGGAAGAAGCAGTGAAAATATGGACAGAACAAGAGCTGACCATATGGGTATGCTTGCAACAACAATTAATGCATTGGCTCTTTGCTCGGCGCTTGAGAACTGTAATGTTGAAACAAGAGTACAGACAGCGATTGAAATGCGTTCAATAGCTGAGCCTTATATAAGAGGAAAGGCTATGCGTCATCTTCAAAAAGGGAGAGTTGTTATATTCGGATGCGGAACCGGAAGTCCGTTTATGTCAACAGACACAACCGCTGCACTAAGAGCTGCTGAAATTGATGCTGATATTATATTGTTCGCAAAAAAGGTTGATGCGGTTTATGATTCAGACCCTAATGTTAACCCTGATGCAAAGAAATATGATGCACTTTCATTTAATGATATTCTTGGAAAAGAACTTGGTGTAATGGATTCAACTGCTGCATCAATGTGTCGTGATAATGCAATGCCTATTTTGGTGTTCGGTCTTGATGATCCTGAAAATATAATAAGAGCAATAAAAGGTGAGAAAATAGGAACCTTAGTTACTAAAGACGGAAAAAGAAACTGATTTTTTATAGGAGGAAATAATATGGCAAACTATCCACAGGTTGAAGAGAAAATGAATAAAAGAGTTGACGGTTTCAACTCAGAGTTAAAGACTATCAGGGCAGGAAGAGCAAATGCACAGGTGCTCGATAAGGTTTCGATTGACTACTACGGAACACAGACACCTATAGCACAGGTTGGTTCTATTTCATCTCCTGAACCAAGAATGTTGGTTATTCAGCCATGGGATTTGACTGTTTTGAAGGAAATTGAAAAAGCTATTTTAAAGTCTGAGATTGGTGTTACACCTCAAAATGACGGTAAGGTTATAAGACTATCATTTCCACCATTGACAGAGGAAAGAAGAAAAGAGCTTGTAAAGCTTGTTAAGAAGTATTCTGAGGAAGCTAAAGTTCAGGTCAGAAATGCAAGAAGAGATGCAATGGACGACTATAAAACTCAAAAGAAGAACGGCGAAGTTACTGAAGATGAATTAAAGGTTATCGAAAAGGATATTCAAAACTTGACAGATAAGTACATCAAGGAAATTGATGAGATTACTGCTGAAAAGGAAAAAGAAATTTTAGAGGTTTGATTTAATTAAGGCGGATAGATTATCCGCCTTATAATATAAGGGGTATTTATGGGCTTATTTAAAACTAAATCAAAGATTAGAGAAATAGATTACGAAAGACTGCCAAAACATATTGGTGTTATTATGGACGGCAACGGCAGATGGGCAAAGAAAAGAGGCTTGCCTAGAAGCGCAGGACATTCTGCAGGAGCAGAGTCTTTAAAGAAAATTGTTACTGAATGTAACAAAATCGGAATTAAATACATAACTGTATATGCTTTTTCAACTGAAAACTGGAAAAGACCTAAAGAGGAAGTAGATTTTTTGATGAATTTACTTATGGATTATCTAAAAAATGCAAAAACAACTCTTGCGGGTGAAAATGTAGTTATCAAAGCGATTGGTTCAAGAAATGAGTTATCAGAAGAACTTCGTGAAGAAATCAAAAAAACTGAGGAATTCACAAAGGATAATGACGGAATTGTTATGAATATCGCACTAAATTACGGTTCGAGAGAAGAAATTGTAAATTCTGTAAAACAGATTTGCAAGGATGTATGTGACGGGAAATACAGTGTAGATGATATTAATGCCGAGATGATTTCTGATAATCTTTACACGGCATCACAGCCTGACCCTGATTTGATTATAAGAACAAGCGGTGAGGAAAGAATAAGTAATTTCCTTTTGTGGCAGATAGCATATTCGGAATTTTATTTTACAAAAAAACTCTGGCCTGATTTTAAGGTGGGGGATTTATATGAAGCTATAATTGAGTATCAAAATAGGAACAGGAGATATGGGGGTGTTTAATTATGATTAAAAGACTTCTTACTTCATTTATTGGATTGATTGTATTTTTCTTTGTGCTATTATTTCCGTTTGGTATAGAAATAAAATACCCCAACGCATTATTTACTGTCGGAGTATTGGTTATAACCCTTGTTGCCATTTATGAGCTTCATAATGCGATATGCAAAAGAAAAGAGTTATTAATTGTAGGATGGATAATGACTGCGATAATATTCTTTGCAAATGTAACTAATAATCTTTTACCTGCACTGTTGGGGCTTTTGATTGTATATTTGTTCATTTCAGTTGTTGAATTTGGAAGAACTGAAGTGAAAATTGTTTATATGTTGGGCTTTGCAACAGCTGTTTATGCAACATTTATTTCAACAATAGCAAATATAAAAATTGAATTTTCTGTATATGCGGCATTGTTACCCTTTATACTTGCATGGATTACGGATTCCGGTGCATATTTTACAGGATATTTTTTGGGAAAACATAAGCTTATTCCAAGGCTTAGTCCTAAAAAGACTGTTGAGGGTGCAATAGGTGGAATAGTTGCTTGTGTGCTCATTTCCCTTGGATATGTGTGGGTGCTTGATAAGGGTTTTGATGTGTCATTATTCGATGGCGGTGACTATTATAAAATGCTTTTTCTTTCATTTGTGGGCTCTGTTATTTCCCAACTCGGAGATTTTGCCTCATCAGCTATTAAGAGGGAATTTAATATAAAGGATTATGGAAATGTTTTTCCTGGTCATGGCGGAGTGTTAGACAGATTTGACAGTATCATTTTTGTTGCACCATTTGTATATTATATATTAATTTTATTGGCATAGAAAAACACCTTGCTAAAATTAGCAAGGTGTTTTCGTTTTATATAGCTCTGTGTCCAAGACCTATAACAATATCGTTCATATTCAACAGTCCGACTGCGAAGAAGACGCACACGCAAATATGTGATTCACATCGTGCAACTGCAATTTTTCCGCCGACATTAAGTCCGATTGATTTATTTATTATCTGTGAAATTGCTTCGTGGGTTGCGCCTGCAACTGCACCTTCTTCGGCATGAGTGTCTTTTATGACGTTTTCGCGCTTTGAAGCTACAACTGCCCGCTCAATAATTTTGGTAACTGAATTTGAAAATTCTCCGCCAAAATCTATTGCTGCACAGACAATATCTGCTTTTTTGAAGATTTCTTTTAATTCATTTTCTTCAATTCTGTCATCGGACATTGCAAGCCTGATTGCGGCCTTTGATACTTCTTTACTTCCGTTTGGCATAATTCTATTCTCCGTTTCTTAATTTTTCTATAATACTAATTGCTGCGAGATAGCCTGTTGAATATGCAATTTGCAGATTAAATCCACCCGTGTATGCATCAACATCAATAATCTCGCCTGCAAAGTATAAATTTTCGATAATTTTTGATTCCATTGTTGATGGATTAATTTCAGAAACCTTAATTCCGCCTGAGGTTATTATTGCCTCCTCTATAGGTCTGAAACCTTTTACTGAAACAGTTAATTCTTTTATTGTCTTTGCTAATTTTTGCCGTTCCTCCTTGGTTATTGAATTAACAGCTTTATGTTCAGGTATTTGAGAAAGTTGTATAACTACAGGAATAAGTGCCTTTGGCAATAACTCATCTAATGCATTGATTATATGTTTATTCTTAAATTGCTCAAAATCTCTGCAAATACGCTTGTCCAGCTTATCAAAATCAAGGGCAGGCTTTAAATCTATCGAAATTTTGTAGTCTTCCTTTTCAAGATTTTTCATATGTGCAGATGCGGAAAGGATTACAGGACCGCTTACACCAAAATGTGTGAAAAGCATTTCACCAAAGTCGGTATATATTTTCTTTCCCTTTTTATTTATTACTGAAATTTCAATATTTTTAAGGGATAATCCCATTAAATCAGCAACCCATTTCTCGTGGGTTACTATGGGAATTAATGAAGGTTTTGGAGTTACGATGGTATGTCCAATTTTTTTTGCAAACTCGTAGCCCTTACCATCAGAGCCGGTCAGTGGATATGAGCATCCGCCCGTAGCTAAAATGACATAATCTGCACAAAAGTCTCCCTTTGTTGTTTTAACTCCTGTAATTTCCTCGTTTTTAGTTAAAAGCTCCGTGACTTCTGCATTTACAAGTGTAACATTTTTGGATAGGGCATATTTTTTCAGAGCGTCTGCAACCTCTTTTGCAGAATCGGACTCGGGGAAAACTCTTTCTCCGCGTTCCACCTTTGTTTTTACTCCCAAAGAATTTAAGAGTGAAATAATATCCTGATTTGTAAATGAGTAAAAGGCACTGTATAAAAATCGTGGATTGGTTGGAACGTTATTAATAAAGTCCTCAATATCTGCATTATTAGTTATATTACATCGTCCTTTTCCTGTAATACGAAGTTTTTTTCCCAGAAATTTGTTCTTTTCAATTAAAATAACTTTGTCAAACTCTTTTGAGAGAGTCCCTGAGGCAATCATTCCGGCAGGACCTCCGCCGACTACAATAGCTGTACTCATTCTTTGTCATACACCTCGTATTCGTCCCATATATTTTCAAGGCTCTCAAATGTAGAGCTCATCTTTTCCTTTTGCTTGAGTCCCAAAGCTGCAATTAGTGCATTAACAACACTGAGCGGTGCTACAAGGGAATCTACAAATGAATTCATATCTGTTTTTGCGGTTAGGGCATAGTTTGAAATTCTGGCAATAGGGGAGGCTGGACTGTCGGTTATACCAATAATGGTTGCACCTTTTTTTGCTGCATATTCCAAAATCTTTATTATATTCTTTGAATATCTTGGAAAACTCATACCTATTATAACATCTTTCTCTGTGATATGCATTGCCTGTTCAAACATATCAGCAGGGTCTGAAGAGCGTATTAGCTTTGTGTTATCAAACATAAGTCTTAAGTAAAAATCAGTAAATGATGCTAATGATGCAGCACTCCTCACTCCTGTTATGTATATGTTCTTAGCCTTTAAAATTGAGTTAACAGCACAATCGAACTGGACCTTATCAATTTCTTCAAGGGTATTTTCAATCATTCGCACATCAGATTTTAAAACAGAAGATAAAATATTTTCATCATCTAAATGTCTTGAGGCAATTTCCATTCGTTTTAAGGAGTTTGATTGGGTGACAGTTAATTGTTTTAAACATTTCTGCATATTGGGATAGCCTGAAAAACCAAGCTCTGCCGCGAAACGAACAACGGTTGATTCGCTCACACCGATGGTTTGACTAAGAACTGCTGCCGTCATATAAGCAGCCTTGTCATAATTCTCTAATATATATGTTGCAATGAGCCTTTGCCTCTTTGAAAAGGTGTCAAGGTTGTCTTTTAAATGAGTTAAAATATCTATGGAATTCATAAGCATACCTTCTTATAAATTAGTCAAACATATTTTACCACAAACTCATATTTATGTAAAGTGAAATTTAATTATTTAAAAAAATTATAAAAAAGTGTTGACAAAGGGTAAAAAATATGTTAATATTATTTGGTAAAAACAAGCAGAGCTTATCCGCTCTCACCGTACGACAAGGGTTTTGCGGTAGATATTGGTTCTTTTTAGAACGGGTATTTTGCGGATAGTTTTGTATCCGTTTTTTTGTTGAATTTTTTAGCTTGGAGGGGATTTATATAGCTAGCAAAGAATTGCAGATCAACGAAGAAATTCGTGATGCAGAGGTCAGAGTTATAAGTGACAGTGGTGAACAATTAGGCATAATGTCAGGTAAGGAAGCCTATAATGTGGCTATCGATAAGGGATTGGATCTTGTTAAGATTTCTCCTAATGCACAACCGCCTGTATGCAAAATTATGGACTACGGCAAGTATAAGTTTGAACTTGCGAAGCGTGAAAAGGAAAACCGTAAAAATCAGAAAGTTGTTAACACTAAAGAAGTTCAGCTTTCACCGTCAATCGATACCAATGATTTCAATACAAAATGTAATCATGCCATCAGATTTTTGAAAAACGGCGATAAGGTTAAGGTTTCGGTAAGATTTAGAGGAAGAGAAATAAGTCATTCAGAGATGGGTGAAACTTTGCTATTAAAATTCGCTGAAAATGTTAAGGAATTTGGCAATATGGATAAGGCACCAAAGCTTGAGGGTAGAAACATGGTAATGTTTTTGGTTCCGCTTGCTTAATAATTTAAAGTTTGGAAGGAGTGTTACAAATGCCTAAAATAAAGACACACAGAGGTGCAGCAAAGAGATTTAACTTGACAAAAAAAGGTAAGGTTAAGATGAACAAAGCTTTTAGAAGACACATTCTTAACAAGAAAACTACTAAGAGAAAGAGACAATTAAGAAAGCAGGCTTATTGTTCAGCAGCTAACGCAGCTGTAATCAAAAAGCTTATTCCTTATAAATAATCGGAAAGAGAGGTACATGACCAATGGCTAGAGTTAAAGGCGCTTTAAATACAAGAAAAAAGCATAAGAAGGTTTTGAAGCTTGCAAAAGGTTTCAGAGGCGGAGAAAGCAGAATTTACAGAACAGCTAATCAGGCTGTTATGCGTTCAATGCAGAATGCATATATCGGAAGAAAACGCAGAAAGAGAGATTTCAGAAGATTGTGGATAACAAGAATTTCTGCTGCTGCTAAAATGAATGGTATGAACTATTCAACATTTATGAACGGCTTGAAGAAAGCTAACATAGATATTAACAGAAAGATGCTTTCAGAAATTGCAATCGCTGACCCTGCTGCATTTGCAAAGTTGGTTGAAACTGCAAAGTCTGCAAGATAATTAAAAAAATAAAAGTATAGATTTTTTAATCTATACTTTTTTTATTGTCGGTGATCTATAGAAATCTTCGCCAAGTGGTCTTTGACAAATGATATTATAAATATCAGTAGCTTTCAAATCAAGCTTGAATGACTTACTATAACTCTTAAAATCAGCAGTTTTAGTTATTATATCTAATGATGTTTTTTTCTTTACTTGTGATAGTAGCTTTAATCCGTTTTCTGTTGCACCGAGGATTCGTATATAAGATGGTGGCTCCTTTGCAATATTTTTATCAATACCTATAAGACAGGAGAGCAAAATTCTTCTTATTCTTGCTAAAGTGTAGCGTTTTGACTTAATATGCTGACACATTTCTTCAAAAGTAATGCATTCTCTTGCTGCCTCTTTTATTTTGTTTTCCAGACCTTCCGAAACATCATTTATTTGGGATATTTCTTCTTTTGACATTTCAAGAAGCCTATAACGCAACAATTCATTAAGTTTTTCTTTTGGGTTGTATTCAGGATATAAAACAGGTACAAATTGCGATATATCGTCATTGTTTTTTAACATATCTCTTATTAGGGTTGCAGATGCAAAATTCTCAGATGAACTCATATCGTGGTGTGAAACAGAGGCTCTTTTGATGGTTTGAGGATTTATACTGCTTTTTAGAGCCTTTAATGTTTTTATATATTCAATTCCCAAGATATTATTTGGTTCACTTATAAGTTCAGGTGCAATAAGATTTGAATATGCCATGGTTCTTGATTTAGGATAACTGTTTCCTAAGGACATATACTTTTTTATTTCTTCCGAAGTTTCTTGTGTTTCATTCAGCATTAATTCTGCAGCCTTTTCAAGTTGATGAATATCTCCGCATTCTGATCCAAAATTTAAAGTATCAACAATACCCAGTCTATCAGCAATGGATACGCCACCAAAACTAAACCTTTCGGCACTGTTTAAACTAAAGCATACAGGTAATTCCAACACAAGGTCGCAGCCTGATGATAGTGCCGCATTTGCTCTTGTCCACTTGTCAAAAACTGCAATATCTCCGCGTTGAACAAACGAACCACTCATAATGCAAATAACTGAATCGTTTGATTTTTTTGCTTCTTCAATCTGATATTTATGACCATTGTGAAATGGGTTATATTCACATATTATCGCCGCAGTTTTCATCGTGTGTCACCTTTCGTTTATTCTATGTTAGTATTATATACCAAAAAAAGAAAAATGTATAGTATTTTTTGATATAATTTAGAGATAATTGGTATAAAATATTGACAAAGTTATTTTGATGATATAAAATACAATAATGGGTATTTAGTAGTTATACCTATAGGAGATGATATGATGAACAAAAGAGTTTATTTGGATAATAATGCAACAACATATATGAAAAAAGATGTATTGGATGCAATGCTTCCGTACTATACAGAGCATTTTGGAAATGCTTCTTCAAAATTTTATGAGGTTGGGCGAGTTGCAGAGAGTGCGGTTCTTTCTTTTAGAGAAACTGTTGCAAAAGCAATCGGAGCAAAAACCAATGAAATTTATTTTACAGGTTCAGGGTGTGAAGCTGATAACTGGGCAATAAAGGGTATTGCTGATGCTTACAAATCAAAGGGTAATCATATAATCACAAGTTCAATAGAACACCATGCGATTTTGAATGCTTGTGAATATATGGAAAAGAATGGTTATGAAGTAACATACCTGCCTGTTGATGAATTTGGCAGAGTAAATCCACAGGATGTAGAAAAAGCCATCAAAGATAAGACTATTCTTATTTCAATAATGACGGCAAATAATGAAATTGGTACAATAGAGCCTATTTCTGAAATATCAAGGATTGCAAAAAAACATAAGGTATTATTCCATACTGATGCTGTACAGGCAATCGGTCATATGGATATTGATGTAAACGAGCTTGGTGTGGATTTATTATCTATGTCTGCGCATAAATTTCATGGCCCTAAGGGTGTTGGTGCGTTGTACATAAGAAATGGAGTTAAAATTTCCAATCTTATACACGGCGGGGGACAGGAAAGAGGAAAAAGAGCTGCAACTGAAAATGTTGCAGGAATGGCAGGAATTGCAAAAGCTATTGAGCTTGCAACAAAGGACCTCGACAAAAATATAGCAGAAATGACACTAAAGAGAGAAAAGCTTATTAATGGTATTTATGAAAAAATTCCTTATTGCAGACTTAACGGTCCTACAGGAGAGGGAAGGCTTTGCAATAATGTCAATTTTTCATTTAAATATATTGAGGGTGAGTCAATTTTGATGATGCTTGATATGAAAGGGATTGCGGCATCAAGCGGAAGTGCATGTGCCTCAGGCTCTTTAGACCCATCTCATGTTCTGTTAGCGATAGGCTTGCCTCATGAAATTGCTCACGGTTCATTAAGACTAAGTGTTGGTGATGATACTACTGATGAAGATATTGACTATGTTTTAGAGGTGCTTCCTCCAATTATTGAGAGGTTAAGAATGATGTCGCCTTTATATGAAGAGGTTTTGAAAAATTCGGAAAGGAATTGATTTTATGTATAGCGAAAAGGTTATGGACCATTTTGAAAATCCTAGAAATGTCGGTGAAATAGAGGGTGCTAATGCTGTTGGTCAGGTTGGCAACGCAAAATGCGGAGATATAATGAAGATTTATATGGATATTGAAGATGACATAATTAAGGATGTTAAATTCAAGACCTTTGGTTGCGGTGCTGCTATTGCAACAAGCTCAATGGCAACCGAAATGGTTAAGGGAAAAACTGTTAAGGAAGCGTTAGAACTTACAAATAAAGCCGTTATGGAGGCTTTAGACGGACTTCCGCCAGAAAAAATTCATTGTTCTGTGCTTGCAGAAGAGGCAATTCATTCAGCTATTGATGATTATTATAAGAAAAACGGAATTGATTTGGGTGTAACCCACGATTGCAGTCATTGCTGTGCGGATTGCAGTAAAAATCAAAATAAATAATGTTTTAATGCATATCCAGAGGTTATTAAACTTTTGAATGTGCATTTTCTTTACTGATGTTGACTATTATTTCTTGGTGATGTATAATTAGTTTAATTTATATTAGAAAGGGATAAATAATGAGATTAGACAAGTATTTAAAAGTTTCAAGACTTATAAAAAGAAGAACTATTGCCAACGAAGCTTGTGATGCGGGAAGAATTTTTGTCAATTCAAAGGTTGCAAAGGCTTCGTATGATGTAAAAGAAGGAGATGTTATTGAGATAACATTAGGAGAAAGAACACTTAAGGTCGAAGTCCTTGAAATTAAAGAGCATGTATTAAAAAATGACGCTGCTCTTATGTATAAGGTTTTGTAATAAATGATTTCCTCTCGTTCATATATTTTATAGTAATAAAATAATATGCGGGAGGAATTATTATGTCCATTGAAAAAAATATGCCGAATTCCCATAAGCTTTGTCTTGATGACAGAAAGGAAATTAAAGCGGACGGAGTAAAAAAAATTGAAAACTTTTCCGATAAAGAAATTGTATTAATCACAGTTATGGGAAAGCTAACTGTAAAAGGAGAAAATTTGCATATAGAGAAGCTTTGTGTTGAAACCGGTGATTTTATTGCAACAGGAAAGGTTTCGTCAATGATTTATTCTAAAGCATCCCAAAATAGTGGAAGCTTCCTCGAAAAGCTTTTTAAGTAGGGGAGTGGGTTTATGGGTGTTGATATCACATCAGAACTTTGTATATTTGTTGCGTCTATAATATCCGGAATGTTAAGCGGTATATTGTATGATTTTTTTACCGTATTCACAATAAAATCAAAGAAATTATTTGTGTCATTGAGTGATATATTATTATCTTTTGTAATATGTGTTTTAATTGTAGCTGTATTCTATTTTTACAATTCCTTTGATTTAAGATGGTATATGTTTATAGGGTTATTTCTGGGGATAATTTTATATTTTTTGTGTCTTAGCAACATATTTGTGTTTTGCCTTACAAAAATAATGAAATTATTTGCTTTTATTTTTAAAATACTCTTGACACCGACACTTTTTTTGTATAAAATTTTAGTAGTGTATTTATTTAAGCCCGTTAGTGCTTGTGCGGTTTTTCTGGGTAGAAAATTAGCAGATAAGTTTAAAAATTCACGGATCAGTAGAGGAATTAAAAGATATGAAAGAAGAAATAAAAAAAAGTACAAAAAAAAGAAAACTAAAAATATCAACAATAGTTATTCTTCTGGCTGTTTTAGTAATGTTAATAAGGGGTGTTATGTACCAACCCCAAATAACTGATAATTACGATAAAATATCTGAACTAAAAGCACAAATAGAATATGAACAACAGCGTGCAAAAGAGGTTGATGCGCTTAAAGAGAATGTTGACTCTGATGAGTACATAGAAAAGATTGCCCGCGAAAAACTGGGAATGATTAGAAAAGATGAAATTGTTTTTATAGATATAACAGGTGAAGAGTAAGTATATAATTTCTTTGGGAGGAAAACAGTACATATGGCTATAGAGATAGGAAGTATAATTGAGGGCAAGATTTCAAGAGTAATGCCGTTTGGTGCATTTGTGACGCTACCTGATGACAAAGTTGGACTTGTCCATATTTCAGAAGCTTCTGCGACATATATAGAAGATATAAACGAACACTTAAAAATTGGGGATTTGGTTAGAGTTAAGGTTATAAAAATTGACGATAGCGGAAAGATTAGTTTGTCAATAAAAAAAGCGATAGAAAAAAAGAGAGAAAAAAAGACATTCCCAAAGGAAAAGAGTAATGCGCCTATAAGACCTGCTGATATTGATTGGAGCAGGAGAAATGACGAGGAATTGTCGTTTGAAGATAAGTTGAGTAAATTTAAGCAGGATAGTGATGAAAGAATGCTTGCTCTAAAAAGAAGCAATGATTCTAAACGTTCCGGCGGGTATCGTCGTGGAGGAAATTCATACTAATCATTATAGTCATAGAATTTGAGTGCAGATATAATTAAAGCAATGTAGATGTTGCTTGATTGCTCTGCACTTTGTTGCATATTTAATACACTGCTAAAGGAGTTATACAGATGAATGTTAATTTAACAATGCTTATGGATTTTTACGAGTTTACAATGTCAAACGGTTTCTTTGAAGAAGGATTTCAGGACAAAATAGCATACTTTGATGTTTTTTTCAGAAAAAATCCTGATGATGGCGGTTTTGCAATTATGGCAGGTGTTGGACAAGTTATTGATTATTTGTCAGATTTACATTTTAGTGAAAAAGATATTGAATATTTAAGAAGTAAAAAAATATTTTCTGAAAAATATCTCGAATATCTTGAAAATTTCAAATTTACCTGTGATGTATGGGCAATTCCTGAGGGAACTCCGATATTCCCCGGAGAGCCTATTATGATTGTAAGAGGTCCTGTTATTCAGGCCCAGCTTGTTGAAACAATGATTTTATTATTAATTAATCATCAAAGTCTTATCGCAACAAAGGCGAATAGAATTGTAAGAGCGGCACAGGGAAGACCTATAATGGAATTTGGTTCAAGAAGAGCACAGGGTGCAGAGGCGGCAATTCTTGGTGCAAGGGCTGCATATATTGGCGGTTGTGTTGGAACTGCATGTGCATTGACAGATGAGCTTTTCGGGGTTCCTGCGCTTGGTACTATGGCTCACAGCTGGATTCAAATGTTTGATACAGAATATGAAGCGTTTTTAGCTTATGCTAAAAGTTATCCCAATAACTGCACATTACTGATTGATACTTATAATGTGTTGAAATCGGGACTTCCAAATGCGATAAAAGTATTCAAAGAATATCTTGTTCCGAACGGTTACAGACCAAAAGGTATAAGAATAGACAGCGGAGATATAACATATCTTTCAAAAAAATGTCGTGAAATTTTGGATAGAGAAGGTTTTTCGGATTGTGGTATTGTTGCGTCCAACTCACTGGATGAGTACATTATAAGAGATATGCTTATTCAGGGTGCTGAGATAACCTCATTCGGAGTAGGAGAAAGACTTATAACATCAAAATCTTCTCCTGTTTTTGGTGGAGTTTATAAGTTGGTTGCAGTTGAGGATAGGGACGGAAATATTATTCCTAAAATTAAAATCAGTGAGAATGTTGCAAAAATCACAACTCCCGGATTTAAGCAGGTTTACAGACTTTATTCATCTGATTCTTCTAAGGCGATTGCAGATGTTATAACTCTGAACGACGAGGTGATTGATACACAAAGCTATGAGATTTTTGACCCTGAACACACATGGAAAAGAAAGACTGTTACAAATTTTTATGCAAGACCGCTTTTGAAGCAAATATTTAAAAACGGCAAATGTGTTTATGAAAATCCATCTCTTGATGCTTTGAGGGAGTATTGTAAGCTTGAGGTAGAGGGTTTATGGGATGAGGTTAAGAGATTTGAAAATCCTCATACTTATTATGTAGATATGTCAAAAAGGCTGTGGGAATTGAAGCAGGGAATGCTCCAGGAATGCAGTTTATAAAAGGTGAAGAATATTGGATACACAGATATTTAAAATAGATAGGGAAAATATTGATAAATTGATAATGGAACAACTTGGTGGAATAATTTCATCAGGAGGTCTTGTTGCGTTTCCGACGGAAACAGTTTATGGCTTGGGTGCAAATGCATTTAATGATGAGGCTGTTAAGAGTATATATACTGCAAAGGGAAGACCATCCGATAATCCCCTTATTGTACATTTTGCAGATGTTTGTGATATTGAAGATGCTGTGTTGGATTTGACTGATGAAGCACGTTTACTTTTTAACACATTTTCACCGGGACCGTTGACAGTTATATTAAAAAAATCAGATAGAATTTCCGATACTGTTTCTGCAGGACTTGATACTGTGGCTGTTAGAATTCCATCCGATGAAATAGCAAGGGAGCTTATTAAGAGTGCTAAAGTACCGATTGCAGCTCCAAGTGCCAACCTTTCAGGGAAACCGAGTCCGACTACATCTAAACATGTTATTCAGGATATGAACGGCAGAATTCCTGCCATAATTGACGGGGGTGACTGTCAGGTTGGGGTAGAATCAACGGTTATTGATTTGAGTGGTGATATACCTGTAATTTTGCGTCCGGGCGGCGTCACTTTTGAAGAAATAAAAAAAATACTTCCTGATACAGTATTAGATAAACATATAACTAAATCTGTGGAAGCTCATGAAAAACCCAAATCTCCCGGAATGAAATATAAGCACTACGCCCCTGATGCTGATGTAACAGTTGTTGAAGGTGACTCTAATGCTGTTAAAAATAAGATTTGTGAATTACTAGAAGAAAACAAAAGCCTTCGTAGAGGCGTAATGAGTTGCAGTAATAATATGTATGAGGCTGATTTGGTAATAAAAATAGGGATGAATAATAAGGAATATGCAAGGAACCTTTTCAGAGTTCTAAGGGAATTCGATGAAAACAATATTGATGTTGTTTTTGCAGAATTTTTTGATGATGCTGCGTACGGACTTGCTGTTAAAAACAGGTTATATAAATCTGCAGGAAATAAAGTTATATATGTAAAATGATGATTAACAGGGGGAATTTTAATGAAATTATCACAAGTAAAAGAAATTCTTGGTGCTAAGGTTTTGACAGGTGAAGAGTTTTTGGATAAGGAAGTAAATTCAGCTTGCGGTTGTGACCTTATGAGTGATGTTTTAGCCTTTGTTAAGGATAAAGCAATACTTTTGACAGGATTGATGAACCTACAGGTTATAAGAACTGCTGAAATGATGGATATCGAAACTATAATTTTTGTACGAGGTAAGGTTCCTGATGAGAGTATTGTCGGGATGGCAAAAATGAAGGATATGACCATAATGACAACAGAATATCCGCTGTTTGTAGCAAGCGGTATGCTTTATTCCAAAGGTCTTCGTAACTAAAAGTCAGGAGGATAATTATGGCTGGATTAAATCTTCATTTTGAGGTTGATGGGAATGATTTCACTTTGGCGGGTGAATGCTCAAGTAAGGTAAAAAAAATGCTTACGCAAATAGGTATTGAACCTGCTGTAATCAGAAAGACTGCCATTGCAATGTATGAAGGGGAAATTAATATGGTTATTCACGCAAATGGAGGCTGTATTGATGTTAGTGTCGAACCTGATAAAATCATCGCTGTTTTAAAGGATAATGGTCCGGGGATAAGCGATGTTGAAAAAGCAATGCAGGAGGGGTATTCTACAGCAACAAATCAAGTGAGAGAACTTGGATTTGGCGCGGGAATGGGGCTCCCTAATATGAAGAAATATTCTGATGAAATGAGCATAGATACTGTTGTAGGAGTAGGAACAACAGTTAAACTTGTTTTTTACTGTAACATTTAATTATAATTGTTATATTTTGAAAGGAGTTGAGAAAATTGGCAGAAAATTATTGGCATTCTGTAATGCTGCAGAAAGAATTCTGTAAGGGTTGTACAACCTGTTTGAAAAATTGTCCGACTCAGGCTATCCGTATACAAAAAGGCAAAGCGAAAATTCTAAAAGAGTACTGTATTGACTGCGGAGAGTGTATCCGTGTGTGTCCTTATCACGCGAAGAAAGCCTTAACTGATAGTTTTGATATTCTCAACAAATATAAATATAAAGTTGCATTAGTCCCACCGTCTTTTTGTGCTCAGTTTTCAAAAACAGAAAATATTAACTTGATGCTTACTGCGTTAAAGTACATAGGATTTGATTGTGTGTTTGAAGTTGCAAGGGGAGCTCAAAGAGTAAGTGAGGAAACAAGAAAACTTATAAAAACAGGTGAGTTATTAAAACCAACAATATCCTCAGCTTGTCCGGCAGTTGTAAGATTAATTTCAATAAGATTTCCTAATCTTATTGCCAATATAATACCGTTTCGCTCACCTATGGAGATATCTGCTGTTCAAGCAAGACAAGAAGCGGTTGAAAAAACTGGATTAAATCCAGAAGATATTGGAATAATATTTATATCGCCTTGTGCTGCTAAGGCTACTGAGATAAGAAATTCTGTGAACTCTGCATCCAGATGTGTTGATGCCGTTGTTTCACTAAAGGATACATATTTGAAAATGGCACAGACAATCAATAAAATGAACGAAGAGGATATAGAAAAAATAAGCGTGTCAGGCAGTGAGGGTATTATGTGGGCGCTTCCTGGAGGAGAGGCAGATGCTTCGGGTGTTTCAAGACATATTTCTGTTGACGGTATAAGTAATGTTATTAGTGTTTTTGAAGATATTGAAGACGGAAAACTTGATGATATTGAATATGTTGAGGCTCTTGCTTGCACAGGAGGATGCGTAGGAGGACCATTAGCTGCAGAGAACTGTTTTGTTGCAGAATCACGATTGAAAAGAGTGTGCAACTCTGTAGGTAATAGTGAAACAGGAATAGACAAGGATATTGATGTGTATTGGGAAAAGCCGCTTATTTATAAGCCTATAATGAATCTTGACGAAGATGTCGGGATTGCAATGCAAAAGCTTATGAAGATTGAAGAAATATATGAAAATCTTCCTAAAATAGATTGTGGTTCATGCGGCTCGCCATCTTGTCGCTCTTTAGCGGAGGATATTGTAAGAGGTTACGCTAAGGAAACAGACTGTGTGTTTAAATTGAGGGAAAAGATAAGTGATTTAGTCGAGCAGATGTCTGAACTTGATAAAAATCATAAGATTTAACCGGAGGATAAAATGAAAGTTAATGATTTACTAAACTGCGGATTTGAAATGGTATGTGGTGATAAGACAAGGGATATTTCAGGATGCTATATCGGGGATTTATTAAGTCTTGCAATGAGCAGAGTGCTGAAAGACAATGTGTGGATAACAATACAGAGTAATATAAATATTGTTGCGGTTGCTTCGCTTGCTGATGCCGGTTGTATTGTTATATGTGATGGGTTTTCTCCGGATAGTGGTGTCTTAGAAAGAGCAAAAATTCAGGATGTAACTATTTTAAGGACCGAATTGTCTGCATATGAAACAGCAAAGATTCTTGCTGATAATAATGTTTGATTAACTGAAGGAGTGGTTTGTGGTGTTATCACCTTATCTTAAACGAATAATTATTGATATTTTTCTTTTTATTGCCTTTGGACTTGGATTTTTCTATGCATATAAGGTTTTTATTGATTTTTTGATTTCACTTTTCCATTTTAGCGGAACAAGAAATATACCATCCATAGCTTATTGCATCCAAAGAGCATTGCATATACTTATACCGCTTGTAATGCTAACTGCTTTTAAGAATTTTTCAAAGATTAAATTATTTAAGGTAATTTTCTTTGTGATAGGTTGTTGTTATTTATTGGCAAACACATGGATAATAAATTATATGATTGATAATTCTTTTATGGATTTAGTATATGGTTCAATACCCAGATGGTTTGCATCAGGAGATTTTGATAAAATAATTACAGATTCATGGAAAAATCTTTATATATTTCAGTATAATAAAGCAATGGTATTTAATTATCTCATCTGGGATTCCTATGATTTGTGGGGAATATTATTCAGTACAATACAGGGTATTTTATACATCCGTCTTTCCTTTGACCTTGATACCAGCAGACCTAATGTACTGAGGAAAATTTTAATGATTTTTGTATTATCAGTTGCTTTTCCGTGGATATATAACATAGTTGTACTAAAAAATTTGATTTTTTCTGCGGCATGGGCGCAAAAAAATATTCTGTTAATATTTGAATTATTTTTTGTTTTTATTGCTCTTAATATTGCTGCATCATCAAGAAACTTCTGGCACGATGTTTTATGGTAAAAATCAAGCCGTATCATTTGATACGGCTTTTATCATATTTTAAAATATTCTTTTATGGCATTTAGGGTTTCATCAGAAATAACATGTTCTATTTTACAAGCATCAGTTGCGGCTGTTTCATTTGATACACCTATTCTGGCAAGGAAGCTGGATAATACGGTATGACGCTCAAATATTTTTTTTGCAGCAATTTTGCCGTTTTTAGTGAGGATAAGAAGACCATCATCTGTCATTTCGAGATAACCGCCGTTTTTTAAAAGTCCGACAGCTCTGGAAACGCTTGGCTTGGAATATCCCATATGTTCTGCAACATCAACACTTCTTACAGAATTTGATTTTTGAGATAAAACATATATGGTTTCAAGATACATTTCAGCAGATTCTTGTAAATGCATAGATAACCCCTCCTCATAGTATGATTATAACATATGGTAAAAAAATTTTCAAGTATTATGTCAGAAAGTATTGACAAATAAAAAATACTATGGTAAAATGTTTCCAGTTAGCAGAGGCTAATTGTTTTTGAAATTATTGATGTAAGGTAGTTGGTTCAATATGAATTTAAAGTCAGCACAAGATGGTAAGGAATATATTATCAGACAAATTGAAACTGATGATGAGGAGCTTAATTCGTTTTTATTTTCTTTGGGTTGTTATAGCGGAGAACCTATTACAGTTATTTCACATCTGAAGGGCGGTTTGGTCGTTTCAATCAAAGATGCAAGATATAATATTGACAATCAGCTTGCAGAAGCTATCATTATATAAGAGCAAATTCTATATAAATAGTATTTGCTATTTATTTTACTCGTTGGTTAGCGGATGCTAACCGTAATGCATACATATTCAGGGAGGAATTTTTAATGAGAATTGCGTTAGCAGGTAATCCTAACAGCGGAAAAACCACAATGTATAATGCATTGACAGGGAGAAATGAAAAGGTTGGAAACTGGTCAGGTGTTACTGTTGAAAAGAAGGAACATCCAATAAAAAAGAGCTTTTATGACGAAAGTGATGAATTGGTTGCGGTTGATTTGCCGGGCGCATATTCAATGTCACCCTTTACATCAGAGGAGAGCATCACAAGTTTATATGTAAGAAATGAAAATCCTGATGTAATAATTAATATTGTTGATGCTACAAATTTAAGCAGAAGCTTGTTTTTTACAACACAGCTGTTAGAATTGGGAGTGCCTGTTGTTGTTGCGCTGAATAAAACTGATATTAATGATAAAAAGGAAACAAAGATTAATGTACAAGGGTTGTCACAAAAGCTTGGTTGTCCTGTTTTTGAAACTATATCAACATCTTCAAAAGGCTTGAAGGAGGTTATTTTAGCAGCTGTCAGTTTGAAGGGAAAATCACAAAAAGCCCCTTACATTCAGGGAGATATTGATTTAACAAGCAAACAGGCTGTTGAAGAAGCAGACAGAAAACGCTTTAGTTTTGTAAACAGTATTGTTAAAGATGTTGAAAAGAGAAAGATTTTAACCAGAGATAAAAATTATCAGGATAAAATAGACGCAGTTTTAACTAATAAATGGCTCGGTATTCCGATTTTTGCTATTATAATGTTTATAGTATTTGATATTTCACAAGCATCATTTGGGCCTTGGGTTGCTGATTCGCTTGTGGCATGGCTTGAAAACTTTCAGGAATGGGTAGGAGGATTTTTTTCAAACGCAAATCCACTTTTATCTGCACTTTTAGTTGATGGTGTTATTGGCGGTGTTATTGCGGTTATTGGCTTTTTACCGCTTGTTATGGTAATGTACTTCCTGATTGCATTACTTGAGGATTGCGGATATATGGCAAGAGTATCGGTTGTTTTAGACCCGATTTTTAAGAAAGTAGGTCTCTCGGGAAAATCAGTTATTCCGTTTGTAATTGGAACAGGTTGCGCAATTCCTGGGGTTATGGCGTGCCGTACAATCCGTAATGAAAGAGAAAGAAGAGCCACTGCAATGCTTGCTCCGTTTATGCCTTGCGGCGCTAAGCTTCCTGTTATCGCATTATTTGCAGGTGCATTCTTTGAAGATGCTTCATGGGTAGGTACATTGATGTATTTTGTAGGAATTTTACTCATTTTAATTGGTGCACTGCTTGTAAATAAAATTACAGGACATAAAGCAAGAAAATCCTTCTTCATAATTGAACTTCCTGAATATAAAATCCCAAGTCTTTGGAGAGCATTTAAGTCAATGTGCGGTAGAGGCTGGGCTTACATAGTTAAGGCAGGAACTATTATTCTTCTTTGTAACACAGCGGTGCATATTATGCAGACATTTTCATGGTCATTTACTATTGCTGAGACAGCAGATATTTCAATTTTAGCATCAATAGCAAACCCATTTGCGTATTTGTTAGTTCCAATCATAGGATACCATGCTTGGCAGTTTGCGGCTGCAGCAGTTACAGGATTTATAGCAAAAGAGAATGTGGTTGCAACAATAGCTATATGTTATGTTCTTACTGATGTTACGGCAGAGCTTTCGGGTGCAGCTCCTGAACTTACTGCTGTTGCTGCATTGGCATATCTTATGTTTAATCTATTTACTCCACCTTGCTTTGCGGCTATCGGTGCAATGAATTCAGAAATGAAGAGTGCAAAATGGCTTTGGGGAGGTATAGCATTACAGCTTGGTGTTGGTTATACTGTTGGATATCTGGTATATCAGATAGGGACAGTTATCACAACAGGCTCAGTCGGTGCAGGATTTATGCCTGGACTTATAGCAATATTCATTATAGTAGCTATTGTTACATATTTGTGTATGAATTCAGATAAAAAATTGAAATCAGAATATTCTTTGAATGGATAAGGAGTTGGGTTTATGGATATTATCATAGTTTCAATTCTTTTGACGATTATTGTGTTTGCCATACATTATATTTATAAAACAAAGAAAAAAGGAAAAAAATGTGTCGGATGTCCTTATGATTGCTCAAACTGTCCGAGTAAGATAGAATAGAGAGAAATTTTTATTTCTCTCTATTTTTTTGTGAAATTACTTGCTTATATATGTAAATTGTGTTATAATAAGAGAAATATGTAAATTAAAGGAGATTATAGTAATGTCAGAGATTTTAGCATTCGTCCTTTATTTTATTATTGTTTTAGGAATTGGTATATTCTTTTTTGCCAGTTCAAAGAGCAATGATGAAAAGGATTATTTTTTGGGCGGAAGAAAGATGGGACCATGGGTTACAGCTATGAGCGCTCAGGCATCAGATATGAGTGCATGGCTTCTTATGGGGTTACCAGGGAGTATTTTAGCTTTTGGTCTTGGTCAAGCTTGGATTGGTATTGGTCTTGCAATCGGTACAGCGCTTAACTGGATATTTGTTGCAAAGAGATTGAGAAAATTCTCTAAAGCATCAGGCGATTCAATAACATTGCCTCAATACCTTTCAAACAGATTTGCAACTGCAAATCCTGCTTTGAAGATTATTTGTGCCATTGTATTCTTGGTAAGCTTCACACTTTATGTTGCTTCTGCATTTTCAGCAGGTGCGAAGGTATTTAGCGATTTGTTCCCGAAATTAGGATATGATAATGCAATGATTATTTTTGCTTTAATAATTCTTGCTTACACATTCCTTGGCGGTTACAGAGCAGTTTGCTGGACTGACTTTTTCCAGGGGCTTTTAATGTTAGTTGCATTAATTGCAGTTCCGATTGTTGTTGTGTTTACACAAAATCTTGATACAGGTGCGCTTGGTACAATAGCTGTTGGTGAGCAGTCATATTCATTTACAACAAATCTGTTTGCTGCAAGTTGGCAGGAAATAGTTTCAGGACTTGGATGGGGACTTGGATATTTTGGTATGCCTCATATCTTAGTAAGATTTATGGGTATAGAAAAACCAAGTATGGTTAAAAAGAGTGCAACTGTTGCTATTATCTGGGTTGTAATTTCGCTTTTTGCGGCTATTCTAATTGCTTATCTTGGAAGAATGGTTGTAGGTGTTGAACTCTTGGAAAAGGGAGCACAGGAACTTGTATTTGTCACATTGGCAAGAAGATTATTCCCTGGTTTTATTGCTGGAATCTTACTTGCAGCTATAATTGCCGCAGGTATGTCAACTGCTGACTCACAGTTGTTGGTTGCTTCTTCATCATTTACAAGTGATATATATAAGCCAATTATCAGAAAGAATGCATCAGATAAAGAAATTCTTTGGATTGGAAGAGTTGTTGTTATAATAGTTTCTGTTGTTGCTTACTTTATTGCAAACAGCGAAGGTGAAGGAGCACAGGCAGTTATGAATATGGTATCTAATGCATGGGCATTGTTTGGTGCCGCATTCGGTCCTGTTGTTATACTTTCACTTTTCTGGAAGCGTCTTACATATAAGGGTGCATTAGCAGGTATTATATCAGGCTCTATCGTTGATATAGTATGGTATATATACCTTTCAGGTACAGGAGTTTATGAATTAGTTCCTGCATTTATTATAGGACTTATATTCACTGTTGTTGTATCCTTGATTGATAAACAGCCTTCTCAGGAAGTTGTTGCTATATTTGAAAGGGCAACAGATAATAATATTGATGACTAATTATAAAAAGCAGCGAAATGAAAATTTCGCTGCTTTTTTAGTTTTGTTTTTGAACTATTTTAATGTTACTTGCCCCGATATCTAACTGTTCTGTGACAATGTCTTTAATTATCTGTGCATCATTTTGTGAAAAATCCTTTTTATCAACAATTATATCAACACTTTCACCATCTATGTAAACAGAAATATTCTCATATCCCTTTGCGCCTGCTATATTCTCAATTATTGCTTCTTTTTCGCTGTTTGATGCAAGGTCCAGGATTTTTGCCTGTGCATTTTTTCTTGTTTCCTCATCAAAACTTTCGTTTTCTGCAGTTTCGTTTAAAATTTCTAAAGCTTTTGAACGGGCATTCTCTTTTTCCATTTTAGCCTGTGTGAAATAATTTTTTGTGTTTACAGATGTTTCGATTGACTCTTCGCTAAGACTGTCGGTATCTGAATTAACATATTTGGCTTCGCCAAGTTTTTTGCCCGTTTCGATATATTCGTCCCCGTCTGTGACTCTTATTGTGTCCTGATATGACCAGTTTAGATAACCTGCAACACCTATCATTGCAACTAGAGCAGTTGCTACAATTTCTTTTTTCTTTAATACTAACATAAAAAACTTCCTTTCTAGTTTATTCTTTTTTTACTACACATACCTTGTGAGGTGCAATGTTTAAAGCGGTTGTAACTGCATTTGTAATATTTTGCCTGACTAAAATATCATCAGCACCGTCTGCAACAACAACCACACCTTGAATTTTTGGATATATTTCCTTTATAACAAATGGTTCTCCGTCTGACATTACAACATTGTTTTTAAAAGTTGTTTCATTTATTAATATGTTATCACCGTCTTTTTTTTCGTTCTTGTTTGAATTTTTTTCGTATGCAATACTTTTTTCAAATGAGGAGGAGTATGTTAACATAACCTCTACATTACCAACACCGCTTATTTTTGAAAGAATGTATTGAAGTTCCTCCTTATGATTTATAGATATTGTCTGGTTTTGTGTTAAATTTTTGTCGTTTGATTTCTTCTCACCGTATGGGAAGAGCATAAAAGCCACCCCAACTAATATTATTATAATTAAATAGCTATTATGACTAAAATTAATTTTTTTTGCTATACTTTTAAAATCCATTAATCAAAACCTCCTTCGGCGCATAAACCTCATTAATTCTGTCAATCATTTTCTGATTTATACTGCCAATGAGATTAATTTTTTCCACACCGGAAATTTTGTTTTCATCATTTAGACTAACATCTACCTGAGCCTTAATATCCTGATTAAATTCTTCAATAAATCTTGAGTTAATATCATTTTCTAAAGATTTTTCAAGCTCTTCCCTTATTAATACAAGAGAATATTGTGTACCATCTGCCTCAAGTTTTTTTGTTTCATTAAAATATTCTTTGAAATCAAGGTTTAGAGGTTTTTGTAAAGGTGTGCTAATAGCACTTATAATTATAAGCCCTGTGATTATTTTTATATATTTACTCCATTTTTCTTCCAGTAACATATCTGCAAACACGCATATTAGTACTGCACCTATAATTCTCATCAGGTATTCTTTCATTTTTTTCTCCTTATGTAATGGTATTTGTTGTGCTGATAATTACTGCTATTGTGAGTATAAACAGTACAGCTACACATAATAATGATGCAAACATAATTGTTATAGCATTAGCCGCCTCATTTAGCATATCTGCATATTTTTTATCACTTACCGGTTCAATTAAAGCTGCTGTTATTTTTATGCTTATCATAATTGCTGCAATTTTTATACATGGAACAGCACAAATAACTAAAAGTGAGATAATTCCTGCAGTACCAACTGCATTTTTCATTAACCTTGTCCCTGTCAAAACAGTTTCTATGCTTTCGGATAAGAAATTACCTACGAGCGGAATTATACTTCCAACCGCAAATTTAGCTGTCTTCATTCCTGCATTATCAAGTGACGGAGCACAAAAACCATATATTGCATTTATACCTGAAAAAATTGTCAAAGCCAGAGTAAGCAACCACTTTGAAAAGGATTTCAACATATTTCCAAAATGATTTAACTGCATATAGTTGTTAAGGGTGTTGGCTATTGAAATTACACAACCTGCGTAAATTATTGGAACGATACACTTTTCTATAATAAGGCATATTAAATAAATTGAGGATGTAAAAACAGGGTAGAAGGCAGATGCAGACGTTACATAACCTGAGGAAACAAGTAAGATTGAAAGAATGGGTGCAAGCTTTGTAACAAAGGTGCTCATCTGATTTATTACCTCTGTTCCGTATCCAATAGAAATATTAATAAGTTTTATAACTGCCACGCTCATTAGAGCAAAACAGGCAAAATGTGCTGTATTAGAAGATTTTAGCTTATCATTGTTTATGACATTTAGTACTCCTGATAAAAGCGCTATAATAAAAATTGAAATTATCATTGTCCGTGATTGTGAAATTTCTGAAAAAAGTAAATCTAATATATAAGCAATAATCCGCTCGGGAGAAATAGTAAAATCTCCAGTTGATAGCTCAGTTACGGTATTGTTAAAAAAGTCCTCACCGTCAATGCTTGTATATGTATCAGCTGCATATACAACTGTTCTGAATAACAATAATAGTGTAACAATTAAAAAAATTAATTTTTTCATAAGTTATTCCTTTATATATCAAATTTTATCAAGTAGTTCCGACACAGAAGAAATAAAACTTAAAAGTATTGGCATTGAAAGAAATAAAACAGATATTTTTCCTGCAATTTCGGTTTTGACAGCTATTGCATTTTCTCCTGCATCTTTACATAAAGCGCTTGCAAATTCAGTTATGTATGCTATTGTACACGCCTTTAGGGCGATTTTAAAAAAATCAGGGTCAATACCGCTTTTTATAACTATGTTGTGAAAACTATTAATTATTTCTCCTAGTGAAGATGATACATAGAAAATTAAAATTAGTCCTGTTGCCAAGGATACTAAAATTGCTAAAACAGGTTGTGTTTGCTTAATTGTTATTGCAAGAATTGCTCCTATTATACCTATTGCAGAAACTGCAAATATATCCATAATATCACCTAAAAATTAAATATTTGCTTTATCATATCGAATAACTGACCTATTTCCTGTGCAACAATAACAAGTACGACAATTAAACCTGCTATAGTTGTAAGGAGAGCCTGTTCTTCACGGCCCGCACGTGTTAAGAGCTGGTTTAAGACAGATACTATAATGCCAACCCCTGCTATCTGAAAAATTAAATCTACATTCATAAATTCCTCCGAATATTTTTAGAACAGTATAATTATCGCAAAGAGTCCTAAGGAAATTCCAAGACCTTTTTGTAATTTCGATTTTTTATCATATTCTTCCTTTGCTTTTTGCTGTAAAGTTTCTATGCTTGACAATAAGTTTTCTATAATTTTAAGCTGACCTTCTCTGTCGGTCATTCCTAGTTCGTGCCCGAACATTATAAGTATCTCGCAATCTTCCTTTGAAAGATTTAAGAGTGGGGCATCGGTTAGCACTGCTTTTTCCCATCTTGTTGAAACAGGAATTTTCCTGTCAATAGATGCCGTGGTTTTAAATATAAATGTAAAATTATTAATTTTCGATACATTCTGTAATACTTCGTCTATATAATCAGAAGTATACCTTATTTCATTTTTCATGGTGTTAAGACAATTTGAGATTTTATAGAGATTTTTATATCTTTTAAGAGGTATGAGAGAACTTTTAAAACCTATAAGGGCAGATGATGAGAAAATCAGTAATGCACCGATATACTTAAACACAGTAAATTTCTCCTATTGTCCCCGGACCGTTTTTTCTGTTCAGAGTTATAAAACAGGAAAACAGGTCTTTAAATTTATAATTTGTTCTAAAAAATTCATTTCTCGACTCTGCGTGAACGCTTGCAATAACCGAAACGCCTGAGTGTATTGCCTTTTTTACCGAATGATAATCTTCATCTCCTCCAAGCTCGTCCGTTATAATTACGTCAGGTGACATTGAACGGATAAGAATTCTGAATGCATCTTTTTTTGAAGCACCCTCTAAAACGTCAGCAGAATAACCTAAATCAAATCCGATATAACCTGACGATAATGCACTGATTTCATTTCGCTCATCAGCTATTGAAACCTTTAGCCCCTTATTTGAAAGATTTCTTGCTATATCCCTTAAAATTGTTGTTTTTCCGCAACAGGGTGGGGAGATAATCAAAGTGTTTTGAACTCTGTTATCACGGTATATGTTATCAATTATTTTATCACTTGCACCAAATATTTCTTTAGCAATTCTATAATTTAATCCACTTATATTGCGAATTGATGAAATTTTAGAATTTGTTATAACAGCACTTCCTGAAACTCCAATTCTGTTTCCACCCTCAACTGTTACAAAACCTTGTTTTAGTGAATTTTCTGCTGTATATAACGAGCTTTTTACAATTAATTCCAATGCTTCTTTAATATCATTTTCTGAAATCATTACTGCATTGTTAATATTTTGGGTAAATGTACCATTGTTTGTTAAAAAGTATGAGTTATCAGAAAAATTAACTACCAGGGGTAAGCCTTTTCTTAATCTTATTTCTTCCGCTTCACCTACATTAGTAAAGGTTAAAAGATTTCTTGGTTTTGCGGGAAGATATTTTAATATTGGATGATAAGAAATAGTTTGTTTATTATTTATAATTAACATTTGTAACACCTCTTTTTCAATAATTCTATTCTCGTAAATAATATTTTAGAACAAAAAAATACCGCACAATTTGTGCGGTATTTAAATAAGGTCTTATCTTAACTGAGCTCCGAGCTTATATTCAAGGTCTTTAACTATCTTATTAAATATCTTGTTAATTTCTTCATTAGTTAAGCTCCTGTCGGATGCTCTGTATGAAACATTATATGCAACGCTCTTTTTACCCTCAGGAATTTGAGCACCCTCATAAACATCAAATAAGCTGATTTTTTCTAATAGTTCACCTGATGCCTTTTTGATAACCTTTTCGATTTCACCTACAGGTGTTGTTTTATCGACAAGCATCGCTATATCTCTTGTAACGCTTGGGAATTTAGGTAATGCCTTGAATTTAATGTCATCATTAATTGCATTAAATACCTTTTCGAAACAGATTTCAGCGACATAAGCCTTTTCCTCTATTTCAAAGTTCTTAAGTACATCAGGATGTATTTCTCCGATTGTACCTATAACTTCGTCCTTAATAAGAACTTTAGCACATCTTCCGGGATGATATGTCGGGTTTTCGCTGTCAGCAATATATGATACATCAGCGATGTTCATATTCTTAAACATTGCCTCCAAAACACCCTTCATATCAAAGAAATCAACTCCGCCATACATACCGAGAGTGATAATTTCAGGCTCTTTTGGTAACTCACCTTTTTGAGTTGGAATATATATAGTAGCAATTTCAAAAAGCTTAGCAGATGCATTCTGGTGATTATAGTTATATGAAAGAGCTGAAAGCATACTTGCAAGTGAAGTTGTTCTCATAATAGATGTATCTTCGCCGAGTGGGTTTGTAATTGTTACGCAGTTTCTTAATTCACTGTCAGCAGGAATTAAGAGCTTATCGAAAATTGCAGGACCTGTAAATGTATATGTGCAGATTTCGTTTAATCCCTGAGCTGTTAACAATGAAGAAATTCTGTTTCTTGCAGACTGAACAGGAGTTAGTCTGCCTCTTGTCGCATTTCCTGAGAGAGCTGTAACAGGAATTTTGTCATAGCCATAAAATCTTGCAATTTCTTCTGCAATATCTGCCTCAGCCTCAATATCAGGCCTGAAGGTTGGAGCAATTACTGTCATATTCTTTTCATCTACAGTAAATTCTAATGCTTTCAGGTAGTCAATCATTTCTTTTGTTGAAAGGGCAGTTCCAAGAAAAGCATTAATTTTATCAGGTCTTAAATTGTGAACCTTTTGCTCTTTTTGTGTCCCCTTAATATCAATTAATCCGCCTACAACTTCGCCGCATTCGAGCATTACGATAAGCTCGCAGGCTCTTTCGATAGCAGGCAAAGCGTTGTTTACATCAAGTCCCTTTTCAAATCTTGATGATGATTCAGTTCTCAATCCTATTCTTTGGGCAGTAAGACGCACAGATGATGCATCAAAGGTTGCAGATTCAAAAATAACAGTTGTTGTATCGTCTTTAACTTCGGAGTTAAATCCGCCCATAACACCTGCAACTGCAACTGCTTTTTCACCGTCTGAAATAACGAGGTCATCAGCACATAGCTTTCTGTCTTGCTCATCAAGTGTCTTTATGATTTCACCGTCAATAGCATCTCTTACAATAATTTTATTTTGTGCCAAATCTCTTAAATCAAATGCATGCATAGGCTGACCATATTCAAGCATAATGTAGTTTGTTATATCAACAATGTTGTTAATTGAACGAACTCCGCAGGCTCTTAATCTTGATACAAGCCATTTTGGAGAAGGACCTATTTTAACATTCTTAATCATTTTAGCGCAGTATCTCATACATTTATCTTTGTTCAAAACCTCAACAGATAATGTATTGTTGATATTTTCACTGTTTTCTTTATATTCTGGCTTATGAAGATTAAATGGGCGTCTGAAGGTTGCAGCAGTTTCTCTTGCAAGGCCGATTACGCTAAAACAATCAGGTCTGTTTGATGTAATTTCAAATTCAACAACATCTTCATTTAAACCAAAATAGTCCTTGATTTCCATTCCGATAGGTGTATCTTCAGGGAGAATTAAAATTCCGTATTCAGGCTCATAACCTAAATCGGCGGTTGAGATACCAAGTTCATCGTGTGAACAGAGCATACCATTTGATTCAACTCCGCGAAGTTTTCCTTTTTTAATTTTAATATCACCGGGCAAACATGAGCCATCAAGTGCAACAGGGACAATGATGTCAGGCTTTACATTTGGTGCACCGCATACAATCTGCAACTCTTCGCCTGTTCCTGCGTCAACTGTGCATATATGCAAATGGTCACTGTCAGGGTGGTCAACACAAGTTAAAACCTTACCTGTAACTACCTTTTGCAGGCTGTCTCCGGCATTTTCAACACCTTCAACCTTTGAGCCTGACATAGTAAGCTCGTGTGCATACTGTTTAGGTGTGATGCCTGACATATCAGTATAATCATTAAACCAACTCATTGGTACTTTCATTTATTATCATTCCTTTCTATATAAGATCAAAATTGTTTTAAGAATTTAAGATCATTTTCATAGAATAATCTTATATCATCAATTCCATACTTACGCATTACCATTCTCTCTAACCCTATACCGAATGCGAATCCTGAATAAACTTCAGGGTCGATGCCGCAGTTTGCAAGAACCTTTGGATGTACCATACCGCATCCGAGAACTTCAATCCAACCCTCGCCTTTACATATTCTGCAGCCTTCTCCGCCGCAAACAAAGCAAGCAACATCAAGCTCTGCTGACGGTTCTGTGAATGGGAAGTGGTGAGGTCTGAAACGTACCTTACAATTTTCTCCATAGAGTGATTTCATACATGATTCCAATGTACCTTTCAAATCTGCCATTGTAATACCTTTATCAACAACAAGACCTTCAATTTGGTGGAAAACAGGGGAGTGAGTTGCATCTGATGCGTCGCTTCTATATACGATACCGGGTGCAATTATTCTTATTGGAGGCTTTTTGTTTTCCATAACACGCACCTGCATAGGTGATGTTTGTGTTCTCAAAACTATATTTTCTTCAATGTAGAAGGTATCCTGTGTATCTCTTGCAGGATGATTTTTTGGAATATTCAATGCTTCAAAGTTGTAGTAGTCTGTTTCAACCTCAGGACCCTCAGCAACCTCAAATCCTAGACCAATAAAAATTTCCTTGAATTCATTTAAGGTTTTTGTGAATGGATGAAGAGAGCCAATGTCAGGAGTTTTACCAGGCATAGTTACATCGATAACCTCTTCTTTTAGTTGTTTGTTTTGTAATTCGGCTTCAAGTTCTTTTTTCTTGTTATCAATTTCATTGTTTAAAAAATCTCTGATTTCATTTGCCAATGCACCGATAACAGGTCTTTCTTCAGCGGATAACTGTCCCATTCCCTTTAAAACGGATGTCAGCTCACCTTTCTTACCAAGATACTTAATTCTGATGTCTTCTAAAGTTTCAAGACTTGAAGCGTTTTTTAATAAATCTTCAACAGAAACTTTGATTTGTTGTAGTTTTTCTTTCATTCTTTCCAATCCTTTCCAAGAAATTTTTAATGCAGGGAAAATAAAACTAAAAAAGTCCCCGCTAAAAAGCAGGGACGAAAAAATTTCCGTGGTACCACCCATATTCCTGAAATCCTCAGGCACTTAATTTAACGAATGACGGTCGCAACCCGTTGCCGACTACACACACATCTAAAGCTTCACCGACAAAGCTCAGAAACGAAGGTTCAGTCATATTCTTACCGCAACGGCTCACAGCCCACGACCTTTGCTCTCTTATGGCGAAATATAACCTACTGAATTTCTTCACAGCCTTTTATTTAATTCTGCAATATTATAACACAATTTATCAAATTTTTCAAGTCTTTTTTAAGAAAAATTGCATATAATTTTTTTATGGCAAATATATGTAAGAAAATTTGACAAATTTCTCAAAATATTGTATAATATTTCGGGTGTATTATAAATTAAATTTAAGAATAAATTTATGAGGTATATTTGATATGGCAAAGAGAAAAGAAGAGTACGGTAACGAGAGTATTACCAGTTTAAAAGGTGCTGACAGAGTAAGGAAAAGACCTGCGGTAATATTTGGCTCAGACGGAATTGAGGGTTGCTGTCATTCATTTTTTGAAATTCTTTCAAACTCTATCGACGAGGCTAGAGAAGGTTACGGAAGCTTAATAGAAATAACAAGATTTATTGACGGCTCTATTGAGGTTTGTGACCACGGTAGAGGTATTCCTCTTGACTTTAACGAAAAAGAACAAAGATATAACTGGGAATTGGTGTTTTGTGAATTATATGCCGGTGGAAAATACAACAATAATGACGGCGGTATGTATGAATACAGTCTTGGTTTGAACGGTCTTGGTGCGTGTGCTACACAGTATAGTTCTGAATATATGGATGTTGAGGTTACAAGAGATAAAACTATTTATTCTCTTCACTTTGAAAAGGGCGAAAATATCGGAGGATTAAAGACCGAAGAAGCAAAAAATAATAAAACAGGTACAATTATCAAATGGAAGCCTGATAAGGATGTATTTACCGATACAAATATTCCTGTTGAATACTTGCAGGATGTTTTGGAAAAGCAAGCGATGACCAATGCAGGTTTAAAGTTTATATTGTATGTTGAAACCGACGAGGGTATTCAGATGAATGAATACTACTATAAGGACGGTATCATAGACTATTTAAAGGATAATGTAGGCGAGAATTCTATGACCTCGATTGAGGTTTGGGATGCTGAGAGAGTGGGTAAGGACAGAGAGGATAAGCCTGAATATAAAGTTAAAATGCAGATTGCATTTTGTTTTTCACAAACTGTGAATTTGCTTGAGTACTATCATAATTCAAGCTGGCTTGAACACGGAGGCTCACCCGATAAAGCAGTCAAGAATGCATTTGTTTACGCCATAGACCAATATCTTAAAAACAACTCAAAGTATAATAAAAATGAATCAAAGATAACGTTTAATGATGTTGCTGATTGTCTTGCCTTAGTAATTAATTCATTTTCAACGCAGACAAGCTATGAAAACCAGACTAAAAAGGCTATAAACAATAAGTTTATTCAAGAGGCAATGACAGATTTTCTACGCCATCAGCTTGAGGTGTATCTTATTGAGAATAAGCAGGATGCGGAGAAAATTTCAAATCAGGTGCTTATAAATAAGCGTTCAAGAGAAAATGCAGAAAAAATAAGAATTGATGTCAAGAAAAAGCTAACAAGCTCGATGGATGTTACAAACAGAGTTGAAAAGTTTGTTGATTGCAGAAGTAAGGATAAGTCAATTCGTGAAATTTATATAGTTGAGGGTGACTCAGCCTTGGGCTCCTGTAAACTGGCAAGAGACCCGTCCTTCCAGGCGATTATGCCAATCAGAGGTAAAATCTTAAACTGTTTAAAAGCTGATTATGCAAAGATTTTTAAAAGCGATATAATCTTGGATTTGGTGAGAGTTTTGGGTTGTGGTATTGAAATCAATACAAAGCATAATAAGGAGCTTGACACCTTTAATATTGATAATTTAAGATGGGACAAGGTTATAATCTGTACCGATGCAGATGTTGACGGTTTCCAGATAAGAACACTTGTTCTTACCATGATTTACAGATTGATGCCTACTCTTATAAATGAGGGCAGGGTTTATATTGCCGAATCTCCGCTTTATGAGATTAGCATTACAAAGACAAAACGTAAGGGTGAGAAGATATTTGCTTATTCTGACGGTGAAAAGGAAGAAATAATCAAAAAGCTGAATGAACAGGGGTTAAGCAAAGATAAAGATGATTTTGACATTAAACGGAGCAAAGGTCTTGGTGAAAATCAGCCTGATATGATGAGCTTGACAACTATGCATCCGGCAACAAGAAGACTTATCCGTGTTACTCCTGAAAATATAGAAAAGACTGCACAGGTTTTTGATATACTTTTGGGTGATGATATCAACGGAAGAAAAGAGCATATTGCGAAAAACGGAAATCTCTATATGGAAATGCTCGATTTAAGTTAATAAATTACTAAATAGGAGATAAAAAATGGCAAAGAAAAGGAAAGAGCCGGAAGTGATAATATCTGCACCTATTCAAGAGCAACCAATTTGTGAAACCTTAGAAACAAATTATATGCCCTATGCAATGAGTGTTATAATTTCGCGTGCCATTCCGGAAATTGACGGACTAAAGCCTGCCCATAGAAAGCTTTTATATACAATGTATAAAATGGGATTATTGGGAGGAAAGCTTACAAAATCTGCAAATGTTGTCGGGCAGACAATGAAATTAAATCCTCACGGTGATGCAGCAATTTATGAAACGATGGTACGACTAACAAGAGGTAATGAAGCACTTTTGCACCCGCTTGTTGAATCGCAAGGTAATTTCGGTAAGCAGTATTCAAGAGATATGGCTTATGCGGCGGCAAGATATACCGAAGTTCGTCTGGAATCGATATGTAACGAATTTTTCTCCGATATCAACAAAAATACTGTTGAGTTTGTTGACAACTATGACGGAGAACTAAAAGAGCCTGTTTTGTTACCTGTTGCATTTCCTAATATTTTAGTTAATCCCAATCAGGGAATTGCAGTGGGTATGGCAAGTAATATCTGTTCTTTTAATTTGAGTGAAGTTTGTGATGCAACAATCGCTGTAATGAAGGATAAGGATGCCGACATTATGGATATTATGCCTGCACCTGATTTTTCTATGGGAGCTCAGCTTTTGTATTCTAAAGAACAGATGCGTGAAATTTACAGAACAGGTCGCGGAAGCTTTAAATTAAGGGCTGTTTACAATTATGACCAGAAAAATAACTGCATTGATATAACCGAAATTCCATATTCGACAACAAGTGAGGCTATTATCGGAAAGATTATGGAGCTTATAAAAGCCAATAAACTTAAGGAAATTTCGGATGCAAGAGATGAAACAGGTCTTGACGGTTTTAAGATAACCATTGACTTGAAAAGGGGAACAGACCCTGAAGCATTGATGTTAAAGCTATTTAGACTAACTCCATTAGAGGATAGCTTTAGTTGTAATTTTAATGTTCTTATCAAAAATTCACCTGCCGTTTTAGGTGTCAATGAGATACTTTCCGAGTGGATAGATTTCAGAATGGGCTGTATCAAAAACGGATTAAGGTTTGATATTGATAAAAAGAGCGATAAATTGCATCTTCTAACAGGTCTTAAGAAGATTTTGATGGATATTGATAAGGCAATTTCCATTATCCGTCATACAGAACGCGAAGAAGATGTTGTACCAAACCTTATGTCGGGTTTTGAAATTGATAAGGTTCAGGCTGAATATGTAGCAGAAATTAAATTAAGAAATCTTAATAAGGAGTACATCATCAACAGAACTTCTGAGATTGAAAAGCTAATTGATGAAATTGATGAGCTTTCTTCAATATTGGGAAGTGATGCAAAGGTTAAGAAATTAATTGAAAAGCAGTTAAATGTTATAAAAAATAAATACGGTAAAGATAGACTAACAACTCTTGTCAGTGATGATGAAGTTGAGGTTTATGATGAAAGTAAATATATTGAGGATTATCCTTTGACGATATTTACTACACGAGAGGGATACATCAAAAAAGTAAGTGCGAATTCCTTGAAATTTACTACAAATGACCATAAGCTAAAAGAAGATGACGAGATAATTCAGGTGATAGAAACAACAAACATAAGTGAATTGTTGTTTTTCTCTGATAAGTGTGTGGTTTATAAGATGAAAACCCACGAACTAAATGATACAAAGGTGTCCGCAATCGGTGATTATATTCCAAGTATCTTAGGACTTGAGAGCGGGGAAAAAATCATATATACAGTAGTCACAAAGGACTATTCGGGAAATATGCTGTTTGCATTTGAAAATGGCAAAATGGCGAAGGTTCCGCTATCTGGTTATGAAACCAAGTCAAACCGCAAAAAGCTTATCGGGGCATACTCTGATAAGGTTAAGGTTGCAGAGATTATGTGGCTTGGTGAGGAAAGTGATGTTGTTGCATTTGCTGATAACAACAAAGTAATTTGTGTTAATACAGAAAAAATTCCGCTAAAGACAACAAAATCCACTCAGGGTGTTCAGGTTATGAAGCTTACCAAAAAGGGAGCGAAGCTCTATAAGGTTGTTTTGGCTAAGGATTCTGACATTGAAAATCTAAAAAAATATACTACAAAGAATATCCCTGCAGCGGGAAGCTTTTTGACAAAGGGAGAGGGCAGCTCTAACCAGATGTCTTTGTTTGAATAATTATAATCGGAGGGTTAAGATGGAAAATAAGGTTAATATTTTGGGAGTAAATATTGATAGGGTGACTATTGATGAGGCTGTTGACAGAATATTTCAAATGCTTGAAGAAAGAAAATGTCACAGCGTATTCACCCCTAATTCTGAGATTATTTTGAATGCGTATAAGGACTCAAAATTTGCAGAAATTTTGAACGGTGCAGACTTGCTGACAGCAGACGGAATCGGTGTTGTGTATGCATCAAAAATTCTTAACAATCCAATTAAATCAAGAGCTGCAGGATTTGATATCGCCTGCGGTGTTATAGATAGAATTTCTGAGTCAGGTCACAGATTGTATCTTTTTGGCGGTAAGCCGGGAATTGCTGAAAAAGCTAAGAAAAATTTGGAAGAGAAATATCCTTTTATACAGATAGTCGGTACAAGAAACGGATACTTTGATGATGAAGAAAGTCCCAGAATTGTGAACGAAATAAATAGTGTGGGTGCAGATATTGTTTTCGTTTGTCTTGGAGCACCAAAGCAGGAAAAGTGGATTAGTGAGTATCAGAACAAGCTGAAGGCAAGAGTTGCAATGGGCATAGGCGGAAGTCTTGATGTGTTTGCAGGTGAGGTTGAAAGAGCGCCTGAGGTTTGGTGTAATCTTGGACTTGAATGGCTCTACAGACTCATAAAAGAACCATGGAGATTTAAAAGAATGTTAGCACTTCCGAAATTTGGTCTTACAGTATTGTTTAAAGGTGAAAGAGCAGGGGGAACTGAAGAATAATGGGTATTTTAATTGCTATTGACGGTGTTGATGCAAGTGGTAAACAAACCCACACCGAAATGCTTTATGAAAAGCTCGTAAATGATGGTTATAATGTTAGAAAAATATCATTTCCTGCTTATGAAAGTCCATCATCGGAGCTTGTTAAGATGTATTTATCAGGTGAATTCGGTGAAAATCCTGAGGATGTAAATGCGTATGCCGCATCAAGCTTTTTTGCAGCGGACAGATTTGCTTCATACAGGACAGATTGGAAAAGCTTTTACGAGCAAGATAACAGCATTATAATTGCGGACAGATATACATCATCAAATATGATACATCAGGCAAGTAAAATTGATGATTTAACTGAAAAAGACAAGTTTTTAAACTGGCTTTTTGAACTTGAATATGATGTATATGGAATTCCGAAACCAGATGTTACATTCTTTTTGGATATGCCTGTAGAGTATGCAAGAAAACTGATGCAGGATAGAGAAAATAAATTTGATAATACATCAATCAAAGATATTCACGAAAGAAATAGCGACTATCTACAAAAGAGTTATGAAAATGCTTGTTATATTGCAGACAAATTCTTATGGGAGCACATAATGTGCGTGAAGAACGGAGAAATCCGTTCAATAGAAGAAATAAACTCACAAATTTATGATATTGTAAAAAAAGTAACTGATATCGGTTGATATCAGTTACTTTTATTTAGTATTTCTATAATAAAATCGCACAAATCCTTTGTTGAATTTGGTTTTCCTAAGTTTTCGACGCTTTTTTCCAATAATTCAAGACGCCAATGATTGTTCATTATTTCATATAATGCTTCATCAACAGGGAAAGTTTCTGTTGCCATTATTGCAGCACCGCTATTAACAAGAAATTCCATATTTCTGTCTTCCTGTCCCGGAATTGGATTCATCAAAATGGCTGGGAGTTTTTTTGCTAGAAGCTCAGAGGTTGTAAGACCGCCCGGCTTTGTTATAATACAGTCCGATGCATCCATCATAACATCAATGTTATCAACAAAACCATATGTATATACATCTTTATTCCATTTAATTGCATCAAGTTCTTTTTTACTCTTTAAATTATTTCCGCAAACACACAGAATTTGAAAGTCTGTGCTAAGTGAATCAATCTTTTCAAGACATTTTGTTAAATTACCAAACCCCATTGAACCCATCATTACAAGAATTGTAAACTTATTCTTTATATTTAACTTCTTTCTTGCATCATTTTTCGGTATTTTAGTTGAAAATTTATTTTTTATCGGAATACCAAAGGGTAGGATTTTATCTGTCAAAACACCTTTTTTGTTCATTTGGTTGTTAAGCAGTTTGTCTGGAGTTACATAATAGTCTATATTTGTACTTTCCCAGAATGGATGTACAGTAAAATCTGTTACAATTCCAAAAGTAGGGCATTTAATGTCACCTTTTAATTTGAGGTGAGTCATTAAAAGACATGCATAGCTGTGAGTACCTATTATAACATCAGGATTGAAATCGTGAATGTAATCTCTGAGCTTTCTTGAAACAAGTTTTGATACAACAGTAACCGGAGATAGCTTGTCATACTCTTCATCGCGCTTATCCAAAGCAGAATATGCCTTACCGTAGAAATCGGTAAGATATTTTGTCAGGAATAAATATGCATCCGATATTGTATCGGCAAGCAGTGGGTTTATGTATTCAAAAATATCAAGCATTGTACATTCCATATTTTTTGATTCGAGATAATCAATAATTGCCTGCCCGGTTGAGTGGTGTCCAAAGCCAGCCTTTACAGACATTACTAAACATTTCATAATGTAAATTCCTCTCAAAGTTATTTTTAGTAATATAATAACTCTAAGAAGAAAAAAAGTCAAGCAAAGAGTCGGTAAAAGTTTTAGAAAACGATATGGACCAATATATCGAAATTTTATAATAAAATGGGCATAGTTTTTATTCATTATTGTGTAAGGGTAGCGAATTTTGACTAAATTTTATAAGTAAACAAATATAATAACAAAAAGAATTAATTTTCGTTAAATTAGTCCGTTGTCATTATGTGCACAGTGTTGCCGACTAGTATACTTGCGGAAGCGGTCTTTTGAAGGGCAAGACACAAACAACCATCAACCCTGTTGATAACACAACCAGAGCAGAAGTTGCAGCTGTTATACGTAGATTTATTGAGGGTAATGCTCAATAAAAATTAGTTTCGATAAGAGTACACTTTTTTGGTGTACTCTTATTTTAATGCAAAAATCTATTGAAGTATTATTGAAAATATGATAAAATAAATATGAATTTGTATTTAATAATACATATTGAAAGGATTTGAATAAATGAAAAAAGGTTTAGTCTTGGAAGGCGGAGCTATGAGGGGAATGTTCACTTGCGGTGTCATTGATGTTATGATGGAAAATAACATTGATTTTGACGGTGTTATAGGAGTATCTGCAGGTGCTGCTTTTGGCTGTAATTATAAATCAAAGCAAATAGGAAGAGGAATTCGTTATAATATGAAGTTTTGCAGGGATAAACGCTATTGCGGTCTCTATTCACTATTAACAACTGGAGATTTATACGGTGCAGAGTATTGCTATAAGATAGTTCCTACAAAGTATGATATTTTTGATTATGATGCTTTTTACAATAATCCTATGGAATTTGTTGCAGTTTGTACTGATTTGGAAACAGGCAAACCATACTACAAGCACTTTGATAAAAGAGAAGAAAATATATTTGATTGGTTCAGGGCGAGTGCATCCCTGCCGTTAGTATCTCACATTGTAGAGATTGACGGGATGAAATTACTTGATGGCGGAATTGTTGATTCTATACCATTACGATATTTCGAAAGTTTGGGATATGATAAAAATATAGTTGTTTTGACACAGCCTAAGGATTACAGAAAAAAGAAAAATAAAATTATGCCTGTAATTAAATCTCTTTACAAAAAATATCCCAAATTTGTTGAAGCTATAAAGAACAGACCTGATATGTATAATGAAACACTTGATTATATAGCCAAAAAAGAGAATAAAAAGGAGATATTTGTTATAAGGCCTGAATTGGATTTGGACATCAAAAAGGTTGAGAAAAATCCTGAAAACTTAAAAAGGGTTTATGAAATAGGTCGGGCTACAGCAAAAAAACACCTTAATGAGATTGTTGAGTATCTTGAGAGCTAGTTAAAATTTGACATTTGCTCTGTTTTTTGATATAATAAACAAATAGAGGTGAATTTGATGGATTTAATTAAAAGGGCATCCATGTCCAAAAAAGCCAGAAATATTAATTTAGTTATAATTTCTATAGTTGGAAGTATATCGGTATTGGGATTTGTTATGGCAATATACAGTCTTGTTAAGTTAGAGGTTTTTTTCTCTGTTGTATATTTACTTGCTGTTCTGCTCGGATTTTCTTATGTTGTTATGAAAATTAATACAATTATGCCGATTTATATTGAGAGGAACGATAATTTGATTTGCATTCAGAATTGGGTTAACGGTCTGTTTCCTTTTGTCCCAGACAGAGGAATTATAGGTGAATTCACACCTTCAAAAGCGATGCTTAAAAAGATTGACATTAATTCCATTTCAAAAATATATATTGGTTCAAGAAGTTATCTTTTGAAGGTTGTTGAGCAAGGTGATTTCACTAAAACGATTGATGAATTTAAAGATAAGTATGATAATATCTTAAAACATATGGATATTCTATATATTAAGACAGTAGATGATAGTGAAGTTTTTCTTTCTGTTACCGATTTTGACGATGATGAGCTAATAGCGATTTTCAAACCGATAATAGAAGAGAATGAAAAAATTGATTTTAAGTGCAGTAACAGGTATATCAGTAAAGCCATACCTGCAAGAAAATTTACATTTTAATTTGGGAGAGTGTACTAAAAAGTGTTTGATAAGCTTGAAGCATTAGAAGAGAGATTTGAGGTCATATCTGAAAAGATTAGTGACCCTGATGTTATTTCTGACCAGGAGAACTGGAGAAAATATATGAAGGAGCATTCAGACCTTACTCCTATAGTGGAAAAATACAGAGAATATAAGCTTTTAAAAAAGACCATTGCTGATGATAAATTAATGCTTGAATCAGGCGAAGATAAAGAACTTGAAGAACTGATAAAGGCAGAAATAGGTGAGGCTGAACAAAATCTTAAAGATGTAAGTGCTGAACTTAAAATATTACTTTTACCAAAGGACCCTAACGATGAGAAGAATGTTATTATTGAAATCAGAGGCGGTACCGGAGGTGAGGAGGCTGCCTTGTTTGCAGCAGACCTGATGAGAATGTATTCGATGTATTCTGAAAGTCAGCGTTGGAAAATTGATATATTAAACTCTAATCCAACAGATATTGGAGGATACAAAGAAGTATGTTTTTCTGTGGAGGGTCATGGTGCTTATTCAAAACTTAAATTTGAAAGTGGAGTACACAGAGTACAAAGAGTTCCGAGTACTGAATCAGGCGGAAGAATTCATACTTCAGCGGTTACGGTTGCAGTATTGCCTGAGGTTGAAGAGGTTGAGGTTGAAATTGACCAGAATGATTTAAGAATTGATGTGTTCAGGGCGGGCGGTCCCGGCGGACAGTGTGTTAATACAACCGACTCTGCAGTAAGAATTACCCATATTCCAACAGGTATAGTAGTATCTTGTCAGGATGAAAAATCACAGTTTAAAAATAAAGATAAGGCTATGAAAATCTTGCGTTCGAGAATTTATGAGGCTATGGAAGAACAAAGACATAAAGAGATTGCAGATGAAAGAAAATCTCAGGTTGGCTCTGGTGACAGAAGTGAAAGAATAAGAACTTATAATTTCCCTCAAGGCAGAGTTACTGACCACAGAATTAATTTAACACTTTATAAACTAGAACAAGTTTTAAACGGCTCTTTAGATGAATTAATTGATGCATTGATTACTGCTGACCAGAGTGCAAAGCTTGCAAATCAGGACTAAAATAATATAAATATCTTCAATTTTTATGTTGAAGATATTTTTTTTGCTAAAAAGTTGTTATTTTTATAAATTTATCTAGACATTTTGGAAAAAATATAGTAAAATAAAGGATGAATGATTTTTTATATTATGGGGGCAAATACAATATGGATAGAGTTTCGATAGTTGCTCAGGCAATGTATGATAAGAAAGCAAAAAATATTATTGCATTAGATATTGCCGAAATTACAAGTTTGGGAGACTATTTTGTAATATGTTCATGTTCTTCTGATGCACAGCTAAGAGCCTGCACCGATGAAATTGAAGAAAAAATGTCCGAGATAGGTATTGAACCAACTCATAAAGAGGGTTACAACGGCGGAACATGGATTTTAATGGATTATGGCGATATAATAGTTCATATTATGCTTGAAGAAACAAGAGAATTCTACTCTCTTGAACGCTTATGGACTGATGCTAAAGAAATCACATTGGATTTGAAATAATAACAGAAAGGAATGTTTTTATATAATGTCTGATTATAATTTTAAGAACATTGAAAAAAAATGGCAACAAAAGTGGGAGGAGGCAAACTGTTTCCACGCTGTTAACGGAAGTGAAAAACCAAAGTTTTTTGCGATGATTGAATTCCCTTATCCATCAGGGGCAGGTCTTCATGTAGGTCATCCAAGAAGCTATACTGCACTTGATATAATTGCAAGAAAACGCAGAATGGAGGGTTACAATGTGTTGTATCCTATAGGTTGGGATGCATTTGGCCTTCCGACTGAGAATTTTGCTATCAAAAATAAAATCCATCCAAAGATTATAACAAAGCAGAATATAGATAATTTCACAAGACAGCTAAAAATGCTCGGTTTCTCATTTGACTGGGACAGAGAAGTTAACACAACCGACCCAAACTACTATAAGTGGACACAATGGATATTTAAAAAGCTTTTTGAGAAAGGTCTTGCATATAAGCAGGAAATGCCTATTAACTGGTGTACTGGTTGTAAGGTTGGACTTTCTAATGAAGAAGTTGTAAACGGTGTTTGTGAAAGATGCGGAAGTGAAGTTGTCCAGAAGAGAAAGAGCCAATGGATGCTCAAAATCACAGAGTATGCTCAAAGACTTATTGATGATTTAGACGATGTTAACTATATTGAAAGAGTTAAAACTCAGCAGAAAAACTGGATTGGCAGATCAGAGGGTGCAGAGGTTAAGTTTGAATTGACCTCAGGCGATGAAATGATTGTTTACACAACAAGATGTGATACATTGTTCGGTGCTACATATGTTGTTTTGTCACCTGAACACGCACTTGTACAGAAATTATTGCCAACTCTTGAAAATTCAGCAGAGGTTTCTGACTATATCGCACAGGCTGCTAAAAAATCTGAGTTTGAAAGAACAGAGCTTGCAAAGGAGAAAACAGGGGTACAACTAAAGGGTGTATATGCAATTAACCCTGTAAACGGTGCAAAGCTTCCTGTATGGATTTCTGATTATGTATTGGTAACATACGGAACAGGTGCAATTATGGCTGTTCCTGCACACGATACTCGTGACTGGGAGTTTGCAAAGAAATTTAATCTTCCAATTATTGAGGTTGTTGCAGGCGGCGAAAATGTTCAGGAGGAAGCATATACAGATGTTTCCGAGGGTAATATGGTAAATTCAGGCTTCCTTGACGGTATGTCAGTTAAAGAAGCTATTCCTGCAATGATTAAATGGCTTGAAGAAAAGGGACTTGGAACAAAGAAAGTTAATTATAAATTGCGTGACTGGGTATTCTCTCGTCAGCGTTACTGGGGTGAGCCTATTCCTCTTGTTTACTGTGAAAAGTGCGGATGGGTTGCAATCCCTGATGAAGAATTACCATTGGTGTTGCCTGAAATTGATACATTTGAACCTGGTGAAAACGGTGAATCTCCTTTGGCAAAGGCATACGACTGGATTAAGACAACTTGTCCTTGTTGTGGTGGAGAGGCGCAAAGAGAAACTGATACAATGCCACAGTGGGCAGGTTCAAGCTGGTATTTCTTAAGATACATTGACCCGCACAATGATGAGGCGTTTGCATCTAAGGAAGCATTAGACTACTGGATGCCTGTTGATTGGTATAACGGCGGCATGGAACACACAACTCTGCACCTGTTATATTCAAGATTCTGGCATAAATTCCTTTATGATATTGGTGTTGTTCCTTGCAAGGAACCATATATGAGAAGAACATCTCACGGTATGATTTTGGGTGAGAACAATGAAAAGATGTCCAAGTCAAGAGGAAATGTTGTAAATCCTGATGAGGTTGTTGATGAATTTGGTGCTGATGCATTCAGAACCTATGAAATGTTTATCGGTGCATTTGACCAGTCAACTCCTTGGTCACAGCAGGGATTGAAGGGATGCTTTAAATTCCTCGAAAGAGTATGGAACCTGCAGGATATTATGACTGAAGAAGAAGGATATTCTTCAGATTTAGAGAAAAATCTTCATAAGACAATCAAAAAAGTCAGTGATGATATTGAAAGAATGAAATTCAATACTGCTATAGCTACATTGATGAGTCTTGTTAACGATTTTTATAAAAAGGGCAGTGTTACAAAGGGAGAATTTATCACATTGATAACACTTCTAAACCCTGTAGCTCCGCATATGACAGAGGAACTCTGGGAGATTTACGGAAATGGAGGCTTGCTATCAATTATAGATTGGCCTCAGTATGACGAGGATAAGACTGTTGATGATGAGATTGAAATTGCGGTCCAGATTAATGGTAAAGTAAGAGATAAATTAATGATTGCAGCAGGTCTTGACAGGGCACAGACTGAAGAAGCAGCTTTGGCTTCTGACACCGTAAAAGCTTTGATAGATGGAAAACAAATTGTAAAGGTTATTCCTGTGCCTGGTAAACTTATTAATATCGTAGTAAAATAATTAAAAAGACAGAAGATTTAATCTTCTGTCTTTTTTGCGTATTCAGTAAGTAATGAAATGTGTTCTTCAAAATTAATTCCGTACCAGTACTTTTCTTTCTCGGGGAGTGTTGATTTAATGCATTCGTTTATAAATTCATCAGCTATTGAAATTGATTTATGGAAATCGAAGCCCTTTATGTAACAACCTATAAAAACACTTGAGAAAATATCTCCTGTACCATAAAACATTCCGTCAATTTTTTTATTTTTCTTAATTTCTCTTGAATTTTTTGTAGTGTCAATTCCAATAGTTAAAATTTCATCATTCTTATGAACCCCTGTTATGATTACCCTCGGACAAAGTGCTGTAATTGAGTTTTCTATGAACTCCACATCTTCGTCGGTATAATCCTTGCTGCACTCGCCGTTTACTAAAAGCATTGCTTCATAAATGTTCGGTGAAATGATATCGGCATTTGCGCAAAGGCGTCTTATAACATCAACATATTCATCATCAAGACCTGAATATATTTTTGCATTGTCCGCCATTGCAGGGTCTAGATAAACTACAGTATTTTCATCAGCAAAATCGTCGATAAAGTCAATAAGAAATTCTGCTTGTGATTTTGAGCCGATATAACCTATGTAAATGGCATCAAATTTCAACTGCTCTTTTTTCCAATGATGAGTTATTTTTTTCACCTCATCGCACAGAGGTAAAAAGGTATAATCTTCAAACTCTCCTGTATGGGTAGATAAAACAGCAGTAGGGAGTGGAACAGTTTCAATTCCAAGTGCAGATATAATGGGAATTGCAACTGTCTGTGAGCATCTTCCGAAGCACGAAATATCCTGTATTGTAACAATTCTTTTCATCAGTAAAACCTCTCAAAATGATAATCTGGAATTTATTTTATCACAATTTGTATTATTAATCAACTATTTATTGTTAATTATATGTTACAGATGGTCTTTACACTTGCAATTTTTAGTATTTAATGATATAATTAAAATAATAGGGTTATTATGCCATTTTTTAATATTTGGAGGTAAAGACTATGCAATTTATAGAGAGAGAATTCATTCCTGTACTACTTGGTAATGATATAAATGTATACAGCGTTGCAAGGGCATTTTATGAAGAATATGGTATAAAGTCTAAGGTGTTCGGTAAGGCTTTGATGGGGACATGCTATAAAAGTAAACTTGTTGATTTTACCGAAATAAAAAATCTTGACACTCCTGAGGTTATCACTGCAGTTTTAAATGATTTTGCAATGACAAACACCTCTAAAAAAATTATTGCCATTGGATGCGGGGACAATTATGTTAAGTGTCTTGCACAAAATAGGGAGAATTTTAAATCAAATATAATTGTTCCTTATGATAATTATGATTTTCTTGAAGAATTAATGGATAAAGAAAAATTCTATGCCCTTTGTGAAGAACACGGAATTGATTATCCAAAAACATATATATGCACTGTAAGAGATTATGAAAAAATTAATGTGCATTTTGATGCTCCGTATATCTTGAAGCCTGCAAATCAGGTAGAGTATTACAAGCATAAGTTTGAGGGACAGAAAAAGGTATTTAAGCTTGATACTAAAAAAGAGCTTGAAGAGGTTGTAGCAAAAATTTATAAAGCCGGATACAGGGATAATATGATTATACAGGATTATCTGCCCGGTGATGACACATTTATGAGAGTATTAACCAGCTATTCGGATAAAAACGGAAAAGTTAAGATGATGTGTCTTGGTCATGTTTTACTTGAAGAGCATACCCCATACGGAATTGGAAATCATGCTGTTATAATAACAGAATATGAACCTGAATTGATGGAAAAATTTAAAAATCTTCTTGAAACAATTGGTTACAAAGGTTTTTCTAATTTTGATATAAAATACGATAAAAGGGATAAAAAATATAAGGTTTTTGAAATCAATACCCGTCAGGGCAGAAGTAATTTCTATGTGACAGGCTCAGGTCATAATATTGCAAGGCTTTTGGTTGAAGACTTTATTTATAACAATCCTATAGATGAAGATATTGCTAAAAATGAGCATTTGTGGATGGTAGTTCCAAAGGGAGTTGCGTTTAAGTATGCACCTGAATATAAAAGCAGAATGAAGAGATTAATAAAATCCAAAAAGTATGTAAATCCGTTAAAGTTAGAAGAGGATGATGACTTTGAAAGACGTTACAGACTTTTCCGCTCACAACTTGCACATTATTTGAAATTTAAAAAATACTACAAAAAATAATATAAAAGGAGTCTTATTCATGGGTAAACTCGGTGTAATTGGCGGAATGGGACCGATGGCAACACAACTTTTTTATAAGAATATCATTGAAATGACAGACGCAAAGGCTGACCAGGAGCATATTGATATGATAATTCTCAGTCATGCAAGTATTCCTGACAGAACCTCGTCAATTAAAAACGGTGATACGGATAAAGTGTTTGACGTTCTGATTGAAGATGCTAAAATCCTAGAGGAAAATAATGTTTCAGCCATAGCAATTCCTTGCAATACATCTCACTTTTTTTGGGATAGATTGCAAAAGGAGGTAAATGTACCGATAATTAATATGGTAAGAGAAACAGTGTGTGCTATTAAAGAAAAAAATCCTGATATTAAAAAAATTGGATTATTGGCAACTGATGGAACAGTGTTTACTAAAATTTACAACAAGGAATGTGATGAATTGGGAATTGAATGTGTAATTCCTGATGAAAATATTCAAAAGATTGTAATGGACATTATATATAACCAAATAAAAAAAGGCGAAAATGGCAGAATGGATGATTTTGAGAAGATTGATATTTTTTTGAAAAAGTCCGGGTGTGAGGCTGCAATTCTAGCCTGCACTGAGCTATCATGTTTTAAATCAAACCACGAGCTTACTGACTACTATGTTGATGCAATGCAGATTTTGTGCGAAAAATCAATACTTATGTGCGGCGGAAAGCTGAAAATTGGAGGATAATATGATTTACAATATTAAAAAGTATATTGATATACTAAATGATAATAAGCTTATTGTTGATAATTCTTCTCATAGTGATTTTGAGGTTTCAAATGTCACCTATAATTCAAAAGATGTTATAAATGATACACTTTTTATCTGTAAAGGTGTTCATTTTAAAGAAGAATATTTACTTGATGCAAAACAAAAGGGTGCACTTTGTTATATTTCTGATAAAAAATATGATATTGATATGGATTGTATTATAGTAAATGATATAAGAAGAACAATCGCATTGATGTTTAATGCTTTTTATGATAATGTATGGAATAAGCTTTCCTTAATTGGAATTACAGGTACAAAGGGAAAATCCACAACCACTTATTTCATCAAGTACATACTTGATGAATACTTAAAGAGTATTGATAAGCCAAGAAGCGGTGTTATATCATCAATAGATACTTATGACGGAGTTATGGAATTTGAATCGCATTTAACAACTCCTGAGGCAGGAGAATTATTAAGGCACTTCAATAATGCAGTTAATTCAGGTATAGATTATATGACGATGGAGGTTTCTTCGCAGGCTCTAAAATACGACAGAGTTTACGGAGTTGGGTTTGGAATTGGTGTTTATCTGAATATTGGTGAGGACCATATAAGTGATGTTGAGCATCCTGATTTCGAGGACTATTTCCAATCAAAAATGAAAATCTTTGAACAAAGTGAAACTGCTTGTGTAAGTCTTGATACTTTGAGAAAGGAAGATGTACTAAAAGCATCCGAAAATTGCAAAAAAAGAATTACATTTTCAATGGAGGATAAGAGTGCAGACATTTATGCTTATGACATTAAAAAATCAGGGAATGATACTGTATTCAAAGTGAGAACGCCTGATTATACAGAGGAAATCACTCTCACAATCCCCGGACTTTTTAATATACAGAACGCACTTGCTGCAATAGCGGTATGTTACTGTTTAAATATTCCAAAGCACTATATCTATGTCGGACTTATGAAAGCAAGGTCATCAGGAAGAATGGAGATATATTCAAATTCTGATAACAGAGTTATTGTTATTGTTGATTATGCTCATAATAAGTTGAGTTTCCAGAGTATGTACGATTCTGTTTTAAAGGAATTTCCGAACAGAAGAATTGTTACTGTATTTGGTTGTCCGGGCAAAAAGGCTTTCCAGAGAAGAAAGGATTTGGGTGAGCTTTCGGGAAAATATTCTGATATGGTTTATATCACAGAGGAAGACCCCGGAGAAGAACCACTTATCAAAATTTGTGAGGAAATAGCAGAGTTTGTAAAGGCAGAAAACTGTGCTTATGAAATTGAAGAAGACAGAGGAGAAGCTATAAAAAAAGCTATTTTTTCATCCGATAGGGATAGTATAATTCTTATCACAGGAAAAGGTAATGAAACAAGACAAAAACGCGGAACTGAGTATGTGCCTTGTCTTACTGATGTTGACTATACAAAAAAATATTTAAAAGAATTTGATGTATCAAAAAAAATTGATGCTTCCGAAATTATAAGTAATTTTCAGAGTGTTTTGCCCGCATTTCGGAAGCTGTATAATAAGACGGTTTTAGTTAAGCTTGGCGGAAGCATATTGGAAAATAATGAATTGATTGAAAATATCTATGAGGATATTGCTATGCTTAAAATGGTTGGGGCAAAGGTTGTAATAGTTCATGGCGGCGGAAAGAGAATTTCTAAAAGTCTTGAAAAAAATGGTGTAAAAACAGAGTTTATAGCAGGTTACAGAAAAACAGATAAAGACGCCATTCAAATTGTAGAACAGGTGCTTTCAGGCGGTGTTAATAAGGCTATTGTTCGCGGATTAAATAATGAAAAACTAAATGCCTGCGGTATTTCGGGAAAAGATGCAAATCTTATTATGGCTGAGAAAAAGATAATACCTGAAGGTGATATTGGATTTGTTGGAAATGTTAAATCGGTTAATACAAAAATGATAGATTTAATGCTTGAAAATGATATTATTCCTGTAATTTCACCGATTTCATTATCTGCTGACGGAGAAACTCTCAATGTGAATGCAGATGATGCGGCATTTGCTATAGCTGATGCCTTAAAGGTAAATACACTGGTATTTTTAACAGATGTTGACGGTATCTTGCTTGATGTTAATAACTCAAGTACAATAATAAATACTGTACCCGTTTCAAAATGTCGTGAACTGTTGGATAATGGATTCATTGGCGGAGGAATGCTACCTAAGCTCAAAAACTGTATAAATTCTGTTGAAAACGGTGTTGATGAGGTTGCTATTGTTAACGGTACTGTAAAGTATAACCTTATTTCATACTTTATCTCAAAGGGTAAAATCGGCTCAACAATTAATTAAACTGAAAGGTGCTATGTAATGCAGAAAAATATATTTATAAAACAGACATTTAATGTGTCTGATGAAGTTATTGATTTAATTGACAAGGCTGAAAAAGATGTATTCAATGAATTTAAAAAAATTGAAAACAATGCTCTTATAAATCAGCTTAAAGTAATGAAAGCGTTTAGCGATAATCATGTAAGTGAAACTCATTTTATCCCTACTACGGGATATGGCTATGATGATCTCGGACGAGATACACTTGACAAAGTGTATGCCCAGGTGTTTGATTGCGAAGATGCTCTTGTAAGACATAATTTTATTTCGGGCACACATACAATTTCAACTGCACTTTTTGGAATTCTCCGTCCCGGAGATACTCTGATGGCAATAACAGGAAAACCATATGACACTTTAGAGGAAGTCATAGGAATTTCGGGTGAAAAAGGAAACGGCTCTTTAATGGATTTTGGTATTTCCTATTGTCAAATTGATTTATTGGAGAACGGAGAGCCTGACTTTGATAAAATTTCTGAAAATTTAAGGAAAACCAAAATAAAAGCAGTAACTATCCAGCGTTCAAAGGGCTATGGAGACAGACCTACATACAGTTCTGAAAAGATTGGTGAAATAGTTAAATTTGTTAAGAATATTTCGCCTGATACGATTGCCATTGTTGACAACTGTTATGGTGAGTTTGTCGAAACATTTGAGCCAACAAAATTCGGTGCTGATTTGATAATGGGTTCGCTTATCAAAAATCCTGGAGGCGGTCTTGCGAGAACAGGCGGTTATATTGCAGGAAGAAGTGATTTAATTGAGCTTTGTTCTTATAGACTTACATCTGTCGGTATAGGAAAAGAGTGCGGTGCGTCACTTGGTTTTAACAGAGAAATGTATCAAGGACTGTTCCTGGCACCCCATACAGTTTCGCAAGCCTTAAAAGCGGCAGTTTTATGTGCCTCGGTTTATGATAAGCTCGGATTTTCGGTTAACCCTAAACCAAATGAAGAAAGATTTGATATAATTCAAGCTGTAAAACTTGAATCTCCTGAGAGAATGATTGCCTTTTGTCAGGGAATTCAAAAAGGCGCGCCTGTAGATTCATTTGTGGTCCCTGAACCTTGGGATATGCCCGGATATTCTGACCCTGTAATTATGGCAGCAGGTGCATTTGTTCAGGGTGCATCAATAGAATTTAGTGCTGATGGACCTATCAAATCGCCATTTATTGCATATATGCAGGGCGGACTAACATATGAATCTGCAAGATTTGGTATAATGATGTCGGTACAAAATATGCTGGATAAAGGATTAATCAATCTATAATACTTGAGAGGATAAATAATATGACAGATTACAAAAACATAAGAAATATTGCAATTATTGCACATGTTGACCACGGTAAGACAACTTTGGTTGATGCTATGCTCAAGCAAAGTGGTATATTCAGAGAAAATGAACAGGTTGACGAAAGAGTTATGGACTCTAATGACCTCGAAAGAGAAAGAGGTATAACAATTTTAGCAAAGAATACCTCTTTGGTATATAATGACGTTAAAATTAATATAATTGATACACCGGGACATGCTGACTTTGGCGGTGAGGTTGAAAGAGGTCTTGAAATGGTTGACGGTGTATTATTGCTTGTTGATGCATTTGAGGGGTGTATGCCTCAAACAAGATTTGTATTGTCAAAAGCATTTGCATTAAATCTAAAGCCTATTATTGTTGTTAATAAGGTTGACAGACCGAATGCAAGACCTTATGAGGTCGTTGACGAGGTTTTGGATTTATTTATTGATTTGGGTGCGACAGAGGAGCAACTAGATACACCTGTAATCTATGCGTCGGGCAGAGATGGATGGGCAACGGCTGAATATAATCCTGAACAACCCAATAAAGATTTAAAACAGTTGTTTGATTTGATTGTAAACGAAATTCCATCACCTGAGGTTGAGCCTGAAAAGCCATTGCAGTTATTGGTTTCAAATATTGACTATGATGATTATACAGGAAGAATTGCAGTTGGTAAAATTCAGAGAGGCAGTATCAAGACAGGTATGCAAATAGCTGTATGTAAAGCTGACGGAACGACTAAACGATATAAAGCTACAAAGCTTTACTCATTTGAGGGACTTGGAAAAACTGTTATTGATGAGGCGGGAGCCGGCGATGTTGTTGCAATCTCAGGTATTACTGATATTAATATCGGAGAAACAATATGCGACCCCGAAAATCCTGAGGCTTTACCATTTATTAAAATTGATGACCCTGTTTTATCGATGACATTTAGTGTAAATGACAGTCCTTTCGCAGGACAGGATGGAAAATTCGTTACATCAAGACACTTAAGAGAAAGATTATTCAGAGAGCTTGATTCAAATATTGCCTTGAGAGTTGAAGAAACTGACACAACAGAAGCATTTACCGTTTCAGGCAGGGGTGAATTACACTTATCTGTTCTTATTGAAAATATGCGTAGAGAAGGATATGAATTTCAAGTTTCAAATCCTGTAGTAATTTATAAAAATATTGACGGTGTAAGATGCGAGCCTATTGAAAGACTTACGGTTGATGTTCCTGATGAATACACAGGAACTGTAATGGATAGTGTTATAAGAAGAATGGGTGAGTTGGTTAATATGTCGCCAACTGCACAGAGCTATACAAGATTAGAGTTCCTTATTCCGTCAAGAGGCTTGATAGGATATAGAAACGAGCTATTAACAGCCACAAAAGGCACAGGTATAATTAACAGCATTTTAGAATCTTATGAGCCATATAAGGGTGAATTGCAAACAAGAACAAGAGGTACTCTTATAGCTTGGGAAAATGGCGAATCTATCACATACGGACTTTATAATGCGCAGGAAAGGGGAACGCTTTTCATTGGTGCAGGTGTTAAGGTTTATGAGGGAATGATTGTTGGCGAAAATGCCAGACAGGAAGATATTGTTGTAAATGTTTGTAAGAAAAAGCATGTCACAAACACAAGAGCTTCAGGTTCCGACGATGCACTAAAGCTAGTTCCTCCAAAGGATATGAGCCTTGAACAATGTCTTGAATTTATTGCTGATGATGAGCTTTTAGAGGTTACACCAAACCATTTGAGAATGAGAAAGAGAATTCTAAAAGCTGATTTAAGAGCAAAGGCGCGAAATAAATAATTTTTGAAGGGATCTTCGTTATGAAAATATCTGTTTTAGATGTTGATACATTGGGTGATGACCTTGATTTATCTGCATTTGACAAGTTGGGTGATGTTAAGGTTTATCCCTTGACATTGCAAGATGAGGTTATTGACAGAATAAAGGATGCAGAGGTACTTGTTTTAAATAAAGTAAAATTAAATTCAGAAAATCTTCCTTATGCTAAGGATTTAAAATTAATTTGTCTGACTGCAACAGGCTTTGATAATGTTGACATTGATTATTGCAAAGAGCATAAAATTGCAGTATGTAATGTTGCAGGCTATTCAACAGACAGCGTTGTACAGCTAACATTGTCAATGGCATTTTCGCTTTGCACTAACTTATTACAGTTTAATAACTATGTTAAATCAAATAAATATTCCGAAAGTGGAATTTTTAACCGTGTTAAACCAATATTTCACGAAATGTCACAGATGACATGGGGAGTTGTCGGACTGGGAAATATTGGAAGAAAGGTAGCAAATATTGCCCGGGAAATGGGATGCAAGGTTTTAGCATATAAGCGTACGCCTTGCGAAGATTTTGAATGTGTAGATATTGATACGCTATTAAAAAACTCTGATATTGTAACTCTTCACACACCTTTAAATAATGGAACAAGACATCTTATTAATGAGGAAAGACTGAAACTTATGAAGAACAACGCAGTATTAATAAATGTCGCAAGAGGTGCAGTTGTTGATGAAGAGGCTGTTACAAGTGCGATTGAGAAAGGTCAGATTGCAGGTCTGGGGGTTGATGTATATTCAACCGAACCTATGCAAAAAGACAGCCCTTATCAGAGAATACTTGATTTTGATAACACAATTTTCACACCTCACATGGCGTGGGGTGCAATAGAGTCAAGACAAAGATGTGTTGATGAGATTGTTATGAATATAAAAGATTTTTATAATGGCGGAAAGAGAAGCAGAATTGTTTAAAAAGAAAGCGGTGGAAAAATGATATATCTTGATAACGCGTCTACAACAAAACCGTCAGATGGTGTATGTAAGGCTATATCTGATGCTCTTGTTAATTTCGGTAATCCCTCCAGTATGCACAGGCTTGGAATAGATGCAGAGAATATTATAAAAAAAGCCCGTGAAAATGCTTCGGATATATTAATGGTTTCACCCAATAATATTTTCTTCACATCGGGCGGAACTGAATCAAATAATACTGCGATTTTTGGTTATTGCAGAGCAAATTTAAAAAAAGGTAAACATATAATAACATCAAAAGTAGAGCATCCATCAGTTTTGACTCCCTTTAAAATGCTTGAAGATGAGGGGTTTGAGGTGTCATATATTGGTATTGATGAACGTGGAACTCTTGATATTGAAGAATTTGAAAATTCCTTAAGAGAGGATACAATATTTGTTAGCGTTATGCTTGTAAATAATGAAACAGGTGCAATTATGCCTGTTGATATACTAAAAGGTATAATGAAAAAGAAGTCACCAAAAGCAGTCTTGCATGTTGACGCTGTACAAGGCTTTGGAAAGGTTTTGTGTAAGCCGAAACAATGGGGAATTGACCTGATTTCTGCAAGTGGTCATAAAATCCACGCAATAAAAGGGACAGGTATTTTATATGTTGCTGATAATATAAATCTAAAGCCTTATATATGTGGAGGCGGACAACAGAAGAATATGCGTTCAGGTACTGAAAATGTTGTCGGAATATCTGCTTTTTCAAAGGCTTGTGAAGAAATAAAAAATTATAATCAAGAGAAAATAAGAAACCTAAGAGATAGATTAAAAAATGGAATTATTGAAAATATAGACAGAGTAAAAATAAATGAATCAACCGAAGAGTTTCAGGCAGGACACATACTCAATGTATCATTTCAAGGAATAAGAAGCGAAATTCTATTGCATTCTCTTGAAATGCATCAGATTTACGTTTCGACAGGTTCAGCCTGTTCAACCAATAAGCCAATGCCAAGTCATGTATTGTCTGCAATAGGCTGTAGTGCTGAAGAAATTGACTCTGCAGTCAGATTTAGTTTTTCTGAGCATATCACAGAGGAAGATATAGATAAAACTGTAGAAGCACTTTTAAAAGAAGTATCAACAATAAGGAAATATACCAGAAGATAGAGGTCTAATGATGAAAGAAATTATTTTAGTAAAATACGGTGAAATAATATTAAAGGGCGGTAATCGTTCAAGATTTGAACATATTCTTATGGATAATATAAGAAATGCTGTAAGAAATATCGATAATATCAAAATGAGAATTATGCAGGCTACAATCTATATTGAGCCGAGCGATTCTGATAAAATTGACTTAATTTGTGAGCGCCTTGCACTTGTCTTTGGTATAGTTTCTGTTACTAAAGCAGGAGTTTTGGAAAAGGATATTGATGAGATTAAAAAGGGCGCGTTTGAATACTGTAAAAATGATTTATTGCCAGGTAAAAAATTCAAGGTTGAAGCAAAGCGTGCAGATAAGAGATTTCCATACAATTCGATGGAAATTGGTCAGGAGGTTGGAGGATACCTTGATGATGTATGCGATGGTATAGTATGCGATGTTCATAATCCTGATGTAACAGTTAAAGTTGAAATAAGGGATTTTGCTGCTTATGTTTACTGTGTCCAGAATAAATTAAACGGTCAGGGCGGTATGCCGATAGGAACAGGAAGTAAGGCAACTTTGCTTTTATCAGGCGGTATTGATAGCCCTGTAGCAGGACATATGATTGCAAAAAGAGGTGTTGAAATTGATGCAATAAACTTCTTCAGTTTCCCATATACCAGTGAAAGAGCAAAGGAAAAGGTCATCGAGCTTGCATCAATCTTAGCAAGATATACCTCAAAGATTAATCTTTATATTGTTCCATTCACTGAAATTCAGTTGGCTATAAGGGATAATTGTCCTGAAGAACATATGACACTTATAATGCGAAGATTTATGATGAAAATTTCTGAAAAAATTGCAATAAAAAATAAATCGGCAGCATTAATAACAGGTGAGAGTGTCGGACAGGTTGCAAGTCAGACACTTGCAGCATTGAATGTTACAAATTCAGTTGTCGAAATGCCTGTATTAAGGCCATTGATTGGTATGGATAAAAGGGAAATTATTGACCGTTCACGAGAGATTGGTGCATTTGAAACATCGATACTTCCGTACGAGGATTGTTGTACTGTGTTCACACCAAAGCATCCGACAACAAATCCAAAGCTACAAACAATAATAAAATCAGAATCAAAGCTTGATGTAGATTTGCTTATTGAAAAAGCACTGGAAGAAGTTGAAATGATTAGCGTATATCCAAAATGTTAAATTTGTATTAAATTGCTTGATTTTCATCTTGAATCCTGTTATAATTATTATAATGTATTTTGAAAGGAATATGATATTATGAAAAAGAAAATAAAGTTTTTATTATCGGCTGTACTTTCAGCTTCAATGATGATGCAAAGTGCGGCATTTGCTGAAGGATTTTCAGATATGCCTGATAACTGGACAACACAGGCTCTTGTAAATGCAGTTAATAATGGACTACTAAATGGTGCAGACGGCAAGATTATGCCTGATGACAATATTAAGCGTTCCGAGATGGCTGCAATACTTGTAAGAGCTTTTGGGGCATCTGTTGAGGCTGATATTTCAATCTATCCTGATATGTCACAGGACAAGTGGTATTACTCTGAATTTGCAAAAGCTGTTAAGATGGGGGCATTTAGTGGAACTGATGATGGAAAACTAAATCCTGAAAATCCTATTACATATGAAGAGTGTATGACAGTAATCTCCAGAATTTTCTGTTTGGTTCCGGGGGATATAACAAATCCAGCTAAGTATGAAGCTGTTGATACATCTGTTTTAGATAAATATCTAGATGCTTCTTCTGTTGCAGAATGGGCAAAGCCATACGTTGCTTTAGTTGTTTCCAAAGGATATTGGAATGGCTATGAGAATAAATTAAAACCTCAGGATAAATATATTACTCGTTCTGAATTTGCAGTTTTAATGGATAACTTGATAAAGACATACATAAATGAGCCGGGAGAGTATACTGAATTTAGCGAAGGTAATATTCTTATCAGAAGCGAAGGAGTAACACTTAATGGTTATAATGGTGATGACCTTATAATTATTGGTGATGGAGTATCTGGTGATATAAACCTTAACAGTATAGTATCCACCAATGAAATAATCTCAAGAGGTGGAAAAACAATTATAAAAGGTGCTATAAACGAAACATCTGTGCTTGGTGAAGGAACTGAAGTTGATATTAACGGTGTTGAAAAAAGAGATGGTATTATCTATATAGCTCAAGGTGCAAATGTTATATGGGATTCTATAAGCTATGTTCCAAGTGCACAATAAAAACCAATCCTTTCGGACTAGTTCCGAAAGGATTGTTTAATTATTGTCAATCTATTGATAATAATGTAAAAATATGTTATCATACATATAATATTTTATAAAAAAGGAGAGGTGAATATGCTGAAAACCTTTAAAGGCGGTTTGCATATACATGACTATAAGGAATTTACTAATTCTAAGCCAATAAAAGAAATTGAAAGCAGTTCTGTTTATGTATTCCCATTGCAGCAACATATTGGTGCACCGTTGGAGGCAACAGTTAAAAAGGGTGACTATGTAAAGGTTGGAGATATTATTGCCGATAACAAGGAGGCATTTGTTGCTGTTCCGCTACATAGTTCAGTATCCGGCACAGTAATTGCTGTTGAGCCGAGATTTCATACTTCAGGTGTAAAAATTACTTCTGTCGTGATTGAAAGTGACGGACTGTTCGAGACAAATGATGATATATCCCCTAAAAATCCATTTGAAATGTCTTCTGGAGAAATTGTAGAAAATATAAGGAACTTTGGTATTGTTGGCATGGGCGGAGCAGGATTTCCTACTCATGTTAAGCTTTCTCCTCCTAAAGATAAAAAAATAGATATATTAATAATAAATGGTGCAGAATGCGAGCCGTATATTACTGCTGACCATAGAAGAATGCTTGAAATGCCTGATGTCGTGATTGATGGTGTAAAGATTGTTATGAGAGCTCTTGGTGTTGATAATGCATATATTGGCGTTGAAAATAATAAGAAAGATGCAATGACTTGTCTTAATAATTCAATAGGTGATGATAAGAGCATAAAAGTTATTCCTCTTAAAACAAAGTATCCCCAGGGCGGTGAAAAGCAGCTTATATATGCTTTGACAAAAAGAAGAGTTCCTGCAGGCGGTCTGCCAAGTGATAAAGGTGTAGTTGTTATAAATATTGATACAGTTTCGCAGATTTCTAAAGCATTCAGAACAGGGATGCCTCTAATTGACAGAGTTGTAACTGTATCAGGTGATTGCATAAAAGAACCATCCAATTTTATGGTGAGATGTGGTATGAGCTTTGAAGATGTAATTAATGCCGCAGGCGGTTTTGTAAATGAGCCTAAAAAGCTTATAATGGGAGGACCTATGATGGGTATTGCCCAATTTACAACAGAGGTTCCTGTTGTAAAGACTACATCTGCAATTTTAGCTATTTCTGATATAGGTGATAATTACAAAGAAAATGTTCAGTGCCTAAAATGCGGAAAATGTGTTGAAGCCTGCCCTATGAAGCTTATGCCTCTTTATCTTAATAGATATGCACGGCAGGGTGATTTGGAGATGGCTGAAAAGTATAATATTATGAATTGTATGGAATGCGGATTGTGTTCATATCTGTGTCCGGGACTAGAAGGGCCAATACATAATATTAGAATTGCAAAACAACAAATTATCGAAAAAAGAAGAAAACAGTCTTGATTTTCGGAAAGGATATAAAAATGGAACATAAATTTATAGTTTCGTCTTCTCCTCATATTCATCGCAAGGAGACAGTTTCAACGATTATGCTGGATGTTATTATTGCATTATTACCTGCAACAGCATTTGGAATATTTTATTTTGGAATTAGAGCAGCTCTTGTTCTTGCTACTGCTATTATTTCATCAGTATTAGCCGAATATATATATCTAAAAGCTATGAAAAAGGAACAGACAGTGGGTGATTTATCTGCAGTAGTAACAGGGCTTTTACTTGGATTAAATATGCCTTCAACAATTCCTTTATGGATGGTTTGTATCGGAAGTGTATTTGCAATAGTTTTAGTAAAACAACTCTACGGCGGAATAGGAAAGAACTTTTTAAATCCGGCACTTGCTGCAAGATGCTTTATGATTGCTGCATGGGCAGGAGCTATGACACTATATGCTGAACCTTTTTTAGGGCCAGACGCAATTTCACAGGCAACACCGCTTTCTGTTTTAAACGGAGTATCAGAAGGTGTTCTTCCAAATGTCAGTACAGCCTTTTATGGCAATATTCCAGGTTGTATCGGTGAAACCTCATCATTAGCCTTAATATTGGGTGGTTTATATATCTTAATTAAAAGGGTAATAAGCTGGAGAATACCTGCAGTATATCTTGGAACCTTTGCCTTGATGTCTGCATTATTTGGAAATAATATATTTGACATAAGTACAATCAATTTTGTTTTATTGGAGCTTTTCTGTGGCGGTATAATGCTTGGTGCAATATTTATGGCAACAGACTATACCACAACACCAACAACAAAATCAGGACAAATTATTTTTGCTATTGGATGTGGATTGTTAACATTTATAATCAGAAGATTTGGTGGGTATCCTGAAGGTACTTCCTTTGCAATTCTTTTAATGAATTTACTTACTCCTTTGATTGACAGATATACCGTTCCAAAAAGTTTTGGGGAGGTAAGAAAAAATGATTAAAATTAAGGATTTTAAAAATATATTAAGTGTTGGTTTAAAGTTATTTTTGATTACAGCAATATCTGCTTTAGTACTTGCTGTTGTCAATGATATTACCGCACCTATTATTGAGGAAAATACTATCGAAAAACAAGAAATTGCTATGAAAACTGTAATTCCAAATGCAGTCAGATTTGAAGGGGCAGATATGTCAGCATTGGCATTGGTTGAACTTCCGTGTGCAGTAACAAGTGTTTATAATGCTGTCGATTCACAAGATAAGACCATAGGATATGCTGTTATGGTATCAACTAGTGGATATGGCGGTGAAATACTTTTGACAGTTGGTATAGACAATGACCTTAAGGTTATAGGAATGGATGTAATATCACATTCAGAAACTCCAGGTCTTGGCGAGAAGTGTACAAAAGATGAATTCAAAAGTCAATTTAATGGTAAGGAATCAGGTATTACAGTTGTGAAAAAAGAAGCTGCAGGAAATCAGGTTGATGCAATTTCAAGTGCTACTATAACTTCAAAGGCAGTAACCAGTGGTGTGAATACAGCTCTTTCTGCTGTGAAAATCATAAAGGAGGCTGAATAAAATGAAAACTAAATCTCAGAATTTTAAAGTTTTTTTAAATGGTCTTATTAATGAAAATCCAACATTTGTTCAGCTTTTAGGAATGTGTCCTACACTTGCGGTGACAACGAGTTTAAAGAACGGAATAGGTATGGGGTTATCTGCAACAGCCGTTTTAATTGCTTCGAATGCACTCATTTCTCTTTTGAGAAAAATCATTCCCGATAAGGTAAGAATTGCAGCGTACATAGTGATTATTGCAGCTTTTGTTACAATAATAGAAATGCTTTTAAATGCTTATTTTCCATCATTGGCATCTCAGCTGGGAATATTCATACCGTTGATTGTTGTTAACTGTATAATTCTTGCAAGAGCAGAATCCTTTGCATCTAAGAACACAGTTTTAAGTTCTGTTGTAGATGGTCTTGGAATGGGACTTGGATTTACTGTTGCGTTAGCGATTATCTCAGGTATCAGAGAATTTTTTGGTGCAGGTACATTACTGGGTATAAAAATATACGGTGATTTTATAACACCTCCTTCAATTATAACAATGGCTCCAGGTGGATTTATTGTTCTTGGAATTATTGTGGGTGTAATAAATTATATTACATCAAAGAGAAAGGCCGGTGATAATTAATGAGTATGGTTTCAATTATTATTGCTGCATTATTTACTCAAAACTTTGTAATGGTTAAGTTTATGGGTATTTGTCCGTTTCTTGGAGTATCTAAAAAATTAGATACAGCAGCAGGTATGGGAATGGCTGTTACATTTGTTATGGCGGTTGCTTCTGCAATTACATATTTTGCTAATAAACTACTTGGTGAGTCAATGCAGTATTTACAGACTATAGTCTTTATTTTAATAATTGCAGGTCTTGTTCAGTTTGTTGAAATGTTTGTTAAAAAGGCACTTCCGTCACTATATAGTGCTCTTGGAATTTATCTTCCATTGATAACAACAAACTGTGCAGTATTGGGTGTTGCCTTGTTAAATGTACAAAACGGATTTAACTTTATTCAATCAGTTATGTACGGAACATTTGCTGCTCTTGGTTTTACAATGGCAATAGTTATATTTGCAGGAATAAGAGAGAGTATTGATGAGAATAGTGTTCCTGAGAATTTTCGAGGTATGCCGATTGCACTTATTACAGCAGGATTAATGTCAATCGCATTTATGGGATTTTCAGGATTTACGATATAGGAGGATTAAATAATGAATTATGAGATTATATTATATCCTGTATTAATAGTGGGTGTTATCGGGCTGATTTTCGGTTGTCTGTTAGCATTTGCATCAGTTGTTTTTAAGGTTGAAACTGATGAAAGAGAAGAAATGATAACAGAAATTTTGCCTGGAGCTAATTGTGGTGCGTGCGGATATGCCGGATGCAGTGCTTATGCTGCAGCAATTGTTAATGATGGTGCTCCAGTTAATTCCTGTTCTGTAGGTAAATCAAAGGTTTCTCAAAAAATTGCAGAAATTATGGGTGTTGAATCAGGTGAAGTTGAAGAAAAAACCGCAAAGGTTATGTGTATGGGGACCTGTGATGTTTCACTTGAAAAATATGAATATCATGGCATTAAAGACTGTGCAGCAGCAGCTAGGTTAGCAGGCGGAGCCAAGTCATGTCCAAATGGATGTCTTGGTTTCGGCAACTGTGTATCTGTATGTAAATTCGGTGCAATCTCTGTAGTAAATGGGATTGCAGTTGTTGATGAGGATAAATGTACTGCTTGTGGTATGTGCATAAATAAATGTCCAAAGCATATAATTAAATTTGTACCGAAAAAAAATAAGGTATGGGTGCCTTGTTCCAACAACGAAAAGGGAGCACAAACGAAACAGTATTGTTCTGTTGGTTGTATTGGATGCAAAATGTGTGAGAAGATATGTCCTGTATCTGCCATTAAGGTTACACAAAATTTTGCGTCAATCGATTATTCTTTGTGCATTAACTGTGGTGAATGTGCATTAAAATGTCCTAAAAAGGTAATACATACTACTTTATCAAATATTGATACTGCAGCACATCTTAGTGTTTGATTGGAGTATTTAAAATGAGTCATAACAAGAAGAATATCAAAAATAAGAATTTTTTCAAAAGTCCGCTATTTGTATTTTTAGTAATATCTGTAATTTCAACGATTATTCTTAATCTATTACTTACATCTGCTACTGCTCCGTTGGAAAAAGAGATACTTTACAGTGATTTTATTGAATTGGTTAAAAATGATGAAGTTCATTCTGTAACTATCTCAGCTGAAAGGATAATGATAAAGACAAAGGAAAGCGTAAAGGCATCTGAAGATTTTGAAAATACCGTTAAAAATGCAACAGGTTTTGCTGATGTCTTGGAAATGAGTAAAAATATTAATTATTTTGCGAAAAAGGATATTGTTCTATATACAGGTTATCTCAATGATGGCGATCTTATAAATTTGCTTACAGAGCATAATATAAAGTTTAAAAGACAGACAACTGAAAGTAATTTTTTGCTTGATATTTTCCTTACAATATTGCCGTTCTTGATTATGTATGGATTTTTAGCACTTATTATGAGAAAGATGTCTAAAAAATTAGGCGGCGGTGGAGGCTTTATGTCTGTTGGTCAGAGTAATGCCAAGGTATATATGGAAAATAAAACCGGAATTACATTTTTAGATGTTGCAGGACAGGAGGAAGCAAAGGAATCGCTTGATGAAATTGTTGACTTTTTGCATAATCCTGCAAAATATACAGCTATTGGTGCTAAACAACCAAAGGGAGCTCTTCTTGTAGGACCACCGGGAACAGGTAAAACATTACTTGCTAAAGCAGTTGCAGGTGAGGCAAATGTACCATTCTTCTCATTGTCAGGTTCAGATTTTGTGGAGATGTTTGTGGGAGTAGGTGCATCAAGAGTAAGAGATTTATTCAAACAAGCTGCTGCAAAAGCGCCATGTATAATATTTATAGACGAAATTGATGCTATCGGTAAGAGCAGAGATAATCAGTTTGGCGGTAATGATGAAAGAGAACAGACTCTTAATCAGCTTTTAGCTGAAATGGATGGATTTGATTCGTCTAAGGGTGTTGTGATTCTTGCTGCTACAAACAGACCTGAAATTTTAGATAAGGCTCTTTTAAGACCGGGTAGATTTGACAGAAGAATTATTGTTGAAAAACCTGATTTAAAGGGAAGAGAAGAAATTTTAAAGGTTCATGTTAAGAATGTGAAGATGTCTGATACTGTTGATTTGCATGAGATTGCTCTCGCAACAAGTGGAGCGGTTGGTGCTGACCTTGCTAATATGGTAAATGAGGCGGCTCTTCGTGCTGTCAGACTCAAAAGGACAGAGGTTCTTCAAGAGGACTTGATGGAAGCAGTTGAAGTGATTATTGCGGGAAAGGAAAAGAAGGACAGAATTCTCTCTGATAAAGAAAAGAAATTAGTGGCATATCATGAAATAGGTCATGCGTTGGCGGCTGCCAAACAAAAAAATACTGACCCTGTTCAAAAAATCACTATTGTACCAAGAACTATGGGTGCTCTTGGATACACTATGCAGATGCCTGAGGAAGAGCGTTATTTGATGTCAAAGGAAGAAATATTAAATGAGCTTACTGTTCTTTTAGCAGGAAGAGCGGCAGAAGAGTTGGTTTTTAATACTAAAACTACAGGAGCCGCTAATGATATTGAACGAGCTACAGCACTAACTCGTGCTATGATTGCTCAGTATGGTATGTCAGATGAATTTGGAATGATCTCTCTTGAGAGTGTTGAAAATAAGTATCTTGACGGAAGAAATGTTTCAAATTGTTCTGATGAAACAAGAACAAAAATTGACAATGTTATTGTTGATACATTAAAGCAATCATATAATAATGCAAAAAATATTCTTTCGGAGAATATTGAAGCATTGCATAAACTTTCCGAATATCTATTGGAAAAAGAAACAATTACAGGTAAAGAATTTATGTCTATATTAAATGACGGAGGGGTAAAAGATGAAGGAGTATTATCCGATTGAGATAGCAGGAGTCAAGAGAAATCTTCGATTGTTTAATGTTAATGATAATTTAAAAATTGCTGCATTTATATTGTTTGGCGATGTTGAAATAGCAGTAGCAAGTGCTAAGGAACTTCTAAAAAAAGCTCCTGAATATGATATTTTAGTTACTGCAGAGGCAAAAAGTATTCCATTGATTTGCGAAATGGCAAGACAAGCTGGTGATAATGATTATATAATTGCCAGAAAAGCACCAAAGGTATATATGGAAAATATTTTAAAGGTTAATGTTAACTCAATAACAACCCAAAAAGAACAGATTCTTTGCATTGGAGATACCGAGGCAGAGAAAATGAGAGGAAAGAGATGTCTGATTGTTGATGATGTTATAAGCACAGGCGAATCATTGAATGCAATCGAAAGTCTTGTTAAAGAGGCAGGCGGAATTATTGTCGGAAAAATGGCAGTCTTGGCTGAGGGTGATGCAGCAAAAAGAGATGACATTATTTTCTTAAACCGTTTACCATTGTTTGACGGTAACGGTAATGAATTAAACTAATACATAGAAATTGAGGGGAGTATTTTAAATGCCTGAATATAGTTATACAACAAAAGGGGTATGTGCAAGGCAAATAACCTTTGAAACGGATAATGGTATTGTTAAAAATGTTAGGTTTCATGGCGGTTGTAATGGAAATACGCAGGGAATTGCAAGCCTTGTTGAGGGGATGGAAATTAAAGATGTAATAAGAAGATTAAAGGGAACTGACTGTAATGGAAAAAGAACGTCATGTCCTGACCAATTAGCTTCGGCTCTTGAGCTTGCACTTAGTGAAGAATAAAATAAACCCACCATTAAATAATGGTGGGTTTTCTCTTTTATAAAACTGTATAGCCTTGTTCTTCAACTGTAGCTTTTAATGTTTCGTAAGGAATATCTTTAGAAAGTTTTATTATAGCGGTTTTTGATTTGTGGTCAGGGATAACCTCTATAACACCATCTAAACCTTCAAGTGAATTTTTAACTCGTGATTCACAGTGAATACACATCATTCCGTCAATTTTCATAATTTTTTCCATAACTTTTTCCTCATCCTTTGCTTTAAAAAAATTTAATCTTAATGCATTTGAAACTACACAAAAACTTGACAAACTCATAGCTGCTGCCGCAAACATAGGATTTAGAGTTATTCCGAATAGAGGTATAAATACTCCTGCAGCAAGCGGAATTCCTATAATGTTATAAATGAAAGCCCAGAAGAGATTTTCATAAATATTTTTCAATGTTTTTTTGCTTAGTTTAATAGCTAAAGCAACATCAATAAGACTATTTTTCATCAGAACAACATCTGCAGCATCTATAGCAACATCAGCACCGGCACCAATAGCAATTCCAATGTCTGCTGATGTCAGGGCAGGGGCATCATTTATTCCGTCACCTACCATGGCAGTTTTTGAATAATTTTTTAAATCTGTGATTACTCTTTCCTTGTCTTGTGGTAATAAATTAGCAATTACTTCATCGACACCTACTTTTTTTTGTACAACAGATGAAGTTATTTCATTATCACCTGTTAGCATAACAATCCTTATGCCCATATTTTTCAATATTGAAATTGCATTGGCACTATCAGGCTTTACAATGTCGGAAACTGCAATTATACCGATGAATTCATCGTTTTTTGAAAAGAACAAAGGGGTTTTGCCTTGTGAGGAAAGAGATAAAGAAATTTCTTTAATATTTGGTGTAATTTGAACTTTTTCGCTTATAAAATTTAAATTACCGCCATATAGTGTATCTTTACCGATTTTTCCCCAAACACCATTTCCCGGAAAAGCTTTAAAATCTTCAAGCTCATTACACTGAAGATTATCCCTTTGAGCCCGATTGACAATTGCAACAGCTAGCGGATGTTCACTTTTCTTTTCGAGTGAATATGCTAATTTCAAGAGTTCAATTTCTTCTCCGTCTTTTGAAGGAATAATATCTGTAACCTCGGGTTTTCCAACAGTAATAGTTCCTGTTTTGTCAAGAGCAACTGTTTTTATCTTGCCTGTCTGTTCAAGAGCTATTGCATTTTTAAACAGAATGCCGTTTCTTGCACCAATTCCGCTGCCAACCATAACAGCTACAGGAGTTGCAAGGCCAAGGGAACAAGGGCAGCTTATTACCAATACACTAATTCCTCTTGATAGTGAATATCCTAATGTTGCTCCGGTAATAAGCCAAATTATAGTTGTTATAACCGCTATTAAAATTACTAAAGGAACAAAAATGCCTGAAACCTTGTCTGCAGCTTTGGCGATAGGTGCCTTTGATGCAGAAGCATCTGTGACCATTTTAATAATCTGTGATAGAGATGTGTCTTCTCCGACTTTTGTAGCCCTGCATTTTAGATGTCCGGACTGATTTATTGTACCTGTAAAGATACTGCTATCAACAGTCTTATCTGCAGGAACACTCTCGCCTGTCAATGCTGATTCATTGACAGCAGAAAATCCTTCAATAACTATTCCGTCAGCGGGTATAGAAGCACCCGGCTTTAGAATAAAAATATCGCCGACTTTAATCTCGCTTATAGGGATAATTGTTTCTTTTTCTTCTTTTAGAATAATAGCAGTTCTTGGTTTTAAATTCATAAGACTTTTTATTGCATTTGTTGTCTTTCCTTTAGAATGTTCTTCCAGCAACTTTCCGACAGTTATCAAGACAAGTATCATTGCTGCAGATTCAAAATATAAATCGTGTAAAATTGAATGGGAAAGGGGGATATTGTTGTCAATAAACGCTTGTGTCATTTTGAATAACTCCATAACGCTGTATATAAACGATGCTCCAGAACCAAGTGAAACTAATGCATCCATATTTGGAGATTTTTTCAATATACTTCTAAATCCGTTTATAAAGAAATTTGAGTTTATGACTAAAATGGCGGATGACAATATAAATTGAATAAGAGCATTTGAAAGTGGATTTTGCTCAATAAAATGGGGTAATTTGAAATTAAAAATCATTTTACCCATTGAAAAATACATTAAAATTACAAGAAGAACCGATGATGTAATCAGTTTTATAATTATATTTTTGGTTTTTGAGTTATTATCTGTATTGTTTACGGGTTTCTTGTCTTTTGGATAGGCTTCATAGCCTGCGTTGGAAACTGCGTTTATTATATCAGAATCCGAGGCATTTCCATCAACAGACATAGAATTCGTCAAGAGATTTACAGAACATGAACTGACACCTGAAACGCTTTTAACAGCTTTTTCGACCCTTGAAGAACATGCAGCACAACTCATACCATAAACATCAAATTGTTTCACTTATAAAGCACCTCGAGTTTTTTTTAAATTATATCATTATGATTTTTATTTGTCAAACAGTTTATCTTTAATAAAATGTACAAAAAAAAGAAATTTATTTATAATTATATGTCTGTTATGTAGAAGTTAAAAAATTTATTGACACAAACACCATATATATGGTAGAATATTCTTGATAAACACTATGGATTGTGTTTTTTAATATAAATATTCCAACTAAGGAGGAACACGTTATGTTTAGTCAGTGGAATGGTTTTTGCGGTGAAGTGTGGAAAAACGAAATTAATGTTCGTGATTTTATTCAGAATAACTATACGCCGTATCATGGAGATGCAGACTTTTTGTGCCAAGCTACAGAAAGAACAAATAAATTAATGGATAAGCTTAATATTCTTTTAAAGGAAGAAAGAGATAAGGGCGGTGTCCTTGATATAGATACCGAAACAGTTTCTTCTGTAGATAATTATGCTCCCGGATATCTTGATAAGGATAATGAAATAATTGTCGGATTACAAACTGATGCTCCCCTAAAGCGTTCTGTAAATCCATTTGGCGGTATAAGAATGTGCAGACAGGCTTGTGAGAGCTATGGGTATAAATTAAGTGATAAGGTTGAAGACGAATTTAAGTATAGAACAACACACAACGATGGTGTGTTCAGAGCCTATACAGATGAAATGAGAAAGGCACGAAAGTGTGGAATTATAACAGGTCTTCCTGATGCATACGGTCGTGGACGAATTATCGGGGATTATAGAAGAATTGCCCTATACGGTATAGACAGATTGATTACGGAAAAGAAGATAGATAAAGAAAATTTATCACAAAAAGTAATGAATCATGAAAGCATTCAGCTAAAAGAAGAACTTGCGAGACAAATTTTATTCCTTGAAAAAATTAAAAATCTTGCACAATCCTACGGTCATGATATATCTGCACCTGCTAAAAATGCGAAAGAGGCTGTTCAATGGCTTTATTATGGATATTTATCTGCAATTAAAGAGCAGAACGGTGCTGCAATGTCACTGGGAAGAACAAGTACATTCTTAGATATTTATATTGAAAGAGACTTGAAAAACGGTGTTATAACTGAGTCAGAAGCACAGGAGCTTATTGATGATTTTGTTATTAAGTTAAGAATGGCAAGACAGTTAAGAACACCTTCTTATAATGAATTATTTGGCGGCGACCCAATGTGGATTACTGAGAGCGTCGGTGGAATGGGTAAGGATGGAAGAACTTTGGTAACAAAGAATTCCTACAGAATTCTTAACACTTTGTTTAATTTGGGACCTGCTCCCGAACCGAACCTTACAGTACTTTGGTCTAATGAATTACCTCAGGAATTTAAAATATTCTGTGCTAAGGTATCTATTGAAACTAATTCCATTCAATATGAAAATGATGATTTAATGAGAGCAAAGTACGGCGATGATTATGCAATAGCTTGTTGTGTATCAGCGATGAAAATTGGTAAACAAATGCAATTTTTTGGTGCAAGATGTAACCTTGCGAAACTTTTGTTGTTATGCTTAAATGGTGGTTATGACCCGGCAAATGATATTCAGTTTGGCATAAAAGAGGAGCCGTATCCTGACGAATATCTTGATTATTATAAGGTAACCCAAAGACTTACTAGATATAGAGAATGGCTATGTAACCTCTACGTAAATACAATGAACATAATCCACTATATGCATGATAAATATGCATACGAAAAGGTTCAGATGGCACTTCATGATACCGAAGTAGAAAGATTAATGGCATTTGGAGTTGCAGGACTTTCTGTTTATGCTGACTCGCTAAGTGCAATTAAGTATGCGAAAGTTAAAACTATTCGTGATGAAAATGGTTATATTGTTGATTTTGAAACTGAGGGTGAGTTCCCTAAATTTGGAAATGATGATGACAGAGTTGATAATATTGCCGCTGAAGTTCTTGAAGATATGATTGCATCACTCAGAAAAACCGAAACATACAGAAATGCTGTTCATACTTTATCTGCATTGACAATCACTTCGAATGTTGTTTACGGCAAAAAGACTATGGCAACTCCTGATGGCAGAAAAGCAGGAGAACCATTTGCACCAGGTGCAAACCCGATGCATAACAGAGAAACTAATGGAGCTTTGGCATCACTTAATTCTGTTGCGAAACTTCCATATTCAGCTTGTCAGGATGGAATTTCAAATACATTCTCAATTGTACCTGATTCTTTAGGTAAAACAACTAACGAGCGTGAAGAAAATCTCGTTCGTATATTAAATGGCTACTTCTTGAAGCTTGCACATCATATTAATGTTAATGTTATGAATAAGTCGCAGTTAGTTGATGCATATAATAATCCTGACCTTTACCCTAATCTTACAATCAGAGTATCAGGATATGCTGTTAATTTCCATAAGCTTTCAAAGGAACAGCAGTTGGAAGTAATATCAAGAACTTTCCATGAGGAAATGTAAGATGACAGGTAAAATACACAGCTTCCAGAGTCTTGGAACTCTTGACGGACCGGGAGTACGATTTGTTGTATTTATGCATGGCTGTAACTTACATTGCGGATACTGTCATAATATTGATGTATGTAAGGGAGAATATACTAAATATTCTCCAGAGGAAGTTTTTAATAAGGTTATAAGATTTAAAGAATACTTTTCTGATAACGGCGGAATTACAGTTTCAGGTGGTGAACCGATTTTACAGGCTGAATTTGTAAATGAATTGTTCACTTTATGTAAAAATGACGGAATTAATACTGTCCTTGATACATCGGGTAGTTTATGGAACGATGATATTGATAGTTTGATTGATAAAACTGATTTGGTTTTACTTGATATTAAAATGACAAACAATGATGATTATTTAAATCACATTGGATGTTTGATGAAACTACCTCTTGATTTTTTAGATAAAATTCAAAAAAAAGGCAAAAAGTGTTGGGTTCGTTATGTCGTAGTTGAGGGTTTGAATGATTCTTGCACAGATATTGAACGATTAAAAGATATTATAAAAAAATATGACTGCATAGAAAAAGTTGAATTACTGCCTTTTAAAAAAATATGCATAACAAAATATGATGAAATGAATCTGGATTTTCCGTTTAAAAATTATCCTGAAACTTCTAAAAAAACAATAAAAAAATTATATGAATTATTAAAATAAAAAAATCCCGTACGGGATTTTTTTATTTTAAACTGTTATAAAAATTTTCAAAATTTTTGCCCATTACATTTTCAATTATGTCTTCAGATATTCCTAATTTCTGTAAATTTTCAAGCTCTTTTACATGGTCCCACATAGGAAAGTCAGAGCCGAAGAAAATATGAGAGGAGTCATATTTTGAAAAGGCCTTTTTTGCAATATCAAGACCTGCAAAACCCATTGTACTGCTTGTATCATAATATACATTTGGGAGATTAAGCTCATTAAAGGCAATATCCCATTGACTCCAACCGCCGAAATGTGCTGCAATTATATTAAGCTTAGGAAATAGTTTTGCAATTTTTGCTATTTTCTCGGGGTGTGAATATCCATGCCTGTAGTCACCTGCGTGAGTCAGAACAAACATATTAAGTTCTGATAATAAATCATAAATAGGAAATAATCCTTCATCATCAAAGTCAAATTTTTGAAAATCGGGGTGCAATTTAATGCCTTTGATATTATTATCTTTAAGTCTTAACAATTCTTCTTTAAAGTTTTCATATCCAAGATACATAGTTCCAAGACCAATAAACTGCGGATATTTTTCTAACTCTCCTAATATGAAGTTATTAATGCTCTCTACCTGTTCTTTTTTTGTTGCTGTTGAGAACACAAGATAATTATTAACTCCTATTTTATCGCCTGATTTTATTAGTGAGTCTGCATATCCTCTGTGCGCCATCGGAGTTTCATAGAAATCTGAAATTGACTTTACTGCCTTATCAGCAATTTTTTCGGGGAAGATGTGCGCGTGTATATCTATAATTTTCATTTTAATTAATCTTCCTTTTTGTCGTTATTTCTTATATCAACTCTCTTAATTTTTCCGCTGATGGTCTTAGGAAGTTCATCAACAAAATCAACAATTCTTGGATATTTATAAGGCGCTGTATGAGTTTTAACATAGGTTTGAATTTCTTTTTTGAGTTCATTTGTTTTTTCTGTCCCCTTTGTTAAAACAATTGTTGCTTTGACAACTTGACCTCTGATCGGGTCGGGAGCAGGAGTAACTGCACATTCCAATACATACGGAAGCTCCATGATTACGCTCTCAATTTCAAATGGTCCAATTCTGTAGCCTGATGATTTGATAACATCATCAACTCTGCCTACATACCAGAAATATCCGTCTTCATCACGCCACGCGGTATCGCCTGTATGATACATATTATCATAGATTACTTCATCGGTCTTTTCTTTATTGTTATAGTATCCGTCAAACAATCCGCAAGGTACACCGTCATCAAGCCTTACTACGATTTCACCTGTTTCACCAATTCCGGCACTTTTACCATCAGGGAGAACAATATCAACATTGTAAAGCGGACTTGGTTTACCCATTGAACCGGGTTTTGGCTCCATGCCTCTTAAGTTAGCTACTGTAAGTGTTGTTTCTGTTTGACCAAAGCCCTCCATAAGCTTAAGACCCGTAGCTTTTTTCCACTGTTCATATACTTCAGGGTTTAGTGCCTCACCTGCAACTGTAGAATATTCAATAGTTGAAAGGTCATATTTAGATAAATCTTCTTTAATAAAAAATCTGTACATTGTTGGTGGGGCACAGAAAGTAGTGATATTATATGCCTTAAACATAGGCAGAATATCATCTGCGTTAAACTTATCAAAGTCATAAACGAAAATTCCTGCCTCACATAGCCACTGACCGTAGAGTTTGCCCCAAAGAGCCTTACCCCAGCCGGTATCTGAAATTGTAAAATGCAATCCGTCAGGGTTAACATTGTGCCAATATTTTGCAGTTATAAAATGTCCGAGCGGATATTTATGTGTGTGGGTTGCGATTTTTGGATAACCTGTTGTTCCTGATGTAAAGAACATAACCATTGGGTCGTTACCGCAAGGTGAAGCATCTGTTCTTTCATATACATCAGAGAAAGCAGGAAGTTCAGCATTAAAATCATGCCATCCGTCACGGGAGGCACCCACAAGAATTTTTGTTAATGGTTTATCATAGTTCTTATCTGCTAAATCAACCTGATTTGCAACATCACCGTCTGAAGTACAAACGATAGCAGACACATCGCCTGCTTTAAATCTGTAATCAAAGTCATGCTCAACCAAAAGATTTGTTGCAGGTATTACAACTGCACCAATTTTATGAAGTGCAAGAATAGAGAACCAGAACTGATAATGTCTTTTTAAGACAAGCATAACTTTATCGCCCTTTTTAATTCCAAGGGATTGAAAATAGTTTGCTGTCATCGATGAATATTTACTTATATCAGAAAAAGTAAAATATCTTGATTCTTTCTTGTTTGAAACATATACCATAGCTGTTTTATCAGGACATTTATTTGCAAGTGCATCCACAACATCAAATGCAAAATTAAAGTTATCTTCGTTGCGGAATTTAATAGTTTTTAAACGTTTTTGCTCATCTTTTTCGGTTATAATAAATTTTTTATACACAGCAGTTTGAGGTTGGTCATCACGTTTTGTTTCACGAACAGATTCTAATTTTGCATCTGAAACAATACCATTATTTTCACCACCATCAAGAACAAGAGCATAAATTTCAACATCTTCTCCGTCAAGAGCAACAAGACCATGTGGAGTGCTACTGTTATAGTAAATGGAATCGCCAGGGTTTAATATTTCAACATTTTCGCCTACAACGGCTTTTAACTTTCCTTTAATTACTATATCAAATTCCTGACCCTTATGGCTTGTGCATTTCACAGGGTTATTTTCATCTTCAGCAGAATATGGAATTTTAACCCAATATGGTTCTGCAAGTTTTTGTTTAAATAGGGGAGCCATATTCTTATATGTAAACCCTGAACCTCTTGTAATCTCCAGACCGCCACCTTTTCTGGTAACCTCATAACTTGTAAGAGTAGGGCTTGAACCCTGTAACAAATCTGTTGGGTCAACATTAAAGCATTTAGCACATTTATAAATAAATGTAAAACTGAAATCAACATTACCGCTTTCAAATTCGCGATATTCCTCGACACTAAGACCTACATTCTTAGCCATAGTTTCAGTGCTGATACTCATGATTTCACGCATATTTCTTATTCTTTGCGCAACCTCACCTAATTCATTTTTTAATTTTTCGTCTTGCATAGCAAATACCTCCTAAAAATTTTGTGTAATGCTTTGCTGAAATCGGATTAATGGTGGATAAGTGGATAAAAAAAACCGTCCCAAGAAAACACTTGAGACGGAATAAATACTAATCCGCGGTACCACTCAAATTGCGTGTTTACACGCCACTCACAGACTCCAACAAGTCCTTTGCCTTAACGCAGCAATCTCACGGGAAACGCCTACCTGCACATATGCCATCGGATTTCCGGCTCGGAAGTGATGAGTCTTTGAATAACCTTGTCATTGGCTCGCAGCAACCGCCAACTCTCTCAAGACTTAATTATTCGACTGTCTTCGTCATAGCCTTTATATTAATTTGATGACATTATAGCATTGTTTTATTTTGTTGTCAATACTTTAGAATAAAAAAGTTATATTCTTTACCTAATTTTTTACATTTTTAAAGGTTTTAAAACAAATATTTACATAATATTCCTAGACAAATCTTATTGTTTATGATATAATTAAATGATGTAGTATTTGTTTTTGAATATTAATTAAATTTGTGGAAACATTACATATTAAATAATTTTATTTTGATATAAAAAAGGATTTAAAAAAAATATGTCGAAATAATAAATGTAAGATATTTTATTTATAAAGAGGTGAAAAAAGTGCCGTATTATCCCGATGAAGTTGTAAATGATGTTTTTGCAGAAAATGATATTGTTGACTATGTATCAAAGTATGTAAGACTTAAAAAAAATGGGCGGGATTATAGCGGTCTTTGTCCTTTTCATAAAGAAAAATCCCCGTCATTTCACGTAAGTTCTGAAAAACAACTTTTTCATTGCTTTGGATGTGGTGCAAGTGGAAATCTTGTGCAGTTTGTTATGCGAACTGAAGGGCTGGATTTTGTTGAGGCACTAAAATTATTAGCAGAGAATGTTGGTATTGAGCTTCCTGAGAATAATGGTTATTCAAATAGTGATTCTCATTTGTTAAAGAAAAAAATACTTGAAATGAATAAAATAAGCGCAAGATTTTTTTATGAAAATCTTACCAAACATTCTGAGGGGAAGATTGCATTATCATATTTTGCTGAGAGAAAAATATCTCAAAAGACAATTATATCTTTTGGACTTGGTTTTGCTCGTGACAGCTATACAGCCCTTCACGATTATCTGGCCACCTTGGGTTACTCAAATGATGATATGATTGCCGCTGGACTTGCAGTTATGCGTGACGGAAAGATATATGATAAATTTAGAAACAGGGTTATGTTTCCAATAATTGATTTAAGAGGGAATATAATTGGATTTGGCGGAAGAATTATGGGTAACGGAGAGACTGCAAGCGGGTTTAAGCTTCCCAAATATTTAAATACCGCAGAAACTCCTGTGTTTAATAAGGGAAGAAATCTGTTTTCCCTAAATCTTGCAAAAAAATCATCGCCTGTATCGATTATACTTGTAGAAGGGTATATGGATGTTATAAGCGTATATCAGGCAGGAATAACAAATGTAGTTGCAACTCTTGGTACTGCTTTAACAGAAAATCAGGCCAAGCTTTTATTAAAATACTGTAACGAGATAATTATTTGTTATGACTCCGATGAAGCGGGTCAGAAAGCAACTATAAGGGCAATAGAGATTATTAACTCAGTCGGCGGCCGGTCAAAAGTTATTAAACTAAAAAATTCAAAAGACCCCGATGAATACATAAAGACTAACGGTGCTCCGGCTTTTGCAAGAGCTATTTCAGATGCTTTGGCATCAACAGAATTCCGTATAGGACTTTTGAAACAAAAATATTCTCTTGACTCACCAGAAGGAAAGGCGCTCTTTATATCAGAAGCCTGTGATGCCTTAAAGAGTGTAAAAGATGCAGTTGAGATTGATGCATATATAAACCAGCTTTCGATATCAACTGATGTAAGTAAAGATGCGATTTACAGCGAGTTTAGGAAAAAAGTTACAGTTTTTGAAAAAAGCAATGAAACTTCCTTGAACATTGAAAGAGAGAAGAATAAAATATCAAATTCCGACATAAATACATCACCTAAATTGGTTAATGCAGAAAAGAAACTCATACTATTAATGGCAGAGAATAAAAAATATTTTGATTTGGTAACAAGAGAGTTTTCTTTAGATGAATTTTCTATAGAAATTCACAGGAAAATAGTTGAGAAAATTGGAATGGCATACAAAAACAGTAAACACATTGAGTTGTCTATGCTTTTAAATGATTTTACAGATGAGAGTGTTAATTATGTTTCAGACATCCTCTATAATATGGAGGAATATAAAGACAATGACGAGGCTGTTTTCGAATTAATTAAAACAATAAAGATTGAAAAATTAACGCAAAAAATTTCAAAAGAAACAGATGCATCGGTTATCAGAGAGTTGGTAAACGAGGTATCAGCTATCAGGAGGAGTAGTTACAATGGCTGAACTTGAAATGAAGAAAAATTTAATTAAGGAACTAATTGAAAAGGGAAAGAAAAAGGGCGTTCTTACTCACAATGAAATTACAGCTTCCTTTTTTGAAATTGAGATTTCTGCAGAAGAATTTGAGGCAATCTATGATTTGCTTGAAAAAGAAAATATTGAGATAGTTGAAGACCTTGAAAAAGAGCTTGAGGAAATTGAGGTTACAAAGGAAGAACTAGAAGACCTTTCAATTCCTGAGGGTGTCAGCATTGACGACCATGTTAAAATGTATCTAAAGGAAATTGGTAAGGTTAATTTGCTTGATGCAGAACAGGAAACTGAGCTTGCAAAAAGAATGGCAGAGGGTGACGAAGAAGCAAAGAAAAAACTTGCAGAAGCTAACCTAAGACTTGTTGTTTCAATAGCAAAAAGATATGTTGGAAGAGGCATGTTGTTCCTTGACTTAATTCAAGAGGGTAATCTTGGATTAATTAAGGCTGTTGATAAGTTTGACTATACAAAAGGCTATAAATTCAGTACCTATGCAACATGGTGGATAAGACAAGCTATTACAAGAGCTATTGCTGACCAGGCAAGAACAATCAGAATACCTGTCCACATGGTTGAAACTATTAATAAGCTTGTAAGAGTTTCGCGTCAGTTGGTACAGGAATTGGGAAGAGAACCAACTCCTGAAGAACTTTCAAAAGAACTTAATATGCCGCTCGATAAGGTTAGAGAAATCTCTAAAATATCACAAGAGCCTGTATCTTTAGAAACACCTATCGGTGAGGAAGAGGACAGCCATTTAGGCGATTTCATTCCTGATGACGATGCTCCGGCACCGGCTGATGCTGCAAGTTTTGTGCTTTTGAAGGAACAGCTTGTTGAAGTTTTAAAAACTCTTACTCCAAGAGAAGAAAAAGTTTTAAAACTCCGTTTTGGACTTGACGACGGAAGACAAAGAACATTGGAAGAGGTTGGTAAGGAATTTAATGTAACCCGTGAAAGAATAAGACAGATTGAAGCAAAGGCATTAAGAAAACTTCGCCATCCATCTAGAAGCAAAAAGCTCAAGGATTATCTTGATTAATTGATTTTCCTTGGAATACATAACGGAGGGAATATGAACTGGATAGAAATTACGATAACAACCACATCAGCCGGTATTGAGTCTGTATGCGGTAATTTATATCAACTTGGTATAACTGGCCTTCAAATTGAAGATGAACAGGATTTTAAAGATTTTTTGGAAAATAATCATCAGTTCTGGGACTATGTTGATGATGACTTAATTAAAGAAAAAGAAAAACAGACCTGTATTAAAGCTTATGTGAGTGATAACGCATCAGGAAATGAAATGTTACTTTCTATAAAGCAGGCTATGGAAACGCTAAGAAAATACGATACTAACGGAGACTATGGCGAACTTGGTATTTCTTTAGGTAATTTATCTGAAGAGGATTGGGCTAATAATTGGAAGAAATATTTCCATCCTATGAATGTGGGTAATAAAATTTTGATAAAGCCTGAATGGGAAGAACTTACAACTCCTACTGACAGATTGGTTTTTAATATTAATCCCGGTATGACCTTTGGAACAGGTTCTCACTATACAACACAATTATGCATTGAAGAACTTGAAAATTATATTGATGATACAAAAACTGTTCTTGATTTAGGATGTGGCAGCGGAATTCTCTCAATAATTTCTCTTATGCTTTCAGCTAAATCTGCACTTGCTGTTGATATTGACCCTAACTGCGTTGATATTGCATATAATAATGCGGAAAGAAACGGTGTGAATACGAAGAATTATGAGGTTATTTCGGGTAATATACTTGATGACGAAAATATTTGTGATTATATTTCAAAAAATAAATATGATATAGTATTGGCAAATATTGTTGCAGATGTAATAATTGCATCTTTACCACTTGTTAAAAAATGTATTAATGATGACGGTATTTTTATAACTTCGGGAATAATTGAAGACAGAATTAACGATGTGCAAAATGCATTGACAGAAAAGGGATTTGATATTATAAAAATCAATCAGAGAAAAGATTGGGCAGCTATTGTTGCAAAATTAAAGAGGTGACAAAAGGTGTCTTTAATAAATGTTGGAGTTTGTTATAACGATGTTAAGTATAACTCATATTTAATTCTTGGCGATAAAAATGTGCTTATTGATACGGTTTCCGGGGATTGTTGTGAAGAGTTATTAGAAAATATTCAAAAATATATAGATATCAGTAATTTAGATACTATTATAATAAATCACACCGAAAGTGACAGAAGCGGTTGTATTGAAAAGATGTTATCAATTAATCCCGATACAGAGATTGTTGCATCACTGGCGGGACTGAAAAACTTAGAGCAGCAGTTAAATTGTGATTTTAATAAAACCCTCGCAAAATCTAATATGATTTATAAGGTGAGCGAAAATATTTCATTGAAATTTATTATTACTCATAATATTAACTGGCCGGATTCAATGATGACTTATTTCATCGAAGAAAAAATACTTTTTTCATGTGATGCATTTTCTAATGAAAATAATTCAAAAAGAGAGTATTTTTTCGAAAAGCTTTATGCTATGTCTTCGTATGTTTTAAATGCAATGGAACAACTAAAAAACCTTGAAATTTTAAAGATATATCCCGGTTCAGGTGATGAAACTGATAATGAAATTATAAGGGAATACATTTCTTGGTGTGATATGCAGCAAAGCAACGATGTTTTTCTTATATATGAATCACATTCGGGTAATACAAAAGAGTTAGCCGAATATGCTCAAAAACAATTTGATTTTATAAAAAATATTAATGTTCTTGACTATACTGACGAGGATATATATGAAATGATATATAATTCTAAAGCAGTTATATTTGGAGTTCCCACAGAGTACAGGAATGCTCCAAAGAGAATAAAAGATATTATATCGGGAATTAATCACTATAAAATTGATAATACAAAATTTGCTGTTTTTGGTTCTTACGGATGGAGTGGAGAAGCACCCAATCTTGTGTACTCTATGTTGAAATCAAGACATTTTTCGGTATTCAAGTCTCCGTTTCGGGTTATGTTCAAACCAACCGATGAAGATTTTAAAACATTTTATGAATATTTATCTGAATTTTTAGAATAATTGAAAGAGAGCTTTTTATATGCCAAAATTTTTTGTCCCTTCAGAAAATATCAATGATAACGAGATAATAATAACAAATGAGGATGTTCTTCACATAAAGAAAGTTTTAAGAGCGAGTATTGGTGATTCTTTGGTTTTATGTGATGGTAAAGGAAATAATTACTATACAGAAATATCGGAAATTAGAGAAAAACAAATTTTATGTAAAATTATATCAACTGAAAAAGCTGATACTGAATCAAATATTTTTGTTACTATTTTTCAAGGGTTACCAAAAGCGTCCAAGATGGATTACATAATACAAAAAACAACCGAATTGGGGATTGTAAAAATTGTTCCTTGCAAGATGGCGCGTTCTGTATCCAAGATAGAAAATTCTAAAGATGCTAAAAAGAAATGTGAAAGATGGCAGAAGATTGCCCAGGAGGCTGCAAAACAGTCGGGAAGAGGAATAATTCCTGAAATTATAGAGCCCGTTGACTTTCCCGATGCAGTTAAAATGATGAAGGGATACGACCTTTCTTTTGCACCATATGAATGTGAAGAGGTTAATAAGCTAAAAACGGTATTAAATTCTGTTGATAATGTTAAGAGTATAGCTTTTATGATTGGACCTGAGGGTGGTTTTGATTTGTCAGAGACAAAAATTCTAAAGGATAACAATATTCCGACAGTCACACTTGGTAAAAGAATTCTTAGAACAGAAACTGCCGGTGAGGCTGTTCTTTCTATGATAATGTATGAAATCGGAGATATAAATTTATAATTTGAAAGGATTTATTTGATGATATTTTCACGATATTTTTTTCCTGATTTTAAATATAACTCAATAAAGGATATTAATATAAATCTACTTAAAGAAAAGGGAATTAAATTTGCAATACTGGATATTGATAATACACTTGTACCATATACTTCACCAACTCCTGATGACAATGCGATTGAGTTTCTTGATAAATTAAAAAATAACGGAATTAATTTTTGTTTTGTATCAAATAATAACGAGACAAGAATTAAATTATTTAATGAAAAAATTGGAGCAAAAATTTTTCCTGATGCAAAAAAACCTTTATTATATGGAATAAATAAAGCAATGATGTGCCTTGGGGCAAACAGGGAAAACACTGTTTTGATAGGGGATCAGGTATTTACTGATATTTTAGGGGCAAAAAGGGCAAAAATTCTTACTATTTTAGTTAACCCTATAAAAGAGGTTAATACCTCGTTTTTCAAGTTTAAACGTTATTTTGAACGCAGAATTTTAAAAGATTATGAAAAAAGAAGGAAATACGATGAATAAAGCAAAAAAACTTGCTGTTGTAGGGAATCCTGTTGGGCATAGTTTTTCGCCGATGATGCATAATTTTATTTCAGAAAAAATGGGTCTTGATTATTCTTATGGAAGAATTTGTGTTGAGGAATGTGACTTTACTGAATTGATGAAATCCTTGGAGAAGGAAAATTACGCGGGTGTTAATGTGACAATACCTTACAAGTTTAATGCATATAAACTTTCCGATGTAGTATCTGAAAAAGCAAAAAAGTTTGGGTCTGTTAATACTTGTATATTCAAAAACGGAAAAATATATGGCTATAGTACAGATGCTGATGGGTTATATAAATCATTACTAAGTTATAATTTTGATATTTCAGGTAAAGACATTTTATTTATCGGTGCAGGCGGAGCTACAAAACCTGCAGTTGTTTATTTCTCGGAATTATCGGCAAAGAGTATTTCAATACATAACAGAACTCGTGAAAAAGCTGTTGAAATAGCTGAATATGTCAAAAATCTGAATAATTTTGATGTTGAAATCGGTATAAATAAAAATCATTACGATTTAGTGATAAATACTACAAGTGTTGGAATGTCACCGGATATTGATAAATTGCCAATTAGTGATTTATCCTTTATAGACGCGGACACTTTTGTTTATGATATGATATATAATCCTGAAAAAACCTTGTTCTTAAAAAAAGCAGAAGAAAATGGTGCAAAAACTGCTAATGGACTCGGAATGTTAATATATCAAGGTATAATTTCTTATGAGCTTTTTACAGGAATAGAATTGCCTAAAACAATTTATAAAGATATATTAACAGATGTTTTTGGAAAATAAAAAGGAGTGTTTTCTATGAAAAACATTGTTTTGACCGGCTTTATGGCAAGCGGTAAAACAACTGTCGGAAAAGAAATTGCAAAAAAACTGAATATGATTTTCTATGATACAGATAAGATAATAGAAGAACAGGAAGGTAAAACTGTTTCTGAAATTTTTGAAGAAAAAGGTGAAAAGTATTTTAGAGAACTGGAAAATAAAGTCGCAATAGCTCTTAAAAATACTGAAAATTCTGTAATTGCAACAGGTGGCGGGTTTGTTATAAATCCTCAGAATATTGAATTAATGCGTCAAAACGGTGTTATTGTAAATCTTAAAACAAATCCTGAAATTATTACTAACAGAATTGAGTCTAACAAAGATACCAGACCACTTATGCAGACAAGTTCAGTTGATGAAGTAATAGAAAGATTTAATTTGCGAAAAATATATTATAATAACAATGATATTTGTATAAAGCTTACTATGGAAATGAGCATTGATGAATGTTCTGACTTAGTAATTGATACATATAATGATTTTATTAATCAGGGGTGAAATATGAAAGCATTATTTGGTCCTGCAGGGAACGGGGACATCTTTTATAAAAATGGACATAAGGCTTCCGAGGAAATGCCTGAATTTTTAAAAAACTATGGTCTTGATGCTTATGAATATCAATGCGGAAATGGTGTAAGAATAGGGGAAGAGGCTGCAAAAAGAATAGGTGAGGCAGCAAAAAAAAATAATATTGTGATGAGTATTCACTCTCCATATTATATTAATCTTGCAAACCCTGATGAGGAAAAGAGAAACAACAGTATAAACTATATAATTCAGAGTATGAATGCAATAAGAGCTATGGGCGGAAACAGAGTTGTCGTTCACAGCGGTGCTTTGCAAAAAATGACAAGAGAAGAAGCACTTCTCCATGCAAAGGAAACTGTGAGACAAGCAGTTTCGGAGGCCGACAATCTTGGATTTTCTGATATTCATATGTGTATCGAAACTATGGGAAAAATAAATCAGCTCGGAAATCTTGAGGAAGTTCTTGAACTGTGTTCATTAGATGAAAGACTTCTTCCTACAATTGATTTTGGGCATTTGAATGCAAGAACTCTTGGGGGTTTGAATTCCTATGATAGTTTTTTGGATATTTTCGAAAAAATTGAAAATAAATTAGGAAATGATAGGCTAAAAATATTCCACAGTCATTTTAGCAAGATTGAATATACAAAGGGCGGGGAGAAAAAACATTTGACATTTGAGGATACCGAGTTTGGACCGTCGTTTGATTATGTTGCTGAAATCGTTTATAAGAAAAATCTTTCACCAACTTTTATTTGTGAATCTGCGGGAACTCAAATTGAGGACTCACTTACAATGAAAAAAATTCTCAAAAGCTTTAATTAAAAAATCAGATGCAATAATGCATCTGATTTTTTTACTGTTTGTCAGGATTTAAATACGGTTGGGTTTCACCCAGAACTATAAAGTTAGTTGATTTTTGTATCACTGTTATTTCCTTAAAGTTTTTGCATGCACTAGCAGATATTTTCAGGGTGTTTTTGTCTACGAATTTGGTTGACGTTTCATTTCCATTTACACATACAATGCTATAAGGGGTAAAGTTATTTCCTGAAATTATAGCTACATCATCTTCGATTTCGACATTATTAATTGAAATGTCGTAAATTCCAAGCTTCATTTTTGTTGGTTCATAAGGAATTTTATTTTCCTCATATACATATTTTTCTCCGTATAACATATCATATTGAATTTTGTGCAAATCATCAGAGTATATTTTCTCAGAGTTAAGTGCGTATTGATGCAGCTTTGTAAGAACACCATTGTTAATGTTTAGCATATTTAATGCTGCAGGCAATAAGTTATATGTTTCAAGATTTGCGTTAATCTTCGGTGTGTAGAAATTAGACCATATTATATACTCGGTTGAATACACATCATCTTTCTCAAGAATTTCGTCTGATGAATTTAGCGAAGGCATATGGTCACCGTATATAACTGCTAATACGGGCTCAGGATATACTGCAAGTGCATCCATCATTTCACCAAGCCATATGTCTTCATCATGTAATTCATTGATGTAATATTCTAATTGACCTTTCATATTCATAACCAACTCTGAGCCATCGGTTAGTTTATATTCATAGTCGGGATTTATTGTATCAGGATATCTGCCATGCCCTTGCGATGTAACTGTAAAGACAAAATCCTTTCCATCAGTTGACTTCATTGAATCAAGTACTAAATCGGTAAAAACATCACTTTTACCCCAACCCAGAGCATTAAGAGAAACATTATTCATATATTCTATTGGTGTAAAAGTATCAAATCCAAGATTTTTATAAACTAAATATCTATCATAAAATGTTCCTGTGTGGTTATGGATTGCATGAGATGTGTATTCCAGTTCGTGAAGATTATAGCAAACTGATTCTACGGTTTGGGAGTGCATTATAGATTCGTAAGGATATTCTCCTATTCCAAAGAAATTTGTACTCATTCCTGTTAGAACCTCAAATTCGGTGTTTGCTGTGCCACCTCCATAAACGGATACACCAAGACGACCGCTTGAATATCTGTTTTTTAGTCTTCTAAAATTAGGAATAGGGTCTTTATTAAATTTTGCTGTTTTAATTATATATGGGTCAACGAAAGACTCTAACTGAATTACTACAATATTTGTATTTTTTATCTGTGTTTCATTTGATTTGATTTTTTTTAGTATTGAATTAACTGATGCTTGCGAATACACATCAGGTTCATTTATTCCGTCATTAAAGATACTGTTTAAAAAACAACATACAAAACCATATTCATAAGCTTCATCAGTTAAATTTGATTTTGGGGCTTCAACCTTTTTTGCACTGATAAAATCAGTAGGGAGAAGGGATAATATTATTGTAACGGCTAGTAATACCGATAATTTTCTATAATCAGGTGTTTTATTTTTTTCCTTAATAAGAAGGGTAATTAAAGTTATTATTGAAATTGCAGCAAAAGCAATTATTAAAACCATTTGTGGTTTTGAAATATATAAATGCATAACGTCAAATGCTGCTTTTGCTATAAAAAAATCTGCAGCAGTAAATGGTGTATGACGAAAATGTATTAAAACAGAATTAGTTACGCATGCAATTAGCCACCAGATACTCACAAGGAATGTTGAAAAAATTCTCTTTTTAAATAAAAGAAAGATTAAAAATGTGAGGAAAAGTAAAATTACATTGTATAAAAAATAGAAAGGATGCTTAGCAATGTACAAAAAACCGCCTACAACAGAAATTCGTGCAGCAGATTCAATGGCAAAATTTAAAATAAAAGACAGCACTATACAAAATAAAATGTAATGGTCATTTATTATGTTTCTTAATACATTGAACTTAAACTTCATCTTAATATCCTTTCGTGTAATATATGCAATAATCAAAGCAACTGTCGATAATTATATACCGACAGTACTTTGACTAAAATAAACTAAACTTAAATCTTTTGAATCCAGTTGAATTCATCCTTAATTTTGCCACACTGAATACCTGTAATAGTATCATATAGCATTTGGGATGTTTCACCGATACCGCCGTCACCGACAGTAATCTTCTTACCATTCCATTCAAAAGTTCCTATTGGGGAGATAACCGCAGCAGTTCCTGTTCCAAATGCTTCCTTTAGTGTTCCGTTGTCATGCGCAGCATAGAGTTCATCAATGGAGATTTTTCTTTCACTTACCTTGTAACCCTTGCTTTTTAGTAATTCAACAACAGACATTCTTGTAACACCTGCTAAGATACTTCCTGAAAGTTCAGGAGTAATAACTTCATCACCAATGATAAAGAATACATTCATAGTTCCAACTTCTTCAATGTATTTTCTCTCTACACCGTCAAGCCAGAGTACTTGAGTATACCCGATTTTTTCTGCTTCATCCTGTGCCTTTAGCGAAGCTGCATAGTTACCTGCAGTTTTTGTAAAGCCCATACCGCCTTTTACGGCTCTTACATATTTTTGTTCAACATAAATGTTTACAGGGTTAAGACCTTCCGGATAATAAGCGCCAACAGGTGACAAAATTACAACAAACATAAGATGTTTTGCAGGATGTACACCTACATGAGGGTCAATAGCAAAAATAAATGGTCTTATGTAGAGTGAAGTTCCGGGTTCTGTAGGAATCCAATCCTGATCAACTTCTACAAGCTTTTTTATTGCATCAACGCAGAATGCCTCATCAATTAAAGGAATACATAAACGCTCATTTGAAACATTCAATCTTGCCATATTCTTTTCTGGTCTAAATAACTGAATTCCACCATCTACGGTTTTGTAAGCCTTCATGCCTTCAAAAACTTCTTGTCCATAGTGAAGACACATTGAAGCGGGGTCGAGTGAAATCGGTCCATAAGGGACAATTCTTGCGTCATGCCAGCCTTGTCCATCATCATAGTTCATGATGAACATATGGTCAGTATAGTATTTACCAAATCCAAGTGTAGATTGGTCAGCAGGTTTTTGTTTTGGTGTAGTTGTTTTTGTGATTTTAATTTCCATATTAAATCAATCCTTTCATGTGCATATTAATTATAAAGTGCCGAATAATCTGTCACCGGCATCACCAAGACCGGGAACAATATATCCGTGCTCATTTAATTTTTCATCTAAAGCCCCACAGAAAACTTCAACATCCGGATGAGCCTCGCGTAAAACCCTGACTCCTTCAGGTGCAGCAATTATACATACAAATTTTATGTTTTTAGCACCCCTCTTTTTTATAAAATTAATAGCGGCAACAGCACTTCCTCCGGTTGCGAGCATAGGGTCAACAACAAGTACCTGTCTTTCTGAGATATCGGTAGGTAGTTTGCAATAATATTCAACAGGCTCTAATGTTTCCTCGTTTCTATATAATCCAATATGTCCTATTTTTGCTGCAGGTATTAGGTCCATAATAGCATCAACCATACCAAGTCCCGCTCTTAAAATAGGAACAAGTGCAACCTGTTTTTCTATTTTTTTACCAATAGTTTTAGTAATTGGTGTTTCAATTTCATAATCTTCAAGTTTTAAATCCTTTGTCGCTTCATATCCGATAAGGAGAGCAACCTCGTGAGCACATTCGCGAAAATCTTTTACAGATGTATGTTTATCGCGCATAATTGAAAGCTTATGAGTAATCAACGGATGAGTCATTATGTGTACCATATTATCCATTTTTAAAATCTCCTATTCCTCCCAAAAAGGGTAATAATATTTGTATTATACACCTTTTTTATTTATTTGTCTATTACTTTTAAGATTTTTTTACAAAAAAACCGCTGTAATTAATTACAGCGGTTTTTGTTAATCAAGAAATAGAACAATTTTGCCTTCTTTTAATGTTTTTTGTACATCAATAACCCTTTGGTTTGAGCTGCCGCGAAATTTAAGGCTTATATTTTTAAGCTCCTGTTTAAATTCACCATCAACTAAAACATCAAGCATTGATAATATTTCATCGGTAAATTCACACCGAGCCCTTGAGTCTTGAGATAATTCCTCAAAAGTATATCCTGAATATGCCCAGATAGTTTTACGGGGAAAAATTTCCTTTATTTTTTTCAAAAAGGGAAGAAGTACCCTCTGATTTTCAGGCTCAAAAGGTTCGCCGCCCAAAAGAGTAAGCCCGTCGATATATTCGGGTGACAGTGCATCGATTATCTCATTTTCAGTATCGTTAGTAAAGAGATTTCCGTAGTCAAAATTCCAGGTTTCAGGCTGGAAGCATCCCTCGCAATGATGAGTGCAACCTGACACAAACAGGGAAACTCTGACACCAATACCATCAGCAATATCAAATTTCTTTATATTACAATAATTCATCTTACAGATGTAGAACTCTTTCCTTAATTTCCTGAGTTCTGCCCTGGTTCCAGAACTGTGTTCCTATATATCCGCAGGTTCTTCTTGCTACATTCATCTTACTCTGATCCCTGTTATTACAGTTAGGGCATTCCCATACAAGCTTTCCGTCTTCATCTGTAACAACTTGAATTTCACCTTCATAACCGCAGACCTGACAGCAGTCAGACTTGGTGTTAAGCTCTGCATACATAATGTTATCATAAATAAATTTCATAACATCTAATACTGCCTTAATATTGTTCTGCATATTAGGAACTTCCACATAGCTTATAGCGCCGCCGGGAGAAAGTGCCTGGAACTGTGCTTCAAATGCAAGTTTTGAGAATGCATCAATTTCTTCGGAAACATGGACATGGTAACTGTTAGTAATATAGTTTTTATCAGTAACACCTTCAATAATGCCAAATCTCTTTTGTAATGATTTTGCAAACTTATATGTTGTTGATTCCAATGGCGTTCCATATATACTAAAATCAATATTCTCCTGTTCTTTCCATCTCTTTGTAGCAGCATTTAAATACTGCATAACTTCAAGTGCAAACGGAGTTGCTTCGATATCGGTATGAGATTTACCTGTCATATATCTAACACATTCATAAAGACCTGCGTAGCCAAGTGAAATAGTTGAATATCCGCCATACAACAGTTTATCAATGGTTTCACCTTTTTCAAGTCTTGCCAATGCACCGTGTTGCCACAAGATAGGAGCAGCATCACTCAAAGTTCCTTTTAATCTGTTATGACGGCACATAAGTGCACGATAACAAATATCAAGTCTTTCGTCAAATATCTTCCAGAATTTTTCGAGATTTCTGCCTGAGGAAAGTGCAATATCAACAAGGTTGATAGTTACAACACCCTGATTAAATCTTCCGTAATACTTAGGCTTGTTAGTTTCAGGGTCAACATAAGGAGTAAGGAATGAACGGCAGCCCATACATGTGTAGCAATTACCGTTACCATTTTTATCTACCTTGAGCTTTAGCATCATCTTTTCTGATATGTAATCAGGTACCATTCTCTTTGCAGTACATTTTGCAGCAAGCTCAGTCAGATAATAATACTTTGAATCCTCATGTATATTATCTTCTTCAAGAACATAAATAAGCTTAGGGAAGGCAGGTGTAATCCAAAATCCTTTTTCATTTTTAACACCTTGAATTCTCTGCTTTAATGTTTCCTCAATAATCATTGCCAAGTCAGCTTTTTCTCTTGGGTCAGATACCTCGTTAAGATACATAAACACAGTTACAAATGGAGCTTGTCCGTTAGTGGTAAGAAGTGTCACAACCTGATATTGAATAGTCTGAACACCTTTTCTTATTTCGTCCCTTAAACGCTTTTCAGTCATTTCAGCAATCTTGTCAGCAGATAACTCAATGCCTGCCTGTTCAAATTCTTCAATAAGTGATTTTTTGATTTTCTGTCTTGAAATATCCACAAATGGAGCCAGGTGAGTCAAGCTGATACTCTGTCCGCCATACTGGCTTGATGCAACCTGTGCAATAATCTGGGTTGCAATATTGCAGGCTGTTGAGAAGCTGTGTGGCTTTTCAATTAAAGTACCGCTGATAACAGTACCATTTTGAAGCATATCCTCAAGGTTTACTAAGTCACAGTTATGCATATGTTGCGCAAAATAGTCGCTGTCGTGGAAGTGAATAAGACCTTCTTCATGAGCCTTTACAATGTCCATTGGCAACAAAATTCTTCTTGTCAAGTCCTTTGAAACTTCGCCTGCCATATAGTCACGCTGAACACTGTTAATTGTAGGATTTTTGTTAGAATTCTCCTGTTTTACTTCTTCATTGTTGCATTCAATTAGTGTTAAAATCTGATTGTCTGTAGTGTTTGAGTTACGAATCAATGATCTTGTATAGCGGTATTTTACATAACTTCTTGCAACATCAAATGCACCTTGTGCCATAATTTGATTTTCAACTATATCCTGAATTTCCTCGACAGAATATGCTCTGCCTGCCTTAGAAAGTTTAAATTCTACATACTCCGCAATATCTTTTATTTGTGATTCAGAAAGTTCGTTTGAATCTACTGAATCATTTGCTTTAGAAACGGCAATTTCTATTTTTGATATGTCAAAATCAACTTCAGAACCGTTTCTTTTGATAATTTTCACGATTGAAACCTCCCATCCTTTCTAGTACTTTCATATAATAACAAAAAATAGTGTATTTGTCAATAGATTTTTTAATAAAAACACAATATATTGTGGTTTTGGTTTAAAATTACAAAAAAATAACACAATTTAAAATATGCTCCAAATATTGATTTTACATACAAAAATATACAAAATTTTAAAACAATTTTTCTAACTTTCTTACCGTCTTTGTAATAAAAATGTAATAATAATATCTTTTGTATTTACGATTGATTTTTTAATGTTTTAATGGTAAAATTATATAAATGAAAAGAAACAGGGAGTATGTTATGAATAAATGGACTGTCGAACAAAATGATGCTATTCAATCAAAATGGCGTGATGAAGACAAAACCCTAAGCTCAAATATATTGGTAAATGCTGCAGCAGGTTCGGGAAAAACAGCAGTTTTAGTTGAAAGAATTATAAGAAAACTTTGTGCTGATATCAACTCTCCAGACTTTTGCGACATAGACAATATTTTGGTTGTTACATTTACAAACGCTGCTGCCAAAGAAATGAAGCAGCGTATTTCTGATGCTCTAAATCAAAAATTAGCTGATGCAATTTCAGAAAATGATACTGTTGCTATTGAGCATTTGAACAGACAAATTAAAAAAATTAACCAAGCAGATATAACAACTATCGATTCTTTCTGTCTTAAAATAGTAAAAAACTATTTTCATCTTATAGATATTGACCCAAATTTTCGTATTGCAGATACCCCTGAGTGTGAGCTGTTAAAGGATGAAGCAATTGAAGAGTTGTTTGAAAAAGAATATTCTTGCGAAAAATTTGTTAATTTGGCATTAATGCTTACAGATGGACGCGACACAAAAGAGATAGCAGATATAATAAAGAATCTCTTTAAATTTACAAGGTCATTACCCGATCCTCAGAAATGGTATGTGGAATATAAGAATAAAATTTTGATAGACAATGAGGACAATATATTTTTTAAAATTGTTAAGGACAAGATATATGAAGAGTTACATTATGCAAAAAATCTTCTTGAAAGTGCTTTGACCATTATGGTTAATACAGTTTATGAGAAATTTGATGATTTAAATGATGTACTTTCGAAGAATATTCCTGAAACCGAGAATGAACTTTATTATGCTTTTGGTACATATTATACTGCTATGTATAACGAGTATAAATTTATTACTGCAATTATTGGTAAAAGATGGGACGAGATGTTTAGACTTTTTAAAGATGTTTCTTTTTTGAATCTAAGGACATCACCATTATTTAAGGATAAAGATAAATTAATTAAGGACAAGGAAATTCTTGGAGAACTTAAGGATTTGAGAACATCAGCAAAGGATGCTGTTTTAAAAGCTCAGCAATTCATCAGGTCAGATGTCAAAGAAATTGTTAATATTTCCCGGGAAAACACCTATCCTATGATATCTGAAATAATAGATTTATGCAATAAATTTGAAGATATATATACAAAAAAGAAACAATCGAAAAATGCTTTGGAGTTTTCTGATATTGAACATATGTGTCTTAATATAATAAGAGATAATGATGATGTCAGAAAGGCACTACAGGAAAGATATTCAGAAATATTAATAGATGAATATCAGGATACCAACAGTTTACAGGAAGAGATTTTCTCAAGTATTTCACGCGGTGATAATATGTTTATGGTTGGTGATATGAAGCAAAGTATTTATCGTTTTAGGAGCAGTGACCCCGGAATATTTAAGGAAAAATGTGACGAATATAGTAAAGATATATGTGCCCAAAATCGTAAAATTGTATTATCCAAAAATTTTAGGAGCAGAAAAAATGTTCTTGATTCCGTTAATACTGTATTTAATGCTGTTATGAGTGAAACAGTCGGCGAAATAAATTATGATGAGGACCAGAGATTAAATTGCGGAAATACTGATTATATTGATAAAAATGAAGGTTTTATGAATGCATACAAAAGTGAATGCTGTATTATACTTGACGGAGAAAAAGATAATGATTCATTAAACTCAGTTCAGTTAGAGGCAAGGTATATAGCAAAGAGGATTAAAGAGCTCAAGGATAATAAATTTTTGGTATGCGATAAAAAGAAACTGAAAACAACTGATGAAAACGGTGACATTAAAGAGGAACAAATCACATACTACCGTCCTGTAGAAAATAAAGATTTTGTGATATTGCTTTCTTCTCATAAAAACATTTCATCCGTATATCAGACAGAACTTTCAAATCTTGGAATAGACTGTTATGCAGAGACAGGGGGATATTTTGAAAAAAATGAGATAACTATGGCGCTTTCATTATTAAAAATGATAAATAACCCATACAATGACCTGTCATTAATAGCTGTTATGCGTTTGCCTATATTTGGTTTTTCTGATGATGATTTGTGCGAAATCAAGCTTTGCGGCGGAGATAAATTTTTTAACTGCGTTAAAAATGCTGCTACTTGTACACAAGACACATTAAAAAATAAATGTGTTGATTTTTTAAAAAATATAGAAAAATGGCGCAGATATAAAAAGATAATGTCTTGTGACAAACTGATTTGGCATTTGTATGAGGAAACAGGTCTATATTCCTTTTGTGAATCATTGTATGGGGAAGATGCGGCATCTAATTTGAGATTACTCTTTATGAGGGCAAGAAATTTTGAAAATTCGGGATATAAAGGTTTATTTAATTTTATCAGATACATTGGTAAAATGCAAAAAAGAGATGAAGACCTTAGCCAAGCAGTAACTCTGGGTGAGAATAGCGACGTTGTCAGGATTATGACAATTCATAAAAGCAAAGGTCTTGAATTTCCTGTGGTATTTTTAGCGCGATGCTCCAAGGAATTTAATCTTTCTGATGCAAAAAGTAAAGTTTTGTGGCATAAAGGACTTGGTTTTGGTGCAAATTACATTGATTGTGATAATAACTACTTTGACAAGACATTACAAAAGAATGCTCTTATTCTTAAAATAAATAATGAACTTATATCTGAAGAGATGAGAAAGCTCTATGTAGCGATGACAAGAGCAAAGGAAAAATTGTTTGTAACAGCGGTATTAAAGAAAAAGAATAGCGATGAATTTTCAGAAGAAGTGCCGAGTGAATATAATAAATGGGTTGTATCAATGAAAATTGATGGTAAAATGTCAAAAATATATGCAAAATCTTCAACCAATTACATTAATTGGATTGCTCCTGTTGCAATCACAGATAAAGAAAATTGGGTATTTAATATAGTCCCGTATTCAGAGGCATCAAAAATTGACCTTATGTTTAATGAAGAAAATTTGCTTAGTAAAAAAACAGATGATAAAAAAGTTTATATATCTGATTGTAGTTATAAATTTAAAGATGCAACTATTATTCCGTCAAAAATTTCAGTTACTCAGATTAATAATATTCATAAAAATACTGTTGCAGATTTAATTAAAAAACCTAAATTTTTGATTAAGAAGAGTATAGTTAGCGGTGCTGAGAGAGGAACTGCCCTTCATTATATAATGCAAAAATTTATTCCTTTGGATGATATATCACAAAAGGATGTCAAATTATTTATTCAAGGCCTTGTTGATAACGGGGAGCTGACAGTAGAGGAAGCAAATTCGGTTGATCCTTCATATATTACAGGTTTTTATAGTTCGGAGATAGGGAAGAGAGTGTTAAAAAGCAACAGGGTATTCAGAGAAGCGCCATTTGAGGTTGAAGTCCCGCTTAACCAGATTACTGATATTGATTCAGATGAAAAAATTATACTACAAGGTATAATTGATTGTTATTTTTATGAAGATGATAAAGTTGTTCTTGTGGATTATAAGTCAGATTTTTATGATAATATAGAAGAAATAAAAGAAAAATATAGACAACAGATACAACTTTACAAGATTGCAATAGAAAAAATTACAAAAAAAACAGTAAAAAATCAAATTTTATATTTATTTTCTTCGAAAAGTGTGATAGAATATTAAAGATATAATTAATTAAGAGGTGTTATATTTGAGCAATGAGTACAAGATAAAAGATAATAAAAATCATACACATCGTCATCATCATAAATCAAGAGGTCATGCGTATCATTCGCAGGTGAAGAGAAAAGGGAGTAACGCTTATAATAACATAACAAGAGAAAAAATGTTATATGCATTAAAGCGTACAGTATTTTGTATTATATTTCTCTCTTTAATTGTTTTTTTAGTTATTTCTGTTTTTAAAAATTCTGATACAGATACACAATTTAAACTATTCGAAAATAATGCTACTGAGGAAGAGGTAATTGAATTAAAAAACAAAATAGTTAAATATGAGTATTACATAGAAGAACTTGAAGAAAAGCTTTCTAAGTACGAGTATGTCAAAAGTATATTTGAAGAACAAGAATAAATAAAGGGCGGTATTTTATGAAGAAATTTGATTTTAACAAAACAGAAAATTTTTATAAGGCGGTTTTAAGCCTTAAATCCACAGAAGAGTGTAAAAACTTTTTTGAGGATATCTTCACCGTTAAGGAACTTCAGGATATATGTCAGAGGATAGATGTGGCAATAATGCTTGATAAGGGTAAAAGCTACAACGAAATCTACGAAAATACAGGCGCAAGTACAGCTACAATAAGCAGAGTAAACAGATGCTTTGTTTATGGAAGCGGCGGATACAAAAATGTTCTTGACAAAATTAAAGCCGAAGGGGAAAAATAAGAGGATTATTTATAAGGAATACTTCCAAGTTGTATAAATTGCTCTTTATACAACTTGGAAGTATATTTTTATTAAAATATTATATTTTCATTATAAATTTCAACTCGTTCTTTAAATATATTAATAATTGTTTTAATCAGTTCTCTGTTTCTAAAATTTAAAATATCATATAATTCAATTTTTTTTGGTGCTAATGTTACAATTACATCTAATAATGCATCATCATATTCAATTAAACTAAAAAGTATATTTCTATTTTTATCCATAATAATATATTTATTATTAATAACTGTAATTAATAATTTATCAACTAAAGCCTCCTGCATATTTACATACAGTGTTATAAAATCTATTAATTCGTAATATTCTTTATTTGAATATTTTTTATTTAACATATTAATTTTAGGCTCAATCATTATAATATTCTCCCTTCGAATTATGATTTGAGCTATTATAACATCCTTATCTCCTTTATTGGTAAAATACTTCCGATATCTTCAGGAATGCAGTTATTCAGAGATTTAATATTTACATCATATTTATGACAGAAATTTAACAAACTTTCTGCATTTCTTAATTTATTAATATTTCCATTTATTATTAGCGTATTTTTGTCAATTTTACCGCAAATACCGCCAAAAAACCCACAGTTTTGACCTTTTAGTATAATCTGATTATTTTCAGTAAATAGTGCATCAATGCCGACATTTCGGGCCTTTTGCGCAATTTTGGTATCAGATGTTATAATTGCATATTCATTTATAATGGCAACAGAGCATTTTGTATAGCCTTGTTTAACATTAATTAATTTTTCTCCATTTGTTTTATAATATTCAATTATTTCGGAATCTGTGTAATTTAAATAATGGAAAAAATAATCTCCAACTCTTGCACCGTTATATGCAATATCGTGTGGGTAATTTGATGATAAATGAGTATTACCCGATACAATATGTGCATCAGGTAATAGTTTCTTATAATATTCGGCTAAAGATTTTTCGCATACAAAAATATTATCACCAATATGGTGTATTTGCATATCTGGATGACCGTTTACCGATTCATATACGCAATCCAACTTTGTGGTTTTTAACACTTTTATACCTAAATTAATCAAGGCTTCTTCAGATTTATCGGAAATTCTGTAATCAACAAGAACACAGGACACTTTATTAAGTGGTAAATTAGGTGTATGAACATAATTTTCGTTTTTCATAATTACTCCATAGCAAGATAATCAATAGCAATTTGTGCAAAAATTGCTGCACCAAGTGATAAGGCATCTTCATCTATATTAAAATATGGGCTGTGCAAAGGATTTTTGATTATTTCATTTCCAACACCTAATTTAAAGTATGATGATGGTACTAAATTAGCAAAATATGAAAAATCGTCACCTGTCATTGTTGATTTTTCAAGAAAAACAACATTTTTAAAGCCTGAAATTTTTTCGGATGCTTTAATAACAATATCATTTATGTTAGGGTCGTTAATAACAGGCGGATATAGTCTTCTGAATTCGTATTCATTTGTACAGTTATACTCCTTACAAATATCATCAAGATATTCGCCAATTACTTTTTCGATTTTTAATCTTACATCTTCAGATAGCGATCTGGCTGTTCCGAGTATTTCAACACTCTCCGGAATTATATTTGTTGAATTTCCGGCATTAACCGAACAAACAGACACAACACATTCTGATTTATTGCTAAAATTATCCTCTACAACAGAATTAAGCTTTGTTATGAGCTTTGATGCAGGGATTATTGGATTATTGCAGTCCTCCGGACATGCACCATGCCCCCCTACCCCATTTATTTTTATAGTGAATTCATCAGGCGATGCCATTATTGCTCCGTTTCTGATTTGTAGAGTCCCAATATCCGCTAAAGGTTCAACATGAAGAGCGATTGCAGCTGTAACAGTTGGATTTTCCATTACACCCTCATTAATCATTGGTTCTGCTCCGCCAACACATTCCTCTGCAGGTTGGAACACTAATTTAATATTTCCATCTAAATCAGGGGCTAATTTTTTTAAAATTAAGCAAAGACCTATGAGACATGTTGCATGTGCATCATGTCCACAAGCATGCATTTTACCGTCATTTTTTGACTTGTAATCAATATCGTTTAATTCTGTTACAGGTAATGCATCAATATCTGCACGAATTAATAAAGTTTTTCTATCGCTTTTGCCCTTAATTAAGGCAACTATGCCTGTTTTGCACAGTCTATGGTGATCAATTCCATTTTCATCAAGAACTTTTTCTATATAAGCTGCTGTTTTATCTAAATTGAAGCCTGTTTCCGGAATTTGATGCAGATTCCGTCTTATTTTTATTAGTTCATCTTTAAATTTAAGTGCTGTATCATAAATCATAATATCACCTGATCATTTCTTTAAATTCATCTTCAGTAATAACTGTTATACCAAGGTTATGTGCTTTATCCAGTTTGCTTCCGGCCTCTTCCCCTGCTAAAACAAAATCTGTTTTTTTAGAAACGCTTGACGATGTTTTTCCGCCAAAACTTTCTATTATATCACTTGCTTCTTTCCTTGTAAAATTGGAAAGAGTACCGGTCAGAACAAAAACTTTATCCAAAAAACGCATATCCAATACATTTTCTGTTTCTGTATCTTCCATATTTATTCCCGTATCGCGTAGTCTGTTGATAAGTGAAATATTTTGTTCTTGTCCAAAAAATTCTTTTATGCTGAGAGCCATTGTATTGCCAATGTCAGGAATTTGTGTAAGTTCATCTGAAGATGCTTTAATAAGCGAATCAATAGATTTATATTTTTTTGCAAGAATTTTGGCCGCTTTCTCGCCAATATGCCTTATTCCTAATGCATAAATTAATCTGTATAATTGATTTGATTTCGATTTTTCTAACGCATTTTTAAGATTATTAGCAGATTTTTCACCCATTTTATCCATTTTTGCAATTTCGTCTATTGAGAGATTGTAAAGGTCAGAAACATCTGTGATAAGGTTACGCTCAAGCATCTGTTCAATAATTGATGGGCCTAATCCGTCAATATCCATGGCATCTCTGGATACAAAATGAATGATATTTCTCATTCTTTGTGCAGGACAGTTTGCGCCCGTGCATCTGTGTGCCGATTCACCATTTTCTCTTACTACTTCTGCACCGCATTCAGGACAAGCTGACGGCATAACAAATTCAGTTTCATTCCCATCGCGTTCTTCAAATACTACTTCAACAACCTCAGGAATAATATCCCCTGCTTTTTGAATTACTACAGTATCGCCGATTTTAATATTTTTATCGACAATATAATCAAGATTATGAAGCGTTGCACGTGAAACTAACGAACCTGCAATCCTGACAGGTGTCAAAATTGCAAGCGGAGTCAAAACTCCTGTTCGTCCAATCTGGATTGATATATTTTCAATTTTGGTTTTTTGTTTTTCTGCCGGGAATTTGTAAGCTATAGCCCATTTCGGATATTTTGAAGTTGAACCAAGTTGTTCTCGCTGTGAAAAGTCATTTACCTTTACAACTGCACCGTCAATATCAAAGTATAATTCCCCGCGTTCTTCGCCAATTTCAAGAATTCTCTTATAGGCATCAGAAATATTTTTATATTCTTTATTGTTATTTACAACCTTAAAGCCCTGCTCCCTTAAAAAAGAAAGTGCATCAAGGTGATTTGAACATTCTACTCCCTTAATCTGTTGAATGTTAAACACAAAAATATCAAGATTTCTTTGTGCGGTAATTTTTGAATCAAGCTGTCTAAGGGAGCCTGCAGCCGCATTTCTTGGATTAGCAAATAATGGTTCATCAGAAGCTTCTCGCATTTCATTTAATTTAATGAAATTATCTCTTGACATAAATACTTCTCCGCGAACCTCCAGATATGGTATTTTATCTTTTAATTTCATTGGTATTGATTTTATAGTTTTAAGATTTTCACTAACATCTTCGCCGACATTTCCGTCTCCTCTTGTAGAACCTCTTTTAAATTCACCATCAACATACTCTAATGAAACAGATAATCCATCTATCTTGTACTCAACAACATAGGAATAATCAGCAATCTGACTTGATACTCTCTTATCAAAATCATATACCTCTTCTTCGTTGAATGCATCTTGAAGGCTTTCCATTCTTACTTCGTGAACCACCTCATCAAAACCTGTGAGGACTGCCCCCCCAACTCGTTTTGTGGGAGAAATGTCGGATGAAAATTGAGGATATTCATTTTCAAGTTTTTCCAACTCTACCATCATTTTATCGTATTCAAAATCAGAAATTTCAGGATTATCATCAACATAGTATTTTTTAGAATGATAGTTCAATAATTCCGTTAATTCTTCAATTCTTTTTCTGATTGTTTCCAAAACATTAATCCTCCCTATTATCTGCTAATACTTGTAAATTTGAGTTTGCACCATAATAATTTGGTACATCACCCACTATAACTGTTTCAGCAACAGGTATAGTATCATGAATTACTTCTGAGAGTGTTAAATTAGCACAGCTTAATGATATTGTTACATAAGCTTCAATAAAAATTTTATGTTTGACTTGATTTATACCAACAGAAACAAACTCATCATTAAATACCAAATCAGTTATTTCTGCTGAACTGACATTTATAGTAATTTTTGGACCTAATCCGTGAAAAATTATGTTATCAGATATATTTCCCAGAGGAAATGTAAGTTTATCTGACTTTCGCTCATCTAATTCATTTTGTAATAAAATTGATAACTCGGACTTAACTAAATTCATTAGTGATGAATTAGTCTGTAAAGATGTTACTGTATTTTTGTCATCATAAGTTAGAGTAACATAATCAGAGTATGAATATTCGTTAACTTTAAAATAATCTGCAACGGTATAATTTATAGAATCTGAGCCAATATTTATTGCAAAAGGTGTAAATGCATTAGTAAAAGCAGATTCCATTCTGTAAATAATGAAAAATAAGCAAAACAAAGTAATAACAAATATTATGTAAAAATACATTTTATATAGCACATATCTGTACTTATGTCCTATTATCCACCTTTTAGAAAGTCCCATACGCACATATATCACCTCACAAATATAATATGTGTGATGAAAAATATGTGTGAAAATGTATTAAATAACCAAAAGAACGCCTTTATGACGGCGTTCTTTATTATGGTTATACCTTCCCGTCTTAATTGTCTTCTTTATTAACAATAGCTATTGACAGTTCTTCTAATTGCTTGTCATCAATAGTTCCGGGAGCCTGTGACATAAGCTCTGAAGCATTCTGAACCTTTGGAAAAGCTGTAACATCACGAAGACTATCACATCCGGTCATAAGCATAGCCAGACGATCAAGACCAATTCCCATACCGCCATGAGGAGCGGCAGCGTATTTGTATGCTTCAACAAGGAAACCGAATTTTGCTTCTATTTCTTCTTGAGTTAATCCAAGTGATTCAAACATTTTCTGTTGTAACTCATAGTCATTAATTCTGATAGAGCCACTTGATAGCTCAATACCATTTAGCACGAGGTCATATGCTTTTGCAATAACCTTCTCAGGTGCGGAATCAAGATACTGAATACATTCATCCTTCGGCATTGTGAACGGATGATGCATTGCTACCCATGAGTTAGATTCATCATCATATTCAAAGAATGGGAAATCAGTAATCCACAAGAAATTCCACTGTTCAGGAATTATATCAAGACGCTTTGCAACCTGAAGACGCAACGCTCCAAGTACAGGTAATGTAATCTTATCTTTATCTGCAACAATAAGAACCAAATCTCCTTTTTTAGCCCCTAAGTTGCTTAGAAGTGACATTAATTCTTCATCAGTAAAGAATTTTTTAAAGCTTGCATTTGGTTCATCATCAACCCAACGAACATACGCAAGACCTTTTGCACCTATTCCCTTTGAGAACTCAACAAGCTTGTCTATTTCCTTTCTGGTATAGGTTTCGCTTGCATCAGGAACAACAATTGCTCTTACAGAACCGCCGTTTTCTATTGCGGATTTAAATACAACAAATTCATTATCTTTCACAAGCTCTGTAATATTTTGAATTTCAACACCAAAACGAGTGTCAGGTTTATCAGAACCGTATCTTTCCATTGCCTCCTTATAGGTTAATCTTGGTAATGGAGCAACAATATCAGTATCAAGTACTTTCTTGAACAAATATTTGATAAATCCTTCAATCATTTCAAGTACATCTTCAACATCTACAAAGGACATTTCCAAATCTATTTGTGTGAATTCAGGTTGTCTGTCAGCTCTTAAGTCCTCATCTCTGAAACAACGAGCTAGCTGAATATATCTGTCAAAGCCTGAGATCATAAGTAGTTGTTTATATATTTGAGGAGATTGTGGTAAGGCATAAAACTTGCCATGATGAATTCTTGACGGTACAACATAGTCTCTTGCACCTTCGGGTGTTGATTTCATCATCATAGGAGTTTCTATTTCAATAAATCCGTTATCATAGAAATAGTCCCTTGCAGCTTTTGCAATTTCAGAACGCATTATGATATTGTTTTGCAAAACATTTCTTCTCAAATCAAGATAACGGTACTTTAAGCGAAGCTCTTCATTAACATTAGTATCGTTTACAATTTCAAATGGTGGTGTTTGCGCTTTAGCTAAAATTCTCAAATCATCAACAAAAATCTCAATATTTCCTGTTTTGATTTCCTTATTAATACTTTCTCTTTCTCTTACAACACCTTTTGCCATAATAGCAAATTCACTTCTGCAGCTTTTTGCCTTTTCGAAGACTTCCCTATCTGTATTGTCATCAAAAGCAAGCTGAACAATACCGGTTCTGTCCCTTAAGTCGATAAAAATCAGATTACCAATATCTCTTATCTTCTGAACATAACCGCCAACAACTACAGTTGTGCCAACGCCCTGTGTCTCACCACAGTAGTTTGTTCTTTTTAAACCCTTCATTGTATCCATTGTAATTACTCCTCTTATTTTAAGAATTCATATAAATCTTCAAATTTAACACTGGTTTCATTTCCTGATTGCATATCTTTTACAGATGCAGTCATGCTCGAAATTTCATCATCACCGAGTACAATTGTATATTGTGCATCTATTTTATCAGCATACTTCATACTTGCCCTCAAGCCCCTTGACATATGGTCAGTTTCAACGCTTATGCCCTTTTGTCTTAATTCAAAAACAATTTTTTGAGCTAATAATTGTGCCGAACTACCTAATGGCATAATATAAAGCTTTACAGGATTTGGTTTTGGTATTTCAACTCCATTATCAGCCAGTCTCAATAGTAATCTTTCAATTCCTAATCCAAAACCAACAGCAGGCATAGGCTTGCCGCCTAGTTCCTCAACAAGACCGTCATATCTTCCCCCGCCGCAGACAGTAAATTCACCGCTGATTATTTCAAATACATTCTTAGTATAATAGTCAAGGCCTCTTACAATACCAGAATCAATATTATAATTAATATTCATTGAATCAAGACATTTTTTAAACTGTTCAAAATGGTTTCTGCAATCATCACAGATGTAATCAAGTAAAGATGGTGCATTTTTAACAAATGACTGACACACTTCTGATTTACAATCAATAATTCTCAAAGGATTACGCTCAAATCTTCCCTTACATGTTTCGCATAATTCATCATATTTAGGTCGTAAATATTCTTTTAGTGCATCGCTATATGCCTTTCTGCATTCAGGACAACCAATTGAGTTGATGTTAACTGATAAGTCGTTTAATCCAACTGAATTGAGAAATGTAATTGCAAGTGAAATAACTTCAGCATCCATGGTGGCGCTTTGAGCTCCAAAGGCCTCAACACCAAACTGATGGAACTCTCTTAATCTTCCCTTTTGTTTGTTTTCATATCTGAAACAAGGGACGTTATAAAATGCCTTGAATGGTAGAGTCTCAGCATATAAATTATGTTGCAAAAATGCTCTTGCAACTGATGCTGTTCCCTCAGGCCTTAGGGTTACACTCCTATTTCCTTTATCATTGAATGTGTACATCTGTTTTTGTACAACATCTGTGGTATCTCCGACTCCTCTTTCAAAAAGTTCGGTATGTTCGAATGTAGGAACTCTTATTTCTTTATATCCGTAAGCATCACAAACGGATTTAAAGTTCTTTTCAAGATAATGCCATTTATAGCTATCCTGAGGCAATAAATCTTCTGTGCCTTTCGGTGCTTGTGTTATTAACATTAGTAATTCAATCCTTTCAATCTATGTCTTGTTCAAAAAGCGCTTGAGCAAATGATGATGGCTCAAATTCTTCAAAATCATCTATTCCTTCACCTAGTCCAACAAATTTAACAGGAATATTTTGTTCCTTTGAAATAGGAACAACTACTCCGCCCTTTGCAGTACCGTCAAGCTTTGTTAAAATAATTCCCGAAATCTCGGCAGCTTCTGAAAATAATTTTGCCTGATTAAGAGCATTCTGACCTGTGGCTGCATCTAAAACAAGAAGTATTTCCTTTGAAGCATCAGGAAGCTCACGCTGTATAACTCTTGAAATCTTATTAAGTTCAGCCATCAGATTTGCTTTATTGTGTAATCTTCCGGCAGTATCACAAATTAATATGTCAGTTCCTCTTGCCTTTGCAGCATTGCATGCATCAAAAACAACTGCAGCAGGGTCACTGTTTTCTGCTTGTTTTATTATATCACAATCACATCTTTTTGCCCATATATCCAACTGGTCTATAGCAGCGGCTCTAAACGTATCTGCTGCAACAAGTAAAACCTTATTTCCACGTGTTTTATAGTAATTTGCAAGCTTACCTATAGATGTTGTTTTGCCTACACCATTCACACCTATAACTAAAATCACTGATGGCTTTGTACTAATATTCATCTTTGAATTCTGATTTACAAGAATTTCTGTTATAATATCTCTTAATTCGTTTTTAACATCCAAAGCATCTGTAATGTGTTTTGACTTTACACGCGTGCGGAGCTCCGAAATAATAAATTCTGTAGTTTCAACACCCATATCGGACAAAATTAATGCATCTTCGAGTTCTTCAAAAAATTCCTCATCAATTTTTACAAAAACTTTAAAGACATTATTAACCTGATCAGATATAGATTCTCTTGTTTTAGTAAGGCTACTTTTTATTTTGTTAAAAAATCCCATCTGCTATTCCCTTCTGAATTTTATTATTTTAACATTTCATCTTCAACATCATCAATATTAAGCGATAACAATTTAGAAACACCCTTTTCCTGCATTGTAACACCGTACATAATATTTGATGCTTCCATAGTTCCTCTTCTATGAGTTATTACAATAAACTGAGTTGAATTAAGGTAATTTTTAAGGTAGGTTGAAAATCTGGAAACATTAACATCATCAAGAGCAGCATCAATTTCATCAAGGAAACAGAACGGTGTCGGTTTAACCTCAAGTATCGCAAATAATAATGCAATGGCGATAAAAGATTTCTCTCCTCCTGAATATAGATTAATATTTTGCAAACCCTTACCTGGAAGCTGAACTTCAATCTCGATACCGCTTTCCATAATATCATCGGGGTCTGATAGATATAATCTGCCTCTTCCACCACCGAATAATTCGTTAAACACTTTTGAAAATGCTTTGTTAATCTCAGCAAACTGTCTTTGGAAATGTTCCTCCATAAGCTCCTGCATAGATGCAATAACTTTATTAAGATTATCCTTCGATTTTTCCAAATCATTTTTCTGTTCTGTGAGGAAATCATATCGTTCTTTTGATGAAATATATTCCTCAATAGAATCAAGATTAACACTACCTAATGCTTTAATTTTATTTTTTAGTTCAAGAACTCTTTCTTTTGTTTCTTCAGGATTTTGAATTTCAATACTGTTTTCCTCTGCAGCCGACTGAGTAAGTTCGTATTCATCCCACAGTCTGTTTCGAATAGCTTCAGAATCATTCTCATATTTATTCTGTTTTGCCTCAGCTCTTGAGAGTTCCTGCTGAAGATTAATTAGTTTGTCGGTTAAATCTTTGTTGTCATTTGTAATCTCCTTAAGACCGTCAACAATATTTTGCTTTTCTTTTTCTATACCCTCAATTTCAAGCTTGATTTGTTCGGATACTTCTTTAATTTTTTCTATTTCAGTATTTTTATTTTGGATTGTGAGCAATAATTCTTCATTTTTACTAATTAAGTCTTGTTTATCTTCTTGCTTAGTAAGAATTTGTAATTTATTTTCTTCAATCGTCTGTTTTATACTTTCGATAGCTTCTTTTTTATTTATAATGTCCTGCTCTAATGTTCTTAATCTTAAGGTTTCGTCCATTAATTCGCGTGATTTTAAATCTTTTTGTGCAGAAATATCATTATATTCCTCTTCTTTTTCGAAAATTTTTGAATTTAAATCCTCGATAGCACGTTCAATGCTTCTGACAGCATTTATCTGTATTGCAACCTCATCTGCTGAAACTGAAATTTCTTTTTCGATTTTCTCCAGTTCTTCCTTAAGAGAATTTTGCGAATTACCGCTATTTGATAATGTATTATTTAAATGCTCCAGATTATTTTTAGCGAGAAGAATTTCGTTCTCATATTCCCTTAATAAAGGTGTATAAGTATCAATTTGATTTCTGCAAATTTCAATATCAGAATTGAGTTTTTCCCTTCTGTCTGATAATTCCTTAATTTCAGAATTAAGTGTAGTTATTTCATTTCCTAATTCCTTAATTTTTACAGCTCGTGACAAAAATCCGCTTGATTTATTAACACTACCACCCGAAATAGAACCACCGGAATTTAAAAATTCACCGTCTAGAGTCACAATTTTAAATTTATATTTAAATTTCTTCGCAATTTTTACGCCGTTATCAAAATTATCTGCAACAATTACTCGTCCGAGGAGACTTTTCATTACAGTATCGTATTTTTTGTCATATTTAATAAGGTCAGACGCAACACCAACATATCCGTCAAGTGTAGATATTTCTTTGATATTTTCTAATTCTTTGAAAGACACAGATGATAATGGCAAAAATGTTGCTCTTCCGCCTTTAGCTGATTTTAGGAATTCAATAGCTTTTTTAGCGTCATCTTCTGAGTCAACAACAATATTTTGCATTGCACCGCCAAGTGCAATTTCAATTGCAGTGACAAATTTTGATTCAACAGTTATTAATCCTGAAACAGTTCCGTATATAGAAGCTCTCTTCAACTCCGGAGCTGTCATTACAGTTTTAACACTTTTAGAAAATCCCTCGTACTCATTTTCCATACCCTCAAGCATTTTCTTTTGTGATGTTTTAGAGTTAATGAGTACTTGTTTTTCTGTTAAGTCCTTTTGTACTATATCAAACTCTTTGTAAAGTTCCTCAATTTTATCAGAATGCTTTTTTAAGCGTTCTTTCATTGATTCTGATTTTAAGTTTTTTTCGTCAATAGATTTTGTTATTAAATCAATTTCTTTTTTTATGTTTTCTACATCGGCACCGAAATTCCTGATTTCATTCTCAAGCATATCTCTTCTCTCAAGAATTGCATTTCTACGATTTTCAATACCGCTGATTTTAGCTTTTTCATCGGATAAATCGTTCATTTTTGAAATGAGTGATTCCTTCATTTCATCAATAAGTTTTCTTAATGCTGTAAGATTTTCATAAATCTGACTACTTGACTTTTGAATTTCTTCAAAACCCTCCATTAAATTCTTTTTTTCATTTTCAGAAGAACTAATAGAAGTAAGAATATCATCAATTCTTACTGTTAGAAGTGAAGTTTTTTCCTCAACAGCATTAATTTCGTTATTTATTCTGATTATAAGTGAGTCGTTATTTTTAATATCATTTTCTGCAATAGAAATATCATTTGAAGCAGTCATTAATAATGATTCATTTTCTATAAGTTCATTATTTTTTTTGGACTGTTCTTCATCTTTCATGCTGCTTTTTAAATAAAGCTCATTTCTTTGCGCCTCAATTTCGGATTCCTTTGATTTGAGGTCATACATTTCATCAGAAATGCTTTTATAAAGTTCAGAAGCTTTTTTTACAAGTTCTGCATTTTTCTTTAAATTAATAAGACACATACCAATATCAAGTCCTTTATATTCTTCATAAAGAACCAAATATTTTCTGGCTTTTTTCGATTGATTTTCAAGCGGACCAAGCTGACGCTCCAACTCTATTGTTATATCCTCAATTCTAACAAGATTTTCATCAACTGAAGATAACTTTCTTGTTGCCTCATCTTTTCTGTGTTTATATTTTGAAACACCTGCGGCTTCTTCAAAAAAAGCTCGTCTATCTTCTGCTTTTGTTGATAAAATCTGAGCAACATTTCCCTGACCAATCATTGAGTATCCATCTCTGCCCAGACCTGTATCCATAAATAATTCATGAATATCTCTAAGGCGACAGTCTGTATGATTAATTTGATAACAAGATTCACCTGAACGGTAAACCTTTCTTGTAACAACAACCTCATCATACTCAATTGGAAACATTTTATCAGTATTATCTAAAATAAGGTTTACCTCAGCAAAATTAACTTGTTTTCTTGTTTGGGTTCCTGCAAAAATTACATCCTGCATATTTGAGCCACGGAGACTTTTTGCACTCATTTCTCCCATAACCCATCTTATAGCATCTGATATGTTACTTTTTCCGCTTCCATTTGGTCCTACGACGGTTGTTACACCATGACCAAAATCAAGAACGGTTTTATCAGCAAAGGATTTAAAGCCTTGCAGCTCTAATCTTTTAAGATACAATTTTTTTCCTCACTTTCCAATTATCTCAAATTCATCGGGCAATATATTATCATCACCCTTAACTTTAAAATCAATATTGAATTTTTTATTTATTCTAATTATGTTTGATTTGTTTCGTCCTATAGCTTTTGATACTTCTTTTGTGTTGACTAATGCAATAACTTCTTTAAATTCAGACTTATAAAGTTTTTGTGAAAATTTGTCATAAAATATTGAAGACTCAACAAGTTCGCGAAACTGTGCATCATAAGGACCGGCTATATACGAACCCCCGGGACAAATCTCATCTGTTGTTTGCAAAGCAATTCTTATAACAGGTATAGAGTTTTCTCTAAACAACATTAAAAGCTTTTTACAAAGCAAGACAGCATCATCAAGTGACTGAGGAATATACTTACCATCTTTATACATCTGTTCAAGTTTTGTATTCTTTAAAACCAGAGTTGGATAAATACGCACAAAGTCCGGTGATAATGCAATAATCTTCTTTGCTGTATTTATTGAAGAATCATCACTGTCACCAGGAAGTCCTGTCATCATCTGTAGTCCAAGAGAAAAATCATATTCTTTTATTAAGCTTACCGCATTATAGACATCTATAGAACTATGTCCCCTGTTTGAATTAACCAATACATTATCGTCAAGACTCTGAACACCGAGTTCAATAGTTGTTACACCATATTTTTTCAGTTGTTTAAGAATATCTTTTGTGATATAGTCAGGTCTTGTTGATATTCTTATTCCATCAATTAGACCTGATTTAATATATTCATGAGCAGTACTTAAAAACTGTTCCTGAACATCGAAATCAATGCCCGTAAAGCTGCCGCCGAAAAATGCAACTTCAACAGTTCTGTTATTTTTCGGAAGCGTTTTTAAATACTCTTCAATTGTATTGATAATATCCACAGGGGTTACATCTGTTGAAATACCTGTAATTTTTTTTTGATTACAAAATACACAATCATTAGGACAACCCCTATGCGGCACAAAAATGGGTATATTATAGTGTTTCATAATTAATATCCAAGAGCGCAGCCTGTGCGGCTTTTTGTTCAGCTTCTTTTTTTGACTTACCAACACCGCTGGAAACTTTCTTTCCATTTATAATTAAATCAACATAAAAGTTTTTCTGGTGTTCGGGGCCTGATTCTTTTGTTATAGTATAAACGATTTTGGATTTATCGTGATGAATTCTTTGAATTTTTTCCTGCAAACGGCTTTTATAATCTTTTACAGATTTATTATACAAATCAGAATGAAGCTTTTCAGACATCACACGCATAATATAATCTTTTGCACTTTCCATCCCGCCATCAAGATAGATTGCCGCCAATATTGCTTCAAAAATATCGCAAAGTATTGAATTTCTATTTCTGCTGCCTGCCTTTTCTTCTCCATTTCCTAATAGAATAAATTCACCGTAGCCAAGGTCTTTTGCCAATGATGCCAATGATTCCTCACAAACTAATGAAGCACGGATTCTCGAAAGTTCACCTTCTGAAATAAATTTCATTTCAGAATATAAATATTGGCTGATAATAATACTCAGTACAGAATCGCCTAAAAACTCCAATCTTTCGTAACTTTGGCACTTATACTCGTTAGCATAGGAACTGTGAGTCAATGCTGTTTTTAAAATTTCACTATTTTTAAAGCTATAACCAATAATCTTTTCTAATTTTTTCATGTTAAACCTCACAGGATGAACTAAATAATTTGATATAAGGGGCTTATGCCCCTTATATCTATATTCTTTTTATATTCTTTCTTTAATATAGTTTACTGCATCAGCTACAGTTGAAATAGTTTCTGCATCTTCATCAGCAATTTCAATATCAAATTCTTCTTCTATGCCCATAATTAAATCAACGACATCCAAAGAATCAGCACCTAAATCATCAACAAATGATGCATTTGGAGTAACAATTTTTTCATCAACACCCAACTGTTCAACGATTACAGATTTTATTCTTTCGAATTCCACAACAACTACCTCCTTTTACAAATAACTCTAAAGATAATTTTACCATATAAAATAGATATAGTCAAGATTGATATAAATAAAAATTATCCTGTTTTATATATATTTTACTTGCATTAAAGATGGTTATGTGGTATAATGCAATATATGTAAGCCCCCGTAGTTAAATGGATATAACAAACCCCTCCTAAGGGTTAGTTATCAGTTCGATTCTGGTCGGGGGTGCCACAAAAAATACCCACTATTATGAGTGGGTATTTTTTTATTTTCTATGATTATTTACAAATTTTTCTATTCTTCTAAGGGCTTCTTCAATATTCTTTATTGAATAAGCATAGGAGCATCTGATAAAACCTTCGCCTGATGGTCCGAAAGCATTTCCGGGTACCACTGCAACCTTTTCTTCATATAAAAGCTTCTCGCAAAATTCTTCGCTTGTCATTCCAAGTGATTTAATGCATGGGAAAACATAAAATGCACCCATAGGTTCAAAACATGAAAGTCCCATCTTTTTAAAGGAATCAACAATATATCTCCTACGATTATTGTATTCTCTTCTCATATCCTCTACATCGTTATCGCAGTTTTTGAGGGCTTCAATAGCAGCGAACTGGCTTGTTGTTGGGGATGACATTATCCCGTATTGATGTACCTTTGTCATAGCTTTAATAATTGGAGAAGGACCAAGAGCATAACCGAGTCTCCAACCTGTCATTGCAAAAGCTTTGGAAAAGCCGTTAACAACGATTGTTCTCTCCTGCATACCTTCAATAGAAGAAAAGATTGTATGACCTTCATCCGAATATGTTAATTCGCCATAAATCTCGTCTGATAATACAATTATATCTGTACCACGTAAAACATCTGCAATTTCCTCAAGTTCTGATCTTGACATAATTGCACCTGTAGGATTGTTAGGATAAGGCAGAATAAGAAGCTTTGTCTTATCTGTTATTTTCTCTTTTAGCTGTTGTGCTGTAAGTTTAAAATTATCCTCTTCAAGTGTCTGTATAGCTACAGGTACACCACCGGCAAGTTCAGTACATGGTTTGTAGCAAACAAAGCTTGGTTCAGGAATTAAAACCTCATCACCCTGGGAAACCAGACATCTTATAACTAAATCAATAGCTTCACTGCCACCTACAGTAACAAGAACTTCATTCATAGGGTCATAGGTAACATCATAATGTCTTTTTGTATAATTACAAATTTCCTGTCTTAATTCCAGTAATCCTGCGTTTGCTGTATAGTATGTTTTTCCTTTTTCTAAAGAATATATACCTGCCTCTCTTATTGTCCACGGAGTACAGAAGTCAGGTTCACCTACGCCCAGAGAAATGGCATCTTTCATTGTTGCAACAACATCAAAAAACTTTCTGATTCCTGATGGAGGAATTTTTTTAACCTTTTCAACTATTAAATTATCGTAATTTATCATATCGTAATCACCTGTCTTGTATCCTTTTCTGTATCATAAAAAGTTAATCCGTCATCTTTGTATTTTTTTAGAACAAAGTTTGTTACAGTACTTACAACAGCATCCATAGGTGCAAGTTTTTGAGCAACAAACAAAGCAACTTCTTTCATAGACTTACCCTGAACAGTTACACACAAATCGTATGCACCTGAGATAAGAAATACTGCCCTTACTTGTGGATATTTATAAATTCTCTCAGCAACCTTATCATATCCCTCACCCCTTTGAGGTGTAATTCTCAGTTCAATAATGGCGTCTACAACTTCGGTATCTGTCATATCCCAATTAATCATTGTCTTATAACCGACAATTATATTATCCTTTTCAAGTCCTGTAATTATTTCATTGACCTCTTTTTCGGTTTTTCCAATCATTTGAGCAATTTGTTCATGAGTTACCGTAGGGCCGTTTTCCTCAAGTATTTTGAGAATATTAACTGTATCATTCATAAATTTTTCCTCCAAAAATTTGACACTTTAGACAATTATACAACAAAATTAAATAAATTTCCATATTTTTTAAAAAATAATTTATTTATTTTTTAAGGTTGTTACTGCTGTCTGTAATTGTATATCATCATCGATAGTTGATTCATATAGGTCAAAATCATCATTTGGTTCGACATATATATCAGGTTCAATTCCTATATCATGTATACATACTCCACTTGGTGTATAATATTTTGAAGTGGTTAAGCTCAGGCCGCTTCCATCATCCAGAGGAATAACTGTCTGAACTATCCCCTTACCATATGTCTTCGTGCCTATAATTGTTGCCTTTTTGTAATCTTTTAGAGCTCCTGTCAGTACTTCAGATGCAGAAGCACTGTTTTCGTTAACTATGACAACCATAGGTATATTTAGTTCTTTTGCATCAGATTTATATTCAATTCTTTTTAAATTCTTATCCTCTGTGTATGTTATAATACCATTAGGTAAAAGCTCATCTGCAATATTTTTAACTACATCAAGACTCCCGCCCGGATTATTTCTTAAATCAATAATTAATTTTGACATACCTGATTTTTTTAGTTCTTCAAGTTTTTCTAAAAACTCATCATAAGTATCCTTGCTGTCTTCCTCATCAGATGAACTATTAAATGCAAGAATTCTTAAATATCCTATTTTATCGTCAATCATATGTGATTTTACAGAATTATAACGGAGCTTTTCTCTTATAACTTTAATATCAATTTCTTTATCGTCACGTTCGAGTTTCAGATATAACTCGGTGCCGTATATATCCTCAATTCCATCCCCTCTCATAACCGAAACGGCCTCATCAAGTTGTTCACCGCTATACATTTGAGAGTTTACCTCAATAATAACATCACCTGATTTTATGCCTGCTTTTTGAGCCGCACTGTCTTCAAGGACAGATTGTACTACTATTTTATTTTCATCGTTAACTGTAACAACCACACCAATTACATAGGAACCATTTGTTAAGTTATCAATAAAATTTTCAAATTGCTCCTCTGTGTAGTAGGATGTATATTGGTCTTTAACAGCAAGTGTCAGACCTGCCGCCGCGTAATCAGCCAAATCCTTTTCATCAATATCATACAGGCCTTTCTCTTGAATTAAGTAATTAATTGTGGCAATTTTTTTGCTCACTTCATTTTCATATGGCTTTAGGACAATACCATAAAAAATTCTGGTAATAAATAATGTAATAGCTGCAGTAATAATAACAGTTCTAAATGTTTTGTTCACAAAAAAACCTCCCTTAAAATAACAATACAAATGATATTATTTTATGAGTTTAATAGAAAAAATATTATAAATAAAGATATGCCGCAGAAAATTCTGCGGCAAATATTTTTAAAAATAATTCATAGGATTTTGCAAATTACCGTTCAAGGAAACCTCAAAATGTATGTGTGGACCTGTTGAATTACCCGTTGAGCCGCATTTTGCAATTACCTGACCTCTGGAAACAGTTGCACCCTTAGATACTAGCAATTTGCTGTTGTGAGCGTATAGGGTAACATAACCATTACCGTGGTTAATTGTAATATAATAGCCATAGCTGTTATTCCAACCTGCAGTAATTACAGTGCCGGCTTCAGCGGCAAGAACGTTTGTTCCCATACCTGCACCGATATCAATACCTCTGTGAAGCTTTTTAACTCCGGATATTGGATGAATTCTGTATCCGTAGGATGAAGTAATACGCTGTGATGTTGCAGATGGCCAACAGAATTTACCGCCTGAATAATTTGATTTTGTTGTTTTGCCTCCTGATGAAAGTGCAGCATTTAATTCATTTTGTATTGCCTGATAATCTGCTTCCATTCTTTTTTCTTCAGCCTCAAGTGCTTTAATATCACTGTTAAGCTCCGAAATAATCTTATCTTTTTCGCTTCTTAGATTATCTAAATCTGCCTTTTTCCCTTCAAGAATTGTTCTTGCTTCAATCTGCTCATTTTGTTCTGCAACAATAAGAGATTTTGCTTCCTCAACCATCTGTCTAGACTCGACAAAATTTCTTATTACCTCTTTATCATAGTCATATACACTTCTGATTACAGAAAGTCTTGTCACCAAATCCGAAAGACCGTCAGCCTCTAGCAGTAAATCGAGATATGAGGTTGAACCATACTCATACATTACAACTAATCTGTCATTTAATCTGTTCTGATTTTCATCAATTTGGGCAGATATAGCTTCAATTTCAGTATTTTTTTCCTGAATTTGAGCCTCTTTTTCATCAATAAGGCTTTGAGTTGATTCAATATCATCTAACAATGCCGAAATTTTTAAGTCAAGGTTATTTCTCTTTTCAAGTTCAGCATTTTTTTCCGATTTTTTAGCATTAATTTCTTTTTCTTTTTGTTTTATTTGATTATTCCTTTCCTGCATTTCCGATTTGAGCTCATTTACGCTTTTTGCAGCATAACCTAATGTACAGGAAAAAGTCATAACAAATGCTATCAATAATGAAATAAAAAACTTATTTTTTTGCATATTTTGTATCCTAAACCTTTAAATATTTTCTCATTGATATTGCACTTCCGATAATACCTATCAAACAACCAAATACCAAGAAAATCACTCCAAGAGCAGGTGCGATATTAGCATACGGTATTAGGTCTACAACATCGAATGAAGATTGTGTAAATTTCGAATAAATCACAATATATCCCCAAGACATTAGTGCAAATGACAGGATAGCTCCTATAAAACCAATCATAACCCCTTCAATAATAAACGGAATTCTGATAAATCTGTCAGTTGCTCCGATATATTTCATTATATTAATTTCTTTTCTTCTGTTAAATACTGTAAGTCTTACAGTGTTTGAAATAATAACAATAGAAATAAGTAAAAGAATTAACATTACAACGATGCTAAGATTTTTGACAGTATTTGATGCCGAAATTACTATATTTGTAACATCCTGCTTGTTTTCTATGTGACTCACATCAGAAAGCTTCTCGAGTTCTGCAACGGTTTGACCTGTTTTTGAAATATCATGAAGAGTTATTTTGTAGGAGTCGGAGAAAGGATTATCTTCCTCGGTGTAATCTCCAATAAGTTCTTCTCTTCCTTCAAAAACATCATTCATTGCATAGTGATAAAGGTCTTCTCTGGAATAAAATTCTACCTCTTTAACATTAGAAAATGTTAGAATTTCATCAGCCATCTGAGAAACTCTTGCGTCATCTGTACCCTTATTGATAAACAACTGGATTTCACATTGGTCCTTCATTTGTTCGGTAAAAGAATTAACATTAAGTGTTAATATAGTAAATAAACCTAAAATTAAAAGACAACAACTAATGGTGAAAAGTGACGCAACACTCATAAGACCATTTCTTATTACATTTTTCTTAGCTTGTGAAACTGAATATCTAATCTTGGACAGATTCATTATGATATTCACCTCCAAGCTCATCTCTTACTATATGCCCGTCGGATATTTCTATAACCCGCTTATGCATAACATCCACAATATCTTTAGCATGTGTAGCCATAATGATAGTTGTACCCATCTGATTAATATTTTCAAATATTTCCATAATTTCCATTGCTGTTTTAGGATTGAGATTTCCGGTAGGCTCATCTGCAATCAAAATAGAAGGGTTATTTACAAGAGCCCTTGCTAAAGCAACTCGTTGTTGTTCGCCGCCCGATAATTCACATGGTAACATTTTCGCTTTATAATTAAGACCCACCATATTTAAAACAACAGGCACTCTTCTTCTTATTTCGCGTTTTGAAGCACCCACAACCCTCATAGCAAATTCAACATTTTCATAAACTGTTCTATCTTCTAAAAGTCTGAAATCCTGAAAAACAACACCCATTTTTCTCCTGAGATAAGGAATTTCTTTTTCAGAAATTTTTGTAATATCTTCACCGTAGAGAAAAACTTCACCTGATGTTACATTTTCTTCTCTCATTAAGAGTTTTGTTATTGTTGTTTTACCCGCTCCGCTTGAACCAACTAAAAAGACAAATTCACCATTTTCAATCTGAAGATTAACATTTTCAAGAGCGAGAGTGCCATTATCATATTCTTTTGTGACATTAATCAATTCAATCATAAGTTTTTACCTGTAATTATTTTTTCATTGGATTTGACTGTAAATATTTATTTACCATCATAGCAACCTTAAATACGATTGCCTGGTCAAATTTACGCAAATCAAGACCTGTTAACTTATTAATTTTTTCAAGTCTGTATACAAGAGTGTTTCTGTGTACAAAAAGCTGTCTTGATGTTTCAGAAACATTAAGGTCATTTTCAAAAAATTTATTAATTGTAAGTATAGTTTCACTATCCAATAATGTTATATCATCTTTTTGTAAAACTTCAGAAAGGAATAGTTCGCATAGCTTTGTTGGCAACTGATAAATAAGTCTGCCAATACCAAGGTTTGCATAGTTTAAAATAAATTTCTCATCATCAAAAACTTTTCCAACCTCAAGTGCAACCTGTGATTCCTTGTAAGCAGAATTAAGCTCATTGATATTTGCAGCAACTGTGCTCACACCGATTAAAACTTTATTCATTGATTCGGAATTAACTGTATCAAGTATTGATTTTGCAATATCATCAAGTTCTTCCGATGAAAGAATTTCTTTTAATTCCTTAATAAGTACAATATTTTCGCTATCAATATTTACAACAAAATCCTTTTCTTTATCAGGGAATAAATTTCTAATTACTTCGTAAATCGAAACATCACCCTTTTTCTGAACCTTAATGTAGAAAACTGCTCTTGGAGCTTCTGTATCAACATGGAGTTCGTGAGCCTTTTGGTGCAAATCAAATGATAGCATATTGTCTAAGATTATGTTTTGCATAAATATTGTTTTGTCGTATTTTTCATCGTAATAAAATCTTACATTGTTTGCAGCAACAGTAACCGCATTACAACAATATTTTGAAATCTCATCAACACCTTCGACATATACAACATATTCAGGATATGATTTTCCGGAAATGAGCCTTACTGTGTATCCATTTTTAAAATAGAGTTTATCATCACTTGGAATTGAATATGCCAACTCCTCTATTATTTCTTCTGAAACCTCCGGACCATTTGCTGCAAGTACCAAACCCTGTGCATCAGCAATACCAAATCTCTTTGGAAAAATATCTGCCATTTGCGACACGATATTCCCAAATGCTTTACTAATCATTAATAATCCCTCCTGTATTACATACATAGTACAATTATATCATAAAATTTCAAATTTGTACAGTTTTTTTGACTATTTTTTTAATATTTTTAATAAATTTAACTTTTTTAGCTTCTGAATTGCTGATTATACAATTTAGCATACATTCCGGATTTTAATAATAGTTCATCATGTGTACCCTGTTCAATTATTCTGCCATCATCAACAACAGCAATTTCATCGGCATTTTTTATTGTTGAGAGTCGGTGTGCAACAACAATAGTGGTCCTTCCCTCACACAATTCATCTAAAGATTTTTGAATTAAAATTTCTGTTGCATTATCAAGCGCACTTGTTGCTTCATCAAGTATTAAAATAGGCGGATTTTTCAAAAATACTCTGGCAATACTAAGTCTCTGTTTCTGACCCCCTGAAAGCTTGACACCTCTTTCTCCGATTTGGGTTTCGTATTTATTTTCAAGCGACATAATATAATCATGGATATTTGCTCTTTTTGCAGCCTCAAAAATCTCTTCATCTGTTGCATCAGGATTACCGTAAAGAATATTATCTTTTATGCTTGCATTAAATAAATATATGTCCTGCTGAACAATCCCTATATTTTTTCTTAAAGAGTTCAAAGTAAATCTATTTATGTTTTTACCATCAATTAAAATTTCACCACCAGAAACTTTATAAAAATTAGGTATCAGATGACAAATTGTTGTTTTACCTCCGCCGCTAGGTCCAACAAGTGCATATTTTTTACCCTTTTTGATTTCAAAGGAGATATCCTTTAGAATTTCTCCCGAATCATTGTACGAATTTGTTACATTTTTGAATTCGATATGCCCTGAAAGTCTTCCAATATCAACAGCATCTGGCAAATCCTCTTCTACTGGAGTTTCTAAAATCTCAATATATCTTTCAAATCCTGTTACACCGTTCTGGTATTGCTCCATAAATTGAATGAGTGTCATTACAGGTGATAGAAACAGGTTAATTGATACAATAAACGCAGAAAAATCCCCAAAATCAATTTGTTTGTTATAAAGAAAAAATCCGCCTGCAATAATAACTATAACATTAAAAACATCTGTTATAAATGCAGTCATAGAATGGAACTGTCCCATTGCTTGATATGCTTTGCTTCGTGACTCAACAAACTTTTTATTTCCGATTTCAAACTTTTCTTCTTCCTTTTTTGAGTTAGTAAATGCTTTTGTAACTCTTATACCTGAAATACTGCTCTCTAAAGCTGCATTTATTATTGCGATAGATTGTCTGCTTCTTTTAAATGCCGAACGCATCTTCCCTCTTAGAGATATTGCAATTATCAACAAAAAAGGGACACAAATAAATATAATTAATGTTAGCCAGATATTAATTGTCCAAAGATAAATAAATGAAATTAGAACTGCCATGGAAGATATTAAAATGTTTTCAGGCCCGTGATGTGCAAGCTCACTTATATCCATCAAATCATTTGTCATTCTGGACATAATTTTACCTGTTTCATTATTATCATAATAACTGTATGGAAGTTTTTCCAAGTGCTTAAACATCTCACTTCGCATACTTGCCTGCATTCTTACACCCATCACATGTCCCTGATATTGAATAAAATAATTCAAAAGCATTTTAAAAATGTATAAAAATAATAGAGTAACTCCAGAAATCACTATCATTTTCATATGTTTGTTTGGAATTAAATCATTTATCATAGTCCTTATGATGATTGGATATACTATTCCGATTGAAGACACTAAAAATGATGCAATCATATCTAAAATAAATATTTTTGTATGAGGCCTATAGTAACTCAAAAATTTTTTTAACATAAAAACATCCCCTAAGCATAATTATAAGTATGATACCATTTTTTGAAAAGATTGTAAAGAATATTTTGTTTTTACTTGATTTTTAAAAGGAAATGATGTATAATACTAAAAACTATTATTACCACGAAAGGAAAAAGAATTATGTTTCAATCAATTATTGCTTATGCTGAAGGAACAGCACAGACAACAGCTTCTGCTCCTCAATCTGCAGGAATAGCAGAACTCATTGTTAGCTTTTTGCCTATGATTTTGATTTTTGTACTTCTTTATTGGATGATGATAAGACCACAAAAGAAACAGCAAAAAGCACAGCAGGCTATGCGCGCAGCTCTAAAGGTTGGTGACAAGGTTGTCACAATAGGAGGTATCTGTGGCAAAGTTGCAAAGATTAAGGATGAATACATCTGGATAGAATCATCAATGCCGGGTGCACCTGAAGATAAGTCTTTTATAAAATTTAAAAGAAATGCAATTGAAGCAGTAGAAAATGCTGATGCATAATTAAAAATTCTCCGTAATATATTGTATTATCAATGTATTACGGAGGTTTTTTTATGGAAAAAGCTACAATTAACTTTAGAGGTATTTTAAAGGGTATTATATTTTCAATAATTACAACAATAATTTTAGTTATAATTATTGCCCTAGTAAGCTACTTTGCTGACATATCAGACTCAATTATTTCGATTTTACTTTTTATAGCTTCGGTTTTGAGCGTATTTACAGGTGCAATTCTTGTTGCAAGAACAACTGCAGAAAATGGATTAGCACATGGGGCATTAATTGGTGTTGGATATTTTATACTGGTTTTGATTGCATCGATAGTTGTAAAACGAGAATTTGATTTAAATGGAAATCTTATAACAATGCTTATTGCAAATGTTGCAGGAGGTATGCTCGGAGGAATATTGGGAATTAATTCTAAAAATTAAAAAAATGACCACTCTTTTGAGTGGTCATTTTAATAACAGCACAGTTTGCTGAGATATGGAGCTGATGACGAGAGTCGAACTCGTGACCTCTACACTACCAATGTAGTGCTCTGCCAACTGAGCTACATCAGCACAACAACGCTATTATACACTATACATTTATGTTTGTCAATAATTTTTGAAAATTGAATTAAATATTTCCACAGTTTTAAATTTGATTTTGTATTCAATATTATCTTTTTTTATAAGTTTATAAGTTTCGTTATTGAGAGTGTTTATTAATTTTAATTCACCCTCATCACTTATTTTTCCTGTAACATCTTCAGTAAAGCAAAGCGGTGGATATGCAACACACCACCAATTCTCTCCTTCACCATTTCCTAAAATAATTTTTAGTGAATTATATACACCTCTAGGAATTGAAATATTATTATATTCCTTTGTCAAAAAAGGTGAATAGCTGGTTAATACACTTGCTTTATAACCGATTTTATTTTCATATAGAAAGGAGTTTATTTCGTTTTCTATAATAAAAACATTATCAATTACATCTTTTTTTGTTTTTAAGTCATTTTTGTCTATATATTTCAAAACAAAATCTCTTACCCTGATTTTAACATTCTGGTCAAAATCAGTGTTACTGTTAGCAAGTATATGCATTCTTAAAAGTTCCTGTGAAATTTCGTTTGTTATAGTGTTACTGTAAACAGTTCCTACTGTAAAAATTTCAAATGCTAACAAAATAACTAAAATTACTTTTTTCATTTTATTCTCCCTATACTGAATTTGTAGAAATTCTTGTCAAAAAAGTAAATTCCTATACATAAAAAAAATAATAATGTTCAAAATAGTTACAAAAGACAATAATGAGGTGATGATTTTGAAGGTAATTAACCAAAAAAAGACTATTTTCATACTACTATGTATGACGATTGTTTTATTAACGACAATAATAACAATTATTACTCAGAATGCAAAAGCACAAACAGGCCGCTCCGCAAGTGACGTTCAGCTTATTGCAAGAGCAGTCAACGGAGAAGCACGAGGAGAACCATATGAAGGTCAGGTTGCTGTTGCAGCTGTTATACTTAATCGTGTAAAGCATTCTTCCTTTCCAAATTCCATTTCAGGAGTTATTTATCAACCGGGAGCATTTACTGCCGTATCTGATGGGCAGATTAATGTGCCGATTGCAGAGGGTTCAACAGTTTTTAAAGCATGTCAGGACGCTATGAACGGCTGGGACCCAACAGGAGGCGCAATTTACTACTTTAATCCCGATACCGCAACAAGCTCGTGGATATGGTCAAGAACATTTATAAAGCAAATAGGAAAACACAGATTTTGTAAATAGAAAGGAATAAATATGAGCAATACAAACAAAATACCAAGACGAAGAATTATATACTGGATATTATCAATAGTTATTATATCTCTTACAGTTTTCTCAACATATCTTTTCACAGAGAAAAAATCATTAGAAAATACCGTCGAGAATAATTATAACAGAGCATTTCACGAGCTTGTGAGTTATGTTGACGATATTGACACTCTTCTTCAAAAGAGTATGCTCGTTTCAAGTGCCGCACAGATGAGCAGTATATCATCAGAACTGTTCAGACAAACAACAGCAGCAAAGGCCTGTCTTGGTCAGTTACCTGTTTCGGAAGTACAGCTTGAAGCAACTGAAAAATTTTTATCTCAGGTTGGTGATTTCACATATGCATTGAGTCAAAATGTTATTAACTCAAATGATATTACAGATAACGACTATAAATCTTTATCTGACCTTGGAAAATATGCAACATCTCTAAATGATAAACTCATAAAAATGCAACAGGATATATATAATGGAGATATCAACTTTGGCACAGTAAAAAAGAATGCAAAACAGTATCTTGAAAACAGTGCATCAGCAGCAAGCGGAGATATTTATACTCAATTTGAAAATGTAGAAAAGGAATTTCAGGAATATCCGTCTTTAATTTATGACGGGCCATTTTCGGACCATATAGAGAACATCAAACCCGTAATGCTTGAGAATTCAAAAGAGATTTCTAAAGAAGAGGGACTTGAAATAGCAAAAAAGTTTTTAGAAGACAGAGGTCAAAATCTTGCTTATTCAGGTGAGAGTGAGAATACACCGATAGATTCATATTCATATTCTGCAGTTATGGATAACAGAGAAATTTATATATCCATAAGCAAAAAAGGTGGATTTCCTGTATATTTTCTTGACACAAGAGAAGTTACAAACGAAGAGCTTGATTTTAACAACGCTATAGCTTATGCAAAGAACTTTTTAACAAAGAAAGGATACACATCCCTAAAACAAAGTTACTATGATAAGTCCAATAATATCGCAACAATAAATTTTGCTTATACACAAAGTAATATTATTTGTTATTCAGACCTAATTAAAGTAAAGGTTGCATTGGATAACGGTGAAATTGTTGGAATGGAATCTCACGGATATATTATGAACCATAAACACAGAAACTTTGAACCAGTGTCAATTTCTGAAGAAACTGCAAAATCATATATAAATAAACATTTATCGGTTGATTCTTCAAATTTAGCACTAATTCCTAAAGACAGTAAAAGAGAAGTTTTATGCTATGAATTTAAGGGAAATCATAACGGTAAAAATTTTTTGGTCTATATTAATGCAAAGACAGGAGCAGAAGAACAAATTTTGATGCTTATTGAATCGGAAGAAGGAATATTGACAATATAAAAAAATGCCGTGCTATTTGCACGGCATTTTTTTATATAAACTTATTTAATTGTTCACTATATTCATATCCAATAGAATTAAGTTTTTTTAATAACTCTTCTTTATTAATCTCTAAATCGTCACACAACAAATCCAGGTCACTATAAATATCACGAAGTTTAGTATTAATAACACTTAGTAAAATGACAGGGTCATTTGGTAACATTAACACTATACTCCTTGATAATATTCCCGTCCAAATCCTTGATTTTAAAGGTATTATCTTCAAATATCATATAGCTTGGCGGATTATTTTCCTTTGGTATTGAAACAGAACCTGGATTAAGATATGTAATACCATTCTCTTCAAGAATTTTAAGAACATGAGTATGCCCTGAAATCATAAAATCACCGATAGACAGCTTCATTGGGTTTTCCTGATTATAAATATGTCCATGAGTAATGTACATTCTTATATTATCAAAAATTAATGTATAATCACATAACATTGGAAAATTTAGAAGCATCTGGTCAACCTCACTGTCACAATTACCTCGTACGGCTATAATTTTATCAGAAAGCGAATTTAAAATTTCAATAACCGCTTTTGGATTATACTCATCAGGCAAATCGTTTCTTGGACCATGGTAGAGTAAGTCACCGCACAAAATAAGAAAATCTGCTTTTTCATTTACAAAAATATCTTTAATTTTTCTTGAAGCAGATGCACTTCCATGTATATCGGATGCAAACATATATTTCATAATTAATTTTCTCCTGATTTATAATCAATATTGACAAATTTTGTATATCTCCCCTGCCAGCCAAGCTTAAATGTTCCCGTAGAGCCGCTTCTTTGTTTAGCTATGTTAATTTCGGCTATATTCTTTTCTTCGGATTCTTTATTGTAATAATCATCACGGTAGAGGAAGATGACCAAATCTGCGTCCTGTTCGATAGCTCCGGATTCCCTCAAGTCAGATAGCATCGGTCGTTTATCACTTCTGGTTTCACTTGTTCTTGAAAGCTGTGATAAAGCAATAACCGGAACATCAAGTTCTTTGGCTAAAACCTTTAAAGACCTTGATATATCAGATATTTCCTGTTGTCTGTTATCAGAACGACGATTGCTTTGCATTAACTGCAAATAGTCGATAACAACAAGTCCGAGATTTTTTGTTTGTTTTAATCTTCTGCACTTTGCTTTAATTTCAGAAACCGTTATTGAAGATGAATCATCAATATAAATCGGCGCAGCAGAGAGCTTGTCAATAACTGAACAAATTTGTTGCCAATCCTCTGGTTGAAATTCACCTTTTCTCACATTTTGAGAATCAACCATTGCCTGAGAGCAAATAATTCTGTTTACAATCATACTTTTTGACATTTCAAGGTTAAAAATTGCCACAGAAATATTTTCCCTAATTGCAGCATGCTCAGCAATGTTTACAGCAAAGCTTGATTTACCCATACCAGGACGACCTGCTACTATAATAAGTTCACCGCCATGGAGTCCGCCTGTCATATTGTTAAGGTAATTAAAACCTGTTGAAATACCAGTGACCGTACCCTTTGTAAGTGAATTCTTTACCATATCATCATAAGCAGTTGTCATAATTTCACTGATATGAACAATATCATTTGAAATTTTACCAGATGATACATCAAGAATTTTTTGTTCTGCAATATCTAGTATTCTATCCGTCATATCTTCTTCATCATAAGCCATATTCAAAATGCTTGATGATGAGAAAATTAAACTTCTCAATACTGCCTTATCTTTAATTATTTTAGCATAATATTCAATATTACCTGTTGTAGGAACTGATAAAATAAGCGAGCTAAGATACTGAACACCGCCTATGGCATCAAGCTTATCATGTTGATTTAATCTATCAGAAACAGTAACTACATCAATGGGAGTATTTTCGTTGAATAGCTCTAGGATTACTGAAAAAACTGTTCTGTTTTGTTCGAAGTAAAAATCACTGGATTTTAGCATTTCGCAAACAGTTCCAACAGCAGATGAGCTTGACAAAGCACCGCCTAAAACCGATTGTTCGGCTTCTTTATTGTGGGGTAGGGCTCTGTCGGAAAAATTCATATTATCAGCCATTATATCCACCTAATTCATTTTATAATGATTCAACATTAACCTTTAATTTTGCAATTACACCCGGATGCACCTTAATATCAACCTGTGTTGTTCCTAATGTTTTAATTCCGTCAGGCAAAACAAATTTTTTCTTATCAATTTTAATGTGGTGTTGCTCGGTTAACGCCTCAGATACATCCTTGGATGTGATTGAGCCAAACAACTTACCGTTGTCCCCTGCTTTTGCCTTTAATTTAACACTTATTTCATTTATTTTATCAGCAGTAAGCTTAGCTTCTTCGAGTTCTTTTTGCTGCCTGTATTCCCTGCTCTCCTGCTGACCTTTTAAAACATTAATATTTTCCTTTGTTGCAGGAATTGCAAGGTTTTTTGGAAGAAGAAAATTTCTTGCATATCCATCCGAAACATCAATTAAATCTCCCTTTTTGCCCTGCCCCTTAACATCCTGATTTAATATAACTTTCATATTGTACCTCCAATTATTACTTTTTGTTTTCTTCTATATACTCTTTAATGGCATCCTTTAAGAGGTCTCTTGCTTCTCCTAAAGAAATGTTTTTAAGCTGGCATCCTGCAACGGTAGTATGACCGCCTCCGCCAAGTTTTTCCATAATAAGCTGAACATTTATGTCAGTTAACGAACGAGCACTAAAATAGATTGTATTTTCTAACTGATATACCACAAACGCTGCCTTAATTCCTGAAATGTTAAGCATTTCGTCGGCAGCTTGAGATGAAATTACACGCATATTATTAAAAGTATAGTCACAGATTGAAACAGCAATGTTAGTGTTCCATATTTCTGCAATTCTTATAATATCCATTCTCCTTACATATTCATCAAAATCAAGATTTACAAATTTCTTGACTTCCATTGTATTAACACCATATCTTCTTAAATATGATGCAGCCTCAAATGTTCTTACTCCTGTTTTTGCAACAAAATTCTTTGTATCCATAAAAATACCAAGGAATAAAGCCGTAGCCTCAAAGGTATTTAATTGCTTCTTATCGTCAATATACTGTAAAATTTCAGTCACCATCTCACAGGTTGAAGATGCATATGGTTCAAAGTATGTTAATGATAGATTATCAATAAATTCAGTGCTTCTTCTATGATGGTCAATTAACACAATTTTATTTGCAACATTCAATATTTCAGGGACAGGTAACATTGAAGGTCTGTGGGTATCTACAACAATTATTAGAGTATTTTTATCTGTCATTTCACTTGCAGTATTAGGACTGATAATCATTTGTGAATACTCGGGTATAGAATGCATCTGGTCAAATAACGGTTTTATAGCGGGAGAACTATCCAGAACTATATAAACCTCTTTATTCATTATCTTTGCTGCCCTTGAAATACCAATAGCGGCACCATAAGAATCATAGTCTGCAGCACTATGCCCCATAATCAGAACCTTATCAGATTGTGAAATCATTTCCTTTAGTGCAAAGGAGAACATTCTTGTTTTAACTCTGGTATTTTTCTCATAATCCTTTGTGGAAGAGCCATAGAATTTATATTCTCCCGAATCTTTAATTGCAACCTGATCTCCGCCTCTGCCCCATACCATTTCTACAGAATCTCTGGCGTTCTTTTCATTATCAATTAAATGTCCGCCTGTACCAATACCTATACTGATTGTTATAGGCTCTTTTATTTCATCACCTATTGCTCTTACCTTTTCAAGAATATCAAATTTATTTTTAATATAATCATCAAGATATTGATGTTCAAAGAAGACAAGATATCTGTCTGATTCCGTCTTTTTCATAACACCATTACTCTCGCTTACCCATTTTGAAACAAGAGTATTGATTTTTGCAAGGGTTTCCTGACTTTTAACTCCATCCATTTTTTGAAAAACATCATCATAATTATCAATGGTCACAATAGCAACATCGACTTTTTCGTCTTCACGTCTTTTTTTCGCAATAACATTCTGTGTAATGTCACTAAAATATAACAATACAGAATACGCAGCGTCTGTATCGGTTTGTGCGTCATTTCTCCTTATGATACTTCCAAATACCGAATAATTTCTCGAATTATATGTTAAATCTATATTAATATCTCCTGTACTTTTTAGAATGTCAGTCCATTTTAACTCCGTGATTATCTGCGGAAGCATAGTTCCATATAAATCCTGTCCGTCAAACATTTCAAGAGCGCTGTCATTGTACCAAACAACTTTCCCGTCAATACTTAAAATAAATAAAGGAAATGGAAATCGTGTAATGATTTTGTTTGTTGTATTTCCGTCATTGTCAGTTATCATAGACATAAACTGTGACATTTCCTTATTTTTATTAATTTCACTCAAAATAACATATGCCAGAAGCACAAAAGATAGCAGGAATTCAAAAATAGCAATAAATGTATCTCCTGATGCAAGAGTCACTATTCCCAGAACTAAAAAAAGTATCAGGAAAAGTACTTTTATTCTTAAAAGCAATAATCTATTATTTCTTTTTAGCATATCTAATATATCCTTTCAAATTTGAACACACAAATATAACAATTATATCATATTTTACCATATAATTATAAATTAGTCAACTATTTAAAAACAAAAGCGACAGGCACCATTATGGTACCTGCCGTATAACTTATACATTTTTAGGTAATTGTGTGACATAGTTTCCAAGATGGTCAACAAAACTATATTCAAGCATTTCAAAATTACCATCTGAATAATTGAAAATATTAATGGATGCATTTTTTGCCCATTTAACATCTTTTATTCTTTCAAGAGGATATCCCAGACATTTTGCTGCAAAAACTCTTATAGGAGTTGCGTGCGTTGCAATACAAACTGTCTTATCGGGATTTTCATCACATATTTTCTTTAATTCTTTACAAATTCTGACTTGTAAATCTTTAACACTTTCTCCGCCGGTGCATATGGCAAGACCAATATTTTCCCGCCACACGCGATATTCTTCGTCAAATTTAGTGCATAAATCATCAAATGTCATATTCTCCCATTCACCTGCATAAATCTCACGAAGATTTTCCGATTTTATGACAGGAATTTCTTTTTCCTGTGCTGTAGAAATGATGGTGTTATAGGCTCTTAAAAGGTCGGATGAATATATTTTATCTATATGGACTTTTGAGAAATATTCCCTGACAAATTCAGCCTGTTTATAGCCTGTTGGTGACAAATCAAGGTCTGTATGTCCTAAAAATTTATCCTCATAATTACCAAGACTCTCACCGTGTCTAACAAGAATTAATTTAGTCATTAATAAATCACCTCAAAGTGATGCTACTGCATTTTTTAGTTCATTAACTTTATCTGTGTTTTCCCAACGAACATTTAGGTCTTCTCTTCCCATATGTCCGTAAGCAGACAGTTGTTTATAAATAGGTTTTCTCAAATCAAGTGCAGAAATTATAGCATTTGGTCTTAAGTCAAACACCATATCTACCGCTTTTTGAATTTTTTCAATTTCAACCTTTTCAGTTCCGAATGTATCAATCATAATTGAAACAGGCTTTGCCACACCGATTGCATAAGCCAACTGAACCTCACATCTGTCAGCAAGGTTTGCTGCAACAATATTCTTAGCAACCCATCTTGCGGCATAAGCAGCTGAACGGTCAACTTTAGTCGGGTCTTTACCTGAGAATGCACCGCCACCGTGACGAGCCATTCCGCCATAAGTGTCAACTATAATTTTTCTTCCTGTCAATCCGCTGTCACCCTGAGGTCCACCAACAACAAATCTTCCCGTAGGGTTAATGAAATATTTTGTGTTTTCATTCAAATATTTTTCAGGAATTGTTGTCTTAACAACTTCTCTTATTAAATCTTCTCTTATTTGTTCGAGAGTTACATCAGGTGAGTGCTGTGTTGATACAACAACTGTGTCAACAGATACAGGTACATTATCTTTGTATAAAACAGTAACTTGAGTCTTTCCGTCAGGTCTTAAATAAGAAAGTGTTCCGTCCTTTCTTACATCAGTAAGCTTTTTTGCAAGCTGATGAGCCAATGATATAGGTAAAGGCATGAGCTCAGGTGTTTCGTTACAAGCATAACCAAACATCATACCCTGGTCACCTGCACCTGTAGAGTTTCCTTCATCATTTTCGCCTATTTTATTTTCTAATCCTTCGTTGACACCCATAGCAATATCAGGTGATTGTTCGTCAATAGATGTGATTACCGCACAGGTATTTCCGTCAAATCCGTATTTTGCTCTGTCATAACCGATTTCCAAAACAACCTCTCTTGCAACCTTTGGAAAATCAACATAACAATTTGTTGTTATTTCTCCCATAACAGAAATTATACCTGTTGTACATGTTGTTTCACATGCTACACGGGCATTTGGGTCCTTCTTTAAAATTTCATCCAAAATCGCATCAGATACCCTGTCACAAATCTTGTCAGGATGTCCTTCTGTTACAGATTCAGATGTAAAAAGCATATCAGCCATATATATTACTCCATTCATTTATATTTTAAAATTCTATTTATTATAACATAATCGGATAAAATTGTCTATAGTTTACGAAAAATACCTACAACTTTTCCTAGTATTTTAATCTCTTCCACTATTATCGGCTCCATTGTGTCATTCTCAGGCTGAAGACGGATGTGTCCGTTTTCTTTATAAAATGTCTTAACAGTTGCATTTTCATTATCAAGTAATGCAACAACTATCTCACCGTTATTTGCTGTATTTTGTTTGGATACGATTATCATATCTCCATCAAGTATAGCGGCATTAATCATAGATTCTCCCGTAACCCTAAGCATAAATAAGTCTTTGTTTTGGGCAAAGCTTATTGGAAGAGGAAACGTATCCTGAATATCATCAATAGCTGTAATAGGTTGTCCTGCAGCAACATTTCCGTAAACTGGAATGTCAATATACTTGTCATCAGCATACTCAATTTTTTTAGAATAATTTTCTTCAAGACCTATTACCTTAATCGACCTGTTCTTTGATGAATCTCTGACAATTTTGCCATGCTCTTCAAGTTTTCTGAGTCTTGCATGAATAGTTGCAGTTGATTTTAAACCGACCTTATCGCAAATCTCACGAACAGACGGCGGAAAACCGTTTTTAATTAATTCTTCTTTTATAAAATCTAATATTTCATAATCTTTTTCTGTTAAATAAGCCACTTTTATTACCCCTTTTTAAAAAATGCTCAAATCAAGCTCTTTACTTAAACATTCCAAAGCTTTTATACCTGCGACACTATTCCCTTTTTTGTCAAGTGACGGTGAATATATTCCAATACCAATTCTGTTTGGGACAACAGCCATAATACCTCCGCCGACACCGCTTTTTGCAGGGACACCGACATTAATGGCAAATTCACCCGAACCATCATACATTCCGCAATTCATTAAAACTGCATTAACGTAACGTGCATATTCTGGTTTAAAGATTTGTTCTTTTGTAAAATAGTTTTTTCCTTTTTGACTCAAAATATATCCTATTTTAGCCAAATCAATGCAGTTTGCCTTTATAGAACAAGCTTTGAAATAAAAATCAACGATTTCTTCCACGTCACCGCTTATCATTCCATAAGCTTTTAACATATAAGCCAATGCTCTGTTCTTGCTTCCTGTTGCTTTTTCTGATAAATAAACATCTTCGTCGACTATAAGTGTGTTGTTGTCCGCAAGGCATCTTGTTAGTTCAAGTAATCGTGAAAATTTTTCCTTGTATGTATTTCCCTTTATCGCAGTACACAAAGCAATCGCACCTGTGTTAATCATTGGGTTTATGTGTTCGCTGTTTAGTGCCTGGTCGCTGTAATTAAAGGCATCAAAAGGCTTGCCGGTCGCTTCAACACCAACAATATCCCTGATATATTCAACACCATTGTCCATCAATGCCAATAACAAAATCAACGGCTTTATAATACTCTGCATAGTAAAATTCTTATTACAGTCACCCGCAAAATATATTGCATCAATATCTGTCATTATAGAAATTCCAAATTCTTTCCTATCTGCTTTAGACAGCTCAGGAATGTAGCTTGCAACATTACCGTAATCGGTATAGCAAGAACATTTATTTATGATTTTTTGAAGTAAAGTATTCATATTTTTCTCTCCTTAATTTAATCCATTACATCTATTAATATTATATCATAACTATTTCCAAAAAACAATATTTTTTGTTAATTTAAAGAAGCATACCGACAATTATTGACATCTTCAATTTTGAATGATAAAATATCTGTATAATAATTTTGAAAGGTAATAATAAATGAAACCATCTTTAAAGACAGTTTTTCCTGAATTGTCGGGCGAAATTGTTAAAGATTACACAGCAGAAAACATTAAAATATCTAAAAAATACAGAAGTATTGAATTGGTAATACGAGAAGATATTACTGATGCTGAATCGGATAAGCTCGAAAATGCAATAAAAGAGCAATATAATCTCTCTACAGTTTTTATCAAAAAAATAAAGAGTAGTTCCGATTCTTTTTCTGATGCAGAAAAATATAATCGGGAGTTTTATGATTCAATAAATAAAACATTTGAAACATCAAATTCCGAGGAAAATTCCAATATATATAAAAAATATGCTACCATTAAAGAAATGATATATGGCAGAACTATAAGGGATTATATTATTCCTATTTCATCAATAGATGAACAAACGGGTTTTGTTTGTTTTCAGGGTGATATTTTCGGTGTTGAAACAAAAGAAATCAAGAGTAAAAAGAACGACAAAGAATATTTCTTGCTCATAATTGATGTGACAGATTATCAAGATTCTATTACCTGTCAACTGTTTATTGAAAAAACAGAAAAAAAGAAAGAAATAATTAATGCGGTATCTGCAAGAATTAAAAAAGGTCTTAATGTAATTATAAAAGGTAAAGCACAATTCAGCGAATATGCAAAAGAAACCATAGTTAGTATAAACTCTATTGCAGAGGGTGAAAAACCAGAGGCGAAAACAGATAATGCTCCCGTTAAAAGAGTAGAACTTCATATGCATACACAAATGTCTGCTATGGATGCTGTTACATCTGCAAAGGAATTAGTTAACAGAGCAGCAAGCTGGGGACATAAAGCTATAGCTTTAACTGACCATGGTGTAGTTCAGGCATTCCCTGATGCAATGAAAGCATCGGACAACAACCAAAAGATTAAGGTATTATACGGTGTTGAAGGCTACCTTATTGATGACAGTCAAAAAATCACATACGGTATCACAAGCGGTAATATCAAAGATTCGTTTGTTGTATTTGATATTGAAACAACAGGACTTGATAGAAGAAGTTGCGGTATAACAGAAATTGGTGCAGTAAAAATAAAAGATGGCAAAATTACAGACCGTTTCTCTACATTTATTAATCCACAAATGCCAATTCCTCAAAAGATTTCGGAATTGACGGGAATTACTGACGATATGGTGAAAAATGCACCACTAACAAGAGAGGCAATGCCAAAATTTATTGAGTTCTGTAAAGGCTCTGTACTTGTCGCACATAACGCAAAATTTGATACATGTTTTATTAAAAAAGCCTGCGAAAATCTTAATATATCTTTTGATTTCGGTTATTTAGATACATTGATGCTTGCAAGATGTCTTTTTACTGAGTTACCTAACCACAGATTAAACACACTTTCAAAGCATTTAAATATTGTTCTGGAAAATCATCACAGAGCAGTTGATGATGCTAAAGCTACAGCTGAAATATTTGTTAAAATGCTTGAAATGCTTGAAGGTATGTCTATAACTGAATTATCATCATTGAACAATTCATTTGACTTATCGCAGGCCTCAAAAAGAGGAAAAGCATATCATATAATTCTGCTTGCAAAAAACACTGATGGTATCAGAAATCTTTACGAGCTGGTAACAGCATCACACTTAAAATATTTTAACAGAACTCCAAGAATTCCAAAAAGTCTTTTAAAAGAAAAAAGAAATGGTCTTATTCTCGGCTCGGCTTGCGAGGCAGGAGAATTGATGCGTTCAATTATAAACGGTGATGATGAAGAAAAAATAAAAGAAATAGTAGATTTTTATGATTATCTCGAAATCCAGCCAATCGGAAATAACGCATATATGAAGGATGATGATGAACACGAAAATATTTCAACTGATGAGGATTTACAAAATCTTAACAGAATGATAGTTGAACTTGGGGAAAAATATAATAAGCCTGTATGTGCAACCTGTGATGTCCACTTTATCGACCCGGAAGGTGCAAACTACAGAAAAATACTTATGCATTATAAAGGCTTTAAGGATGCTGATAATCAGGCACCGTTATATTTAAGGACAACAGAAGAAATGCTTGAGGAGTTTTCATATCTTGGAGAGGAAAAGGCATATGAGGTTGTTGTCACAAATACAAATATGATAGCGGATATAATTGAGGATGTCCGCCCTATTCCAAAAAAGAAATGTCCGCCTGAGATAGACGGCGCACAGGACGACATAATAAACGACTCATATGAAAAAGCAAAAGCAATTTACGGTGATCCACTCCCTACTGAAGTACAAAAAAGACTGGATAAGGAATTATATTCAATTACAACATACGGTTTTTCGGTTATGTATAAGATTGCTCAGGAATTAGTTAGAAAATCCTTATCCGACGGATACCTCGTAGGTTCAAGAGGCTCGGTAGGTTCTTCTTTTGTTGCATTTTTATCAGATATCACCGAAGTTAATTCTCTTCCCGCACACTATGTTTGTCCTAACTGTAAAAATGTTGAATTCATTGGCAGTGAAACAGGTATTTCGGGTTGTGACCTTCCTGACAAACTATGTCCAAAATGCAATACAAAATACAATAAGGACGGCCATGATATTCCTTTTGAAACATTTCTTGGTTTTGAGGGTGATAAAGAACCTGATATTGACCTTAATTTTTCGGGTATATATCAACCGACAATACATCATTATACAGAAACATATTTTGGAGAGGGCTTTGTATTTAGAGCCGGTACAATAGGAACTGTTGCTGAAAAAACAGCCTTTGGGTATGTAAAAAAATATGCAGAAGAAAAAAATATTAAAATAAGAAATGCTGAAATGAAACGATTAGCCGCAGGCTGTGAGGGTGTTAAAAGAACAAGCGGTCAGCATCCGGGCGGAATTATTGTTGTACCCCACAAAAACAACATTCACGAATTCTGTCCTGTACAGCATCCTGCAGATGATGTGAAATCCGATATTATAACTACACATTTTGACTACCATTCAATCGACCAGAATCTTTTGAAATTAGATGAACTTGGTCACGATGACCCCACAGTAATAAAAATGCTTCAGGACTTAACAGGTCTTGACCCACAAACTATCCCACTTGATGACAAGGATACTTTGAGTCTGTTCACCTCAACTGATGCTCTGAAAATTAAGGACGGCGAAGATATTGGAACAAATCTCGGAACATACGGTGTTCCGGAGTTTGGAACAAAATTTGTCCGACAGATGCTGGAGGATACTAAGCCTAAAACATTCTCAGAGCTTGTTAGAATTTCAGGGCTTTCGCACGGAACTGATGTATGGCTTGGTAATGCTCAAACACTTATCCAACAAGGAATTACCGACCTGTCACATTCTATTTGTGCGCGTGACGATATTATGATTTACCTCATTTCAATGGGCGTTGATGCAGGTCACTCATTCAAAATAATGGAAAGTGTTAGAAAAGGAAAAGGCTTGACTCCTGAAAACGAGGCTGAAATGAAGGAGGCAAATGTGCCGCAGTGGTATATCGACTCCTGTAAAAAAATTAAATATATGTTTCCAAAAGCACACGCAGTTGCTTATGTAACTATGGCATTTAGAATTGCTTACTACAAGGTTAATTTCCCTAAAGCATTTTATATTGCATATTTTTCTGTAAGAGCAGGAGATTTCGATGCAGAGATTATGGCTAACGGAATTGAAAAAGCCCGTTTAGCAATGGCAGAGCTTTTAGAAAAGAAAAAAAATAATACAATAACTCCAAAAGAAGAAAATGTTATACCAATTCTTGAGATTTGTATAGAAATGTATGCAAGGGGTTTAACCTTTACACCTATTGATTTATATAAATCTCATGCAGTGAATTTTCTTCCTTGTGATGAGGGTATCATACCCCCTCTGAATGCGCTGGTAGGTATGGGCGAAAATGCTGCGAAAAGTATTCAGGAAGCAAGAGAAAACGGTCCATTTAAAACTATTGAAGATTTAAAACAAAGAACTTCGGTAAATCGAACAACTATTGAATTAATGCAAAAAAATCATTATTTGGACGGTATACCTGAATCTGACCAAGTTACATTATTTGATATGTAAAAAGCAGGCAGTTTAAAAAAACTGTCTGCTTTAAAATTATCTGTTCAAAATTAATTTTGTTAATTCAACCGGTTCAACAATCTTTCCGTCTTTGTAAACTCTCATATTTCCTGATGCAATTTCATCAATAAGGATAACTTCATCATTGTTGTATCCGAATTCAAATTTAATATCCCACAAATCAAGTCCGATTGTCTTTAAGTCGTCTGCAACAATCTTTGTGATTTTCAATGTTTGCTCTTTCATACTTTCAAACATTTCAGGAGACATAACCCCAAGTGCGGCAAGTCCTTCAGATGTAACCAGTGGATCACCCTTTTCATCATTCTTGAATGTACATTCAACATATCCGCCTTCTAAAGCTGTGCCGTCTTCGATATATTCTCCATATCTGCGAATGAAGCTTCCTGTAGCAACTAGTCTGCAGATAACTTCAAGTCCGTGACCGAATACCTTACCAGGAAGAACTTCCATTGTTGCATTTTCTACATCTGCACTAACATAGTGTGTCTTGATTCCAGCTTCCTTTAGCATATCAAAGTAATAAACAGATGTGCGAAGGTTTGCCTTTCCAATTCCTTCAATTTTTAAACCAACAGAATTTTCACCCGGATCGAATACACCATCTTTACCTGTGCAGTCATCCTTGAACTTTAACATAACATTACCGTTATCAAGTTCATAAACATCTTTTGTTTTTCCTTCATAAATCTTTTTCATATGCAAAATCTCCTTTATATAAATTATATAGCTAACTGTTTAGTAAGGCTGATTAAATCAGCAGAAATACTTTTTGTCTCTTTTAATCCTTCTTCTATATCAATATCAGTTATGATATTATCCTTCATTCTAACAATTCTGTTAGATTTATTGTCAATTAATAACTCGACGGCATATGCACCCATTCTGCTTGCAATAACCCTATCCTTAACGGTAGGGCTTCCGCCTCTTTGTATGTGACCAAGAATTGTGGCCCTAGATTCGATACCGGTAATATCTTCTATCTTCTTTGCCATATCAACGACACCGCCAACTCCCTCAGCGACAACAACTATATAATGTTTTTTGCCTCTTTGCTTACATTTTTGTATTACACCTATGACATCTTTTTCAAAGTTATAAGAAAGTTCAGGAATTAATACAACCTCAGCACCGCAGGCAATACTGGTTTCAACTGCTATATATCCTGCATTTCGGCCCATAACTTCAATAACAGAGCATCTATCATGAGATGATGATGTATCTCTTAGTTTATCGACAGCAGAAATAACAGTATTAAGACATGTATCATAGCCAATGGTATATTCGCTGCAACCTATATCGTTATCTATTGTTCCGGGAATTGCAACTGTAGGCAATCCTGCTCTTGATAAATCTCTGGCTCCTCTAAATGAACCATCCCCACCTATAACAATAAGACCGTCAATTCCATTTTCTTTTGCAATCCTAACAGCCTTTTGAACACCTGTTGGTTCTTTAAATTCCAGACATCGTGCTGTCTGAAGAATTGTACCGCCTTTTTGGAGAGTTTCTCCTACACTTCTTGCATCAAGTTTTATAAAATCGTTGTTTATAAGACCATTATAACCTCTTACAACACCGTATGCTTCAAAATCATTATAAACGGCTGTTCTAACAACTGCACGAATAGCGGCATTCATACCGGGAGCGTCACCGCCGCTCGTCAATACACCAATTCTTTTAATATTTGACATAAGATATCCTCCCACCATGAAATATTACTACATTTCAAATTCTAAAATCAAATCCTGTGCTTGTGAAAGCTCCGCAGCCGGAACCATAATCTCATAGCAAGTTCCCTCTTCATCTGTCAGATTATTTCCGCGTCTTACCCTTGAAATAATATTGTTCTCATCAAGAATTAATTTGATTTTAGAAACTTCCTGTGATTTCTGTGCAACATAAACAACAGTCCACATATAACTAATCTCCCAATTTAAATAAAAATTATACTATAATATTATTCTATTTATCAATTAATGCTGATAAACACCTAATAAATATTTTATAACAAATTTAACCAAAAATCAATAACAAAAATGACAAAATTAGATAATTTATAAGTGTTTTTTTTAGTATTTTTACTTTAAGACGATATTTTTATCCCCAAAACATTTTTTTAATTCGTTAATTGCATCATCAGTTGGATTGATATGTAAATCTTCAGGTGCCATCAATCTTTCTCCGCTATTCTCAAAAAATAGACAAACGGGAGTGTTACCTTTAAATTTTATAGCTGTATTTTTATAAATATTCAACACATCCTGAGTTCTTTGTGAAAGTTTTATGTAAAGTATCTGCTTCTTTTGGGGCGGGTTAACCATATCAAGAAGAACTGCCTTTTCCAAAAGAAGTTTTGGCTCTTCGTCCTCCCTTAAGCTTACTTTCGTATCAAGCATAACAATATTTTCTTCTTGCAATACATTTGAATATTGACTTAAAATTTTTGGAAATACCAATACCTCAATAGTACCGAAGGCATCTTCAATTTTTAAAAAAGCCATTTGTGTATTATTTCTTGTAATTTTATTCTTTCTGTTAGAAATAACAGCACAAATTCTTACATTATCTCCATCACGAAGTCCGCCTTCAACTGCAACATAAAGATTATCCTCACTCTTTTCAACTGAGCCAAGAACACTTTGAATATTGTGTTTTGTCAGTAACTTAACCTTTTCCTCGTATTCTTCCATAGGATTTCCCGAAAGGTACATTCCTATTGATTTTTTCTCCATTTTTAATAATATTTTTTTATCAAATTCAGGAATATCAGGAAATTCCATCTCAAAGCTTGTTTGTTCCTCATCAAATAATGTCAGTTGACCGGATAAATTTCCTCTTTTACTTGATGCTTCACCGTCTATCACACCCTCATAAACATTCATAAGCTGGGAGCGTTTAACACCGAAGCAGTCGAATGCTCCACACATAATAAGACCTTCAACAGCCCTTTTATTAATATCCTTACCTGTCATTCTTTCTACAAAATCAGCAAATCCTGAAAATTCACCGTTTTGTTCTCTCTCAACAACAAGTTTTTGAATAAATCCCCTGCCGACATTTTTAACTGCAGAAAGTCCAAATCTTATAGCATTTCCCTCAACAGTAAAGGAATCTGTGCTTTTGTTAATGTCAGGCGGACATATTTTTATCCCCATAGATTTTGAATTTAATATATACTCATTCACTTTATCAGTGTCATCAACACTTGAGATAAGTGATGCCATAAATTCAACAGGATAAAATGTTTTAAGATATGCTGTCTGATATGCAACATAAGCATATGCAGCCGCGTGAGATTTATTAAATGCATAATTTGCAAAATCATATATTTCATCAAATATAGAAATTGCTGTTTTTTCATCTATACCTCTGTTAATGCATCCGTCAATTATTTGATTTCCATTCTCATCCTTTTTGCCGTATATAAAGTTTTGTCTTTCTACCTCCATCTGTGCCATTTTCTTTTTTGAAATAACACGACGCATCAAATCAGCACTTCCAAGAGAATATCCTGCAAGAACACGGACTATTTCCATTACCTGTTCCTGATACACCATACATCCGTATGTTACATTTAATATTCCTTCTAAGAGCTTATGCTTATATACTATTTTTTCGGGATGATTTTTGTTTTGAATGTATTTTGGGATTGAATCCATAGGTCCGGGGCGGTAAAGAGAAATTCCCGCAATCAAATCTTCTATGCTCTCAGGCTTTAATTCCTGCATAAATGATTTCATTCCTGCACTTTCAAGCTGAAATACACCATCAGTATTACCTGCAGAAATAGTTTCAAATACCTCTTTTTTGCTATAGTCAAGGTTGTTAATATCTATTTTTATTCCTCTTGTTTTTTCAATAATCTCTACAGCATTGACAATAATGGTAAGATTTCTAAGCCCCAAAAAATCCATTTTCAAAAGACCTAACTCTTCAACTGTATCCTTAACAAACTGTGTAGTTACTGCATCTTCATTTAATTGAAGAGGTATATATTCTACCGTAGGCTCTTCAGTAATAACTACACCTGCTGCGTGCGTTGATTTATGACGAGGTAATCCTTCCAGAGTTCTTGCAGTATCTATTAGTTTTTTGATTTTTGCATCAGATTCATACATTCCTCTGAATTCAGAGCTTATCTCCAAAGCCTTATCAATAGTTATTTTTAAATCATTGGGAATGGCTTTTGCAACCTTATCAACTTCAGCATAAGGAATGTTTAAGGCTCTTCCAACATCACGAACAACAAGCTTTGCTTTTAGTGTACCAAATGTAATTATTTGAGAAACCTTATCCTCACCGTACTTATTTACTACATAATCAATAACCTTTTGTCTGCCATCAGGTGCAAAATCAATATCGATGTCAGGCATTGATACTCTTTCCGGATTTAAAAATCTCTCAAAAATAAGATTGTATTTTATCGGGTCAATACTTGTTATTCCCAGAGTATAAGAAACAAGACTTCCCGCAGCGGAGCCTCTTCCCGGTCCAACCATAACCCCGTTTTCATTTGCATAATGAATAAAATCCCAAACAATCAGAAAATAATCAACAAATCCCATATCGTTAATTACATCTAATTCATAGTTTAGTCTTTTAACTAACTCATCATCGGGATTTTCATATTTTTTATTAAGTCCGTCAAAGCAAAGCTCTTTTAAATATCCAAACGCATCCTTTCCGTCGGGAACATCATATGACGGCAAATGTCTTGAGTTAAAATCAAAGGTTACATCACATCTTTTTGCAATTTCAACAGTATTTGACAATGCTTCAGGTATATATGAAAACTGACTTTGCATCTCCTCGGGAGATTTTAAATAAAACATATCAGTTTCAAATTTCATTCTCTCAGGGTCGTCTACAGTTCTGTCCATTTGAATACACATCAAGACATCCTGAGCTTGGGCATCTTCCTGTCTTACATAGTGGACATCATTGGTTGCAACTACACCTACTCCTAAATCTTTTGCAAGCTTAATTAAAAGCGGATTTGTCTGTTTTTGCTCTTTTAATCCGTGGTCTTGAATTTCTATAAAATAATTGTTTTCTCCAAATATATTTATATACTTTTGCGCTATCTCTTTTGCCCCGTCATAATCATCATTTAATAATAATTTCGGCACTTCACCTGCAATACAGGCAGATAACGCAATTAAACCCTCACTATGTTCTTTTAACAAATCAAAGTCAACTCTGGGTTTATAATAAAAACCCTCGGTAAAACCTGAAGAAACAATCTTAATAAGATTTTTATATCCAATATTGTTTTCTGCAAGTAAAATAAGATGTGAATATTTTGAATCAAATTCATGAGTTTTATCAAATCTTGTTCTTGGTGCAACATACACCTCACAGCCAATCACAGGTTTTATACCCTGTTTTTGTGCTTCCTTATAAAAATCCACAACACCGTACATTGCACCATGGTCGGTTATTGCGATATATTCCATACCAAGCTCTTTTGCACGCGAAATCAAATCTGATATTCTAGATGCACCGTCTAAGAGTGAATATTCGGTATGCGTATGTAAATGGGCAAACGGTATCATAAATTTCTTCCTTTCTTTTTTATTCCTCAACATCTGCTATTTCATCAGCAATAGCAACAATTCTGTTTAATCTGTGATTAACTCCCGACTTGCCAATGGGATTTTCAAGTCTTTCACCAAGTTGCTTTAAGCTGTCCTCGGGATATTTTATTCGTATTTGAGCTATCTCTCTTAAAACCTCGGGAAGTTTTTCAAAACCAATAGTATTATTTATTTTTTCAATGGCGGTAAGATGCTTCATATAAGCATCTGCAACCTTGTCCATATTCGCATTTTCGCAATTCATCTGTCTGTTAATTGAGTTTCTTACATCCTTTTCTATTGAAATGTTATAAATTTCAAATGCTGATGAAGAGTCACCTATTATTCCCAAAGTATCGGCAATAGCTGAATATTCCTTGATATAGACAACAAAATGACCTTTTCTGTTTGTAATCTTTGAGGTTACACCGCATTTTAAAAGCATTGAACAAAGCCTGTCCGCTTCCGGTTCATACTTTGCATCAAATTCAAGATGATAGCTTTTTTTAGGGTCGGAGATTGAACCGCCACCCAAAAATGCACCTCTTATATATGACATTATACAACATTCAAATTGTGTCTGCATATCATAATCATCAGACAGCACAAGTAAATCAGTAAGATTATCTATTACTGAACTCTCATCAACATATATCTCATATAATCTGCTCTTAGCCTTATAACTAAAATCCAAGTCAATTCCTGTATTTTTATAAATCAATAGTTTAAGACACTCAATAACCGACCTGTTTTCCGTTGAAAGAATAATTGTGTCTTCTTTGATTTTACCAGTATATCTTACCATAGCTGCAAGCTGTGAGCGATTACAGTATTCACATTCGTTCTCAATTAACGATATTCTTTTCTTTACATCAGAAGAAAACGACATTCTTCTCTTCCTTTCTTATCTTCCGATAATTTTTATCTCAGGCTCAAGCCTTACACCAAATTTTTCAAATACAGTCTTTTGAGTGTATTCAATCAGATTTTTAACATCTTCACAAGTTGCATTATTATAATTAATAATAAAACCTGCATGAAGTTTTGAAATCATAGCACCTCCGATACTGTATCCTTTCAAACCGCAATCCTCTATAAGTTTGCCTGCAAAATAACCTTCAGGTCTTTTAAAAACACTTCCGGCACTTGGAAATGTTACAGGCTGTTTTTCATTCCTTTTCTTACTAAAATCCTTCATTTTTTCAAGAATTTCAGATTTATCACCCTTTTGTAATTTAAAAACACACGAAATAATAACATAACCACTATTTGAAAAAATACTTTTTCTGTATCCAAGCTCAAGCTCATCGCACTGTAATGTCTTAACTTCACCGTCAGATGTTATAAATGTAACTTCCTTTAAAACATCCTTCATTTCAGTGCCATAGGCTCCTGCGTTCATATAAACCGCACCGCCTACACTTCCGGGTATCCCGGAAATAGCCTCCATACCTGAAAGCTCATTGTTTAATGCTACATTTGCAGTCTTAGAAAGCAACGCTCCTGCCTCGGCGTAAATTTCATTACCGCAAACTGTAATTTCACTAAGTTTTTTTCCGATTTTAATAATTGCACCTTCAATGCCAAAATCACTCACCAACATATTTGAGCCATTACCAATAACCATAAATTTAATGCAGTTTTCTTTAAAATAATTTATAAGATTTATTATTTCTTCGACTTTTTCAGGTTCGCAAAAAATATCACAGGAACCACCGATTTTAAAGCTTGTATGCAACTTCATCGGTTCATCAAAACAGACATTTTTGCATATTTTCAGCAAATCTTCTCTAATACTCATAATTCCTCCAAACACTTTAAATATTATAATCCTATTCAAAGAATTTATTAATAATTACATTTCAAGTTGCTCCTGCATTCTTCTCATCAAACGGTTATTAAGCTCGATAGCAGCATTATATCCCATTCTCTTTTGTCTGTTGTTCATTGCAGCAACCTCAATAATAACTGCGATATTTCTTCCTATCTTTACAGGGACTGTCATACTTGGAATATTGATACCCATAACGTTGGTATATTCCTCAACCATACCAAGTCTATCATACTGTCTGTCCTCTTGCCATTGCTCCAGGTGGATAATCAAATCAATACTTTCCGTGTCCTTAACAGCACCCATACCAAAAATCTCTTTAACATCTATAACGCCTATACCTCTTAATTCAACAAAGTGGCGGATAATATCAGGTGAAGAACCGACAAGTGTTTTTGAAGAAACCCTTTTAATTTCAACTGCATCATCAGCAACAAGTCTGTGGCCTCTTTTTAAAAGCTCAATAGCAGCTTCGCTTTTTCCTACACCGCTATCTCCCATTATAAGAATTCCCTCACCGTAAACTTCTACTAAAACACCGTGTCTGGTAATTCGTGGTGCAATCTGAACATTTAGGTAGCTTATAAGAGCACTTAAAAGATTTGATGTAGAATCTTCTGTTCTTAAAACTGTTAAATCATATTTTTCTGCGAGTTCAAAAACCTCAGGACCAACCTGTAAACCTCTTGTAATTATTAATGCCGGAATTCCGCTTGAAAAAAGTTGTTCTAAAAGATTATATCTCTTTTCATAACCAAACTGTTCAAGATATGTTAATTCTACCTTTCCCAAAATTTGTATTCTCTTATTATCAAAATAGTCAAAAAAACCAATTATCTGCAGTGCAGGTCTGTTAACCTCTGACCTTGTTATCATAACATCATCATAATTTTTTGATTCATAAAGTTTTTCAAACTGAAACTCTTCAACAACTTTTGAAAGTGCTATAGAGAATTTTTGTTCACCCATTTTAAACCACCCTTTCGGCACAAGTCTATAATACTCTAAGATATATTATACATCAAAAATTCAGATAATTAAATAGGAAAATAAAAAAAAGTTAAAAATATTTATACTTTTTAGATTTTTTTCTTAAAAACTATTGCAAATTTATTTTTTTTGTGTTAGAATAGTTGTGTTTTATGATTAAATTCAGTTTAGGAGGTGTATTCTAATGGCAAAATGTGATATTTGCGGTAAGGGTGTTAGCTTTGGTATTAAAGTGAGCCACTCTCACAGAAGATCAAACAGAACATGGAAGGCTAATGTCAGAAGAGTAAGAGCTATCGTTAACGGTACTCCAAAGGCTGTCAATGTTTGCACACGCTGTCTTCGTTCAGGAAAGGTTACTCGTGCTGTCTGATAAAAAAGATTTAATGCAGGGATTTCCCTGCTTCTTTTTTTGCAAAAATTATAGGAGGTAAAAATGGCTTTAGATACTATTACAATTCATTATCTTATAGAAGAGTTTAACGACGAACTTATAGATGCAAGAATTGATAAAATATATCAACCCGAAAAAGATGAGATATTGTTGAATATAAAATCTCGTCTTAATTCCAGGAAGCTAGTTATTTCAGCAAACTCATCTCAACCACGAATTCATTTTACTTCGGTGCAAAAAGAAAATCCTAAAACCGCACCTCTTTTCTGTATGTTGTTAAGAAAGCATTTACAAAGCGGGAGAATAGTTGGAATAGAGCAAATCAATAACGAAAGAATTATAAGATTTGATGTGGAATCATATGACGAATTTGGTGATCTCACAAAAAAATATCTTTTTTGCGAAATCATGGGCAGAAACTCAAATATAATTTTAACCAAAGAAAATCTTACTATAATTGATTGTATTAAGCACATTGATTTTACTGTAAGCACCGTTCGTCAACTATTACCGGGGTTAATATACTCTATCCCGCCTCAGCAGAATAAAACACCTATTTTGTCGGGAGATATTGAAAATATTTTTATTGATTTTAACAATAGCGGAAAAACTGCAGAAAGTGAAATAATGTCAAACATATCAGGAATAAGTCCGTTGATTGCTCGTGAAATAGTTTATCGTGCTCTAAACACAAACAATATAGACTGTTCCATACTAAATGACAATATGCGAAAAATCCTCAATCTAGAGGTTAAAACCTTTCTAAATCAGGAAATTAAACCTTGTATCATAACAGAAAAGTCGTCAGGGAAAATAATAGACTTCTCCCCCTTTGACATTTTCCAATACTCTGATTTAGCAGATAAAAAATACTGTACAGATGTTAATAATACTCTTGATGAATTTTATCTTGAGCGCGACAATATAGAAAGAATGAAACAAAGGAGTTCCGACCTTGTTCAGCTTTTAAATACTAACATCGACAGAACTGCAAAAAAAATTGCAATCTTAAAGAAAACCCTTGAGGATGCAAGAAAAAAAGAAGAATATAAAATAAAAGGTGATTTGTTAACCGCAAATTTATATTTAATTTCACAAGGCGAGAGTGAGGTTTTAGTTAAAAACTACTATTCTGAGGATATGTCTGATACACTAATACAACTAAATCCAACTCTTACTCCTTCTCAAAACGCTCAAAGATATTATAAGCTTTATCAAAAGGCAAAGAATGCAGAAGTTGAAGCTGCAAAACAACTGAAAAATGCAATATCAGACCTTGAATATTTTGAATCAACACTGATGCTTTCAAAAAATGCCACGACAGATGCTGATCTCGTAGCTATCAGAATTGAGCTTATGGAACTTGGATATATAAAAAAACAGAACAGAAAACAACAGGTTAAAAACACATCAAAACCCCATCATTTCATATCATGTGACGGATTTGATATATATGTCGGAAAAAATAACACACAAAACGATTATCTGTCCCTTCGTTTTGCGAATTCGCAGGATATGTGGTTTCATACCAAGAAAATTCACGGTTCACATACAATAATCAAGTTAGGAATTGATAAGGAAATTCCGTCCTCAACAATAAAAGAAGCCGCATTGTTAGCGGCTTACTATTCAAAAGGTCGTGATTCTTCAAATGTTCCTGTTGATTATACATTAATTAAAAATGTTAAAAAACCAAACGGAGCAAAACCGGGAATGGTAATCTATGATTTCTATAACACTATCTATGTTACCCCTACAGCTGATGAAATTGAAAAAATTAAGAAAATAGATTAACAAACATAATTATAAGCGGCATTGTTATTGAGGATGCTACAGTTGTAATGGCAAAAATCCTCGATGCATAAGCCGCATTTTTATTGTGTTCAATGGCAAAAAGAGTACCTATTGTCGCTGTAGGACAGCTTATTGACAGCATAATTGACATTAGAACAATATCACTGCACGGGATAAGTCTTAAAACAAAGAACACAATTATAGGCACGATTAAAAGCCTTAATACAGAAATTACTATTGCTCTGAAATCTCTAATTGTATTTTTAAATGAATTCTGTGCTATCATCACACCTGCTACCACCATAGGTAACGGAGTATTCATAGCTGCTATATAATTAAACGGCTTTGAAATAATTTCGGGAACCTTTATACCAAATGTAAGGCAAATTATTCCAAAAATAATAGAAATCATAGTTGGAGTAGTGAAAACATTTAATAAATCCTTCTTAGACACTTTATTTTTAATTGTAAGCAATCCATGTGTCCAGACAAGAATATTAAAAACAGTAAGGTATACAGTTGCATACAATGCTCCCTCTTCGCCAAAAACTCCATTTATAAGCGGTATCCCCATAAATCCGCAATTTGTATAGACAAGTGAAAATCTCTCTATTGCATATTCAGTTTTTTCATTTTTTCTTGCTATCAACATTGAGAGAACTATCATAAGCACATGGGAAATAATGCTTAAAGTCAATGATGCTATTATGCCTGTTAACAGTTCATCGGAAAGCTCTGTCTGAAAGGACATAAATATAAAAATAGGTATTACTACTTTTAATACAAATCCTGAAAAATACTTCTGTGCTTCTTTCGTGATTATATTTTTCTTATAACAAATCATTCCAATGCAACTTATTAAAAACATTATTATTGATTGTTTTAAAACTAAAATTGAATATTCCATATTAAACCCTTTTTTCTATTATCTCTGTAATTGATGTCACAAATTTTTCTTTATTAACTTTATCCCAAATGAGCAAAAATATAAAAGTTACAGCAAATACTAAAAGACCTGCAATTAATGATTTATTTTCGCTTCTTGTCTTATACTCTGTTACAAAATAACCCAAAAAAAACATAAAAATGGGAAATATGTATACCAAGAAAGCAGATTTTAAAACAGTAGCTGTCTTCATTTCTATTTCTACTTTATCTCCCGGCATTGCTCCTATTTTATTTCCTACAGTAATTTTATTCCCTTTAACTTTGCATTGTGAAGAACAAGTGGCACACGAATCCCCACAAGCAGTACTTCTTTTTACTGAAACCACAGCAATTGTTCCGTTTGTACTTTCTACCACACCAACTTCTCGCATTTTAAAAACTCCTTTCAAGCATTTCTTTTGCGTGCTCTAAAGATGCCTTTGTTATATTTTCGCCGTCAATCATCCTTGCAAGTTCCTGAAGTCTTTCATCATATGATAACAGTGAAATCTGAGTCTTCGTTGTATTATCATCTGCTGTCTTTTCTATTTTGAAATTGTTATCTGCAATAGAAGCAATCTGTGGAAGATGAGTTACACAAATTACCTGTTTTGTTTTTCCCAATGCCGACAGTTTTTTAGCAATTTTCAAAGCCGCATTTCCTGAAACACCAGTGTCTATTTCGTCAAATATAAGTGTATCTGCACCATCATCAGAAAGTACAGATTTCATTGCCAGCATCACTCTTGAAAGTTCTCCGCCCGATGCAATTTTTGAGAGCTCCGCCAATGGTTGTCCGGGATTTGCAGAAATCATAAACTCAACAATATCTGTTCCATAGGGCCTAAATTCATCACTGGTGTTTATATTAACCGAAAATTCAGCCTTCGGCATCTCAAGTTCATGTAATTCACTTTCTATCTTTTCAGAAAGCTGGGCTGCTGCTTTTTTTCTCTTTTCATTAAGATTATGCGACATTGTTGTCATACTCTTAATAATTTCGTTTCTTTTTTTAATAAGCTCCTCTGTTTTTTCGTCGGAGTTAATCAAAGAATCAAGTTCTTTAGATGCATTTTCTAAGAATAAAAGACAATCCTTTATAGTCGTTCCATATTTTCTCTCAAGTTTTTTTATCAAATCAAGTCTTTCGGAAATTTCATCAAGCCTCTCTTCGTCAAACTCTGTCTTATCAGCAAAGGAGCGAAGTTCGGACGCCGCATCTTCAACAGTATAGAGTGCGTCGGAAAGTTTTTCGTATATTTGAGATAAGGATTTATCAATCCCTGAAACCTCTCCTAAAGCCTTTATAGCCATATTTATACAATCATATGCATTATTGTCATTATCATACAGATTTGAATATGCAATTAAAACCTTTTCGCAAAGTTTCTCTGCTGATGAAATCAAAACACTTTCTTCTTTTAGTTGTTTCTCTTCCCCATCCTTTAAATCAGCCTTAATTAACTCCTCTGTCTGATATTTTAATAAATCAATTTTTGACAGTCTTTCCTGTTCATTGTAGTTAAGTGCTTCAATTTCATTATTTACCGTTTTTAATTCATTATACAACTCGTTATATTCATTTCTCAAATTATAAAGATCAGCATATGAATCAAGAAAATCAATATGTTTTGATGGGTTTAAAAGCATCTGATTATCATGCTGTCCATGGATATCAATAAGATACGGTGCAATTTCTCTAAGAAATGATGCTGTTACCATATTACCGTTAATTCTCGCAATACTTTTGCCGTCTTCGGTAATTTCTCTGTTGATTATGATCTCATCATCTGCTTCTATTCCTGCTTCCAAAAGCAAATTTGAAAGTTCTTCGGAAATAGAAAACGCACCAGAAACTAATGCCCTGCTCTCTCCAAATCTTACTAAATTTTTATTTATTCTCGCTCCCAGAAGCATATTTATACAATCAATAAGAACAGATTTTCCCGCACCGGTTTCGCCTGTTAAAACACTCATACCGCTCTGAGGTGCAAAACTGATATTTTCAATAACTGCAACATTTTTAATATCAATATTAAAAAGCACGAAATTCACCTCAATTTCTGAAAATTCTCTTTAATTCCTCGCACATTTCCGATGCTTCATTTTCACTTGCAGTAATAATTAGAATGGTATCATCGCCTGCAATAGTTCCTAAAACCTTATTTCCAATCAATGCATCACATGATGCACATACCGCCTGTGCCATGCCTGGATATGTTCTGATAATAATAGTATGAAGAGCAAATGTAACACTTATGACAGCTCCTGAGAAAATATCTATATGCTTTGGCTCTACTGCCCCTGACGGTTGTTTTGGTGCATATTTATACCCTCCGTCGTTTGAGGAAATTTTAATCAGGCCAAGCTCCTTTATATCTCTTGAAACGGTTGCTTGTGTGGTATCAAATCCCAGAGCTTTCAATTCTTCTGTAAGCTGTTCCTGTGTTTTTATATCTTTATTTGCAATTATCTTTAAAATTTGTGATTGCCTTTTCTGACGCATAATACTACCACCTTATCATTTCAACTTCTTAGTTAACACATCATAAAATGATTGATTTTTAATTTTTACTATATCGGTATAATACTCTGACCTTGTAACTGTTACCTCATCACCTATCTTTATTTTTTCCATATCCTTGCCATCAAGTGTTACAAGTGCATCGTGGCCTAATTCGTCGGAAATTGTTATATTAAGTTGTTTATCCGCAGGCATAAGGGCAGGTCTTGCATGAAGCTCATGGGCACAAATAGGAGATGCAATAAAAAGCTCCATAGTCGGGTCTGCAACAGGACCTCCTGCTGAAAGAGAATACCCTGTTGAACCTGTTGGTGTAGCTATAATCAATCCATCAGCTCTATACTCATTTATTTTTTCGTTTTCTGAATGAACTTCTATAAGTATCATTGATGATTCACATTTTGATATAACAACATCATTTAATGCATGATAATATAAATGTCCATTTTCATTTTTGATACAAACATTCATCATCATTCTTTTTTCTATCTTATAATCACCTGAAAGTAAAGCTCTGCACGCATATTCCATATCACATACATCAATCTCGGTCATAAATCCAACTTTTCCAAGATTTATACCCATTATAGGAATATTTCTCATTCCACAATGCACTGCCGCCTCTAAAATAGTTCCATCGCCTCCGAGAACTATAACAAAATCTGCATTGTCATAAAGTTCTTCACCTTCAAGAAATATTATTTTATCTCCAAGATAAGAAAATTTCTTCTCCATATATAATTGTGCATCATCCGAAAGTACGGAAATTAATTTTTTAGTCACCACAAGGTCATTGTCTTTATTATCGTTAGGGATTATAACTATATTCTTCATACCAAATCCTCATTTCAATATTTGCATAATTATACATTTATTATACACTAATTGTATTTTTTTTGCAATAGCTATATAACAAAATAGTCTTATAATTTTTTAATTGGAAAGATTTATGCGTTGAACAGAAGATATAAAAATGGTATAATATCTGCGGTTATTATTTTAACCAACGACAGCACAGAAAGGAATGAATAAAATGAATTTAATAAAGACTGTTTCTATTATTGCTGCCGCTATATGTTTTGGAGGAATAAATGCCAGAGCTGTAACTCCGGTTGATATTTCACTAAACGGTAATCTTATAGAAACAAATTCAAATGTTTACATTAAAGACGGCTATACAATGCTCCCCGCAAGAAAAATTGGAGAGGTTTTGGGTTGTTCTGATATTTTGTGGGATGATAAAACCAGAACAGTTACTTTTGAAAATGAGAGTGACGAGGTTATAGTAAAAATCGGATCTAAATCAGCTAAAATAAATAATAAAGAAAAAATAATGCCCATAGCTGCAGAAATTGTAGATAATAAAACATATCTAAGCGCAAGATTTTTATGCGAGACTTTAGGTGCAGAAGTTTCTTGGAACGACAAAACTCATACTGTCAACATAAAAAAAGACGGTCTTTCTGTTCCTGATGAACATATAGAAACCTCGTACACCTCGGAAGATCTTGAATGGCTTGCAAAAATTGTACATGCAGAGGCTCAAGGTGAAATTCATAACGGAAAAGTTGCAGTTGCAAATGTTGTTATAAACAGAAAAAATAGTCCTTTATTCCCTGACTCTATTTATGATGTTGTTTTCGACAAAAAATATGGAATTCAGTTCACACCAACATCAAATGGTGCCATTTATAACAACCCGTCAAAAGATAGCTATAAAGCAGCAAAACAAGCACTTTTTGGCAAGAATACTGCTGGAAAATCACTTTATTTTCTAAATTCAAAAAAAGCGACAAGCTTTTGGATTGTCAACAACAGACCATTTTTTCAACGAATAGGAAATCACGATTTTTATCTATAATAAAAGGAACTGCTGTGCAGTTCCTTTTTCTATATACTATATCTCCCCTGATCTTTATAAAGACTGATATTTCCTGAAAAAATATAACTTATAATACACGCAATTACAAAGAAAACTAACCCATTGCCACCAAAAATTTCAATAGCAAGAAATATAGATGACACAGGACAATTTACGGCACCGCAAAACAATGAAACAAAACCAACACATGCGCCTAAAGATGCACTAATCCCAAAAATCGGACCCAGAACACATCCAAGAGTTGAGCCAATAAAAAATGCAGGAACAATTTCTCCCCCTCTATAACCACAGCTTACAGTTATCACCGTAAACAAAATTTTCAAAATAAATGCATAACTAACGGCACTCCCATTAATTGCAACTTCAATTACATTCATTCCTGCTCCATTATAGTCCTGAGTTCTTAAAATAAAAGTCAGGAAAACAATTAGTAAACCACCGACAACTGCCCTTAAATATAGATTAGGAATACTCTTTTTTGCGATATGTTCGCTCTTTTGAAGGGCAATACAGAATAAAAATGCAACTACTCCGCAAATTATTGACAGGCCTGTAGTTTTTATCAAAGAACTTAAGCTCACATCAGGAAACACAACATTAAAGCCTATAGGTAGAACTCCAAAAAATTGTGCAATAAACCTAGATATTAAAGCAGATATAAGACAAGGAATGATTTCATAAAAATTCCTTAGCCGTACCCTTGCAACCTCAAAAGAAAATATTGATGCAGCAACGGGTGTTCCGAAAAGAGCTGAGAAAACTGCACTCATCCCTGCCATAACTGCAATATGTATAGATGATTTATTAATTCTAAGAGGCCTTGCTATATTGTATCCTACGCTCCCTCCAAGTTGCAGTGCAGCTCCCTCTCTCCCTGCAGAACCACCGAAAAGATGCGTTATAACTGTTCCCGAAAATATCAGCGGCATCATCCTAAGCGGAACATCTACATCAGATTTTACCGCCTTTATAACTCGGTTAGTGTCCATACCGCTTTCTGAGTTTGAAAATTTATATAAAAACGCTATTAACAGTCCGGCCAAAGGCAAAAGAAAAATAAGCCATCCATTCATTTGCCTTAGCTCAGTGACAAAATCAACACTTATATGAAACACAGTTCCTATAATTCCGCCTATAATGCCAATAGCTGCAGAAATTATAATCCATTTAAAAATATTCTTAATTTTTTCCATTTTAAGACTCCATATTCACACACTATTTCTTCCATATCACAACATTATATAACAATTTTCTATTATTTTCAACATACTATTAAAAATTATTAGTGATATACATAAAACCCTTTACCAAAAATTTTTTGCGATTCTGATGCCATAATAAATGCTTCTTTATCAATTTCAAGTACTCTTTTTTGAAAATGAGGCAATTCATTTTCTTTCATAGCGCATATTAGAACTGTTTTTTTGTTCATTGTGTATGCACCGACAGCATCAAGCATCGTCACCCCTCTTTTGCTGTTTTCAATAAGTTTTTTAGCTATTGGTTCACCCTTTTGAGTTATAACAAATACAAGTTTTGAAACATTAAGTTTATGAATTAATAAATCAACCGTTGTGGTAGAAAGATAAAGCGACATTATACCATAAAGAGTTATGTCTGCATTTCTAAATGTCAGAAAGGAAAAAGTTATAATTACAAGGTCTATTAACATTAGTATTTTACCTATCTGGACATGAGGGTACTGATTTTGTATAATTCTCCCTAGTATATCTGTTCCGCCTGTTGAAGAATTTTCGATAAGGGTAAGCCACATTCCTATTCCAAAGATTACTCCGCCAAAAAAAGAAGCAAGTATAATATCCTCAGTTATGGGTGGTAAGTTTGAAAATATGTCAATAAACAAGGATACAAGTCCAGATGAAACGAGCGTCCTTATAACAAACCTTTTAGATAGCTTTTTTACACCAATAACTAAAAGAAGTATATTAATGGCATAATAACTTATACCTGCAGGTATATTTAAATTATAATAAAGTATTGTAGAGATGCCAGAAACTCCTCCACTGACTATTTTATTTGGAACACTGAACATTCCTATACCGAAGGCTGCCAGTATTACACCCAGAAAATTTATAAGATAAGACCTTATTCTTTTCATAAATACACCTCTACTTGCTCAAATTTATTTAATTCTTTAAGGTTTTTTTATGCAATTTGCTTTTTTTGAAAAAAAGTATAAATTAAAGTTGTTTTTTTGTTATAATTGTTGTATAATTTATTATGGTATTATGTGCCGAATAAAAGTTTTTTATGTAATAACATAAAACGAAAGCAGGTGAAATTAGAAATGTTCTTCAAACAGTTAAGAGAAGATATTCATACAGTTTTGGAGCGTGACCCTGCTGCGAGAAATTCATTCGAGGTTTTGCTGCTTTATCCAGGTGTTAATGCAGTTTTCTGGCATAGATTTTCACACTTTCTTTTTAATCATAAATTAAAACTGTTTGCAAGATGGATTTCACAAACAGTAAGATTCTTTACAGGAATTGAAATTCATCCGGGAGCTACGATTGGCAGAAGATTATTTATTGACCACGGTATGGGTGTTGTAATCGGCGAAACCACAATAATCGGAGATGACTGTACTATATATCAGGGTGTTACTCTCGGCGGTACAGGTAAAGACCATGGAAAGCGTCATCCGACTTTGGGAAATAATGTTATGGTTGGAAGCGGTGCTAAAATTTTGGGTCCCTTTACCGTAGGAGATAATTCAAAAATTGCTGCTGGTGCTGTTGTTTTATCAGAAGTACCTCCTGATTCCACCTGTGTGGGTGTTCCGGCAAGAATTGTTAAACGCGAGGGTGTTAAGGTTTATGATCTTGACCAGATAAGAATTCCCGACCCTATTTCCTCTCAGCTTTGTACTTTGTCTGTACATATTGCAAAGCTTGAAAAAGAGCTTGATGAACTCAAAAAAAAATCAAATGACAATTAATGTGTCAGATTGGAGATTTCTATGAAAATATATAACACATTGACAAGAAAGAAAGAAGAATTTATCCCTATTGATAAAAATGAGGTAAAAATGTATTCATGTGGTCCTACTGTATATGACTACTTCCATATCGGTAATGCAAGACCTTTTATCATTTTCGATACTATGCGTCGTTACCTTGAATACAGAGGTTATAAAGTAAAATTTGTCCAAAACTTCACCGACATTGACGATAAGATGATTAACCGCGCTAACAGAGAGGGTATCACAGTTAAGGAGCTTGGCGAAAGATTTATTGAAGAATACTTCAAAGATGCAAAAGCATTGGATATTCACCCTGCAACAATACATCCAAAGGCTACCGAAAATATTGATGCAATTATTGACATTATTAAAAAGCTTGAGGATAATGGTTATGCATATAATGTTGACGGAAATGTATATTTTTCAACTAAAAAGTTTAGAGAATACGGTAAACTTTCAAAACAACCTTTAGAAGACCTTGAAGCAGGTGCCAGAATTGATGTAAATGAAACAAAAAAAGATGCTATGGACTTTGCTCTATGGAAAGCACAAAAAGAAGGTGAGCCTGCATGGGAAAGTCCATGGTGCATGGGAAGACCTGGATGGCACATTGAATGTTCTGCTATGGCAAATAAATACCTCGGAGAAACTATTGACATCCACTCAGGCGGTCAGGACCTTGTGTTCCCTCACCACGAAAATGAGGTTGCACAAAGTGAGTGTGCAAATGGTAAACCATTTGCAAATTACTGGATGCATAATGGATATATTAACATCAATAACCAGAAAATGAGCAAATCATTGGGTAATTTCTTTACTGTGAGAGATATACTCCAGAAATATGATGCAGAAATTGTAAGATTCTTTATGCTTTCAGCTCACTACAGAAATCCCGTAAACTTCTCCGATGTTTTGATGGAGCAATCAAAATCAGCAGTTGAGAGAGTTTATACATGTATTGATAATCTTCATTTCCTTTTAGATAATAGTGAAAATCATGAACCTAATGAAAATGAACAAAAACTAATCCAAGAACTTGATAAATGCAAGCAAAAGTTTATTGATGCAATGGATGATGATTTAAATACCGCTGATGCTATAGCAAGCATATTTGATATTGTTTATGCTTGTAACACATACCTTTCAACAGAAAACAAAAATTCTGTAGAAGTTATAAATAAAGCCTTAGAAACAATCGCAGAACTTGGCGGTATCTTGGGACTATTTACTAAAAGCCGTAAAAATTCTCTTGATGCAGAAATTGAAGCTATGATTGAAGAAAGAAATAAGGCAAGAGCTGAAAAAAACTGGGCAAAGGCAGACGAAATAAGAGATAAGCTAAAAGAAATGCATATTGTCTTAAAGGATACACCTATGGGTGTTAAATGGAGCTATGAGGAATAAAATGAACGAAAATAATCCAAATAATATATCTCCTTTAGTGCTTGCTTATATAGGTGACGGTGTATATGAACTTTTTGTGAGGAGTAAGCTTATTGAGCTCTTTCCACAAACTCCGCCGTCAAAGCTTCATAAGCTCTCATCCAGCCACGTAAAAGCGCACGCTCAAAGCAATTCTATGATGAAAATTGAGCCGATTTTATCAGAAAAGGAACTTTCTATATATAAAAGAGGCAGAAATGCAAAATCATCAACAGTACCTAAAAATGCAGATGTCACAGATTACCGTCGGGCAACAGGCTTTGAGGCTTTAATTGGTTATTTGTACTTAAATAAAGAAAATGAACGGCTTAATGAAATTATGGAGCTGGCATTTGTAAATTACTCAGACTAAAGTCAAAAGAAGAAAGGATTGTAACAAATGGACAAAAAAAGAAAATGCGAACTTTATATAATTGCAAACAAGGTTCGTAAAAATGCAGTAAAAGCAGTATATTCAGCACAATCAGGACATCCGGGTGGTTCACTTTCAATTGCTGAGGTATTGACATACCTTTATTATGAGGTTATGAATGTTGACCCAAAGGACCCTAAAAATCCTGACCGCGACAGATTTGTTTTGTCAAAGGGTCACACTGCACCTGCTCTTTATTCTGTTCTTGCATCAAAAGGCTTCTTCCCAGAAGATGACCTTGTAACTTTAAGAAAAACATCAAGTTATCTGCAAGGACATCCTGATATGAAGGGAATTCCGGGGATTGATATGTCAACTGGTTCTTTGGGACAAGGTGTTTCAGCAGCAGGCGGAATGGCATTGGCTGCAAAGCTTGATAATAAAGATTACAGGGTCTACTCAATTCTTGGTGATGGTGAAATTCAAGAAGGACAAGTCTGGGAACAGGCTATGTTTGCTGCTCACTATAAACTGGACAACCTTACAATCTTTGTTGACTTTAACGGACTTCAAATAGACGGCGAAGTAACTAGTATTATGAATCCAACTCCTATAGATAAGAAATTTGAAGCTTTTGGCTGGAATGTTATTTGTTGCGATGCTCACAGTTTTGATGAGCTTGAATGTGCTGTAAATAATGCTAAAGCTACTAAAGGTAAGCCAACTGCAATTATTATGAAATCTGTTAAGGGTAAAAATGTTTCATTTATGGAAAACAATGTCGGATGGCATGGTTCGGCACCTAATGAAGAACAGTATAATCAGGCTATGGCTGACCTAGATGCTATTATAGAGAAATTGGAGGAAGAGTACAATGGCTAAAAAAGCAACCAGAGAATCATACGGTGCTGCTCTTGTTGAGTTAGGCGCTGACAAAAATATAGTTGTTCTTGATGCTGACCTTTCAGCAGCTACAAAAACAGGTGCATTTAAAAAAGCGTATCCTGACAGATTTTTTAACGCAGGTATTGCGGAGGGAAATATGATGACTGTTGCCGCAGGACTTGCTGCTTCAGGTAAAACTGTTTTTGCTTCTTCATTTGCTATGTTTGCAGCAGGCAGAGCCTTTGAACAAATCAGAAATTCAATCGCATATCCTAATCTTAATGTTAAGATAGGGGCAACTCATGCAGGTCTTTCAGTCGGTGAAGACGGCGCAACACATCAATGTCTTGAAGATATTGCCTTGATGCGCTCTATACCTAATATGGTTATTATAAATCCTGCAGATGATATTGAAGCAACTCAATGTGTAAAGGCTGCAATTGAACATAATGGTCCTGTTTATATGAGATTTGGCAGATTTGCTGCAGAAGATGTAAATTCTGAAAACTATAAATTTGAACTCGGAAAAGGTGTTAAGCTTGCAGACGGAAAAGATGTCACAATTATTGCAACAGGTCTTATGGTTCAAACAGCGTTAAAAGCCAAAGAAATATTAGCAGGAGAGGGCATCAGCGCAAGAGTTATTAATATTCACACAATCAAACCTATTGATGAAGAAATAATAACCCAAGCCGCAAAAGAAACAGGTGCTATAGTTACTTGCGAAGAACACTGTAAAATGGGCGGTCTTGGAAGTGCAGTATGTGAAGTTGTATGCAAGAACTATCCTGTTCCTGTTGAAATTATAGGCACAGACAGATTTGGTAAATCAGGAAAACCGCTTGAACTTTTTGAAGAATACGGTTTGACTGCTGAGAATATTGCAGAAAAGGCAAAAAAAGTTATTGCTTCAAAGAAATAATTTGAAAGGAGCAACACAATGAAAAAATTATTTTTCCTATTATGTTTTTCAATATTTTTATCAGGATGCACTTCCAATGAAAAAATCACTCAAATAACTGCGTCGGTTTTATTGCCGCAGGAAACAGTTGCTCCCTACCTTGATTACACACCTGATGTTAAAGAGAAAAACACAAGACAGTATTCAATTACCGAATATCTGTCAAACCCAAGAGGAAAATATGATCCTGTTATTGTGAAGGTATATCAGGTGAACGGACTTCTTTCGGAAGAAGATGTTTTAAATCACTTTAATGAATGTAAAGATTTAAGAAGTGATGCATTTACAGTTGATGGTATGAATGTTGATTGTTTTGTTGCTTATCCGTCAATTCATTATTATACGGGCGGTTACCATGTTCAGATTACTGCAGGTTCAGGTTCTGACAATGACCAGAAAATACTATTAATGAACTTAGCTAAAATTTCACTTGAAAATCTTGATAAATATAAAGGTGTGTTAACTACTAAAGAAGAATAATAAAAAACCGAACTGTAAAACAGTTCGGTTTTTCTATTCAATTATTTTCAATGCCTTGTCCTTGATTTTTGAAATGTCACATTCTCTTACTTTTTTTCTGATTGACAGAACATTTGGGGCACTTACTGATAATTCATCTATTCCAATAGATAAAAAGTATTCAGTAAGACCTAAATCAGATGCTAATTCACCACACACACCAACCCAAATACCTTCTTTTTTAGCATTTTCAGCAGCTATCTTTATCATTCTTAAAACAGATATATCCGGATTTTCACAAAGATATTCAACTTTTGGGTTTTGTCTGTCACATGCTAAAACATATTGTGTCAAATCATTTGTTCCAATGCTGAAAAAATCAACTTCTTTTGCAAGCTTATCACTCATTATTACTGCAGCAGGTGTTTCTATCATTATCCCCATCTCAATGTTTTTGTTATAAGGAATATCTGCATTGTCAAGCTCATTTTTAACTTCATTTAAAATACTCTTAACCTTTATTACTTCATCTAACGAAACAATCATTGGTATCATAAGAGAAATATTCCCATAAGCAGATGCACGGAGTAAAGCTCTTAACTGAGTTTTAAAAATATCTACTCTGTCAAGACAAATTCTTATTGCTCTGTAACCAAGAGCAGGATTTTCTTCTTTATCAATACAAAAATAGTCTATATTTTTATCTGCACCTATATCAAGAGTTCTTATAATAACCTTTTTTCCTGCCATATTTCTTGCTACAGTTATATAAATCTCAAGTTGCTCCTCTTCGGTGGGATATGTGTCATTTTCAAGGTATAAAAATTCACTTCTAAATAGACCTATACCGTCAGCGTCATTTGATAAGACGTCCAAAACATCACGCAGACCGCCTATATTTGCATATACATCAATCTTTTTACCGTCTTTTGTTATACTCTCAACACCGCGGAACTCTTCAAGTAATTGTTTATTTTCATCATCTATTCGTTTCTTTTCCAATAACTCCTTTTTTGTTTTTTCATCAGGTTCGATATATACTTTTCCCGAAAATCCGTCAACTATGACGAGTTTGTTTTCAATATTTTCAGGATATTCCTCCACCCCAACAACTGCAGGAATATTCATTGTTCTTGCAAGTATTGCAGTATGTGAATTTACAGAACCTTTCTTTGTTACAAATGCAAGTACCTGTGATTTATCAAACTTTATAGTCTGGCTTGGCAAAAGGTCAACCGCAAAAATTATTGAAGGATTATTAACTGTCTGCGTTTCCTCAGTTTTCAACATAGACTGGATAATCCTCTCGGTAATGTCGCGTACATCATTTGCTCTTTCTTTCATATATTCATCATTCATAGACAAAAACATTTTAGAAAAGTTATCCCCTGTAACAGCAACAGCATATTCAGCATTAATCGACTCTGTAAATATTATATTTTCAATAGACTCAAGATAATCTCTGTCCTCAAGCATCATTTTGTGAATATTAAATATTTCAGCATTTCCCTCTCCAACTTCCCCTATAGCTTCCAAATATAATTTGTCAAGTTGTAATTTTGCTGATTCACAAGCCGCTTGCACCCTTTTTAACTCATATTCAGGCTCGTTTATTTTAACCCGCTTTATTTTCTCCTGCGAGCCTGAAATCTCTATTGCATTTCCTATAGCAATCCCACCAAATACACCTTTACCTTCAATGATTTGCATATTCATAATTCCTTTCAATAAAATTATGTACCATACATAATATTTTGACTGAAAGAAAATTTAATTATTCATTATAAATCATTTTTTTAGTTCATTATCAATTATTTCCCAAGCTGTGTCGGTATCGGTACATAGATTTCTGACAGAGTCAAGATTTTTGTCAAACAAACAAACCTCCGCCATTTCGCAATAGTCACAAACGGAACTGTTTTTATCACAAGCAGGAAGAATTTGTGTATCTCCGAACATTATCTTTCTATTAGTTTTAATAATTTTTCTTTTGACATATTCAGTCAATTTATCGAAATCAGACCTTGAAAGATATTCAGATCGTTTAGAGATTTCACCTTTACCCGTTAATGAAAAATTAAGATATGAGCTTTCACCCTTCAATTCAATATCTGAATCCATCATAACAGCATTAGTTATATCGGGTTGTTCATTTTCATTCGAATCTAGAATGACTACCCCGTTTAATTTCATTTCTTTAGAGATTTTTTTATCAATATTAGCTTTATCCTCTCCCTCTGCCTCAACAATTATATCCTTTAGCTTGTTATACATCATTCCCGTGACCTTTGGTTCGATATGAGGGTCAGAGTGCTTTACCTTTCCCATCTTATATAGCTCACCTGCAGCAGTTGCATATAAAACAAGCTGGATATCCAACATATTACAAACAGATATAATAGAAAAATCTTTCTTTCCTGACTTATAGTCAATTACACGAATTGATGCAACATCCTCGCTTTTAGATAAATCAATTCTGTCTATCGTCCCTTTGACCTTTATATCACTTGTGTCATCAAGTTTTAAATAAAACTCTTTTTCATATTCAACTGCAACATAATCTCCTTTTATAAGGCTATTTTTTACAATTTCTACAGAACGGTTTATTATTCTCTTAATTCTCATAAGAAGATATTTTATTTTATCCTCATCCTTACCGACAGATTTAGTAATATTTTCTGTTACATCTAAAATAATGCTATCTACTATTTCGTTGCTTTCTTCATTAGTGAGATTAATCCATTTTTGTCGTAAAGCCTCAAAATTATCTGCATCTTTGCTTACTGTTTCGCAATATTTACAGATAATATAATGCATAACTGTACCTAAGTCGAATTTTTGTATCTGCCATATTTCTTCAGGTTTTGCACCGAGTCCGTATTTTAGGAAATACTTAAAAGGACATTCAGCATACACCTTTAGCTTTGATGCACTGTAGTTTAGCATATCCCTATATAATAATTCAGCATTTTTTGAAGAGATTTTTGAATTTTGAGTTTTATATAAATCAGCCTCTTTTATAATACCTAATTTATCCTTAATTTTATCATTTTCAAAAAAATGTGTATATATATCAGATGCTATTTTATCATTTGTGTTGTTTCTGTTTTTCAAAAGATAGTCAAATGCTGAATTTAGAGTAAAAAATCTTTCAAAATCTGTATCATAGAAGAATAAATCACTTTTTTGTTCTAAATCGGAGAATATTTTCCTCAAATCAATAATAAGCCCTGACGGCATCTGAGCTTCACCGTTAAAGTTATTTAACGGATAGCTGATATATAGTTGTTTTATTGATGAAAATATTAGCCTGTATAGCTTATATTCTTCGCTTAATCTCAAATAAACACTATCTCCGCCTAATTCCCTGTTAAAACCGGCAAGAATTTCATCTACTTCCTTTCTATCAGTGTCAGAAAGCATTCCTGTCTCTGTCTTTTCAAGAGGAATTGCACCTCTTACCGCTCCAATAACAAACAAGGCTTTAACCTTAGTACCTCCGGGGGCATTGATACCTGATACACTGACGCAATCAAGTGTAGGCGGTATTATTGATATTTCATTTACACACAGACCCGCAGTTAAAAACTTACAGAATTCATCTCTTGAACATTTTATGTCCCCAAGGGAAGTTGTTATCTGGTCAAGAACATCCATCAATATATTCCATATTTGTGATAGCTGTTGTGCTTCATTGACCATATTATCACTTATTAATAAATTTCTTTCATTTAATAATCCCTGATATAGATTAATATCCTCCATAAATTCAAAAAGGGCAGTTGCAATACTAAAAACAGTATTTCCTTTGGAAGTTTTTTCAATAAAATTCTTAATTGGCGTTATAATTAATTTTCTGATATTGTTAATTAAAGCTATTTCATCATCATTATTTATTTTTTTATCCGATAGTGCATCAGAGATGCTTGCCGTTTTTAACTCCCATTCATTATCATCAAGCCATTTTTTTTTGCCCTTAATTCCGTACTTTAGTATATAACAATCCAATAAATCAACATAATCATTGGGTAATGGGGATACAATATCATCATTTTTTGTATATACGAAGCCTGTTTTTAAGTACTTGAATATTGAATCATAGCTCCAGTTTTCTTTGATAATATCAAACAGAGAAAGAATTGTCAAAATAACAGGATGTTCAACTATAGGCAGTTTATCGTCTGCGAAATATTTAATACTATATTGGTTAAACACTGCCTCTATAATACTGTTATACTCTTCAGCTCCACCTAAACAAACAGCAATATCTCTATATCTATAGCCTTCTTTATCAACGAGCCATCTTATTTTTTTTGCAGCATATTCAATTTCAGAGTATGGGTCTCTTGCGGTAAAAACTGCTATATCTTCTGTCTTTTTGCTATAAGGAACAAAATTTTTGTTTATAAATCTATTATAATTTTTAAAATAAAAATCCAATTCCTTTGATTTAAAAAATTCTTTATCAGGTAAAATATTACTTTCATATACCTTTATCTTATTTTTTTCAGCAATCATTTTCAATTTATAAAAAGTTTTTAGAGGTATTTGATAAATTTCACCATTATCACTGTCATATGGTAATGTGATATACAAAGACTTTGCTGTTTTCATTATACTCTCAATCACTCTGTAGTGCTGAGGATAAAACTCGGAAAATTCATCAATAAAGATATGAGCATCACTTAATATGCATTCATTTAAAATTAAAAGTGACAGTCTAGTTAAATCCTCTTCAGAATCATAAAAGGAGTCAGCATTTAGCTCCTGATATTTTGAATATATTTGTGCAATAGAAACGAGTTTTAATTTTAACATATTATTTTCTGATTTTTCAGCACATTCTAAAAGCATTTGAGGTGTTATAAGGCATCTTTTCAGTTCGGTAATTATATCTGATACAGTATCTAGAAAACCAGGTTTATCCAAAGAACCAATATAAATATTATCTTCAGACTCTATATTATTTATTGCCTTTTGAATAAGTACAGCTTTACCTACTTTAGTAATATATTCTTTCCCTGATTGATTTAAATACCGTTCTGCTAGCCTTGTCATAGTTACAACTTCAATATTATTAAGACCTGTCCCGTCAAAGTGGCTTGTTATAAGATTTTCAGCAGAATAAGAAAATTGTTCAGGCACAATAAATAAAACCCTTGCATCAGGATTTTCCTTTTTTATTGTTTCAATTCGATTGATGCATTCATTTGTTTTATATGAATTAATAGCACCTTTTATAATTTCAAATCTCATTTTTTGCCTCACAGTCTTGAAATAAATAAAAATATAATAACCGTAATTAATGCACATATCGGAAGAATAAATTTAAACTGTATATGTTTTGTTTTATGTCTGAAGCCAATCATTCCTAAGTATGCACCAACTCCTCCAAATAAAAATGCGCAGACCAAAAGCGTTTTTTCATTAATTCTCCATCCATTTTTGATCGCCATTAATTTATCATAGCCATATAACAAAAATATAGCCACATTCCATAAAATCAATATGTATCCAAGCATTAATTATCCCCTCAATTACTCAAAGCATCGGCTCAATCTGAACCGATGCTTTTGAATTATTTATCTATCATTGTAAAATGCCATATACGCTTTATAAGCCATAAAAATATCGCTTTTTGCAGCAATTTCAAACGGAGCATGCATACTGAGAACAGGAACACCACAGTCAATAACATTCATATTAAGATTAGCAACATACATGGCTATTGTTCCTCCTCCGCCTTGGTCAACCTTTCCAAGTTCCCCTGACTGCCATATAACACCATTATTATTAAAAATACTGATAATTTCATGCATAAATTCAGCTGATGCATCACTTGCCCCTGATTTACCTCTGGAACCAGTATATTTCATTAGAATGATACCATGTCCGGTGTATGCAGAATTATTTTTTTCATATACATTTTCATAATTAGGGTCAACAGCTGCACTTACATCAGATGAAAGGCAGGAAGAATTACTGATTGCTTTATTAATGGACACTATGTCAGCATTTCCCTTTATTTTAACAGTAAGTTCGGCCATCATCATCTCAAAATACCTTGAGAGCATTCCTGTATTACCTGTTGAACCAATTTCTTCTTTGTCCACCAATAGACAGATAGCTGTCTTTTTAGGTGTTTCAATATCAAAAATACTCTTTAAGGATGTGAATGCACAAACCCTGTCATCCTGACCATATGCACCGATAAAGCTCTCATCAAGACCAACATTTCTTGCTTTAAAAGCAGGTACTACCTCTAATTCAGCTGTAAAGAAATCCTCCTCCTTAATTCCGTAGAGAGAATTAAGGATTGAAAGTATTTTAAATTTGACCTTCTCGGTTATATCTTCACTGTTTACACCCATACCGCCAACAAGTATATTCAAGGCTTCTCCCTCAATGCCGTCAGATAATTTTTTCATCATCTGGTCTTTTGCAAGATGAGGCAATAGGTCTGTAATACAGAATACAGGGTCATTATCATTCTCCCCTATTTTCACTTCAACTTTTTCGCCGTTTCTTGTATATATTACACCATGGAGGGCCAACGGAATTGCAGTCCACTGATATTTCTTTATTCCACCATAGTAATGTGTCTTAAACAATGCTATCTCATTACTTTCGTATAGTGGATTTTGCTTTAAATCCAGCCTTGGTGAATCAACATGTGAACCCACTATGTTAAACCCTGTTTCAGGGTCATCAGTACCGATAACGGCAAGCAAAATATTTTTATCTCTGTTTATTGTATAAACCTTATCTCCAGGTTTTAATTCACTTTTTTCCTCCAGCCTCACAAATCCGTTTTCTATTGCAAGCTTCTCAGAAATTTTGATACATTCTCTTTCAGTTTTTCCTTCATCAAGAAATCTTCTGTATTCATCACACATCAAAAGCATTTCTTTTATTTCTTCATCACTCATCTGGTAATAAGCATTCTTTGGCTTATACTTAAGTCTTTCATATAATTCCTTATCTGTCATACATAAATCCTTTCTATCACTGATAATCATAATATAATTATACCACAATAAATTAATTTGTCCATAAAATTACACAAAATTATATAAATTTAAAATATAAATGTTGATATATTCATTATGTTATGCTATAATGAATTTGTTATGAATATAATAGAGTCTAATAATAATTTAGTATTGACAAATGTCAATGATTTTAATCTTGATAATATCTTTGAATGCGGTCAATGTTTTCGTTGGAAAAAAGAAATTGACGGAAGCTATATCGGAGTTGTTGGTTCGCGTGCATTGAAAATTATGCAAAATGATAATGTTGTGACACTTTTTGATACAACTAAGGCTGATTTTGATAGTTTTTGGTTTAATTATTTTGATTTTAACACAGACTATAGTAGAATCAAGCTTACACTTTCCAATGACCCAATATTAAAAAATGCAACTGAATTCGGTAAGGGAATTAGGATTTTAAATCAGGATTTATGGGAATGTGTTGTATCGTTTATAATTTCTCAAAGCAACAATATTGCAAGAATTAAAAAAATAATTAATTCACTTTGCGAACTTTATGGTGATGAAATTTCATATATGGGAAATACCTACTATTCCTTCCCGACTCCAGAGAAAATCAATTCCCTTGGAATTGAAGAGCTTTCTGAAATTAAAGCAGGTTTTCGGGATAAATATATAAATTCAGCTGCACAATTTTTTTGTGATAGCTTTAACACTGAATATTTTAAAGATCTGGACTATCAGGATGCAAAAAAAGAACTTATGAAAATTAACGGAATTGGCAATAAGGTTGCAGATTGTATTTTACTTTTTTCACTTGCAAAACGAAACAGCTTTCCTGTTGACGTTTGGATTAAAAGAGTTATAGAGCACTTTTATTTTGATGAAGCCCAGTCAATAGAAACCATACAACAATTTTCAAACAATAAATTTGGTGAATTAGGAGGCTATGCTCAGCAATACCTTTTTTACTACGCAAGAGAACTAAAAATCGGTTTATAAATTAAAATATATTTGGAGTAGTTATTATGATAACAAACTTAACAACTTCTATGCTATATATTTGTCCGGAATGCTCAACCACATCACTTCGTACAATTTCCGCATTTGAAGTCAAAAAAGACGGATTGTCTCTTTATTGCAGTAACAAAAAATGTTGTTTTGACAATATTTTAATATCACATTCTAAAGACAAATATAGAATAAGTATTGATTGTCCTATTTGTGGTGATGAACATATTTTTACTCTGTCACCGAAAACTGTATTTAACAAGGATTTTCTTATTTTAAATTGTCCTCAATCAGGATTTGGAATATTATTTATGGGAAAAGATAGTGAACGCTTGAGAGAAGAATGTAGTGCACAAGCAGAGATTATTGCAGGAATAATTGCCGCAAATGACGAAACATATGATGAACTTGATATACTTTTTGAAATCATTGAACTGATAAATCAATATGCGAATAACCACAAAATTCATTGTAATTGTGATGAAGAAGATATTACTATCGGGATAAATACAAACTCTGTTACACTCACTTGCAGGAACTGTAAAAAATCTATAACACTAAACGCAAATCCTGAAATCCTTTCACTCTTAACAGAATCAGACGGAGTTATAATCGAATAGTTTAATAGGATAATTGCCATTGCAATTTCTTATAGATAAAATTTTAAGGAGGAAATAACATGTTAGTATCAGCTACTGAAATGCTACAAAAAGCTGTCGCAGGCAAATATGCTGTTGGACAGTTCAACATTAATAATCTTGAATGGACAAAAGCCATTCTTCAAACCGCACAGGAAAATAATTCACCTGTAATTTTAGGTGTATCAGAAGGTGCTGGAAGATATATGACAGGTATGAAAACAGTTGCGGCTATGGTCAAGGCTATGATTGAAGATTTGAATATTACTGTTCCTGTTGCTCTTCATCTTGACCACGGTTCATATGATGCCTGCTTGAATTGTATAGATGCTGGTTTCTCTTCTGTTATGTTTGACGGTTCACATTTATCTATTGAAGAAAATATAAAAAAGACAACAGAGCTTGTTAATATATGTCATTCAAAGGGAATTTCAATAGAAGCTGAGGTTGGTGCAATAGGCGGAGAAGAAGACGGAGTTATCGGCGCAGGAGAAATTGCAGACCCTAATGAATGTAAGACTATCGCTGATATTGGAGTAGATTTTCTTGCAGCAGGTATTGGAAATATTCATGGAAAATATCCTGAAAACTGGAAAGGTCTTGATTTTAATGCATTGGGTGAAACAAAGAAATTAATCGGTGACCTTCCACTCGTTCTACATGGAGGCACAGGAATCCCTGCAGACATGGTTAAAACAGCAATCTCTCTGGGTGTAGCTAAAATCAATGTTAACACTGAATGTCAGCTTTATTTCCAGGCTGCAACAAGAAAGTACTTTGAAGAAGGAAAAGACCTTGTTGGTAAAGGCTTTGACCCAAGAAAAATTTTAGCTCCCGGTTGCGAAGCTATCAAAGAAATTGTTAAAGAAAAAATGGAGCTTTTCGGCTCAATAAATAAAGCCTAAATAGTTAAGGAAGAACACGAAAATGTTCTTCCTTTTTTTTATTTATTATACGTAAATAAAATATCGTTTACATTGACTTTTTTCTCTGTAACATTAATCTTTTTAACTTCACTCATATTTGTTATTAAAATCGGTGTGTATAATTGATAACCCATATCCTGAACATATTCGAGATTGACTTTTGCAATTTTGTCACCTATTTTGACTTTATCTCCTTGGCTTACTAACGATGTAAATCCTTCACCTTTTAATTCAACTGTATTTAAACCAATATGCACCAATATTTCAAGACCGTCACTGGATCTGATGGAATATGCATGCTTTGTATCGAATACCTGAACAATTTCACCATCAACAGGCGAAAAAATTTCATCACTTTCCGGCACAATGCATGCCCCATCTCCAAGCATTTTTTCTGAAAAAACAGCGTCTGGCACTTCGGATAGATTTAATACCTGTCCAACGCAAGGGGAATATATTGTTCCAATATTTTTCTTTTTCCAAAACATACTATCACTCCTATAAATTTTTTTCAAAGAATCTACGCAGTCCCTGCTCAGCAACAATTTCATCTTCCCCAAAAATACTTATCCTGACCTCATCATCAGTTTTTGCAGACAAACTCATTACTGCAAAAAGTTTCTTTGCATCGGCACTTTTTCCCTTTGTCATAATTGTTATATCAGAATTATATTTTGATGCTTCTTTAACCAACAATCCTGCAGGTCTTGCATGAATTCCGACCTTATCCTTAATGATATATGAAAATTCCTTCATAAAATCTCTCCTATTTCGTTTTATAGCTTTATTATGAGTTATTTTTCTAAATATTATTACCAAAGAAAAAAACATCTGTTAAATTAACAGATGTTTTTAAAATTATAATTTTTCAATATAATCAGCCATATCATCCAGCCAATCACCGTCAAACAATTCTACCGTTCCTGCGTCACAAGCAGCAGCAAGTCTTGAATCCATAGGCAATTTTGATACATTTTTAATATTATACTTTTGAGCTATTTCATCAATATGACTTTCGCCAAAAATCTTATGCTCTTTTCCGCAATCATCACACTTATAATAGGACATATTTTCAACTATACCAATTATTGGAATATTCATCATTTCAGCCATTTTAACTGCCTTTTCAACAATCATTCCAACTAATTCCTGAGGAGATGTTACAATAATAATTCCGTCAACAGGAAGTGACTGAAAAACTGTAAGTGGAACGTCACCTGTTCCGGGAGGCATATCTACAAACATATAGTCAACTTCATTCCAAAGGACATCAGTCCAGAACTGCTTAACAGTTCCTCCTAAAATGGGTCCTCTCCAGATGACAGGGTCAGTAGAATTCTCTAAGAGAAGATTAACAGACATAATTGATGTTCCAAGTTTTGATTTTACAGGCAGAATTGCCTCACCATTTGATGATGCTTTTTCCTTTATACCAAAGGTCTGAGGAATTGATGGCCCTGTTATATCTGCATCCAAAACTGCTGTAGAATATCCTTTTCTCTGCATTAAGACAGTCATAAGTGATGTTACCATAGACTTTCCTACCCCACCCTTACCGCTGACAACTGCAATAACTTTTTTAACCTCTGAATCCTTATTTACGGGAGTTATTAAGCTTTCCTGCTCTCTTTCGGAACAATTTGCTCCGCAAGTTGAACAATCATGTGTACATTCTTGACTCATTTTAAATATTCCTTTCTTTCTGATTAATAGTTGTATAAATGTTAAAAAACTTCTTAAATTTCTTCAATTTTAATAAGATTTGTATTTCCCGATTCTCCTGTTATAACACCGCCAGTTATGACAATCTTATCACCTTTTTCGAGAATAAGCTTTTGTTCTGCAATTTTCCTTGCAGTATAGAAAAGGACATCTGTTGAAGTAAATTTCTCGCACATCGCAGGAATTACTCCCCATGAAAGTGCAAGTTTTCTCCATGTTCTTTCATCAGTTGTAAGCCCAATGATATCTACAGGAGAACGAAATCTCGATACCATTCTTGCAGTCATTCCTGACAATGAACAAGCAATAATTGCTTTTGCATCGATATCAATAGCCATACCGCAGGTTGCATGAGAAATTGCATCGACTGTGTTTCTGATTTGAAATTCAGCATTATGAAATCTCTTTTTATAATGAATATTTCCTTCAGTTGTTTCCGCAATTTTAGCCATTGTTCTGACTGCCTGGACAGGATATTTTCCTGCAGCAGTTTCTCCTGATAACATAATTGCACTCGTGCCGTCGTATACAGCATTTGCTACATCCGAAATTTCTGCTCTTGTAGGTCTTGGGTTATAAATCATTGATTCAAGCATCTCAGTAGCTGTTATAACTCTTTTTCCTAAAAGTCTGCATTTTGTAATCAGCTTTTTTTGAATTGCAGGCAACTGTTCAAAAGGTATTTCAACACCCATATCACCTCTTGCAACCATTACACCATCACAATGCTTACAAATTTCTTCTATATTGTCAAAACCTGCCTGATTTTCAATTTTTGCTATCAATTCAATATCCCCTGCATCAATTTCCTCAAGAAAATTTCTCACATCAATCAAGTCTTGTTTATCGGATACAAACGAGCAGGCAATATAGTCAACACCATTTATTATTCCAAATTTAATGTCACTTTTATCTTGCTCGGAGAGATATTCTTGTTTCATAACTTTCCCCGGAAAACTCATACTTTTTCTGTCCGAAAGTTCGCCTCCGCAAACAACCTTGCATTTTATATCAGGTTTCTCAATTTTCACAATTTGAAATGACAACAATCCATTATTCAATAAAATAATATCCCCAACAGAAAGCTCATCACAAAGTTCTGAATAACTAACCGAAACTCTTGTTTCATCACCTTGTAAATCTCTTGTTGTAAAAGTAAAATCATCTCCGTCTTTTAAGGCGATTTTCCCTTTCTCAAATGTCTTAATTCTGTATTCAGGTCCTTTTGTGTCAAGCATTATGGCAATAGGTAAGTTTAAATCATTTCTTACCTTTTTTATCATATCAATTCTCTTTTGGTGTTCTGCATGAACCCCGTGCGAAAAATTAAGCCTTGCTACATTCATACCTGCCAGGCAAAGCTCTCTTAAGACTTCTTCTGTTTCACTAGAAGGTCCTATTGTACATACAATTTTAGTCTTTCTCATATATAACTCCTTTAATGTTACTTATAAAATTATAACACATAAATAAAAAATGTCAATAAAGTCTACATATAAAAATCCCTCCCCGTATTATCGAGGAGGGATTTTAGTGTTATTTATTCATCAATTTTATTTCTTGATTTTCTAAAAATTGCACCCAGTATCATAACTACTGCAAAAATAATTAAATAGAATAATACAGGGAATGAGAATGTACCATTAGCTTTTGCTGTTAAGTAAGGTGTAATACCATGAGCATAAACTGCAGCAAATACCATGAATAAGCATGCAAGTAAAGATATTAAAGGCAGAATGAATCTGTTAAATGCACCCATTTCCTTTTCTTTTTTCATCCATGCAATGAAAATAGGAATGTACATAGCATAGATTGTAACAATTGGAAGCTCTGAAGAATCAAAGTTGAATACTCCAAACCAACCGGCTGTAAGGTTTGCACCATAGAAATAGATAAGCCATAATCCACATACAAATAAGCCCCATATTGATGAATTTGTTGTCATATTTGTTGCTTTATCAACCTGAGAAAATGTCTGTGGCATAGGTCCATCATTACGTACTGCTATTGCATACATACCGCGTGTTGCACCAACCATAAGACCATTTAGTGTGCCAAGACAAGAGATGATAATACAAATATTAAGTAATGTTCCGCCAACACCGCCAAAAATGTTAATAAAAGCAGTTGTTGCTCCCTCACTGATAAGTACAGCATTAGTTGCACCGCCTGCAACACCGATAAAGTATAAAACGTATGCACTTACAACAATCAAAGAACCAATAATAAGTGCAAGAGGTAAGTTTTTCTTTGGATTTTTAAGTTCTGCATTGATAGATGTTGCAACAATCCATCCTTCATAAGCAAAAACTGTAGCAACAATTGCCGCAAAGAGTCCGCTACTTGCAGTACCTCCAACAGCTTCTGAAACTACTGTCGTAAAATTACTGGTAAGAGTGCCGTTTACCAATCCTACAACGGTACCAACAATCGCCATTAAAACAATCGGAATTAATTTAATAACGGTGGCACTAATCTGAAATTTACCTGCAAGCTTCGGTGATAAAGCATTCATTGTATATGATGAAATAAGGAAGAAACCTGCCATAGCCATAACCTCAGGTCCTGTCATATTCCATCCAAAAAGAACGCCTAAGTATCTTGCAGAAACCCACGCAAGAACAGATGTCATTCCCGGATAATAAATATTTACCATAAACCATGCGAGATAATAAGCATAGCCTTTTCCGCATGTTGCCTCTGCATAGTCAACGATGCCACTTACTTTTTCGTATTTTGTAGCCATAACAGCAAACTGTGTAGAACAAATTATCATCAATAATCCAGTGATAACCCATGCAGCAATACCAATAGACATACTACCGCCTGTAGCTGCAAGAACATTCTGAGCTTTAAAGAAAACACCAGAACCGATTACGGTACCTACTACCATACAAATAGCAGTCAGCAAGCCGTATTTTTTAGTAAGTTTTTCCATTTATATTCCTCCTTTTATTTAAAAACAACTATATTATACCATAATTTATACAAAAAAGCAAATAAATTCTCTAATTTTTTACAAATTTCCGACAAAGTCAAATATACTCCTGTATAAAATTAGAAATAAATTTGAATTGGATAATTTATATTATTAAAAAAACGACAAGATTCGAAGAAACTTGTCGTTTTTTCTTTGGTACGCCAGGAGGGATTCGAACCCCCGACCTTTTGGTTCGTAGCCAAACACTCTATCCAACTGAGCTACTAGCGCATATTAATGCAACAGAAATATAATAACATAGATACCCACTTTTTGTCAAGCATTTTTCATTAATTAATTATAAAACTGTTGCATAATTTTTATTAATTAGGTGCAGGTCTCTCTATCGGATTGTCGATAGGCGGTACATCACCTTTAATTGGTGTATCAATAGTGTCTTCAGGCTGAGTTGATGGTTCGATGCCTTCGATAGGGGCATCAACAGGCTGGTCAACAGGAGTTTCAGGAGTCACCTCTGTTTGCGGACCTACTAAAACCTCATTAGGAACCATTCTATAACTACTTCTTGTTATTTTTTTAGAGCTAACCTGTACACCATTTTCGTAAATAGTCTTGAATGTATCCACAACATAACCTGTCTTACCCTTTGTTGTAACTTTTCTTGTTCCTACAGGAAGGGTTTCATCAATTTTTTCAGTATCTACAGGCGGTGTACTTGAAATTTGAGAATGTGAAATTTTAACAGTTCTCTCCGGCTCGTATTCAGTACCGATAATTGAAATAGTGAGCTTTCTGTTAGCTGAAACTGAGCTGACTTTTACAGGATAGTCTGTATTATTTTTAAATCTGAAATCTATGATACCGTAAGAGACTGTAGCATCCTGACCATTAGGAACATATGCCACTGTTAATGAATGATTATGTCTTTCAACTATCTCGAGGTCTGCGTACAATACTGCACTGTATAATGTACTACTTACCTGACATATTCCGCCGCCTACTCCCTCAGAAGTTTTTCCGTTCTCATATATACCTGCAATTTTGTATCCTCTTTCAGCATTTGGATTTCCTATTGTATTATTATATGAAAATTCTTCACCAGGCATCAGAATTTTATTATTAATTGATTCAGCTGCAAGCGAAACATTGTATGCTCTGTTTGCTGAAGATGAAGAAAAATCAGTTGTATATTTTCCAAGTGTAGCATTGAATAATTTAGCTTCTAAATCTTCTTTTGTTTTTTCAGGCATCGTGATAACTGCAGCACAACTTGCCGATTTATTTTCATTTACCTCGTCTATTACAAGCTTTAAATCTTCTATCTTGACCTCAACACCAACATGATGTTCGTTAATTACAACATTACCAGTTTCATCAAGTGCAAAAGATGCATTTTGACTAGGTCCGCAGATTTCATTATATACTTCATCAACATTAAGTTTTTTAGGTTGAGCATAGTCAAGCGTTACCTCAATATTATCAATAATTCCATTACTAACAGAATTAATGAATTCATTTCTTGCAACAGAAACATCAGGATTTTGTCCAGGAGTAGCAGGTATTACAGTAATTGAGTTATCTGTATATGAATACTGTTGCTCTGTTGAATAACCATTAAAGGTAGAACCAAAATCAAACAATATTTTATCTAATTTTTCAACACTATAAACCATTTCTAACGCAATATTTTTTTCTCCGAACAATAACGCAGTTGCATCAATCATATTTTTAAAGAAATTATCTGATTTACAAACTGACATAGCCTTATTTACAGTATCCTCATAATCAATCTGTAAATTAATATCTGTTGCATTAATTGATGTTTCATGGTTTGAACTTTTTACTATAAAAGTTGAATCTTCTAATATAACTGAGTCTATTTTCTCTCTTGCCTTTTCAACACTCAATCCTCCAACATCAATTCCTGCTATACTTATGTTAGACGCAATAACATCCTTTGGCATACTCATTGTATATGAAAAAATTGCACCAAAAAGAAGTATCACAACCGCACAAGGTATTATAATCAAAAACTTGTTTATTTTCTTCCCTGTTTTTAAAGTTTTTTCTTTAACAGATTTTGATTGTCTTGCCCTTGTTCTTGGCTGATAACTATATTCATCATTTTTTTCTTTATCTAATTCAGAGTTTTTATCGTTCAATTCTGTACTCATTTAACCTACCACCTTTACTTAAAAAATTTCATATATTCATCAAGCTGTCTTGAATATGTATTCAAGAATGCATATATTTCTTTGTTTTTGGAAAGTAATATAAATGCCTTTTTGATATTTTTAACAAATTTTTTGTCATAATCCGAAACATCCAATTCATAGGTCAATGGACATATAGACCTTGCTCTTGGATCAACAATGACATTAAGTTTACCATTTTTATCCAGATATGGTGTAAGAGGAAAAATCCTGCACGCAAGAGGTCTTTGAAATCTGTCGCAGTTTCCGTCACAAAATATAATAGGCGTTTTCTTTGTTTTTCCTTCAAAATTATATTCAAGGTCGGATATTGAGAGTTCTGACCAATCAGGTTTTAGCATTTCGAAAACCTTTTTTTCACCAGGAAATAAATACATACCACAATCATCGCCTCGACAGCAGGCTTTATCACAATATTTGCCGCAATCAGTGGGTATAGGAGTACATTCATCAAACATACGGTAAAGTTGTAAATACGCATATGCCGAATTCATCAGTCAATCCTCTCCTTACATCATATTCTTCTGTAATTGTATCACATTAAGACAATAAAAACAATAGCTAAATCCATTATTTTTTGATGTAACACAAACTAAAAATTTGTCAAATATTTATAACTTTTCCGAATAATTTTGTCATATTTATTCCAAAATAAATCTATACAAATATTATTTGCAATTATATGAAAATAACTATACTAAATTATTTGCAAAAATGTATAATAAAATATAATTTGGAAATGATATATATTGAAGATAAAAAGAAAGGAATTACTATTATGAACAACAAAAAAAGCCCTAAAACATCTAAAGGCGGCATATACATAGCCGTGTGCTGTTTTGCGGTTCTTGCAGCAGCTATCGGCTATGCAGGAAGAAACAATATAAATTCTTCCAAAACCAAGCCGGAAGATATTTCTTCTACAGAAATTGTATCAAAAAACACTACCCCATCACAGGATTTTGATAATTCAGTTTTGAAATCCAATCAAGAAGACAAGATTGAAATTACTGTAAACGAAAGCGATTCAGTAAATGTATCAAAAAAAACGGAGGTTGTCGTTGAAGAAGATAAAGAAGACATTATGACATCAAAGAAAGTTGAAACCTCTGATAACACAAATAAGTTTATAATGCCGGTTGAAGGTACAGTAGTTTGTGCATTTTCAGGAGATGAACTTATTTTTAATAAATATTTGTCAGATTGGCGAACTCATAACGGCATTGATATCTCCTGTGAAAAGGATTCTGCAATTTATGCATCAGCTGATGGAATCGTCTCCGAAATACTTGATAATTCAATGGGTAAAAGTGTTTTAATTGATCACGAAAACGGTTATGTGTCTGTCTATTCAAATCTGTCTGAAGAAATCGAAGTTAAAGCAGGCGAAAGCATAAAATCAGGTGACCTGATAGGTAAAGTGAGTGATACTAACGCATCAGACTTTACCAACGAACATCACCTTCATTTTGAAATTCTCTATGAGGATAAATATGTTGACCCTGGCGAATTGTTAAGTCAATAATATGGCTTGGAGTAAAAACGGTGTACACATTTGTGTACACCGTTTTTTTAATTACAATAATCATCAGGTCTTTTATCCAGAATTCCGAATTGATACAAAATAGCATCAATAATACGAAGTGATGCATTTCCGTCACCATAAGGATTTGCAGCCTGAGCCATTTTATTATACGCATCTTTGCTGTCGAGCAATTCCGAGGCCATATCAAAGATTACATTCTCGTCAACACCTGCAATTTTTACTGTCCCTGCAGCTACCGCTTCAGGTCTTTCAGTTTCCTTTCTCAAAACCAAAACAGGTTTAGCTAAAGACGGAGCCTCCTCTTGAATACCGCCTGAGTCAGTCATAACCATATAACATCTTGCCATAAGGTTGTGGAGTTCATCAACATTAACAGGTTCAATTATATTAACTCTGTCCATATTACCAATTATTGCATTTACTGTTTCTCTTACAGCAGGATTCATATGAATTGGATAAACAAATTCTACATCTTCATATTTTTCAACAAGACGTTTAACAGCTCTACATATATTTTCAAGCGGTTCTCCGAGATTTTCTCGTCTGTGTGCAGTCATTGCAATTACTCTTCTATTTTCAAAGTCAATGTTATTCAAAAGCTCAGTATCAAAAACAAAATTTTCCTTAACAGTTGTTTTCATAGCATCTATTACAGTATTTCCTGTAATATAGATGTTTTCTTCTGTTACATTTTCCTTTAAAAGATTATTTTTGTTTTGTATTGTAGGTGAAAAATGCATCGCAGCAATTCTACCTGTCAAATTTCTGTTCATTTCCTCAGGGAAAGGCGAATATATGTCATAAGTTCTCAAACCTGCTTCAACATGACCAACCATTGTCTGATTATAAAATGCCGCAAGAGCTCCTACAAAGCTTGTTGAGGTATCACCATGAACAAGCACTATATCAGGCTTTGCCTCTTTTATAACCTCATCAAGTCCCTCTAATACTCTTGCAGTTATCCCTACCAATGTTTGTCTTTCCTTCATAATATTCAAATCATAATCAGGCTTAATATTAAAAATTTCAAGTACTTGGTCAAGCATCTGACGATGCTGAGCAGTAACACAAACAACAGATTCAATATTTGGATTTTTTTCTAATTCGAGAACTAAAGGGGCCATTTTTATTGCTTCAGGTCTTGTCCCGAATACACTCATAACTTTTACTTTATTCATAACGTAATCCCTCTATTCATTTTTATTATTTTTCAACAATCCACCAACAAGAATTACAACAAGGACACTTGCCAACAAAAGCATAGCTCTTAACGAACCGCTTTCAGCCAGGATTATTGCAGATAGTCCCAATATACCGCTTATAATATATAGAATAAAGACTGATTGTTTTTGAGAAAATCCCATATCTATAAGTCTGTGGTGCAGATGACCTCTGTCAGCCTGCATAGGACTCTGTCCTTTGCTCACCCTTCGTACCATTGCAAATATGGCATCAAACATTGGTAATCCCATTATTAAGAGCGGCACAGCAAAAGAGATAATTGCATAACTCTTGAATACTCCCATAATTGATAGAGAGGCTAATATAAATCCTAAAAATGTTGAGCCTGTATCGCCCATAAATATTTTTGCAGGATTAAAGTTATACGGCAAGAAGCCAAAGCATGCACCCATCAGTGCAACTCCTATAACTGCAACATAATATTCTCCCAATCTTGTTGCAATAAATACCATACTTACAGACATTATTGCTGATACTCCTGCTGCCAGTCCGTCAAGTCCGTCTATAAAATTAACCGAATTAGTAATGAAAACTATCCAGATAATAGATAAAATTACAGATATCCAATCAGGCAATAACAAATAGGTTGCATTTGACCACAGGAAAGGATTTGTAAATACCTGTATTTTCATATCACCGCCAATAACTACAATAGTGGCAGCAATTATCTGTATTAAAAATTTTGGTTTTGCATCGAGAGCCTTAATATCATCAACTATACCCATTAAAGCGATAATCAATGCCCCTGCCATAATTGACATAACCTCTCTTGTCATCACACCAAAGCATAGCATTGATACGATAAACCCAAAGATAATTGCAAGTCCGCCAAGTCTTGGTATTGGACTTTTATGCATTCTTCTTCCATCTTTTGGAATATCTATTGCCTTCCACTTTATTGCAAGATGTTTAACTAAAGGTGTACTTGCAAAAGAAAATACAAATGCAACGATACAAGCTCCCAAAAGACTTAAAAATTCAAAGTTTTTCATTGTTTTTCCTCTCTAAAATCAGATGATAAATCCAATTTTCTTATATACCTTGTTGAGTGTTCTCTGCGCTATTTTGTTAGCTCTTTCAGCACCCTTTGTATATATATCAACAAGGTAAGACTTATCCTGTGATAACTGGTCATATCTTTCCCTTATAGGTCTGATATGCTCAACAACAGCTTCTGCAACATCAGCCTTGAAATCGCCATAACCTTTACCTGAGTAATTTGAAACTATCTTTTCAATAGAATCTCCGGTAACTGCAGACATAATTGTCAAAAGGTTATTAATTCCGGCTTTGGTTTCGTCATTTTCTCTATATTCAATTATTCCTTCGCTGTCTGTTACAGCACTCTTAATTTTTTTAGAAATTATATTAAAATCATCAAGCATAGAAATATATGCTTTTGGATTTTCGTCTGATTTAGACATCTTCTTAGTTGGCTCCTGAAGACTCATAACCTTTGCCCCTGCCTTCGGCATAAATCCTTCCGGAATTTTAAATACATTGCCGTAAATACCATTAAATCTTTCAGCAATATCTCTTGTTAATTCTATATGCTGCATCTGGTCCTTGCCAACAGGCACTAAATCTGCCTGATATAAAAGAATATCTGCCGCCATTAATACAGGGTAAGTGAATAGACCTGCATTAATATTATCTGCGTGTTTTTTACTCTTATCTTTAAACTGTGTCATTCTTGAAAGCTCACCCATATATGTATAGCAGTTCAATATCCATGCAAGTTGCGCATGGGCAGGCACATGAGATTGTATAAACAAAATATTATCTTCAGGGTCAATTCCGCAAGCAATATAGACCTTTAATAAATCCAATGCTCTTTTCTTTAACTCCTGAGGGTCCTGTCTTACTGTAATTGAGTGTTCATCAACTATTGAGTAACAACAGTGATAATCGTTCTGCAAGTCAACCCAGTTTTTAATTGCACCGAGATAATTTCCAAGAGTTATGTTTCCTGACGGCTGTACCGCTGAAAAAATCACTTTCTTGTCGTCCATTTTTCTACCACCTTTAAATTATAATACTTCATTCAAAGCTTCTCCGAGTCTCTTTATTCCCTCTTCTATATTACAAACTGTAGCAGATGAGAAATTAAGTCTGAACATATTTGATGGCGCTTTTACATCAATTGCAAAATTAGATCCAGGAACAATAGCAACCTTTTTTTCTAACGCCTTGTCAACCAATGGAGTAACATCGTCTATTCCCTCACATTCGCACCACATAAATATTCCGCCCTCAGGAACAGTGTATTTAACCTTGCCCTTAGGAAAATATTTTTCAATAGCTTTTAACATAACATCACATTTTTTACCATAGAGTTGTCTGTTCTTTTCAATATATTCATCAATGTCATATTTTTTCATAAATTCAACGCACATCATCTGTGTCAAAACAGGAGTATGTACGTCGTTTACCTGCTTTAAAATTTCAATTTTACTCAAAATTTCAGGTGCACCGATAATATATCCCAATCTCATACCTGGAGATAGAATTTTTGAGAATGAACCCGCATAAATAACTCTGCCCTCTGTATCCATAGATTTTAATGTAGGTAAATCTTCCCCTGAAAATCTCAAATCTCCGTAGGGGTTATCCTCTAACACAAGAACATCATACTTATTTGCAAGTTCAATTAATTTTTTTCTTTTCCCTAAAGACATAGTTGTTCCTGTTGGGTTCTGAAATGTTGGAATGGTGTAAATCATTTTTACATTTTCATTTTCCGCTAATGCTTTTTCCAAAGCATCTACATTCATACCATCAGCCTCAACCTCTACTCCAACTAACTCACATTCGTAAGTTCTGAATGCATTAAGGCTTCCGATAAAACTTGGACTTTCAACAATTATCTTGTCACCCTTGTTAATAAGTGCTTTTGCAGTCAAGTCAATACCTTGATTTGCACCTGTCATTATTATTATCTGGTCATTTTCATTTACAGCATTAACTTTTTCGGCTCTCTTTTTAGCACATTTTCTCATTTCAGGTAATCCGTCGGTTGTTCCGTACTGCAACGCCTTTGTAGGATTTTCAGCTAAAATATTTTCTGCAATTTTTGAAAGTTCTTCACCGGGAAACAACTCGGACGCAGGATTTCCGCCGGCAAGAGAAATGATGCTTGGGTCTGCCATTCTCTTAAACATTTCACGAATAGCTGAGCCCTTCATCGGTTTTACTCTATCAGAATAAAATTTTTCGTAATTTATCATTTTTACTACCGCCTTACTTTATTTTTGCCCAAGAATCTTTTAGCGCAACAGTTCTGTTAATGATTATATTATCACTTGTGCTGTCTGTATCAACACAGAAATATCCGAGTCTTAGGAACTGGAACTTATCTCCTGACTTGATATTGGCAAGGTTTGATTCAATCTTACAGTTTTCCAAAATCTCAACAGATAATGGATTTATATTTTCAATAAAGCTACCAACCTTGCTTTCATCAGACGGATTTTCAACATTAAATAGTCTGTCATAAAGCTTTACTGTGGCATTAACTGCATGATTAGCACTAACCCAATGAATTGTGCCTTTAACCTTTCTTCCATCAGGAGAATCTCCGCCCTTTGTTTCAGGATCATAGGTACAATGAACTTCGATTACTTTACCGTTTTCATCCTTAACACATGAGGTTGCAGTAACATAATAAGCACTCTTTAATCTTACTTCTCTACCAGGAGAAAGTCTAAAATATTTCTTTGGAGCATCTTCCATAAAGTCATCTTCTTCGATATAAAGAACTTTAGAAAATTCAACTTTTCTTGTTCCCATTGATGGGTCTTCAGGATTAACTTCAACCTCAATTTCTTCAACCAAGTCCTCTGGGTAGTTATCAATTATAAGCTTAATAGGTCTTAAAACTGCCATTGCTCTTGGAGCTTTTTTGTTCAAATCTTCACGAACACAAGCCTCCAATAAACTAAATTCAATGACGCTGTTAGCCTTTGCAACACCAATTCTGTCGCAAAAATCTCTTATAGCCTCAGGAGTATAACCTCTCCTTCTCATACCGCATAATGTTCCCATTCTTGGGTCATTCCAGCCCGAAACTATTCCATCATTAACAAGCTTTAGACACTTTCTCTTACTTGTCAGTGTATAATTTAAGTTCATTCTTGCAAACTCAATCTGTCTTGAAGGTGTTTCAAAACCAAGTTCCTTCAAGAACCAGTCATAAAGAGGTCTGTGGTCTTCAAATTCCAAAGAACACAACGAATGTGTAACCCCTTCAATAGTGTCAGAAATCGGGTGAGCAAAATCATACATTGGATATACACACCACTTATCACCTGTTCTGTGATGTGCTGCGTGAAGAATTCTGTATATAACAGGGTCACGCATATTGAGGTTAGGTGACGCCATATCAATTTTTGCTCTTAAAACCTTTTCCCCGTTTTCAAATTCACCCTTTGTCATTCTTTCAAATAAATTGAGATTTTCTTCAATTGTTCTGTTTTTGTATGGACTATCTTTACCGGGCTCTGTTAATGTTCCCCTGTATTCTCTTATTTCATCAGCAGTCAAATCATCAACGAATGCTTTACCCATTTTTATAAGCTTTACAGCACATTCATAAATATCGTCAAAATAATCAGATGCATATAAAATCTTATCCCACTTAAATCCGAGCCATTCGATATCTTCCTTTATTGCATCAACATATTCAATATCTTCCTTTGTAGGATTTGTGTCATCTAGTCTTAAATTACAAGTTCCATTATATTTTATTGCTGTACCAAAATCTATGCATATAGCCTTAGCATGACCAATATGCAAATAACCATTCGGTTCAGGAGGAAATCTAGTTTGAACCTTTTCATAAACTCCGTCCTCTAAATCTTTATTAATTGCTTCATGTATAAAATTGGTACTAACAAATTCTCTTGTTTCTTCTGACATTTAAGCTTCCTCCTTGAGTTTATCTATTGCAATATCAAATCTTTTAATAACCTCATCATTACCCAGAACCTTTAGTATTTGGTATAAATCAGGTGTATTCTTTCTGCCTGTTGCAGCAGCCCTTATAACTGTAGATACATCACCCACATGGCCTCTGTAAAGTTCAGGGTTTTTCTTATAGAGCTTTGGTGCTTTTGCATATCCCAATGCCTCGCTCATATCACGCACTTTCGGGAACCAATCGTCCCCTGTATCATTGTAATTATAAACCTTTTTATATTCTTCTAATATTTCAATCATATCGGAAGCTGAAAGTGTTTCAGGATATTCGTAAGATGTTGGTCTTTCAAAGAAATATTTTGTGTATTCGGGAGTATCTTCCCACTTTGCAATATCTTTTCTTGGTTTTTCGTTTCCTCTTTCGATATTAAATATGCTCTTTGCGTATTTAACATCCTTTAAAAGTAAATCTGCAAATTCTTTATTATATTCCTTTGCCCATTCCAATACTTTTTCATAAACCTCATCAGTTGTGAGCTTTGAAATATATGTCTTACTGATGTCAGTTAATTTCATAAGGTCAAATAATGCACCTGACTTACTCATGTGAGCAAAATCAAACTTATATTCATCCATTGATGCATCAGGGTTTTCCATCCTCCACTGTTCATAGCTTGAATTCGCAATGGTATAGAGATATTCTAAAACCGCACTGTTAGGATATCCCACCTCATGATAGTAGCTTACAGCAGCCTCAGGGTCTTTTCTTTTTGATAACTTTCTCTTACCGCCTGTTTCCTCATCCTCTTTCATAATAGGTGAAATATGTGCATAGCTTGGAGCATCAAATCCCAATACATTAAATAATTGCAGATGAATTGGTGCAGATGCTATCCACTCATCGCCTCTTATAACATAAGTTGTTCCCATCAAATGGTCATCAATAGCATGTGCAAAGTGATATGTCGGAATGCCGTCTGCCTTTAATAAAACTACATCCAATACATTTTCAGGCATTTCAATTTTACCTTTTATTCCGTCTTCAAAAGTAATTCTTCTATTCTCATCACCCGGTGATTTTAATCTTAAAACGTATGGAACATTGTTTTTGATTTTTTCTTCGATTTCTTCTAGTGATAAATCTCTGCATTTTGCATATTTTCCGTAATATCCGGGATTTTCTTTTTTAGCCTCTTGTTTTTCTCTTATATCATTTAATTCTTCAGGCGTACAAAAGCATGGATATGCAAGACCTTTTAAAACCAAATCCTTACAATATGTTTGATAGATTTCGGCTCTCTTACTTTGAATATAAGGTGCATAGTCACCAATTGACTCGGTTTCACTCATCATACCCTCATCAATTTTAATTCCGAAATCCTGAATACCCTTAACAATTCCTGTAACACCATTTTCTACTTCACGCTTTTTGTCGGTATCCTCAATTCTTAAATAAAACACACCGTCAGTTGTGTGGGCTGCTCTTTCGGATACGAATGCAGCAAAAAGTCCTCCAATATGTAAAAAACCTGTCGGACTCGGTGCAAATCTTGTAACCTCGGCACTATCTTTTAAGTTTCTTTTTGGATATACCTTTTCAATATCATCAGGTGATTTTGTTATATGAGGAAATAACAAATCTGCTAATTTTATATTATCCATTTTATCTTCTCCGTTCAATTTTCTTTAAAATGCACATAGCATCAACATTTTATTATTCTATTATACCTTTTTATTAAAATAATATCAACTATTTTTAGAAAAAAAATGAAAAAAAATGCGACTATATCCAAAAATATAGCCGCGAATATTTATTTTTTAATCTCTTCCCACAAAACATCAAGTTCTGAAGGTGAAAGTTCATCAAGTTTCTTATCTTTTTTTTCAGCCAGTTTCTCCATTTTAATAAAACGATTAATGAATTTATTAGTCGCATCTGTAAGGCTCGTTTCAGGGTCAACCTTTAAAAATCTGCCCATATTAACAACTGCAAATAGTAAGTCACCAAATTCTTCATTAATTTTTTCTTCATTATCCGATTTCATTGCTGACTTAACTTCATCTAACTCTTCATAAACCTTATCTATAGCTCCGTCAACATTTTCCCAATCAAAGCCAGCTGCTTTTGCCTTTTTCTGTACCTTTTCAGCACGGATTAATGCAGGAAAATTTTTAGGAACATCAACTAAGGCATCTGAAAAACTCTTTAATCCTTTTTCCTTTTTCTTATTCTTTTCCCAGGCATCAAGGGCTTCTGTTTCGTCACCTGCTTTGTCATTACCAAAAACATGGGTATGTCTTTCGATTAGTTTTGTGCAAACCTCATTTACAACATCATCAAAATTAAAGGCTCCTCTTTCCTCTGTAATTCTTGCATGAAATACAACCTGCATAAGAACATCACCAAGTTCATTTGCAAACATTTTATCATCATTATTATCAAGAGCTTCAATCGCTTCATATACTTCTTCAATCATACTTCTTTTAATTGATTGATGTGTCTGCACTCTATCCCACGGACAACCATCATCAGCACGAAGCCTTTTCATAATTTCTAACAAATCATTCATTGTATAATTCATAGCTACACTTCCTTAAATTTCTTCGTCATAAAATTATTATAACACAAATAAATTGTTATAACAAGACTTTTTAAAGAGGTTTCAATATGAATTCAAAACAAAATTTCATAAAAGGTACGATAATTTTAATGGCAGCAAATGCAATTTCAAAAATACTTGGTGCAATTTTCAAAATTCCACTCACTTATGTACTTCACGAAGAGGGTATGGCAATTTTCAATACTGCAATGAATGTATATTCAATGATTTTATCTTTTATAATATCTGGTTTTCCGCTTGGATTTTCAAGACTTATTTCGACAGAATTTGCTATGAATAATCATAAAACAGTGAAGAAAACAGTTAAATTTTCAGCGTTAATTTTTGCCATTCTTGGTTTGATTGGAAGCCTGATTTTATATTTTGGTGCAGATTTTTTTGCGTATGCAATGAAAGATCCGAAAGCAACTCTTGCAATAAAAGTTATTTCTCCCTCGGTATTTTTAGTTGCGCTTGGAAACGTTTCAAAATGCTATTTTCAAGGCTGCGTAAATATGATTCCAACTGCAATATCGCAAGTCATAGAGTCATTAGTGAGGCTTATACTTGGTTTTGGAGTTGCGTTATATTTTAATAATACTCTTATAGAAATCACCTCTGCAGGCGCGGTTTCAGGCATTACCATCGGTGAATTAATTGCAACCATAATTCTATTTTTAATGTTCATTCCTTCAAATAAAAAGCTCACAAATTCAGGTGAATTAAAATCAAATAAGGTGATTGTTCATTCTATTTTTGAGGTTGCTTTCCCAATGCTTGTCTGTTCGCTTATTTCCTGCGGAATTAACCTTGTAGATACTGCTACAATAAGAAACAGTCTTTTAAACATTAAATTCACATCTGATAATGTTAATTTGTTTTTGTTAAGATATTCAAGCTACACAACTCATTTTGACAATCTGGCAGACACCTTAAAAATGACTATAGATGGAGCAAGATGGTTATATGGTGCATATTCAGGGTATGCTCTCACCATTTTTTACCTGCCTGTAGGTATGATTTCGGCACTTACTGCAAGTATATTCCCTGTAATCAGTGGAGCATTTGCAACTAAAAACCTTCCTCTTGCAAACAAAACTCTGCTCTCCGCACTCAGGATAACAATAATTATAATTCTTCCCTGCGCATTAATTCTGACACTTTTTTCTGACGAAATTCTAAATCTGCTCTTTGATAACACAGCCTCTGCACATCTTTTAAAAATGCTTTCCCCCGCACTTTTCTTTATGTGTGTTTCAAATATTTTTATTGTTACACTTCATTCTATGGGAAAAATTTTTGAACCGTTCTTATACTCACTAATAGGTATGTTTATAAAATTAACATCCAATATTTTTCTTATACCTATGCCAATATTCAATATTTCAGGCGCAATTATTGGCTCTACACTTGCATATTTAGTTATAATGATTCTTAATATCAGGGCAGTTATTAGATATACCGATATTAAATTGTTGCCTGTTAAAACATTTATACTACCAATATTATCTTTGTTGTGTATGTTCATAATTATGATACTTTTAAAAAGACCTTTGAATGTAATTTTTTCAAATGAGATAGTTTCATTATTGGTATGTTCTGCGGCAGGAGGCTTGGGGTATATCTTAGCACTTATATCAACAGATTGTATGGATATTAAAAAAATAAAAAAGAGCTGATGCTCTTTTTTATTACCCAAAAATACTTTTAATTATATTAATGAAATACTTTCCAAAACTTATTTTTGGAACATCTTCTTTGGCAACAAGCTCAACCTCTGCGACAGTCTTCCCCTCTTTTGAGTAAATCATTTTACCGATTGAAGAACCTTTCATAACAGGTGCCGTAATTTCCTCGGGAACAAAAATTTCCTGCTCACACTTTCCTTTTTCTCCTTTTCTCACAAGCAAAGAAACATCGTCCTTTGCAACGGCATCAACAGTTTCTGTGCATCCTTTTTTTACGGGAATTTTAACAAATTCCTGATTGGCTTTTGCAAAATTCTCTATATCATAGTTTGCAAATCCGTAATCCAAAAGGGTTCTGGCATCAGAAAATCTGTCATTTGATGTGGGTGCTCCTAAAACAACTGCAATCAGTTGCAAATCATCTCTTTTTGCAGTTGCAGAAAGACAACAAAGTGCTTCGTCTGTCGAGCCTGTTTTTAGTCCGTTAGCACCAGAGTAAAATCTTATAAGCTTATTTGTATTTGCCAAATCAAATTTACCGTCATGCATTTTATCTGTCCATATAGTTGTAAATTCAAATATTTTTTCGTGCTTTAAAAGCTCAGCGGACATTAGTGCCACATCTCTTGCACTCGAATAATGGTCAGGGGCATCAAGACCGTTTGTATTTACAAAATTTGTATTTGTCATCCCCAATTCCTGTGCTCTTTTATTCATTTCGGCAACAAAGTTTTCAATACTTCCGGAAATATATTCGCCCATTGCAACACAACCGTCATTTGCAGATGCTACAGCAATTCCCTTTAGCATTTCATAAACTGAGAGTTCTTCTCCTGCCTCCAAAAACATAGTTGAACCGCCCATTGACATTGCTCTCTCACTTACAGGTACCATATCCTCCATAGTGATTTTTCCGTTATCAATAGCCTCCATAATTAAAAGCATTGTCATTATTTTTGTGACGCTTGCAATAGATAAATGCTCATCAGGATTTTTCTCATACAAAACCTCTTTTGTGCTTTGCTCCATTAATAAAACAGACTTTGCGGATGTCTGTAATTCTTGAGGTTGGGCATAAACCACTAAATTTACTGACATCAAAAAAACAGCACAACATAAACAAATTACTTTTTTCATATATAAACTCCTATCTATATAATGTAACTGTTATTATGTTATGCCATTTTTAACTTTTTATTCTTTATTAAAATTCAAATACTGCCTTACCGTTTTCAAGCTTTAAATATGCATCAAATTTATTACCTGTTTTAGGAGAAACAAAGCCTGAAATTTTATCTGTTTTACCTGTTTCTAAAAGTTTTTTTACATTAGAAACAGAAATGACTCTAGAACAAATTACATTGCTAACACCAAACTTACAGTTATTCTCTTTATAACCCGAACAGCCATATCCAAATTTTGTTCTCATAACATTTGAACCACATAATGGACATACCCCTGCAATATCTCCAATAAATCCGTCGTTTGTATCTGTACCTCTTGTCTCTTCATCAAATTTAAAAACACTTTGAATTTCATCTTTTGCAATAGCTATACTATCTTCAATAGAAAACTCTCCTCTATACACTTTTTTTAATGCCTTACCAACCTCTGCAGTTTTATATTTATCCATACTGATATTCATTCTCTGTAAAGCCTCTATTAGTTGTTCACCACCTGGCAAAATAGTATAAACATCTTTTTTGAGTTGGATATATCCGCTCTTTTTAGCATTATCAATTATTCCTGTTCTTGTTGCTTCCGTACCAAGCTCAAGACCTTCAAAAATTGCACGATATTCCTCTTCGTCATTTTCTTCGTCTGTTTTTTTTGCTTTTTCTTCTTTAAACGGATTTTTAAGGTAATTATTAAGAGTTTCTATGGTATAATGCTTAGGTGGATTGGTTTCTTTTTCTATAGGCTTAAAATCAATGTTTATAACATCGCCCATATCAAGCTGCGGTAGAATTTTATCCTTTTTTGTATAGTCGTCAAATTTTGTCCAGCCGGGCTCGACTATCACAGTACCCTTTAGAGTGAACTCCTCTAATCCGCCAACATCAATTTTTATTTCAGTCTTTTCACAAATACATTCCTCGCTGCAAAATACTGCAACAAATCTTCTCATAATTACAGAGTAAACCGTGAATTCATCTTCTGTTAAATCAGTTTTTTTAGGAATTTTATATGTCGGAGTCAGGGCCGAATGAGATTCAATTTTTGAATCATCAAATATTGTCTTTTTGTATTTGAATTCAACAGGATAACCAAGTTTTTTAACAGACTCTAAAATTGTTCTTACCTTGCTTTGTTCCGCAGTGGCAAGATATTCAGAGTTTGTTCTCGGATATGTAACATAGCCTTTTTCATAAAGCTCCTGAACAATTTTTAAGCTTTTTTCCATTGACATTTTATACTTTTTACCAAGAACATTTTGTAATTTTGTCAATGAATATAGTTTCCCAGGTTGAATTTTATCGTTTTTCTTTTTCTTAAAAGTAACGATTGCCTTATGTTCATTATATTTTTTACAAAGCTCTAAGGCTTTTTGATAATCTTTTTTATCAAACTTTTCCTTACTTGTTAATTCTATTTCTTCGCCCTTTGTTTGTGCATTGGAAACAAGCGCATAATATATGTCAGGTTTAAAGTTTCTTATAGACATATCTCTGTCATAGATAGCTTTTACAATTGGCACTATTACTCTGCCTACTCTTAATAGATTTCCCGATTTTAAAGTTGCAAAACGCGTCAAGTTAACGCCGTAGAGCCAGTCAATGTATGTTCTTGCATAACCCTCTGCGGCTAAATTTTCATATTCCCTCTCACTTTTCATTTCAGATAATGCACTTTTAATAGTTTGCGGTGTCTGGTCAGGAAGCCATAATCTCATAAATGGTTTTTCTTCCTTTTTTGCATTCTCAACACAGATTCTTACTATAATTTCTCCCTCTCGGTCAGCGTCGCCTGCATTTATAATCATATCAACATCTTTTCTGTTAACTAAAGTCCTTATGATTTCAAACTGTTTCCTGACACCTGCATCAACCATTTTTGTTTCTAAGTCTTTTTTGAGTTCAAAACGGAATTTTTCAGGAAAACAGGGTATATTCTTCATTGTCCACTTTCTCGTACCATCGGGATTTGGCGAGTAATCATCAATATCAACCAACGAAAACAGGTGACCAAAAACCCATGTTAATATGTAACCCTGTCCTTCAAAATAACCGTTATATTTCTTCATTTCACCGATTCCATCAGCAATATTTCTTGCAAGACTCGGTTTTTCAGCTATAATCAATCTTATTTTAATTACCGCCTTTACTCTTTATTTTCTATGTACGGCAATATCTGTTCCTTTATCTCATCCTGTACACATAATAAATCAACACATTTAATTCCAATGACATTAAAATTACATCTTGACTTATCCTGACAGCAGCTTTGGGCTGTTGCAATCTGAGCCTTATTGATTTTAGACACAATATATCCATTTTCATTTAATAGTTTTATTGCCTCTTTAATTTTTTCTTCCATTTTAACTGCCTTTCTATAAAAAAGCCGACTCATATGCCGGCTTTTTTCATCTAATCCGTTGTTATATATAAAACTTTATCACAAACATCAAATACCGCCTGCTTGTGCGACACAATTATTACTGTTTTATCTGTCATACCCTTAATTGCACATAAAAGTTCTGCTTCGGTTTTTGAATCAAGAGCTGATGTTGACTCGTCTAATAGCAGAACGGGTGAATCATTTAAAAGTGCTCTTGCTATTGAAATTCTTTGAGCCTGTCCCTCCGAAAGTCCTAAGCCGTTTTCTCCGATTGTTGTATCAAGCTTATTATCAAGCATCTCGATAAAATCCCATATCTGCGCAAGTTTTGCAGCTTTTATTATACTTTCCTCATCTGCATTTTCATTTGCAAATGCAATATTTTCTCTTATCGTTCCTGATAAAATCAAATTACCTTGTGGGACATATGTAAACAACGGCCTTGTATTCTTTCCAAGGTTTAATTTTTTACCATCGGTAGTCTTTAAATATATACTTCCGCTATCAGGATTTAAAATTCCCAAAAGAAGTTTTATAGCTGTACTTTTACCTGCCCCCGATTCTCCTGCAACTACTGCAAATTCACCTTTTTTAATACTCATATTAATTCCGGAAACAACGGAATCACTGTTGTATGAAAATTTAACATTATCAAAGACTATTTCATCAAGTTTTTCGTAAATATCTTTATCGAGCATATCACCCGATAACACTTCATCTTTAATTTCTTCCAACTCAATCAATCTTTCGCTTGATGCAATTACAGAAAAGAATTGAGGAACGAGCCCTGAGATATTCTGGAATGGTGACTGTATTTGATGAACCAACTGTGTGACCGCAATCACATCACCGACAGTCATTAAATCAAGTGATAATTTATAAGCACAATAAGCAAGTGCAAAATAAAATCCGGCATTAAAAACCAAGAACATTCCTATATGTGCTAAAACTGATACCCTTGTTCTTATAACTCTTAGCTTATAACTCACATTCTGCAGTTTCTTGCTTTTTTCTACCATTTTTTCTTCATTTGCAAAAGATTTTACCACAAGAATATTCTGCAAAATTTCAAGCATAAATGATTTAGTCTTACCGTCTGCCGCCTGACACTCTTTATGTAATCTCTTAAAGGCCTTTGAATAGAGTCTCGCACCAATCAGCACAAACGGGCCCACCGCCAAAATAACTAATGATAAAAAACTGTCAATTTTATAAAGATAAATAAATGCACCAACTACGCTTGTTAGGAATAGTGCTAATTTAGGAATAATTGTGATAATTCCCGAAACTATTATATTAACATCAGAATTAATTCTGTTTAAGAGTTCACCTGAATGATATTTTGATACTGATAGATAGTCTTTATCCAAAAGCTTCTTAAATATATTATTTTTTAGGGAAATCTCAAATCTTGAATTAGCATGTACATTTAAAAAATTAATAGAAATTTGTATTATAAGCATAAACAACAAAAGAACAACAATTCTTATTAATGAATTAGAAAATTCACCGTCATTTGCCCCTGTTGCAATATCTACCATCACCTTTGATTCCATTGAAAACTGTAATGAAATCAATGAAAGAATGACACTTGCAACAGTTAAAAGCATAATAAAGATAAAGCTTTCCCTGCCGTTTTTTATAATCCATTTAAATACTTTCTTATTCATAGTATGTTCTCCACTACTATTTTCTTACTCTTCTTAACATTGAATCGGTATTAACAGGAAAATCGACTCTCATTCTAACAATCATCTGTGCGTGGGGCGCACTCTCGATTTTTTCTCCCAATTCATTTTCCATATCCTTTACTGTTTGAGAGAAAAATGGTTTTCCCGGCTGTATTATTTCAATTTCTTCACCAAGAGAAAATTTATTTCTCTGTGATATAGTAGCAATTTTTGTTTTTTCATCATAGTCGATAACCATACCGATTAAATCATAATCTCTTATATATGAGCTATCGGTATAAACCTGTTTATCAGAACCAGGTTTTCCGAAATAGAAACCTGTTGAATACGGTCTGTGGCTTACCTTACATAGCTCATCATACTGTTTTTCATCAAACTCGTAATTTTCAGGGTCATTAAAATATCTGTCAATTTCCTCTCTGTATGCCTTTACTATTGTTGCAACATAATAGGATGTTTTAACTCTTCCCTCAATTTTGAGGCTTGAGATACCGCTTTTTACTATTTCAGGAATATGTCTTATCATACACAAGTCTTTAGAGTTGAAAATAAAAGTACCTCTTTCATTTTCAAAAACATCCATATATTCACCCGGTCTTGTTTCTTCTACCAGTGAATAGTTCCATCTGCAGGGATGTGCACAAGCGCCCATATTTGCATCTCTTTGCGTCATATAGTTTGACAAAAGACACCTTCCTGAATATGAAATACACATAGCACCATGAACAAAAGCTTCAATCTCTAAATCTTCAGGAATATTTTCTCTGATTTCTTTTATTTCATCGAAGCTCATTTCTCTGGCAAGAACTACTCTTTTTGCCCCAAGCTTATGCCATGCACAAGCAGAACGGTAATTTACATTATTTGCCTGTGTGCTGATATGGATAGGTATTTGGGGAGCAAGCTCCCTCATCATATCAAACATTCCTAAATCGGCAATTAAAACTGCATCAAATCCTAACGGCCTTATTTCATTTATAAACTCTTCAAACTGTTTAATATCCTCGTTATGAGGTAATATATTGGCAGTTAAATAAACCTTTTTTCCCCTGTCGTGAGCATACTTTATGCCCTCTTTCATATCCTCATACGAAAAGTTTTCAGCAGCAACTCTTAAACTAAAGGCATCGCCGCCTATATATACTGCATCAGCACCATAATTTATGGCAGTTTTCAGTTTTTCAAGACTGCCGCCCGGTGCCAGCAATTCAGGTTTCTTCATTTTGAATAAATCCTTTCGTTAATTATAGCTTTACTCCTACAGTCACACCGTCACCTAAAGGCAGTACAACTGTTTTCAACTCATTTCTTTGCATTTGTGCAGAAATAAACCTTCTTAATCTTTTAACAATCGTTATCTTGCGACGAATAACATGCTCATCATCAGCAGTCATCCCCTTATACAAAACATTATCTGCAATTAATAATCCGCCTTTTTTCAAAAGTCTGATACAGTCATTAAGCATATAAATGTAGTGAGCCTTAGGACCGTCCAAAAAAACAATATCATATTCAGCAGTAAGTGTCGGAATAACATCCTTAGCATCGTTACATATTACATTTATAACTTCCGAAAGGCCTGCTTTTTTTATGTTTTCTCTGGCAATTTCTGCAGTATCAGCATCCCACTCCAATGTTGTAATAGTTCCGCCGTTTTCCAAAAATTCAGACATAAGTATCGCTGAATAACCAATTGCACATCCAACCTCTAAAATTCTTAGCGGTCTTTTAATTGCACACAATACACTCAAAAGCTGTGCAGTTTCGGGCTGAACAATTGGGACTGAGTGAAGTTCGGCATACTCTTCGAGCTCTTTTAAAATTCCTGTATGTGGTGGGATTTCTTTTCTTAAATATTCAGTTATATACGGATACACTATCGCATCCTTATCATATTCAACCATCTATAACCTCTCCGATTGCCCTCATAAGCATATCTTTAGCCTCATCAATGCTGACATCACCTACAACAGCACCGGCAGCCATCTTGTGACCGCCGCCGCCAAGTAATGATGCTACTTTTCCAACATTATATTTCCCATTAGACCTGAGGCTTATTTTTACCTTTTCTTCTGTTTTTTTGATAAATGCAGCAATTTCTGTACCTTCAACACTTCTTGGAATGTTAACAATATTCCCTGTATCGCATTCAGAAACACCAAATTTTTCAAGAATTTTCACATCAACCCATGCAATGCTCACTCTTGAATCAAAATAGCTTTCAATATTGTTCATAACATACCCTCTTAGCTTCACAAGCTCTACGGGGTCTAAATCAAATATTCTTCTGCAATAATATGCGTGCTCAAATCCAAATTCCATCAGCTTTGAAATAACATAAGCAGTCTTTGGTGTTGCACAACTGTATTTTAAACAACCTGTATCACCCATTATTCCGCAATAAAGATACACAGCCATTTTTTTTGATATTTCAATATTCATCTCAACAAATAAATCATATATCATTTCAGATGTTGATGAAATTTCACCATCTACTAAATTTTCATCGCAGTATCCTGTATTAGTATAATGATGGTCAATACAAATTGATTTATCACAGTTTTTCAGAATATCCGCTCTTTTTCCAAGTCGTCCTAAATCACCGCTGTCAAGGCATATTACAAGGTCAAAATGTTTATTTTTATCCTCCTCACCAAATATTAAATAATCATCACTTATGAATGACAATTTTTTCTCTATCGGCTTTTCTAGATAATAACAAACATTTTTACCCTTACCCCTTAACATTTCCTGCATTGCAAGCGAGCTGCCAAAGGCATCTGAGTCCTCATCAATATGTGATAAAATTGCAATATCAGTTGCTTTATCAATCATTTTTATAATCTTTTGCATAGATTATCCCTCTTTATTAATATCCCTTAACATTTGTGTTATCTTTGAGCCATGCTCGATTGAGTGGTCAAGCTCGAAAATGAACTCAGGAGTATGTCTTAACTGCAATCTGTGACCTATTTCACGTCTTATAAAGCCACTTGCACTCTTAAGACCTTTTATAGCTTCCTTTTGAACATTTTCATCGCCATATACACTAATATATGCCTTTGCATAACTCAAATCGTTTGTTACATTAACTGAAACAACACTTGTTAGCATAGGTATACGCTTATCCTTAAGTTCTCTTATAATAACTGCTAGCTCGCGCATAACCTCTTCATTGATTTTATTAATTCTTTCTTTTGCCATAGATTATCTTTCTATTTCCTCCATAATGAAACATTCAATAATATCAGCTTCTTTAATATCATTAAAGTTTTCAAGACCAATACCGCATTCAAATCCGTCTGCAACCTCTTTGGCATCATCCTTGAATCTCTTTAAGCTGTCGATTGAACCTTCGTGAACAACAATACCATTTCTTACAAGTCTTACTTGCGCATTTCTGGTAATCTTACCATCAGTTACATAAGATCCTGCTATTGTTCCAACACCTGAAACCTTAAATGTCTGTCTTACTTCGGCATGACCAATTACAACTTCCTTGTATTCAGGGTCCAACATACCCTTCATAGCAGCTTCGATTTCTTCGATAGCCTGATAGATAACTCTATATAATCTTATATCAACCTCATGCTGTGATGCAGCAGCTGCAGCACCTGCGTCAGGTCTTACATTAAATCCGACAATAATAGCATTTGATGCATTAGCAAGCATAACGTCAGATTCATTAACTGCACCGACACCGCCATGGATTGCTCTTACTCTTACCTCATCATTTGAAAGCTTTTCCAAAGATTGTCTTACTGCTTCAACAGAACCCTGTACATCAGCTTTTATGATAACATTAAGCTCTTTCATATTACCCTCGTCAATTTGTGAGAATAAGTTATCAAGAGAAACCTTAACTGTTGCATTGAACTTTGTTTCTTTTTCTTCATGCTTTCTGCTTTCAGCAACATCCCTTGCAAGCTTTTCATCCTTAACAACTCTGAAGTTGTCACCGCCTGACGGAGCTTCTGAAAGACCAAGAATTTCTACGGGAGTTGATGGGCCTGCAGTTTTAATTCTTCTGCCCTTATCATTAACCATAGCACGAACGTGACCAACAGCTGTTCCTGCGATAACAATATCACCGACATTCAAAGTACCGTCCTGAACCAAAACTGTAGCAACAGGACCTCTGCCCTTATCAATCTTTGATTCAATAACAGTACCACTTGCAAGCTTGTTAGGATTTGCTTTCAATTCCTTCATATCTGCTATAAGAAGTACCATTTCCAATAAGCTTTCAATATTAATACGCTGTTTTGCAGAAATTTCAACACAAACAGTATCACCGCCCCATTCTTCAGGAACAAGCTCATGTTCAACCAACATCTGCTTAACTCTCTCAGGGTTTGCGCCTTCTTTATCAATCTTATTAATAGCAACAACTATTGTAACACCTGCAGCCTTTGCATGGTTAATAGCTTCTATTGTCTGAGGCATAATACCGTCGTCAGCTGCAACAACAAGGATAGCTACATCAGTAACCTGTGCACCTCTTGCACGCATTGTTGTAAATGCTTCGTGTCCAGGTGTATCAAGGAAGGTTATATCTCTGTCATTTAGTCTTACACTGTAAGCACCGATATGCTGTGTAATACCGCCTGCTTCTGTTGATGTAACAGATGTGTTTCTGATAGCATCAAGAAGTGATGTTTTACCATGGTCAACGTGCCCCATAACTACAACTACAGGTGAACGAGGCTCTAAATCCTCAGGCTTATCCTCAATTTCCTCAAAGAGCATATCCTCTTTTGTTATTATAACTTCCTGCTTGATTTCTATTCCGTAATCATCAGCAATTAAACTAGCAGTATCAAAGTCGATACTCTGTGTTATTGCTGCCATTACCCCAAGCATCATTAATTTCTTAACAATTTCTGCAGCAGGTTTACCAAGCTTTGATGCAAATTCCCCAACTGTTATTGTTTCAGGGATTTCAACATTCTTTGGTGTAGTATCCTTTTTAACAGGTGGCTGGATTTTTTTCTCCTCTGACTTACCCTTTTCAATAAATCCCTGATTTTTTTCATTTCTTGCCTTTTTCTTTTTCTTGTTTCTGTTATCCTGCATTCTGTTCATATCATCAGAAACCATACTTTCAAGGCGTTCTCTTGTTTCCATCTTCTCAAGTTCAACAGTAGATGTTCTTGTGTCAACATATCTTACTTTCTGGTCTTCAAAAACCTTGATTGAATCTTCGCTGTTACCCTCAAACTTAAGTTCAATTCTCTCGCCCTTATCCTTTGCCTGAGCAGGTCTTTTTACATCATTTTTTCTTGTTTTTGGCTTATCTTTCTTTTCAGGCTTAGGCTCTTCTTTTTTACCCTCGGGCTTTACTTCTTTTTTGACTGTCTTTTTAACAGTTTCTTTCTTTTCCAAAGGCTTAGCCTCTTCCTTCTTTTCTTCTTTAAATTCAGGCATTTTAACTTCGGGCTTTTCAATAACCTCATCGCCTAAATCAAAAGCCTGTGTATATATTTCCAAAATAAGTCCAAGATGCTCTTCCTCCAATAAGGATGCACCTGATTTCAATGTTATATCAAACTCTGCAAGCTTTGTTATAATTTCTTTGCTTGTTAGCTTTAAGTCTTTTGCAATTTCCTGCACTTTAACATTTGACATTGCCATATTTATTCACCATTCCTTCCTAATTGCAATTCGGCATATTTTTTTAAAATAGCCTTGGAAAATCCCTTATCATTAACCGACACAACACTCCTGTCACCAGCTGCACCGACTGCCTTACCCAACTCACTCATCGAACAACAAATTATGAAATTCTTTTTATAGTGAGTACAAATATCGGTTATAGCTTTATTGCCTGATTGTGATATGTCGTCTGCAACAATAATCAATTCGGACCTTCCTGCTCTTATCTCCTTTTCGCATAACTGTGCGCCTGCAACAATTTTTCCTGCTTTTTTACAAAGTCCGATTAATCCTAAAATCTTATCTTTCAATATGTTTTGCCAACTCCTCATAAAATTCATCAGGAACTTTATTTTTAAGTATATTAGAAAATGTTTTTCTTTTTTGCGCTTTTAGTAAGCAATCATTGCTTTTGCATAGATATGTTCCTCGTGACTGAAATTTTTTATCAAAGTCAATAACCAGTTTATCATCAAGCTTTACAATTCTTAAAAGCTGTGATTTATCGAACATATTTCTGCAGCCTGCACACATACGCATTGGAATATGCTTTTGTTTCAATTCCATATATTATTCCTCAACAGTTTCTGTTTCAGGTTTTTTAATATCGATTTTCCAACCTGTTAATCTTGCAGCCAGTCTTACATTCTGACCTCTGCTTCCGATTGCAAGTGACTGTTGATACTCAGGAACAGTTACAACTGCCATCTTTTCCTGTTCATTTATTTCAACTGACAATACAGTTGAAGGACTAAGACTTGCAGTAATGAGTTCAACAGGGTCTTCACTCCACTTAATAATATCAAGCTTTTCGCCTCTTAATTCATCGCTTATCTGATTAACTCTTATACCGTTCTTACCAATACATGAACCTTGTGCATCGACATCAGGATCTTTGGAATAAACTGCAATTTTAGTTCTTGAGCCTGCCTCTCTTGCAATGCTCTTGATTTCAACAAGACCCTGTTCAATTTCAGGAACTTCTCTCATAAACAATCTTCTAACAAGATTTGGATGAGTTCTTGAAATAACCACTTGAGTACCCTTGTTTCCTCCTCTTACTTCACTAACATAGCATACAAGTCGCATATTAGGAGCATAGTGCTGTTTTGGAGGCTGTTCACTCTTTGGAATTTCATCGTAAGGAAGAAGTGCCTCAACAACTTCTGTACCTTCATCTTTTTTAATTTCAACCTCAACAAAGACTCTGTTTTCTTCGTCAATTCTTCTTATTCTTCCTGTTACTATGTCATTTAAAATCTTTGTAGAATTTGAGTAAACCTGTTCTCTTTCTGCTTCTCTTATCTTTTGTGTGATTATCTGCTTTGCATTCATTGCTGCAACTCTTCCGAAGTTTCTTGGTGTTACCTCGATATCAACTATATCTCCAAGTTCATATTTAGCACTGATTTTCTTTGCATCATCAAGTGAGATATTTAAAAACTCATCATCAGGATTAACATATGCCACAACCTCTTTTTGTGCAAAAACCTTGAATTCCCCTGTAGCCTTGTCGATTGTAACCTTAACATTCTGTGCAGCATTAAAATTCTTCTTATAAGCTGTGATAAGTGCAGTTTCCAATGCATTTAAAATAAAATCCGCATCAATATTCTTTTCCTTGCATAAATCATTCAAAGCTGATAATAGCTCTGCGGCTTCATTGAATTCTGCCTTTTTACCTCTTCTTTTAACTTTAGTATCACTCATTTTTAAAATCCTTCCTTTCAAATTTCAAAATATAATTTTATATAAACAGCCTCGTTAAGAGGGATTTCCATTTCCTCTTCATCAACGCTAACTTTTACTGTTTTGTCTTTATACCCTTTTAGAATTGCTGTGAATTCTTTTTTAGAATTAATTGCTTTATACAGCTTTACCGAAACCTTTTTACCAATATAATGCAAAAATTCACGCTCGGTTTTTAGTTTTCTTTCAACTCCCGGAGATGAAACCTCCAGAATATAAGCCTCGTCTATAGGGTCAAGCTTATCAAATTCTTTTTCAAACTCACGGCTGAACTTTTCGCATTCATCAAGCCCTACGCCGTTTGGTTGGTCAATGTAAATTCTTAAATATTTATCATTTCCCTCTTTTTTATACTCGGCATCAACTACTTTCAATCCGAGTTCTTCGGCAACAACATCTGCCACTTCAAGAGCTTTACTCTCTATTGCATTTGCCATTTTAACTCCTTTCTGCGAAAAATTCGCACTTACAACATTAAAGAGTGGACTTTCGTCCACTCTTTAGCCATCCTTTATTAATCTTAACTGTATTATAACACATAATTTTATAAATATCAAGTGTTTTTACAAAAATATTTTATTATATCACTTCTTGTTATTATCCCTATAAAATATCCTCTGTCATCAACCACAGGAACATAGTTCTGTTCTGATGCTCTCAAAATCAATTTATCCATATCGGATGTGATTTTAACAGGAGGGTTTTTTCCTTTTTTCATTATATCCTCAATCTTTGCATCTTCAAGATTTTGGATTTCGACTTGATACTCATTGCCGTTTTCTGAGTTTTCACCCTTGACTATGTACCACAAAAAATTACCCTCACTAACAGTACCGACATATTTTCCGTCCTTATCCAGAACAGGAATTGATGCATATCCGTGATGACACATTTTTTCCAAGCCCTGACGAACAGAATAATAGTCGAAAAGATATGCGACCTCACTCTTGGGCTTTAAGAAAAATGCAATATTCATTTTTAATCCCTTCTTTGTAGTTTTATATTATTTTTTCGAGAATTGTATTGCTTCTTTCAATAAATTTTGTCATTGATTGCGCATCTAATGGCTTGTTACAAAGCATAGCCATATCGTATATGTGCTCACATACAAGCTTTTGCATATCCTCTTCAACAGCATCAAGCTTTTTGATAAGTCCGTTTGAAGAATTCAAAACAAGAGTGTAGTCATCATTAAACATTCCTGCCATTCCTGCAAATTGCTGTCCGTATGACTTGTATATTTCCTGCATTCTTCTTGATTCTTCGCTAAGTGTCATAATAGCAGGAACTTTCGTATCACGAAATGCCTTTACTTCTACCTTTAACTCTTCCTTGCCAAGACATTTTTTGAATTTCTCAGTTAATAAATTTTTAGTTTCTTCGCTTATTTCTTCATTATTGGTCAATTCATCGGAAATTTTCGAGTCAACTCTCATAAACTTGACACCTGTTTCCTTTGACTCAATAAATGACATAAAATGAGTATCAATCATTGTCGGAAGATACACAGCATTTATTCCCTGTTCCTTTAACATCTTGACATACTGTGCCTGTTGTGCCTCGTCAGATACATAATATACAGTTTTATCTTCTTTTTCTCCGATATATTCAGAAAGTGTCAGGTAATTGCCGTCAGTATCCTTATAAATCATTATATCTTTTACTTTTTCATAGAACTTTTCATCTCTTACGCAACCGTATTTGATGAACATATTAATGTCTTCCCAATAAAGACTGAAAGTTTCTCTTTCTTTCTTAAACAGTTCACATAGCTTATCCGCAACTTTTTTTGTTATGTGTGCAGAAATCTTTTTAACATATCCGTCGTTTTGTAAGAAACTTCTTGAAACATTCAAAGGTAAATCAGGGCAGTCAATAGTCCCTTTTAAAAGCATCAGAAATTCAGGAATTACTTCCTTTACATTATCCGCAACAAAGACCTGATTATTATATAATTTTATCTGTCCCTCATTTGTCGCAAATTCATGATTTAACTTAGGGAAATATAAAATTCCCTTTAAATTAAACGGAAAATCAACATTTAAATGAATCCAGAACAATGGCTCGTTAAAGTCCATAAATACCTTGGTATAGAACTGTTTATATTCTTCATCAGTGCAGTCCTTAGGAGATTTTGCCCATAAAGGCATTGTGTCATTAATTGGTTTTATTTCTTCTGTTTCTTTAGCTTCTTCATTTGCAACAATCAAATACACCTCAACAGGCAAAAATGCACAGTATTTATTAAGTATCTGTCTTAGAGTATATTCCTCCAAAAATTCCTTACTGTCTTCTGCAATAAAAAGTGTTATTGTTGTACCGCGTTCGGTTCTTTCGCCCTCTGTCATTTCATATTCCATTGAGCCGTCACAAAACCACTTAGCAGGCTTTGCTCCCTCTTTATATGACAAAGAATCAATCAATACACTTGTTGAAGGCATAAATGCTGAATAAAAACCAAGACCGAAATGCCCGATAATTCCTCCGTCTTTTTCGTTTTCTTCCTTATATTTTTCAAGGAAATCGGATGCCCCTGAAAAAGCTATCTGAGTTATGTATTTATCAATTTCCTCAGCTGTCATTCCTAGACCGTTATCAGAAATTGTAAGAGTCTTTGCCTCTTTGTCAACTATTACCTCAACTTTAAGCTTTTCATCCTCTGCGATTTTAGCCTCACCAATATTTGAAAGTTTTTTAAGCTTTGTTATTGCATCACAACCGTTTGAAACAAGCTCTCTTAAAAATATATCCTTATCCGAATATAACCATTTTTTTATAATTGGGAAAATATTTTCTGAATTGACAGATATATTTCCTTTTGCCATTTGTATCACTCCTAATTTTGTTTTCATATATATTTTAATACCTTTAAAATCTTTTGTCAATACGAAATTAGCACTCTTAACAAAAGAGTGCTAATTTTTTACAAATTATTCATAATTATCAAACATATCCGATTACTCCGCGTATTGATGCTTCACCCGAAACAATCACTTTTTCTTCATCGTCAATCCTCACCAAAAGACCGCCCGCATCAGTGATGTCAAGTGCGTAAGCATCGACCTCTTGATTATTCATTATAACCTTTACATCCTTTAAAAGCGTCATACAATTATTTTTGTATTGTATCAGTATGTCATTTAGCCCTTTATTTTGAAATTCCTCATACAAAAGGTCAAATTCATTTAAAATCTCCGCTGCAATCTCTGTGATTTCATATTCTTTGCCATTCTGAAGTTTTAGGGATGTTGCTATGGTATTAATTTCATCAGGAAAAGAAGTATTATTAACATTTACCCCCACACCGCAAATAACATAATCCACTCTTTCCTCATTACCTGACATTTCACAAAGAATTCCTGCAAGCTTTTTATTGTCTAAAATTATATCATTAGGCCACTTAATACCAATATCCGCATAACCCTTGAGAGCATTAAATACTGCCAGACCGAAAACAAGTGTAATAGAAGAAATTTTATCAGGCATAATTTGCGGTTTTAATAAGACACTCATATAAAGTGCGTTTTCATCATCAGACTGCCAGATTCTTCCGCTTCTTCCCCTTCCCTGAGTTTGTCTTCCTGCAACAAATACTGTGCCATCCGGAAAGTCTTTTTCTCTTTTTGCCAACGCATTTGTTGAATCTGTTTCTTCAAGATAAACTATTTTATTCCCTATGTGATTAGTTTCAAGCTGCGGTATTAGTTTTTCTTTAAAAAAATCCGACATTTATATTTCTCCTCATTTTATAATTTTCTTAGCTTCAAGATAAAATCTCTTTTCGTGCGCTTCACCCATTGAAAATGTCTTTCTTGGTAATGCACCGTCTTTGATTACAGTTGTGAACAATTCATTTTTTTCCATTACAGGCAGCAAAAATCCCATATTTCCTTTCATAGTTCCAAGTCTTCTTGTAACATCATCACCATGGATATAATCCACCTCACCGCCATTTTTCTTTATGTAATAATCAATAAAGTTCTGCAATGTTCCAACAGAAAGACTGCTTGACGAATTTTTTACATAAATTTCTTTCTCACCATTTTCACTAACTGCTAAAAATTTTTGTCCGCCGTTATCGGAATATGAAATTTCATAATATCTTTCGAGTTCTGTATAGAATTTTTCTTCATCAATATCAAATATAACTCTGTGAATAGGCTCAAATTCCAATGAATCATCGTGTAGATTTACAAGCTCACAAAGTGCATACCTTGCAGGGTGATTTTTTTGTTCTTCCTCAGTCAAATTCTTTTTAAGATTTTCCCAACAGGTTTTTGCAGTTGCCAAAGAATGATTCCCGTCACCAACTGCAAATATAAGTCTAGCATTAGAATTATCACCGTATTTTGACGGATATTCTTCCTCTAAAATGTCAAGAGATGATATAACTTTATCTGCCTCTGCATCGCTGATTTTATATCCCTCTATATGACCGCCTTTTTTCATTAATTCAAAATCATAAATTTTCTCAAACTCATTCTTTTTATCAGACAATCCTTCAATAATGAATTTCTTTCTGTCATCAATTAAAATCATAATATGAGGAAGCTCCAATTTTGCATTTTCTCTGATTTTTACTCTTGGCGGAATTCTTTCTAAAACAGTTCCTTCTGTCGCTCTTATATACGAGCCTGAGCCTTTGGAAAAATCATATTCCTCCAAATCAATAATACCTACTATTCCATGTCTGATTTTACCGTTTCCAACTGTCCTTTCAACATAAATAAGTGAATTTTTGTATTCCTTAAAAATGTTGTCATTTATATACTCTTCCATTGTCTTATTGATTTCATTTATTCTTCCCTCACCCTCCGAAAGATATACCTCAGGGAAAACTATATTTAATGTAGATGGAGAATTTTTTGTCAGTTCCTTAACCTCTTCCCAATATTCAGGTTCTGAAGTGTATTGGTCGCAAGCAACCACACTCCATTTACTAAAATCAATATTTTCAGGTATTAATATATCGGCTTTTTTAAATATATTCATTTTAATCATCCTTTCTTACCACACTAACAGTTTTAGCGTCACATTCTTTTATTAAATCATAAGGACTTAATAAAAGTGTACAACCGCATATTCCGGCACTTATCGCAATTTCTTCAAAATTCAGGCAACTATCATCAATAAATGTGGGATATTTCTTTTTCATTCCAACAGGTGTAACTCCGCCTCTTATATATCCTGTCAAAGAAAGCAACTCTTTGACATGAATTAATTCAACTTTTTTATCCCCCGAAACTATCGCCAATTTTTTTAAATCAATCTCACAGTTAACAGGTATGCATGAAACTAAAACACCTGTCTTATCTCCTCTGGCAACCAATGTTTTAAACGACCTTTGAGGCTCAATCCCTGTTTTCTCTGCTATTTGCATACCAAAATCCTGTCCTATTTCACCGTCACATTCATATTCGATTGCGCGAAAATTTATCTTTGATGCCTGTAAATGACGCATAGCATTGGTTACTATCGGTTTTTTCTTCGCCATATCAAATCCTCCGCATCACTTTAATTCTACTATTGTCACACCATTTTCGCCCTCACCAAATGTTCCCAGTCGGTATGATTTAACATACTTATGTTTTTTGAGCATCTGATGAATTCCGTTTTTTAAAATTCCTGTCCCCTTACCGTGAATAATTGTGACATTTGAAATAGATGCCAAATAGCAGTCATCCAAAAACTTTTCTGTGTTCATCAAAGCCTCTTCAAGATTTTGTCCTCTTACATCAACTGTAGTTGAAACAGTTTTTGATTTCGACTCAAAGTTTGCAGATGCTCTGACATACTTTTGTGCGAGCTCTTTTGAAGTTTTATCCTCAATTTTTTTAATGTTTGATATATGCACTTCAAGTTTTATTATTCCTGCCTGCACCAAAACTGTTCCATTTTTATCAGGTAATTTTAAAACACTTGCCTCCTGATCGCTCATTGTAACAATTTTTACAGTATCTCCTATTTTTAAATCCTTTGGAGGCTCGTGATAAACCTTTCTCGGTTTTAGAGAGCGTTCCATTGCCTTATCAATGCTTTCTTCTCTTGATTTTAATTTATCTCTTGATTTTTGTATCTTATCCGATGCATCTTTAACTTTTCCCGATTGACGCATTTTTTCAAGGTCTTTTATGATAGCATTCGCTTCTTCTCTTGCATCAAGGACTATTAATTTCGCCTCTCGCCTTGCCTCATCAAGAATTTTTGACTTATTTTCCTTTAACTTTATTCTCTCATCTTCAAGTTGCTTTCTTAAATCCTTGATTTCTCTCTTCAGACGCTTTGCATATTCCATTTCAGATTGTGCGGTAGCTCTTGACTGCTCCAAATCGGTAATAACATCTTCAAATTTTACATTTTCCTCCGACAAAAGCTCGTTAGCTCTGTCAATTATTACTTCATCTAGTCCAAGTCGCCTTGAAATAGCAAATGCATTAGATTTACCGGGTACTCCAATCATAAGCTTATATGTGGGTTTTAGTGTTTCAACATTAAATTCACACGATGCATTTTCAACCTTATCGTTTGACAAGGCATAAAGCTTTAATTCGCTGTAATGAGTTGTTGCTGCAGTTTTAACCTTAAAGGTTTTTAAATATTCTAAAACAGAAATTGCCAATGCAGCACCTTCTGTCGGGTCTGTGCCTGCACCAAGTTCATCAAAAAGTGCAAGAGAATTATCATCGACTCTTTTCAAAATATCAACAATATTTACCATATGCGATGAAAATGTTGAAAGACTTTGTTCTATACTCTGTTCATCACCAATATCGGCAAAAACCTCTGAAAATACTGCCGCTTTACTATTATCTGCCACAGGTAAATGAAGTCCTGCAGCCGCCATAACTGAAAATAAACCCAAAGTCTTTAATGTGACAGTTTTACCACCTGTATTAGGGCCTGTTATAACCAATGTATCAAAATCCTTGCCTAGATAAATATCATTTGCAACAACACTGTCTTTTGAGATAAGAGGGTGTCTTGCTTTTATGAATTCTATCACACCTTTGTTATTTAAAACAGGCTCTCTGCCGTCATAATCAAGTGACAACTTTCCCTTACAGAATATAAAATCAAGTTCGGTTATAATTGAGTGATTATTTAAAATTGCCTCATCATACGCTGAAACTTCGTTTGTGAGTTCTGCAAGGATTTTTTCAATCTCCTGCTCCTCCTGATTTTGCAATGCTCTTATCTCATTATTTGCCGCAACAACGCTCATAGGCTCAATAAAAAGTGTAGAACCGCTTGCAGATGTGTCGTGAACAATTCCGTTTACCTCGGACTTATATTCCGATTTTACAGGTATAACATACCTATCCGAACGAACAGTTACAATAGGATCCTGCAAAAACTTTTTATAATGCTCGGAATGTATCATTGAATTTAAGGTTTCCTTGATTTTTGCATTAAGATTTTTCTGCTTTCTTCTCAATGCCGACAATGCAGGTGAAGCGTCGTCTGCAATATCTGTTTCAGAAATAACAACAGAATTAATTCTGTCTTCCAACGCCTTTGCAGTTGTTAATCTGCCTGATAGTCCTCCGATTATCTCCAAATCTGCACCAGTATCGTTCAAGTATGATTTCATTCTTCTTGAAACATATAAAACTCTTGATATTTCCAAAAGCTCTTTATTATTTAAAATAGCACCGATTTGCGTCCTTTTAACAGATGCTCCGACATTTTTAACCGAAAGATTAACAGGCGGATTTCCCTGCCTTAACATCGCCATAACAGCTTCCGATGTTTCTCTTTGAGCTATTTTAGCCTCTTCAAAAGAAAGCATATCCATATTATTTATCTTTTCAGTTACCTGTTCCGATTCAGTGTATGAACAAAGTTTTTTTAAAATCTTATCAAATTCAATTACACGAAAAACTCTTTTCATTTAATTTTTCTCCATTTTATTTTTATTTGTAGACCGTAAGGTTTAGATGACACTTATTTTAACGATTGCGACACATAAGGTTTAGATGCAAACATTTTTTGGTATCAAGTTCGTGTCATGTTAGGACAAAAAAATCATTTTTTCTTGCTTTTTGCTCGAAATGCAATGCCTCCGGCAATTTGTAATCCACTTATAGCAAGTGGAATAAATACCATATACTTACCTAAACTCCTGGAATGCTCATCATTTGAAAACAAATAAGTTATCCCAACTAAAACACACACTAATAAAGCTATGCTAAATACTCCAACCAATATTTTTAATACAACGCGAAAATTCTTGTTTTCCATTTTATCTGGTACACATCTCTGCATCAAACAAAACCAACCTTCGCAGATTCCTTCAAAAATAATTTCTAAGAAAACAATAATCCAATCCATGCTTTCAACCTCCTTTTTCGCCAATATTCGACATTCATATTGCGAGGCATAAGGTTTAGATGCAAACCTTATATGAGTCAAGTTTGTGTCGGGTTAGGACAAAAAACATGATCAGACATTTCTAAATCCACGCCCAATAATTTCGCTACTAGTAGTAACAATAATGAAAGAAGATGGATCAATTTCTTTGATTTTCTTTTTTAATTTTATTGCCTCTGCTCGTTTACATACTGTATGAATCATTACCCTTTGTTCTTTTGTAAACTCGCCAACTGCATCGCTAACCGTAACGCCATGATGAAGTGTTTTTATAATGTATTGCGATATCTCTTCGCGTTTTGTAGTTATTACAACAAAATATTTACAAGTGTTTAGGCTTTCTATAACACTGTCTACCAAAAAAGCCTTTGAAAACAGTCCAAGCATCGAAAACAGTCCTGCCTGTATATTGAAAACAAAAAACGAACTCATAGCAACAATAAAATCAACAGTCAGCAAAGATTTTCCAACATCAAGATTCGTAAACTTTTTCAAAACCAAAGCCGCAATATCCGTCCCACCAGAAGACGCATCACTATTAAAAATCATCGCTGAACCAATAGCTGTAAGAAGCATCGCATATACTAATTCTAAAAGCGGCTGATTTGTAAGTGGAGCAGAAAGCGGTATAAACAGTTCAAAGAGATATGTAAGAGCTGAATAAAACATACTGCAATAAATTGTTCTAACGCTGTTTTTCCACCCTAAAAACAAAAAACCCAACAACAAAAGCGCTATATTTAAAATCCAAATCCATACTGCCGGTGTGATAGGTGAAATTTTGCCCAAAATAGTACCTATACCAGTTACACCACCGGTTGCAAATCCGTTTGGAATTTTAAAGAAATATACACCGATAGAAAGAAGTATACATCCCATATTCATAAATATAAAATTATTGATTTTTTTGCTTTTCATATGTTTATTCTTCCTTTTAAACTATATTTTTTTTAACAAAATTCGACATCTCTTAATTGCGAGGCATAAGGTTTAGATGCAAACCTTTTTGATGTCAAGTTCGTATTAAGTTAGAACTTAAAATTATATTTGGCTAATCACATACAGTATGAACAAATCAAGCAAAGCTACAAACATACAAAAGCATGCACTTATGCGAAATAAGATAAGTTCAAATTTTGTACCACATATTTTCTTACATATTCCAAAATTAAGCACACAACCTATAAAGCCTAAAACCCATCCTGGTATATACCAACCCAGATCGCCAACAATACCAAAATCGAAACAAATAAAATCTAATAAATATATGAATTTCACCAAAATAAGTAATGTAATAATTACAGAAACACTCTTAACAATAATTTTCAAAGCTTTTTTCATGGTTACACTCCTTTCATAGGACTACCTTTTAGACAACATTCGACATTTCCATATGATTCGTGTCAGGTTGGGAATAAAAAATCACATAATCAAAATTCAAATGTTATCGTTCCCAAACTATTCAAAATACTCGATTTCAATCTGCACTGCTTTCATTGCATTAAGTGCTGTTTTATGTCTCTCTACACTCACACCTGCACAACATTTACTGTCAACTGCGATTTTAACTTCCGGAAGGGTTTCCTTTAATATCATGTCGTTTGAATCATCCATTTGGGTATGATGAAACTAAAAGGAAATGGTAAGATAAAAACTTTAGATAAATCACACTCTGTCGTCGTACATTTCCATTGCCGCGCAAATATCGTCAAAGCTATTGCATTTTCCGTTTTTAACATAGAGGTATGATGTTGTCATACCGCTTACAAGGCAACTTTTCACGTCAAGGCCTGCCAAAAGTCCTGCACAAAAGCCAGAGTTAAAGTTATCTCCGCCACCGGTAGTTTTCTTAGGCTTTTCACACAAAATTCCCTGAACTTCCACTTCGCCGCCGTCAAACACTGCAGCAGAACTATCAACAGGATGAATTATAACTGTTCCGATACCTGAGTATTCCTTAATTGCCCTTGCAACAGGCAATGAACCTTCATATTCGCCCTGACACAAAACAGAGTGCATTACCATTGCCTCACTTTTATTTAGACCAAGGTATGTAGGAGCATATTGACTGTAACGGCCAAACATTTTAAGTGCTGCCTTTATCTCCTGAGGACTGCGCTTTGCACAGTCTGCTATATCTATATAAATTTTTCTATCTTTATTTTTAAGTTTAGGCATTACAATTTCCAGGAATTTTTCGTATATTTCATGGAAATGCACCAAATAACTCCAGTTTACAAGAGTGATAATATCTGCATCCTCAAAATATTCCACCAATTTGTCTATGCTTACACGTTCTATCAAATCATTCCATGTAAGCTGACTGATTTCTTTAATGTTACTCATAATAATCTTTCCGTCTTCAAACTCAAAAAGGTATGAATATCCGGGTTCGCTTACAGTTATAGTTTTGCAGTTTTTATGCAAATCAAATACAGGATTAACCTCAGGATATCCAAGAGCACCTACGCAGGTACAGTTTACTCCCATATTTGCCAATCCGTTAATGTAGTGTGGTCCGCATCCGCCAAAATCTGTTTTTTCAAAAACAAGTTCTACATTTCCGCTTCTCCCTGCAAGACTTGTAATCTTTTCACCGAATTTATCGATAGTTGGAAAGTATGTGCAGGTTTTTTCATCAGCACGCGTTTTAACAGGTTTTACAACATAATCAATAAAACCATCAAACCCTGCACTTACAAATTTTGATTGCACTAATTCCTTTTTTTCCTTAAACTGTTGTGAATATTTCATATTTTCCTCCCAAAAATAATATTTTAATAAAATGATAATTTAATTATCATATATTACGTAATTCAATCCCACCACAAATATAAAAGTTTGCCTGCAAGAATGTTCTTGCTACCCTTATCAATTTAACAATGTATGAAAAATACTGGATAGCAATAGTTTTTAGTAATTTTATAAAGACTGTATAATCTTGATGCCAATGTTTTTTTTATTGCGACACATAAGGTTTAGATGCAAATCTTTATAGCATCAGACTCATGTAAAGTCAGGTTAAAAAATTATTCAAATTTATTTTCTATCGGCGGTGAACATTCTTTATTTAGTACTCTTACATTGTATTTTTCCAACGCTTCTTCTTTTGTAATAGAAATATCTGTTTCACCTTGCTTATAACCCAGATATCTATCATCTTTCATACCATTCTCACATTCTTCTCTGCTTCGTTTATCAAAATCTCCCATATAGTATTCAGGTAAACCAGGAATAGGAACATATATTTCAAAAGGCAAACCGTTCTCTTTTGATTTTAATATAACTATATGTTCATTCCCACTTTTAAGTTTTCTACTCCATTTTCGGTATTTTCCTGCAGTCCCCCAACTTTCTATTCCTTCATATTCACATATTACCGCATCCTTATAAACCTTAACTTCATTGTCTATTTCGTATGTAATAGTAAACGGGAATTCACCATACTTAATTTGAGGAGTAGGTGGCTTGGGCATGAGTACCGCAAACGCGCCTGAAAGAATGAATAAATAGAATAATATGACTATTATAATTCCTGCTATCCCAATAATGCTTAATATAGTTATTACTTTTTTCATTTTATTTCCCCTTTCGACAATATTCGACATATCCATATTGCGAGGCATAAGGTTTAGATGCAAACCCTTTTGGGTGCTAGTTCATATCAAGCTAAGAGCAAAAAATCATTCAGCTTCTTGCAACGCCTTTTTATATTTTTGTTTCAATTCTTCATGGTTAATATCATTTAACGAAACAGAATAAATTCCTTTTGAAAAATTTTCTCTACTCATCTTGTGCAACAACCCAAATACACTCCATATCATAAAATCAACATCGTTGCCTGTAATCGCATTCTTATCTTCTGCACTGTGCCACGCTTTGGAAAGTTTTTGTGAGAAAAAACCATTATCATTTCTTAATTCCCCATCCGAAATATCTATTTCTTCAGGAAAAAGCTTTAAAGTATCTTGAATTAATTTTTCTATATTCTCCATAGTCATTTCTCCTTTCGCCAAAATTCGACATATCCATATTGCGAGGCATATGGTTTAGATGCAACTATTTTTTAAGGTTCATTATGTCAAGTTAGAACTTAAAAATTATTCTCTTTCTATTTCACTCATATATCCTGCTGTAATTATACCTGCTGGTAACGCAACAATAGCAATTCCAAAAACAGAAGACACCATTGTAACAATACGACCTATTGTAGTAACTGGATAAATGTCTCCATAACCAACTGTTGTTAATGAAACTGTTGCCCAGTATATAGCATCAAAGAAATTATTGAAAGATTCCGGCTCTACATTAAAAACTACAAGAGCAGATATTATTATGTAGGCGATAGCTAAGGTTCCTACCGCAATCAATGATTCCTTTGACTTTTTAAATACTGATACAATAATTCTTACGCTTTTTGAGTATCGGAACATTTTAAATGCCCTGAAAACTCTAAAAGCTCTTGCCATTCTGAATATTCTCAAAAGTTTAAATCCATTATTCAAAATCGAAATTGACGGCAAAATTGATATAATGTCAATTATTGCATAAATCCCAAATGGATAGCGAAGAAATGACAACAAAGATTTTTTATTATACTTATAATCTGCTGTTATCCAACGCAACAAATAATCAATAACGAATACAATTAAGCAAAGAAGGTCAATAGCATCCAAAGTGTTACTTGTCTGTTTAAAACACAATGGTAATATACTAAATAGTATAACTACTATCATAAAGACATCGTATATTGAGCTTAAAACATTATTTTTTTGAGACGGTTCAATTATTTCAAAAATCTTTTTTCTCATAGTTCTCCTCTTTTCTCCAAATTTCGACACTCTTTATATAAAGACTGTATAATCTAGATGACAAACTTTTTCGACAATAGCTCATGTCATGTTAGAGCAAAAAAATTTATGTATGGTACTTACCAGTTTCTACTACTTCACCATCTTCAAACATAATATAAAATCTTATGGGATCCAAAAATCCCGGACTTATATAATATTCAATAAATCTAGGCGAGTCTTCTTTCACATACATAGGCTCTCCCAAAAGATTGATCACAAATTCCTCCGACATCCCATTCGTGATATAATGTGTTTCCAAATCATCTATCATATAAATTCTCAACGTCTCATATTTATCCCATTTTTCTTTTGAAAATATCCTAAGGTCATCTTCAACAAGTTTTAATATTCCATTGTTAAATATAGGCGTAATCAATACCATCAGACATAACACTGCTGGCAAAATCCATTTTTGTTGGTGTTTTCTGTATTTGATAATCGGTAGTACAATACCTGCAACCATAATTAATATAAAGATTAACTTTAAAATTCCACCATAATAATAGTTAAGAATATCATCAAAAGCAAAAGTAAAAAGCCAGTAAAATCCGATATCATACACTATCAATGCAAGTAATATGTATAAAGAAATTGTAATCAATTTTTCTTTCATTTTATTTCCTCCTTTCGACAACATTCGACATATCCATATTGCGAGGCGTAAGGTTTAGATGCAAACCTTTTTGGTGTCAAGCTTGAACGAAAAAAACTTTTTATCAAACCAATCCCATAAACCATTCAACACCAATAGCAACTATCACTACAAGTGCTGATATAACAAACCCGTGAATCATAGGATTTATGCCTGATTTTTTCATATCCTTAAAACTTGTATTTAGTCCGATAGCAGCAAGCGCTGCGACCATTAAAAACTTACTTGTGTTTTTGGCAATAACCGAAATAGATACCGGAATAATTCCAAAACTGTTTACTATAGCCAATGCCAAAAATCCTAAAATAAACCATGGGAAAATTTTTGATATATTTACTTTTTTATAACCGGAATTTATATTTTCTTTTCTCTTGATTCTTAAGTTAATCAATGAGAAAACAAGAACTGTAGGTATTATGGATAATGTTCTTGTAAGCTTTACCATCGTAGCAAAATCGCCTGCACTTTCGCTAAATGCATATCCTGCCGCAACCACACTTGATGTATCATTTACAGCAGTTCCTGCCCACAATCCGTACGCCATATCACTAAGTCCCAACAGTCTTCCCATAATCGGGAATAAAATAATCATCGCCATATCAAATAAGAAAGTGGCAGACATGGCATAAGCAATATCCGAATCATCAGCGTCAATTACAGGAGCTATTGCAGCAATGGCAGAACCTCCGCAAATTCCTGTTCCGGCAGAAATGAGGTTTGACAATTTCCAGTTGAGTCCCAAAGCTTTGCCGATAAAATAACCCCCACCAAAACAAGTTAGAAGAGTAAAAAGCATTACCATCAAGGACATTTTGCCGACAGAAAGAATTACCCTAACACTAAGTGAAGCGCCTAAAAGTATAATTGCAAACTTTAATACTTTTTTCGAAGTAAATTTAATTCCCGAATTCAAAAATTTCGGTTTCCAGAAATGATTTATTATCATACCTATAAAAAGAGCAATAACCGATGCCCCGATAATATGTATCGGCAATAAACCTTCTATTGTTTTTGCCACAAATGCTATCAATACCGATATTGCTAACCCGGGGATTATTTCCCCTACCTTGTTAAGTGTTTTCATTTTATTCCTCTTTTCTAAAAATTTAACATCATTACTGTACAGGATAGGCGGTTTGGACGTCTAAAACTTTTTGTAATTGCGAGGCATAAGGTTTAGATGCATCCAATTATAACATGAAGTTCATGTCAAGATAAAGACAAAAATCATTTTAGTCCAAATGATTTAAGTGTAATTATTTCTTTTTCTTTAATAAGCTCCTCAAGTCCACTCATATCATTTCTGTCAAAGTAACACTTATATAATAACAATCTTTCCACAAACCATGTATTAGCATACTTTTTTTCTTCTACTATCGCTTTTTCTAAATTCGAATAAGCCAAATCAAAATTACGAGCTTGTAGACACCATTCCGTTCTCTCTGAATATAGAAAAGGATTATATGTTTTCCAACTATCATTATCTAAATGTTGTTCAGGCGAACTATATGCATCAAATAAAGGCAGTAAATACTTATATGTTTCGTCTATCAACTGTTTAGCAAAATCTTTATATTTTTCATATCTGTTAACCCACGCATTAACCATATCTTCTTCTGTAATGTTTTCACCACAAGGAATAACGTTTAAAAATGTTGCTCTTTCCGGATTTGTCAGCGTTGCAATTTCTTTCCCCTCAAAAACATAATTGTTATATTCCCGACCATAGATAAGCGGAAACATATTATATCTAATTGTGTAATGTCCGTACGCATATATTTTGAAACCCTGAACAACACCATTCACCTGTCTGTAAAAATTAAACTTTCTGGTTTTAAAGCCTAGTTGTTTTAACGGTTCTTTCAATTCATTTTTAACAAGTTTTTGAACACCATCCATAATACTTTTCCTTTCGTATTGTTTCCGACAAATTTCGACACATCCATATGGTTTGTATCAAGTCAAAACTAAAAATTAATCATATTTCGATATAATTTCTTTTGGTCTAACTGCAATTCTTTCGAGTTCCAACAATCGTCTTTATATTCATAACATAAGACTCCAACATCAGCCGATTGTATCCAAATATTATAAGTTATCTTTAATCTTTTGAATAATTTCGGCATATTCAGAATCAGAAAGAGTTACTCTCTGCGGATTCATTGCAAATACTCCACCCCATTCAAACTCATCCTCATACTTCGGAACAAGATGAAAATGAAGGTGGCATCCGGTATCCCCGTATGCACCGTAATTAACCTTTTGTGGTGAAAATGCTTTATGAATAGCATTTGATACCTTAGCAATATCTTCAATAAATTCTTCTCTTTCTTCTTTGGTAAGGTCAACAATTTCGCTCACATGCTTTTTGTGAGCAACAATAACTCTTCCTTTATGACTTTGTTCCTTAAATAAGTAAACCTTACTTTGGGATAATTCACAGATTTTAATCCCAAACGCGTCCAAAAGTTCATTTTCCATACAATAAGCACAATTTTTGTTCATATCAATTCTCCTTAAAAATTTATTATAATTAGTTATAAATATCTTATATATGCACTTTAACAAGTATCTTTTTAACATTTGATGGTAAATTGTTCAAAGCAACTCCAGGTCTATGTATATCGTGAGGATAGAAAATACAAAAGTTTCCCTGCTCGACTACACAGTAAGAAGCAATTTCACTTTCTTTATAAAATGTAACATCCTTTTGAGGATTGTATTCATCCCTGATGACAGCCTTTGAAATATCCAAAAATTCCATAACCTCACAGCCTTCAACAATGTACTGAATATCTATGTAATTTTCATGTCCTTCAAAAGAGCAATTTTCCTTTAGCTTTGAATCATAATTCTGAACAGATGCGTAGATTTCTTTACCGTCAATTTCATATTTTCCTATTTCAAGATTTTCTTCAATCGCCTTTTTAATAAACTCAAAAGCTTTTTCAAACTTGGAATTAACTCCATAATACATTTCGCAGTTTTTAATGTTGTCAAAAATCATTTTCTTTTCTCCTTTTGTTTATAAGTATATAACTTCTACAAATATGCAGAGGCAACCTCTCACTCAAATGTACAATATCTCATATGTTGCCACTTAATCGGTAAGAATAAGGGCGATAAAAACAAGCATTTCATCACCGGTATTTTTAATAGAGTGACCTTGACCTGAGGGGGTTAATGTTACCATTCCTGGAACCACATCAACCTTGTTTCCGTTATCATTATAGATGCCCTGTCCTGAAAGAATAAAGAAAGTTTCACTTTCCCCAACATGCATATGATATTCCACTTCTTCACCCGGCTTTACCTGCACCAAAGAAAAAAGCCTGATTCTCGGATCCCATGCATCAAAGTCTGCAAGGTTGGTCTTAAACATTTTTTCCTTGCCTTCATTGTTTAGCTTTGTTTCTGTTTTTAGTTGTTTTAACTCTTTGTACATATTAATACCTCCTGTAATCAAAAAATATGATTTTCACTTAATCTTATTATAAATTTCGTGAACAATTCAATTTCCAGTTCTAGTCGTAAAACCCCATTTTAATCATTATACCAACATTTTTACAAAAATACAATAGAAACATTAAAAAAGACCTGCAAAATGCAGGTCTTTAAAGCCACAAAGATATATGTAAATCACTTTACACATATCAATTCTTCTAAAATAATCATAAGCTACCTCCTAAAATCTTCTCTACACTTTAAAAGGTTAAATACCGTAAAGACCAAAGCTGATTGCTAATGCGTCATTTACTGTTGACATAAGCGCCCCGTCAAGATGACCTATCTTTTCGTGAAGGCGTTTTTTGTCTATTGTTCTTATTTGTTCAAGTAAAATTACAGAATCCTTATTCAAGCCATATTCCTTTGCAGCAAGCTCAATATGCGTTGGCATTTTGGCTTTATTAATCTGTGAGGTTATGGCCGCTGCTATTACAGTTGGGCTGTATTTATTACCGACATCATTTTGTATAATCAGAACAGGTCTTATTCCACCCTGCTCACTGCCAACCACCGGGCTTAAATCGGCATAATAAATATCTCCTCTTTTTACAATCACCACTATTCACTCTCCGTCAGTTTTTCCTCACACTGCCGAAAAACTTCATTATCGGCATCTAAACACATTTCGGCTAAAGAAAGATTGATTGAAGTCATCTCCAAATAGCCTTTCCTTAGTGAATTTATCCGATTATATTTTTTTACCAAATAACATAAAATATACTGATTTTTTTCGGATTTTTTGAAAGACAGACCGGATATGACCTTTTTTAGCTGTGACAAAGTAATCAGGCCCCCCGTAGTTAATATTTGTTTTTTTACTTTTAATCTGCCAGATAATTGAGAATGTTCACCGTCCTTCCGTTTATTTGAAATAATCGCGGAATACGCTTGGAAATCATACAAACTATTTCATAATTAATAGTTCCCATCAATGATGCCAAAGTATCAGCTGTAACGGTTTTAGGGCCAAAGAGGGTAACTTCATCACCTACATTGACATTATTGACATTTGTAACATCAATCATACATTGATCCATACAAATTCTTCCAATAACATTTCTAGGTTCATTGTTCACCAGAACTTTTGCCTTACCGCTAAGCATACGCGTATATCCGTCTGCATAACCAACAGGAATTGTAGCAATCTTTGTGTTACCATTGGTTATGTATGTTTTTCCGTAGCTCACACCCCTGTTATCTGAGATTTCTTCAACCCTTGTAATACGGGTTTTAAATGTCATCACAGCTTTTAAATTAAGACGCTCTTTCATAACCTCATCCGAGGGATAAAGTCCGTAGAGAATAATCCCTGCCCTTACCATATCAAGATGTGTTTCGGGATACATCATAATTGCTGCACTGTTTGCAATATGTTTTATAGGAATTTTAAGTCCTTTCCTCTCCAGTCCTTTGCATATATTATTAAATCTTTCAAATTGAAGTATTGTATATTGCTTATCTTTTTCATCAGAAGTTGAAAAATGGGAAAATATACCTTCAACCTCTATATTAGGAAGCTTTGAAATGCTTATAATTTCATCAAGCACTTTATCATCATTTACCCCTGCAACAAACCCTACCCTGGTCATACCTGTATCAATTTTAATATGAATTTTTGCTATTTTTTTTAATAACACAGCCTTTTTTGATATTTTTAAAGCAAAATCATAGGAAAACACAGAACAAGTAATTTCATTAACAATATAATCCTCAATGTGTTCTTCAAATGATGCACCAAGAATAAGCATTGGAGCTTTTATACCTGCAGCTCTTAACTGCATAGCTTCATCATGGCTAGCAATTCCAAGAAAGTCTGCTCCGTTTTCCAAAAAAATTTTTGAACACTCAACTGCTCCGTGGCCGTAGGCATCAGCTTTAACAACTGCCATCACCTTGGATGTTTTGTTCGTTATTCTTCTGATTTCTTTAATATTATTCTTTAAAGCATCAAGATTAATTTCTGCCCATGTTCTTGTATTCATTCTGATTTCCTCTCTATTATATCATAAGTATAAATATTATTCCACAGGTAAATTAAGGGCATCGGGAATAAATCTAATAATATCGGATGCTACCATTGAATCCTTACCCATCTCATAAGACGCCATATCGCCCGCAAGACCATGGATAAATACACCCATTACAGCTGCCTCAGTTTCAGTTTTGCTCCTTGCCATAAGTGCTGCGATAATTCCGCCAAGAACATCCCCGCTTCCACCGGTTGCCATTCCACTATTCCCATTAATATTAATATATTGTTCTCCACCCGGTGATGTGACAACTGTGTGATGTCCCTTTAACACAAGAGTGACACCGTTATCAGTTGCATATTTATGTGAGATAAACTGTCTGTTTTCCGATAAATAATCAACTGAACAGTTGATTATCCTTGACATTTCCATCTCATGAGGAGTTAATACAACACCTGATTTACACTCATCAAGCATACCCGTTTTTCTGGAAAATGCCCACAACCCATCTGCATCTATTATAACAGGTATTTGTGATTCTTTTAAAATTTCTTCAAGTATTAAAACAATATCATCACTTCTGCCTATGCCCGGTCCAAACAAGCAGACATCATAATCATTTAATCTGTCTAGTATTTGTGGAATACACATCCTATCAAGCTGTCCGTTTTTGTCATTTAGAGGGATAGTCATTGATTCCGTCAGTCTGACCTCAAAAATACTGTTTAAACTCTCAGGTACCGCTGCAGTGACCAACCCTGCACCAGACCTCATACAAGCCTCACACGCTAATATTACTGCACCTGTTAGCCCTTTTGAACCACCGATTATGAGTATTTTACCATAATCACCTTTATGTGAGTTATCAACCCTTTGAGGTCTAATTGAATTAACATACTCTTTGTCAATTACATTAATATTTATATTCTGTTCGTCTATTATATACTGAGGGATTGAAATATCCTTCAAAACAATCTCGCCTGTTTTTTCTGCACCTGGATATGAAAGCATACCAAGCTTATATGCCGCAAATGTCACCGTTTTATCTGCCTTTATTGTAGCAGTTGATATTTTACCCGTATCAGCATCTACACCACTTGGAATATCGACGCTCAAAACATATTTGGCATTCTTATTAATCAAATTTATAACATCTTTGACTAACCCCTCAATCTCGCCCTTTATGCCTGTCCCAAAAATAGCATCAACAATAACGTCACAGTTTTTGATATTTAAATCCAATAAGTCAGTATCGTGAAGTTCAATTATTTTCACACCTAATTTTGAGGTTATCTCAAAGTTTTTAAGTGCATCACCTGAATATTCAGTACCGCATACAAGGTAAACATAGGTTTCGATTCCCTGATTATAAAGATGTCTTGCAATAGCAAGTCCGTCACCGCCGTTATTACCCTTACCACAAAAAATGGCGACAGATTTTAAGTTCTCAATTTTCAAAATTTCACTAACGCACGCAATAGCTGCATTTTCCATAAGCACTATTGACGGAATTGCTCCTAATTCCTCAGCCATTCGGTCAATATTCCGCATTTGTGAAGCAGTACAAACCTTCATCAGATACCCTCCTCAATAACAACTACCGCAGTTGCATATTTTTGTGAATGTGATAGCGAAAGATGAATATTTTTATTTACACAGAGTTCCTTGGCATTATTATAAAGCTTTATATAAGGAGCACCAAGCTCATTGTGTAAAACCTCTATGTCCTTAAAAGAAAACCCCGAGATACCCGTCCCCAATGCTTTAGAAAATGCCTCTTTAGCACAAAACGAGGCTGCAACAGTTTGAGGATTCATTTTCTTTTTCATAAAATATTCATTTTCTGACACTGTAAAATTCTTTTCAAGAAATCTCGGATTATCCATTGAATTTTTAATTCTTGAGATTTCTATTATATCTGTACCTATACCTTTAATCATAATATGTGTATACATCTTGGATTTATAAGCTTCATAGCATCTTTCATTTTGTCAGTTGGCTGGAATAAAACTCTTGTTTTTCCTTTCTCACCCGCAAAATCAACAAAATAAACATCATTATCACAAATACCTGTGACATCTAATGTCTTTGTAATTGATGCAGTACTCTTATACTCATTGGAATACTTTTCATCATTAATATTTGCACAAATCTCAATATTTTTAAAATCTATAGTAATTACGCGTTTCCTTCTGCTCCTTGCCAGTATTTTGTCAATATCAAGCTCATTATTTGTAAGTGCATATTCAAATTCAATAAACACTCCTTTAGAAAGAATATATGCAAAATATATGACACCTACAGCTAAAATCATACCAAGTCCTGAACCTAAAAATAACAAAAAAACACAAGCCAATATAATAGCTGCAACAACCAATCCTACAAGCTTTAAAATATCTAAAAAACTGAATTTCTTTTTTACTATAAACTCACAAAATATGTCCATCATAATGACCCGTTCTCCTTCATTTTTTTATACATTTTATCAAGAGCTCTTGCTCTGTGGCTTATGCTGTTTTTCTCTTCAGGCGTAGCAACACCAAAGGTTTTTCCAAGTTCATCGCATACGAAAACAGGATCATATCCAAATCCTCCATCACCATAAACTTTATCAGCAATTTGGCCGTGTACCTCTCCGTCTGCCGTTAACTCTTTTCCGTCAGGAAATACCACAGCAATAACGCTCACAAATTTTGCTTTTCTGTTATCTTCATCCTTTATTTCATCTAAAAGTTTTTCTATTCTTTGTGCGTCGGTTGCATCAGCTCCTGCATAGCGTGCTGAATATACTCCGGGTGCACCACCCAAGGCATCGACACATAGTCCTGAATCATCAGCCAATGCAATTTCCCCTGTCATTTTACTGATTGTTCTTGCTTTGATAAGAGCATTTTCCTCAAATGTTGTTCCATTCTCTTCAATTTCAATGTCTATTCCTATCTCACCCATTGAGAGTATCTCAACATTTACATCCGAAAAAATCTTCTTGATTTCTTTAATCTTCCCTGCGTTAGAGGTTGCTGCAATAATTTTCATATATAACCCCACTTTAATCATTAATTTACTTTATATTTTACTATACAAAAAGAAATTTTGCAATATCTAATAGCTAATTTATTGTAAATATATCTCATACATAATAAATTTTTAAGACAAGTTTCAAAAATTTCACTAAAGTCATAGTATATACTAACAACAGCCATTAAGGAGGTCTAGGGATGCAAAAAAATTCTGCATACGAGAGTGCAATTATAATATTCCTCATAATCTGTTGTTTCGGTATTAATCTGTTTGATATGGCATTAAAAAACTCATATTAAACATTTAATACAAAATCAACCGGAAAGGAGGACTTCAAAATGGGTGACTGCGGATGCAATAATAACAACTGCAATGGTTTCGATTTCAATATGATTCTTTGGGTTTTGATTATCATCATTATCGTATCATTCGTATGTGGCGATTGCTAAAATCATTTTAGCCAATGTAAAAATTCCTTTAAAACATAAAAACAAAAAGGTCTGCATATAAATCTGCAGACCTTTTTTCTTATTGAATAACTACACCCTTTTGAAGCATAATATTTGCATATATTGCAGTTTCGCCTGTTGCAATTACAGCATAAGCTTTTTTTGCTCTTTCATAAAATTCAAATCTTTCAACCTCAGCAAAAACCTTATCTCCTCTTTCATCAACAGCTGAAACTATTGCCTTATACTCATCCCAGATTGGTGTTTTAACATCATCTCCTGGTGTTACCTGCATAAGTGATACAGGTTTTTCCACATAAGTATCAAGCGGGAACAATTTTAAAATTGCCTCCAAGAGTTCCGGAACTCCATGTCCGTCAGCTCTTATAACTATAGCATCTTTTCCTATTGTTTCTGATGGAAAATTTCCATCTGCAATAACTATAGTATCGCTGTGTCCCATCTCGCACAACACTTTCAATAACTCAGGTGAAAGTATGCTTGGTATTCCTTTTAACATAAGTATTTTCCTCCTTTTATTTTATCATATTGGGTTTAATAATATCAGTAACTACATAATGCTACATTATGCTCTCCAATGTTTTGTTAACTTCGACGAGGAATGTTTCTGTATCTACTGTCCTCTTATTCTCTAAATTAGAAAGTGCTGCCAAATCTCCTGTCATAATTCCATTTTCAATGGTCATTATAGTAGCTTTTTCAAGGTCATCTGCAAATTTAACCAAATCAGGAAGACTATCAAGCTCCCCTCTTTTTCTCAGAGCACCTGTCCATGCAAACAGTGTTGCAACTGAGTTTGTCGATGTCTTTTCACCTTTTAGGTGCTTATAATAATGTCTTTGAACTGTACCATGAGCTGCTTCATATTCATAAACTCCGTCTGGAGAAACCAAAACAGATGTCATCATAGCAAGTGAGCCGTATGCTGTTGCAACCATATCAGACATAACATCACCGTCATAGTTCTTACAAGCCCAAATATATCCGCCGTTTGAACGGACAACTCTTGCAACAGCATCATCAATCAATGTATAGAAATATTCTATGCCTGCTGCTTCAAATTTATCCTTATATTCATTTTCATAGATTTCTGCAAAAATGTCTTTAAAGTTATGGTCATACTTTTTGGAAATAGTATCCTTTGTAGCAAACCACAAATCCTGCTTTGTATCAAGTGCAAAGTTAAAGCACGCTCTTGCAAAACTTGAAATTGAATTGTCTTTATTATGAAGCCCCTGAATGATACCTGTTGTATCATCAAAATCATAAATTGTTTCTTTTGTTACTTTTCCGTCCTTGTCGGTCATAACAAGTTCAGCTTTTGAGCCTTCGGGAACTTTCATTTCAACATTTTTATAAACATCACCATATGCGTGACGAGCAATAGTTATAGGTTTTGTCCATGTTGGAATGTAAGGTGTTATACCTTTGACTAAAATCGGAGTTCTGAAAACTGTTCCGTCCAATATAGCTCTGATTGTTCCGTTTGGTGATTTCCACATCTGCTTCAAATTATACTCAGGCATTCTTGCAGCATTAGGTGTAATGGTAGCACACTTTACAGCAACACCATATTTCTTTGTTGCTTCTGCACTGTCAAAAGTAACCTTATCGTCTGTTTCATTTCTATGCACAAGTCCTAAATCATAATATTCAGTCTTTAAATCAATATGCGGAATTAAAATAATATCCTTAATCATTTTCCAGATAATTCTGGTCATTTCGTCTCCGTCCATCTCAACCAACGGAGTAGTCATCTGAATTTTTGCCATCATATTGTCCCCCTATTAATTATTTTGACATCTGCTTTGTGAAGTTTAAAAGACCTCCTGCATAAAGCATATCCTTTTGTCTTTCTGATACAGATAAAACAGCATTAAACTCTTTATTCTTAGTAACATTCTTAACAACTATTTTATCACCGTTTTTAATCTGCTCTGCAACATTTAAGATAACCAATTCATCATTTTCACAAATCATATCATAATCGGCTTCATTTTCAAATGTCAAAGGCAAAATACCTGCATTTATAAGATTTGCCATATGAATTCTTGCAAATGATTTTGTGATAACAGCTTTAACTCCAAGATACAACGGAGCAAGTGCCGCATGTTCTCTTGAAGAGCCTTGTCCGTAGTTTGAGCCACCAACAATAATTGATTTTCCCATATCCAAAGCTCTCTGATAAAAGTTTTCATCACATACCGCAAAACAGTGCTTTGAAATTTCAGGAATATTTGAACGCAACGGAAGTATTTTTGCACCTGCAGGCATAATATGGTCAGTTGTGATATTATCTCCAACCTTTAGAGAACACTTTGCCTCAATATTCTCAGCCAAAGGCTCAGAAACAGGGAAAGGCTTAATATTTGGACCTCTTAAAACTTCAACAGTGTCCATTTTTTCCTCTTCAATCGGAGCAACTATCATATTGTCATTTACATCAAAGAATTCAGGAAGCTTGAATTCAGGCATATCCCCCAACTCTCTTGGGTCTGTTAAATAACCTGTTAATGCAGAAGCTGCTGCAAGTTCAGGCGAAACAAGATAAATCTGTCCGTCCTTAGTTCCTGACCTTCCCTCAAAATTACGGTTGAATGTTCTTAATGAAATACCGTTTGAATTTGGTGACTGTCCCATACCGATACATGGTCCGCAAGCACTCTCTAAAATTCTTGCACCTGCTTCAATCATAACAGCTAATGCACCGTTCTTTGCAAGCATATTAAGAACCTGCTTTGAACCTGGTGCGATTGACAGTGATACATCAGGATGAACTGTCTTACCCTTTAATATATGAGCAACTTTTAACATATCAAGTAATGATGAGTTCGTACACGAACCGATACATACCTGATCAATTTTAAGCTTACCTATTTCGGCAACTGATTTTACATTATCAGGCGAATGAGGACAAGCTGCCAATGGAACTAACTCTGACAAGTTTATTTTAACAATTTCATCATACTCTGCATCGTCATCTGCTGATAATGGTGTATAAGCATCCTCTCTTCCCTGTGCTTTTAAGAAATCTCTTGTAATTTCATCAGATGGGAATATAGATGTTGTAGCACCAAGCTCTGCACCCATATTTGTAATTGTTGCTCTCTCAGGCACAGACAATGTTTTAACGCCTTCACCGCAATATTCAATAACCTTTCCCACTCCGCCTTTTACTGAAAGTCTTTTTAAAACTTCTAAAATAACATCCTTAGCTGCAACCCATGGCTGTAGTTTTCCTGTCAATTCAACCTTGACAACCTTTGGACAAGTTATGTAATAAGCACCGCCGCCCATAGCAACAGCAACATCCATTCCTCCTGCACCAATAGCAATCATACCGATACCGCCGCCTGTTGGTGTATGCGAATCTGATCCAATCAAAGTTTTTCCAGGAATACCAAATCTTTCAAGATGTACCTGGTGGCATATTCCGTTACCTGGTCTTGAAAAATAAATTCCATGCTTTTTGCAGACACTGCCGATAAATCTATGGTCATCTGCATTTTCAAAACCATTCTGTAGTGTGTTATGGTCAATATATGCAACTGACTTTTCAGTTTTAACTCTTGGTACTCCCATAGCTTCAAATTCAAGATATGCCATAGTACCTGTCGCATCCTGAGTCAGAGTTTGGTCAATTCTAATACCTATCTCCTTACCTTTTATCATTTCCCCGTCAACAATATGTGCTGAGAGTATTTTTTCTGTTAATGTCTTACCCATAATCCTATTCCTTTCCGATGATTTTTACCACTCTATATTTTACAAAAAAATACTCTATTTGTCAAGTAAAAATCCCATTACTTATCAGTTAATGGGATTTTTCTTCAAAATAATCGTACAAATCTCAGGTCTGTTAAAAATTCTTGGCAAAATTGTAGGATTTCCAACACCCCTTGAAACAATCATTTTGGTGTCATCCAGCTTGTATTCTCCGCCAAAATACTTAGGAAAAAATATTCTTCCCTTTGACATAAAATTAGACCTTGGGGAGACCACTCCGCCAACTCCGGGAAGTCTGAACTGACCGCCATGCATATGACCTGACAGTATCAAATCAAAACCTTTCTTTTCAAATATATCCATAAGATTTGCCCTATGAAATAAGAGGATATTGTAACCGTCTGTAATTTCTAATTTTTTCATACTTTCATTAATTCTTTTAGAAATTGTATGATGATTTACAGAGGATGGGTCTTCTATTCCCGATAATGTTATATGTGAATTATCTCTATTTATTTGAAGACTTCTATCCTTTAAATGTACTGCTCCCAACCCTTCACATACTTTCATCAACTCATTATAATCATTTCTCCATATATCATGGTTTCCTGAAACAACATAAACAGGAGCAATTTCTAATAGTTCCTTAAGTAAATCAGTAAAAGGTGTGATTGTACCTGTATCGTGAGTCATATCGCCTGTAATACATATAATATCAGGTCTTTCATCACGAACTGCATTCGACAGTCCTGCAGTAGTATCGCAATGAAAATCAGAAAGATGTAAAATTCTGAATCCATCAAAATCATCAGGAATTTTATCGGAATTTACTGTATAATGAGATATCTCAAGTCTGTTGTCTAGACCACTTGCAGCAACAACTACAGCCCCTGCCAACAATACTTTACTTATTAATTTCATATATTCCTCCACAAATTAATTATATGATTAGTTTCTGCACTTTTTAAGATTTAATTCTAATTAAAATAATTATATCATAAATACAAAAAAAGGCAATACTCAGACAATAAATTATAAAAATCAACAAACACATTGCAAAGTTGACCACAATATGTTAAAATTTATTAAAATACAATAAAAAACAGGAGGTTACTATGGAAACAAGAGTAGCTCTAATAGGTATCATTGTAGAAAACAGAAATTCAATAGAATTATTGAACAAAATTCTTCACGAATACTCTGATTTTATAATTTCCAGAATGGGTTTACCATACAAAGTCAAAAATATAAATATAATAAGTATTGCTATTGATGCACCTACAGATATTATAAATGCAATGACAGGAAAAATCGGACGTCTTGACGGTATCAGCACAAAAACTGCTTTTTCTAATAAATAATGAAAAAAATAGGCAAAAAATCTTGACAAAAGAAAAAAATGGTGTTAAAATACTAGGAGTGTCTTAATGTGAATTAGGATGCGTTGACATTACACACATCTTTTGATTTTCAAAGGTGTTGCCATAACGGTCTTTTGAAAAAATGAAAAAGATGGAGGAATAAAAAACAAGGAGGAAAAAATAATGTCAAATGTAATTTCAATGAAACAGTTATTGGAGGCCGGCGTACACTTCGGTCACCAGACAAGAAGATGGAACCCAAAAATGGCTGAATACATCTTCACAGAAAGAAACGGTATCTATATCATCGACCTTCAGAAGACAGTTAAGAAGGTTGAAGAAGCTTACTACTTCATCAGAGATATAGCTGCTCAAGGCGAGGACATTTTGTTCGTTGGTACAAAGAAGCAGGCTCAGGACTCAATCAAAGAAGAGGCTGAAAGAGTAGGAATGTACTATGTAAACGCAAGATGGCTCGGCGGTATGATGACAAACTTCAAGACAATTCAGAAGAGAATTGAAAGACTTAACCAGATTAACAAGATGGAAGAAGAAGGAACTTTTGATTTGTTGCCTAAGAAGGAAGTTATCAACCTTAAAGGACAAAGAGATAAACTTGAAAAGTATCTTGGCGGTATCAAAGATATGAAGAAGCTCCCTGGTGCTTTGTTCGTAGTTGACCCAAGAAAAGAAAAGATTGCTATCGCTGAAGCTAAGAAGCTTGGTATTCCGGTAGTTGCTATCGTTGATACAAACTGTGACCCTGAAGAAGTTGATTATGTAATTCCTGGTAATGATGACGCTATCAGAGCCGTTAAGTTGATTGCATCAACAATTTCAAATGCTATTATCGAAGGCAGACAGGGCGAAGATGCTCTTCCTGTTGTTGAAGCAGACGCTGAAGAAGCAGTTGAAACAATCGAAGAATAATTTTGATAAAAATAAGAGCAGTCTTGGTCTTATATAAGACTGTGATTGCTCTTTTATAATTTATATAACATAGGAGGATATAATTATGGCATTTACAGCTCAGGATGTAAAAGAATTAAGAGAAATTACCGGTTGCGGTATGATGGATTGTAAGAAAGCTCTTACAGAAACAAACGGCGATAAGGATAAAGCAGTAGAATATTTGAGAGAAAAGGGCTTGGCTACAGCTGCTAAAAAGGCTGGAAGAATTGCATCAGAAGGTATTGTTAAGGCTTACCTTACAGATGACAAAAAGATTGGCGTTTTGGTTGAAGTTAACTCAGAAACAGACTTCGTTGCTAAGAACGCTGAATTCCAGGAATTTGTTGAAAGCATTGCTAAAATCGTTGCTGAAAAAGCACCTGCTGATGTTGACGCATTAAAGGAATTGGCTTTTGATGCTAACCAGAATGTTGGCGAAGCTTTGACAGCTTTGATTGCTAAAATCGGTGAAAATATGAACATCAGAAGATTTGCAAGAGTTGAGGGTAATGTTTGCTCATATACTCACGGCGAAGGCAGAATTGGTGTATTGGTTGAAGCTGAGGGTAGCCTTGCTGATGCTGACGCTTACGAAGCTGCAAGAGATGTTGCTATGCAGGTTGCTGCTATCAACCCATTGTATCTTTCAAAGGATGTTGTACCGGCTGAAGATGTTGAAAAAGAAAAGCACATCATCATTGCTCAAATTAAAGAAGATCCAAAGAATGCTAACAAGCCTGATGCTATCATTGAAAAGATGGTTGGCGGTAAGATTAACAAGTTCTATGAACAGAACTGTTTGTTACAGCAGGAATTTGTTAAGAACGGTGACTTCAAGGTTGAAGCTTATCTTGCATCAAAGGGTGTTAAGCTTGTTAACTTTGTAAGATTTGAAAAGGGCGAAGGTCTTGCTAAAAAAGAAGAAAACTTTGCTGACGAAGTTGCAAGCATGATTAAATAATTAACATAAATTCTAAGGAGTTGCATAAGCAACTCCTTTTTTGTATAATTTCTTATAAAATTGGTAATAATATGTGCAAATATGAAATATGAAAGGAAATTGTTATGAAAAAGTTTATAACTTTATTATTAGTATTTTCATTTATATTCCAACCAAATGTATTTGCACTGTCAAGACGAGGCTCGCGCGGTACTGAGGTACGAAACATACAGTCCAGATTAAGCAAATGGGGATACAACCCAGGTGCTGTTGACGGAATTTATGGTGCCAAAACAGAAGCTGCAGTCAAAAGATTTCAAAGAAATAATGGACTTACTCCTGATGGTATTGCAGGACCTGCAACATTAGCTAAAATCGGTTTACCTACAGGAAGTTCCTCTTCATCATCATATCAGTCGAATGTAAATTTGTTGGCAAGAGTCATAAGCGGCGAGGCACGAGGCGAAAGCTACACAGGTCAGGTTGCAATAGCAGCAGTAGTACTAAACCGAGTTAAACATTCATCTTTTCCAAGTACCATAGCAGGTGTAATCTATCAACCAGGTGCATTTACTGCAGTTAGTGACGGACAAATTAACGTAACTCCACCTCAATCCTGCTACAATGCTGCAAGAGATGCCCTTAACGGCTGGGATCCGACTTACGGCGCAATCTACTATTATAATCCTGTAACTGCAACTAATAGTTGGATAAGAACAAGAAGAGTTATAACAACAATCGGAAAGCATGTGTTCTGTGCATAAAAAAAGTGCCACTAAGGCACTTTTTTTATGTCCTTTTATAAAATTTATGCGAGCATGGGCAACTAATCTCTATCTTGCCTCTCCCCTTCGGAACTTTTAATTTCCTTTTACACTTAGGGCACAAATAAATTTTATGTGTTTCTTTAACCATCGCTCTTTCTTTTGCAAGAGTTGATTTGGATTTAAAGAACCAATAAACTTTATTATAGTACTTCATAAATACAGCGTTTTCCTTTCGGCGTTGATACAGGTTTTTCGATAAAAACCTGTAAATAAACAGTATTAAAAGTATAAGACCCAGGAACCCAAGAAAAATTCTGGCTACAAAACTTAACACAAGTATTGCAATTCCAAGTCCGTCAATACCGTTTCTGCCATACATAAACTGCTGAAACTTATAAATAAAACTTTGCATAATTTATCACTCTGTTATTAATTAAATTCTATTACCTTTCGAACCATAAGTTCTCCGTCCATATAAACCTCAACCTCAGCATCATTATATGCCTGAACGAGTATATCAACCTTACCCTCAGATTTAGCATGGGATTTATTATGAATTTCCTTACCGTTTGCCAACACTCTAATCTGCACATTTTCTCCTGCTGAATCAGGAATAGGAATTGTCAGGGTTTTTCTCTTCATTGTATTTCCGGTTCCCTCGTTACCTGTTTGTTGTTCATTATTTTGAGTATCACCTGTTGGATTTTCAGGAGGGGAATTTTCTTGTTTTCCGTCACTAAGTACTATATCAACACTCTTGCCTCTGGTTATAGTATCACCTGATTTTGGATTTTGTGATATTACCGTTCCCTTTTCCTTATCAGAATATTCCTTTTTAGTGTTACCAAGTTCAAGTCCGAAGTCTTTAAGTTCCTTTTCTGCCTGTGAGCGAGTAAGACCTGTTAATGACGGAACTTCAACCTCCTGATTCTCAAATAATTTTGTACATACATGGAGGATTACAGTATATCCCTCAGATACCTTTGTGTCCTTTTGAGGTGTTTGCTTGATAACCTTATTTAACTGGCTCTCTTCTCCCTCTTCCTCAATTATCTGATATTTAAGTTTTTTAGCATCCAGCAATTCTTTTGCCAAAGAAATATCGGCATCAATAACATTCGGAACTATAATATCTCCCTCAACAGCACCGGAACTAATCTTTAACTTTATCTTTTTATTTCTTTTAACACTCTGGTTAGCACCAGGGTCCTGATAAAATATTAAGCCTTCTTCATGCTCTTCTGATACTTCATATGTGATTGCTTCTTCATCAATTGTAAACTCTGTCCCATCAATTTTTTCGATTGCATCTTCAAGACTCAATCCAATTAATTCAGGAACTATATATTCCTTTCCCCCGCTATTCATCAAGAAGAATGTACCTATTGCCAAAAGAACAATAAGAACAACAGATGCAATTATCGGATTAAAGGTCATTCCTGACTTTTTCTTCTCTCTTACAATTTCTCTTTCCACTGCTATTCTTGATGGAACAACCCGCATACTATCTTCATTTAAAAGAGCCTTTAAATCTTCAATAAGCTCATTTGCAGTTTTATATCTTAAATGCTGTTCTCTTGAGATTGCCTTCATAACAACTTTATCAAGCTCTTGCGGTATATCAAGATTAATAACCTTTGGATTAACAGGGTCTTCCTCAAGTTTCTTCAATGCTATTGATACGGCATTATCTCCGTCAATAGGTAATGAACCTGTAAGCATTTCATACAAAACAACGCCTAGAGAATAAATATCTGATGTTGCATCAACATATCCGCCTCTTGCCTGCTCAGGCGAGATATAATAAACTGAGCCAAGCGCGGAGCCGCCTGCTACAACTGTATCAGAGCTCACAGCTCTTGCAATACCAAAATCTGCAACCTTTGCAACATTTTCTTTATTAATAAGAATATTATGAGGCTTAATATCACGATGTACTATTCCGTGTTCATGAGCGGTAGTGAGCGCTTGGGCAATCTGAATTGCAATCTCACAAGCTGTCTGCCACTTTACAGGCTTGTTTTCATTTATGTATTCCTTTAATGTTGTACCATCAATGTACTCCATAACTATAAATCCAAGGCCTTCATACTGTCCTACATCATAAATAGTTACAATATTCTGATGTGAAAGACCGGCAGATGCTTTAGCTTCAGCACCAAATTTTTCAACAATCTCATCATCATATTTCAAAGAATTTTTTAAAAGCTTAAATGCAACATTTCTGTTCATTAATCTATCGAGTGCTTTATAAACAACAGCCATCCCGCCGCTTCCGATACACTCAAGCAATTCATATCTTTCGTTTATTACCTTCCCCACTAAATTCATACCGTCCATTATTTCGGTTGCTCCTTTCAATTATTAAACGCAAGCACAGTTATATTATCACTGCCGCCTTTTTTATTTGCAAGTTCTACCATTTTATCAACTGCATCCTGAATTTCTTCGTTATATTTCACAGTCTGAAAAATTTGTTCATCAGAAATCATATTTGAAAGACCATCACTGCAAAGAAGTATTGTTTCTCCCATATAAGTTTTGATGTCCATATCAATCTTAACTGTCATTTCAGTTCCAATAGCTCTGGTTATCATATTTTTATTAGGATGCGCTATAGCATCCGATGCAGAAATCTGACCGTTTCTCAAGAGCTCGTTGACATAGGAATGATCAGTCGTGATTTGCTGTATCTTATTATCTGTAATCTTATAACATCGACTATCGCCTACATGTGCAGTAATCAGCTTTCCATCATAAATAAATGCCAGAGTTGCAGTTGTTCCCATTCCCTCATTTTCTTTACCCAAGGATGCACGATAAATCTCAAGATTTGCCTCTGAAAAAGCAGCCCTTATAAGCTCTGCCATTTCCATATAATCCATACTTGGGTCATACTCCGAAATTATGTATTGCTTAACTATTGAACACATCATCTTACTGGCAAGTTCACCGGAATTGTGTCCTCCCATTCCGTCTGCAACCATTCCGCCTGTAACCTTTTCATTCTGATATTTAAAATAGCTGTCTTCATTTATTTTTCTTTGTTTCCCTATATCTGTAACAGCAGCAAATCCCATATACATCACCTCTGTTCTGCTGTTTTATTATATTTTAAAGCACCTTCTTGCGAAGCTGACCGCAAGACGCACTGATGTCACTACCTAATTCACGACGCACAGTTGCATTCATACCAAGACTTAATAACTTTTCTTTAAAATGATTTATGCTTGATGCATCACCTTTATAAAATTCTCTTTCCTCAACATGATTTACAGGGATTAAATTAATATGGCAAAGCATTCCTTTTAGTAGCTTTGCAAGTTCATAAGCGTTTTCCTCACTATCATTAACTCCTGAAATTAGCGAATATTCAAAACTTATTCTCCTGCCCGTAGTATTAATATATGACTTACAAGCCATAATCAATTCTTCAATTCTATATCTTTTATTTACAGGCATAATTTTATCCCTGATTTCGTTATTAGGTGCATGAAGGGATACCGATAATGTAATCGGCAGTTTCTCCTCTGCAAGTTTGTTTATTTTATCAACCAGTCCGCAGGTTGATAATGAAATATGTCTGTATCCAATATTTAACCCGTCAGGATGATTTACATTATGCAAAAATTTTATTACATTATCATAGTTATCAAGCGGCTCTCCTATACCCATCATAACTATATTGCTTATTCTCTCTCCAATATCCTTTTGGGCATAGATAACCTGATTTAATATTTCTCCTGCAGTAAGACTTCTGTAAAGTCCTCCTATAGTAGATGCACAAAATCCACAACCCATTCTGCAACCTACCTGCGATGAAATACACACACTTAATCCGTGCTTATATTTCATAACTACAGTTTCAATGCAATTTCCGTCATCAAGCTCAAATAGATATTTAACAGTTCCATCAAGCTTTGAAATATATTTTTCCCTGATTGTAAGTTTTGAGATGTATGATTCTTTTGAAAGAGTTTCCCTTGTTTTCTTGGAAATATTAGTCATTTGGGAAAAATCATCAACACCCTGCATAAGCCAGGTGAATATCTGTTTTGCTCTGAATTTCGGCTCACCAAGTGATATTAAAAATTCTTCAAGTTCGCCGTATTCCATGCTTCTTAAATCTATCATTATTTACACCTTTTCACTTTTGATATAAAAAAGCCGTCTATAGAGTCAACATTAGGGTAAAATGTAACATATCCGTCTTTTGTGGTTTCATGTCTTAATTCCTGAGGAAGCAATTCAGTAATATCAACAACTTCAAAATTTTTGTTTTCCTCTAAAAATTCTCTTAACCTATCTTCATTTTCTTCCTTGTTAATAGTACAGGTAGAAAAAACAATCTCTCCACTAATTTTAACATATTTAGCTGCGTTTGTCAAAATATCTTTTGAAATCTTTGAAATCTCAGTTAAATCTTCACTTTTCCATTTAATATCAGGCTTTCTTCTGATTATTCCATAACCTGTGCATGGAACATCTGCCAATATTTTATCAAAGCTATCTATAAAATCAGGATTTAGTTTTGTAGAATCAAGTAATATAGGTTTTATTATATCAAGTCCCATCCGCTCTGCATTTTGTTTAATCAGTTCAACCTTATGCTCATAAATATCACAAGCAATAACTTCACCCTTATTTTCCATAAGCTGAGCTATATGTGTGGTTTTTCCACCTGGTGCGGCACACATATCTAGTACCCTTTCACATTTTTTAGGTGAAAGAACTATTGATGCCATCATGGCAGAAATATCCTGTGCAATAACTTGTCCGTTTTTATAAATTTGACTGTTACCAACGTCAAATCCGTTACAAATCAAAGCATTTTCATACAACGTAGAAACACTAAAATTTTCGTTTTTCTTTAATATATCCGTTACCAAAGCCTTATTAGTATTAACTCTAAGACTTATCTTAGGCTCTTTATTCATAGCAATCAATAAATCTTTTGTGAATTCATAGCCAAAATCATTACACCATTTTTTAACAAGATGTTCGGGATACGAATACTCATATGAAAGCCTTAAAATCTCATTTTCGGGGTATTTGATTTCATTCCTGATTACAGAATGCAAAAGTCCGTTAACAAATCCTGCACTTGCCCCATGGCCATACCTTTTTGCTAACTTCACACTTTCATTTACTGCCGCAGAATCAGGCACTTTATCCATAAATTCTAGCTGATAAATTCCCATTTTCAAAATAATGAGAATATATTTTGAAATTTTCTTCAACTTAATTTTTGAATACTCTGATATTATATATTCAAGGGTGAGTTTTTTAGAAACCACTCCGTATACAAGGCGGGTTATAAAGCCTTTGTCAACAGGAGGAATATCTTTATTTTTGGAAAATGCATTTTTCAGTGCGATATTAGAATATGCTCCGTTGTACTCAATATCATAGAGTATATGCATGGCCAAATCCCTTGCATTTTTCACTTAAAAACCCCTCCTCCTAAATTTTAGTCGTCTCTTCTTGAGCCTATTATAAGCAAAAATCTCAATAACTGTAGTGCAGTTGCGGCAACTGCTGCAACATATGTCATAGCCGCCGCTTTTAAGACCTTTTTTGCAGGTTTTATTTCATCTTCATACAAAAGCATTGAATTATCCAAAATCGAAATCGCTCTTCTGCTTGCGTTAAATTCTACAGGCAAAGTAACTAACTGAAAAACGAGTGTCAAAGAAAATAAAATGACACCAAGATAAGCTAATCCCAACATATTAAACAATAAACCTATAAGAAATAATGGCATAGCCAATGCATTTCCGATATTTACAACAGGTACTATTGAATTCCTTATCTTAATCGGTGCGTATCCCACCGCATGTTGAACTGCGTGACCAGCTTCGTGCGCAGCAACTCCTACTGCCGCAACTGAAGTATCATTATAGGTAGCATCAGAGAGTCTTATAACCCCTGCTTTAGGGTCATAATGGTCTGTGAGATTTCCTGAAATTCTCTCAATTTTAATATGCTGTAAGCCATTCATATCTAGCACTCTTCTTGCAGCATCTGCACCCGTTATGCTTCTTGCCGTTCTTAGTTTCTTATACTTATTAAATGTTGCATTCACTCCGAATGATGCAAACATTGATAAAACCAATGCAATTATAACCAAAATATATGTTGGATCCCAATAGTAAAAAAATGGCATAATATTCTCTCCTTATTAATTTAAGATTTCTCCAATATCTATACTGTGTCCCAAAAGATAATCATCAATACCCATTCTCTTTCCTCCAGGGAATTGAACAGTCTTTAACCATATACCCCCATCAGCACATTTAATCAATAATCCTGTTCCTTTTTCGTATCTGATTATTTGTCCGTTTTCACCACTTAATTCATTATCATATTTTCTAGCCTCAATAACCTTGAAATCTTCACCCTTGTAGCTTGTATATGCCATAGGCCATGAGTTCATTCCACAAATATGCTTTGAAATCACATTTTTAGTTTTATTCCAGTCAATTCTTGCCATTTCTTTTGAAATCATAGGAGCATAGGTATGCTCATCGTGGTTCTGAGAAATAGGAACAATCTCATTAATTTTTTCTATTGTTTCGCATAATACCTTTGCTCCAAGAGAAGAAATTCTTTCAAATAGTTCTTCACTGGTTTCATACTCACCGATTTTTAAGCTCTTAGTAATTAACATATCACCCGTATCAAGACCTATATCCATCTTCATTGTTGTTACTCCGGTATATTCTTCACCATTTATTACAGACCATTGTACAGGGGCAGCACCTCTGTATTTAGGTAGTAAAGATGCGTGCATATTGATACAACCATACTCAGAATAATTTAAAATATACTCAGGTAAAATTTTCCCGTAAGCAACAACAGCAATCAAATCAGGTTTATATTCATCAAGTATAGGTTGCAATTCTCCGTTTTTGAGTTTTTCAGGCTGATAAACAGGGATATTATATTTTAGTGCCTCTGCTTTTACCTCTGTTGGAACAAGCTTATGCCCTCTGCCCTTTGGCTTATCTGGTTGAGTTACTGCACAAACAACATTAAATTTATTTTCGACCAATACTCTTAATGATTCTGCAGCAATATCAGGTGTTCCCATGAAAATTATTTTCAAATCATTCATATTATTTCTCAACCTCATCAAATTCGATTACTCTGTCTAAAAAGAGTTTTCCCTCCAGATGCTCACACTCATGACAAAATGCTCTTGCCAGGAGCTCTGTTCCGGTAATTTTAAATTCCTTTCCAAATCTGTCCTGAGCCCTTATGGTAACTTTATTCGGTCTTTCAACCTTACCAAATACCTTTGGAACACTAAGACATCCTTCCGAGCCTATTTGACTGCCCTCTTCTTTTATAATTTCAGGGTTTATCAGCTCAATTTTTCCCTCACCTATATCAATCACAACTACTCTTTTTAGAATTCCAACCTGTGGTGCTGCCAGACCTACACCATCTCTTGATTGCATAGTTTCATACATATCATCCAACAAAATCCAAAGACGCTCATTAAATTCCTTAACAGGTTTACAAGGCTTATGAAGTACCTCATCGTCCCTAAATCTTAATTCTCTTATAGCCATTAAATTCACCTCATCAGTTTATATTATTAGGATTTTTATCTATCACTATTATTACCTTTTCAAAATTATTATTTTTACTGCATTCCAAAACGGCAGATGAAAGTTTATCCGTTAATTTGTCTGCATTTTCGCATTTAATCAGTATTCTCCAACGATATTTATTTTTAATTTTAGAAATTGTACAAGGAACAGGCCCTAAAATTTGAATATTTTTTTCTATATTTTTTATACCTTGAATTTCTCTTGCAAAAAATCTTGCACATTGTGCAACAGTACTTTCATAACTTCCTGTAAATAATACCGAAATCAATTCACAAAACGGAGGATAGTTCATTTTTTTTCTAAATTCTATCTCTTTTTCATAAAACTTAAAATATTCGTGCTTTGATGCAAACACAACCGCACTATGTTCAGGTGAATATGTTTGTATAATTGCTCTACCCTTTTTTTCTGCTCTCCCTGCTCTTCCGCAAACCTGCTCCAAAAGGTCAAAGCTTCTTTCTGCACTTTTATAATCCTCAACATTTAACATTGTATCAGCAGATACTACCCCGACCAATGTCACATCGGGAAAATCAAGTCCCTTTGCTACCATCTGAGTTCCAATTAATATGTCTGTTTTATTATTCGAAAATTCATATAAAAGCTTTTCATATGAATTTTGTCCTGAAGTAGTATCAACATCCATTCTGACAGTTGTTGCTTTGGGAAAATATGATTTTATTTCCTCTTCAATCTTTTGTGTCCCGCCACCAAAATATCTGATATACTTACTATTGCATTTAGGACAAATAGTATAATTCTTTACAGCATATCCGCAATAATGACATCTTAGCGTGTTATCATATTTATGATAAGTAAGCGAAATGTTGCAATTAGGACACGACGCAACAAATCCACAACTTCTGCAGGAAACAAAAGTTGAAAAACCGCGTCTGTTTAAAAATAAAATAGTCTGTTCTTTATTTTCAAGATTTTTTGCAATCTCATCAAGCATTTTTTTTGAAAAAACACTCTTATTTCCGTTTGCAAGTTCATCACGCATATCAACTATTGATACATCAGGAATAGGTTTTTTGTTTACTCTTGATTTTAATTCCAACAGACTTATTTTCTTATCTAAAGCCTTATGATATGTTCTTATATCAGGAGTTGCAGATGCATATATAAGTGTACAACTATTCTGCATTGCCCTGAATTTTGATACTTCTTTTGTGTCGTATCTTGGAAGCATTTCAGATTTATATGAAAGCTCATGTTCTTCATCAATTATTATAATACCAATATTGTCAAACGGCGCAAAAATCGCAGACCTTGCCCCAACCACAATATCAGCTTTCTTATCACGCATCTTTTTCCATTCGTCATACTTCTCGCCGAGTGAAAGTCCGCTATGAAAAACTGCAACTCTATCCCCAAATCTTGAAATAAATCTATCCATCATCTGTGGGGTTAGTGAAATTTCAGGAACAAGCATTATTGCCTGTTTCCCTAATTTTACAACCTTATCAATAGCATTCATATAAATTTCTGTTTTGCCACTGCCTGTTACACCATGAATTAGGATTTCATTAAACTTATTTGATAAAATTGCATTATCAATATTTTTAACTGCATTTTCCTGTTCTAATGTCAGTACGGGTGCTTTTGTAGGTAAAGCTTCACCCGGTTTTTTGTGAGTTCTTAAAACAATTTTCTCACTAAATTCAATAAGCCCTCTTTTCTTAAGGGCTATCACAGTATTATATCCGCATTGAGAAATCATCATTAAATCCTGTAATGAGATTATGTCTGTTTTAGATAAAACCTCCATAACCTTAGCTTGCGCATATGCTCTTGATTTACTTAGCATCTCAATACACTCCGGGAAATCCTCAGGACTAACTGTTGATTTTACAATTCTCACAGTTTTGTCTTTGACAGTTTTTATGTCCCTGTATTGTTTTTCAAGAACACCTTTTTCATAGAGCTTTTTAATTGACGGCTTAACATTTTCACCTTCGAAGCATTCAATTATTTTGCACACATTACACTCATTACCATTTGACTTAACAATATCAACAATTTGCTGTTCTTTTTTGGTAAGACGGCAATCAAAGTCCCTTAACAGAGCAAATTCTATGCTCTTAACAGATGTTCCTGAAGGCACAATCACCTTGATTGCGTCTATATAAGAGCATAGATATTTTTCACGCATCCATTCAATTAACTCCAGCATATTAGAGTTAAATACCGGAATTTCTTCTGCATCCAGTATATATTTTAGGTTCTTTAGATTTGAGTTTTCCAAAAGATTAACAACATATCCCTCTAATCTTTTATCACCCTTACCAAACGGTACACTAACACGTGTACCAATAAAAACTTTATCAACTAAATTTTCAGGGATTAAATAATCAAATTTTTTATCTGTATATCTTGACTGTGAATTAACAATTACCTGTGCAATCAAATTCAATTATCCTCCCTTTTATTATTTTAGTCCGGCATTATTCAACAACTACACCGTTTTCATCAACAATATGGTCTCCGCTTGCCAATGCAACAAAATTATCGTAAGATTCATTTTCCTCAGACTTTACGCTAGCATTATGTCTTATATATCCAACTTTTCCGGCTGCAATTTCAGCAACAGCCATCGAAACAGGCTTTTTAACATCGCATGGAACAAGACATTCGTCTGTTTCTTCAAACATTCTTGCTCTTTTAGCTGCCATCGTAACAAGAGTATATCTTGAATCCGCACAGCTTGATAACGCATTAATTCCAGGTTTAATCATCATAATAAATCTCTCCCTTTATTCTAATTCTTTTATTAAATTTGAAACCAATTCGGTTTTTACTTTTCTTTCGTCAATTATTTCTCTAACCTTTTTTACACTATCCTCTAAATCATCATTAACAATAATATGATTATAAAAATAAGCTTTTTTTAATTCGTCCTTTGCAATATCAATTCTTTTATTAATTTCATCTTCACTTTCTCTTCCTCTCAGAAGAAGTCTTTGATACAGTTCCTTCATTGATGGCGGAACAATGAAAATCATTACTGCATCGTTCATTTGCTCCTTGACCTTAAAAGCTCCCTGAACTTCAATCTCTAAAATCACATTGATACCGGCATTAAGCTTTTCCTCAACAATATCTTTTGGTGTACCATAATAATTTTCACCGTACTTTGCCCATTCGAGCATTTTACCTTCTTCAATTCTTTTTTCAAAACCCTGGACAGTATCGTAAAAATAAGTTACACCATCAACTTCTTCATTTCTTCTGTTTCTTGTTGTCACTGAAACAGATAAATATACATCTTCATTGTCAAGAAAACGGTTACATATAGTTCCCTTCCCTGCTCCGCTGGGACCTGAAATAATAAACAAATTACCTCTGCTCATTTCCTGTCATCTCCTCATCTTCTTTTTCATTGAGTCTATTTGCAACAGTTTCAGGCTGAAGCGATGAAAGTACAACATGACCGCTATCCATTACAATAACCGCTCTTGTTCGTCTGCCATAAGTAGCATTAATTAGTATTTTCTTATCCTCTGCCTCTCTTATGACTCTTTTTATAGGAGCAGATTCAGGACTAACTATCGAAACAAGCCTCTGAGCATTTATCATATTACCAAAACCTATATTAACAAGCTTCATAAATCTCCTCCATTATTCAACATTCTGAATTTGCTCTCTTAATTTTTCTGTTTCACCTTTTAGTTCAACAACAATTTTCGCTATCTCAATATCATTTGCCTTTGAGCCTGTTGTATTGATTTCACGATTGATTTCCTGAATTAAAAAGTCAAGTTTTCTGCCTGCAGGCTCATTTTTATTAACTATTTCATAAAACTCGTTGAAATGGCTCTCAAGTCTTACAATTTCTTCATTAACAGCAACCTTGTCCGCAAATATAGCAACCTCTGTAAGTATTCTTGATTCATCTACAGTTCTGTCTTCTAAAACTTCCTTAATTTTGGTATAGAGTTTATTTTTATATTCATCAACAGTTTGTGGCGAGCGTTCTTCAACCTTTTTAGCAAGTGAACGCATATATTCAACACGATTTGAAAGGTCTTCGAGAATTCTTTCTCCCTCACGCTCTCTCATTGCAACAAACTGTTCAACTGCCGGTTTCATGACCTCAACAACCATATTCCAGAGTTCTTCCTCATCCTCCTCAATCTTTTGTGTTTTGAAGATTTCGGAGTACCTTGCAACGCTCATAACCGAAATATCATCCTTTAATCCAAATGAGTCACGAAGCTGGCAAAGTGCATCAATATATGTTTTTGCAATTCCCTCATTTAAGAGTATTTCTCTGTCGGTATCACCAAAGTTTTCAATTGAAATATAAACATCAACCTTACCTCTTGATATGTAATCAGAAACAAATTTTCTTACTCTATCCTCCATAAAACCGTAGTATCTCGGTACTTTTACAGAGTAATCAGAGTATCTGTGATTGACAGATTTTATCTCACAAGTTATTTTCTTTCCCTCTAAAACGGATTCATTTCTTCCGTATCCTGTCATACTTTTTATCAAAAAATTCACCCACTTTATCATTATTCAAATAATTATATCATATTTTTTCAAAAAAGAACATACTTTTTTGAATTTTTTTTAAATTTAATTAAAATAGAAATTTCCCTGGTTTTTAACGCCGAAAAGCACAGGAAACGGATATGTTCGGTTACTGGATTTTGTCCATACTTCTCCGCCAAACTCCACCGAATCCCATCCTAACTTCCCATCATCAGCAACAGGTGTAAAGTAGAACGATATATCTTTAAATGTATTTACACTACTGTCCGAAGTATTGCAGGAATAATTATTATCAACCATTCCGGATTGTGTATATGCACTTATCTCTCCTGTAATTCCGTCAGATTTAATATATGAATTAATTGCAACACTTCCCAGAATATAACTGTTATCGGAATAGCCTACAATTCCCCCTGCAAAAGAGGATTCCGGCTTTGAATTTTGATTAATTTTGGTTATTGAATAAACATTCTGTACGTTTGTATTTTCAGAAAAACCCAAAATTCCTCCGGCATATCCTGTATTGGCATCAGTAGTTATTATGCTGTTTGAAAATGAGTTCATGAAAAGACCTCCGCCCGATATGCCTGATATCCCTCCTGCATAGGCATAAGAATTTTTCTTTCTTTCTGAAGAAAAATTAATTTTTCCGTCCGATGAACATTTATAAACCTCACCGCTATTCATTAATCCCACAATTCCACCGCAATATCCGGTATTTGAATTTGACTCTATCTGGTTATATGCATAACAATTATAAATAAATCCTCCGTAATTGCTTCCTGAAATTCCTCCAACAACTACATTTGAAGATTTTCCGCCCTGAATCGACCTGATTTCCCCGATATGTGAGCAATCAAATATAAATCCCTCATTACTTCCTACAACTCCTCCGATTGTTGCAGATTCTGTGTCAGCTTTAATTTTAATTTCTGAATCACAAGAAATAACATTTGTATAGTTTATGGCACAAATTCCGCCAATAACAGACTCTGAATTTCTGTCATAAACATCAAGAGTCCCTGTCACTTCACAATTCTCAATTAATCCGTAATTAATACCGGCAACCGCTCCGACACTTCCCTTTACTCCTCCTGATACATCCTCAAGCTTTAGGTTTCTCACAGTTCCTCCGTATATAATCCCAAATAATCCGTTTTGCATCAATCCCGGACTACGTGAAAGTCTCAGATTCTTTATAGTATAGCCCCTTGCATCAAATGTACCTGTAAAGCTGTTATATATATTTCCGTATTCATCACTCGTTCCCAAAGGAACCCAATGTTTTTCCTTTGAATTCAGATAATTAAGAGTGATATTGTTTGAAAGATAATAATGTCTATCAAGATTTTTAGCTATTGCCATCAAATCCTCTTCAGTTGCTATCCTTTGCGGAGAATAAACAGTTATACCCGGAATAAGCTTAATTTCAGAAACCTTCGAACGCATTGGAAGAACATACGACGGACTATTTTCAAATGTCCAGTTTTGCCAGAAATTCCATGATAGCTTTTCCTTATAAAATTCATCATTTGTAAGCTCATCCCATGTAACCTCTGCACCATCCTGAAAATCTTCTCCTGAATAAACATTATCTCCTGCAAGCATATCCTGATATGCGTAATTATTAATAGTTTTTCCATTTTCCTTGTTGGTGGTAATTCTTCCATTTTGCAAGGATAAATCATTACTAACCTCAATACTGGCACCAACACAATTCTCAATTAATCCACCCGAATTAATTCCTGCAACTGAAGATGCATATATCCCCGATTTTACCCTTTCAACTCCTGAAATACATTCTTGTATTTTTCCATAATTTGTACCGGCTATTCCGCCTGCATAAGAATTTGATTTCACCTCATACACGGCCGACACACAATCAATAACATAGCCGTTGTTTTTTCCTACAATGCCACCCGCTATATTCTGACCGGCACTGACATTTCCACTTATATGACAATTTTGAATTGTTGAGTTATCAGATATTCCCGCTATAACACCAACATAATTGACACCCTTAACATCAGCATCAACATACAAATTCTTAACTGTTGCATTTTCAAGAACAGCAAAAAGAGCTGCATTGTCCATTACATCAATTTCTAATCCCTTTATGTAATGTCCGCCGCCATCAAATGTTCCCGAAAAATTACTTTCATTTCGCATAGAACCAATAGGAATCCAACTTTTGTTGTAGTCTATATCAACACAAAGTTCAAAGCATTTATCAGGATAATTTCTCATCTGTTCAAACTGATAAACAGAATAAATTTTATATGGATTTTTTTGAGTTCCATTGCCTTGAGTAAATGGCAAAACAGATATATTACGCAATGAATATACTCCACTTTTCTTTCCATCCTGAGATTTCAAAACAAAGAAAATGTCATATTTTTTCTTTTGTTCAGCATTTATGTTCACACTAACCTGTGTTTTTGCGGAGGAGATTGACGTTAAAACCATATCTACACTCTCAACAGGCGGAACATAATTATTATTCAATCCGTTATTCTCAGTTATTGAATAGTAAACAACGCAAGGTTTGTCAGTCTTTAGATTTATTAAAATAGAACTGCTTTTTCCCGATATATCAGTTTTTGGATATCCAGGCTCAAATTTAACCACACCGAATCCAAGTTTTGATAATTCATCATATTTCACCATTAAATCAATGGCAGCGCCCACAGTAAGCTTATCACATCCATCAGAATATTTTCCGTCAATAAAAGGATATATATTCTCATTTAATGCATATCCAACAAAGTTCTTAGCATATTCTGATACCCTTGAAACATTGTCAGTATCAAATTCTCCTATATCCAATCTGTCAAGTCTGTATGCACGCGATAAAAACACTATTGCATCCTCAACCTTTATGTGTAAATCGGAATTAAATGAATTGTCGCCATCTCCATTAGTTATATTCTTTTGCTGTGCAGTTGCTATATATTTATAGTCCCAATCAGATTCATATACATCATAGAATGTACAAAGATATAAATCAGATGTATATCCAAAGCTATTCATTAGAATTGCAATGAATTCGCCTCTTGTGATATAGTCATCACCCTGAAGCTTATTCTCTTCATCAAGAATTCGGTAATAGTCTTCATATATGTCTTCAAGATATGTCTGGGCGCAAACATTTTGCATTAATATTAACATCAGTACTGCCAAACTAATAACAAGTTTCTTCAACAAAATTCATCTCCATTCTTTTAAAACTATTGACTAAACTGCCGTAATAATATAAAATACCAAAATAAACTAAAGGGGTGGTTTTTATCGATATTTTAAATGACGGCACAATTATTTGCGTGTGCTGCAAAGAGCGCTTTAATCCGACAAAAATAGCAAAGTCCTTCAAAAATCTGGGAATATGCTCTGAATGTTTTAAAAAGTTAGAGCCTGTCCCAATGTTTAATCCTTTTGAAGCAACCAGAAATATTAATTATTATATTTCAGGCTATTATTATAACGATACATTAAAATCTCTGATACACCGTTACAAATTTGGCTGTGAATATGCTCTTTCCGAACTATTCTCATCAATGCTCTATGACAGAATAAAGGACATAAAAGAGCTTTATGATTTTGACTTTATAACAAGTGTACCTATTTCAAGACAACGATTTAAATCAAGAGAGTTTAACCAGGCAGAGCTTATTGCACGACAAATTTCTGCTCTTCTGGATATTCCGTATGTAATATGCATACATAAGCACAGACACACACTCCCCCAAAGCCTTTTAAGACGTAATAAACGAAAGGAAAATATCCGCGGTGCATTTATTGCAGACCGTGAAAGAGTGACAGGCAAAAAAATACTTCTTGTTGATGATATTGTAACAACAGGTTCAACTATGAACGAATGTGCAAAGGAATTGCTGTCAAAAAATGCCTATTCTGTTGCAGGAATTTCTTTAGCTATTGCAAAGCGTAAAATTATTTCAGAAGCCTTAAGTATTTTGGGAAGTGGTTTTTAAGTATCCCTTGAGAACCCTTTGCCCAACCTATAGGATTTTCGTCAACACATACACAAATATAACCGGAGAAATTACCCGTTAAGGTTTCTCCGTGCAAATATTTTGACAATTCAGAAGATGAATGTTCGAAAGATATGCTTTTTTTGAAATCATCCTTTGAAAGTGTCAATAACAATGCGTGTGACGGCTCAAATCTGTTCTTTTTTATAACCCCAAGATGCAATCCGGCACGGACAACTCTTAATTTGTCAAGATTAACCGAATGTGGAACAAGATATAAGTTTTCCCCAAAAAGTTTAAAATTACCGTCAAGTGTAATATTTAATGTATCTTTTTCAAATTCTCTGTAAAATTTTACAGCTTCACCGCTTTTTTTATCTTCTTTATCAAATATTTGATGTCTTTCTCTTTTAATTCCGTCTTTTTTTAAAACTGCTAAAAAATGTCCCTCTCCCTTGTTTTTATGAGGAAATATCCTTTTTGTAAATGAAATATCAATGCTTGTTTCACACCATTCATTTCTCCCCGCACACAGCATATCAAGTCCTGTATCAACAAGACTCATATCGGTGTGGTTTTCAAGAAAATGTGCAACTGTCACCTCATTTTCAACAGGTGCAAATGTACAGGTTGAATAAACAAGGCTACCTCCCGGAGCAAGCATTTTATATGCACAGTCCAAAATATGACTTTGCCTTATAGCACAGGTTTTTGTATGATTTATACTCCATTCTTCAATAGCCTTTGCTTCTTTTCTGAACATTCCCTCACCCGAACAAGGTGCATCCACAATTATTTTATCAAAAAATCCTTCAAATTTACCAACAAGCTTTTCAGGTGATTCATTTGTTACTATTGCATTTTTGATACCCATTCTTTCAATGTTTTCAGCTAAAATCTGTGCTCTTTTAGGAATTATTTCATTTGCAATCAACAATCCCTCGCAGGAGAGCTTAAGTCCTGCTTGAGTTGCCTTTCCTCCAGGCGCAGCACATAAATCAAGAACATAATCGTCCTTTTCAATTTTTAATGCTTCGACAACACTCATTGCAGACGGCTCCTGAAAATAACACATACCTGCTAAATGATACGGATGATTTCCTGATATTATAGATTTGGAACAATAATATCCGTCATCACACCAAGCCACCTTTTCACAGTTTTCAAGTATATGTGAGAATAATAATTCGATATTTCTTTTGTTTTTATTGAGTCTAATTCCGACATTTATTTCATCGTTCAAAAAAGCATCAATGAAACTGTCGTATTCATCCTTAAGCATATTTCTCATTCTATTTTCAAAATCATTCGGCAAATTTATCTGCATTTGACTTCTCCTGATTATCTTAAAAAAACATTGACTTTTACTCTAATTTATTATATCATATATAAGATAAAAAGACAATACCAAATAAAACTTTCAAATCAATTTTTGAAAGGAATGAATTATTTTGAAAAATTATTATGCAGTAAAAAAAGGCAGAATCCCAGGCATATATAAAACATGGAATGAATGTAAGGAACAGGTATCAGGTTTTTCCGGCGCGGAATATAAAGGATTTCAGTTTTTGGAAGAGGCCAAAAATTATATGGCTAATTCCTCAAAATCCTATAATTCAGATGCTCAGGCCATAGCCTATGTTGACGGAAGTTACTCTAAGGATACAAATATGTTTTCTTACGGGGCTGTAATATTTTATAATAACAATAAATATGAATTTTCTAAAGCATTCCAAAATTCAGAGCTTGCCCAAATGCATAATGTTGCGGGCGAGATAAAAGGCAGTGAATTTGTGATGCAATATTGCATTGATAACGATATAGGCAGCGTAGATATTTATTATGACTATGAGGGAATTGAAAAATGGTGTACAGGAGAATGGAAAACCAATAAAACAGGAACGAAGAATTACAGAGAGTTTTATTTAAAATCTTCACAAAAGGTTTTAATTAATTTTATAAAGGTAAAAGGCCATTCAGGCAATGAATATAACGATTTGGCGGATAAGCTTGCAAAATCCGCATTAAATTTATTATAAGAGGTGGATAATTTGAATTTATTATTTGTATGTACAGGCAATACCTGCAGAAGTCCTATGGCTGCAGCAATTATGGATAAGCTTGCAACAGAGAACAATATTGATGTAAGAATAGAATCAGCAGGAATGTTTGCTACAGACGGAGAAAAAGCAACACCTGAGGCTATTGAGGCTATTCGAAAGTATGAAATTGATTTGGAATCTCATCTTTCACAACAAATAACTCCTGAGCTTATTGAAAAGAGCGATTTGATTATAACCATGACAGAAGCACACAAAATGGTCTTACAGGATATGGCAAAAGAAAAAACCTGTACACTATGTGAGCTTGCAGACATAAGCGGAGATATTGAAGACCCTTATGGCGGCGATGTTGAGGATTATACCGAAGTTGCCGACAAGCTTTATATTGCACTTACACAATTATGCAATAAGCTTGAAGAAATCCAAAATAATTCAAAAACTCAGGATTGATATTATGCTGATATTTTCAAAAATAAGTGAAAAGGATGCCAAAGAGCTTGCACTTTTGGATAAAGAGTGTTTTTCGGTTCCATGGTCAGAGGAGTCTTTTTTGAAAGAAGCCACTAACCCTCTGGCTGAGTATATTATAGCAAAAATTGATGATAGAATTGTGGGATATGCAGGATTTTGGTCTGTCTCGGGCGAAGGACAAATTACCAATATAGCTGTTTTAGAGAAATACAGGCGAAATAGAATTGCTTACAATATGCTATTATCCCTTATTGACAGAGCTAAAGAACTAAATCTTGAAACATTATCTTTAGAGGTCAGAGAATCAAATATAGCAGCTATAAATTTATATCTTGGTATGAATTTTAAAAAAGTTGGAATAAGAAAAAATTATTATAAAAATCCTACAGAAAATGCAGTATTAATGGATTTAATCTTATGAAAGGAACAATAATATGGATAAGCTCATACTTGGAATTGAAAGTTCGTGTGATGAAACTGCAGCAGCGGTAGTAAAAAACGGCAGAGAAGTTCTTTCCAATGTAATAAATTCGCAAATAGATTTACACAAAAAATATGGCGGTGTTGTACCTGAAATTGCATCAAGAAAACATATCGAAAACATTGATGCAGTTGTCGAAGAGGCACTCTCATCTGCAAATGTGACCATTGATGATATAGATGCTATTGCAGTAACATATGGTCCCGGGCTTGTTGGAGCTTTGCTCGTCGGAGTATCCTTTGCTAAAGCCTATGCATACACAGCCAAAAAGCCTCTTATTCCTGTTCATCACATTAAGGGACACATAATGGCAAATTTCCTTGCACACAAAGAACTAGAACCTCCGTTTGTATGTCTGGTTGCATCAGGCGGACATTCTCATATTGTTTTAGTTGAAAATTACACAAATTTTAAAATTCTCGGAAGAACAAGAGATGATGCAGCAGGTGAAGCATTTGACAAAATTGCAAGAGTTTTAGGTCTTGGTTATCCCGGCGGTCCGTTAATTGATAAACTTGCCAAGGACGGAAATCCTCAGGCTATTGCCTTTCCAAGAGTCAGAATTGATAAAAGCTCGTTGGATTTTTCATTCAGCGGAGTAAAAACTTCTGTCATTAACTATCTTCATAAAGCCGAGCAACAAGGTGTAGAGGTCAATAAGGCTGATGTCGCTGCAAGTTTTCAGGAAGCAGTTACAGATGTGTTATGTGAACATACTATTGAGGCTACCTTAAAACATAATATGAACACGATTACTATTGCGGGCGGCGTAGCATCAAACTCCCAACTTCGTGATAAAATGACAAAATTGGCAAATGATAAAAATATAAATGTTTTATATCCAACTCCAATACTTTGTACAGACAATGCCGCAATGATTGCCTGCGCAGGATATTACCTGATGCAAAACGGCGAAATTTGTCAGGATTTATCTTTAAATGCAATACCATCACTTTCAATAGAGAACTAAGAATCTATATTCATATAGATTCTTTTTTTGAGCATAATAAAGTAAATATTGAATATAATGTTTATAAATTTTAGCAATAATTACCAAAAAAAGTCTTGATTTTGTTATATTACTGATATTTACTTGATTTATTAATTGTGGTATAATTTATAGTAGAGTTTTAAAGGCTTTTTTATATAGAAAGGAAGGTATCAAAGATATGTCACATCAAGAATTACTAATAGATACCGATATTAGTGAATATCAATTATACCTTTTTAATGAAGGTACTAATTTTAAGTCATACGAATTCCTTGGAGTTCATAAAATAAATAATGGCTGGCGGTTTGCTGTATGGGCGCCAAATGCTAAAGCAGTTTATGTAACGGGCACATTTGATGATTGGAAGAATAATGATTACCCGCTTTCAAAAATCGGGACAACAGGTGTATGGGCAGGCGAGTTTTCAGGTATTAATGAAGGTGATTTATATAAATATGCTATTGAAACAAAATATGGCAATGTGATATTAAAAGCCGACCCATTTGCTTTTTATTCTGAACTAAGACCGGGAACAGCATCTATAGTATATGATTCAAAAAATTTTAAATGGACAGACTCAAAATGGATTTCTAAAAGAGAAAAAACTCCCCCTTATGACAAACCAATGCTTATTTATGAGGTACATGCAGGAAGCTGGAAAAAACATCCTGACGGAAGATTTTATACTTACAGAGAACTGGCGGACAGTCTGTGTGACTATGTTTTGGAAATGGGATATACACATATTGAATTTATGCCAATTTCCGAATACCCCTTTGATGGTTCCTGGGGTTATCAGGTAACAGGCTTTTTCTCTCCCACATCAAGATACGGTACACCTGAAGACTTAAAATATGCTATAAATAAATTTCACTCTGCAGGAATCTATGTCATAATGGATTGGGTAGGTGCACACTTCCCTAAGGATGCTTTTGGTCTTTATAATTTTGACGGATGTCCTGAATATGAATACGCAGACTCAAGACTAGGTGAACACAAAGACTGGGGTACGATGGTTTTTGACTATTCAAAAGGTGAGGTCATTTCTTTTCTTTTATCTTCAGCTTACTACTGGATTAGCGAGTATCACTTTGACGGTTTGAGAGTTGATGCCGTTTCATCAATGCTCTACCGCGATTACAGCCGTAACGACGGCGAGTGGATTCCTAATATCTATGGTGGCAATCAAAATCTCGAGGCTATTAGTTTTTTACAAAATATGAATAAAATTTTGTTTACCGATTTTCCGAATATTCTTATGATAGCCGAAGAATCAACTGCCTGGGCAAATGTAACTGCTCCTGTAGAAAACGGCGGTCTTGGTTTTAATTATAAGTGGAATATGGGTTGGATGAATGATACCCTAAGATATATGTCAATGGACCCTTTCTTTAGAAAACACAATCATAATCTTCTTACATTCCTTATGTTCTATGCATATTCGGAAAACTTTATCCTCCCCCTCTCTCATGATGAAGTTGTTCATGGTAAACATTCCCTGATTGACAAAATGTTTGGCTCATATGAGGAAAAATTTGAGTCGTACAAGGCTCTTTTAGGTTATTATATGTCTTTACCGGGAAAAAAGCTGATGTTTATGGGCGGAGAATTCGGACAGTTCCTTGAATGGCGTTTTGCAGAGGAACTGGAATGGAATCTTCTCGAAATGGAGCAGCATAAGAAATTACTCGAATATTCAAAAACACTCAACCATTTTTACACAGAAAATAAACCCCTTTGGGAAATTGACCATAACTGGGATGGATTTGAATGGATTAATGACCATGATTCAGACAATTCAGTTATATCATTTATGAGAAAATCAAAGAAGAAAAATGATTATGTTTATGTTGTTTCAAACTTCACCCCTGTTGAGAGAAAAGACTATTTAATAGGCGTAAAACAGTCAGGCGAATATGAAATTGTACTTGACAGTTCAAATAGCAAATTTGGAGGTAATAAGCCAAATAAGAAAATAGTTTTAAAAGCAAAAAAACAAAAGTTTGATAATTTCAATTACACCATTTCATTTAACTTGTACGGATTTTCAACAGTTTATATCAAAAGAAAAAAGCAGATACGAAAAATAAATAATTCAAAGGAGACGAAATTATGATTTCAAAAGATTGTGTCGCAATGATTCTTGCGGGCGGACAGGGCAGCCGACTTGGAGCTCTTACAAAGTATGTTGCAAAACCCGCAGTACAGTTCGGAGGAAAATACAGAATTATTGACTTCCCTCTTTCAAACTGCACACACTCAGGAATTGATACCGTAGGTGTTTTAACTCAGTATCAACCTCTTGAGCTTAACACATATATAGGTAATGGTCATCCCTGGGACCTTGACAGAAACAACGGTGGAGTTTATGTTCTCCCCCCTTATCAGAGTGCAAAAGCAGGCGAATGGTATAAGGGCACTGCAAATGCAATATATCAAAACTTGAGTTTTCTTGAAAGATTTAATCCTAAAAATGTTCTAATTTTATCCGGCGACCACATCTATAAAATGCATTACGGAAAAATGCTTAAAATCCATAAAAAATCAGGAGCAGCAATCACCATTGCAGTTATGCCTGTTCCCTGGGAGGAAGCAAGCAGATTTGGTATTATGAATGTTGATGAAATGGGAAACATTATTGATTTTGAAGAAAAACCAAAAAATCCAAAAAGTAATCTTGCTTCTATGGGTATTTATATATTTGACTACGAAATACTAAAAAAATATTTAATTGATGATGAAAACAATCCTGAATCATCAAACGATTTTGGTAAAAATATTATTCCTTCGATGCTTGCAAATAAGGAAAAAATGGTTAGCTGGAAATTTGATGGCTACTGGAAAGATGTAGGAACTGTCAGCAGTCTTTGGGAGGCGAATATGGATTTATTAGAAACTCCTCCTAAATTTGATATGTCAGACAGAAACTGGAATATTTATTCGAGAAATATGCCTTTAGCTCCAAATTACGCAGGAAAATCTTCAAAGATAGTAAACAGTACAGTTTCAGAAGGCTGTGTGATTGAAGGCGAAGTCAACAATTCAGTAATTTCAGGAAATGTAACAGTTGAAAAAGGCGCAAGAGTTATTAACTCAGTAATTATGTCAGGTGTAAAAATAGGCAAAAATGCAATTATTAAAAAAGCTGTTGTCGGAGAAAATGTTACTATTTGCGATAATGCTCAAATCGGTACCGTCAGGGACGATAACAATAAATATGCTTCAGCTTTCTGTACAAATGATATTGTTTTAATTGAGGGCGATGTTACTATAGATAGTAATACTTTAATTCCAACCGGCTCTATGGTTGAAAAAGAATAATTCGGAAGGAGAATATAGAATGAGAGATACAATGGGAATTATCATTACAAATGACGATAAAATACCTCCGATTACTGATTTGAGAGCTGTTGGTGCTCTGCCTATTGCGGGCAGCTACAGAATGATTGACTTTATCCTTTCAAATATGTCTAATGCAGGAATAGTCAACGTAGGAGTTATAACCGAATCAAACTACAGTTCTTTAATGGACCATATGAAATCGGGTAATCCTTGGGATTTAAACAGAAAAAACTACGGTTTAAAAATACTACCTCCCAACCTTGCAGCTTTTGAATATTATGCAGGAAGAGGAGACCTTGACCGTCTTGCAGGAGTGAGATATTTTTTAAGAAAAAGTAATCAAACTTATGTGATTTTATCTCTGGATAATTTAATATATAATATGGACTTAGAGGATGTTGTGGAAAAACATATAGAAAATCAGTCCGATATAACTATTGTATATAAAGATATGTCCGGAATTTCAGAAAAAGATCTTTCAAGACATACCCTTATCGAACTCGACGACAATAATCGTGTAACAGACATAGAAGTGAAACCTCAATATCCAAAATCAACAAAAGCCTGTCTTGGTCTGTATGTAATGGAAAAGGCACTTTTAGAAAGCATTATTGATGAATGTGTATCCAGAGGCGAGCACTATTTTGTAAGAGACGGTCTTTCAAAAAAGCTTTCAGGTATTATGATAAACGGCTATGAATTTAAAGGTTATTGTGATAAGATAGATTCTTTAAAATCATATTTTGAGAATAATATGGCATTTTTATCACAAAAATATCGCAATGAATTATTAAATCCTAAAAATCCTGTATACACTAAAAATAAGGATTTATCACCTGCAGTCTACAAGGAAAATGCAAAAGTTGAAAACAGCTTGATTTCTAACGGTTGTCATATAGAAGGTACTGTGAAAAACTCAATCCTCTCAAGAGGTGTTGTAGTAAAAAAAGGCGCAACCGTTAAAAATTCTATTATTATGCAGGATTGTGTCATAGAAGAAAATGTTTCACTAGATTATGCTATCTTAGATAAAGAGGCTGTTATAACCGAGGGTAAAAAACTTGTAGGTCAACAAAGCTATCCTGTAGCAATAGCTAAAGGTTCAATAGTTTAATTTAATTTTACAAAGGAGAAATACATCAATGGGATTAGATATCAGCACAGGAGTTTATAAAGCAAGAAAACGATGTGGCTACACACAAGAGGAAATGGGTAGAGCAATAGGAGTTAAAGCAAGCACTATCTCAAGCTATGAAACAGGCAAAACTCAGCCATCTATGGATAAAATAATGAAAATATCTGAAGTTTCAGGCCTCTCTATTGGAGAAATTTTGACCTATACAGACTATCATAATGTCGATTCCCCAAATGGTAATACTATCGAGCTTTTCAGAAACCTAAACGAAAATGACATAAGGGCAATTTCATCTAAAAAACCTAAGCTTTCTGCTTTAAAATTCTATGAAGAGCTTTTACAAAACAAAGATTTTTTAAATAATGTAGTAAAAGATTTTAATTAATAAAATATAAAAAAATGATAGCAGACACTTTATGTGTCTGCTATCATTTTTTCTATAGTAGAATAGTTGATTATCCTTCATAAACAAGATTGTTTGCAATCATTTCATCAACATTTTCAGCATTCCACCAAGCACCTGAAATGTCAACCTTTTCTGCTACTTCCTTAGCTTCTACAGCAAATACAGCCTGCTCAACAGCTTGATAACCAATCTGGAATGAATCCTGAGCAACTGAACCGATAAGCTTCGGACCTGTTGTCTTCTTCATCCATTCAATCTGCTTTGTACCTGCATCATAACCGCAGAATACGATTTCGTCATACTTAGCACCTGCAGCACCGATTGCATCATAAACCTGCTTAACAACACCTTCATTTGTCATAAAGATAGCATCCGCCTGCTTTTCAGCAAGTGCTTCCAAAGCTGCTTTGTATGCATTGTCTGCATCACCAGGCTTGATTTCGTGCTCAACAACATATTTTCCGCTTGTTGCAGCATCTGCATCTGCCAATTCCTTAAACTTATCAATAAAGCCTGCAGCTCTGTCGATACCTGTCTGAGTTTCGTCGTGCTGAATAACGCCTACAATATATTTATCAGCTGCTGCTATATCTTCCTTAATTGCTTCAAAGAATTTTTCAGCAACAAGGTTAGCTGCAAGATAGTTACTTGTTGCAACTGAAGAAACGATTGGGTTCTTGCCTGCTGCATCCAAAGCTTCAATATCTTTTGCCCAGATACCGCTATCGAACTGAACAACAGGAATACCTGAATCCTTTGCTTGTGAAAGCATATCTACAAATCCTTCACCAATAGTACCTAAAACGATAGCTGACGCATTATTTGAAAGAGCTGTCTGTACCATTTCCATCTGTGATGGAAGGTCCTTAGCTGATTCAGATGCAGGGCCTCTGAATGTTATGTTGTAGCCATACTTTTCACCTGCAGCCTCTGCACCAGCCTTAACAGACTGCCAGAATGCATGTGATTCACCCTTTGCAACAACTGCAATTGTCTTCTTGTCTGCATCACCGGTGTTAGAGCATCCTGCCAATGCACCGAATGCGAAAATTGCTGCCATTAAGCTTACTAAAATTTTTTTCATAGTTTTTTCCTCCATTTAATTTTTATTTTATTTTATGGCTTTTGAGCCATTGGTGGACTAATAATCAGAGCTTTGCAATTTCCTTTTCCAAAGCCATTACTTTTTCTTTCTTTTCATTCTTTGAAATTTCCGATGCCAATATTGCATCTATTTCACTTTCCTTTTCCTCAATCATTTGTTTTCTAAGCTGTTTTGCCTTTTCTTTTTCTGTTTCTACCTTCACTTTACCTGCATTCTTATTCTTGATAACATCCATCAAAACGGCAACAACAACGATAATACCTGTCAAAACGTATGTAACATATGTAGAGTTGAGATTAAGGTTAAATCTTGCAAGTACGAAGTTAAGACCACTTCTTATAACAACAAGCATAATTGCACCAATTACAGAACCCGCAATAGATGCAACACCGCCTGCGGCAGATGTTCCTCCTATATATACACCTGCTATGGCGTCAAGCTCCATACCATTACCTGTAGCAGAAGCAACTGTTGCAAATGAAGCCGCCCAAAAAATAGCTGCAATACCTGTTGACATACCTGCAATTGTATAAGCAATAATCTTATATTTATCTGTATTGATACCTGAGAGCCTTGTTGCCTCTTCGTTACTTCCTATTGACAGAATATAACGTCCTATCTTGCACTTATACATCAGATACATACAAATAACAGCAAAACCGATAATCCAGATAAGACCTACAGGTACTCCATTATAATTTGAAAATACCTTATTAAACCAAGTTCCATTCGGGAAGAAAATATTCGGGATTGATACAATAATTGCACTCAAACCTCTTCCAAACATCATTGTTCCAAGTGTTGCTATAAATGCAGGAATCTTAAGCTTTGCAACAAGAAGTCCGTTTATAAAACCAACCAATGTGCCAATTGCAATCATAACAGGAATAGTATAGCCTAAAGGCATTCCATCCATATAGAGCTTACCTGCAATAACTGCAGATGCAATACAAGTTGTACCAATCGAAAGATCTATACCGCCTGTTGCGATAACAAAAGTTACACCAAGCCCCATAATAGCATACGGAGCCAATGACTGTGCCATACTTACAATATTAAATCTGCTTAAGAAATTCGGATTTAATGCCCAGAATATCAGGACAAGCACTGCAAGAGCCATTATAATTATAAAATTCTGTTTTCCCTTTGTGGCCATAAAATCCGCAGTTTTCTTACCAAGTCTTCTAAATGTTCTTTTTATTCCCATCGTTTTATACCTCTCTCATTGTAGCATACGCCATAATTTTTTCCTGAGTTGCATCCTTAATGTCAATTTCGCCGGTAATACGGCCCTCACACATTACAACAACTCTATCACTCAATCTTTGAATTTCGGAAAGCTCAGAAGAAATCATAATAATTGATTTACCCTGACTTGCAAGTTCCTCCATAAGTGTATACATTTCGCTCTTTGCACCTATGTCTATACCCCTTGTAGGTTCATCAAATATAAATATATCCGAATCCTTCAAAAGCCATCTTGCAATTATAACCTTCTGCTGATTACCTCCTGAAAGATTTCTTAAAATCTGTCGCATTGATGGTGTCTTTGTTTTTAATTTTGCATTTTCGCGTCTTGCGTCCTTCTCTATTTTGGAGTCACTTATCCAGCCTAAATTGATGTAGTCATCAAGATTGCTCAATACTGAGTTTTCGGCAACTGACTTATCAAGAAGAAGACCATATCTCTTTCTGTCTTCTGAAAGATAACATATCCCTGCATTTACTGCCGCCTCGGGAGTTTTAATATCAACTCTCTTACCGTTTACATAAACTTCTCCGCTATCAAAGGCATCGGCACCGTATATTGCTCGTGCAACTTCTGTTCTTCCGGAACCCATAAGCCCTGAAAAACCAAGGATTTCTCCCTTCCTCAGCTTGAAGCTGACATCCTTTATCTCCTTACCTCTGTTGAGATTTTTTACTTCAAGTACAACTTCAGCGTCATCAGAAACATTACTTTGTTCCTTTTTATCACCATAGATAACTCTTCCAACCATCATTTTTACGATTTCATCTTTTGTAGTATCCTTTGTGATAAGCGTTCCGACATACTCACCGTCACGCATTACCGTTATACGGTCTGAAATTCTGTTAATCTCATCCATACGGTGTGATATGTAAATCATACCAATTCCCTTATCCCTCAGGTCGTTCATAATTTTGAATAGTTCTTCAACCTCTAATTGTGTTAGTGCCGCTGTAGGCTCATCAAGGATAAGTATTTTCGAATTTCTGGAGATTGCCTTTGCAATTTCCACCATCTGCTGTTTTCCAACTGTCAATGTTCCCAAAATTGCAGATGGGTCAATCTTTACACCGATTCTTTCAAAAAGCTCTTTCGCATCTTCCTCCATCTTTTTGTCATCTATATAGATACCCTTCATAGGCTCTCTTCCTATATAGATATTCTGTGCAACAGTCAAATGATTCATCATATTTAATTCCTGATGAATAATACTGATACCGGCCTCCTGAGAATCCTTAATGTTGACAAAATTTACAGGATTTCCAAAGAGGACAACATCCCCTCCGTCACGCTTGTAAATTCCACACAAAACCTTCATAAGTGTGGACTTTCCTGCACCGTTTTCACCCATCAGGGCATGCACTTCGCCTTCTCTTAGCTCCATGTTTACGGATTTTAATGCGTGAACTCCCGAAAATCTTTTGTCAATGTTTTTCATTTCAAGAATTATTTCACCCATATGTACCCACCTTCTGTTTTTTTCTCAATTTTATTACTAAATATATATTACCACATTGTTAAACTTTAGTCAATATATTTTTGTGAAATTTGTATAATTTATTTTAAATATATGCATTAATTTACATCAATATGGCAAAAAATAGAAAAATACAACTCTTTTTCAATTTTTTTCAAATCCTTCTTTTCCATGTCTGATAAATGAGACAACAACTGATATCATATTGAAGCTTTCACAAAGCAGTCCTCCGAGGGAAAAATTGAAAATATTATGAACAATCCACGACGGTGACATAAGACTAAATTGAAAATATCTGATATACTTTCCATTTCCGTAGTACATAAGTACACTCATTATAAGAAGTGTTATGTATGGGAGCATAGCTATGAAAACACTAAACCAGTCGCCCCATACGAGATATGCTGAAAATGCAAAACTTGCTGTATACAAAAACTCAATTAAGAGAAGCTTCCACGGTTTTTTAGGATTCTTTGAAAATAAAAGTCCTCTTACCAGATTAGTCAGGTTAAAAAATGCACCCGCAAACGCTCCAATTAACAGAAAATTTATGAAAAACATCAAAGAACCCAGCCCTTGCATCAAAAAAAACTGTTTGTTCTTTTTACATTGAAAAGAATACACAATAATCCCAAGTCCTATAAGTCCAAACCCCTGCGCAATATAATCTATCATATTCTTATACCCCTTTCCATCAATACCTAATTTCGAATAAAATCTTATAAACTACTATATTATGTAAATTATATCATATTAAATTACTATCTTCAATAAAAATTAAAAATATTTTGAACCTTTTAAACCCAAGTGACTATATCAATAATGAACAGGGCAAAAAAACAGTTCTGTAACTACTAAAAAAAGAAAGGTAAGTGATATTATGAAAAACACTTCAAAAAGAATTATCGCAGTATTATCTGCAACAACATTAGCATTATCAGCATCATTAGCTATGGCTGAGGACAAGGATATTATGCTTATATCAGAAAATCCTGATTCTCAAATCTATGTTAACGAAACATTGATTGACAAAACAACAAAAACAGTCGGTGACACACAGTTTTTACCTTTGAGAGCAATTTGCGAAGCACTCGGATTTGAAGTACAGTGGATTGAAGAATCAAGAACTATTGAAATTGTTAAGCTTCCGGTATACATAACCTGTTCACCCGACCGTGACGGTTATACATTTGCAAAAACTGCACCTATGCTTTTAGGCTCAGCTCCAACACTTATTGACGATTTGACATATGTTCCTCAGAACTTTGTTGATGAAATCGTTGGCGCTTCATTAATAGTAGAAGATGGTGCATATCACATTGCTACTCCTGTTGCTGAACCTGAGACAGAAACAGTTGAAGTTTCAGCTACCATTGTTGAATTGGTTTATGATGAAAACGAAAATCTTGTTCAGATTGTTACAGGTGATGCAGAAGACCCAATGAATCAGTTAGTATTTAATCTTTCAGAAGAGCTTACACTAGCTGCAAAAGATATGAATTTAGAAGTTGGTATGACATTTAATGGTACCGCTCTTGCACTCCAGACTATGAGTATTCCTCCTCAGCAGCCACTTTTGACACTTGAGGTTGCAGAAATTGAACCTGAAACTGTTGAAGTATCAGCTACAATAGTTGAATTAATTTATGACGAAGATGAAAATCTAGTTCAAATTGTAACTGGTGATAAAGAAGATCCAATGAATCAATTAATCTTCAACTTGTCAGAAGAATTAACTCAAAAAGCTTCTGAGCTTGGATTAGAAGTTGGAAAAACATTTACAGGTGAAGCTGCAATGCTACAGACAATGAGCATTCCTCCACAGCAACCGCTTTTAACAATTACAGAAGTTAAATAATTTAATTTGATAAAATTCTCAATTTAATATTGACATCCTCATACTACGGTAGTATAATGAATATGATAGTAATTCTCATATTCGTATGAGGATGTTTTTTTATTGCGAGGAGTTAAAAATGTACCAAACAAAACAAAAAAAGCAATTAATTGAATATTTCAAAGAAAATACTCACAAACAATTGTCAATGAATGAAATAATATCTGACCTGTGTCCTGACGGAACAGGAAAAAGCACAATTTACCGACTTATTTCCAAACTCACATTAAACGGAACATTAATCAAAATGCAAGGTGAAGATGCTAAGTCAGTTTTATATCAGTACGCAGGAGAAGAATGCGAGTGTTCATCTCATTTTCATTTAAAATGTTCTCAATGCGGAATATTGATACATCTTGATTGCGACCATATAGCAAATATTTCCAAGCACATTTTTGATGAGCATAATTTTAATATTGATATGAGAAAAACTGTGATGTACGGTCTTTGCGGTAATTGCTCCAAAGGTTTGGACGGAGGCAATGTATGAAACGACTTATATTTATAATTTCATTTCTGATTTTAACTTGTTCATGTTCAATCAATGAGCCGTCTGATTCAGACAAACTAAAAATAACTGCTACAATTTTTCCGCAATACGATTTTGCAAGACAAATTGCAGGCGAATTAGCAGACATTGATATGTTACTCCCTGCGGGAGCTGAGAGTCATACCTATGAGCCTACTCCAAAAGATATTATACAAATCGAGAACTCAGATGTTTTTATATACACAGGCGGAGAATCGGATAAATGGATTGACTCCATACTTTCAAATATTAATAATCCGGATATGGAAATTATATGTCTTACAAAAATTTGTCCGACACTTCCATTGGAGCATTCTCACAATACACACACCTTTGACGAGCATGTGTGGACATCTCCCGAAAACGCAAAGATAATTGCAAAAAATATAGCAGATTGTCTTATGAGCCTGGATATCGAAAATGCTATGATTTACGAAAACAATTATAAGTCTTACGAAAAAGAACTTATTTCTCTTGATGAAGAATTTAAAAATATTGTAAATAACTCAAAAAGAAATACCCTTGTCTTCGGCGACAGATTTCCTTTTCTATATTTAACAGAGCAATATAACATAGAATATATGTCAGCCTTTCCCGGTTGTGCTGAGGAAACCGAGCCGGACATAGCTACAGTAATAAAAATGATTGAATTGGTTAAATCTGAAAATATTCCGTATATTTTCTACACAGACTTTTCAAATAACAAAATTGCTGATACAATATGTCAGGAAACTAATGCAAAAATATCTTCTCTTCGTTCCTGTCATACCGTTACAGAGGATGAATTGAATAACAATATAACATATATTGATTTGATGAAAGAGAATGCACAAAAAATTAAGGAGGCACTCAACTGATGGCATTAATAACCTGCGAGAAAATATCGCTTTCTTATGATTTACAACCAGTTATTGAAAACCTCTCCTTTTCGGTTTCAAAAGGGGATTATCTTTGTGTGGTCGGAGAAAATGGAGCAGGAAAAAGTACCCTTATCAAAGGTTTATTAGGATTAATTAAGCCCTCATCAGGAAATATTTCATATTCTGACGGACTGGTTCAATCAAATATCGGTTATCTCCCCCAACAAAATGAAATCCAAAAGGATTTTCCTGCATCGGTTTATGAGGTTGTCTTATCAGGTACTCTCAATAAATGTGGATTTATTCCATTTTACAGCAAAAAACAAAAAAACAAAGCAAATCTTAACATAAAATTGCTCGGACTTGATGAAATAAAAACAAAATGCTATCAGGATTTATCAGGAGGCCAACAGCAGAGAGTATTACTCGCAAGAGCATTGTCAGCAGCTGACAGTCTAATTTTACTTGATGAGCCTGTATCAGGTCTTGACCCTCTTGTAACAAAGGATTTATATGACCTTATTAAACATTTAAATCAGAAACACAATCTTTCAGTTATTATGGTGTCGCATGATATTTACGGAGCCTTAGAAAACGCAACTCATATTCTTCACCTCGAACATAATCATATTTTCTATGGTACAAAGAATGAGTATATCAAAAGCGATTTTGCAAAAAAATTTATTAAGCATAATGGAGGAAATGTATAATGAATTTAATACTTTCTGTAATTTCATATCCTTTTATGCTGCGAGCATTAATTGTTGGTGTTTTGGTATCGCTATGCGCATCTCTGTTGGGAGTCAGTCTGGTATTAAGAAGATATTCGATGATTGGTGACGGACTTTCTCATGTGGGTTTTGGGGCATTGGCTGTTGCAGCTGCATTGAACACAGCACCGCTTCGTGTTACAATTCCGATAGTTGTTATTGCTGCATTTTTTATTCTAAGGCTTACCGAAAACTCAAAGGTAAAGGGAGATTCAATGATTGCTGTAATATCAACAAGCTCACTTGCTATAGGTGTTATGATAATTTCTATGACCTCAGGTATGAACACTGACCTTAACAATTACCTTTTTGGCAGTATTTTATCTACCAACACCCAGGATATGATTATAAGCATTATACTATCCGTAATTGTTCTTGGTCTTTATCTTTTATTTTACAATAGAATTTTTTCAATAACATTTGACGAAAATTTTTCAAAAGCAACAGGTACAAAAACAAGTATTTATAACTCACTTATTGCAATCCTGACAGCAGTTACTATTGTTCTCGGAATGCGATTAATGGGTTCAATGCTTATTTCATCACTAATAATTTTCCCTGCATTAACTGCAATGAGAATTTTTAAAACATTTAAATCCGTAACCATATGTTCAGCAATTTTATCTGTTGTTTGCTTTGCCATCGGCTTATTTATTTCATATTTTTATTCAGTCCCTACGGGTGCAAGCATTGTTGTAGTAAATATAATACTTCTTATTATATTTTCAATTATCGGAAAACTCAAAAAATAAAAAGAGAGTATTCACTCTCTTTTTTTTACATAAATGTAGCGACCTCTTGCTCCGGTTTTTGTGCTATTTCAATTTTTTGTGCAATTAAAATCGGCCCTTCTCCGCCATAAACCTTATGCTCGCCTATAACCAGCTTTGATGTGATTATAGCCCAATCTCGACTCTTTAAATCAATGTTGTCCTTTGATTTACACACCAATCCTGAAAACTGTATATCATCCTCACAGCAGGTCATAATATGGCGACCGAATATGCAAGCCTTATCTCCCAAAATCTTATCTCTTCCGACAATACCCTTGAATTTTAGTATCTTCCCCACATATTTTGAGGGATTTTCAGACATATCACGATACCAGAAAGCATAGTCGTTATCACTGATTTCGATAATGTCGGCATCAATATCAAACGGCAACGGGTCTTCAATATCATCCTCTTCAACATGACCATCTAAATATTCATATGCTATATTAGCTCTTTGAGTTACTGCCCTCACTAGCTTATGAAGTTCAACTTTATCAGTCATTATATCAACTCTGTTAAACATAACAAGTTCACAGCTTGATAGCTTATCAAAAACGAGATTTCTCATATTTTGATTATATGACATAAATGTTTTTGCATCAGCAGTAAAAATTTCCTGATAAACACTCCAAGACTTAGGAAAAGCTCTATATAAGTTATCCAATAACCACATTCCGTTATATTCAACTATAACTCTTTGTGCCTTGTGTGCTTTTGAAATTTTCTCGAAGTTTTTTAAATTAATATCTTCAGGCGAGTCAATATATTCAACAGAAACATTCCTCACCTTGAATTTATTTTTCTCAAGCTCTTCTATACCCTCTTCACAGATGATTACCAAAGTATTTTCACCCGTGTCAAAATCACTGTTTTCAAGGGTTTCCTGAATGAATTTTGTTTTTCCTGCTTCTAAAAAGCCCGTAAACAAATATACCGGAATTTCCATAATCTTCTCCTTATTTATGCATTAAAAAGCTTCTTTATAAGCTCTTCATTTATTTTAGCGCCAATTACACAAATTCTTCCGCACACAGAAGGTATTCCAACTCTTACATCAGGCTCTTTGGGCACATAATCAAAATTTATCCATTCACCATTATTACTCTGAACAACTCCCTTTGCACGCAAAACTGTGCCATAATTTTCTTCATTTCCTAATACTGATAAAATATTTATTATTTCATCTTTAGAATATTTTCTTACAGTTTCAAATCCACAGCTTGTAAACACATCATCTGCATGGTGGTGATGATGGTCATGGTCGTGACAATGGCATTCTCCGTCGTGATGATGATGCTCATGATCGTGACAGTGACATTCATCGTGGTGATGGTGCTCATGGTCGTGGCAATGACATTCTCCGTCGTGATGATGATGCTCATGATCATGGCAATGACACTCCTCATGATGATGCATAAAATGCTCAATTTCTGCATCTACAGTATTTTTCTGTTCTAAAGCATCAAGAATTTCCTTTCCTGAAAGTTCTGTCCAGTCTGTTGTAACGATAACAGCGTTTTTGTTATGTTCCCTGATAAGATGGAGAGCATTTTCAAGCTTATCATCAGATATTCCGCCAGTATGGCTGAGTATTATACAGCCTGCATTTTCTATCTGGTCATTAAAAAACTCACCAAAATTTTTCATATACATTTTGCACTTTGACGCATCAACTACTGTTGAATAAGAATTAATCACAAATCTTTCATCATTAGCATCTTCAACTGCTTTTTTAACATCGCTTAGTTTACCCACGCCTGACGGCTCAATGATAATTCTGTCAGGATTAAATTTCTCGCAAACATCAACCAAAGCCTTTGAGAAGTCCCCGACAAGACTGCAACATATACAACCAGAATTCATCTCATTTATCTGTATTCCCGAATCCTTTAAAAACTCGCCGTCAATTCCTATATCACCAAATTCGTTTTCAATTAGTACAAGCTTTTCACCCTTATAAGCCTCGTTAATCAACTTTTTTATAAGAGTGGTCTTTCCTGCTCCTAAAAATCCCGAGAAAATATCAATTTTAATCATTATGTCTGTTCCTTTCTTCAAATCATTTCAATATATTATACACCACTAATCTATCCCAGTAAAGAGGCAAAATCAACAAATAACTTTTACTTTATAAAAAAGTCTTCAGGTATTGGTGCATTTATTAAAATAGTTTCTTCATCTGACGGTCTTTTGAATTCCATACTGTAACAATGAAGCCTTGTTCTCTCACCCTTTATTTCATCACCATATATAAAATCACTATATATAGGTGTATTTATGTGCGCAAGATGCACTCTTAACTGATGAGTTCTGCCTGTATATGGCTTTAGTTTAACCAAAGAAAATCCGTCCTTTCTATTAACAACCCAATACTCACTTTTTGCATACTGACCGTCGGGAGCTACAACTCTTTTAATAACACTATCGTCTTCCCTTTTAATAGGGGCCTCTATAATACCGTGTTCCTCTTTGGGCACACCGCAACAAATTGCAAGGTACATTTTTTTTATTTCCCTGTTTGTTATCTGTTTATTCAGGTAAGCCGCTGCATATTGATTTTTTGCTACTAAAACTATACCTGTCGTATCTCTGTCGAGCCTGTTGACTGCACGGAACATAAAGTCAGTACCTTTAAAATAATACATAACGGCATTTGCCAAAGTACCCTCATAATGTCCTAAAGACGGATGGGTGGGCATATCTTTTGGTTTATTAACTGCTAAAATATCTTCATCCTCATAGAGTATGTCCAAGGGAATATTATTTGGCAATATATTATCCGACTGTTCTGACTTAATTCTTACTGTTAAAACATCTCCGGCTTTAACAACCTTTCTCACAGTCACTGCTTCACCATTTAACAAAATACCGTCTGTTTTTTTTAAGCTTGTGACAAGTCTTGATGTGAGTAATAAATTTGAAAACAATATTTCTTTAACAGTTCTATTATCAAGCTCGTTTTTTATTTCTAACTTAATTTCTTTCATCTTTTCCCTGCCCAGTTTTATTAATAAAATAAGTATAATCCATTTGTAAATTAATGTCAATAATAATTGAACCAAAAGCTCCTCTTCGCATATTATGTATAAAGAGAAAACCTCTTATGAAAGGAATGATATTAGTGTGTAGAGTATCTGTAATCGGAGGAGATTTAAGACAACTGACGCTTTCAGAGCTTATGACCAAGGACGGATATGATGTTAAGGTTATAGGCTTTGGAGAGAACTCTATGTCATCAAAATATAGAACTGCAAAAGATATAACTGAGGCATCAAAAAGTGAAATAATTATACTTCCAATGCCTGTAACACTGGATTATAAAACTATAAATGCACCATTTGAAAATAAACCGATATACTTAAAAGAACTCTCAAGTGTTATTTCGAAAGACTCACTTATCCTTGGAGGAAGAATTACAAAGGAAATTTTTGACTTGTTTAAAAACAATAAGTGTATAGACTATTACCAAAGAGAAGAATTAATGATTAAAAATGCAGTTCCGACAGCGGAGGGTGCGATTGAAATCGCAATGGCAGAAACCCCAATCACTCTTAGTGAAAGTAAATGTTTAATTATTGGATATGGAAGGATTGGTAAGGTTCTCTCTTGTCTCTTAAAATCTCTAGGTGCTGATGTTACGGTATCTGCAAGAAAATATTCAGATTTAGCCTGGATTGATATAAACGGATATAAATCCGTACATAATGATAATTTAAAATCAATCGCAGGCGGATTCGATTTAATTTTTAACACTGCTCCTGCCTTAATTCTTGATGAAGAAATTTTAAAGACTATTGCTCCCGAATGTGTTGTAATTGACCTTGCATCAAAGCCAGGCGGTGTTGATTTCGAAAAAGCACGCGACTTAGGTCTAAAGGTAATCTGGGCTTTGAGTCTTCCGGGAAAATGTGCGCCTATTTCTTCAGGTAAAATTATCAAGGAAACTATTCTTAATATTTTGCATGAAGAGGGGGTGTAGAAATTGGAGCTAGAAGGTAAAAATATAGGTTTTGCTATGTGCGGTTCTTTTTGTACTTTTTCAAAGGTAATAAAGGAACTAAACCTGCTCTCCGAAACCAATTCGGTTATATATCCCATAATGAGCGAGACTGCATTCTCGACCGATACCAGATTTGGAAAATCCGAAGATTTTCATAAAGTAATAAAGGAGATAACCAATCAGGATATAATAAAAACAGTAAAAGAAGCAGAACCAATCGGGCCAAAGGGGTATTTAGATATTCTCCTTATTGCACCATGCACAGGCAACACCCTCGCAAAGCTTGCAAATGGGATTGCAGACAGCTCTGTGACTATGGCAGCAAAGGCTCATCTTAGAAACTCAAAACCCCTTGTTATTGCAGTTTCAACAAATGATGGTCTCGGCGCTGCAGCAAAAAATATAGGTACATTATTAAATTGTAAAAATGTTTATTTTGTACCTTTCACACAGGATGATTGCATTAACAAACCAAATTCTCTTGTTGCAGATATGTCAAAGATAAAGGAAACGCTGGAAGCAGCATTAGATAGAAAACAACTCCAGCCGGTACTGTGCTGATTATATATAATCACAAAAGAAAGCCCTCAAAACATTCGGTTTTGGGGGCTTTTTAACCGTTATTCTCTTCAATAAATTTTCTTAAATCTTCCTCTGTTTTATTTATTTCATCAATAAACTCTTTAGCGGTTACCCTCTGTGCTCCGCTTCCAAATATTATCATCTGAACAATACTATCTGATGTTGCAACCCTGACTCTGTAATCCTTTATAAGCTTTTGTGCAGTCTTTTCAATATAACTGTCTGCTGTTTCTGCCTCCTTGGTATAAACCACCTTAATTCCGTGAACAGTTTCAACCTCCCTTTGTTCTCCTTTAACCCTGTAAGCATCAAACACCAGAATTACATTGTTTTTCTTCATTGCCTGATAATTTGCAACCTTATTAATCAGCAATAATCTTGCATCATCAAGGCTCTCATCTGCAATTTTTTTGAGTTCATCCCATGCAAATATAATATTATATCCATCAATTAACAGATATTGTGGCAATATTTTCACAGGTTTAGCCTTATATTCAGGCTTTTCCCTTTGCGTTCTTATTATACCCTCTGATTTTCTTGTAACTTTTCCGTAGGTTCTTTCAAAAATTCTCAAAAGCTCTTCTTCGTCAGCAATTAAGTGTTTAGGTGTCTTTACTTTTAGTTCGGCAATTTCCTCTTCAACATTAATACTGATTTTCTCAAGATGTGCATAATCAAAAACCTCATCCCATTTCACCAAAAATCCGCTGCCGTGAGAACAGAATACAGAATCTGCCGTATTTTCAGTATCAGCATCAGCACTATACCCAAATTCATCTATCACTTTTTCTTGATTGACACAAGGCTCAAAGCCCTTAAATATACATAACATCTTCCCTGTTCCGTGTGTATATTGAGTTATTTCCATCTGATAATCCATAATTGATTTAACAGGTGCGCTGCCTGTTATTTTAGAAAAGCTGTCAATTACAATCGGAGCATCAAATACTGCACCCATCTGCTGTAAATCTGTCATTAGCCTCCCTGTATTATCCATAGGAACTGTTATCTCAAAACTATACCACGGCTCTAATAAGACAGACTCTGCCTGTCTTAATCCCTGTCTTATTGCTCTATATGTTGCTTGTCTGAAATCTCCGCCCTCGGTATGCTTTTGATGCGCTCTTCCGTTAACTAAGGTTATTACCATATCGGTTATAGGCATACCGCATAAAACTCCGATATGATTTTTTTCTGAAAGATGTGTCATAATAAGTCTTTGCCAGTTCTTCTCTAAAACATCTTCACTGCATTTTGATTTAAATACCAGGCCTGTGCCCAATGGTGCAGGCTCCATCAATAAATGCACCTCGGCATAATGTCTCAGAGGTTCATAATGCCCTATTCCGAGAACACTGTTTTTTATAGTTTCCTTGTATATGACACTTCCCTTTAAAAATTCAACCTCTACACCAAATCTCTCCAGAAGTACCCTTTTTAACACCTCAAGCTGAATTTCACCCATTAACTGAACGGTAATTTTTTGTGTATATTCATTATAATCTATTAAAAGCTTTGTTTCTTCCATTGAAAGCTTATTTAAAATACCTAATGCAGTATGGTTATCAACATTATCAGGAAATTTGACGGTATATGAAAAGACAGGTTCTGTAATCAGTTCGGTTGATGATTTTTCAAACCCAAGACCCTCACCACAAGCGGCGGCTGTAAGTCCAGTAACTGCACAAACACTCCCTGAATGGACCTCGCTGACGCTTTCATATTTCGCTCCCGAGTAAATTCTTATTTCATTAACCTTCTGATTCCATTCATCACCATAAATCTGGGTTCTAACCTTAAGGCTTCCTCCCGTTATTTTCATATGGGTAAGCTTTTGTCCCTTTTCATCCTGACTTATTTTAAAGATTTTTGCACCAAAATCAGATGGATATTTTAAAACCTTTGTAAATTTATCAAACTCAATTAAAAATTCTAAAACACCTTCATTTTTTAATGCTGAGCCAAAATAACACGGGAATATTTTTCTGTTATATATAGCTTCCGTCAGGGAACTATCCTGAACCTTTTCACCATTCATATATTCTTCTAACAGCTTTTCATCAAGGAGAGCAACAGCTTCAGAAAAATTACCTGCTTTATCCGAAAAATCCACACAGGCACTATCAAGCTTTTCACAAAGCTCACTCATTAATTCTCCTTTACTTTTACACGGTAAATCCATTTTGTTCACAAAAATAAATGTGGGTATATGATAATGAGATAGCATCTTCCAAAGAGTCCTTGTATGGCTCTGCACCCCATCTGTACCGCTGATTACAAGTATTGCATAATCAAGTACTGCTAATGTCCTCTCAGTTTCTGCAGAAAAGTCCACATGTCCAGGGGTATCCAAAAGTGTGATTGAGGTATCATTTATATTAATCATAGCCTGTTTTGAAAATATAGTAATTCCCCGTTCCTTTTCAATAGTGTCAGTATCCAAAAATGCGTCCTTATGGTCAACTCTTCCCAGCTTTGAAATTGCACCCGAATTATATAAAAGTCCTTCCGAAAGAGTAGTTTTCCCTGAGTCAACATGAGCTAAAATTCCTAAAACAAGTCTTTTCATAATATAAACCTCCCTTCAATCTTTTTGAATGATTATACTATATTTATTATAAAAAGTAAAGTGCTACGAATATTTACTTATTGCGAACTATTATTTAATGTGTTATAATATTTCCAGAAAAATGCGAGGTATTTAAAATGAATAATTACATAGGCTTATATATCCACATACCGTTTTGCAAACAGAAATGCAAATACTGTGATTTCATCTCATATACACAAAAAGAGGATATGTTTGATGATTATCTGGACAGGCTTAAAGATGAGGCACAGGAATACAGAGGTGCAAAGGTTAACACAGTTTTCATAGGCGGGGGCACTCCGTCGCTTTTATCGTGCGGACAATTAAGAACACTTACCGAAATGATAAAAACAACCTTTATTTTATCCGATGACTGTGAATTTACCATTGAGGCCAACCCAAAAACACTTGACACTGATAAATTAAAAACTCTTAAAAATTGCGGTGTGAACAGAATAAGTCTGGGTGTGCAATCTTTTTGTGATGATGAATTAAAAGCAATAGGACGAATACATGATGCAAAAACAGCCTATAATACTGTAGAACTTATAAAAGAATATGGTTTTAATAACTTTAGCCTTGATATAATGCTTAATCTTCCAAATCAATCAAAAGAAAGCCTTTTAAAAACATTGGAAACGGCTATATCTCTAAATCCCAACCATATTTCCTGCTACAGTCTTATTTTAGAAGAAAACACTCCTCTTTTTAAAGAATATGAAAGCGGAAAATTTGAAATAGCATCAGATGAATATGACAGAGAGCTCTACTCATTGGCAAAAGATACATTAACCGAGAATGGTTACGAACAATATGAAATATCAAATTTTTCAAAAAAAGGTTTTAAATCAAAACATAATTTAAAGTACTGGAACTGTGATGAATATATCGGACTTGGAGTAGCTGCACATTCCTACTTAAACGACATCAGATTTTACAACACTTCTAAAATAAGTGAATACATAAACGGAATTTATCATATTGAAGAGAAAACAATTCTCTCAAAAAAAGATAAAATCTCTGAATATATTATAATGAGATTAAGACTTACAGACGGAATTTGTGTAAATGAATTCCAAAAAAGATTTAGTGTTGATTTTTATGATACATATAAAGCTCTAATTGATAAATTTATAAGTGCAGGGTTTATTAAATATGAAGAAAATTCCTATAAGTTAACAGATAAAGGATTTGACATTTCAAACTCAATTATGTGTGAATTTGTCTGATTTATTATTAATTTTACTATTGTTTATGAACAATTTGTTAAATAAGCTAAAATAAAGCAAAAAACACTTGACATTTTTACATAATGGTGGTATTTTATTACTGTTAGCACTCACCGTAAGCGAGTGCTAAAAACAAAAGAGGTGAATATGATGGAGTTAAGCGAAAGAAAACTTCAGATTCTTCAGACTATAATAGATGAATATTTAGGAACTGCCGAACCTGTGGGTTCAAGAGCAATTTCCAAAAAAAATTCATTGGGGTTATCCAGTGCCACAATCAGAAACGAAATGGCTGACCTTGAGGAGATGGGTTTTTTAATTCAACCTCATACCTCTGCAGGCAGAGTACCGTCCGATGCGGCATACAGATTTTATGTTAATTCTATGATGAAAAGATATAAGATTGGTATGGAGACCATCGGTAATTTACAGTCTGCTCTGGAGGAAAAAGTTAATCAACTGGACCATATTATAAAAAAAGCGAGTCTTATAACCTCCACCCTCACAGATTATACAACATTTGTTACATCACCTGATTTTAAATTAAATAAAATTAAAAAGTGCGAGCTTATAAGCCTTGGCTCTAACAGTTCCCTTTTGATTATAATAACAGTTACGGGTGCAATTAAAAATAAGATGCTTTCAATCCCTTTAAATGATGAGTCTGCAAAAATTCTTGGTGATATAATTAATAAGACACTTTCGGGATTATGTGCTTGTGATATTACTTTTGAGAAAATTCAGTCAATGCAGAATGAAATAACAAAAAAATTAAAACTGACACCTAAAGTTCTTATTAATATTCTTGATTTTGTTTATGAGGCTATTGAAGAGCTCGATAATACTGAAATTTATATCGAAAATGCAAAATCAATCTTAAAATATAATAACATTGAAAATGCACGAAAAATGTTTACCTTTCTTGATGACAAGAAGAATTTACGTCATCTTATTGAAGGCTCTGATAACGAAAAGGTAAATGTTAAAATAGGTTCTGAAATTGACGCAGAGGAATTAAAGAACTGCAGTCTTGTTTCCGTTAATTACTCAATTAACAACAAACCTGCAGGTAAGCTTGGGGTAATCGGTCCTAAGAGAATGGATTATGCAAAGGTTATTGCAAGTCTTGATTATATCTCAAGCGAAATTGACAGAATTCTTTATCAAATGTATATAGGAGAAAGTGAGGAATAATTTTGGCTAAACAGGAAAAGAAAAATGAAACTTCCGAAGTGGTTGAAGAGGTTTTGGAAACAGTTGAAGAAGCTACACAAGAAACCGACTCCCCTGTTGATGAAACGCAAGCAAAGATTGATAAGCTTACACAAGAAGTTTCCGAGTGGGAAGATAAATACAAAAGGCTTTATGCTGAATTTGACAACTATCAGAAAAGAACTCTAAAAGAAAAAGATGCCCGCTATGCAGATGCAGTTATAGATACTGTAGCAGCATTTCTGGAAATTGCAGATAATCTTGACAGAGCCATTTCGATTGAAGTTTCAACCGAAGAAGCCCAGAAGGTTTTAGACGGCGTAGCTTTAGTAAAAAAACAGATGACAGATACACTTTCAAAGCTCAATGTTACCGAAATTAAAGCAGTGGGCGAAGAATTTGACCCTAATATTCATAATGCGGTTATGCATATTGAAGATGAGAATGTCACAGATAACACAGTAGTCGAAGAATTTTTAAAAGGCTACATATACAAAAACGAACGAGTTGTTCGTCACAGTATGGTAAAAGTTGCAAACTAATTATATAGGAGGAAATTTAAAATGGGAAAAATTATTGGTATTGACTTAGGTACAACAAACTCTTGCGTTGCAGTTATCGAAGGCGGCAATCCTGCAGTAATTGCAAATTCAGAGGGTGCAAGAACTACACCTTCCGTTGTAGCATTCCAGAAAAACGGTGAAAGAATTGTTGGTCAGGTTGCTAAAAGACAGGCAGTTACAAATGCTGACAGAACAATTATGTCAATCAAAAGACATATGGGTGAAAACTATTCAGTAAATATTGATGATAAATCATATACACCACCTGAAATTTCAGCTATGATTTTAACAAAGCTAAAACAGGATGCTGAAAGCTATCTTGGAGAAACAGTTTCACAGGCAGTTATCACAGTTCCTGCATATTTCAGCGACTCACAAAGACAGGCAACAAAGGACGCAGGTAAAATTGCAGGTCTTGAGGTTTTGAGAATTATCAACGAGCCAACTGCTGCTGCTCTTGCCTATGGTATGAATGATGATGACCAGAAGATTATGATTTATGACCTTGGCGGCGGTACATTCGACGTATCTATCCTTGAAATCGGTGACGGAGTTTTTGAGGTTCTTTCAACAAATGGTGACACACGCCTTGGCGGTGACGACTTTGACGAGAGAATTATAAAGTATCTTGTTGATGAATTCAAAAAGGAAACAGGTGTTGACCTAACAGGCGACAAGATGGCTATGCAAAGATTAAAGGAAGCTGCTGAAAAGTCAAAAATCGAGCTTTCAGGTATGACAACATCAAACATTAATCTTCCATTTATTACAGCTGATGCTACAGGTCCTAAGCACCTTGACATCACTCTTACAAAAGCTAAATTTGATGATTTGACAGCAGATTTAGTTCAAAAAACAATCATATGCATCAGAAACGCTATGAACGACGCAGGTCTTTCAAAAGGTGAAATAGATAAGGTTCTTTTAGTCGGCGGTTCTTCAAGAATTCCTGCAGTACAGGAAGCTGTTAAGAATGAAATGGGACAGGAGCCTCACAAGGGCATCAATCCTGACGAATGTGTTGCTATCGGTGCTGCTGTTCAGGCAGGTGTACTTGGTGGTGATGTTAAAGACTTGTTGCTTTTAGATGTTACTCCATTGTCACTTGGTATTGAAACAATGGGCGGTGTATTCACAAGACTTATCGAAAGAAATACAACAATTCCTACAAAGAAATCACAGATATTCTCTACTGCTGCTGACGGACAGACTAGTGTTGAAGTTCATGTTCTTCAGGGTGAGCGAGATATGGCGCAATACAACAAAACTCTTGGTCGCTTCTCATTGACAGGAATTGCTCCTGCTCCAAGAGGTGTACCACAGATTGAAGTTTCATTTGATATTGACGCAAACGGTATCGTTAAGGTATCAGCTAAAGATATGGCAACAGGCAACGAGCAAAAGATTACAATTACATCATCTTCAAACTTGAGTGATGAAGATATCGACAGAGCTGTTAAAGAAGCTGAAAAGTATGCTGAAGAAGACAAGAAGAGAAAAGAAGAAGTTGAAACAAGGAACAATGCAGAAAGTGCAGTTTCTCAAGCCGAAAGAACTCTTAATGAATTAGGCGACAAGGTTGACGCAAATGATAAAGCATCTATACAGGCTGAAATAGACAATGTAAAAGAAGCTCTAAAGGGTACTGACACAGAAGCTATTAAGCAAGCAAGCGAAAATCTACAGCAAGCTTTCTATAAGGTTTCTGAAAAAATGTATCAGCAGGCTAACCCACAGGGTGCTCAGGGTGCAGGCTTTAATCCTAATGACTTTAATCAGGGTGCACAAGCTGGTAATGACGATAATGTATATGAAGCAGACTTTAGAGAAGTTGACAACGATAACAACTAATCTACAACTTAATAAGGGCGGCATATGTCGCCCTTTTTATCAGTAATTTTGGTAGGTGAATAAATTGGCAGATAAAAGAGATTACTATGAGGTGCTTGGAGTTTCAAGAAGTGCATCAGGTGACGAAATAAAAAAAGCATACAGAAAAGAAGCAAAAAAATATCATCCTGACCTCCACCCCGGCGACAAAGAAGCAGAAAAGAAATTCAAAGAAGTCAATGAGGCATACGAAGTTCTTTCAGATAGTGACAAGAAATCCCGTTATGACCAGTTCGGCCATGCAGGTGTTGACCCTAATTTTGGCGGCGGTGCAGGTGCAGGCGGATTTGGTTTTGAAGATTTTGGAGATATATTCTCAAATATTTTTGGTGGTGGATTCGGTGGTTTTGGCGGTTCTCAAAGAAGAAATGGTCCTGTAAGGGGTGCTGATATCCGTCAGGTGATTGACATCACCTTTGAAGAGGCTGCATTTGGATGCAAGAAAAATATTTCTGTTAACAAACAGGAAAATTGTCCTACCTGTAACGGAAGCGGTGCAAAGCTGGGCACAACTCCTGTAACCTGTAAGCGATGCGGAGGTCAGGGACAGGTAAAAACTCAAACCCGTACCCCACTTGGATATATGACAAACATTAATGTTTGTCCTGACTGTAGAGGTGAGGGAAAAATTGTAACCGACCCTTGTAGAGATTGTCGTGGAACAGGTAAGGTAAGAAAACAAAGAACTATAGAAATAAATATTCCTCAAGGTATTAATCATGGTCAGACAATGCAGGTAAGCGGTCAGGGTGAGCCGGGTTCTAAAGGCGGTCCATCGGGAGATTTACTTGTAACTATTAGATTAAAACCGCATCCTATCTTTAAAAGAGAAGATTTTGATGTGTTTATAGATATTCCTATAACCTTTGTTCAGGCAGCACTGGGTGCATCAATAAGAGTACCTACTCTTGACGGTATAGTTGAATATGACATTCCTGAGGGTACTCAGTCGGGAACTGTATTTAAGCTAAGAGGCAAAGGTATTCCATACATCAGAGGCAAAAACCGTGGCGACCAATATGTAACTGTTGAGGTTGAAGTACCGAAGAATATTAATTCAAAGCAAAAAGAAATTTTAAAACAATTTGAAGATGCTTCCTCCGATAAGGATTACAAAAAGCAACGCTCATGGTTTGATAAAATGAAGGATTTTATTAAATAGTACTTAAAAAAGTCTGTATGATTATCATACAGACTTTTTGTAACCCATTTTATCTAAAAACAATATTATAATAATAAGAATTATTTAAAATGAGGTTTTAAAAATGAATTATATAACTCTTAATGATATATCTAACGGCGAAAAAGCAAAAATCAAAGAAATCAACATTGAACCATCAATGAAAAGACGCCTTATTGACTTAGGCTTAATAGAAGACACGATAGTTGAATGTGTGGGAAAAAGCCCTATAGGTGACCCAAAGGCATTTTTAATAAGAGGAGCTGTTATAGCACTCCGTTGTGAAATACTAAAAAAAATTACAGCAGAAAAAATTTAGTCAATCTTGTATGCACATCCGCCAATTTTTGAGAGCTTTTCTAAAAAGTTTTCATATCCTCTTTCAATATGTTCTATGCCGCTGATTTGTGTGTCCCCATTAGCAATCATACCTGCTAAAACCAAAGCTGCTCCGCCACGCAAATCAAACGCATTGACCTTTGTTCCGGACAAACTCCTTCCTCCCTCAACAACAGATGTTCTTCCGTCAATCTTAATATTTGCACCCATTCTGTTTAATTCTGCTATATGCAAAAATCTGTTTTCAAAAACAGTTTCAACTATAATACCCGTACCCTCAATACTGCTCAACAAGACAGTAAAAGGGGCTTGCATATCGGTTGGAAATCCGGGAAACGGCAGAGTTTTTACATCTGACATTTTAAGCTTTTTTCTGGCATCAATTTCAAGACAGTTATTCCCTATTTCTAAAAATTCAACGCCCATTTCTGATAGTTTAGCTGTTACTGGCTTAATATGATTTAAATTAACATTTTTTATTCTTCCTTTTCCCCTTGACATTGCAAATGCACTTAAAAATGTCCCTGCCTCAATTCTGTCAGGTATAACAGTGTGTTCAACCTCTTTTAATTCTTTAACCCCTGTTATCTTTATTGTATCACTTCCAGAGCCCTCAATTATTGCTCCCTGTTTAATTAAAAAATCCGCCAAATCCACTATTTCAGGTTCAGCCGCAGCATTTTCAATTACAGTTTCACCGTCTGCCATCACTGCCGCTATTATCAGATTTTCAGTTGCTCCCACACTTGGAAAATCAAGATATATCTTTGCACCCCTTAATTTTTTTGCATTCATTTCTACATATCCGTGTCCCTGAGAAATTTCTGCACCCATTTGAGCAAATCCCTTTAAATGCAAGTCAACAGGTCTTGTGCCGATAGGGCATCCTCCAGGCAATGCAATTCTTGCATGTCCGAGTCTTGCAAGCAATGCTCCTGAAATCAAAAAAGATGCTCTCATTTTACCTACAAGTTCATATGGTGTCATAAAATTTGATATATTTTCGCAATTAATTGAAACTGTTTTTTCGCTGATGTTTATCTTTGCACCCAGACTATCCAGCAAGCAACACATAACCTTTATATCACTTAAATTCGGTATATTACTTATTATATTTGTGCCATTTGTAAGCAGGCATGAAGCAAGTATTGGCAATGAACTGTTTTTTGAACCACTTATTTCAACCTCTCCGAAAAGTTGTCCACTATTTTTTACGATTATGTTTGACATTATGTGAAAATCTCCATTCCAAAAATTTATATTAGTATTATAACCATTTATAAATTTTTCATAACAAAAGCACTGCATTTGCAGTGCTTTAAAATTAACCGTTCTTTAAATCATGAACATCTCTTTTTATTCTCTTATCGTTCTCAATATAATCAAGTGCTTCCTCGGGATTACTGCACTTTTGATACAATAGACGACAATCGTTTCTTATAAACCTTTCGTCGAATGCAACCTTTAAAAATTCTTCAAGTTTCTCATAATAACCCATAATATCATAAATAACTATAGGCTTTGTATGTCTTCCCAGCTGTTTTAAGGTTAGTACCTCAAAAAATTCTTCAAATGTACCAATTCCGCCCGGCACAATGATAAATGCTTCTGCAAGGTCTTCCATTTTGGCTTTTCTCTGTGCCATTGTTTCTGTATAAATCAACTCATCACATTCAGAAAAAATCTGTTCAATTCTTTCCTCTCTGAAAAACTCAGGTATTACCCCTGTAATTTTACCGCCACCGCTCTTGACTCCTCTTGCAGATGCACCCATCATACCATTATTTCCTGCACCAAAAACAAGTGTGTGACCTCTCTTTGCTATAACCTCGCCAAGCTCTTGTGCTTTATCCATATATCCATTATTTATTTCATTACTTGCTGCTCCAAATACACATATATCCATACAATAATACCTCCTGTTTTTTATAATTATACAATATTTTACAATTAAAATCAACTGTTATTTAATTTATATTATTTTTTGACAATATAAAAATTATTTTGACAACATTTGTCAAAATATATAATTTATTTTAAAACAACATTGTATTTTTGTTAAAAACAACCATCATTTTCTTGACAAACATCCTCTTATATGTTAGAATATCCTTGCGTTGTTGAAACGGAGGATTTGTATTATGTTGACAGTTGAAACAATTAATTCTTTATCTGACGAAGAACTCGTTGTTTTATCAAATAACGGTGATGCCGTTGCCGAGGAACATCTGATTAACCGATATAAAAACTGTGTCGGCTACTGTTCTTCTAAATATTATATGCCAGGAATGGAAAAAGATGATATTTTTCAAGAAGGAATGATTGGACTCTATAATGCTATAAAGGATTTTAATGCAGGAAAAAATTCTTTTAAGAATTTTGCGATGCTTTGCATTTCAAGAAGAATTATTTCATTACTAAAATCATCAAACCGTCAAAAACATATTCCTCTGAATTCGTCGGTGTCATTAGACTCTATTTTTTCCGACGAACAGTATAATTCTATGATTGATACCATTGAAACACCCATTGAACATAACCCCGAGTCAATTCTTATTTCTCAAGAGACTCTTAGTTTGTATGAACAAAAAATTAACAAATCTTTAAGCGAGCTTGAGTTAAAGGTCTTTAGATGTTATTTGGGAAATATGTCGTACAAGGATATTTCAAAACAGCTTGACATCAGCGAAAAATCTGTGGACAATGCAGTTCAAAGAATCAAAAAAAAGCTTGTAGCTGTTTTGATTTAACTTAATACATCAAAAAAGTGAGGAAAAGAAAATGTACGAAGACAAAACACTAATTTGTAAGGATTGCGGTAATGAATTTATATTCACAGCCGGAGAACAGGAATTTTATGCTGAAAAAGGCTTTGAAAATGAGCCAATCCGTTGCAAAGATTGCAGAATTGCAAAAAAGAACAGCATAAAACAATCAAGAGAAATGTATGAAATTGTTTGTGCAGATTGCGGTAAGATTGATAAAGTACCGTTTATGCCAAGAAATGATAAACCTGTTTATTGCAGTGAATGCTTTGAAAAGCATAAATAATAACAAAATAACCGACCTTTTAATAAAGGTCGGTTTTACATTTTTAATTTTTAGGATTAACAATATCTCTCCAGTCAAGGTCGCCTCTTTCAAGACCATGTACCAGTACTTCTGCGGTCGCAATATTGGTTGCCATAGGAATATTATGCATATCGCATAATCTTAATAAATTCATAACATCAGGTTCACCTGAATCGCTTGACGCAGGGTCTCTGAAAAAGAAGATGAGGTCGATTTCATTATATACCACTCTCGCACCAATCTGCTGATCGCCGCCCTGATGTTCAGGCAAAAATCTATAAACATTCATACCTGTGTTTTCTGTTATCATTTTACCTGTCGAATCAGTAGCAAAAAGGCTATGCTTATTTAAAATACCTTTATAAGCTATACAAAACTGAACCATAAGTTCCTTCTTCATGTCATGTGCGATAAATGCTATATTCATAAAATCCCTCCCTTAAACTGCACTATGGTGTCATTATAACAAATTTTTTAGTATTTGTAAATACCTTTTTGTGAAATTTATGGTAATAATTCTCCTATAACCGTATTATTATCAGAAGTTTCTGCGTTTTTAAAATACGCATCAAATATATCTCTTGCCACAAATGCAGCATTTCTTCCGACAGCTCCGTGCTCAATTACAACTGCTACTGCAATTTCGGGATTTTCAAAAGGAGCATAAGCTACGAACAAAGCATTATCAGAAACATTTTTTCCAATTTGTGCAGTTCCTGTCTTACCGCCGATTGTGATGTCATAATCATCAAATATACCGCTTGCGGAACCTTCCTCAACAACTCCCTGCATACCCTGTTTTACAGCATATAAATGATCAGGATTAATATCCACACTGCCTATAACTTCGGGCTCTGGTTCATATACTACTGAGCCGTCAACTGAGGATCGAACACTCTTTAAAATATGTGTTTTATACCTTACTCCATTATTTGCAATACCTGAAATATAGTTTGCAAGCTGTATCGGGGTAAAATAAGAGTACGACTGACCAATCGCTGTCTGAATAGTATCACCTGCATACCACGATGAATCATATTCAGTTGTTGCAATCTTTTTCTTATACTCACGGCTTGATACGTTACCCTTTGCCTCTTCTCCGAATTCTATTCCTGTTGTTTCTCCAAGACCAAACTTTTTTGCATAATCGGCTATATTATCTATTCCAAGCCTTCTGCCAAGCTCATAGAAGAAATAGTTACAGGAAAATTCAATAGCCTCGGTAATCCTTATCTCACCATGTGTCTTTTTATTATCTGACCATATCCAGCACTTAGGCTGATAGTCTTCATAAAACTTGTAAACACCTTCACATTCTATTATTTCATCAATACTTACAACTCCCATTTCAAGTGCTGCAAGTGCAACAAGAGGTTTAAATGTAGAACCGGGTGTATATGTTCCGCTGATAGCTCTGTTCCACATAGGTTTACTCTCATTTTGTGCAAGCTCGGCATAGTCAGCATTAAATGTCGAGGGGTCAAATGTGGGATATGACGCACACGCAAGTATATCACCGTTTTTAATATCAACTACAACTGCCGCACCTGCATTAGCATCTCCGCCTTTATTTCTGCTTGGCTCTCCACCGTTTTTAGATATTTCAGTTATCCATCGTTCCAGTGAGGTTTCTGCAGCCCTTTGAAGATTTGAATCAATAGTAAGCTGAATATAATTTCCGGGAACTGATTTTTGTTCATTATCCTCTTCTTCAGTTATTCCCACAGTCTGAACTCCGTCTACTCCCCTTAGATATTCTTCAAAGAGTTTTTCTACACCTCTTTTGCCTAAAAGGTCATTATATCCGTATCCCTTTTGAGAATATATCTCATATTCCTCTTGAGTCATTTTACCTATACCGCCAAGTATATGCGCCGCAATATCCTTTTGCTCATAATTTCTGTAGTATTCCTGTGTGACAATTATCCCCTCAAATTCGTTCTGTCTTTCTTTTAATTCAGTTATTATGTCAAGTCCTACATCCTCTGCTATCTTAAACGGCTGAGATATAGAAAAACCGTTTATACTCGCATCATATCTTATACCAACAATTTTTCTTTTTTCTTCAGGGGTGTAGCTGTCGCTCACATAATATACATTTCTGCAGTAATAATCAATTACCTCTTGAGCAGACATTGTTATCTTAATCTTATTTTTTTTGGAAAACCACTTTTCTTTTTCTTCATCATTTTCAAATGTGTATTCAAACGGATACTGGGAAACAGGTAATCCATCAATATAAGCATTATTATATTTTTCAAAAACATTTACAATTTTTAACATCTTGTCGTTAAGCTCACTGTTAGTACAAATCACTTTCTGGAGCAAAACTTGATAACCCTCACGGTTAGAAACAAGGACCTCTCCATTCCTGTCCATTATTTCTCCTCTGGGAGCTTTTTGTGTCATAGTTGCACTTATTCTCTTTTTTGACTGTTCAACGTACTCTTCGCTATTTATCACCTGCATATTAAAAAGACGGGCTAATATAACAATTAATACAATAACAAGAAAAAGTACTAAAAGTCTTATTCTGTATCTATTATCATTTTTCATCTGTACAAGCCACTCCTTTTCTTAAGAGTAAGTCTTAATAGCAAAAGTACAAATATAGAAACTAAAGTGTTATATAACGCTTCAGGCAATATTATTCTAAACAGCGAATAAAAATATCCCGCGTCCTTCAGAACACTTATATTAGCAATAAAATACATACTTTTACCCATAATACAAAAAACAAATATCAGTATATATGAAATCAATATAATGCTTTTGAATATACTCTGTCTTACAAGCCAAATCAGAACACCGCACAGCAAAAATATCGCAAAATATGTCCCGAAAATTCTCCCGCACAAACAGTCTGCCAACGCACCGCAGATTGCTGAAACTGTAATTGTACTGTTAATACTGTTCTTGTCTACTGCATAACACAAAACAAATACAAAAAGCAAATCGGGCATAATATCTCCGATTTTTATGTAAGTTCCGAACATAGCCTGTATTAAAGCTAAAATTATTATCCACACTGCAATTCTCAGATTGCGCAACAAAATCTCTCCTCTCAATCAACAATTTCAGACTGAGCCTGTGTTTGCTCATTCACTATTACCTGTTCCGGCATACTCCATTCTGTAATAATCAAAACCTCATACAACTTATCAAAATTAATAAAAGGCTCAATAACGGCATAATCCAAACGCCCCATATTATCCTTTGCTATTTCCGATATTTTCCCTACAGATAATCCCGGCGGATAAATTCCGCCAAGACCTGATGTTTTTAAAATGTCACCAGCTATGATTGATGCATTTGCAGTGAGATAACCGAGTCGGCACTTTCTCGTTTTAGAAAGAGCGGTATCTCCCTCCACAATGCCTATTTCACCGTTTCTTGTAATCCTGACACCCGCAGAACTCTCAGGATTGATAATTGTAGAAACCTTCGCCCAGTTAAGACCGACATCGGTAATCTGTCCCAACAAACCGTCTGATGTTATTACGGTATCCGATACATTAATTCCGCTTAATGTTCCTTTATCAAGCGTTACATAAGAAAACCAGTTTTCAGTTTCGTATGCAACTACTCTTGCTGCAACAGTTTCATATTCGTAATCATCCGAAATTTCAAGAAGCTTTCTTAATCTCTCATTTTCCTCTTTATAGGAATTTATATCCTTAATTTTTGACTCAAGTTCAATATTTTCTCTCTTTAAACTCTGATTTTCAGTTTCGTATTCTTCCATTTTTCCTATATATGAAAACACTTTACTCACCGGTTGAAAAATTCTTGAAATTTGTGATTCAACAGGTGTTAAAACATAATTAACTGTTTTTGAAACCGGATTTTTTCCGTTTCTTGAAAAATATGCAAGTATCACAGTTAAAATAAGCAGGAACAATACTGTTAACCATACCTTCTTTTTGAAAAAAGACATTATAACCCCTCCAGTCCGATTATTTTCTGAACATTGACCTTTTTAAGATTATATCATTTTGTGCAGCCATTCCTGTACCAATGGCAACACAATTCAGCGGCTCCTCAGATACCCTTACAGGAATACCTGTCATTTGGTAAATTAGGTTATCAATATTTCTTATAAGTGCCCCTCCGCCTGTTATTGTAATTCCGTAATTCATAATATCGGATGCAAGCTCAGGCGGTGTTTCCTCAAGTGTATCCTTAATAGTATCTACAATCTGATATATACTCTCACTCATTGCATCCCTTATCTCTGATGATGAAACCTTTACATTTTTAGGCAGACCCTGCAACAAGTCCCTACCCTTAACATCATAGTAACTCTCATCATCATACTGCATTGCAGAACCAATGGAAATCTTTATCTCCTCCGCAGTTTTATCACCTATTGACAAGTTATATTCATGCTTGATATAGTTTGCAATAGCATTATTTAATGCATCTCCTGCCACTCTGATTGATTTTGATGTTACAATTCCGCCTAAGGAAATTATTGCAACCTCTGTAGTACCTCCTCCAATATCTACAATCATACTTCCAACAGGTTTATCAACTGGCAAACCTGCTCCGATTGCTGCAGCCATTGGCTCTTCAATAAGACTGACGGACTTTGCCCCGGACATTATTACAGCCTCTTCAACTGCTCTTTTTTCAACATCTGTAACACCAACAGGCACACATACAATAACTCTGGGCTTTAAAAAGCCTATTTTATTACCAACCGCTTTTTTTATAAGCAAGTGTATCATTGACCTTGTAATTTCAAAATCAGCAATTACTCCGTCCTTTAACGGTCTGACTGCAATAATGTTTTCAGGAGTTCTTCCCAACATCAAATCCGCCTGATTGCCAACTGCTAAAACCTTTCTGTCTTTCTGGTCTATTGCAACAACAGACGGCTCAGTTAAAATTATTCCCTTGCCATTTATATGAACTAAAGTATTAGCTGTACCCAAATCAATACCGATGATTTTAGAAAGTCCAAAAGAAATTTTGTTGTTACTCATAAATTACTCCTCATTAAATATCTCTATATTAAATTCATTTTTTAATATATCATATAATTCTGACAATGGTAATCCGACAACATTAAAATAATCACCGGAAATACCTTTAACAAAAGCACTTGCTTTCCCCTGAATTGCATATGCTCCTGCCTTGTCATCAGGCTCATCTGTCCTTATGTATGCATCAATTTCCGAATCGGACAATTCCTTAAAGCTAACTGTTGTCTTAACACTTCTTGAAACGCTGTATCCGTCTTTAATTCTCATTACGCACAAACCTGTATATACCTCATGGTCTTTATTGCTTAATGATTTCAATATATTCTTTGCATCTTCCTTAGAAGATGGCTTTCCAAGTATTTTTCCTTCAGAATATACTATTGTATCGGCTGCAATTACAATCTCCCTTGAACGGCCCTGCTCTCTTAAAACTCTTGCAGATGCTGCCGCCTTATACATCGCAAGCACACCTGTATATAAATCAGGCGACATAGCCTTATCAATCCCGCTCTCATCAATCGGTGCGGTTAAAATATCAAACTTAAGTCCTATTTGTTCCAATAACTCTCTGCGTCTTGGCGATGCAGATGCTAATATAAATTTTCTCATCAAAACCATATCCTTATCAATCAATTTTTTTATAAAAATGTCCACGTGTAAATGTATTTTCAATAAGACTATCGACTTTCACATTTTCCATAGCTTTTTTGTAATCTGCAATAATCCTATCACATTCCTCTGCACTCTCGACAGTAAAATCAAGTCTGAAAAACTTTACTCCAAGTTTTTTTATTTCATCAAATTTATCTGCCATATAAATCGGCTTGGAATTTAAAAGCTCACAAAAACAACCCTCTCCACACATCAGAGTAAATTTTTCATTCATCCTGTCAACGAATTCATTGACAGATTTACCCTTATCACAAACAGAATTTGCTTTTACAGGACAATTTTCAAAAGTCATTAACGAAATTTTACCGTAAACTATTAATTCTGTATCAAGCGGTTTTTTAATCTTCTTTATTTCATTTATTGTAAGCTCAGGTGAGAGTGTCACACATTCAAAACTTTCAAGTGCTTTTAAGGATAATGAATTATATACGTTAAAACGGTAATCGGCATAATATTTTTTTGTTTGGTCAACAGTTTGTCCCAAAGAACTTACCAACAGACTATTAAATTCAGTTTTTTCTTCATATTTGTCAATCACAGGCATAATGGCAACAAATCTGTCACTATACTCTAAAAATTCATTTATGACTTTATGAGGTGCGTATATTCTTTCAATAGAATTATCGATGCACACCCTTGCCTGTTCAGAATTTCTTACTTTTGCAGTTAATACGGGCTTTTCATATATTTTATTTTCTATATCAAATATAACATTTTCTTTTCTTCTTGTAGCTTTATTTTTTCGAATGTTTATCAGCTTTTCGACCGCATTTCGTCTTACACTGTTTATCTCTCCTATAGGTATAATTACACCATCATCAATATCTATGTGTACAGACTCTAAAACAAAAGGTGTATTCCCAAGCTTTGATAGTTGCATTAAAAGTCTTTCATTATCCAAAGGCCTATTTAGCGCAGTATCAGATTTTATCTCACCAATGGAAATAACTTTGTTTCCCTTATCATCTGTTATTGATACCTTTAAAACTTTACCGAGCTTTAATTCAGCAGTAATTTCTACAGGTATTTTTCTGAATTCATTGTCAGATAAACAACGTTTTTTAGCATCTTCACTGAATTGATTTTGTGAAATATTTGAAGGATTATCATATGACATCATACCATTACCCTTTTTATTTACAAAATAACCGTCAGTAAATCCACTTCGATTAAATGCATCAAGTAATTCATTATACTCATTAGTAGTTGCTCTTCTTCTTTCATCGATGCATTTTCTATAGACTCCCACAACTGAGGAAACATATTCTGCTCTTTTTAATCTTCCCTCGATTTTGAGAGAATTAACTCCTATTTCGGATAACTTATCAAGGTGATTTACAAGACACATATCTTTAGGACTTAATAAATACCCTTTATTTACATTTTTTCCGTTTTGAAGAAATTTATACGGTAACCTGCAGGGTTGTGCGCACATACCACGATTTCCGCTTCTTCCGCCAATCATACTGCTCATCAGGCATTGACCTGAATAGCTCATACAAATAGCTCCGTGCACAAACACCTCAATCTCTGTATTAACAGAATCTACAATTCTTTTAATACTTTCATAATCAAGCTCCCGTGCCAATACAATTCTTGAAAATCCTGCCTCTTCCAGCTTCTTTGCAGTATTTACGGATGCACAGGTCATTTGAGTGCTTGCATGAATAGGTAAATCAGGATACATTCTTTTTACTGCTTTTGCCATTCCTATATCCTGAATAATTACCGCATCCGCCCCCATATCATTTAGCTCACCTACATATTCAAGGTATGAATTGATTTCATCCTCCTTTATAAGAGTATTTGCGGCAATATGAACCATAACTCCTCTTATATGACAGTAATCAATCATTTCCTGCATGATTTCCTTATCAAAATTCTTTGCAGAGCTGCGCGCAGAAAATCTGCTACCGCCAATATAAACCGCATCAGCACCGCTTTGTACAGCCGCTATTAATGCATCCTTTGAGCCTGCGGGAGCAAGTAATTCCATATGCACACCTCCCCTATTTTATCACATTATTATACATTATACTACTAATTTGGTAATAAATCAATATAAAGAGAAATTATTTTAATAACTGTTACCATCTCAAAAAAAGCCGCATATTATATAATAAAAAAAATATTAAGTTTTTTAAAAAAAAGTATTGACAAAGGTAAAATGTTATGCTATAATAACTTTCGTTGTCAAGCTGAATTGATCATTTGGGAGTTTAGCTCAGCTGGGAGAGCGTCTGCCTTACAAGCAGGATGTCACAGGTTCGAGCCCTGTAACTCCCACCACTCAATTCAGCATACAATATGGTCCGGTAGTTCAGTTGGTTAGAACGCTAGCCTGTCACGCTAGAGGTCGTGGGTTCGAGCCCCATCCGGATCGCCAGCTTTTTTAAGCTGATGTGCCTTTGTAGCTCAGTCGGTAGAGCAAGGGACTGAAAATCCCCGTGTCGATGGTTCGATTCCGTCCGGAGGCACCATTTTGGCTTTAAAGTCAAAAAGGTGCTCGGAAATCGGAATTGCACGGAGCAAAATTTAATTGCGCAGTACATGGCAGTTTGGAAAAATTTATATGCGGGAGTGGCTCAGTGGTAGAGCGTCACCTTGCCAAGGTGAACGTCGCGAGTTCGAATCTCGTCTTCCGCTCCATTTACAAAAGACGCATATTTTAATAAAATCTGCGTCTTTTTCTATAAATGGCACCATAGCCAAGTGGTAAGGCAGAAGTCTGCAACACTTTTATGCCCCGGTTCAAATCCGGGTGGTGCCTCCAAATAAGAATCGTAATTTTGATACAAAGTTACGGTTCTTTTTCTTTGTTTAA
>JAZRIR010000009.1:0-26971 GCA_045645365.1 Clostridia bacterium | reverse complement strand
TCACTTTGTCAAGCACTTTTTTTAATTTTTTTAAAAGTTTTTTTCAAAGCTACTCCAAAACTGACAACTCGTTTATTCTAACATAGCAACACCTCTTTGTCAACACTTTTCAACACTTTTTTATCTTTTTGTTTATTAAATCTAAAATCTTATATTTTTTTAGATTTTACAATTATGCATTTTACACAAATTGATACATATATGAATGCATTCCTGATTTTATAATTCTCAAATTGATTTTATTTATTCAAAAATACTAACATATTTTTGAAGTTCCACTCCTGTATAATATGTTTTTAAAATATTCTCATAGTCTCTTCCTTCCATAGCCATATAATTTGCACCATACTGACTCATTCCGACACCATGACCGTAGCCTTTTACATACATTTTAATAGAATTTTCTAAAATCTCAATTTCAATATTAGTTGAACGCAATCCATACATAAATCTAAAATCACTGCCCTTTACCAGCACACCTCCAATCTCTACTGATTTAATTCCACCTGCTTCACTTCTTTTGACGTTATTAACTAACCCCTTATCCCAATCAATATCCTCTATATTCATTTGTGCTATCTGCTTAAATTCTTCAATTGAAAATTCAGCCTCAGAATTAAATTTAGGGGATTTTATATCGCCCTCACTTTTTACACTTATCAAATATTCAACATCACCACCCCACACATCTTTTGCATTTTCGGTAAAGCCAGAAGAAGTCGAATGAAATACCGCACTTATTGGTTGATTATCGTATGTAATTATTATATTTTTTGTGCTATCAACTGCATCTGATATTTTTTTCCAATTATCCTCTGCGCTTTCTCCCCATTGTTCTCTTTTAGTCATTTCACTTATCCAAGCTTTACAATGTGTTGAATCTGTGCATATTAATGCCCCCTTATGTTCCTCGGGGGGTTCTGATTTTTTATAAACCCTTGCTCTGTTCGTCAAATACGTTCTCGCAGCAACTGCCTGTGCTTTTAATGCCTCAGGGTAAAAATTAGCAGGCATTTCCGCAGCAGTCACTTCCTTTATATACTGTTCAACCTCCATATCGCAGACCCTGTCCTCATTTTTTATATAAACAGAAATATATTCTTTATTGTCTATAATCTTTTCCGACTTCTTATAATCCGATAATCCCGTTACAATTAAAAAAGGAATTCCTGCCGTTATCATCATTACAATTAGTATAAAAAAGAGTATTTTTTTCATCTTTCATTTCTCCTTATATAAAATTCCCCTTTGAATATATGAAGACAAACATTCACAAATTCATCTTTTTTTCATATTTTATAATATAAAATAAAAAATTGGTGATAATATGATAAAATCTTTATTTTTGTGTTTGTTCTCAATATTCTTTATATACGGTCTTATATCATTTATATTTACTGCTAAAAATCCTTCATCTACATATATTATTAAAACACTAAACAACGAGAAATCAATAGAAGTGAAATTAAGAATTGCCCTGATGCAAAGAAAGAAAATAATTGTTATTGATTTGGGCAGTACTGACGATACAATAAAAATAGTAAAAAAAATGGTGGAGAATTACCCTTTAATAACTCTAATAGAAAAAGAGCAGTGCTTTTAGCACTGCTCAATTTTATTTATACTGTCTTTTAATCTTTTTAGTTGTTGTCTTTTCAAATTCTGCTGAACGGAATTTGATTTTTCTGATTTGCTTATATGCTGCCAAAGAATTATTAAGTTCCTGAATACCTTTTTTTATGTTCTCTTTAACCTCTTCTCTGTTTTCCTCAACATCGGTATAAATTTCAACCGCAATCATATCATCTTCTTCATAAACAAGACATTCTGTTACATTTTCAACATGAGAGACAAGGAATTCCAATTCTTCAGGGTAAACATTCTTACCATTTGCAAGAATGATAAGGTTTTTCTTTCTGCCAGTAATCTTCACGAAATCGCCGTCAACGATTTGTCCAATGTCACCCGTATTAAACCAACCATCTTTAATAACTTCATTTGTGGCTTCTTCATTATTATAATATCCCATCATAACAATGTCACCCTTAACGCAGACTTCACCCTCGCCGTCTTCATTAGGATTTTCAATTTTTACCTGAACTGTTGGGATTGCTTTACCGACTGTACCATATTTAACACATTCAACTCTGTTAAGAGCAACTATAGGTGAACACTCTGTAATTCCGTAGCCGTTGATTATGGTAATACCAAAATCCTCAAGACCTTTCATATAGATATCATCAATAGGTGCACCGCCTGAGATAATCATTTGAAGATTTCCGCCGAAACCGTCAAGAACAGTCTTAAATAAAGTTCTTCTCATATCAATTCCGACCTTACGCATACCATTACTTACTTTTATAAGTTTCTTAAGAAGTCCTGCTTTACCTTGTTTTTCTGCATTCTTCCATATATTTTTATACATACTCTCGATAAATAATGGTACAACTGAGATATGTCCCGGCTTATGTTCATTCACATCGCGCATAAAGGTTTTTAAGCTATTTGTGATAAATGTTGAATAACCCATCCATATCTGGCACAAAATACATGCCATAAAACCAAATGTGTGGTTTAATGGAAGTACCGCAACAGTATCTCTTGGAATCTTACTGCAGGAAATACTAAGATACGCATCTCTAGTTAAATTCTTATGGTTTAACATAACACCTTTTGGTGTCCCTGTAGTTCCTGATGTATAAATGATTGCACACATTTTCTCAATATCAATCTTGCAATCTAAATATTCGGTGTTTCCACTACCGATTAATTCTCGTCCTTCTGCAACCTTATCTCCAAGCTCTGTAATACAAATCAAGTTTTTAACAATTAATCCATTTTCAATCATTTCGTCAACAACTTTTTGTTTTTGCTTTGAGTACACCAAAATATCTGCTTCACTGGCATTTAGAAGAACTAAAAGTTCATTGGCCTTTAACTCTTTATCCAAAGGAATAATAACATTTCCGCCATTAACAACAGCAAAATAAGTCAAAATCCATTCATAACTATTTTCACCCAAAAGCGCAATTTTCTTGTCCCCATTATAACCATTGTTAAAAAGATATGTTCCAAAACCATCGATGTCATTTTTAAATCTTGAGTATGTTATTTCAGTTTTTACACCTTTTTTTTCGTATCTGAAAGCAGTATCCTGACCAAATCGTTCTGCAACACCGTTAATCATATCTTTGAGGTCTTGATAAACCACATTCAAATTGTAAATTCCCTTTCCCATATCTATCTCCTCTTTTCTTTATTGTTTTTAGTAATTACTTTATCTAGAGTATTATATCATATATTTCCCAAAATTTCAATATAATATAAAAAATTCACAGAATATTTATATTCTGTGAATTTATATAATCATTTATTAATGGTTTCATATGCTCTGACAGACATTAATAAAGCCTGCTCTCTTGTTGAATTAGCATACATTATTGCTTCTTCATCTGCTGTTGTATTTTTGGGTGCAAACATATTGTTGCCAATTCCCATAATAATATTATGCTTCACCATAAAATAAACACTCTCTTTTGCCCAATCGGATATTTTGTCATCATCAGCAAACTTTTTAACATTACTTACTGTTGTATCTAAATCGGGTAAGTACACCTTCATTGTTCTGGTGAGCATTGTTGCCACCTGTTCACGAGTAATGCTGCTATCAGGTTCAAAGATGTTTTCTGACACTCCGTTTGTAATTCCCAATCCATATGCTTTAGCAATTTCAACACCGTCAGCATCTTCAAATGGTTCATCAACGATGTCAGCTTCTTCACCATTTAATTTTTCGTACAGTTGAACAGATAGTGCCGCAAATTCTTCTCTTGTTATTGTTTTTGTCATATCTTTACCCTTTAGTAAAGCCGGGATAAGTTCATACATTTCAGCCTTATCCATTTCTTCGATAGCCCAGTTTGATGCATTTGAGAATGCAGCTCGTCCTGTAAATTTAACATTTCTTATAGAGTGGTTATCAGAATAAAGTCCTGTTGTTGCCGCAAAATACATATATCTGTATTCTTTGTTGAATTGAACTTGTTCATTTATAATTATGTCGCCGTCAATAGTGACTTCTATATTATTACACTCTACAGACAATTTTGCAGTATGCCATTTTTCATCGTCCACACGAGGCTCATCAACAGAAATTAAATGATTAGAAACCTTATCATATACCAATGCAATGTGAGCATTTTTTGAATCTCCCGGATTTGAAAATGTATCAAATTCCAATCCGTATCCACCGCATCCCTCAAAATTCATATATCCTCCATCCATTACCACACTATCCTTTTGTGCAAAGAATGCAAGCATAATTCCATCAGCAGATGTACCACCGCCGATTGAATATTCAAATGTAAGAGTGAAATCTTCTGTCATTTCAAACGGATATTTTGCTTTTCCGTTTGACCATGTCACATTAGGACACAGAACTATCTCATTTGTGCGCTCATCATATGAAGCTGAATTTTCCAAAATCAAATCAGCTGTAATATCCTTATTCTCCAGATAATTTTCCTGTGCAGAAACCACAAGATTGTTCATCAGCATCAAACTAAGTAATAAAACTATAAATTTTCTCATTTGTTTTACCTCTTTTCATATATTTTAGTTTTTAAGAGAATGAATAGGTGCAGGAATTCTGCCACCTCTTTTTATAAATTGTGCACTGCTTTTTGAATTAACACTCATAACAGGTCCGCTGCCTAAAAGACCCCCGAATTCAACTATATCGCCAACCTTTTTACCCGGAGCCGGAATAACACGAACAGCAGTTGTTTTAGTGTTTACCATACCGATTGCCGCCTCATCTGCAATAATAGCAGAGATAGTTTCGGCTGTTGTATCACCAGGAATAACTATCATATCAAGACCAACAGAGCAAACACAAGTCATAGCCTCTAATTTTTCGAGGCTCAATGTACCCTCTTTTGCAGCTGCAATCATACCTGCATCCTCACTTACAGGAATAAATGCACCCGATAAGCCGCCTACATAAGAACTTGCCATAACTCCGCCCTTTTTTACTGCATCGTTAAGAAGTGCCAAAGCTGCGGTTGTGCCATGAGTTCCACACTGTTCAAGTCCCATTTCTTCTAATATATAAGCAACACTGTCCCCCACCGCAGGAGTCGGTGCCAAGGACAAATCAACAATACCAAAAGGTACATTCAATCTTTTTGATGCCTCCTGAGCAACAAGCTGCCCCATTCTTGTAATTTTAAATGCAGTTTTCTTTATTGTTTCTGCAACAACACCAAACGGTTCACCTTTTACCTTTTCCAGCGCGCACTTAACAACACCCGGTCCGCTTACTCCGACATTAATCACACAATCTCCCTCGCCGTCACCTAAAAATGCACCTGCCATAAACGGATTATCCTCAACTGCATTACAAAATACAACAAGCTTTGCACAAGCAAAACCATCTGTAGATTTTGTGAGCTCTGCAGCATTTTTTATTATCCTGCCCATTTTTGCAATAGCATCCATATTAAGTCCGGCTTTGGTCGTTCCCACATTCACACTTGAACACACTAAATCAGTTTCCGCCAAGGCTCTCGGAATTGAGTCAATCAGCAGGTTTTCTCCCTGTGTAGCTGCCTTATGTACCAAAGCAGTATATCCACCTATGAAATTAACTCCAACAGCTTTTGCCGCTTTGTCAAGTGTTTTTGCAAGCATAACACATTTCTCAACACTTGGCTCGTCCAAAGCTTCTACAAGATATGAAACAGGTGTAACCGAAATTCTCTTATTTATGATAGGAATTCCAAACTGATCCTCTATATCATTTCCAACCTTAACCAAATCTTTTGCATATGTGGTTATCTTTTTATAAACCTTATCGCAAGCACTCTCAATATCAGGGTCAACACAGCTCTTCAAGCTGATACCCATAGTAATTGTTCTGATATCAAGGTTTTCCTTGTCAATCATATTGATAGTTTCTAATATTTCAAACGGATTAATCATAATATTCCTCCATTAAATTCTGTGCATAGAATTAAACAGTTCTTCATTTTGCAAATGAATTGACAAATTCATCTCTTCACCCAACAAAGAAAGCTCATCATTTACTTTTTTGAGACTATCGGTTTTTAATTCAACAAGCATAATCATTGTAAACATATCCTGCATAATAGTTTGGGAAATATCTAAAATATTTACATTATTATCACAAAATAATGAGCTTACCTTTGCAATAATCCCCACTCTGTCTTTTCCTACAACTGTAACTACTGCTTTCACAAAAACACCCTCTTCTTTCTTATTATAACAATAGTGAAGTTCAAAAATTGAACTTCACTATCATATATTACACTATACATTCAAAAAAGTAAATACTTTTTTATAAAATATATCAGTTATTTCGCTGTCTTACAGCTTCATACATAAGTATTCCCGCAGCAACAGAAGCATTTAATGAATTAATCTCTCCTGCCATAGGAATATTTACTATAAAATCACACTTTTCCTTAACAAGTCTTGATATTCCCTCGCCCTCACTGCCGATAACAAGACCAAGTGCACCTTTCAAATCAGTCTTATACATAGGCTGACCGTCCATATCCGCACCCGCAATCCAAAATCCCTGTTTTTTTAATTCATCAATAGTATTTGAAATATTGGTAACCTTTGCAACAGGAGTATATTCAACTGCACCTGCTGAAGTTTTTGCAACTATCATATTAAGTCCCACACTGTTTCGTTTTGGAATAATAATTCCGTCAACTCCTGCACAGTTGGCAGTTCTGATAATTGAGCCAAGATTATGTGGGTCTGTAATCTTATCACAAATAATAACAAATGGAGAATGATTTTTCTCTCTTGCTTTTTCTATAATATCCTTTACAGTTGAATACTGATGAGTAGCAACAAATGCAACAACTCCCTGATGGTTTTCACCCTCACAAAGAGAGTCTAACTTTTGCTTTTCTGTTTCGGTAACAACAATTCCCTTTTCTTTAGCCTTTTTTATGATTACATTTAACGAGCCTTCAACTCCGCCCTTTTTAATCATAATTTTATCTATTTCTCTGTCATTTTTAATTGCCTCTAAAACAGGGTTTCTTCCGAAAATTTTATCATCCATCGTTAATATGTCCTTTATTAAAGCATAAACTTGTCGTGAATTGCTTCAACCGCTCTTTCGGCATCCTTCTGGTCAACCAAAACAGAAATCTTAATTTCAGAAGTAGCAATCATACTTATGTTAATATTTGCATTATAAAGTGCCTCAAACATAGTTGTAGCAACACCTGCATTATTAACCATACCGGCACCAACTATTGATACCTTTGAAACATCTGAACGAACCTTAATATCATCAATGTTCAATGTATCTCTGTTTTCTTCAATAGCTTTAACTGCGGCATCTAAATCACCCTCAGTAACAGTAAAGCTAATATCCTTTTTAACACCGTTTCCGATTGACTGAATTATTATGTCAACAGAAATTCCGTGCTTTGACAAAAGTGCAAACACCTGATATGCCTTTCCCGGAGTATCCTCCACACCGCAAAGAGCAATCCTTGCACAATCATTATCTCTTGTAACACCTCTAACGAGCATCTTTTCCACTTTGTCTACCTCCTTAACATAAGTTCCCTCATTTTTATTCAAGCTTGATTTTACTGCCAGTTTGACATGATACTTTTTAGCCAATTCAACTGAACGATTGTGTAAAACATTTGCACCCAAAGATGCAAGCTCAAGCATTTCATCATAAGAAATATCCTCTAATTTGTATGCATTTTTACAAATTCTTGGGTCTGCGGTGTAAACACCGTCGACATCCGTATAAATCTCACACACATCTGCGTGAAGTGCCGCTGCCAATGCAACTGCTGATGTATCGGAGCCGCCTCTCCCAAGAGTTGTTATGTCATCATACTTATTAATTCCCTGGAAGCCTGCAACAATAATTATCTTCTTTTTGTCAAGTTCGTTTTGTAATCTTTCCTTGTCAATTTTATGAATTCTTGCCAATGAATATTTTGAGTCAGTTTTAAAACCTGCCTGCCAACCCGTTAATGAGACCACAGGCCTACCCAATTTTTCAATAGCCATTGCAAGCAAGGAAATTGAAATCTGTTCTCCTGATGACAAAAGCATATCCATTTCTCTTTTTGAAGGATTTGTATTAATCTCTTTTGCCTTTGCAATCAAATCGTCAGTTGTATCTCCCTGAGCAGAAACAACAACTATAACATCGTTGCCGTTGTCATAAGTTTCTACAATTCTTCTTGCAACATTCATAACTCTTTCGGCATCTCTTACTGATGAACCGCCGTATTTTTGTACTACTAAACCCATAACTTTAATTCCTCCTAACTTTTACAGGTTTTTATTTTTCCACTGCCACAATCCCTGTGTTATCGCAGTTAAGCACAACACAATCTCTCTGGATTTGTCTTTCGGAAAAATAATCGGTAATTTTATTGACAAAATCGTTGTCCTCACCGTTGATTATTGCAATTACTGTTGGTCCCGAGCCGCTTAAATAAGCAGCCAAAGCCCCATAGTTTATGCTATTTTCTATTATATCTTCAAGGTCATCAACAACAGATGCTCTGTATTGCTGATGAATTCTGTCCTTGCAATATACTGATAAATTTTTATAATTCCCTGTTGCAAAACAAACAGCCATACCTGCAGCATGCGAAAGATTAAACGTTGCATCGTTTGTTGAAATCATATCAGGGACTAAACTTCTTGACTTCTTTGTTACCACATAGTATTTAGGTACCATTGCAACAAACTTTATTTCATTACTCACTCTTATCGTCTGTCTATATAGCTTACCGCCGTCATTACATGAAATACAGAACCCTCCGAATAGTGCAGGGGCAACATTGTCAGGGTGTCCCTCCAACTCATTGGCAAGCTCAAATATCCGTTGTGAAGTGAGTTTTCTTCCGCTTATTATATTTCCTGCCATCAATCCTCCGACAATACAAGCACTGCTGCTTCCTAATCCTCTTGTCATAGGAATATCGCTTTTCTGACTGATTTTTAATCCTTTTGCACTATAGCCAACCTCATCAAACGCACGCATAACTGCACGGTAAACAAGATTTTTATCATTTAAAGGGATATACCCTTCAGGATTTATATTCTTTATATATAAGCCTGAGTCTGTTTCTCTTACACGAATGGAATTATACAAAGTCAATGCTATACCAAAGCTGTCATAACCCGGTCCGATATTAGCACTCGAGGCCGGAACTCTTACCTCAACCATTATGCCTCCAAAATTCTTATAAATGAAATAACGTCTGATAATCTGTCAAGCTTTGTGTTGAGCTGATTTTGTGAAATTGCTTCTATAATAAACGCATTTTCACCGTCAATCAACTCAGTATACGAAACATTTCCAAATACTTTTTCTATATTTTCCTTTGTATCCTTACATCTTACAAAGAATGACATTTCCTTTTCATTAGGATTAATCATCAAGTCAGCATTTTCAGTATCCCATTTTATAATATGCTTATTTGAATTAAAATGTCTTACACAGTCAATAACATCTGCAACAACAGCACTTGCTGTAGGTAATTTACCTGCACCTCTTCCGTAGAACATAGCGTCCCCCAGACTGTCTCCCCTAACCATTACTGCATTAAATACATCATTAACTCCACTTATAATAACTTCGTTAGGAACAAGCATTGGTGAAACTCTTGCATAAATTTTATTATCAACCCTCTGGGCATAGCCAATAAGCTTTATAACCGAATTAAGCTTTTCTGCATATTTAACATCATCCAATGTTATTTTGGTTATGCCCTCTGTAGGAATTTCATTATAATCAACAAATTTTCCCCACGCCATTGATGAAAGTATTGCAAGCTTTCTGCAAGCATCATGTCCTTCAACATCGGCAGCCGGATTTCTTTCTGCATAGCCTTTAGCCTGTGCGTCTTTCAGAGCTTCCTCAAAGTCCTTGCCTTTTTCGAACATTTCATTTAATATATAGTTTGTTGTACCGTTTAAGATACCGGCAATTCTTTCAATATCATTTGCCTTTGTACAAATAGTGAGCGGTCTTATGACAGGAATTCCCCCGCCAACACTTGCTTCAAACATATATGATGCATCATTTTCTCTTGCAATCTCCAAAAGCTCTGCGCCATATGTTGCAACAAGCTCCTTGTTTGATGTTACAACACTAACACCTTTCTCTAATAATCTCTTTGTAAATTCATAGGCAGGATGAAGTCCGCCCATAACTTCTGCTACAACACTTATCTCATCATCATTTGCAATAATTTCAAAATCATTTGTTAGATATTTCTTAACTTCTGCATCATCAAAATCCCTGATATCAAGGATATATTTTACTTCAACATCTTCTCCTGCAGATAGTGTAAAATTTTTATTTCTTAAAATTTCATACACACCGCTGCCAACTGTTCCAAATCCTAAAATAGCCGCCTTTGCCATCATAATCCTCCATTCTTTATCCTTATGACATAGCCAATAAATGAACTTTATTAACACCGTCGAGTTTTTTCAATTTTAAAACCACATCATCAATATTTGTAGATACTTCATTAATCCTTAACGAAATAGTTATATTCGCAACGGAATTTATAGGAATATTCTGATTAATTGTAAGAACACTCATATTCTCAGCTGCAAGTAATTTTAATATTTCGGAAAGTATTCCCGTAACGTCATCAAGAGTGAATGCTAAGGTTGCTATAGAACCATTATTGGCTTCATCACGGGCAAATATATGATTTTTATACTTGTAAAATGCAGTCCTGCTCAATTTTACTTGCTCTAATGCTTCAGCCACCGACCTGCATTTTCCCGATTCAATAAGTTTTTTTGCGGTAATCACTCTTTTAAAAACATCAGGAGCTATATTATAGTCAATAATGATATGTGATATATCCATAAAACAACCCTCCTAAATGTTCGTCAAGGAAAGACATCTGTACCATATATTCAATATGATACCACATTAAAAGATTAAAGTCAATATATCAATTAAACAAACACCAATAGTTTTTTGGTTTTATTTTATGCAATTTGTAAATATATCAAAAAAAGAGTTACACATTAACAGAAATCAAGCGGTGTAACTCTTTTATTTTTGCAGTAAATCCAAGGCAAGATTACGAATATTGTTTTTCTCTGACGAACACAAAATCTTTAGACTTCCCTTTTCTTTGGATAGGTTTAATAAATTCTTTTCCATAAGTCTTCTCTTTGTTTCTCTTGCTGTACCCTCTCCACCATCAAAAATCATAATATCATTGCCAAGCACTTTTTTAATGGTATCCTTAATATGAGGATAGTGTGTGCATCCCAGAACAACAGAATCAAATTTAATACCCTCAATATCGGAAAACAGCTTTTTAAGGAAACCTTCAAGTTCCTCACCCTCTGTTTTTCCCTCTTCAATAATGTCCATAAGTCCAGGACAGGCAAGAGTCATTATGTTCACATCATCCGAAAATCTGTAAAGCAGTTCGGAGAATTTCTCCTGTTTTAAGGTAAGCGGGGTTGCCATAACTAAAACATTAGAATGCTCTTTATATTTAATTGTTGGTTTTATAGCAGGCTCAATACCTATTATGCAAATATCAGGATATTTCTCCCTCAAGGCTCCGATTGCTGCTCCCGTTGCTGTATTACAAGCAATAACAATGGCTTTTGCACCTTTTTCTAAAAGCATACTGACATTGAAAAACATCAAATCCTTAACTTCCGCAGTGGTCTTATTGCCATAGGGTGCATTTTTGTTATCACCAAAATATATATAATTTTCATTTGGCATAAGTTTAATAAGCTCTTTTAAAACACTTATTCCTCCAACACCCGAATCTATAACCGCAATAGGCGCATTGTTTTTGCACATACTGTTTCCCTTCCAAATTAAGTAATTTTTTTTATACTATCATAGTTTTATCGCATTGTCAACATTTATACATTTTAAGGTAAAAAAAATTAACAAAACTCTTGACAAAGCATCTTTAATTTGCTATAATGAGTTCGTTGTCAAGAAATTGATATGCGCCTGTGGCGGAATTGGCAGACGCGCTAGACTTAGGATCTAGTGTCCCCGACGTGAAGGTTCAAGTCCTTTCAGGCGCACCAAACAAAAAAATCCAAACCAAATTTGGTTTGGATTTTTTATTATCTTACTGTAAATTCATTATCAGTTGCATCAACCGTAACCTTCTCACCGGTCTTAATTTCAGAATCAATTATCTTTTCTGCAAGCATATCTTCAATTCTGTTTTGAATTGCTCTTCTTAGAGGTCTTGCACCGTAAACTGCATCATATCCCTCTTTTGCAATTAATTCAACTGCGGCATCGGTAAATTCTGCTTCAATCTCATTTGCTTTTAGTCTGGTTTCAAGTCCTTTCAGCATAAGTCTTGCAATATCCTTAATGTCGTCTTTGGAAAGCCTTTTAAACACAATCATATCATCAATTCTGTTTAAAAATTCAGGTCTGAACGCATTCTTAACCTCTTGCATTACCTTATCCTTAATTGATGCATCGTCAGTTTTTTCTTCTACAGATGCAAATCCGAGTTTTGATGTTGTGTTTAAAATATTCTTTGCACCAAGATTTGATGTCATTATGATAACTGTATTTCTAAAATCAACTCTTTTTCCCTGTGCATCTGTTAAGACACCATCTTCCAATATCTGAAGCATAATATTAAATACATCAGGATGTGCTTTTTCTACCTCATCAAACAATATAACAGAATACGGATTTCTTCTTATCTTTTCAGTAAGCTGCCCTCCCTCTTCAAAGCCGACATATCCAGGAGGTGAGCCAATGAATTTAGAAACTGAATGTTTTTCCATATATTCAGACATATCAACTCTTATTATTGAATCTTCTGTCCCAAACATAGCCTCAGCCAATGCTTTTGAAAGCTCTGTCTTTCCAACTCCTGTAGGTCCTAAGAACAGGAATGAACCTGTAGGTCTTTTCGGGTCTTTTAATCCCGCTCTTCCTCTCCTGATTGCCATTGCAACCGCAACAACTGCCTCATCCTGACCAATTACTCTTTCATGAAGTATTTTTTCAAGATTTTTAAGTCTTTCACTTTCTTCCTCTGCAATCTTTCTGACAGGGATATTTGTCCAGTCGGAAATTATATCTGCAATATCTTCTTCAACAACGGACAAATTATGAGAAGTCTGATTTTCTTCCTTCCATTCACCCTTAACTTTTTTAATTTCCTCTCTTAAGCCTGTTTCCTTATCCCTTAATTCTGCCGCTTTTTCAAAATCCTGTGCAGTTATTGCCTCTTGTTTTTCAGCAGTTATCTTGTCTAAACTTTGCTCAAGTTCTTTCAAAACAGGAGGTGCAGTAAGAGTTGATAGTTTTTTCTTTGATGCTGCCTCGTCAATAAGGTCAATGGCTTTATCTGGCAAAAATCTGTCTGTTATATATCTTTCCGACAGTTTTGCAGCAGCTTTTATTGCCTCATCTGTAATTTTAACGCCGTGATGAGCCTCGTATCTGTCCCGAATACCCATCAAAATCTGTACAGTTTCTTCAATTCCCGGCTCACCTACGGTAACAGGCTGAAATCTTCTTTCCAACGCAGCATCCTTTTCAATATATTTTCTATATTCGTTAAGAGTAGTTGCACCAATTAGCTGCAATTCGCCCCTCGCTAAAGACGGCTTTAAAATATTTGAAGCATCTATTGCGCCCTCCGCAGAGCCTGCACCCACTATTGTATGAATTTCATCAATAAATAGAATGACATCTTTAGCCGCTATCACTTCCTCAACTGCCTTTTTGAGTCTTTCCTCAAACTCTCCTCTATATTTTGCACCCGCAACCATAGAAGACAAATCGACTGTAACAAGTCTTTTATTTTTCAAGGACTCAGGAACATCCTGACTTGCAATTTTTTGTGCCAATCCCTCAACAACTGCAGTCTTTCCCACTCCCGGCTCACCAATAAGGCAAGGATTATTTTTAGTTCTTCTTGATAAAATTTGAATAACTCTTTCAATTTCCTTATCTCTACCAATTACAGGATCAAATTTATTCTCATTGGCAAGTGCTGTTAAATCTCTGCCAAACTTATCAAGTGTAGGAGTCTTTGAAGCCTTATTTTTATTTGTCTGTGGTTGAGAAAACGATTCATTATCAATGGAATTGGCTGTATTCTGATAAAATTCGCCAAGGTTAACTCCAAACCCACCTATAATTTGGGCTGCAACTCCGTCACCGTCACGGATTATTGCCATCAGAATATGTTCCGTTCCAATATAGCTATGACCAAGACGCTGTGCTTCCATTGCACTGTACTCTAAAATCCTCTTTCCTCGGGGTGTAAGTGATAATTCGGTATTCTTGCTTATTTCCTCCTTAATGCCAATCATTGTTTTAATCTTTTCAATAACCGCATCCTCAGTAATTCCCGCACTCAAAAGTGCTTTTGCTGCAACTCCTGTGCCTTCTTTTATCAATCCGAGTAGCAGATGCTCGCTACCGACATAATAATGTCCAAGCTCACATGCCGCATCATGAGCATTTGAAATAGATTGTCTTGCTTTTTCAGTAAAATTTGAAAACATCATTAATACCACTCCTTTAACCGATATTAAATTTTCTCACGAATTAACTCCGCTCTTTTTTTATCTCTTTCTTCCGGAGAAAGCCTTTTGTTTGAAATATGTTCTATATATGCAGGCTCCGTCATAATCATAAGCTGTATAAGATTATTGTCCACATCAATTATCCCCATATTTTTGCCCATTAAAACATCCGAGATAAGAGCTTTTGCCTCTTTTGATGAAACAGACCTTGCATATTTTAATATTCCGTATGAACGAAAGAGCTTATCCTCAATATAATCCTTATTATTTTCCAGAAGTTTTTCTCTTGCTTCTTTCTCACGCTGGGCAATCTGATTTACAATGTTTTTAACCTTTTCAATTATTTCCTTTTCGGAAAGTCCGAGTGTAACCTGATTTGAAATTTGATACAAGGACCCGTAACCCTTTGAGCCCTCACCATACATTCCTCTTACGGCAATTCCCAACGACCCTGCAGATGACGCAATTCTTTGAATACTGTTTGTCATCGTGAGTGCAGGAAGATGCATCATAACTGATGCTCTTAATCCTGTTCCCGTATTTGTAGGACAGCTTGTCAGATACCCAAAATCCGCGTCAAAGGCATACTGAACATTCTCATCAATCACATCATCAACTCTTGATGCAGTTTCATAAGCCTCGTCTAATTTAAATCCGCCGAGGATTATCTGCATTCTCAAATGGTCTTCCTCCATAATCATAACACTCATACTCTCATCTTTATTTAAAAGAACTGAAGACTCATTTTTACCCAAAAGGTCAGGACTTATCAAATGTTTTTCTAAAAGCATCTGTTTTGTCACATCATCAGTATTTCCCATATGATAAACATTAAAATCCCCGGAGAGAGTTGAATTTGAATTCATAATCGCATTTTCAATCTCTTCTCTTGCTTTCTTTAATTCCTCAACATTCATAGCATTTGGAAATGGATACTTCATAAGATTTCTTGCAAGACGAATTCTTGTGCTGACAATAATGTCATTATCATTTTGTTCATTATACCAAATCATCAAAAATCCCTCCTTACTCTATATTACCCAAAGCCTTTAATTCCTTGTGTATCTTTGCCGCATTTTCGTAATCTTCCTCTTTTACAGCCTTTGAAAGAGCAGCCTTTAATTCTTCATATTTCCTCTTTAATTTCAATTCCTCGGCACATCCTCCGGGGATTTTTCCTGTGTGCTTTGAATTCTGGTGTATCTGCCTCAAGGTAGCTCTTACAGGCTCCCTGAATGTTTCATAGCACTTTGAGCAACCAAGCCTTCCTGTTTTCTGAAAGCTTTGATAAGTTCTGCCGCAAACAGGACAACTCTTTACTTCCCTGTATGTAGGGAAAACATCAAAGCTATTAAAAAAATCTTCAAATTCCGAAAAAATATCGTACATAACAATCAATTCCTTTCTTACATCAATGATAACAACATATTTTTAAATACTGACGCCCTAACATTATCCGTATGTCTTGTTACTCCCGAAAGAGCATTATCGGAAATTGCCGATAAAATCAGTTTGGATTCTCTTTCATCAATTAAATTAATGGAATAAAAATATGAAATAATCGCTTTAGCTGTATTGAAATCTATACTATCTCCAATTCTCATTATCGCAGAGTATACGGGATTTTCACCCATCGGTATTCTTTTAATCCTTAGATACCCTCCTCCGCCTCTGCGCGATTCAACTATATATCCCCTGTCCTGATTAAAACGGGTTGCAATAACATAGTTAATTTGCGACGGAACACAGTTAAATATAGATGCAAGTTCATTTCTTCCAATTTCAAGCCAATCGTCGTCTTCTTTTAAAAGTTCTAAAATGAAACTTTCAATTTTATCGCTGATTCCCATTTTTCTCACTCCTTTTTTGACTTTGACTTTCTTTGACCTTTGTGATTTTATTATAGCATATTTTTCTAATTTGTCAATTAATATTTTTAAAATATTTTATTAATAATTTATGAACATAAAAATTATTATTAATTATAGACATAATTTTAATTTTTTTATGACATCTTGTCGCACTTATCACAAAAATGAAAACAAAATGCATTATTTACTTGAAATGTGTCATAATTTATGATATAAATATAAGTGAAAATATATTGTCAGGGAGGATACAAATACTATGGATAGCAACTCTACATTAGGAAAATTAACTATTATAGGAATGAAGGGCTGTGAAGAAATCACAGATAAAATTGATTATTATTTAAGACAGTTCAGAAAGGATTATGACGATTCAGAAACATATATTGCACACATTAAATGTCCAAGATTTGGTACAGGTGAAGCTAAATGTGTAATTAATGAAACTGTAAGAGGTCATGATGTATTCATTATATGCGATATGTTCAACCACGGTGTTACATACAAAATGTACGGAAATGAAAACCATATGAGTCCTGATGATCACTATCAGGATTTGAAGAGAATTATTGCTGCAGCAAGCGGTAAGGCAAGAAGAATAACTGTTATTATGCCTATGCTTTATGAAGGCAGACAGCACAGAAGAACTTCAAGAGAATCTTTAGACTGTGCCTTAGCACTTCAGGAACTTGTAAATATGGGAGTGTCCAACATTATCACATTTGATGCTCACGACGCAAGAGTTCAAAATGCAATTCCTCTTCACGGATTTGATGATGTACAGACCACATACCAGATGATTAAGGCTCTAACCAGAGCTGTCCCTGACATTTCATTTGATAAAGACGATACAATCGTAATTTCTCCTGACGAGGGCGGAATGGCAAGATGTATGTATTATTCATCAGTATTGAAAATCGACCTTGGTATGTTCTATAAGAGAAGAAATTACTCTGTTATTATAGACGGCAAAAACCCAATCGAAGCACACGAATATCTCGGAAGAGATGTTAAGGGCAAGGATGTTATGATTGTTGATGATATGATTTCAAGCGGCGAATCAGTTCTTGACATTGCAACAAAATTAAAGGCACAGGGCGCAAAGAGAATATTTATTTTTACAGCGTTCGGTCTTTTCTGCAACGGGCTCGAGAAATTTGATGAAGCTTACAAAAAAGGCGAAATCACAAAGGTGTTTACAACCAACCTCATTTATCGCACACCTGAATTATCAACACGTGAATGGTATTATAATGTTGATATGTCAAAGTACATCTCAATCCTTATAAACACATTGAACCACGATGATACTTTAAGTCAGCTATTAATCCCTGTTACAAGAATTAAAAATCTCCTTGAAAAGAGAGAAGCTGAAAAGAATAACTAATTCATAAAAATTATCAGGAAAATTTTCCTGATAATTTTTTTATTTTGAGAAATAATAAATAAAAACGTAACAAGGAGTATATCTTATGGGTTTTATTTTCAGTGCTATCGCAGGTGCAGCTATGAGCATTCAAGGAGTTATGAACACAAGACTAAGTGATAAAATTGGTCTTTATGAATCAAATGTATTCGTTCAGGGAACAGCATTTTTATTTTCGCTCATAGCAGTATGGTTTCTAGGTAAAGGTAATTTCAAGGAAATCGGACAAGTAAATAAATTTTACCTTCTTGGCGGTTTAATAGGTTTGATAATCACAATAACGGTAATGCTAGGAGTAGGAAAATTAGGCCCTACCGTCGCAATTTCAACCATTTTGATTTCTCAACTTTTAGTTGCTGCAATAATTGATGCATTCGGCATTATGGAAAGCGAAAAGGTCGCATTTACATGGACAAAATATGTAGGTCTAGCCCTAATGCTTGGCGGAGTATTGTTGTTTAAGAAAACATAAGAGGGTGCTCAAAACGCACCCTCTATTTTTTCTATCGCTTTTTTTATTTCATCAAAAGAATACCCTCTTCCAATAAAATACCTTAAAACTCTCTCTTTGTTTTTCTTTTCAAAATCTCCTTTTAATCTTTTCTCAACCAATAAAATCAACTCATCTTCTTCAAATTCAGGTAATTCCGAAATCGCCTCTTCGATAAATTCAGAATTTATTCCCCTTGACAAAAGCTCAGAGCGAATTCTTCTTTCACCATACTTCTTAAGATTTTTTAAATCGAGAGCAAGTCTTTTGGCATATTCCCTGTCATCAATCAAGCTATATTGTTCTAGAAATCCTATAACCTTTTCAATATCTTCATCCGATGCACCTGCAATTTTTAATTTTTTCTTAAGTTCACCCGACGAATGATTGCGAAATTCCAACAATCTCAAAGCTTTTTCTTTTGCCCCGGAGAAATCCAATTCCTTTTTTTCATATTTCCGCATTCGGTTACCTCGCATTAGAGTCTAAAATAATCAAATAACAACCCAAAATCAATGCCACCAATTATCTTGTTGTCATAGCTTGTAAAAAGATTATGATAACCTGACTGAATACTCTCGGACTGGACTCCGTATTTTAATGAGAGATATGCTTCTAAATACGCAGACAGATGGTCACATCCTCTTATAATCTCACCATCAATAGGATTATAGCCATTCAAATTATATTTCTCATTTATCTCATCCGAGGAAGTCTTGACAATTTTTCCATCAAGCATAATTTTTGAGTTAAATTCATCCTGTGTAAAATACTTTATCTCATCTTTCCACTCCTCAGGCACAAGCGGATATATTATTTTATCCATCTGGTCATCTTCAATTTCCTTTATCAAACTGTCAAGTCCCTCGACAGACGCTTTGACAGGTGAAACAATATCTCTTGTCAAAACTTCAGGAAGGTCATGAAAGAGCGCACCAAAGAAATTGTTTACAGTTCTTTTTTCGCAAACACCTATCTCCAGACCGCAAAGATATGACAAAATCGCAACCACAAGCATATGTCCCATAACATAAGTCGCAGGCATACGCACTGCTCTTGACCACCTCTGCTGATAACGAAGCTTCCCTATGATTGACAAAAATTCCTGCAAATCAGGATTTGTGGAAAACTTATGAAATCCCTCAAAAGTATTGCATCTTGCAAGTCCTTTTGTTACCTCGCTCTTAACCTGTTCAATTCCATATGTATGGGAATTCAGAGGATATATGACCTTAAACTCCCAATCGGTTGCATAATAATGAGCAGCCTTCAAAATTTCCTTTTCTTTTCTTGCATATTCAGGATTTTTAAAATATTCATTCATTTTTTCATAAAAATCACCGTTTAGGCAATCAATTTTAGGCTTTAACTGCTGCAAAACCCATTCATTAATCTGTTCACCCTTCTCTTTCATAAGGCTATGATATATCGGTGGCTTTATATCAGTTAATATTTCTCTATGTAAAAATTCATATACACCGCCGTCAACAAGTAAATTTGGGTTATAATTACCATCCCCCTCGCATTTTGCAAGCACATATGCATAAAACATTTTGTGCGCCTGTTTATCCAGTTCCGTAAAACCAAATGACGGTCTTATATGGTCATTCCATCTCTGGATTGATACAGTTTCATATATTAAAGAAATCAAAGATTTTCTAATCATAAAAATCTCTCCTTTATTCTGAATATTCTCTGACTTTAAATGATACTCCCGTTTCCTCGGCAACCTTTCTGCATGCCTCTATTTCTTCTTCACTGATAACATCAACCACACTAAGCACTACTTCAGGAACATATTTTGATGCCTTTTTTGCAAAGTCAAGCATTTCATAAAAGCCCTCTTCACCATAATCACAAACACAAATATCGTGATACTTCTTGGCATTCTCAGCATTCAAGCTTATAGAAACACAGTCAACAACCCCCTCCAAAAGTGGTGTTATGTCTTTACCTGCAGCACGATTTGCATGACCATTTGTATTAATTCTGATTTTTACATCAGAATTTTCTCGGATATATTTTGCCACTTCAATCAAAACCTCATATCGGAGCATTGGCTCACCGAAACCGCAGAATATGATCTCATTATAGCTTTTATAATTCTTTTCTTCCAAAGCATCTATCACTTCCTGCACACTTGGCTCGTGTTCGAGCCATAAATCAATATTATCCACTCCTGACGGGGTAAATCTTATACAAAACTTGCACTTATTTGTACATCTGTTCGTAAGATTTATGTACAGGCTATTATGATACTTATAAACTATATTCATTGCTGGCATAACAAAATCCTCCTATCTTATACCAAAGCATTTTTTTGCATTTTCTGTTGTTATTTTTTCAATTTCTTCAACACTCACATTCTTAATCTCGGCAATTTTTTCTGCAACAAGATGAATGTATAAAGAACTATTCCTCTTACCTCTATATGGTTCAGGAGTAAGATACGGGCAATCTGTTTCAATTAATATCCTGTCAAGCGGTGCTTTTTCCGCTGCTTCAACAGGCCTTTGAGATTTCTTGAAGGTTATGCTTCCGCCAAAGGCTACATAAAGACCTAAATCAAGCACCTCTGAAAGCATTTGGGCACTTCCCGAATAACAATGAAATACCCCTTTAACGCCCCGATATTGATTTAGAATATCAAGACAATCTCTATGGGCATCACGATCATGTATTATAATCGGCATATCCAACTCCAATGCAAGTTCAATTTGTCTTGCAAACCATTTTTTCTGCAAATCCCTTGGGGAGTTATCATAATAATAGTCAAGTCCTATTTCCCCTATTGCTTTAACCTTAGAATGTTTTGCACAGCATCTTAATTTCTCAATATCCTCCTCTGTCATCGTTTCGACCTCGTGAGGATGAACTCCCACAGAAGCGTATAAAAAATCATACTTATCCGCAAGTTTTAGTATATAATCAATTTCATCAATCGAAGAACACGCATTCATTATATAGCCAACATTATTTTCCTGCATATTCCCCAAAAGCTCATCAATATCTTCTGCAAAACGACCATCATTGTAATGAGCATGAGAATCAAACAACATCTTTTACCACCCTATCAAATTATACAAATCTCTCAAACAATCACCATTTACAAATCTTATAAAGAATACGAAAAAATTATATCCAAAGAACATAACCGCACATATTAATGCACCTACCGAAAATCCTGTTTTTTCTCTTGTCATATTGACATATCCAAAATGCTTCCTTCCTTTTGTAAATGCCAAATACAATATTACAGGGAATAAAAATGCGAATATAAGAATTACTATTGTAAGAACAGAAAAATGGCTATGTTCCATCAGAATAATCTGAAGTAAACTCAACAAATTATTAAACGAATGCATAATAATTGTCACAAACACACTGCCTGTATACAGTCTGAAAACTCCAAATAATGCACCAACAAAAAACATCTGAAAGAAGCTTCTTGCCTCAAAATGAAGAAGTGTAAATGCTAGCGAACTCGATATAATTGCTACACCTGCGCCATATCTTTCAAATAGTTTTATTAAAACTCCCCTGCATAAGAATTCTTCAATCAAAGGGGCAATAACGCACAATACAACAAATGCTTGTATAAATTCAACTATACTTTTAGGCGCTAACATCTGCGACGTCTGGGTATCTGCACCAAACATAACAACCAACAGGCTTTGAACAGGTAATGTTATATATGTAATAAAATACTGTGCTCCTAAAGTCAAAAGCAGTGCAACAGGCAATATTCTTATTGAAAATTTTTCAATTCCGAGCATATCCCTAACACTGTTATTATGTTTTTTTCCATATATTATACCAATTAAGATAGGAATAAGTACTCCGCTTTCCACAATAATTGATGGCAGGTATTGTCCTTCAAGATTGATGCCAAAATAACTTACAGCAAATATCACACCAACCGTAATTACAATCAGCCACCAGCCTACTTGAAACCCCTTATTCACAAACAATCATCCCACTCTCACTAACCAAGAAATTCATTTTAACATCAAAGTTATCGCTATCTATTTCATCTACTATCTGAAAATCATAACAAAAACCTATTTTTATTGCATCGGTATTTTTCAAAAACCTATCATAACAGCCTTTTCCAAATCCCACTCTCCATCCGTTTTTATCAAATGCAATTCCCGGAACCACTATAACATCAATCTTTCCGCGATACACATTTTTTTCTGTAGGCTCAAAAACGGAATATGCTCCCTTTGAAAATTTTGTTTTGCTATCTACAACAATGGGTGTAATATCGCAAGTAGCCATATCTGTTATAGGGTATATTACAGTTTTCCCATCAATCAAAGCATTTTTTAGAATATCCGATGTATCTGTTTCATTTCCAAGCGGATAATATAGCATTATCACCTTAGCATTTTTATAGTTTTCACTATTTAAGAAAATCTTTGACGCTCTTGTGCTTTTTTCCAAAACCTCTTGTGGCAACATTTCTTTTCTTTTTAACTTACCAAGATTTCGTAAATCGTCTTTTTTCAATATTGCATCTTGCCTTTCAAATCGTCACTTAATTTTTTATCCCTTAGTTTCTCAACAATCAAAAATCCAAAATCTCCGGCAGCACCTGCTCCCTTGCCTGTTATTATTTTCCCATCACAAACAGCCTTGTCACAAACAAGCTCTGCACCCTGAAGAAACTGTTCAAAGCCGGGAAAACAAGTTGCTTTCTTACCATTTAGCAATCCTTTTTTTCCAAGTATTGACGGGGAAGCACAAATAGCCGCAATATACAAATTATTTTTATGTGCATAATCAATTAACTCGTGGACTTTCCCGTTACTATCCAATTCCGTATGACCAGGGCCTCCCGGAAGCATCAAAAGTTCCATATCCTCTGTATCCACATCATCAATCATAATATCAGTCTTTATTGTTATATTATGAGCACCTTTAACCATCTGATTATTAACACCGACCGTTATGACATTTAACCCTGCTCTTCTCATAATATCTATAGGCTCTATAGCCTCTATTTCTTCAAACCCGTCAACCATTAAAACATAAATCATAATATGCCTTTTCTCCTATTCTTACGAATTTCGTATCTCTTTTTACCCGCTTCCCATTCTTCTTTATCATAATCATCCTCAAGAATGAGTCCCGGAACTTTTATAGGCTTTTCATTTTCATCTAATGCAACCATAACAAAATATGCTTTATTTATAAGTCTTCGTGTTCCGTCAAGGCCTTCAACATATGAACGAACACATACCTCCATAGATGCACTTCCAACGTATGTCATCTTGCCAACCAAAACAATTAAATCATTTGCGTGTGCAGGCTCACGGAATTCCAATGTATCAACCATTGCGGTTGTGACATTCATTTCACAATGGCGTCTTGCAGTTACTGCCGCTACTATGTCAACCCATTCCATTAGCTGTCCGCCAAATAATCTTTTATATCCGTTTAAATCAGATTGCGTAATTATGTGTACCTGTTCGGTCTTCGAATCACTAACTCTTTTATCCATACCTTACCTCTCTTTTGAGATATTATGCGCAAATTTATTTATTATATTTACAAAAACAAACAATATATCAGAATAATTATATCACAATAGGCAAAAAATATCAATATAAATTTATAATGGAGGTAATATAATGTTCAGAGGAAAAATAGTGGTTGTAGGAGCAGGCCATGTAGGCTCAACAACAGCATATACAATAATGCTTGGAGGGCTTTTTTCAGAAATTGTTATAATAGATATAAATCGTGACAAAGCAGAGGGCGATGCTTTAGATATGGCTCATGGAGTATCTTTGAAAAAGCCTGTAAATGTTTATGCAGGAGATTATTCTGATTGCAAGGATGCTGATATTGTAGTAATAACTGCAGGTGCTAATCAATCACCGGGAGAAACAAGACTTGATTTGTTAAAGAAAAATGCTGTAATAACAAAAAGCATAACAGAAAATGTGATGAAATATGCACCAAGTGATGTGATTATGCTGATGGTGACAAACCCTGTCGATATATTAACCTATATAACATATAAAGTTTCAGGACTCCCTAAAAATCAAGTTTTAGGCTCAGGTACAGTTTTAGATACAGCAAGATTAAAATATTTAATAAGCAAAAAAACAGGAATTGATGCCAGAAACTGCCACACATATATAATTGGTGAGCATGGTGACAGCGAGGTTGCTGCTTGGAGTATTACAAATATTGGCGGTATGACAATGAGTGAATTTTGTAATTTTACAGGTAAATGTTCGCTTGATGACTTAAATAAAATGCATGAGGAAGTAAAAAATTCTGCCTATGGAATAATTGAGAAAAAGGGTGCAACCTACTATGCAATCGCAGTTGCAGTTGAGAGAATTGTTGAATGTATCGCAGGTGATGAAAACTCAATCCTCACCGTTTCAAGTATATTCGACGGTCAATATGGCATTTCCGATGTTGCTTTATCTGTCCCCACAAAGGTCGGAGGACTCGGAATTGAAAGAGTTTTTGAAGTTCCTTTTAGCGATGACGAATTACAGGGACTCAAAAATAGTGCAAACACTTTAAAAGACTCTCTTAAAAAACTTGATTTGAATATATAAAAAATGCGGTTTCCAATGGAAACCGCATCAATTTTTATTCCTAAATTGCTCTATTACAATGTTTATAGCTGAAATCTGCTCGTCTGTCAAATCTGACACATCAATGGTTTTGTTTTTATTAATTCCAAGTAAGTATTCTATTGTAACATTAAACTCTGCCGCCAATTTTATAAGCATACTGATAGATGGCAGCCTGTCTTGTGTTTCATATCCAGAAATTATTGAAGTACCAACACCCAATTTTTTACCTAGCTGCGTCTGCGTAAGTCGTTTTTGCAATCGCAAACGCTTTATGTTTTCAGCCAATTCGTATTTCATAATTTCACTCCTTGTGTAATTTATATTTATAATATATTATAATATTACGCTATCGGAGTAATTTATTCTTGACTTAAGCGGAATTATGTGTTATAATGTAGAAAAAAATTGAGGAGTGGCTATCAATGCATACAATTGAAACATTTAAAGCATATTGCACAGAACAGAATAGAGAAATCGTTTATGGTGTTCAAACCATTAATGATTCAAGAAATCGCATCGCAAAAACAAAAACTTGCAGTAATAGTGACCATTGTGCAAAATCTGATTGTTGCTGCAAAGATGGCAATCAAAACTACATTAAAACTATCAAAGGAGTGGTTATATGATATTAAGTGCACTTTTAATGGCATTATTTGACATTACCAGGGGACTTTTCGAAAATCTCGGAACAATATGTTTAGTTATAGGTATTATATTTGTTATTTGGGGAATTTACGACTATAACAAAAAATAAAAAGTGAGGACGAATACATGATTTGGATTTTTTTAATATTACTAGCTATAGGTTTAACAATATTTAAATAAATATAGAAAGGAAAATATAAAAATGAATTTTTTAGAATTTGCAAGTGGTATGCATTACTTTATGCAAAAAGAAAAGGAACAAAAAGAGGCAGAAGAGAGAGAACAAAATAAAACTCTAAGTATAAATTTTTATAATACAAATGATAATAAAAAAGAAGATGATACAAATAATCAATTCCCATTTTTACCAAAATTCTAAATTATAGTTTACTATTTGATTATTAAAAAATGCGGTTTCCAACGGAAACCGCATTAATTTCATTTAAGCTATATATTAGCCAGCAATTTCAGATACGACACCTGAACCAACTGTTCTACCACCTTCACGGATAGCGAAACGAAGACCCTTTTCGATAGCGATTGGAGTGATAAGTTCAACATCCATCTTTACGTTATCGCCAGGCATACACATTTCTGTACCAGCAGGCAATGTGATAACACCAGTAACGTCAGTTGTTCTGAAATAGAACTGAGGTCTGTAGTTATTGAAGAAAGGAGTATGACGTCCGCCTTCTTCCTTTGTCAATACGTAAACTTCACCTGTGAACTTTGTGTGTGGGTTGATTGAACCAGGAGCAGCCAAAACCTGTCCTCTTTCGATTTCTGTTCTCTGAACACCACGAAGAAGAGCACCGATGTTGTCACCAGCTTCAGCGTAGTCAAGAAGCTTTCTGAACATTTCGATACCTGTAACAACAACTTTTCTTGATTCGTCTGTCAAACCAACGATTTCAACTTCGTCAGAAACCTTCAACTGACCTCTTTCAACTCTACCAGTAGCAACTGTACCACGGCCTGTGATTGAGAAGATATCTTCGATAGGCATCAAGAATGGCAAGTCAGCCTTTCTTTCTGGAGTTGGGATATAAGCGTCAACTTCTTCCATCAACTTCAAGATACAAGCGTATTCTGGAGCATTTGGATCTGTTGATGTTGATTCAAGAACACCAAGACCTGAACCAGTAACGATTGGTGTATCATCACCAGGGAATTCATATTCATTCAACAAATCTCTGATTTCCATTTCAACCAATTCCAACAATTCTGGATCGTCAACCTGGTCAGCTTTGTTCATGAATACTACGATATAAGGAACGCCAACCTGTCTTGAAAGAAGGATGTGTTCTCTTGTCTGAGGCATTGGACCGTCAGC
>JAZRIR010000008.1:0-79897 GCA_045645365.1 Clostridia bacterium | reverse complement strand
AGTCGGTAGAGCAAGGGACTGAAAATCCCTGTGTCGGCGGTTCGATTCCACCCGAAGGCACCATTTGCGGGAGTGGCTCAGTGGTAGAGCGTCACCTTGCCAAGGTGAACGTCGCGAGTTCGAATCTCGTCTTCCGCTCCAAACACAAAAGACGCTTACCCAGCGTCTTTTGTAATATGGCGCCATGGCCAAGTGGTAAGGCAAAGGTCTGCAAAACCTCTATTCCCCGGTTCAAATCCGGGTGGCGCCTCCAAAAAAGAGAACAAGCGAGCCTTGTTCTTTTTTTATTTTAAAAATTATTTTTATACATATAATAATATAACGGAGGTATTTAATATGAATAAAAGAAAAACCACTTTATATATTATTTTGCTTATTATGGTCATTGCTGTTATGATTGTAAGTTTTATCAGTAAAAATTACAATAATGTGTTTATGTGCATTCTGACTCTTATTCTTTTTCTCATTCCTACTATTATTGAAAAAAGACTAAATATTGAACTTCCAACAGCTTTGGAATGTGTTATTATATTATTTATTTTTTCAGCAGAAATACTCGGCGAGGTAAGCGGATACTATATCAAAGTTCCTTTCTGGGATTCTTTGTTGCATACCTTAAACGGTTTTATTATGGCAGCAATCGGTTTTTCTATGATTGATATTCTAAACTCTTCACCAAAACTTCATTTTAATATGTCACCAATTTTCGTTGCATTTGTGTCTTTTTGCTTTTCAATGACAATCGGAGTTTTATGGGAATTTTTTGAATACGGAATGGATATTCTTACCCACACAGATATGCAGAAGGATATGATTGTTCAGGCAATATCAAGTGTATATATTAACCCCGATATAGTAAATGAGGCAATAATTATTAAAGAGATACCAAAAACAATAATTGAAGGAAGTGTAAACGGTATTGCAACAAACACAATAATTGAAAATGGCTATTTAGATATTGGTCTCCATGACACCATGGGAGATTTGATTGTTAATTGTATTGGCGCTCTTACTTTTTCGGTTGCCGGGATACTTTATATTAAAGGCAGAGGGCGTCTTGCAAAGAACTTTATCCCACAAATGAAAACAAATAATGACAACGATAAAACTGAGGAGTAATACTTGACAAAAACCGCTCAAAATGCTACAATTTACTTATCTGTTTTGAAAGGAAAGATATATATGAAAAATATGGGAACAAAATGTGTACAGGGTGGATATAGTCCAAAAAACGGTGAACCAAGACAGGTTCCAATTATTCAGAGTACAACATTTAAATATGATTCAAGTGACGATATGGCAAAATTGTTCGATTTGGAAGCAAGCGGATACTTCTATTCCCGACTTCAAAATCCTACAGCTGACATTGTTGCTGCAAAAATATGTGAATTAGAAGGCGGAACTGCTGCAATGCTCACATCATCAGGAATGAGTGCTAATTTCTTTGCAGTATTTAACCTCTGCAGTGCAGGTGACCATTTCGTTTCCCTTGCGTCTATCTACGGTGGAACATTCAATCTCTTTAATGTGACATTAAAGCGTATGGGAATTGATGTTACTTTTGTGTCCCCTGATTGCACAGACGAAGAATTGGAAGCTGCATTCAGACCTGAAACAAAACTTGTTTTTGGGGAAACTGTAGCAAATCCTGCTTTGAGAGTTTTGGATATTGAAAGATTTGCAAATGTGGCTCACAAGCACGGAGTTCCTCTCATTATTGACAACACATTCCCTACTCCTGTTAAGTGCAGACCGTTTGAATGGGGTGCAGATATTGTTACACACGCTACAACAAAATATATGGATGGTCACGGAAGTGCTGTAGGCGGTGCTATTGTTGATTCAGGAAAATTCGACTGGACTAAATATCCCGATAAATTCCCTGGTCTTTGCACACCTGATGAAAGCTATCACGGCGTTACATATACCGAGAGATTTGGTATTGAAGGAGCTTATATCACAAAGGCAACTGCTCAGCTTATGAGAGATTTAGGAACTACTCCTGCTCCAATGAGTGCATATCTTTTAAATCTTGGTTTAGAGAGCTTACATGTCAGAATGGACCGTCATTGTGAAAATGCATTGACAATAGCTAAATATCTTGAAAATAACGACAAGATTTCATGGGTATTCTATCCAAATCTTGAATCTTGTCCTGACTATGAGCTTGCTCAAAAATATCTTCCGGACGGAAGCTGCGGAGTTATAAGCTTCGGAGTTAAAGGCGGAAGAGAAACAGCTAAGAAATTTATGGGAAATCTTAAATTAATTGCTATAGAAACTCATGTTGCAGATGCTCGTTCTTGTTGTCTGCATCCAGCAACTGCCACACACCGTCAGTTATCAGATGACGAACTTGTTGCCTGCGGAATTTCCCCTGACCTTGTAAGACTTTCTGTCGGTATTGAAGATGTTAACGACTTGATTGCTGATATTGAACAGGCACTTAATGCAATATAAAACGGAGGTAAAAAAATGCCTATCAAAATTCCTAATGACTTACCTGCAGTTCAAATTCTGGCAGATGAGAATATTTTTGCAATGACCGAAACCCGTGCAATAACTCAGGATATAAGACCTCTTAAAATTCTATTACTAAATTTAATGCCCAAGAAAATTGAAACAGAAACACAAATTTCAAGAGTTCTTGGTAATACACCTCTGCAGATTGAGCTTACCCTTATCAGAGCTAAGTCTCATAATTCTCAGAACACCACACAGGAGCATCTGCTTGCCTTTTATAAGACCTTTGATGAAGTTAGAAATGAAAATTACGATGGAATGATTATAACCGGTGCACCTGTTGAGCAGCTTGAATTTGAAGAAGTCGATTACTGGGATGAGCTTTGTGAAATAATGGATTGGAGCAGAACTCACGTTCACAGCACAATGCATATATGTTGGGGCGCTCAGGCGGGGCTTTATCATCATTATGGAATTAAGAAATATCCTCTTGATAATAAATTGTTCGGAGTATATCCTCACAAAGCAGATTATGTTAAATCAATGCTTTTAAGAGGCTTTGATGATGAATTCTATATCCCCCACTCAAGATATACAACAGTAAATCGTTCCGACATAGAAAACGTTCCTGAGCTTAAAGTTCTTGCATCTTCTGATGAAGCCGGTGTTTGTATTGTTTCTGCTAAGAGCGAAAGACAGTTTTTTGTAATGGGCCATGCAGAATATGACCCTCTTACTCTTGATGCAGAATATAAGCGTGATATTAATGCAGGACTAAATACAGCTATGCCTGAGAACTACTATAAAGAAAACAATCCTGACAAACAACCCATTGTCCGTTGGCGTTCATCAGGAAATCTACTTTTCACAAATTGGCTTAACTATTTTGTTTATCAATCTACACCGTATAATTTAAACGATTTAAAATAGTTATCTCTTTAATTTAAGATAATTTAAAGAATACATGAATCCGTCAAGTGATACTGTCATAACATCGCCTGCTATCGGCTGACCTTTTACAGACAGTACATTTGCACGGATTTCTTTTTCTTCTGTTTCATCAGGAAAATTAGTTACAATGTATGTCGAACGAATTGCACTTTTACCTCTATAATCCGAAATATCCAATCCTGCAAGTTTTTGCAAAGAATTATAATTGTTGTATACCTCATCAAAAACTTCAGGAATTTCCACCTTTTCTCTCTCTATACAATCTCCTGTCACTTCCCATCCATACTTGCTCAAAAATTCAATATTTACACCATCTTCATCATTTGCAAAAACCATACATATAGTCCCGATACTAATTATAAATAAAACAGTTAAAAAATAAGTCATTTTTCTCAAAATCTCACCCCTTTGATACATTGTATTAAAAAATTTATTTTTTTATGTTATTAAGTTAACATAATTTTGTTAATTTGAATATTATGTAAAGACAGATATTATATCTGTACAAAATTAAAGGAGCGATATTATGGCAGAAAATAACCAACCTTCATACTGCACTTTGAAAGACTGCGGCTGTGTGGGATATGCTTATGTGCCCGTTCAGTTCTTAGATACTGTATATTCTGCTTGCGAAAGCCTTGAAAACGGAACCCTATTTCCTGAATTAAATCTCACTATTGATGAGTACGGAAAAGTTTGCAAGAAAACAGGAGGGATTTCATAATGGAAAGAACTAATTTATTATGCAATCTACAATCATATAACTTTGCAGCATATGATATGCTTCTCTATCTTGATACACATCCTGACGATAAAAAGGCATTTCGTCTGTTTAAAGAATTAGTTGCAAAAACTAAAGAATTAAAAAAGGAATATCAAGAAAAATATGGTCCTCTGTCTGCCTATGCAACAGCAGATAATGACACATTTAATTGGCTTGACTCACCATGGCCATGGGAAAAGGAGGCAAATAAATAATGTTCTCTTATAACAAATTTCTTCAAAGACCTATTAATATAAAAAGACCTAATCCACAACTTGCTAATATTATTATAACTCAGTACGGTGGAGCGTACCAAAATGTTAGAGTAGCCTTACTAACGCCTCCAAAATACGCATTTTAGGGACTTTCCGTCTTTTCCTCCTTTTATGATTTCCTTAAAAATTGTTCTTGCCATGTTGTTTTTCTCAACATTGCTTACATCAGCATCATTCAAAACATCAGTCAATCTACGAAGTTCTTTCTTGTCAATCGGGGCTTCCTTTTCAGGCTCCTTCTCTCTGGTTTTTTCGAGCATTTCTTTTAACTTTTCTATCTCATCAAGGATAGATTTTTTGTTTTCCTTATACTCTTCAAGAGTGTCAATGCCATCTTCATAAGCCAGTTTTACACGTTCCAAACGAATCTCAAGTCTTTGAATCTGCGTTGAGATTATTTTGCTATCATCCGTATAGGTTGTTTGCTCCAACACCTCAGATTCAGCAAAATCAAGCTCTACATTAGGAAGTTCCATTTCGGATAAGATATCAAGGACGATTTTAGCTATTTTTTCTGCTTTAATATATCCAACACCTTCGCATTTTCCTCTGCTTCGCTCTGAACAGCCAAAGAATCCACCCTGATAAGACAAAACTTTACCACATTTTTCACATCTGAGGATTCCTGTCAACCAATGGGACAATCCCTTTCTGTCAGGATTAAAGTACTTACGGAACCTTTCTTTTTGAGCCTTCATTTTTTCCTGAGCTTTATCCCAAGTTTCTATATCAATAATAGATTCGTGTGGACCATCGGTTATAATTGCCGTATCTGCCATATAATTTCGCGATAGCTTCCCGTCAGGATTCCAACGAGTTTTACCTATGTACAAAGGATTATTAAGCCAGTATTCTACAGTTCTGTTTTCGATTTTGTTCCCACGATGTGTTTTTATCCCCATAGCATTCAGAGCTTTTGCAATTGTTAAAAGACCTTTGCCGTTCACATAATCGTTGAAAACCTTTCGTATAATCTCTGCTTCTTCAGGAACAACAATATACTCACCGTTTTCTACCTTGTAACCAAATCCAGGTATAGAAAGAACACCGCCTCTTTTGGCTTTCTCTGTCATACCACGTTTTACTTCTTCTGCAAGGTTGATGCTGTAAAACTCATCCATCGCTTCTATGATAGCTTCAATGAGTATGGATAACTTATCATCGCCAATGTCTTCGCTAACTGATACAACATCAATATTATGCTCTTTTCGGAGCATAGATTTATAAACGATACTATCTTCACGATTTCGTGCAAATCGACTGAATTTCCAAACCAAAATAACATCAAAAGGTTTTGGTTTACGCTTCGCAAGACCTATCATTTCGTTAAATGCAGGTCTGTTTTTTGTTTTTCTTCCGCTGATGCCTTCATCTACAAATATAAATTCTTTTGGCAATAAAATTTGATTTCTTTCCGCATAGAGTCTTATTTTTTCTAACTGACTATCAGGACTGTACTCAAGCTGATCATCAGTAGAAACTCGTATGTAAGCTGCCGCTACTTTCATTTTGTTTAACCTCCTTCCCTGAAAAAACGGCAACTATTTATTCTATACGATTATTGTATCAATGCCGCTTTTTGAAATCAAATTTTTTTGCTCTGAATTTTTATTTTTCTATTGTAGTATTCAAAGAGCGCTTGTTCTTCAAGCTCTCTTTTCCAAAGTTCCATTTCCTTTTCATCTAAGCTTGAGAGTTTTACCTCTTTCTCATCATCACTTGCTATGAAGAATTCAACTTTATATTCATCCATTTCTACCACCTCTCATAATTTTATGATATAATTTTTCTTTGCATAACAACTCATATACGGATTGTTTAATTCTAAAAAACAGACGACAGTTTGCGAAACTGTTCCATAGGAATTTCACCTTCCCGGCATCCGCCCGGACTGCTATCATTGCCTGCGACGCTCTTAACGCTCGGACTGTGACTTAGCAGAAGTATCATTATTTGTATCTGTTTTCGTGTTATACTGCAACGCTGTTATCTTGCGTGCTTTCTTTGTCAAGGTTCAATTTTATCTTAACATTTTGAAGGTTCAAACCTTACCAAATGATAAAATTTTGTTTTTCTAATTTTATTAAATCATATTTGACAGCCAAACCTTAAGAAATGAACAAAAATTTTTTTAATTCATATCTCTACTGCCATCATAACAGTGAAACCTCCCAAATTATGGGTAGTTTCAAAAAGTTTTTAAAAAATATTTTTTCTCTGTCAAACACATCATAACAGTCAAAGGTATCAAAAAGTGATACCTTTGAAAAAATTTTTTAAAAAGTTTTCGACATCTTTTTTAAGCTCAGGATAATGATATCAAGCAAAGGTGAACGAAACCTTCACCTTTAAAAAATTCATTTATAAAAACACCTCTCATAAGTAACCAGAAAAAACAGCCATTTTCCAACCCCCTTCCTTGAAAATTCCTTAAAAAGTCGCCTGACACAATACGACATTTGCTAGCAAATAATAAAAACCCTCTCATAAGTAAGGACAAATAAAAGCAATTTTTGAAGCCCTTATTTAAAAAAACTTTAAAAAATCGTTCGACACAAATTGCTATTTCTCCAACAGTTCAAAAAAACACCCCTCATATACCAACAGAAAAAAGGGCCATTTTTCAACCCCTTTTTTTGAAATTTCTTTGAAAAATCGTCCGAGAAAATGTGACATTCACTAGATTTATGGCATAAAAAAAAGACCGGCATAAACCGATCCTTAAAACACAAAAGCGACTGACATTCGTCAGCCGCCGTTTGTATATACTCTTTACATTTTACATTGTAACATACCTTAACAATCAATTGCAATTCAAAAACAGTACAAATTTAGTCCAAGTTTTTATCTATACTATCATTTAGTAGTTTTTTAACAATTACATCTAATATATCAAGAATTTTTTTATCTTGAAATAATTTTTCATATGACTCTTTTTGCTGTGGCTTTTTTGTTTTTAGACCAATGCATTCAGACCATACAACATCATACATTTCACACGAAAATGGAAATGATATAGGAAAAACGAACCCACCTGTTCGTTTTGTTATGCTTACAAAGTTTGGATTATGTTTTTGAAGATTGTTTACATATTTTAATGCTTGCACTGTTTCAGTTTCTTGCATACGCCCAACTTCTATAAGCTTATCAATATAACAAACAATTGCATGTATAGTTGCTGACAAGTAAGCATTTATGTATTTTAGTTCGCCCATCCACTTGCCATCGTCAACATACTTTTTGATTGCATCACTTAAATTGGCAAAAAGGATCTCTACGTTGCATTTTAAGATTTTCTCTGAATTTTCATGTAATATTTTTCCCATAAAACACATCCTATTAAACTTTCCATTCATCTTCAAAATCCATTAGTGACATTGGCAATATTAACTTACCTTTGGCATCTTCTCTTTTCGGGATTTCCTCAATATTTACACAGAAAGCCAAACATAGAATTGCTTCTCTCAAAATTTTTAGCAATTCTAAAGTAACATCGTATAATTCATTCTCACTTACATATAGAGCCAAACCGTCTTCCCATTCTTCAGCAGCATTAAAAAAACTACTTGTAACTTTCACATACTTATGCTCTAATGCATTTCTGATATCACTGATTCTCGCAAGTTCCGGATTTGGTGAATCTTCAAACTTTTCAAAAAAATCTTTGCTAATCCAATATAGTGCATATAGCGAGATATTGTTTTTTGGATTAAGAGGATTTGCGTATAAATACTCATTTTTACCATATCCAGCAGATTTTCTCCATATAGTTTTAAAATTAACATCTCGCTCTTTAATACCAATACAGAAATAATGCTCAATGAAAAATGCGATTTTATCAAACATTCCATATAGTGTTTTAAATGATGTTTTAAGTTTTTCAACTCTTATACAGTATTGAGTATAATCAGTGTAAGACACTATGTATGTTTCCTTGTCTGCAAAATGAACTTCGCCATTCGAATTTAAAGCCTCATAATATAAATTTCGAGCATAAATGTATTCTTGTTTTAATTGGGAAAACATTCCATGGAATATAGGTTTATCATGAACTTTTACTATCATTTTAGGCAATTGAATTGTATCTCCTGCAAAAGCAAGTTCCAAAACAGGCAAATCGTTTGCAGGATTTAAAAACAACCCTTTTTGTAAACAGCAACTTCTGTATGATAATTCATCAGGATCGGGATAAGAATATTTATTAAATATCATTTTCCCTTCAAGCGCATCGTCTATAAAGTCTTGGGGATACTTCTCTAACATCTTTTTAAAATATTTTTTTGCCTTAATATGTGTATTTGGATCATTACTTTCACATGCCTCGTATAGCTTCTGGCATGCAAAATAATGGAATTCCTCCTGACGCCCTTCATCAAAATCAAGTTCGCCATAACGTTGATAGATTCTTCCTAAATTCCCAAGAGCCATTCCAAAATCGTTATGAATTTCAATAGCCTTTTTTAGATATACGATTGCTGCAATTTTTCTCCCACATACATCCAAAACATTAGCATAATTTGTATATAAGAGTATTTTCTGTGTTAAAACATATGGTGTATATTCGGTCTTATTTAGTTCATCACTTTCGATAATCTTTAAACTTTTTCTAAAGTAATATAATTGTTTCTTGATAAGTTCCTCATCAACTGATTTTGCTATACTTTGTAAATCTCCAAATGCAGTTCCTAAAGAATAGAAGATAGCAGCCTTAGAAGCGTTGTCTTCAGTTTTCACAAGAAACATAGCTTTTTTTATTATTCTTTCTATTTTCTGCGTATCTTTGCTCATTGCTGCGCTATCAAATTCTTTAGCAAGATTTTCGCTATTTTCAGAAAAAGGGTTAATATACTTATTATCTTTCATAAGAAAACTCCAATTACTCATAAGGTTAAATCAAGTTTCTTCTTTTATATTATCGGCGTTAACGAATTAATACGCGCAATCGCATAGGCGAGAATGGTACATTGTCCGCCCACTTAACACTATAAATCGCTTTCCGACATTCGACTTTAAAAATTATCAATCTTCCATCATATCGTCAATACAATTTTTGCATATATCCATTTCGTTTTTGCTTGTTAACGAACCACAACGAGTGCAAAAGGTTAGTGTTTCGGAAGTATAGTCCTCATTGCAATGAAAACAATGAAATTTTCCATTTTCAGCATCATGAGCTAATTGTTCTTCACCGCATTCAGGGCATTCATACAACGGAAACTCTCCGCCATGTTTAACACATTCATAGCCGTTTATACCAAGTTCTTTTTCGATAAACTCTTCTGCATTATCCCTGTATTTGTAAAGCAAATAAGCATCTTTAATCGGAGAATAATTCTCATCAGTATCCGCTAAACAGTCATAATAATGACAAAGTGCAATATGTAAATCTTTGATATGCTCGTAACCATCATAAGTTTTAAAATCATTAGTTTTAATTTTCCGCAACCAATTAAGCTCTGTTTGAGTTATTGAGTACGAATTGATAAATTCTTGTATTATTTGCTCATCAGGATCATAATAAGCTCTTACTTCAGGGTCATAAAATTCAACATCTGTTATTGTATCTATATACAATTTCGTGATGTCATCTTTTAACAAGTCAAACACCTGCATAGTTTTATCATTGTACTTTTGAATTTCTTTCAAAAATAATTCATTTGAAGTTAAAAGCAATCGACCATTTGCGTGTGCATAGCCATTTCGTGATTTAACTAACTTTTTAAGCTCCCCTAAAATCGAATCACTAAGACCAATCACTCGCAACAGCATAAAAACATCACTTTCACCAATAATTGCAAAGCTACCAAAATAAAGTTCTCCGCTTTTTGTGTTTTCTTCGTTATAGAATTCGTTTTTTCGCTCTTTAAGCAAGTAGTAAATTGCCTTGTCCATTTCTTCTTTGTGCAGCTTATAAATTTTAAGCAACACAAAATAGATAGATGTCATAAATAACATATGATATTGTACATAGGCAAATTGATAAAGTCCATTTTTGTAGCTTGTTTCAAGTGCAAGATACAAGGCTTCAATATACTTTTTTTCACTTTCATCTTGAAACGCCTGAGGTAGAAACTTGTTAATTTCATGAATTTGTTCAGGAAGTTCATCTTTTATATTATAGTCCTTTAATGAACTCAATGGTAGATTCCCTACTTTTTTAAGCACCTTTGAAACATATTCTTTGCCAACTTCAATGTTGTTCATATCAATCCCCCCAAACCTCGGAGATTTTATTTGAAATTTTCTGTTCAAAGATTTCTATTAGACGTTTGTTTTGTTCAACAATATTCATTTCAGCATTTATACTATCAACTATGCGTTTTTGTATTTCTATCGAGGGAACGGCAATTTGTGCATTCAAAACATAATCTTTTGTAAGCCTTCGTAACCCACCTGTACCAGTCATATGTTCTTTTCCGTTATTGATAAAACGATCACTATTAATAGTATAATAAATAATTTCAGGCAAAACTTTTGTTTCATCTGGTCTCAATACATAAAATTCACTTGATCCAAAGCCAATTCCGTTGCACAAGTCCCTTGCTATACCAGATTTGCCATTTTCAAAGCAAGGAGTAACTTTTGCAAGTAATACATCTTCATCTCTAAAATACGTATATCCATTGTAAGCCTCAGATAATGTTGTAATATTTTGTGGTGTAAACAACATATCTGTTTCGCTAATATCTGACATTGGAACAAAAGATACTAGTGTATCGTCAGCAAGATCCTTAACTTCTGATTTAACTGGGTTCAGTATGCATATATTTCCTATTGTTGTTAATTCCCAGTCAGAATCAACATTTATTATCGGTTTGTAGTTAGTAACAATTTGCTTGGCTCCATCAATAATCTTTTGATAGCTTTCTATTTCTTCAACTATTTCTTGTTGAATAGAAAGAGGAGGTAATGGAAAGGTGAAATTAGCAATTCCATTCGGTGAGATATTGCCTTGTGCTCCTCCACCTGCATTGTTTTGACAGTAATTGTAGAAAACATCTGAAAACATTATTATTTTAAGGAATTTGTTAAGTATATGCTTTTCATCAGGAGTGATCTTTGCTACACGTTGATTTAATAACAGATTGTTCTCCTGAGCAATAGAAACCTTACCAACAGTAGCTCCTGTCATTGCTAATAAAATATCATTTTTATTAACAATGTATTTCCTTAACACTTCACTAAATGGATAAAATTGCACACTACTTAAATCAAGTACAGATTTATTCATTAAATTCCCAATTTTAATAACAGGAAAATCTCCTTGTTCCGGTTCATCTTTCAGCTCTGAACTTTTAAATGCATATCCTGTAACGATATTGCATACATCTCCTATTTTAATCATTGGATAAATATTATCGCTAATACTAATTTTCTTATATTTTTCTCCAATCAAGATATAATCTCGTTTAGCAATATCTTTCTTATCTGCTAATGTAACAAGTGAAGTATTGTTGATTTCTTCACCGTTTTGATATGCCTTTACAGCGTTAATAATATCAGGAATATCATTCTGCTTTATTTCTCTGCGTTGTGCACCGAGATCAAAACCATCGTGATTCATTTTCACAAAGAGAATGTCATCACGCATTCTTGCTAATGGCTTATCAATTAATAAAATACTTGTTTTTACACCACTGTAAGGATTAAATACACCTGCAGGCAAAGAAATTACTGCATATAGCAAACCATCATCTACAAGATACTTTCTTAATTCTTTGTATGCTGTAGCTGACTGAAAAACAATACCTTCAGGAACAATGATAGCCGCTTTTCCTGTTGGATTCAAATGTTCTGCAATATAATCGACAAACAACACTTCTGCACGTTTAGCTTTTACTCTGTATCTGTTGTGTGGTATTATACCACCCTTTGGTGTCATAAATGGGGGATTTGCAAGAATTACATCGTAATTCTCATCCCATTTTTCATCGCTTGACAAAGTATCATACTCACTAATTTGAGGTTTTGTGAAACGATGTAAATACATATTTACACGTGCCAATCTTACCATATCAGGAGAAATATCATATCCCGCAAAGTTATCTGTTAAACGCTTTTTGTCGTCAGAAGTCAATGTAGACTTACCATTTTCATCTACATTTGTTTTTAATATATGCTTGTATGCACTTATCAAAAAGCCAGCTGTACCACACGCCGGATCAAGAACTGTATCATTCTTTTTGGGATTTACTATCTCAACCATCATGTCGATAATATGTCTCGGAGTTCTGAATTGTCCTGCATCTCCTTGGCTTCCCATAATCATAAGCAAATATTCAAAAGCATTTCCCAAATCCTCACTGTTATCATAAGAAAATTCACCGATTTCCTTTAAAAACATATTGAGAGTTTCAGGGTCTCTATATGGTATATATGCACCTCTAAAAATGTCTCTAAATAGTTGCGGAATATGAGGGTTCATAGACATTTTATCAATGCCTTCTGCATAAACTAAAGCTCTTTGTTGCCCGCTGTTTTCAGAGCTCATAAGGTTAGACCAAGCGTATTTCTCATATTCTTCCTTAAAGAATACACGTTCTCCACCAAATTCCATTGCTTCTATATCCATATCATCCATAAACTTATAAATCATTGCAATAGTAATTTGTTCTACCTGAGCCTTAGGATCAGGTACTTTACCGACCAATATGTCACGCAAAGTATTTATTTTACGTTTAATATCAAAATTTAACATAATTAGCCTCCTACATAAACCTTGAAACATTTACATTATCATTGACATAATCAACAATACTGAGCATAGACTCTTTGCCAAGTCTTTTTAAATCAGACATCGTATATGTGCTGACTTCTGTACCTAAAAGCTGATACTCACCATCTTCAATAGCTCGTCTTACATCTTTATCGGTTATGTAAGTTTCAAAGAATTGTTTTATATCCCAATATTTTTCCTGTGGGACTGTTCTTGTGAGCATAAATGATTCAAATTCATCCTCGACAAGTTCCTTCTTGCTCTTGAAGAACGGCAACACGCCAAATATCTTATCAATAATTTCTCTTGCAGTAATTCGTCTGTCGCTTCCGATTGCCCTTCGGAGTTTATCCCAAGTATAATATTCGTTAGGTTTGTTCATTATATTTTCATCAATATAAGTAATAACAGCCTGATAATTACCTTGTTCGTACTGTTCTTTAGCAACCGGATCATCTTTAACCGTTTCTTCGAATTTATCAAAGAACATTCTGTCGATCTTCATGCCTTCAAGACCTATTTTAGTTTCGGTCATGGAAGCTAATGGGTCAGGGTTAAAATTCTCATAGTCTTCTGTCTGCGGAGGTGGATCACCGGGGATTCCACCTGATGACTGAGCACGTGGCAATTTTATGATTTCATCGTAATCAAATTTTTCTTCAAAGTATTCACAATTACCAAAGAAATCAAACAGCTTAAATGTTGTTTTTTCTTCCTTGTGCTCTTCAATGGCTCCATTTACCTTTTCTTTATATACAAAGGTTGCTTTTCTTGTTCCTCTACCTTTTATCTGAATGAAATCAGTAGGAGAAAAAATAGGTCTAAATAAACCGATGTTAAGCAAATCTTCACAGTCATATCCCGTTGTCATCATGCCAACAGTGACGCATATCCTTGTTTTTGAAGATTTATACCCATCCAAAAATGTAGTTGTTCCACTTAAGTTGTTGTTTTGAAAATTCGTAGTATAAGTTTGTGCGTTCATAACATCAGAAGTTATTTGCATTGCAAAGTCAGAACAATATCTGTCAGGGAACATTTTATCAGCATATTCATTAAGTAATTGTGTAATTTTAGATGCATGTCTACGACTAACACAGAAAATAATGCCTTTGCCAATCTCACCCGATAGCGGGTCTCTCAAAGCATTATCCATAAACGTTTTCACAAATACTTTGTTAGTAGTTTCCGAAAAGAACTTGCGTTCAAAATCTCTTGCAAAGAAAGTTTCTTCTTGTTCTTCATCTTGCTCGTCTCCAGTTGTTACAACGGCATAACCTTCTTCTGCAAGTAGTTCGGTTGTAATCTCAGTTCTTGCATCAACAACTGTAGGATTGATCAAATATCCATCACGAACTCCGTCAAGTAATGAGTATCTGAATGTTGGTTCTCCGCTTTCACAGCCAAAGGTCTTATAACTATCAAGGAGTTGCCTCTTTTCCCATGCTCTTGGGTCAGTAGTTTTCAGTTTTTCAACATCAACATTCTTTATGTAATCTTTTGGGGTAGCTGTAAGACCTAATTTGTATCCTAAGAAATACTCAAATACAGCTCTACTGTTACCATTGATTGAACGGTGACTTTCGTCTGCAATAATCAATGAAAAGTCAGTAGGCTTGAAAAACTTCTTGTATTTATTATTCGCAACAAGCGTCTGTACTGTTGACACGACTATTTCAGCTTTACGCCAATCATCTGTATTCTCTTTGAAAATAACAGTTTGATAATCGGGTGTAAGGTAATTTTGGAAGTTTTTCTTTGCTTGATTTTCAAGCTCAATTCTATCTACAAGGAACAAAACTCTATTAGCATTTCCACTCCTCAAAAACAACCTGATAACAGCAGCGGAAGTAAGTGTTTTTCCTGTTCCTGTTGCCATTTCAAACAAGAAACGCTGATTTCCTGCTTTAACTGATGCTTGTAATGCTTTTAATGTATTAACTTGATATGGTCTTAAAAAACGCAGTCCAGTATCAAAGATAAATTTCTGTCTTGTTTGTTCATTTTTATATTCAGGTGCTTCTGCATAATTAGAGTTCTTTACAACTGCTATGTAATCGCTTTTAATTTCTTCGTTGTATAATCTTGAAGGATTAGCATTAAAAGCTTTACTGTCTCTTAAACTCTCATAGCTAGGGAATGCCGTTATAATTTGAGGATTGCCCTTTGTAATGTTCCAAAAATAATGTTGATTACCATTTGACAAGATAACATATTTAACATACAAAGATTTTGCATATTCTCTTGCTTGCTCTTTTCCAACAAGTGGGTCTTTATCTTCTGACTTTGCTTCAAGCACAACAAAAGGCTTTCCGTTATTGTCAAGCAACAGAAAATCTATAAATCCATTTTTGACTGTATCAAAATTATCACCAAATGCATCAACCTGAGTTTTTGTCATTTTTACATTAGGTTCAACTTGAATATTTGCAGCTCCGTTCTCGTCATCAAAAAAGCGCCAACCTGCAGCTTCGAGAAGTTTATTTATTTTTAAGCGAGCTTTAGCTTCTTTTGCTTTCATAGATTACGCTCCTTTCTATTGCATATTTTCCAACAAATCTTCAATCTTGCATCCAAGCGTTTTGGAAAGTGCAAGAAGAGTGGTTGTTGCTGCTTTATTTATATCCTTTGCTTTCAGTTCATACTGTTGCAAAGTTCTCAAATTTACTCCTGATTTCTCGGCAAGTTCTCTTTGGGAATAGCCGATGTTTTTACGAAGTTCCTGCAATTTTGTTGTTGTAGTTTTTCTCTCAATTATAGAATTTACGACATCAACAAATTTATCTTCGTGTGCTTCGTGGAGTGTTGGATAAAGCTTTTCAATTTCTTTTGCCGATACATTTTGAAAGATATCTTTAAAAGTTCTGCCAGTGCTCCATTGATAATAAGCTACAATCCATCCGCACCAATATTCAGGGGAACAATCATATTCAGTCTGCACTTCCGGGAGGTCATGTTCAATACCTGATTTTACAACAATTTCGTGAACAAGCTCTGTTCCTGATAATCCCGAAATAATTTTTGGTACACCGTTTCCAAACTGTGTAGCGAAACCCGTTGTAACAAACAAATCAAAGAATTTCTGTAAACTAATCTTGCAGGCGTTCACAGCATAATCTGCAGCCTCGCCAAGATTTCGCATTGCATCATCTAAATATTGTTCATCGTAAGCGCGCATCATCAGGTGTTACCTCCTCACGAATAATATCTCTCATAAATAAACCGTTTAAATCTTCTTTTTCAAGTTCTGCATTAAATGCTTCTCTTGCTTCGTCATCTCTTGCTTTACGTTTTGCATAGTAGATTGTGTTGTCGCAAACTTCATACGAAACATACTTAATCTCTTCAAATGCTTTTTTACTCTTCAAAACAACCTGTTCTCCAAGTTTGCCGAGTCGCATAGCATAAGATAACTGATTAAGCGAAATTTCGTTATTAACAAAGGCTCTCGCAAATGAGAAATAAGAATCGTCAGCACGGTATCCAATAATTGCATCGTAGCCTTCTGTGTCAGGCATAAAATGTTCAATAAGCCATTCACGACCACGTTTCATAACTGGGGTTGAAAGACGAACCTTTCTATTTTTCATCAAAATTGCAAGCCAATGCAAAATGGTATATTCATCTGATGAAAGATTTAATACTTTAAGGTTTGATAACTCAATCTCATATTTATTTACAAAGCCGTCTACATCTTCGGTACAAGCCCATTCTTTTGCCAGTTCAATGTGTTCTGTGCAGTAAAAACCTCTGCCGTAATCGTTATAGGTTTTCCCCTTACCAAATTGTGGCTTTTCAATGATTTCGGGCGAGCCGTGATATATTGTTAATTTACTCATAGTTACACTCCTCGTACTTCTGTAGAGTTATACATATACATTATACTCCCACAGAAGTATTTTGTCAATAGTTTTGAGAAAATAATTACTTCTATTACGAAATTTTTGTGTCATCATTTCTGATTTTAAATTGGGGTATTAGGGGCGTAGCCACTAACAAGGGATAATTTGGCGTCAAATTTCCGTGCTTGCTAAAACAAATTATCATTGGCTTTTGGTCAAGACAAATGCCGTGCTTGCGAATGCAAGTTACGCATTTGTTGTTTTGTGGGGGACCAAATGCCGTGCTTGCTAATGCATAAAACAATTGCTTTTATTCCTTCTTAAAACTGAAAAGAACACCCATCGTTAGACTGGTGTTCTCTCCGCTAATATTAACTTTCGTGCGATTGTAAATAGGCTATTATCAACTGACGGAATATTCCGGTAGCAAGTATCCTTTACAAATTCTCTGTCGTAGTCAAAGCTTGTATCAACCGACTTATATATCTTTTCGTAGGCTCGTTTCTTTGCTTCATTATAATCGATTCTTCTGAGCTTATATTCTTCGAGCACATCCGATATCAGCCTCCGCACTTTCTCTTCATTCTGCACATAAAATTCAGGTCGCAGGTACATATCCCGATATTGAAAGATTGCATTACTTGCAATCTCACTTAACTGTGAAAAACTATATCCGTTTGACTGACCGCTGACTACGAGAGCAAAGAATCTTCGTCTTGCTTCAGCTTGTGCATCTGAAAATCCAAGACCGTTTTGAACTTTATCAAGAATATCCGATATAAGTGATTCGGTATATTCCATACAATCAAAGGTTGCATTTGACGGAAGTGATTCCGGCGGTATCTCTGCAGCATTTACTGATGTTGAAATCATAAACAAACTCAAGAACAAAACAATAAGCTTTTTCATAAGCACCTCCTACAAATCTTTAAATATACTATCATCACAGATCAGGCTATCGCATATCATCTGCACGCCGAGACGGAAACCTATTTTAAAGTTTTCGATGCTTGTTATAGCAATTACTTCATCACTTGCATTGATAAGGTCGTTCAGAAGATGAAGAGGTTTACCTTTAAGCATTTTATTCAGTTCATTTTCGTTATTGCAGAATTTTCTCATTGCTTTTGCGTAATCGGTATGTCCGTCGTAGCGTTTCTCGTTTGGATTGATGTTGCCGTAGTAGAGTTCTTCGATAAAGTTCATTTTGACACCTCCTCGGCATATACAAACTCACGAATAATTTGTTCTTTCACGCATTGACCAATATTATTCATAAGCCTAGTCCATTTGTAACGGTCAGTCTTTTTGAGTTCTTCGGTTACGCCTTGTGATTCAGCCATAACTTTTACTCGTTCAATGTATTGCTTATGGCAAGTTTCATCTACTTCTGCAAGATGGTTTAAAAGTGTTCCTTTTATCATCATAGCGGAATATATACCGGGATGATAATTTTTAAGAAAAATCTTTCTCATTCTGCCATAAGAACCGATTGGCTTTTCGGGTGACTTTGGAACTGTTAAGTTAGGGATTAAAATGTTACCTTCATTTCTGTAAGTAATGTTCATTTGTTTCGACTCCTTTCGACATTATTTTATCGTGGCTGTCATTAACTTTCAAAAAATTATCAGCGTTCATTTTCTTTTTCTCGATTTTTGTGCCACTTCTGAATCAGTTTCATAACCGTATCTTCAATTTGTTCTTTTGTGTAGTTCTTTGGAAAGTATCTGCGGAGCTTGTCCTCGTAAATTACAAGTTTTACTTTTTCTTCTTTTTCTGTCGATAGAATACGCTCTATCATTTTATCATCGAGATTACCTTCTTCAGCACATTTACGAAGTTTTACTGCTTGTGCGATTGATGGCGGAGATTCACTCTCAATGACTTTATTGATTTCTGCCTGATGCTTTGTACCAAGATATGAAAGCTCGACACCTGCACTCATTGCCATTTCGTTTTTATCAACTAAATCAAGAAGAGGATCAATGAGGTTTGTGAGTCTAATGTAGCGTTGAACTTGATTTCTACTTTCACCAACTTGAAGGGCAAGTTCCTCGTCGCTTCTTAACTTCGTCCCAATTTGGGACAAAGTGGATTTGCCTTGATGTTTCATTGCTTCGAGCTTCAATTTGTAAGCAAATGCCTTTTCGCTTGGCAGTATATTTTCTCTTTGAAGATTACTATCGACAAGAAGAATTGCAGCAGTATCATCATCAAGTTCTTTAACAACTACCGGGACTTCTTCGATTTTTAAAAGTTCGCAAGCTTTCACACGACGATGACCTGACAAAATCTCATAACCACCTTCGGGATGTGGTCTTGTAATAATCGGTGATAAAACACCGCTTTGTGCTATGCTATCGCAAAGCTCGTCCATACTGCTATCGAGCAGCACTTTAAAGGGTTGCTCTGCATAAGGTTTTAATTCTTTGATGTCCATAGGGATAATTTCTTCTGTTTTTCTACCTTTGTCATCCTTGAATAAATCTTCGTAGCTTTTTAAGCCGATGTTATTTACACTCATTATATTGCACCTCTTTCTATATCTTCTTTAACCCACTTGTCATAAAACGCATCTATCATTAAAGGAGCATTGTATATCGCTGAAATATAGAAATTTCTGAAATTATGTATCACATAATCATTCTTCCTGACGAAATCATCAAGATATCTTATATGCATATCACCTATTTGCAGATACCTTTTACGAACCTGTTCTATCGGAATATTTGTTTGGTTAACCCTTACCGTATTACTGTCAGAACAAACAACATCAAGCATAAGTTCTATGATGTTGTCCAACCATTCACCTTTAAAATCAAGCTTCAAAATATCGTATTCAATATTTTCTTTGATAATTTCCTCGTAATCTGCTCGACTTTTGGGTGGAGGGTTGGTGTAGATATCATTAAAGTAATTATTATTTATATTAGTATTATTAGGGTTAAAATCTTTAACCTCTTGAGGTTCAGTTTCTTTACCATCAGAAGTAAATTCTTTTAACTCCTTGTGGTCAATTTTCTTTACCACTTTTTCATTATCCACAACCTTTTTAACATAGATATAATCTGTAAGACCACGACCACGTTTTTGCCTTTCAATAAGTCCGGCATCTTCAAGCTCGGACATAAGCTTAATGGCGGTTGGCTTACTGCAATATATTAAATCCATAATCTCCTGAATGGAGAAAATGATGTATGCACGATTTTCTTCATCAAACCAACTGTTCATTATAGAAAGACCAACACGGTCAAACAAAAGTCCGTAAAGCATTTTAGCTCCGTATGATACATCTTTAAATTGTGGCGATGTTATGATTTTCTTCGGTATGCGGTAGAATGTAAAATCTTCCGCTTCGTTTCCGTAAAAATATTCAAATTGTAATCTCATTTTTGTACCTCCTTGTGTTTGAGTTTTTGCATAGAAAAAAGGTAGTTGTTTTCACATAACAACTACCTTTCGATACTAGCAAATATTAAGTTTTTTAAGAATAAATAGTTACCATTTTTTCTATACTCAAACATTTTGGTACGGTGGTCCTCACGGCGAATTAGGTGCATCATTAAGATACCTTTCTCAAAGATATATGATGCCTGATGATATTTCAAAGGGATTGCTAACCGATATTGGTCTATCCGCGATGATTTTGCCCCTTTATACCAGAATAGGCAAAGCCTACTGAAATCAGTATGCTTTGCCATTTTCTTTATACCACTTCAAGACTTAAAATCTCTGTCCTATATGTATCTAACTTACCTGTTGACTTATAAACCACCTTGAAATTAAATGGAACATCCTTAAGTCTTACCACAACTGTATGACCTTCATAAACTGTGATACTCTGTGTAACTGTACCCAACAGTTCATCCAAATCTTCACTATCTAACTGCAACACTCTATCAATCTCTTTAATGATACCATCCATTCTGTCTTGCTGACGTTGTTTTGTTGTAGCAAGTTCTCTGATTTCTTCTAATTGTACCTGTAAATTTGAAATCTCTGTTTCAATTTGTGTATTCTTTTTCTTAAAATCTTCCTTTGAGATTTCTTCTGCCAATCTAATATCAAGCAACTTTAATTTTTTCTGCTCTAATCTATCAATCTTGTCCTGTATGTCATCTGTTGTCTTTACCTTTTCTTCAAGATTTAACTGTGAAATCTCTTTTACAATCTCTGCTTTGAGTTCATTTCTGTTCTCAACTAACATATTAAGAATATAAAGGACAATATTCTTCATACTCCTATCACTTGCCCACTCCGACATAGAACATTCTACTTCACGAAAGGCGTGTGGTTTGATATGGTTCATACAATTCCAAGCCCTTGATGTTCCTGCACTTGTTTTCTTGATTTTGTTAACAAAGCGCTCACCACATACACCACAGAAAATCTTACCAGATGCCCAATAGCGATTGCTATGTTTGGACTTCTGTTCCGCTGTTGTAGTACGGCGTTGTAACTCTGCCTGCGTGGCATCCCACATTTCTCTTGAGATAATCGCTATCTCTGGATGATGGTTTTCAATTCTAACCATCTCTTCGTTATCCCTGTTATACCTTTTCTTGTGGTCTAAAAAGTTTTGTGTCCAAGTCTTTTTTTGCACCAAATCTCCAACATATTTCTCATTGTGAAGAACACGCAAAATCTGTGTGTTTGACCAATCATTCTTATATTTCGCACGCCCATCAGGGTCATAAGGCTTGATGCCTTCTTCTTTAAGTTCTCTTGCTATTATATGAGTACCTTTACCTTCAACAAGATATTTGTGAAATATTTTTCTCACAATTTCTGCTTCATCTTCAACCAGATATAACTTACCTTCAACCACCTTATACCCAAGCAGGCTACGACCAAAGACAACACCTTTTTCCATCTGTCTTTTCTGCCCCCACTTAACACGTTCAGATGTCTTTCTACTTTCTTCTTGTGCGAGAGATGCCATAAGCGTCAAGCGCAGTTCGCCATCTTTGTCCAAAGTATTGATATTATCAAGCATAAAGTAAACCCCAACACCCTTTTCTTTTAGGTCCCTTGTTACCTGCAATGTATCAACTGTATTTCTTGCAAAACGTGAAACTTCTTTTGTTATAATAAAATCAATTTTACCTGCCATTACATCATCAATCATTGAGTTAAAACCCACACGATTTTTAGTTGACGTTCCCGAAATACCTTCATCACTATATATCTTAACCAACTGCCAATTATCTTGTTTTTCTATAAATTCTGTAAAATACTTAACTTGACTTTCAAAGGAATTGGCTTGGTCATCCTTATCTGTACTGATTCTTGCATAGGCTGCTGCGCGCAACACTTTTGCATCATTTAATACATTAAAAGGACTAACTTCTACTACATTACTAATACTTAAATTTTTCAAATCAATCATAAATCTCTTCTCCTAACTAATTTTTCTTTTTGTATTGTGGAGTGGTCACTGTATTATAACGCAACCACTCCGATATCTCAGCCCCTAATTTAAAAATTTAGGCGCTTTTTCTAACAATAATCTTAACTCTCTATCTGTAATAAGAGACTTTTTATATAATTCTTTATATACAGAAGATTTAAGACTATGATTTAAGTTCTCTTTCTCTTTATCTGAAAGAACAACATTAACTTTATTACCCATAGGCATAACACCACCAATAGATGTATATGCGCTATCAGGTTGTCTTAATGCACTACCCATTTTAAGTACCCTCCCTTACGAATTGATACTTAAATTAAGGTAACTGTGTGCATTTTAGTCCGTTTTGTTCTCATCAGTAAATTTTTTGAGATTTTAGTTAAAATTTTTTAATTTATGTCCTATTATTTTCGTCAACTGTCCTTTTCTTTTCTCTTTGTAGTGTGCTCTTTGAGATACCTGTCATCGATGAAACTTGTTTGTATGAGTGATTTTCCAACAACTGCATAGCCAGACTTAATTGTGTCTTGCTATATTTCTTTGGTCTGCCTTCTGTGTAACCATCCTTTTGTCTTGCCAACTCTCTGCCTGCTTTGGTGCGTTCTACAATCATATTTCTTTCAAACTCTGCAAACGCAAGCAGAACAGTATATAACAATCTGCCAATAGGCGAATTATCAATAACACCCAGATTAAGAATATGCACCGTAACGCCCTTTGATAAAAGGGCATCTATAATATTAAGTCCTTCGCGCACATTACGGCAAAATCTATCCATCTTGCAAACTATCAAACAATTCCCATCTGTCAACCTGTCAATTAGGTCATTAAACACCTGTCTATTATTAAAGTCCTTTGCAGCAGTATAAACTTCTCTGTATATCTCTGCCGAAGGATACTTTTCTAATATAGTCTGCTCTTGCTCTGCCAGAGAATTATTTTCTGCCTGACTTTTACTTGACACACGAACGTATCCGTATTCCATATCTAACACCTACCTTATGAACACATTTAATGAATACATCCAAGCCTGTAAGTTACCTGTATAGGATTGGTGTACCCATAACTTAAAATATATGAACTCTCTTTTTTAACTCTCTTAACCATAAATTTTATTAAAATTTATAAAAACCTTGTCATCTCAACACAAAATTACGATGAAAATTTTAAAATCTCAAAATGGCGTAATTTCAACATTTTCTTGATGTCAAAATAAAATATTTGCAGATTTCTTTAATCTTAATTTTCTGATACCACTATTTAACGACAAAAGATAAATAAGGTTGAATTAATCTGCATTTTTTACATATCTGTAATAGGTGCTACGGCTTATATTACACAGATTTGTGATTTCTTCCACCGTAAACCCCGAATTTTTCAGCCTGACAACCATATCTCTGGTATCTTCATCAATTTTTCTCCCCATCTTGCCAGCAGATGCCGCCTGTAAGATACCCAACTTTCTTTTCTTCTCTGAAAGCTCCCTGACAACCTTAACCCCATACCCAAGAATAACGAGATTGCCGTACTCATACTGTGGCTCACATACCGACCTGACAACAATACCCATTTCACCCAAACTACTTAATATATATAAAATAGCGCCTGTTGTATCCGATAAATCTCCGATGCTACGAATGTAAAGGATGTCTCCACCCTGAATGTCATTCAGCAACAAATTAAACTCTGGTCTTTTACCGTCTCCAACTGCATCTATGTAAATCTTTTCTTCTGGAATATCATTCCTGACAATTTCAGCCATAAGCGGCTGATTATCAATCTTGTATGTACGATTTGTATTTTCAAGCATATATGCAAATTTCATCTAATCAACCGCCTTTCTGTCCTGTAAAGTCTGATTTTTTGACTACACCTAAAAATCTAAAATTTTGAAATTTTATAACGTAACACTTTTATATACTCAACCTATTCTGTGCCGATGAATTCCATATTTCAAATGGCTCAAAACACAATTTTTGTATCTGGTTGAAACCAGATACCCATTTTTGCAACGCCTGCTGATGACACTTTTTCTATCTCATTTAGTCAAGGTATTGAGATTGTCAACTGCTCTGTCAAAGATTTTATCATCAACATACTTGACATCCATTTCAAAGCGTCTGATTAGCCTTTCTGCTACTGCTAAATCTTCCGCATCATCAGCACCCAGATAGATGCTCTCTCTAATACGATATATAACCCTGCTATCTATCAGCATACAATACCCGAACTGCAGGTGTTGGTTATACTCATTTATACGTTTAAGCACCTGTGCTTTTCTTCTTTCGTTATCAAGTGTACCAATACCCCAAATATCTGCCTCTAATACTACTTGTGCATTTTTCTTATCAACTGTAATATCAAACTCATCAAAGTCTTGTTTCATAGCACACGTAATATCTTTCTCAACATCAGCACAACTAAATAACCCCATTTTATCAAGTACCCTTCTGACAAATACCGCCACCGTTGCAAATTTAAACCTAACGTCCTTAACACCCTTGTTCTTTTTCCAAACACTATTAAAATAACTACTATGTAACATATCCGTTACCCCCTTATAAAAATATTTCTACACAAAAAAAGTGCCGTTACCATTTGTAACGACACTTAAAGCCAATACTGGCTATTGCTCTATTCATTATTTAATCTCTTTAGCACCTGCAAAAGAAAACCACCGCCACCGCCACCAACTTAAATAATAATTCAAGCCGTGCCGTTGCACTATATACCATAAAACCAAGCAAATCATATACCCATATAACTTGCTTATATATATTATACCTCCATTAAATACTATAGTCAACGCCCATGACATAAATATTTTAAATTATATAATAGTAAACTTTCGACATAAAATTCTAAATTTTCCCACAATAATTGACTATTATGTTAGTTTGTGATATAATGATTATATAATTTTGATAGGAGTGTAAAATTATGGCTTTGATTAATTGTCCTGAATGCGGAAAAGAAATATCTGACCAAGCTCAATCGTGTATAAATTGCGGTTATGTGTTACATAAGGAGACCACTATTGCAAACGACAACGGCAAGAAAAAAATGTTTTCTGCTCATTTGTTAAATATTATTGCGTTTTGTGTGCCTTTTCTTTTGGCTATAAGCAGCTACATAGTAGATACCCTTTCACAAAGTGAAGAAACAAATGATGGAGGTCTAAGCATTAGTGTAGGCGCTGATGTGTCTTCACAAGGATTGTTTATTGCAGTTTTAATTGGTATTGCTGTTTTTATAATAGGATTAGTTTTATTTTTCACAAAAAATATTAAAACTAAGAAAACACTATCTTATATCTATTTAATTGGTTCAATTGTGGCTATTTCCATCCTTTTCTTTACTTGTGCAGCAGGTATTGTTGCAACTTGTGGGTTAGGTATTATTTTATTTGTTCCAGGCATTTTACAAATAATTGCTGGGACAAAGTTTGTTTCAGGAGTTAAAGATTGTGAAAAAATGCAATAATTACAACATCACACTATTTGAGGAAATAAGAATTATCGTATATATAGTTTTTTTTGCTAATGGAATGTTTATACAATTCTTTGCTCCGTTTAGATTTTTGTGTGACAACGAAGATTATTCTTGTATTTTTTGTGGAATGAGAACAGCAATAAATTATTTGTTGCATTTTGACTTTGTTTCTGCCTTTCAAAGTAATAAGTATATAGTTGTTGTTCTTTTTATTCTTTGTTTAATCAGTATTGATGTGCTAATTATTGTTATGAAAAAAATTAGAAAGAATAAAAGCTAATGGATATTGATGACACCAAAAACTCGCCTTATAATAGACGAGTCTTTGGTGTCAGATTTATTTAATAAGGTGACATTATGATATACTTTGATATAGCAAATAAAGACAACGCATTAGAATTTTTATCTCAATTTACAGGGATTTCAAAAGAAAATATTATTGAGTTTATCAATGACAATATTATACAAACTGACTTTTGTACCGATGCAACAAAAGTGAATGTTAATAATTTATGTAGAACTTTTAATATCCAATTAGAAGATTTAGATACTAAAAACGTCTTGTTATGTGCTATTCATTACACATCTAATTTTGACCAATGCCAATCAATAAAAAAATTTGGTTTAAGAGATTTACAATTTGCGCTATCTCATAATACGCCATTAAATAATTTTTTGAATACTTTTGGCATTAATTTTAATATAGAGAAAAAATCAATGATAGCAAACGGAAACGAATATAATATAGAATATGTAAATTATAGAGCAGATAATCCAGTCACTCATATTGCAAGAAAAATTTATTACGACAATCAAGTTAGTTGTTTCTTTTATATTGAAGATATAAATGATTATTTGGGATGTGTTCATCTACGTCCTGAAATATTGTATAATATAGATGAACTACTGAAAACTGATTTATCTCGAAAATGGTATAAATCTTGTAAAGGATATGGAATAAAATTTTATGCTAAAATAAGTGATTTTGCAGAATATAGTTTCCCTAATGAAGGAAAGACTATTGCTGAAAATCTGATTGATATGTCATTGTCTGTAATATCAGATTGTGCTTGTGGGGAAATATTTGCTTACTTGAAACCTGATGCAATTATACCTTATGACAATATATTAGAGATAAATGAAATTTAGCAAAGGTACAACCCAACCACCCACCCTTCAAAAATACCGTAAGGGCATAATCCCCGTATGCTTTAAGGTTGTTATCAATTATTTAGTAGTATCAATATTTTAAACTAGTATATATAGCATTCTCTATTATTAATTAACACACACTGTTTAAATTTATGTCCAATATAAAACTTTTTTCAAAAATATTTTTCAAAATAGGGCTTTTCTGTGCTATTGCTGAAAATAAAATTTTTAAAAATTTTTAACAGAGCAAAATAGTATAGAACACAGGAACTGAGGAACTCGGGCATCTTGAAATGGTCGGAACACTAGTTCAGCAACTAGCAGACGGTGCAACACCAAAAGAATGGCTGAATATGAAGAGTGCGGAATATTACGCAGACAACGGCGCAAGTGTATTCCCACAAAACGCACAGGGAACTCCTTTTAACGCAGCATCGATAGCTGTAACAGGCGACCCGCTTACTAATCTCTATGAAAATCTCGCTGCAGAGCAAAAAGCACGAGCTGTCTATGACAACATCTTAAGACTTTCAGATGACCCTGATGTAAATGAAGTCATTAAATTCTTAAGACAACGAGAGGTTGTGCATTTCCAGAGATTTGGTGAAGCAAAACTGACTAATTCAAACAGATTTTCTATAAATATCAAAGGTGCTGAAATTAAATTTCCAGCACCTAAATTTTATTATATAATTCATCTAATTGGCTATTAAGCTCAGACAAATCAGTTTCGAGTATTTCCCATATAAGAGTTAAATTAACACCCTCATAATCGTGAACTATTTTATTTCTTAATCCGTATAATACTCTCCACGGAATTTGATTATATTGTTCCTCAAACTCTTTGTCAATTTTGTTTGCAAGTTCACCTATTTGTCCGAGATTAAAAACACAGGCTTCAACAAGCATTGTATTTTCGACAAAGCTATCGTAGTCTGCTCCTTCAACATAGGATAAAACTTTTTGAATATATTTGAGTATTTTTTCAATTATAATTTTATTCTTCATAGATTGTTACCCCGTCTTTTAAAATTTCTGACGATATTCGGGATTGTGGTACAATGTGTGAAACATCAAAAACATCTACTTCTTTATCAAGTGCTGTGCGAATATCCTCAATAAGACCAACAAAACTCAAACCTCTTAAACCGCTATCAAGAAGCAAATCTATATCGCTTCTTGAGTTCGCCATTCCTTTTACATACGAACCGAAAAGAATAGCTTTTTTTACGCTATAACCACTAAAAATAGGGTGTAAAACCATTTTAATATCATCTACTGTATAAATCTTATCCGACATAAATTCCGCTCCTTTCAACTCTCTTTTTTTATATTATAACAAAAAATCTGCTTTAAATCAATAGATTAGCAGATTTTTGTTATATATTCCATACGACTTCGCAATTTCCTGATTCATCTATCAGTATTTTATGTATCAATATATTGCATACAGCCTTTCGCTCCTCATAGTTTGCTGTTCTCCATTTCTTTGATAAATTGATGGCACTTATTATTTCACTTTCTTCGTTTTCAAGAGCATCAATTTTAGAAAGAATATCAGCTTTTTCTTCTGCAAGCTTTTTTGCTTTTTCATTTAGAAGATTAATCATATCTGCTTCAATAGTGTCATTCATCAGTAGGTTTACAAGCTTTTCCTGTGCCTTTTTTATTTCACTGATACGGTTTTTGAGAAGATTTATCTGATTAGAATTGTCTGTTGATATTTTTTTGCGACAACTTCTTAATGTTTCAAGCTTCTCGGAAACAAGCTCGTAAACCATATCCTCCAAACTATCAGCATATACAGGCTTACTTGTGCCTTTGCAGATGCGATTATGGGATTTTCCTGTACAACTAAAATATCTTGTTTGAGAGCCGTCTTTACGTTTACCACCCTTTGTAACCGTCATTGTCCGTCTGCAGTTTTTACATACAATTTTACCACCAAGCCAGCTTGTTGTATTGCTTATAGCATTTCCTATCTGCTTGTTTTTTGCAAGCTTTTTCTGACAGTTAATCCAAACATCAGAATTTATAATACCTTCGTGGGACATAACCACAGCTTTCATATCTGACCAATCATCTGCGGAATGTTTTGTTTTACCATAAATCTGCAGTCCGTGTACTCCGTCAAATTCTGAAATATCGCTTATAATATTTGTATTATGTTTTAAGAGATACTCATACACATCATTATCTGCTTTAACATAAATTGGATTTTTCAGAATTGTAGATAGTTTTCCTGTTGACCAACTTCCGACAGTAGGAAGAATACCATTATCAATAAGATTATCCATAAGTCTTCGAAGTGTTATTCCCGGAACTGAGTATGCTTCAAATATATATTTTAGCTGTTCAATTTCTTCCACTATAGGAGAGAACATTTTTGTCTTAATATTGTGAATAATTGTATCTGTCAAGGTGAAACCGTACGGTCTTCTACCGCCCATATAAAAGCCCATTTCGCTCCTGTGGGCATAAGCCTGCGTTACTCTTTCAATAATACTTTGCCTTTCAAATTCTGCAAAAATCATAAGTATTTTGACAATCATTTCACCATAAGGACTTGATGTATCAAACAATTCCTGCGAGCTTATAAATTTTACATTGTACTTTTTTAGTGTATTCAAAATATTAACGAAATCTGATAAGCTTCTGCTTATTCTGTCAAGTCGGTAAACAATAATTTTGCTTATTTTCCCACGCTCGACCTGACGCATCATTTTCTGAAATCCGTCACGGTCAACATTACCGCCCGAAAATCCATTGTCAACAAATGTAACGATTTTTTCCGCCTGTTCATCAGGCTTTATCATAGATTTACAATATTCAAGCTGCGTTTCGCATGAAATACTGTTTTCACGTTCTATGGACTTTCTTGCATAAAGAGCAATAGACATACGATTTCACCTCCTTTGCTCCAATTTTTATTTTTTTACTTTCGTGCGAAAATCTTATATAATTCCTCAACTATTTCATTTTCAGCCTGTTCTCTTTCCTCTTCGGTTAATAGCACAGTATTAGTTATCATGTATGTATTGTTTTTTATATCTGTGTATTCTGACATAACACATCAACCTCCTTTTTATTTTATGCAACATAAGCCTGTACTTATATCGAACCGCATATAGGGATATTACTTTCCACGAAGTTAAATGTATCACTTGTAACAACAACATCTGTGAAATCGCAATTAAGCTCGTTATTTATAATTTCAAGCACCTTTTTCGTGCTGTAGTCAAAGTATATGGTTTTTAAGTCGAAAGGCGTTACAGCCCGATTGTTTTGCTTATAGCTCCTATCGCAATAGTGACAATTCTTTATCAGACCTTTATCCACGTTTTGTTTAATTTCAAGATAGATAGTTCGGTGCACCCTGTTTTTTAACCTTGTTTTCAAAACACCATCACAGTCAACTAGTATCAGAAATCTAAATTTTTTACTACTCTTCAAACAGTGCGTTATATATTCTTCTGCTGATGTATTGGTTTCCTTTTCAGAAAACTCAACTCCGTAAAAATGCTTATCCAACTCACCTGTCAACACATCAATTAGACTATTAAAATTACATTTAATGGTTGTCCACTTTTGAGGAATGGCTCTGTTGCCATTCCTCATTGGTCTGTCAATATAGAAACAATCGCAAATTGTAATTGTTTCATCAAAACGATTAACTCTTAAATATATCTTTCGTCCGTGATTATTTTTGATAATAGTGTGATAGGTGTTTCCCGAAACCCTATCAAATTTTAATATGCTTTTTTTCATTGGAATCACTTCCTTTTTTATCAAAGTTTCTTTATTACCTTCCAAGCAGTCCCGTTGTTTGTACTTTGTGATTCAACTTTATATGATAATTTTGCTTCTTCTATAATTTGATTAATCTTGTTTAGTCCTATGTTATTCTCACTCCTTTTTGAGTATAGCTTTAGTTTAATTGCAATTTCTTGAAATTCCTGCCTAAAATCTGCCTGCAGCTCATCATTCATTTCTTTTTCCTGGTATTCTTCAAGCATATTTGATAAGTCCATAAGTTGTACAGGAATACTCTCCTTTGAAAAATAATTCGACTCGCTGTATGTATTTTCAAGTCCAAGCCATGACAATTGTCTAATAATATATGCTTGTTCGCCAACGGTATTGAAATCATCAAGAATGCTATCATAAAAATCAACCATTAGTTTAAGTTTTGCTTCAGCCATTTTATTGATTACAACATTTTGTCCATCAACAGTAAATAAGCCTTGTATTAACATATAATTTTTGGGTTCTAAATAATACTTTTTCTTCGCATTTTTATAGCAGGTTTTACACCCAGATAGTTTTATTTCTATATTAAATCTTTCAGCATAAATTCTATTTTGCTTCATGCATTTATTACATCTCTTAATATCACTTATAGCATTTAATTTTTGAATACAGTTAAACCTTCTCTTCCTGAAGTAATCAGAATCCATTTTCATAATATGTAGGTTTATCATAGCATCATCTATTGCCCTCCTCCTGCCGACAATTTGAATGAATTCATCTTCACCGCCTTCAATATTAATTACTATATCCCGTAAGTCTTTCATTTTGAAATTAACTCCGGCATCAAGCAATTTAGTGGTAATTAAAGCTTTACAATCAAATGATGATAACTCCTTAATCTTTGAATACTGTAGCTGTGCTTCATCTGACAGCTTTTCATCATCATTTTCCGCAAACAAGAAAACTGAATCAGGCATTAATGATGATAATCTTTCTCCCATTTGTTTTGATGATACAAAAATTAATAGTTTTCGACTGTCAGGTAATTCATTATACAATTTTACTATTTCATTTTCAGTATCTAAATAAGTGACATTATATTTCTCATAGGTGTTAGGAAATACAAATTTTCTAAAAAATGGCGGGTTCTTTGTTGTAACACCCATATAAGTTTGACTAACTTTTTTTAGCTTTTCGCAAGCTGTTTCATAAATTATTCTTTCAACATACTTCATTGTTGCCGATAAGAAATAATACGAAACTTTAGTTCTAAAAAAGTCAAACATTTCATCAAGTATAAAATTTGCTGCTTCAGAAAATAACGAGTCTTCTAATATTACATGCGATTCGTCAAATATGACCGCACGATATTCTCTGCCAAAAATTGTATTGTCTATGTGTTTTTTCTTTTTAAGTTCATTATAGAGTTTTTGATAAGTGCATATAGTCAGATTATCTATATGATACACACCATTATCAAAACTAAAACTAACTTCTTTAGACAACATCTCTGACAAAACTTGTTGTACTATCATATTCCTTGGCAGAATTAGCATTATATTGTAATTACACCTCCGTGCTTCATTCAAAAATCCTTTTGTGGTTCTATAAGTCTTACCTTTACCGGTACCACATTGCAACAAATCAACATGTCCTGGTGGAATTAGGTGATTAGATGCAAAGTATTCCGATATATATCTTATCTTTTCGTCAATTTCAAATAATTTAACATTTTCTTCTGTATCAATAGATTGTGTATTAAGCCTAGGCTTTACACCAATTGAAACTTGCAGTGTACTTTCCGTTTCTGCGTCGTGGTTCCAAATCGAATGATAATATGAATCATATGACATATAGATTCCCTCCTAAAAATACTGTGTTATACATTTTTTCTGTGTATTGTCCTAATATAATCCAATACAAAATTTCCGTACAAGTTTTATTTTTTTTATTTCATATAGAAAACCTCCTAAAAGTATTATGTATCAACTATAGCATATAATGGATAAAAAAACAGGAGGTAAAATGTGCATTGAAAAAACCTTGTGTTTTCAATGGTTTTTGGGTATTTTTATTCTTTGAAATATATAAAAATCAGACTGTCCCGGCTTTATGCGAGACAGTCTGATTTAATTGTTTATTAATTTGTTTTTTTAAAGCTTTTCATTTTCTTTGCTGAATTACTCAATATTTTTTGTTCAACAACATCATTATTTAGTAAAAGCTCTTGGATAGTCTTTACATATAAATTATTATTAATATTTTCCTCAATAAGCTCCTTATATTCTGATAATAATACTGGTATTTTGCAGTCTTTAATCAAGAAATCCCCAACAGCATCAAAATCAAATTTATTTGTTTCTCTATTATAAAATAATTTATGTGACCTTGTTTCGGTTGGAGGAAATAACACACAAAGTATTGATAATGTATATGCCATCATTTCTCTTTGTATTTCAAGAGCTTCAACATCTAAAACAGTATTTTTTGTTTCAAATGAGTATTTAATTATTTCCTCATAATATGAAATAATAGGCGAACCGCAAAAAACACCGGTGTTATCATCCTTAAAATGATACGGAAAATAGTAATTATATAATAACTTTGGTAGTTTTAATGCTGACGCTTCTATATTCTGTTCAAAAATATACTTTGCTAAAATTGAAATGAAAACAAACCTATATGTTTTTTCAAACTTCCAAAAAAATACATTTTTTAATACTATTTCTTTTGATGTGCTGCATTTACATATTTCATCCATATAGCAACACAAATTTTGATATGCAGAAAATAATATATTATTTTTATCTCTATGTGTTGTTGTAAATGGATTTTTGTTTTTGTACATCAATTCATATATTAGTAGACATCCATTAGAAAATGCTTCAGCAAATTCCAACTTAATTAAATTATGAGGGATTCTTGTGCTAAAAACTTTTTTATCTCTTTCGTGATTTGTATGATATTTACCACGTGAATACAAAAAATCATTCGTTTTTGCATATTGATTATATATTGAAACATTCAATTTGTAATTGTTTATTCCGTATTTTAATTTTTTTGTTATTTCATTTATAATATCGGAATTCTCGGGTTCTATATTTCTAACATATTGAAATATAGATTCAAATGTACTTTTATCATTTTCAATAATTAAATCAATGTAAGTTAATAATATCAAATTTATTATTTCATTAGTTTGTTCAACTGAGAAAGCAATCTTTGCAGCTATACAACATTCTTTAAATATCTTTTTGATTTGCTCTTTTATATATTCTATGCTTGTATTACTTATTTCATTTGATTTTTCTCTTTTTAATTTTTCAACCATTACGTCAAATTGTTTTCTTGAAAGGATATTAAATTCTTTTTTAATTTCTATTTTCATATTAATCTCCATTCTGCTGCTCCGTACCAGCACAAATAGCAATTAGTTTTTCTCTTTCATGATGTGCGAATGACTAAAAGAGATTACCGTGAAATGAAATTACACATTTATACCATACTAATTATACTCTCAATTTTAGCATAAGTCAACAAAACAAAACATGACATCAGCTTCTAATGATTATTTCTGTTTACTTAACAAGTCTATAAAAAACGGATTTTGAAACGTCAAGCATTGTGTATGCTTGGCGTGCTGTTATGTTTCCACGTTTCCAATCTGATACAACTTCATCCCAATTGTCGGACTTTACAGTCTTCGGTCTGCCGAGATGTTTACCTTTTGCTTTAGCAGCCTCTATACCTTCTCGTTGCCGTTTGCGAATAGTCTGCCGTTCCTGTTCTGCGATTGTTCCAAGCACTTCAATCAGGATGTTATTAACCATATCAAACACCCATTCCTGTCCTTCGGGCAAATCAATCATCGTTGTAGGCAGGTCAATGACTTTTAAACGGATATTATTATCCTTAAAATATTGAAGCTCGGTTTTTATATCACTCTTATTCCTCGAAAGGCGGTCAAGAGATTTTACAATCAACGTATCACCACTGCGAAGCATTGTGTTTTTAAGCGCCTGATAACCGCTTCTGTTAAAGTCCTTTCCGCTTTCCTTATCACATATAATTTCACGTTCATCTGCACCGAGCTTTTTAAAAGCTTCAATCTGTCTGTCAAGATTTTGTTCTCGGCTTGATACTCGTGCATAATAAAAAATCTTATTATTCATATCTACCTCCCAAAATATAAGCGTGTATAAACCTCGGTCAATATAGGGACATATCCCTATACTGCATCTGAACCTTTATACACGCTTTTTTTGTCTTGTTTTTATTAAATTTTCACTGTTCCTAAAGGTGTACCTTTAAGGAGTGCTTTAGATTATCTGCTTCGATTGATTTTTTCCATCTTAATAGCTGCATCGGTAGATTTATAAAACTTTTTCCAATACCTGTCTTTATCAAGCTGATAAAATTTATTCGTTTCATTGTCTTGTATCCATACACATTTACGTTTTCCGAAAATTATTCCTCTTTGCAAATTTCCTACATGCAAAAGATATCTCCCTGATGCTGATTCAAGTTTCTTACTTGTGAAGAAATTTCCACCTTTAGAGGTCTTAAGAACTTTTTGTAAAAATTCATCATTTGCATCGGCTATAAATTCCTCCTTTACAAGTTCAACAATTTGTTCATAAGGAACACGTATTGTTTCTTTCTTTGCAAATTTTTCTACCGCTCTGTCACTTAAATTTTCAAAAATTCCCATTTTAATATCTCCTTCTTATTTGCTCTTAATTGATTTTGTTAATTTTATCTTTTTCCGAAAAGTAATTTTAAAATAGCTATTGGAATAAGTAACCATCCTAAGAAAAAAGCCCACATAACTTTTCTTATAAAAAACGTATATCCGGTATAAAATACAACTTTATTTGCGTAAACAACCTTTCCTGTTGCCCAATAGCCTAATGCTAAATAAGCTATTATAATTATCATTGATAATTTCTCCTTTAACTGTTTTGTCAGAAATATTCGATTTTATTTATTTCTTAACAATTCCTTTATCCAACGTTCTGAATAACCATAAGTTCTTGCTAATTTTTTTGCGTTTGTTCCATCATATTGCTTTTTAATCATTTCACATACACATTCAGATTTAAAAAGCTTTATCGGGAAAGTAATTTGCTGACCTTTGTAGTATGTATAAAGTATCATAGTATTGTCATAGCCTATTAGGTCAACCATCTCTTTATATACTTCATTTAAAGCATTAATCTCATCTACACCAATTGCAACCACCCCCTGCGTTTTTAAACAATTATATACATTTTTCTATGTATTGTAAAACGCATAATGCATTGTATTCTTCCTTATAAAATTCCGATTATTCTATACAATACAGATATTCCTCAACCTCTTCGGGAGTAAAACCATTTTGTAGTAACGCATCCACATCATCAGGTGAATATCCCTGATAAGCAGCAACAGATTTCAAATCATCAATGTAACTCTTTTTTGATGTGTTATAGTTCCACCATTGGCAATGACCGAAATAGCTATAGTCTGTATAATCAAACTTATCATTAACGATAGTTCCGTCAGTTAATATATTAAAAATATCACCGGAGTTTATTTCAAGTTCCTCAAAAGCTCCTTTCTTTATTTCTGCAAAAAGCTTTGTCCCAACTAATGCTTTATAAAGAATTTCTTCTGTTGAAGCATATACATATAATTTGTATCTCGGAATATGTATAAGTGATAGCGGACTATCGCCACGAACAAGCCATAAAGTGTTGTTGCTATCAAGAATCGAAAATGCGAAGCTTCCACGTATCTTTTCCGACATAAATTTTATACTCTCGCTATTAAGTATCTTATTCTTTTCGATAAGCTGAACTGCAATAAAACTGTCGGTTTCTATTTTTGTATTAGGTAATCGCAGTTCCTTTCGCAGTTTAGAATCGTTGGTTAAAACACCGTTGTGTGCAAGTGCAAAATTAATATTTTTGCAGTGTCCTGAAAAAGGGTGATTGTTATAATTCTTGTTTTTATTTCCTTGCGTAGAATGCCTTGTATGACCTGTAACGGAAACAATATCATCAGGATGCTTAAAATTAATCTGAAAAGCAGCTTTCGGTTCTTTATGTATAGTAAGCTTACCTTTATGGTTATAGGCAATTCCCGTTGCATCTGTACCTCTCACCGTTGCTTCCTCTGCGAGAGCATTTGTTAAATGACTTAAATTCTTAATAGGCTGACCGCTATAATTATAAAATCCAAATAAGCAACACATTTACATTTCCTCGCTTTCTATTACGGCATCATTTACATAGAGCCTTTTTGATTTCAAGTATTCTATAAGCTCAAACTTTTTCGGTAGTATATTTGATACAAAGTCAGACCAAGACAATTCTTCCATTTCCTTATCCGACAGATTAATTGCTTGGTAGCAGATTTCATCAACTAGCTGTAAGGTTGCAATAAATGTTTTATAGCGGAGAGTACCTCTGAACAAGCGAAACTCTATTGTGTTATAATTTTCAAGATTAACAGCTACGTATCTTCCCATACGCTTATCCTTTGCCTTTTTATAAGTTTCTTCTGTTGTATTGGATATGGTCGCATATTTAGCTGCCCAGTGGTTAAGTTTTTCAGGTGTGCGTCTTGAAAACTTAACAAGTTCATTCCAATGTCTTTCAACGAAGAATACAACTCTGCCGATAGTCTTTTCCTGTTCATCATAATCCTTTCCAAAAGCGGAGCGAGAACAATGAATATGCAGACCGCAAGTAGAGGTATTATGGGAGCGGTAATCCATTTGAGTAGCCTTTTCAAATACATCAAGCCAATTCATATTATTGATGTGATATTCAAGGCTCATGGGGTGAGACACTATCTCAAATCCATTATTAATGGAGCCATCGTGCTTACAGTAAATTCTTTCATCATTTTCATTTGCAATATCAATCAATTTTTGTGCATTTAAGTTATCTTCACCGCCTTTGTCTATTTCCAATTCAACCCCATAAAATAAATTGCCTGAGCCATAAAAAATCGGCTCAGGCTTATAACTGTAATTTTTTATTGAATTGTCATTCAGCTTTTCAAAGCAATCTCTGCAATAAGGATAATCCTCACCATCTTCATACAAAGCATCTTCATTGTGTATGAGCCTACCGCACTCCTCGCAAGTTGTATAACTATACTCGTAACAATGAGAGCATAATGTATAATTAGAATCGCCCTCTGCATTATCTCCCCATATTCTGTCCCCGCAATTATCGCAAGTTGTTGTCCTTTCATCAAAACAATGCTCACACATTTTCTGACCATCAAAGCTTTTTGTTGTTCCCTCTGTTATGACTATCCCACATACAGAGCACACTATTTTTTCGTTTGTTTTCATTAAAAAATCCTCACTTTCATTTTTCTATGTGCCGGTTAAGCCGGGAATATGTTATATACATACTCAAAGAAATAATATATAATTAGAATATTGGATTTATACAAACAATATTAATATTTTTCTAATATTATATTGAAAATTCAGGAATTTTGTGATATAATGCTGTAAAATCAAGGAGGTTGTTTTATGGATAAAATACAACTTGAAAACTTAAGATGCTTTAAAAACACTGGTGAAATTGAACTAAAACCATTAACAATTGCAGTTGGAAAAAACAGTAGCGGTAAAAGCACTTTAGCGAGAGTTTTCCCTCTATTCAAACAAACATTGGAAACCAAGCTATCCGAACCTATATTATGGTATGGTAGATATGTCGATTTTGGAGGATATAATGAAAGCAAATCAAAATTTCAACCTGATTCTGATACCATATGCTTTTCATTTGATTTTAGTACAACCATAAATTACTTTGACAAAGAATTAGCATATGGTTTTCTTCCTTTTATGATAAAGCCTAATGAAAAGGCAAGTGTGAAAATGAAAATAAAAATATATATCGAAAAAGACGAAATAAAGAAGATATATATTAATGTGTTTGGCGTTGAAACCGAAATTGCTTTTAATAGAAACACAAATTTTGCAGTTTTAAATATTAATAACAAATATACTAAAAAATTTAAAATTGGAAACGATGATGAATTTGGTAATATTATTCCCAAAATAAACTCAGATAATAACGAATTTGTTTATTTACTGATGCGAGCATTGATTAACTATGAGAAATCTCTTGAAAAAACTTTACTAAAAGATGAGTTGATATCATTGCTTATAAAAGTTTTCGATAGATGCAAGGTGCCCGACGAAAATCATTTTTATGCAATATCTACATATGAGTACTTGTTAAAAAATGAATTAAATTTTGAGCTAAAATATAAGAATATCGAAGCTTTCTTATCAAAAGCTAAACATCAGGGTATAAGTTTGATTTTTGACGTTACTAATTATAAAAAATTAAACAAAAAAACAATATCTGATATATTAGAAGAAATAAAACTACATAAAGAACAAATATCTATTTATATCATTAAAACTTTAATGCCAGATGTAATTGATGCTTGCAACGCTTATTTATCTAATTATTTCAAAAACGTTAAATATATTGCACCTGTTAGAGCAACAGCTGAACGGTATTATCGAAGGCAAGGTTTAAATATACAAGAAGTAGATGCTAGAGGCGAAAACGTTCCTATGATATTACAGAGTATGAGCCGAAAAGAACTCTCTCAATTTAACAATTGGCTACATGACAATTTTGGCTTTGAAATTACTACAAAGATAATAGAAGAACATGTATCAGTAAAACTACTTAATGATAACATAGAAACGAATATTGCAGATGCAGGATTTGGTTATTCCCAAATCCTCCCAATAATATTAATTCTATGGAAAAATATACACAAAAAAAATTCAGATGAAGTACAAATTGTTATTGAACAGCCAGAATTGCATCTACATCCTAAAATGCAAGTACAGTTATTAAAGGTAATATTGAATGTCATTTCCCACAACAAAAATATAAAATTCTTTTTGGAAACACATAGTGAAACTATTATCAATCAAATTGGATTTCAGATTGAAAGTAAGAATATAAGCCCAGATAGTATAAATGTGTTGTTGATTGAACAACCAACAGGTCTTGAAAGCTGTATTAGACACGTTGCGTTTAATAAAGATGGTTATTTGGAAGAATGGCCAATTGACTTTTTTGAGGAGGCATAATATTTAATGCTTATAGTTTTAGATGATAATATACTAGACGAAATAAACGATTTGACGATTAGAGCATTACAAAACATTGCGGAATGTGCAATAAATAATAGGCACATAGTTTATGCTTCTAGAAATCTATTTAGAAAATTGTCTAAAATCAAACAACTAGATTCATATAACAAAAGAATCTTCAAAAAATTAGCTTCAAAAATCACACAATATGGAGCTATCAAAAAAAATTTTAATACATATATAAGAGTTATGAGCAACAACGACAAAATACTTTTATCGTCTACAACAAAAAACATCTACGATGTTCCTATAAAATTTCTTAGTGATTCTGCAAATCTCCAAAAAACCAAATTAATTTGTGAAGATTTATCAGATTGCAAGTTTTATGCTTCTCTCACTAAATTCATAATGAATCAAAAAAACCTAAGCTGGGAATTAGGTTTTGAAAACATAAATGGCGGCGGAATAAACATAAGCGAAACTTATTTGGAAAATCTAGAATCTAATTCTAGTCCTTGCTTGGTTATAGCTGATAGCGATAAAGTCAACGAATGTTCAAATTTAGGGAAAACAGCACTAGAACTAGAGAATATTCATGAAAAATATTTTAGAGAGCACGTAACAACTATGCATATTCTGAATGTTAGAGAAAGAGAGAATCTCATACCTCCTTATATATATTACTATTTGGAAACAGAATCGAGCCAAAAAAAGCACTATTCAATTCTAGTAGATATATTCAACCAGAGTAAAGAAACATATTTGTATGGTGACATAAAGAGTGGATTGAAAATTGATGATGTCCAAGTTAAAAAATATATAAGAAATCAGTTAAATGATTTGTTAACCGAAGATTTTACTGTTGAAGATTTAATCAATCTGACCGCTTCAATTCCAAAGTATTTACGTGGTACTACTTTAGCTGCCGTTTTAGAGGAATTTTGTACATCAACACAATCTAATCCAAAACAAAGATTGTTATCGGGGGTAAGAAACACCTTTACCAAATTTCATAAAAAAATCCTTAATAATGAAATACAGAGTGATATAAACCAAAAAAAAGAATTAATAAAAAATCTAGAAAATTCAAGTGAAACGCTTGAAAAAGAAATTTATGAATTAGAAGAAACCGAAGTCAAAATTCTCGACATTATAAACAACTTATCACCAGAATTCCAGCAGTATTGGAATGAGATAGCAGAATTATGCTACCAATGGGGAGCAAAAATTCCCATCAGTGTCGTATAAAGTCATTATATTTTAATCACAAAATTTTAAAGATACAATACAGCCAAATCCTGAATTTAACAGGCTTTGGCTGTGTTTGTTTGAAACAGTAGCTTCGGTGAAGCGTTAAACAATTTACAGGCTAAAATGTGCGAGAAAAACAAGTTCTTTATGGGCAATAAGAAATAAATAAACAGTGTCGGAATTTTCCGACACTGTTTTAACTTTCAAGAAACTTATGCATTTTTATAAGTGCTCCCTTTTCAAGTCTGGATACTTGAACTTGTGAAACACCTATGACCTTTGAAATCTCTGTTTGAGTTTTTTGGTAAAAATAACGCATTACAACAATCTTTTTCTCTCTGGTATTTAAGATATTCAACGCCTCTTTCACCAAAACTCTGTTAATAATTTTTCCTTCTTCCTCAACCACACCTATTTTATCAATCAACTCATTTTTATCATCATAGCTTTGATGAATTGATTCGGGGGGATTGGTTGCATCCATCGCCTCAATGATTTCCTCTTCCGTTAGAGAAGCTTCACTTGCAATTTCAGAAATGGTAGGAGTTCTTTTTAACTTTTGTTGCAATTTTTCCTTTGCAATATTGGCTTTAATTGCATTAACCTTATGAGTCCTACTGACCTTTATTATGCCATCATCTCTTATAAATCTTTTTATTTCACCTATAATCAACGGAACAGCGTACGTGGAGAACTGAACATTAAAGTCAAAATTAAATCTTCTAATGGCTTTAATGAGCCCCATACATCCTATCTGTATTAACTCCTCACTGTCATAACCACTTGAATAAAAACGTCTTGCTATTCCGGCAACAAGTCCTATATTATTTTTTATCAGTTCGTTTTCCGATTCCTGATTTCCGTTATGTAAATTCTTTAGTAAAGTTAAATTATCTGTCATTTTTAATAACCTTTTTCATTTTAACTACTGTACCTATTCCCAACGTACTCTTTACTTCAATTTTATCCATAAAGCTTTCCATAATAGTAAATCCAAGACCTGAACGCTCAAGCTCAGGTTTACCAGTATAAAGAGGTTCCATTGCCTTTGAAACATCCTGAATACCGCATCCCTTGTCACTTATTGTAAATTCAACAATATTGCCGTATATCCTTCCATCAAGCCTCACCATTCCGATACTGTCCTCATAGCCGTGTATAATTGCATTTGTCACGGCTTCTGATATTGCTGTTTTTATTTCCGATAATTCCTCACAGGTGGGGTCAAGCGGTGTCACAAAGGCTGCAGCTGCCAATCTTGCAAGATTTTCGTTACAGGATTTATTTGCAAATTCTAATTTCATTATATTTTCCATTTCAATTTTATCCTTTCTTTAGTACTATATCAATTTAAGCGAATTTTCGTAAGTGTCGCATATATTAATAATCTTATCTATTCCCGACATATCAATTATTCTCTTTATGTGCTTTTTCACTCCAAAAACAACTACCTTTCCTCCAAGAATACTTGTCATTTTATATCTACCCATTAACATACCTATTCCAGAACTATCCATAAAATCTACCATATTGAAATCAAAAATAATATTGATTGCATTGGAGCTTTTAATCTTTGCATCAACCGCTCTTCTTATTTGTACTGCTAAATGGTGGTCAAGGTCACTCTGAATTTTGACAACTACAGTCCTTCTCTCACACAACAATGTTATTTCCATAGTAATTCCTCCTTTGTTTATACATTATCTATTTATATAATCAATAAAAAAAATCCTTTGTCGAATTAAGGCAATCGTATGCCACAATCCGACAAAGGAAAAAAAATTGTCATTATTTATATTAAAATGGAATATATTCGTAGTTATTATTAATTTTTTCGATAAAATTTTCAAGCTCTTTAGAGTAAAATACCTTATTCTCATTTGTTGCAAATACTGCATATACATCGTACTTTTCCAACAGCTTTTTGCTTTCTTCATATCCAATTATATAGCATGAGGTGCTTAGTGCATCGGCAACAAATCCACTATCTGAAATAATAGTTACACTATTTAATTCATTCCACACAGGGTAGCCTGTTTTTGCGTCTATAATATGATGGTATCTTACAGAATCAATATCCGCACATCTTATGTAATTACCCGATGTAACAACAAACTTGTCATTGACCTTTACCGTCATCAATAGCTCATTTTCATTGACAGGGTCTTGAACACCTATATTCCATAAATTGTTATTCTTGTTTTTGCCTCTTGCGTATATATTTCCTCCAAGATTTATGAGTGCATCATCTACATTAGAAGCATCAAGATATTCCTTTATAATGTCCGTCAAATATCCTTTAACAACAGAACCGAGAATGATTTTTTGATTTTTTTGTGTTATTTTAACTTTTTTATCTGTAAATTTTAGAGATTCATATGAAACATTTTCGACACAAGACCTTAATACTTCAAAATCTGGTAATTTACCTGTTTTGAAGGTTTCATTCCATAATTCAGCCACCGTCCCTACAGTAATATCGTAAGAACCCTTTGTATCATTATAAAAATCTCTACATCTTTTTATAATATCGTAGGTTTCCCAAGAAATTTCGGCATCTTCAAAATTGTTAAGCTTATATATATCACTATTTTCATTTGTATGGGAGAACATTTTGTCATACTTATACAGTAAATCTGTTATATCACTAATGATTTTTGTACCGTCATCTCCAGTAATAACAGTTATATCAGAAGTGGTATCCATAACCCCCTCTATATGTGTATTGTACTCCATCTGTTGGTTTTTTAATACGGAAAAAGCAACCAGTGCAATAAGCACAAAAACCAAAATGTAAAACCAATAATTTCTTTTCATTTCAAGCCTTTCTGCAACAATGGGCGGTTAAAAAACCGCCCAAAAATTATTTAGTAGTAATTGTAACTGTGTATGTATCAGGGTCCCATAAGACATTATGTCCTAATGTCTCAACAACTGCTCTTAATGGAATAAATGTTCTGTCACCAACTATTACTGCAGTTTTATCCATGGTGATTTTTTCACCATTTAAAAATGCATAATCAGTTCCAACCTGAAGAATTAAATTTCTATTTTCTTCTCCCACCTGATATACCGATATAACTGTTCTTGTATCATTATCCCAGCTAACCTTGGCACCAACAGATTCAAATATTGCTCTCATAGGCACCATTGTTACATCAACATCAATATACGGATTAACATCAAATAATAGTTCTTCTCCGTCTTTTATAACTGTAACATCCTTTTGTGCCATAACTAACATAGATGATAAAATAATTACCGCAGTCAATAAAAGTGAAAGTAATTTTTTCATCGTATTTCCTCCTAAATATTACTACATATAACTTATCATAAATCGACAAAAAAATCAAGTGTATTTTGAAATCAGACTCTGTGCACAGCGAATACCGTCCAATGCTGCAGACATAATTCCTCCTGCATAACCTGCTCCCTCTCCGCAAGGGAAAATCCCTGATATTTCACACTCTAATGTGTCTTTATCTCTTACTATACGAACAGGAGATGAGCTCCTTGTTTCAGGAACTGTTATTATTGCATCTTCATCTGCAAAACCTTTTAGCTTTTTATCAAGCAGCACAATAGCTTCTTTCATCGAATTAACAATAAATTCAGGAAGTATATCCTTGATTTCTGCAAAAACAGTACCGGGTAAGTATGTTGGCTTTACCTTACCAAAGCTTTCGCTTGGTATATCCAAGAGAAAATCACCAACCCTCTGTACAGGTGCAAAATAATTTTTCCCTCCTACTAAAAAGGCTTTTTCTTCTATCGATTTTTGTAAATACACGCCACCAAGAACATCATCACCCTCAATATCCTCAGGATTTACAGTAACTAAAAGTGCACTGTTCGCATTAACACCATCACGGGAAAAATAACTCATACCGTTAGTTACAACACACCCCTCATCAGATGTGGATGCAACAACCATACCTCCCGGACACATACAAAAAGTATATACCCCTCTTCCGTCCTTGGTTTTAATGGAAAGCTTATAGTCTGCGGGTGAAAGTTTTTTATATAGCTCACCATACTGTGAATATCCTATATCAGATTGCAAATGTTCAATTCTTCCTCCGATTGAAAATGTCTTTCTCTGCATTTTGATATTTTTATTTTTAAGCATTAGAAATGTATCTCTTGCACTGTGTCCTATTGCAAGTATTAATTCCTGGCAGTTAATTGTTTTAACTACTCCGTCATTTTTAACCTCAATAGCAGTTAATTTGCCGTTATCCGAAATAATATCAATTAATTGTGTTTCAAATAAAACGGTACCGCCTAACCTTATTATCTCATTTCTGATATTTTTTACAGTTGTACAGAGCTTATCAGTGCCAATATGAGGTTTAGATATATAGAGTATTTCTTCAGGTGCTCCAAATTTAACCAGTTCTTCCTTTATAAAATCCATTCTCTCATCATTCACACCTGTTGTGAGTTTGCCGTCCGAAAATGTACCAGCTCCGCCCTCTCCGAACTGAACATTAGTTTTTTTGTCAAATACACCATTTTCCCAGAAATTCTTAACGGACTCTATTCTTTTATCAACATTTGCACCGCGTTCAATTAAGAGTGGTTTTAATCCCGCATAAGACAGGTACAAGGCAGCAAATAATCCTGCAGGTCCGCATCCTACAACTATCGGTCTAAGATCAACACTTATATTTGGAATATTGATATTAAATTTTTTATATACAGAAACATTGTTATATGAAAGATATTTCTTTTCGTTTTTTAATTCCACCAAAACTGCACAAGTATAATGAATATCATTCTTTTTTCTTGCATCAACCGATTTTTTATATAATTTGAAATTTAAAATATCCTCTTTTTTTATTTGATTCTTTTTTGAAATTGTATCTTTGGTAAGTTCTTCATCAATTTCCAGTCTTATATTGCTTATTTTAAGCATTACAACTCTCCTTTGAGGCCTCTTTACCTGCAATATATCCGCTTGACCATGCCCACTGCAGATTATATCCTCCGCAATCACCGTCAATATCAAGAATTTCACCTGTAAAATAAAGACCATTTATAAACTTTGATTCCATTGTTGACGGATTTATGTCATCAGTCACTATACCGCCTGCTGTCACCTGAGCATTATTCCATGACATTGTTCCCGTAACCTCTAACCTGAAATTTTTAAGAGCATCAACTAATCTTTTCAATTCCTTATCAGAAATGGTATCTGATGTTCTTGAATACGGAAGAACACCGGCATATTTCATAACAGCCATTCCCACCTTTTTATTTATCATTCCAACAAAAAAAGTTTCAAGATTTCTTTTTTGTGTTCTTCTTTCTCTTAGAATATCGTATAGGTCATTATGGTTGATTTCAGGAAGAATATCAAGTGATATTTGCTTATTACCAGCTTCTGTGCAAATTCTTGAAATATTAAATATTACAGGACCTGAGAGACCGTAATCGGTAAAAAGAATTTCACCGAATGCTTTTTCCTTTTTGTTGCCTGCAAATATTTCGACATTTGCATCAAGCTTAATACCTTTTAGTGCTTTTATAATATTTGTATCAGTTTTAATCTGGACGAGTGACGGATATAGCTTTGTAATCTTATGACCAAAATCCTCTGCAATTTTATATCCGCTCCCATTAGAGCCAAGCGATGGACTTGCTTTGCCTCCTGTAGAAACTATAACCTTATCACTAATTGCAGTTTGACCATCATATGATTTGATTACAAATTCCGAATTCTTTTTGAATATTTCTTTTACCTCAAACTCTGTTACTATTTTAACACCTAATCTCTCAAGCTCATATCGTAAAACATCCAATACTGCCGATGCCTGCAGACTGTAAGGATAAGCTTTTCCATTTTCCTCAACCTTGGTAAGCATACCTAACTCAGCAAAAAAGTCTTTTGTTTCATTTACCCAAAAGCTGTTTATCGAATTTTCAATAAAGCGTGGATTTTTGCCGTGATAATTCAATACTCCTGCATTTATGTTTGTATAATTACATCTACCGTTACCTGTTGCAAGAATTTTTCTTCCAATTCTTTCACATCGCTCATATATTGTAACCTCGGCATTGTTCCGTGCAGCCGAAATTGCTGACATAATCCCGGATGCTCCACCGCCTATTACAGCAATTCTCATATACTGTAGCCTCCAAAAAATTAATCTTTATTCTCTAAAGCCTTTTTTCTCTCTCTTTTTGAAATAACAAATTCCTTTGTAATCATTTTAAGAACAACGAACACAGGAACAGAGAATAACATACCAACAACCCCAAAAAGTTTCCCGAAAACCGTTACTGCAAATATTACCCAAAGCGGACGAATTTCGAGCATATTATTCATAATTTTAGGGCCAATAAAGTTTCCATCAATCTGCTCCAATATCAACAGAGCAACTGCAATCCATAGTGCTTGTAAAATACCGCCTGTAACCAATGTAATCAAAACTACAAATATCGATGAAATAATTGAACCGAAATAAGGGATTAAATTCAAAAATCCTATCAAAAAACCAAGCATTACAGCATATTTAACCTTAAATATAAACAGAATTAATGTCGAAATCACTCCGACAATAACTGCTTCAATGAGTTTACAGTATATATACTTTGAAAAAATATCGTTAACTCTTTTGAAGAAATCACTCACCTTTTCAGATGTCTCTTTAGATGTAAATGCTGCAAAAATATATTTTAATAAACCTTTTATTCTGTCAGAATCAATTAGCATATAAATTGAAGCAATAATAGCTATAAAAGTGTTCATCAAACCTGATGTAAGATTGATAACACCTTGGGCATATTTTGAAAACTCTGTAACATCAATGTTTTTTATATATTTAAGTATTGCTGTCTTTATTGAGTCAAGAGAAATAATGTTATAATCAAATCTACCAAGCCATCCGTTTATATATGAAACAATCTTATCCATATATAAGGGAGCATTCTTATATAAATCAAGGCAGTTTTCGTATATTGCAGGAACAATTATTCTCACACTGATAGTAATAATTATCAAAGCCAGAATATACACAATAAAAATACTTATTCCCTTACTGTTTTTATTAATAATTTTAAACTTTGTTTTATTTAAAAGCCCTTCAATATTTTTACAAGGCAAATTCAGTATATATGCAATTAAAAAACCTGCAACAAATGGTTTCACCGCATCGAAGATATTCCCAAAAAAACTTCCTACAGCAGATAAATTATCAATAGACTTATAAATTATCAACAATAATACTATTAGTAAGAATGTCAAAAACTGTCCGTTTAATTTTCTTTTTTTCATCAATAAAACTCCAATCAACAATCAAAGGGGTTGCACAAAATCAATGCAACCCCTATAAAACAAAGTATATTATTCAATTATAATCAAAGTTGCTGTATATGCACCGTTTTGAATTATACCTCTTACAGAAACAGTTTGTCCCTCCAAAAGATTTTTAATAACCTTATCTTCTCCGCTTGCAGTAACAACCTTTGTTGTTGTATCTTTGCAGAAAATAGTTTCACCGTTTACCTTAATAAATCCCTTAGAAGCATTAACAACCTCAACTATACCGCTTATACTGCTGCCTGCACCTGTAACTGCTGTTGTTTCTATTGACAAGATCGTATCACTTTCAGCAGTAGCCTTAACAGAATCACCAACTCTTAGTTCATACAATGTTGCAGCCTCTCCATTAACCTTGACCTTTACATCAGGAGTTACACCAAATTCAATGATTTCTCCGCCAGATTTAATTTTAACTATAGGCTCGGAAGAATAAACTATTTCAGCGATTGTTCCCTGATATGTCTTAGTATTAGAATAAGCTTTAATCTTTGTGATTTCGCCATATTCCATTGTTATATCAATTTTGTCACCCTTATAAATCTTTGACAAATCCTGTATATCATCATTTTTGTAAACTAAAATTTCATCACCAAGTCTAAATACCATACCGTCATACTCTTCATCCTCGTGTGAAATTGTCAAGTACAAATCATCTTCAATACTTAAGTTTGCAACAATCGCTCCAGGAATATAGCTGTTTGTTTTAAGCTGAGTAAGCTTAACAACCTTATCATTAGTCAATTCAAGTTCAACATAGCTTCCTGCAGCAATATTCTTAAAGCTAACCAAGGAACCATCCTGATTAATCACCTGTGCTCCGTTTAGTGCTTCATATTCAACAGCCTTTGTCTGATTGCTTGGCTTGAATGTTATGGTTGTAATTTCGTCTTCAACAAACGCACCCTGATATACTCCCTTAACAGTCTCATCAACAACTCTGTCATACATATCAACAAATACCAATGCATTATTGATATATGTAAGCATTGCTCTTGAGCTGTTTACAAATTCAGTATCAGCAATCTCTTCTCCGGCTGAGAAGAATTTTGTTGTATCTTCATAACCAATTTTAATTGATTCGTTCTGTTCGTCAAGAATTGTGATGTTGTTTACCTTCGCATCAATTTCAGGAACTAAAACCGTTTCAATGTATAAATTCATTTTGTCAACAGTACGGTAAAGCATTGCTGCAATCTGGCTTCTTAAAACATTTGCCTCAGGTCCGAATGAGCCGTCGTCCATACCATTCATTATTCCATTTTCACTAACATAAAATACATACTGTGCATAATCTGAATCAATAGATTTTGCATCTGTATAGTCCATATCTATCAAAAGCTCTGCTTTTGCAGCTTCATCTGCACACATAGCCTTTGTGATTATAGCAGCAGCTTCCTGTCTTGACATTGCCAATGATGCTTTTCCGTCAGCAAGATAAAGTGTAACATCTTCTTCTGTCAATGCACCTCTATACAGCATATATGCTACTTCTTCTTCACCAAAATTCAAATTAGCTTTATCTATAACCTTTGAATACTTATCAAGAGCGAGCTCAACTGCATCAGCATTTGTTGACTTCTTTGCCCCCATTGCTCTTGAGAAAAGAACAATAGTTTCCAATTTTGTTACCATATTATCGGGTCTATATGTATTATCCTCATATCCGGCGATATATCCGCCTTTTGCCATTTCTTCGATATAAGGTTTTGCCCATGCATATTTCGCATCAGATATATCTTTAAATGCGCTTTCTCCTGCAGCTAACGCAGAAAAAGAACTCAATGCAACAGATGTCGCAAGCAAAAATCCAAAAAATTTCTTCATGAAAATCATTCCTCTCGTTTATTTCTAACTTTACATTATAACTATAACATATACTAAAATAAAATTCAATAGAATTGCACAATTTGTATAATTTTTGTAACATTGTTGCAAATTTTACACAATATATTGTGTTATGCTATACTCTACTTTCTGCACTTAAAGACTTTTACTTCACATCCTGACATCTGGATATAGTATATTCCATCCCCAGAATTATAAAATTCTTTAAAAAGACCGTTTTCAAGTTCTAATTCCCGCACACCAAATCTTGCAAGGTCAAGCCTGAAGCATTCATTATTGTCGGAGAAGTTTGTAAGAACGATATGAATATCGTCTTTATAGCTTCTCATAAACCCATAGCCGTTGTTAACTTTATATACATTTTCAAATTCACCTTTAGAAAATGCCGGAGAACTTTTCCTTAACGCAACAGCCATTGAATACCATACCTTAAGGTCGATATTCTTATTATCCCAATCAAAACACTGTCTGCAAAACGGATCGCCATAGCCTTGCATACCTATTTCGTCACCATAATAAATGCACGGAACTCCAGGCATAAGCATAAGCATTACTATTATTTGTTTTACCTTTTTTACCGCTTTTCCATACTCTTCATCCGAAAGAGTGAACCGAGCCATAAAATCCTTATTAACACAGGCTTTATCAGGTGCAGAACTCACCGCAGTTATTATCCTTTCAACATCGTGGCTGGACAAGAAATTTAGTAACGAATAATATGCAGGAGCAGGATAATTTTCCTTAAGGCTCATTATTCGCCTGTCAAATTCCTTTGCATCAATATTTTTTTTCGCAAAATCAATCAATGCAGAACGCAAAGGATAATTCATAACCGAATCAAGCTCGCCTCCGAGAAAATATTCTCTTGTTTCTCCATAACTGCATTTATTTGATGCATCCTCCCAGACTTCACCGATAATAACGGCATCCTCATCAACACTTTTAACCGCTTTCCTGATTTCTTTCACGAAAAATCCCGGAAGTTCATCTACAACATCCAATCTCCAGCCGTAGCTTCCGTTTTTAATCCAGTGTTTAACAACTGCATCCTCATCTTTCAAAATATAATTCTGATAATCCTCTGAATTTTCATTTACATTCGGCAGAGTTTTCATTCCCCACCATGAATCATAATCGTCAGGCCAGTTTCTGAAGTTATACCAATCATAATACTTTGAATTCTGAGATTGATATGCTCCAACTCCGGCATATTCGCCGCTTTTGTTAAAGTACAAACTATTACTGCCTGTATGATTGAACACACCGTCTAAAATCAATCTTATACCAAGTTCCTCTGCCTTTTGACACAGTTCCTTAAAATCTTTAAGCTCACCAAATGACGGGTCAATTTCTTTATAATTACCCGTATCATATTTATGGTTTGAATATGCTTTGAATATTGGATTTAGGTATATAGCTCCTACACCAAGCTCAGCAAGGTAGTTAAGGTTTTTCGTAATACCCTTTAAATTTCCGCCAAAAAAGTCATTTGCAAGATATTCTCCACCAAACTGTTCTGCTTTATGAAAAGGCATTTCCCCCCAATTTCTTTTGATTATATCATTTCTTTCACCTAAAAATTCACCATTTTCATTACCGTTGGCAAATCTGTCTGGAAAAATCTGATAAACAACACTTTCCCTGAACCATTCAGGAGTTTTATAGTCAGGGGAATAAACGGTTATCTGGTACAGACTATCGGGCTCATTCATATATTCTTCCCCACGTCCGCCAAGCCTTTCTTTGTTATTTGCATAAAAAACTCTACCATCTCCTGTCACTATTTCAAAATAGTACCAAAGGTTTCCGACTCTGTCAGGCATAACGATTTCAGCCTCATACATACAAAATCCGCAGACTTCGAATATATAAAACATATTAGCAAAATAAATCTCATCTTTAAAACGATAGTGAACCTTTACAGAATTCGGAATACCCCCGTCAGCTATTCCAAGACGGAGCCTTACTTTAGTTCCCCTTATCACTGCGCCAAAGGGAAATCGGTAAATTTCCATTTGCGAATTATGTTCAATTTTCATTAATTCCCACTCCAGTTATATTAAATCCCCTGCATATGCGGGGGATTTATAATTATTACTTAATTGGCTTTAAATGCCAGATATTGTCATTATACTCTTTAATTGTTCTGTCACTTGAGAAATATCCTGAGCAAGCTGTATTCATAACAGCCTTAGATACCCAACTATCTCTGTCCTGGTAAAGCTTTGACAATTTTTCCTGCATATTGCAGTATTCTTCAAAGTCACGAAGTACCATATAAACATCAGGGTTTCCGTAATCACCGAACAATAATGTCTGATACAAATCCTTAAACATTTGTGAATTTCCATTTGAGAATTCACCGTTTACAAGTTGGTCAATAACCTTACGGAGCTTTTCATTTGTTGAATAAATATCTTTGACCTCATCGGAATTATTATATTTAAGTCTTGCATCAACCTCATCAGCCTTAAGACCGAAGATGAAGATGTTATCCTCTCCAACCTGTTCAAGCATTTCAACATTCGCTCCGTCAAGAGTACCGATTGTAAGTGCACCGTTTAACATAAATTTCATATTTCCTGTACCTGATGCTTCCTTACCTGCAGTTGAAATCTGTTCAGATATATCCGCTGCAACAATCAACTTTTCAGCTATTGAAACGCCATAATTTTCAAGGAAAACAACCTTTAATTTACCCTTTATTCTATCGTCATTATTGACTTTATCGGCAACATTATTAATAAGTTTTATTATAAGCTTTGCCCTTGCATATCCCGGAGCTGCCTTAGCACCGAAGATATATGTCTTTGGATAATAATCCATATCAGGATTTTCCAAAAGGGCATTATACTCTGCCATAATGTGCAGAACATTCATAAGCTGACGCTTATATTCATGCAATCTCTTTGACTGAACATCGAAAATTGAATTAACATCGACATCAATTCCATTATGCTCCTTAATATACTCTGCAAGCCTTTTCTTATTTTTTTGCTTAATCTTATAGAATTCATCACAAAATTCCTTATCTTTTGCAAACTCCTTAAGCTTTGATAGCTCATCATAATTTCTTATCCATGTTTTACCTATCTTTGATGAAATAAGCGCAGCAAGCTCAGGATTACAATTTGCAATCCATCTTCTGAATGTAATTCCATTTGTAATTGCATAGAAGCTATCCTTACTGAGTCTGTAATAATCAGCAAATATGTCGGACGTAAGAATTTTTGTATGAAGTCCTGAAACTCCGTTTACAGCAAAACAGCTTGCAAGACATATATTTGCCATATATACTCTGTTATCAGCGATAATTGCCATATACTTATGTTTTGCAGGGTCATTAGGATATACAACCTCAAGATATTCCATAAGTCTTCTGTTCATTTCCTCAACTATCATAGAAATTCTAGGAAGTACTCTCTTAAACATATCCAATGGCCATTTTTCCAACGCTTCACTCATAACAGTATGATTAGTATATGCAAATACCTTGCTTGTTATTTCCCAGGCATCATCCCATGAGAGTCCCTTGTCATCAAGAAGAATTCTCATCAACTCAGGAATAGCAAGAGTAGGATGTGTATCGTTAATATGAATTGCAGCCTTTTCAGGCAGTTTCTTCCAGTCATAACCATATCTTGTCTCAAACTCTCTCAAAATCCATTGAATTGTAGCAGAAACCAAAAAATATTGCTGTTTTAATCTCAATTCTTTACCTTCTGTGTGATTATCCTCAGGATATAGTACCTTGGAAATAACCTCTGCCAACTGTTTTTCCTCAACAGCACGCACATAGTTTCCACTATTAAACTCTTTCATATTCATATGGTCAGGAGATTTTGCAGACCAAAGTCTTAGCTTATTAACAATTTTTGAATCATATCCAACAAGCGGTACATCATAAGGCATTGCAAGGATTGTGCGCTCATTCTCATATCTGCAGTAAAATCTTCCCTCATGCCAGTCAGTATGCACCTGTCCTCCGAATTTTACCTCAACAGTTTCTTCCGGTCTTGGAATTTCCCATGCATTTCCGTCCTCGAGCCACGAATCAGGAAGCTCTATCTGGTATCCGTCAACAATTTTTTGTTTAAAAAGTCCGTACTCATATCTTATGGTACATCCGTATGCAGGCAAATCAAGGGTTGTCAAAGAATCAATAAAGCAGGCAGCAAGTCTTCCAAGTCCTCCGTTTCCGAGTCCAGCATCATTTTCAAGCTCTGCAATTTCATTAACATCATATCCCAAAGCCTTTAAGGCATTAGTATATGTCTTTGTCTGCATAAGATTTAATACATTAGTTGTCAAAAGCCTTCCCATTAAGAACTCAAAAGAAAGATAATAAAGCTTTTTTGAACCCTCTTCTTTTACCTGCTTGTGTGATTTTGCCCATTTAGTCATTATCTGGTCACGCGCTGTCAGCGCACAAGCAGTATATACCATTTTAGGAGTGGCATCATCCATAGTCTTACCAAAATGTCTTGACACCTTTCCAATAATTTCGTTTTTCAATGCTTCCTCTTTAGCGGTAAGCTTTACTTTTTTTTCCATTACATCTACAAACCTTTCTGCACAATATAATTACTTACCTGTTTTCTTAACAGTTTTAGTTGTCTTTTTAACAGTCTTTTTTTCTGTAGTTTTTTCTTTCTTTGCAGGCGCTTTCTTCTCCTTTTTCGGAGCAGGAATTCCTGTTATCTCACTATACATTCCCAAATACTTATCTGCTGAAATATCCCATGAAAAATCTGTGCTCATAGCATTTTTCATCATACCATTCCAAAGAGTTTTGTTGGTATAGAATATCTCCATTGCATACTTGAGTATATGAAGCATATCATGGGAGTTATAATTTGCAAACGAAAAGCCTGTTCCCTCTCCTGTAAATTCATTACAAGGAACAACTGTATCTCTAAGTCCTCCAGTTTCACGAACTATCGGCAATGTCGCATATCTCATACTTATAATTTGTGACAATCCGCAAGGCTCAAACGCTGACGGCATCAGAAAAGCGTCACATGCTGCATATACCTTATGCGACAAATCATTTGAGAAGCAGATATTTGCAGAAACCTTATCAGGATACTGCCATGCATAATGTCTGAACAGATTTTCATACTTTTCATCACCTGTACCCAAAATTACTATCTGCATTCCCCCCTTGCACATCTCATCTAATGCAGATGCAACAAGGTCAAATCCCTTTTGGTCAGTAAGTCTTGAAACTATACCTACCATAAAAATATTCTCATCAACAGGAAGATTTAGCATTTCCTGTAGCTTTGTTTTATTTTCCTTTTTCTTTTTGAACACATTAACCTTATTGAAATTTTCAAAAATCATTTCGTCCTTTGCAGGATTCCATTCGGTATATGAAATTCCGTTTACAATTCCCACCAAATCATTACTTCTTGCACTTATTAAGCCCTGCAAGCCCTCGCCGTATGCATCTGTCTTAATTTCTTCTGCATAGCTTTCCGATACAGTTGAAATCTTAGTTGCATAAGCAAGACCGCCCTTTAAAAGATTGGCATCATCATAATATTCAAGCTTATCACTCGTAAAGTAATAGTCACTGATACCCATAAAATCTCTTACCTTGTTAATGTCCCATCTGCCCTGATACTTTAGGTTATGAATTGACATAACAGTCTTAATTCCCTGATAAAAAGGATTATCTAAAAATGTATCTAAAAATACAGGAATTGCTGCAGTCTGCCAATCATTACAGTTGATTACATCAGGCCTAAAGTCTATTGTCGGTAAAAGTGATAAAACTGCTTTTGAAAAGAAAATAAACTTTTCGCAATCTAAATGGATATAATCATAAGGCTTATCTCCATTAAAATAAAACTCATTATCAACAAAATAAAATGTGCATCCCTCGTGGACTAATTTAAATACACCGCAATATTGTTTTCTCCAACCCATATCAATATAAATATGGTTTATATACTCCAGTTTTTCTTTATATTTTTCATCCATACATCTGTAAAGCGGGAGCATTACTCTTGCATCTGCTCCCTTTTTGTTAAGAGCAATCGGCAACGAACCTGCCACATCTCCCAATCCTCCGGTTTTTGCAAACGGAGCAGCTTCTGAACTAACATAAAGTATATTCATAATACACCTATCCTTTCAAATAAAATGATATTTGTAATAGCTTTTAAGAAAATTTCTACTTTATATTTTATATCATACATAACAATTTGTCAAATTTAGAACAGCTTTTTTCATACATAGTGTTTATCATTACAATTATTATCATTAATAACATTCTGATTTTATGAATTTTTTATAATCTTTTTTTTAATTTTTTCCAAAAAAACTGCGGTATCGTAATGAAGATACCGCAATTTTTTATTTTTGTTTCAGATTTCTCTCAATCATCATATCTTTTATTTTCAACAACCTTGTATTATTACTTCTCTCCATCTCATCAAGCTTCATAGAAATATACTTAATAGTATCCTGATAATTTGGAATCATAACATATTCCAAAGCATTAACTCTTCTTCTTGTTTTTTCAATTTCAGATGCCAATAACTGTGCTGATTTTTCATATTCAGCAAGCCTTAGCATATCCTCTAAGCTTTCTGAAAAAAGTGAAATTGCTTTATCAAGGTCACCGCTTGTATTAACAAATCCGTATGAAAATATATCACTGCCCGACGCTGTTTTAGTTTTTATTTCATAAGTAGGAATATCAACACTCATAATATTTTTTGTACCAAGTTTTAAGTTAACACCCTGTTTTGGCATCATAAGAGCCGAAACAAGAGCTTCCTTTTGCATTACAGAACCTGCTACAGCCATATATTTATTAGCCTCTTCAAGCTTTTTTTCAACACTTTCTCTTAGTCTTTTGTTTTCTTTGACAATATCAAGAAACTGTCTCATAAGCTCATCTCTCTTATCCTTCAAAAGCTTATGGCCTCTTGTTGCAGTGGCGAGACTTTTTTTGAGTCTTGTAAGTTCCATACGGGTAGGATTAACATTTAACTGTGCCACTTACCTCACCTCACTTGCCATAATAAAGGTCTAAATATTCGTCCTTTATTCTCTTTAGCTCGGCTCTTGGAAGTATGGAAAGAAGTTTCCACCCGATTGTGAGTGTTTCTTCAATAGTTCTGTCGGTATTATAACCCTGTGATACATATTCTTTTTCAAATTCATCCGCAAATTTGGCATAAAGCTTATCAACCTCAGATAAAGCCGCATCACCAAGAATAACCATAAGTTCTTTTGCTTCCTTACCCCTTGCATATGCAGCAAACAACTGGTTCATTGTGTTTGCATGGTCTTCTCTTGTCTTCCCTTTTCCAATACCTTTATCTTTAAGTCTTGAAAGGGACGGCAAAACATCAATAGGGGGAGCAATATTCTTTCTGTACAACTCACGGCTTAAAATTATCTGTCCCTCTGTAATGTATCCTGTCAGGTCAGGAATAGGATGGGTCTTGTCATCTTCAGGCATAGTGAGAATAGGTATCAGGGTAATACTTCCGTCCTTACCCTTTAGTCTTCCAGCTCTTTCATACATTGTTGCAAGGTCAGTGTACATATAACCCGGGTATCCTCTTCTTCCAGGAACTTCCTTTCTTGCTGCAGATACTTCTCTCAACGCATCGGCATAGTTTGTAATATCTGTCATTATAACAAGCACATGCATTCCCAAATCAAATGCAAGATATTCAGCCGCTGTCAAAGCCATTTTAGGTGTTGCAATACGCTCAATGGCAGGGTCATTTGCAAGATTTATAAAGAGAACTGTTCTCTCCATAGCTCCCGTTTTCTTGAAATCTTCAACAAAGAAGTTAGCTTCTTCAAATGTGATACCAATAGCCGCAAAAACAACCGCAAACTTCTCATTATCACCCAAAACCTTTGCCTGTCTTGCAATTTGTGCTGCAAGATTTGCGTGTGGTAAGCCTGAGCCGGAGAAGATAGGTAATTTTTGTCCTCTTACCAATGTGTTAAGTCCGTCGATTGCAGAAACACCCGTCTGAATAAATTCTTCAGGATAATTTCTTGCTGCAGGGTTCATCGGAACACCGTTAACATCCATCCTCTTCTCGGGAATTATATCGGATTTTCCGTCTTTTGCGTGTCCCAGTCCGTCAAATACTCTGCCAAGCATATCTTCCGAAACACCAAGCTCAATTCCATGTCCTAAAAAACGAACCTTACTGTTTGACAGGTTAATTCCTGCACTGTTTTCAAATAACTGAACAAGTGCATTACTTCCGTCAATCTCAAGAACACGGCATCTTCTTTTTTCACCGTTTGCAAGCTCTATTTCTCCAAGCTCGTTATAGGTTACATCATCAACATCCTTTATAAGCATAAGAGGCCCCGAAACCTCTTGTATAGTACGATATTCTTTAGGCAATACAATCAATCCTTTCTTAATCTTCCAAGACAGCTTTCAGCTCATTAATACTGTGCTTGAGTTCATCCAGAACAGATGTATATTCATCTGCAACTCTTTCTTCAGGAACATATTTAATCCTTCCTATTCTTTCTCTAACAGGCATATCCATAAGCTTTTGCGCTCCAACCCCATTAGAGAGTGCAGCAGTTGATAAATCATAATAATCCATAACAAGCTTCATCATAATATACTGTTTCTTTAGCGAAGCATATGTGTCAATCTCATGGAATGCGTCCTGATGCAAGAAATCTTCTCTGATAGATCTTGCAGCCTCAAGCTTAATTTTATCATATGAATTCAAAGCATCCATACCAACCATCTTAACAATTTCATCAAGCTCTGCTTCATCCTGCAAAAGTCCCATAATTCTATGTCTTAGGGCCACCCAGTCCTCATCAACATTTTCGCTGTACCAATCAGCCATCATATCAATATATAACGAATAGCTCTTTAACCAGTTAATTGCAGGGAAATGTCTTTTGTATGCGAGATTAGAATCAAGTCCCCAGAATACTTTAACAATTCTCAAGGTAGCTTGAGATACAGGTTCTGATATATCCCCGCCCTGTGGTGAAACTGCACCGACAATACTTAAAGCTCCCTCTCTTTTGTCATCACCTATTGATATAACTCTTCCTGCTCTTTCATAAAATCCTGCAAGACGGCTTCCAAGGTAAGCAGGGTAGCCTTCCTCACCAGGCATTTCTTCAAGACGGCCCGACATTTCTCTTAATGCCTCTGCCCATCTTGATGTAGAGTCTGCCAATAAAACAACACTGTATCCCATATCTCTGAAATATTCAGCTATAGTTATACCTGTATAAATAGAGGCTTCTCTTGCCGCAACAGGCATATCTGATGTGTTTGCGATAAGTACTGTTCTTTCCATCAGAGTTTCACCTGTTCTTGGGTCGTGAATTTCAGGAAATTCATTAAGAACATCTGTCATTTCATTTCCTCTTTCACCACAACCAATATAAACAACTATATCCGCATCTGCCCATTTTGCAAGTTGATGCTGAACAACTGTCTTACCGCTTCCGAAAGGCCCCGGAACTGTTCCTACACCGCCCTTTGCAATCGGGAACAATGTATCAATAACTCTTTGACCTGTTACCAATGGAATATCAGGTGAGAGTTTTTCCTTATAAGGTCTTCCCACACGAACAGGCCATTTTTGCATAAGAGTCAATTCCGTTATATTACCCTTATCATCCTTAACCTTGCCTATACATTCTGTTACTGTATATTTTCCTTGATTAAGCTCTGTCAATTCACCTTTTACATTAGGTGGTACCATTATCTTATGAGTTACAACATCAGTTTCCTGAACGGTACCCAATATCATACCTCCCGACACTTTCTCACCTGCCTTTAATAAAGGCACGAAATCCCATTTAGTATCTCTATCCAAAGCGGGAACATTAACTCCTCTTTGAAGATTTGTTCCAACCTGTTCCATAATCTTATTAAGAGGCCTTTGAATTCCGTCGTATATACTCTTAATCAACCCAGGTCCTAATTCAACACTCAATGGACTTCCTGTAGAAACCACTTCTTCACCCGGACCTAAGCCTGAAGTTTCTTCATAAACCTGAATAGATGCTAAATCTCCATGCATTTCGATTATTTCTCCAATAAGACCGTGCTTACTGACTCTTACCACATCATACATATTGGCATCAAACATATTACTTGCAATAACCAAAGGTCCTGAAACCTTTTTAATTACACCATTACTTCCCATTATAGAATTCCTTTCTGCATTTATTCTTCATTAAAAATTATATCAGAGCCGACTGCCTGTTCAACATACTTTTTAACATTTCCGATACCAAACCCTGTAGAACCCTTACACGACGGAATTGGAATGATAGCAGGCACCTGTTTTTCCTGATACTTCTCAAATATTTGCGGCATTTTTTCGATATAATCCTCAACAATATATATAATACCGTAGTCACCTTGACTAATCTTTTTTAAAATCTGTTCAGCTTCTTCAATATCATTTGCAGGATATGTGTCTAATCCAAGAGCACCAAAGCCGCATATACTGTCATAATCACCAACGACACCAATCTTATACATAAAGCTCACGCAGCCTTTCCCTTATAATATCAACACTAATATCATTTTGCTTTCCCGAAAGAATGATCCTCAAGGTCTGCAATTCATACTCTTTTCCAATCAAAAATGCCATAATAGGCTCAAAACCAAAAAATTTATTTTTTGCTTTTTTGATAAAGTTTATTTTATAGTTATCGCACCACTTTTCAAATTCCGCAAAATTTACCATAAGAGCATCTGCTGCTTTCGAATATCCAATTCTCGAAAAAGCTTCAGCTAATTCCTGACTGCTTATAAGTGCTGCATCAATCAGTTTCTCGATATTAACATCCTTAATTGGAATAACTGCATTTTCAATAAATTCCCTGTTTCTGCCGACACATCTTGCTAGAATTTTCATATTTGCAATAAGAATTTCTATTTTTACCCATTCCTTTAGAAATTCACTCTTTGATAAATCGGCATATTCCTTCATCACAGTTAACTGGGACTTATCAACGTAAATTTCAAAAAGCTGACCGTCACCTGTTGTTGTAATAAGCTCGTATCCATTTTTCAAAACATTGCGGATAAATTCTGGTAAACTTTCAAAATCAGACGATTTTATAGCATCATCAATTCTCTGAGGCTCTACGGTACACGGTCTTATCATAAGATTTTCCCACATAACTCCATATACAGACGCCTTTAGGATTGTCTTAAGATTATGAAAATCATTTTTATATAAGATTATATCTAATGGAGATTCCTCAGGACAGGCATTTTTAGCCTCATCCCATATCTTCTCAAGCTCATCCTTTAAAAGTTCATCAGCATTATAATAAGTTTTAGAGTTTTTCCCAAAGCCTTTATCGGTTAATATTCTTATTGCTGATTTGACATCATTTGCCACAATTAAAGACTCAATCTCACTTTGAGAAAGCATCTTATTTTCAAGGGTTTTCATATATGCAACCGCATAAGCATATTCAGTTTCATGCATATAATCACTCCTTAACCTTCAGTTATGCAACTATTTACCAAATCTGTAAGTTCATTATACTTATCTTCAATAATGCTATTTATTGAACAATTTTGTTCGATTTTTCCGTATCTTATAATAAACCCTTTTTCAATCGGTGCAATTTCGTCTGAAAATTCCAACATTCCATTTGTAATTTTATTGCAATCAGATTTAAATTCAGCATCAACTAAATCTGTATCGGCCTCGGCAAAAAGAATTTCTCCCTTTTCGCCCGTTATAGAATTTTTAAGTATTGTTTTTATAAACTCTCTATATTCAGCCTTTTGCATATTAAAAATTTTTTCTTTTGCACTCTTAATAATTTCCTTAATTACTCTGTTTTTAGTGTCAAGAACAGACTGTCTTTCATTTTGTCTTTTTTCCGCTTCTGCCATTTGCTTTATTTTTTCACATTCAGTTTTAATATTCAAATCATTTTCTAATATTAGCTTTTTACATTTTTCTTCAGCTGATTTTTTTATTTCATCAGCCTTTTGATTTGCGTTCGCAATAATTTCATCGGCAGATTTTTGAGCATTATTAATTATATGTTCAGTTATTTTTTCCAAACCGCCCACAATATCAATCCTTTCTGATTAAAATTATTAGTTGTCAAATCAGATATTGATAACTAAAAGGAATGATACGATAAATCCTAAAAGTGCATAAAGCTCAATCAATGACGCAGAAACAATAGCCTTTGAGCTTTCCTCAGGTCTTTTCGCTGTCAGATTAACACCTACCGCACAAACTCTTCCCTGTGCTCTTGCAGAAAAATATCCGCCTAAAGCAATAGGAAGACAAGACGCAAGGTACTGTAAACCCACACCTGCGTCAGTAATCATTTCCCCACCTAAAATACCTATATTAAGCATAACCATTACACCAACAATAAGACCATAAAGACCTTGTGTACCTGGCAGCAACTGTAAAACCAACAATTTACCAAACTTACTTGGGTCATCAGCCAAAACTGCTCCTGCAGCCTCAGATGCTGTACCTACACCCTTTGAAGAACCCATACCTGACAGTATAACTGCTGCAGCTACTCCCAAAATTGCATAAAACATTGCTAAATTCATAATTTTTTACCTCTTTCTTTTATTTATTTTTTGAAAAATTAAAATATTTTGTATTCATTGAGAACGGCTTAAACCTCTTACCCCCGCCCTCATAAAATTTCTGATAAAACTCAACATACTGCAATCTGTTTGTGTGTACATAAGCACCAAGACAGTTAATTGCAAAGTTAAGAGCATGACCGAAAATCGATATTAAAATATAGGCAATAACACCTACCACACTTGCACCGCCAAGCGAGCCAAGTACATTTATAACAGATGCTATAACTCCCGTTGCAAGCCCCAACGCCATAAGTCTTGAATATGACAAAACATCACCAACATAGCTTGTTATATCGTATAGACTCAATACACCGCCAAACATTTTTCCGATTATGTTATTGCTCTTTCTTCCGCCTGTAATCAAAATACCTCCAAAACCTGCAATCGCAATCACAAGCCCTACAGTATCAAGACCGCCTATTCCAAGTCCTAAGCCCGCAGCAAACAAGCTTATTCCTAATAATGCCAAAATCCAAAATCCTGTATCACATACAGCGTCAGCTTTGTCTCCGTTTCGCCATTGCATATAGAATTTTATTACCAGTGCCGCAAGAATGTGTATCATTCCAAAAGCCACACTTATAATTAACAGTTCAAGCGGCTTTTGTGTAGGATTTAAAAGAATGGGCGTTAATCTGAAGGAACTGTTTAAAAATTTTGAAGCAACAGTATCAATCATATCACCAAAAAAGCTCCCGTACATAATTCCCCAGAAAGTTGTTGAAACTCCGCAGTAGAAAAACATTTTATACGCTCTTCTCTTACCCTTTTCCAAAACCTTTCCAAATCCCAAAATACCGCAAACTATCATCATCAATAACCCGTAGCCCGCATCGGAGAACATCATTCCGAAGAAAAGATAATAAAATACCGACATAACAGGGTTAGGGTCAATATCATTTGCCGACGGCATACTGTAGTCCGAAGTTATTCCCTCAACAGGCGAGACAAATTCATTATTTGAAAAAGCAACAGGTGCTTCTTCCTTATCCGCTTTTAAAATCTCTACAGTAACATCAAATTTTTCGCACAATTCATCTTCAAGCTTTTTTGAGAATTTAACGGGAACAAATCCTGAAATTATGAACACATTATCTGTTACACCTACTCTTGATAATGCTTCATATTTTTCCTTTCTCATAACAAGATGGTCGTAAAAAAGCTCTATTTCCTGTCTGTATTCGGCGAATTCTTTAATCTTCTCAACCAATTCTTCATTTTCTGATAACAGCTTTTCTTTATCCTCTGAAAGCTTTTTATACTTTTCTTCGGTATTCCTGTGAGATAGGCTAAAAGACGGTTCACCAAAACCAATTACCCTCAAAGCATTTTCAACACTTTCAGAATTCTCTTTAGGGTATATTACCCATAAGCAGGTCTGCTGCTTGGAGGAGCTTAAAATCTCAAAATGATATGCACCAACTTCTGCATCATTCATGGCGTTTATAAAACGCTCTTCACTCCATTCTCCTCCTATTACACCCACAATAGCCTTTGTTGTTTTTGTTCCTTTAAAATTCATAGGAATATCAAGATTCATATAAGGCATTATCTGTGATAATTTTAAGTTGATTTTTCCTATATTATCAATATTATTTTTAATTTCCTTTTCCGAAGAAATAATGTCATAAATGTGCTTATTAACAACATTGACTTCATCCGAATTCATACTGTATTTGTCAAGACCTGCCTCTATTCTTTTGGAAAACATTCCCTGTTTTTCAGGCAGATAACTGTTAAGAATATTTAAAGCCCTCTCTGCTGATGCAATAAACTGCATAAATGAGGAAATATTTTTTTCGGTTTCTCTGCGACCTAATCCGTTTTCTTCAGCATCAAAATCTGATATTTCAACAATTTCACTCTGATGCAAAAATTCAAGAACTTCTTTTCTTCTATCGTTAAGTCCGTAAATGAAAATTTTGTTCATTTCCAGAATAGCCAATTTATCACCCCTTTTCGATTGAATAAGTTTTAAGCTTCAATCACTTTTTTAAGCACCTCATTAATAGCCTTTTCCTTATTACTCAGAAGTTTTTTCTCTAAATCCTCAGCGTTTTGCTCATTTTTTAAAAGGTTTTCCTTTTTTATAGCATTCGAATTATCCCAAGCTACCAAAACCGCATTTTCATAATCAGCCTTTAATGAGATTTTTAATTCATCAATCTTTTGTACCGCAGAAATTTCCGCATTTTTGACAATTTCATGAGCTTCTTTTTCAGCATTTTCAATTATTATCTTAGCATCATTTTCAGCCTTTTTTATAGCTAAAACTGCTTCCTGTGCCATAATTAACCTCCTTTTAGATGTTAAAAATATACATATTTTGTATTATATCACATTTTTACTAAATTGTACATATAATTTTTAAAAATTAGACATATTTTAGTTATCTTTTCACCATCACAAATTAATATACAAAAAAAACTGTTCTCACGAACAGTTTTTTAATTGTTTTCTTAAAACCCTCATACATATAACTATCTGAAAAAATCCTGTTATAAACCACGAAACGGGATAGGATATATAAACTGAAAACGGGGTTTTGAAATATTCAAATATGGTATAAATCCATAAAATTCTGATGCCACATACCCCAACTATTGAAACAATCATTGGTTTAAATGATTCTCCCATACCCCTTGAGCCTCCGACTGCAACCTCCATTATTCCGCACAGAAAATACAAAGAAAGAATTACCCAAAATCTGTCAATTCCTGCGGCTATTACAGCCTCATCACCAGGAGCATAAAGATTTAATAGCGGATGGGCAAACAAGAGCAAAAATCCGCTAAATATTACACCAATCAAAAATACCTGTAAACATCCTGTTTTTATAATCTTTTTTATTCTTGAAAATTTCTTTGCACCCATATGTTGACCTACAAATGTCACCACAGACTGGTACATTGAATTCATAGCCGTATATGCAAAGCCTTCAAGATTTGATGCTGCAGAGTTTCCTGCAACAACAATAGAGCCGAATGAATTAATTGAAGACTGTATCAATACATTTGAAATCGAGAATATCATACCCTGAATACCCGCAGGGACACCTATTTTCAAAATTCTTAAAAGCATATTTTTATGTATTTTGATATTTTTTATTATCAGTTTACAGTCACTATCAAGTCTCATCAAATGTCTAACAATCAAAAATGCGGAAATAAACTGAGAAATAATTGTAGCCAGTCCCACACCTTCTGCTTTCATTTTAAATAAAATAACAAATATGAGATTTAACACTATATTGATAATTCCCGAAATTGTCAGATAAATCAATGGTGATTTTGTATCTCCCTCCGCTCTTAAAACAGCGGCTCCGAAATTATAAATAAGATTTACCGGAAGCCCCAAAAAAATTATTCTCATATATAATGTTGCTTCAGCAATAATGTTTTCGGGTGTCTTCATAAGGCCTAACACTTTTCCAGAAAAAAGAACACCTAAAATCATCATTATTATACCGCCGATAAATGCAATCGCCATTGATGTATGCACAGTTCTTTCAAGATTTTCTTTTTCTTTTCCGCCTACAAACTGCGCAACACAAACTGATGTACCTCCCGATAAACCTATAAACAAATTTATGAAAAGATGAGTTATCGAAGATGTTGAACCAACTGCCGCAAGCGAATCGCTCCCTGCATATCTTCCAACAACAATTACATCCGCCGCATTATAAAAGAGTTGAAAAACTCCTGTCAATATAATAGGAATTGTAAATAATAACAGGTTCTTGAATATAGACCCATTTAATATGTCAGAATTTTTATTATTCATTACATTCATCCTTCTCAAATCTGTTTTTTCACTATTGTATATTCATCACCACATTTGTAATATGGGCAGTTATCAAATGAATTTTTAATAAATCTGTACATTTCATCTTCATCGAGATTCATCAAACATGTGTAGCACTCGTATTCCTCATCATATTCATAATACACACATGTTTCACAATTAGTTTTTTTCATAATATCAAATCCTCGCAATCAAAGTATATTTTATCTTATATCAAATGAAATTGCAACCCTAAAAGCAAAAAAATCCTGTCTGATGTCATTCAGACAGGATTTTTGTTATCTGTAAAGAACAGAATATTCTGGTTTTAAATAACCGTAAAGCTCGGAATAAGGAATTGTGAATTCAACAAAACCTCTTGCATAATATGACAATTCATAAGGTGGATAGAAAATAACAAGACCTTTATCATCAAAATAAAAATATTCATTTTGTTCTTCATTTATAACAGGCTTTTCCCATAAATCAGAATACATTGAATCCTCAGAGAGTTTCTCGAGCTTAGAATTTAACATATCAATATATTTGTCATCATTAAATAAATCCTCCAAAAGCAACACTTTGGAATTTTCTATATCAACATTTAAAATTCTTCTTCTTGAAACTCCGTATGTACCTTCTGTATATTCGTAAATTTCACTTATGAGCGAATATAACCCGTTTTTATTATACTTTTCCTCTTGTTTCACCTCGAGCTTGCTCTTCCCTGCCCGATTCTCTGCCTGTTCCTCTGAATTCTTTATAAAGGAATTCAATAAATCCTTTGAATAATTTTCATAATTACTGCTTATTTCGTCATCGAATTCCTTATTTCCTAAACCTTTAAACTCAGGTATCTCAATATAAATAATTTCATTTTCAGTTTCATAATTACTATTTTCTGTCTGGAGCTTCACCTTATTCGACGAACAACCGCAGACAGTAAAAACACATAGTGCCATAACAATTATTTTCTTTATAGAATTATACAAATCAGACCACCACTGCCCTCATTAATTATTCTCGAAAGAGTTTCCTTAATCTTCATTCGTGATTCATCAGGCATTTTTGACAGTTTTGTGTGTAATCCGTCATTAACAAGCTCATACAACGATTTGCCGAATATATTTGTTTCCCATATTTTTGACGGATCACCCTCAAAATCCGAAAGAATATACTGCAACAATTCCTCAGACTGCTTTTCCGTTCCAACTATAGGACTCACTTCTGTTTCGATATCTGCTCTTATCATATGAATACTTGGTGCTGATGCCTTCAGCTTTACGCCAAATTTTCCACCTTGCTTTATTATCTTAGGCTCTTGCAGGGTAAGTTCTTCAAGACTTGGGGAAACTATTCCATATCCCTTTTCATAAACTTCATTCAGGGCGTATTCAATTTTTTGGTATTCCTTCTTCATTTCGGATAGTTCCGTCATAACATCGACAAGTTTTCTCTCATCGCAAATTTCAAGACCTGTAATCTCTCCGATTACTTTATAAAAAAGTGAACCCTGTGGTTTTAATTCAACATACACCTTTCCCTGTCCCAAATCCATAGCTTCAATTCGTACATCATCGATATATTCACATTCATTTATAACATCACAAAAACATTTTGAATCACGTATTCTGTAAATATCGGTCATCGCTTTGTTAATGTATTCATAAACTGAACCCGAAATCCAATGACTCTTGTCAAGTGTCTTAAACCAGCCTGGAACCTTAACTCTTATTTCACAAACAGGGAATTCAAACAAAACAGTTTCTATTATTCTGTTTATATCATCGGCATCAAGCTCCTCACAGTTTACTAAAACAACAGGAACCATATGTTTTCTTTCCAGTTCGTGTGCAAGATTTTTTGCATATTCAGACTCAGGATTTGTACTGTTTAAAAGAATTACAAACGGTTTGTCTATTTCCTTTAACTCATTAATAACACGATTTTCAGCATCAACATAGTCCTGTCTGTCAATTTCACATATACTTCCGTCTGTGGTCACCACAAGTCCGATTGTTGAATGTTCGCAAATAACCTTTTTTGTACCAATTTCAGCTGCTTTTTCAAAGGGAATCGCCTCTTCCTGCCACGGTGTGTTAACCATTCTTGGCCCATCCTCTTCAATGTGACCTAAAGAGCCGTCAACCACATATCCTACACAATCTATCATTCTGACCTTTAACTTGGCATTATCCCCAAGATTTATATTAATTGCCTCATTTGGTATGAATTTTGGCTCTGTAGTCATAATTGTTCTTCCCGCCGCCGATTGCGGGAGCTCGTCACGGGTGCGTTCAGCCTGATATTGATTTGAGATATTAGGGATAACCAACTCATTCATAAACTTCTTAATAAATGTCGATTTCCCTGTTCTCACAGGTCCAACCACCCCTATATAAATATCTCCCCCGCTGCGTTCTGCAATATCCTGATAAATGTTATATTCTGCCACTTTCTTTGTCCTCCTTATTTTTTCTATAACGCGTTTGCTATATTTATATTCTAAAAAATCAGATTTATAACACTTTTAGATAATTTAAGAACAAAAAAAGGTACGCTTAAAATTTTAAGCGTACCAATTTAGAAAATAATTATTTAGCCAATTCAACCAAATGTTCATACTTAGCCTTTGCATCAGCAGCAGCCTTTTCGAACAATTCCTTAGCTCTTTCAGGGTTTGAACGAGCAAGTGAGTTGTAACGAACTTCACCCATGATGAAGTCTTCGTAGCTTGCCTTTGGTTCTTTTGAATCAAGTTGGAATGGATTCTTTCCTTCCAAAGCAAGTCTTGGGTCATATCTGAACAAGTGCCAGTAACCAGCTTCAACTGCTTTCTTTTCTTCTGTCTGAGCAATGCTCATACCGCCCTTAATACCGTGGTTGATACATGGAGCATAAGCAATAATCAATGAAGGACCATTGTAGCTTTCAGCTTCAAGCATAGCCTTCAAGCACTGGTTATAATCAGCACCCTGAGCAATCTGAGCTACATATACATAGCCATAACTCATAGCGATTGCTGCCAAGTCTTTCTTCTTAACAACCTTACCTGCAGCTGCGAACTGAGCTATAGCACCTGTAGGAGTTGACTTTGAAGACTGACCGCCTGTATTTGAGTAAACTTCAGTATCGAATACCATAATGTTTACATCTTCGCCTGATGCCAATACGTGGTCAACACCGCCGAAGCCGATATCGTATGCCCAACCGTCACCACCGAATATCCAAACAGACTTCTTAGCAAGGAATTCCTTATCAGCCAAAACATCTTTTGCTTCCTGTGAATTTACATTAGCAATGGCCTTTAACAATTCATCAGTTGCAACCTTATTTTCAAATCCAAGTTCTTTTGTTTCAAGGAACTTTTCAATAGCAGGCTTTGTTTCAGGAGCCTGTTCTGCAATTTTTTCAAGCTTAGAAATGTTTGTATCTCTTAGAGCCTTCTGACCTAAATACATACCGTAGCCGTATTCAGCGTTATCTTCAAACAATGAGTTAGCCCAAGCAGGACCTCTTCCTTCCTTGTTTGTTGTGTATGGTGTTGAAGGAGCAGAACCACCCCAGATTGATGAACAACCTGTTGCGTTAGCAATATACATTCTGTCACCGAACAACTGTGTTACAAGCTTAGCATAAGGAGTTTCACCACAGCCTGCGCAAGCGCCTGAGAATTCAAGATAAGGAACTCTAAACTGTGAACCCTTAACTGTGCTGATTTTAAACTTATCAAATACTGATGGCTTTGTATCAAGCTTGATACCATAATCGAATGATGCCTGAACATCAAGCTGAGTATCCAATGGCTGCATAGAAAGTGCCTTGTTACCCTTAACTTCAGGACATACATTAGCACATGAACCACAACCTGTACAGTCAAGAACTGATACAGCGATAGCAAAGTACAAGCCGTCCATCTGCTTCATACCTATATATTTTGTTCCTTCAGGAGCATTGTTCTTTTCTTCTTCTGTCAATACAACAGGTCTGATACATCCGTGTGGACATACATAAGAACACAATCCGCACTGCAAGCAGACATCAGGATTCCATACAGGAACATCTATAGCAATACCTCTCTTTTCGAATGCTGATGAACCGAGAGGAACTTCACCTGTAACATAAGGTTCGAATGTTGAAACAGGAAGCTGCATACCCTTGAACTGGTTAACAGGAACAAGTACATTGTTAACATAGTCAATGAGCTTACCTTCGCCGTCATACTTAACACTTAAGTCTTCAGCTTCTGCATTCTTCCAGCTTTCAGGAACTTCAACTTTAACAACCTGCTTAGCACCTGCATCAATAGCATCGTGATTCATCTTAACGATTGCATCACCCTTCTTTGAATATGATGCTGTTGCAGCGTCTTTCATATACTTAATTGCATCTTCTGCAGGAATGATGTTAGCAAGTTTGAAGAAAGCTGACTGCAATACAGTATTAATTCTGTTTCCAAGTCCGATTTCCTTACCAATCTTAACACCATCGATTGTATAGAACTGAATGTTGTTATCAGCAATATACTTTTTAACCTGTCCAGGAATGTGCTGTTCCAATTCTTCTGCATTCCATGAGCAGTTCAAAAGGAATACACCGCCAGGCTTAACATCAGAAACCATATCGTACTGTCTGATATATGAAGCTTTGTGACAAGCAACAAAGTCAGCCTTGTTGATGAGGTAAGTTGATGTAATCTTAGCATCACCGAATCTCAAGTGAGAAACTGTCAAACCGCCTGACTTCTTTGAGTCATAGTCAAAGTAAGCCTGAACATTCATATCTGTGTGGTCACCGATAATCTTAACTGAGTTCTTGTTAGCACCAACAGTACCGTCAGCACCCAAGCCCCAGAACTTACAGCTTGTGATGTTTGCAGGTGTTGTATCTGGATTTTCGTCGATAGGAAGTGAAAAATTTGTTACATCATCCACAATACCGATTGTAAATCTTCTCTTCTGGGTATTCTTATATACAGCAATCATCTGTGCAGGAGTTGTATCCTTTGAACCCAAGCCGTAACGACCTGAATAAATGTCACAACCCTGGAACTTTGAACCCTGCAATGCAGCAACTACATCAAGGTACAATGGTTCACCAACTGAACCTGATTCCTTAGTTCTGTCAAGAACAGAAATCTTCTTAACTGTATCAGGAATAGCATCAATCAAGTGTTTAGCTGAGAAAGGTCTATATAGTCTAACCTTAATCATACCAACCTTTTGACCGTTAGCATTCATATAGTCAACAGTTTCCTGGATAGTGTCACAAGCTGAACCCATAGCAATGATAATCTGTTCAGCATCAGGAGCACCGTAGTAGTTGAACAATTTATAGTCTGTGCCGATTTCAGCATTAACTTTGTCCATATATTCCTGTGTTAAATCAGGAATTGCATCGTAGTACTTGTTAACAGCTTCTTTAGCCTGGAAGAAAATGTCAGGGTTCTGAGCTGTACCTCTCTGTGCAGGATGTTCAGGATTTAATGAGCTTCTTCTGAATTCATTTAATGCATCCCAATCAACCATTTTTGCTAATGTTTCATAATCCCAGCAAGCTACCTTCTGGTATTCGTGAGATGTTCTGAAACCATCAAAGAAATGAAGGAAAGGAACCTTTCCCTTAATTGTTGTCAAGTGAGCAACTGCACCCAAATCCATAGCTTCCTGTGGGTTTGTTGATGCAAGCATTGCAAAACCTGTCTGACGACAAGCCATAACGTCCTGATGGTCGCCGAAAATTGAAAGTGCATGTGAAGCCAATGCTCTTGCTGATACGTTAAATACACAAGGAAGCAATTCACCTGCTATCTTATACATATTTGGAATCATCAACAATAAACCTTGTGATGCTGTGTAAGTAGTTGTGAGAGCACCTGCTGTCAATGAGCCGTGTACTGTACCTGCAGCACCTGCTTCTGATTGCATTTCGGTTACCTTAACAGTTTGTCCGAAAATGTTTTTTTGTCCGGCTGCAGCCCATTTGTCTGTAACTTCAGCCATGTTTGATGATGGTGTGATAGGATATATAGCTGCAACATCTGTAAATGCGTATGACGCATAAGCGGCAGCATTATTTCCGTCCATCGTTTTCATTTTTCTTGCCAATGGAATCTCCTCCTTAATTTAATCCTTAGCGTATGCTTTAACAAAAAACAAACATACTCACCCTATATAATAACACTTTTTTTTAATAAAATCAATATATATTTAACACATTTTTTACTTTATTTAAGGTATTTTTTTATATAAATTATTAATTTTATAACGATTTACTTTTATCTAAGTGCAAAATTTATTTGTTTTTTTATTGAATTTGGTCGATAATATTTCAAAATTCTCCAACCAATTTTGACAAAATAATTGTCCAAAAGGTTGTATAATAGTTGTCGGAGGAATAAGGAATGGAAATTTATTTAGATGTATTTTTTTTTATTAATTTCGTAATTGATTTTTTATTACTTGTTCTTTGTGACTTTAGTTTTAAAAGAATTTTTAGAAAAGTTTTGGCTTCCTCACTCGGCTCATTATATGCATGTCTGTTTATTTTTGATATACCAAAAATACTTTTTATGCCAATATCAAAAATACTTGTTTTAGGAATAATGTGCTGTATTGCATTTTATCCATGCACAAGTAAAGTATTTTTCGAAAAATGTTCTCTTTTTCTGGTTATATCAATGTTATTTTGCGGTGTGGTTTATGCAGCACCATTACTGTTAAATTCATCAGACATTTCTCCGACTTTGTTGGTCCTTTTTGCTTTTTTTATCACAAGGTTAGCTTATATAAAAATCAAGGAGAAACTATATTCAAAAAAATGTAATTTAAAAATTCAATATAACAAAAAAACAATAACAATACATGCAATAATTGACACAGGAAATACATTAAAAGACCCTATATCTAATATGCCTGTATTAGTAATTGACGAGAGAGTTTTAAAAGCTCTTTTTTCCCCATCGGTGACACAAAACAATCTATGTGAATTTGTAAATCCCGAAGACTTTCGTATCATTCCGTATAAGACAATTTCTAACTCAGGAATTATATACGGTTTTATTCCGGATAAGCTCTTTTATGAAAATAAAGAAATCAAAAATACAGTTGTTGCTGTTGCACCCTCCCCAATAAGCAGCGATGCTCTTATTAGCCCACAATTAATATGAAAGGATTGATAAATTTGAAAAGCATTTTTAAGAAGCTGGAAATAATCTTTTCCCGCTGCCACCCCGATACAAAAGTTAACGAAATTTATTACATAGGGGGCACCGATATTCTTCCGGCACCGTTAACAAAGGAGGAAGAGGATGAGGTAATTTTAAGACTCCCCGCTGATGAAGATGCCAAATCAACACTTATTGAAAGAAATTTAAGACTGGTTGTTTATATAGCCAGAAAGTTTGAAAATACAGGCGTTTATGTTGAAGATTTAATTTCAATAGGCACTATTGGCCTTATTAAAGCTATAAATACATTTAATCCCTCAAAAAACATAAAACTTGCAACTTATGCCTCAAGATGCATAGAAAACGAAATATTAATGTATTTGAGAAAAAATCAGATTAAAAAATGTGAAATATCAATAGATGAGCCTTTAAATGTAGATTGGGACGGTAATGAATTATTGCTTTCCGACATTTTGGGGACAGAAAATGATGCAATTTACCATAGAATTGAAGAAGAAGTTGACAAAACCCTTTTGATGCAGGCAATGAACAAACTCTCAATGCGCGAAAAGATGATAATGGAGCTCCGTTTTGGTCTTAATCATCAAAAAGAGAAAACCCAAAAGGAAGTTGCAGATTTCCTTGGAATCTCACAATCATATATATCACGCCTTGAAAAAAGAATAATTTTAAAATTAAAAAAAGATATTTCAAAAATGATTTAATTTACAGAAATATTCATTACCATACATTAAATAAACAAGGAGCAAACTGACAGGGAAACTGCCATTTGCTCCTTATAGAGTCTTTATTTTGTTATTTTAGTTCAAACTCGCCCAACTGTGTGGAAAGCACAAAGTATGGCTTAATTTCGCGAAGTCGCACCATATGTGATTGCTCAATGTGAATTTCCTGATGTCTCTTACTCTCCCATGCCTCTATCAAAAGAATTTCATTCGGTTCCTTTTCAGAAAAATAATAATCGTAGCGGATGCATCCGTCTTCTTTTCTTATGGCATCAACAATTCCCTCTTCTTTCAGTCTTTGAACATATTCCTCTCTTTTACCAGGAACGCATTTGAAAACTACATAAATTGTGTACATACAAAATCTCTCTCCTTTTATAATTTAACAACTTTTGATAACGTTTAACATTCCATATACCCACTCCCAACTGGGATTCACATTGTTGAAAAAAGACAAGCTCCTTTGTCGAAACTTGTCTTTTTCTTTGGTCGGAGTGACAGGACTTGAACCTGCGGCACCGCGCCCCCCAGACGCGCGCGCTACCAACTGCGCTACACCCCGAAACAAATTACATATACATTATAAACCATTATTCAAAATAATTCAATAAAGAAATATTATTTTGATTGTAAATTTATAATTTATTGTAATTCGTTAACCTTTTTTTCATCACAATAAACAAAAAGCAGGACAATTAATTTCTAGTCATTAAATACATTACTTTCAATCATCAGTATATCATCGATATTAATCTCCTGATTATCTTCCAGAATAACTGTCTTGTCATACAAACATATCTTTTTAATGAATCCTTTTATACTTACATATTCCCCTCCGTCTTTCAATTCATCGGGCACAAAATATGTTATTACAACCTCAGGAGAAAAATCAAAGCAGTCCATCAGATAATTCAATTTTCTGTTCAATTCCTCCTTTATGCTTTCATCGAGACAGAGTTTTGTATCAGTAAGTCTTGATGTTTCTTTTATAGCCTCATCATGACCTGTCAATGCTGCAAATGGCTCAAATTGTGCAGCACGAAGAACTTTATCAGGAAAATCTTTTTCTATTTCCGGATCGGGATATTTCATATTAATAATATCATCAAAGTTACCCATATTTCCTCCTACGCCTTATGTCCGCCAATTTGTTCATTTCTCTTGATTGATGTCGCTCCCTCTCGAAGATTAGTGCCTTTAACAACTGCATTCTTACCATATCTGTGTTTTATATCAATCATCGCTTCCTGAATTTTTCGTTCTTTTTTTAGTTCTTCTTTTTCTTTTTTTCTTTTTTCTGACAATTCGTTATAATTGGTAAACAAATCTAATTGTTCGTAGCTTTTTTCATCCTTTACACTGTTTTCATGTACAAGATTATTTGCAGCTATTGTTATGCGTCTTATCAATAATTTTTCATCAACAATTTCATCATACAATTTTAAAACAGCATCAGTAATTAATTTTGTTGATGATGTTTGTCGCCCGATATTTGCTGTCCCATGTGCATGCTTAGGCACTTTTCGACCATAAAAATCTGTTTTTATTTCTCCTTTGTAGTAATTACCTATTTCGGGATTAGTCAGATTTTCTATATCATAACCAATAGTCAATACAACCTGATTTGTTACAAGCCTTTTATCAACTAAATCAAGAGATAATAATTCAAGCATTTCCCAAACCACAATTCTCGCCTTTTCAAAAGTATACGGTTCATGCAATACCTGTCCTGAGCTTATACTTTTATTCTCCGGAGTATATGCCTTCGCCTCTTTTATTGTACACGGCTCATATCCCCACGCATGGTCTATAAGCATTTTCGAGTTTATTCCAAAGAGTTTTTTTAGTAGTTTTCTTCCATAAGGAGTAGTTGATGAGCGTGCAACATCACCCATACAAAACATAAAATTATCTTCCAACCTTTTAGCGTATCCTTTACCTATTCTCCAAAAGTCTGTAAGCGGCTTATGTTCCCATAATTGCTGTCTATATGCCATCTCATCAAGTTCGGCAATTCTTACACCATTCTTATCTGGAGACATCTTCTTGGCAGTTATATCCATTGCAATCTTAGCAAGATACATATTTGTTCCAATCCCTGCAGTTGCCGTTATTCCTGTTGTATTCAAGACATCTCTTATAATTGTCATTGCCAGCTCACGAGCCGTCATTTTGTATGTGCTAAGGTAATTTGTTATATCCATAAATACTTCATCAATAGAATAGACAAGAATATCATCAGCAGAAATATATTTTAAATATACATTATAAATCCTTGTACTGTATTCAATATAGTGAGCCATACGTGGTGGTGCAATAATATATTCCAACTCCAAGGAGCTATCTGCCGCTAATTCATCTATATTATAAGACTTCTCTGTAAATTCTCCTTTTGGTGCTTTCCATTTTCGCTCTTTGTTAACTTTACCAACCTTTTGCACAACCTCAAACAATCTTGCACGACCTGACACTCCGTACGCTTTAAGACTCGGTGTAACAGCAAGACAAATTGTCTTCTCTGTCCTTGAACTGTCAGCAACCACTAGATTTGTTTTTAATGGATCCAGATTTCTCTCAACACATTCCACAGAAGCATAAAAAGACTTTAAATCAATACATAAATATATCTTATTATCCATTTTTACACTCCTTTAGAATTTAGTACACATATATTATATCACATCACAAATATTCAATCAATAATAAATTTTATGATTTGTCCTCTGCAGCAGGATTATTAATCAGTTTTCCATCCTTATCAAATCTTGAACCATGGCAAGGGCAATCCCATGAATGTTCCTGCTTGTTATATTTTAAAGCACAACCCATATGTGGACATCTTGGTGCTGTAGGCGTAAGCAATCCTTTTGCAGATTCAAACACATTTACCGCAAACTGAGGATGAAATATAGTTCTCGATGGCGAGTAAACATCAGCATACTCACTCTTTCTTCCGCACACCATATCAGATAATATCATAGCAGAGACCATTGAAGATGTCATTCCCCACTTATTAAAACCCGTTGCCACATATAAGTCTGGAGTTGATTTTGAGTATTGACCAATATACGGAATTGAATCAAGTGTCATACAATCCTGAGTAGCCCACCTCTCAACTTCATGTGCATCGGGATAATATTTTTTTGAAAATTTCTCCAGTTCTGTCCAATTTCCACCCTTTCCGCCTGTACGATGACTTCCTCCCCCAAGCAGTAACAAATCATTATGACTTCTGAAGGATAATCCATCTTTTGCTTCATCAACATACATATCCTTAATACTTTTTGCATTTTTTAGGGCAATAACATAAGACCTGTGTTGATACATTTTTAAGAAATATCCGCCGTGTTTATTAATAAAAGGAAAATGAGTTGCTATAATAATTTTTTTTGCAAAAATTCTTCCGTTAGCTGTTATAGCAGTATGGGGGTTTAACTCAATAATTTTAGTATTTTCATATATCTTTAAATCTTTTGAAATTTCATAGACAAATTTTAACGGATGAAACTTTACCTGATTTTCTATCTTGACCGCCCCTGCAACGCTAAAAGGTAACTCCGTTTTTTGGGAGAATTCTGCGTCACAACCGATTTTATTTAATGCTTCAACCTCTTTTTCAATTTTATTTCTGTTATTCAAGGAATAAACAAAGGAATTGCACATATCAAAATCATCATCAATCTTAGATGCAATCATTTTTAATTTTTCAAAGGCACTTTTTTGGCTTTTATAATAAAGATGTGCCTTTTCAATTCCATACTTGTTAATAATTTTGTCATATAAAAGACCGTGTTGATATGTTATTTTTGCTGTAGTCCCGTTTGTTATTCCTGCGCATATTTTATCTGCTTCTGCCAAAACACAGTCTACTCCTGCCTCTTTTAGCATATATGCACATAAAATTCCGCATAATCCCCCACCAACAATTAAAACATCAGTTTTAATATCGCCTTGGAGAGAATTAAATTCACACTTCTCAATATCATTGTTCCATATAGATTTCATTTTTTCACCTCTGTTGTTATTATTTCAAATTCAAACAGAAGAATACCTGATTTTATTTTCTAATAAGATAAAAGAGCAACCGATTTAGATATAATCCAAATCAGTTGCATCTCACTATTGACACTTTTTAAATTTCATTTCCATAAGAAATACATTATTTTCATTTACTCCATCATCTAACAATTTCTTACTTTTAATTAATTCAGATTCATCCGAGTCGTTGTTTTTATTATAAATATCATATTCCCCACCAGTTTCATCAAGCTTTCTATTTTTTCTATTATATTCAGACAATTTTATGTATTCAATATCAAAGTTTTTTGACTCGTTTTTAATAGTAATTGTCAAATTATTAATACTTTTTGAATAATTTCTTGGATCTATAATAAGTGTTGCTTGTGCACCTGTGGGACAAAATCTTTTCCAGCTCAATACAACTTTTGTTAATATGGGATCCATATGTCCCGGTGTTCTGTCGTAAAAAGGTATTTTCCAATATGCTCCATTGTCTCCAAAAGTTTTATTATTTTCTGTTAATATGCTTGTTGTAACCCTTCTATCTACTCCATCGGCACAATCATAAGCCTTTATAGAAATATTATCTGTATTATACTCTTTCATATTATAATAAAGCAACAAATAATTTATTCTCTCATTAGCAACCCCTTTCAAAACATATTTAACATCTAATGCCACTGTATCTTTGTCAGCATCGTTATCCTTAAATGTATAAATTATATCTGCATTATTTAGATAAATATTATTAAAATATCTCCTCTTACAAGAATTAATCATATATTTTTCATATGATGTGTGGTCCTTAAACCTGTTTAAAAAATATTCTTTAATTTGATTTCCAAAACTTTTTATTAGTCCAACAGCTTTTTCAATTGCAAGCTTTTTCATTATTTCTTCTAACATATTGCTCTTCTCCTTGCAGTAATATTTACATAATTGTATATTTTTTTACAATTTTTGTCAATATCTGCTAAAAAGAAATTACTTGCTGTAGGCAAATATAACTGAAAAAAGACATCCACTCGGATGTCTTTTTTCTGGCTCCTCGTGTTGGGCTTGAACCAACGACATCATGATTAACAGTCATGCGCTCTACCGACTGAGCTAACGAGGAATATATTAAAGAGTATATGCAAGAAATCCGACTTTTATTCGGATTTCTTGCTCTTTGTTCCGGCA
>JAZRIR010000007.1:0-2044 GCA_045645365.1 Clostridia bacterium | reverse complement strand
TATTTTTATAAGTTCGATAGCCTCAATTCAATTTCTTTTATAACTTCAATAAAAAATTCGTCACTTTTATCTGTAGGATCAGGCAACCCCCAATTATCGTCAAAGTTTTTTCCAATATAAGGGCAGCCTACATCACACCCCATAGAAATGGAAATATCAGGAGTAGGGATTTTGTCTATTGTCTTTGAATACTGTTCCTTTTCCATATCAATCCCGTAAAGTTCTTTCATCAGCCTTACAGCATCTTGATTTATACAAGGCTTTGTTTCAGTTCCTGCTGAATAGAAATCGTATTTATCGCTCATAAAGTATTTACCGAGAGCTTCTGCAATTTGACTACGGCAAGAATTATGAACACATATAAAAGCTATTTTCTTTTTCATAATAACACCTTAAAATCCTAACTTATGAAATAACTTTTCAACCTCTGTCGCTTTAAGCACTTTACCCATGGAAACGACTTTTTCGTTTACAACAAGCGCAGGCATACTCATAACACCATATTCCATAACCTTTTTTATATCGGTAATGTATTCAACCTCAATGTCAAGTCTCATATTTTTTACTGCTTCTTTTGCATTTTCATACTGGGTATGACAAGATGCACAGCCAGCCCCCAAAACCTTTATGCAACAAATACCGTCTTTTTCTTCCGAACAACAATCATTCGTAATCTCTGCCGCCTCTGATGTAGTACAACCACAGTTACACGCACACGCCAGAGATTTCTTTTCTTCTTCCTTTTTCTTTCCAAAACCAAATAATGACATAATAAATACCTCCAAAAATTTATATAATTATATTTTGTATTGCATTGAAGAAATATCCAACAAGGATAATCCCAACAGTACAAATTGCAATAAATATTCCGAGCAGTTTCGGTTTAACCGCCTTGCGGAGCATAATCATTGACGGGAGTGAAAGAGTCGTTACGCCCATCATAAACGAGAGTACAACGCCAAGCTGTGCTCCTTTTGCAAGCAGAGCTTCAGCAATCGGAATTGTTCCGAAAATATCTGCATACATGGGCACTCCGGCAATAGTCGCTATAACAACTCCTAAAGGATTTTCACTACCAAGAGCTTTGACAACAATATCTTCGGGTATCCAATTATGAATTATCGCACCTATGCCGACACCCACAAGGACATACGGAAACACTTTCTTTGCAGTTCCCAACACCTGTTCCCAAGCATATTTAATACGGTCTTTGAAATACAGTTCATCTTGCGGAACATCGAGAGCCTTACCGTTTCTGATATATTCCTCAACTTGATTTTCAAGATGTAATTTCTCAATCAGCGTGCCGCCTATGATAGCGATAATCAGACCGACCACAACATAGGTGACAGCAACCTTCCAACCGAAAATACTCATTAAAAGAACGAGCGAACCCAAATCAACCATAGGTGATGAAATAAGAAATGAGAATGTTACTCCAAGGGGAAGTCCTGCACTTGTAAAACCAATAAACAACGGAATTGATGAGCAGGAGCAGAACGGAGTTACTGTTCCCAAGAGTGCTGCAACGGTATTGGCACCAAGCCCAGAAAATCTGCCAAGTATTCGCTTGCTTCTCTCCGGTGGAAAATAGCTTTGAATGTATGAGATAATCAAAATTAAGACACCCAAAAGCACCATAATTTTAATTGTATCATACAAAAAGAATTGAATACTACCACCAACTCTACCACCAACATCAACACTGAAAGCCGACAGCATATTACCTATAAGTTCGCTTAGCCATTTCATACCTAAGATTTGATTTTGAAAAAAGTCCCAAGCGTTTTTTATTATATCCATAAAAACCTCCTCAAATAGAAATTTATCTATGTATAATCCTTTTTGTAAGCCGTGGCTTTTATTTAGCAACACGGCTTTTATATTACCTTGATTTTGTTAATTCCATTAAAGTCTCAACAGCAATCTTTGAACCCTGTTCCGAAATAGAATAGTGCGTCCATTTTCCTTCTTTTCTGCCAACGACTACACCGGAGTCGCAAAGAATTTTCATGTGATGCGAGAGTGTTGGCTGGGTTACGTC
>JAZRIR010000006.1:0-2477 GCA_045645365.1 Clostridia bacterium | reverse complement strand
TATTTAAATCTTTCATTATTTACACGTGTTATTGGTGTATAGCGCAAATTTAATGCAAATTGAGGCAAGAACAAAATAAATTCATTTGTTTTTTATTGCGAGATGCAGATTAAATTATTCAAATTTAGTGATAATATGCGAGACTACATATTTTTGAGGAAACTTTTTGTCCCACTAGTAAAATTTTGGGCAATTGGGCGAATAGTTGGCGAAATATCAGGTAATTAAATTTTTCAAGGCAATGCCCTTTGCAGTAAGCCTGTATTTCAGTAAAGGTGTTATGAAGAAAAGATTTGATTTAGACTCACATTTATGTCTGAATGGGAGTTTGCGTATATTGCTCGAAAGGTCGTTCATAAGATGCGGCAAGCTTTATTATACCCGATAGGGTGCAAAGTGTGTTTCAAAACAATAAATTATACCCTAAAAGGTATAATACATATGGCAAAGCAATAAAATTATACCCGATAAGGTGTAAATTGAAAAACTTTCACTATATTTGCGCTGAATCGCGAATACAGACGGCACCACCAGGAATCGAACCAGAAACATAGGAATTTTAACTCCTTTCTACCGAGAATAATATAATATTGTATGGCAAAAAGGTGTTTTAACGAGATTATACTACATTAAAAGATGCGATGCAACTGGAACCTCGGTCGCATCGCTTTTTTATTGTCATTGATTCTCTGAAGGAAAGTCTTGAAGAAACCATTCTATGGATTTCCACTCAGGATCTCCTTCGACATGGTATTCAAAGCATCTTACTTCATTCCCTTCTGCGATGATTTTATCGAGGTATTCAATAGCAGTCTGAGTATTGTGAAGCATCCATATCATCTGGCACGTTCCATTGTGAGTCACCTTTGCGACAAATAATGCATTAGGATGCTCGGGCAAACCCTTAAGTCCTTTATCAAACGTCTCAACATAGTCCTGCATAATGGCAAATTCGTCTGTACTTGGCCACATATTATCATCGACATCCACATAATCGAAAATAATTGAACAATAATATCCGAACACTCGCTTCAGAACAGAATCATCTTGATGTTCCTTTAATGCTCGATTGACTACCATCAAAGCTTTCGCACCTTCCAGATCATCTGTTTCAAGAATCGCCAGAGTCTCATCCGGGATGCAGGGACTGACTATTTCTTGTTTTTTCTTACTGCCAAACAATTTGTCTTTCAACCACATTGCTCAAGTTCGTATTTTGCAATTAATCTTTGAATATAACCTACGGTTGCTCTGATGTGAGAGGACTAAAATCCCTATCCTTGTTGATACCATACCTATCACAAGGTCGTTTTTCGACAAAGTCTGCGCATTCTTTCCGTACTTCAGTTGGGAAGGGTAACCAACTCACTAATTTCTATATATGAGAAAACCGCTAAAGCTTCGTGAAGCAATTAGCGGTTTTTTGTGTGGTGCCACCAGGAATCGAACCGGGGACACAAGGATTTTCAGTCCTTTGCTCTACCAACTGAGCTATGGCACCATCTCAAAAATCGGAACTGATTTTTTAAATCTTAACTGCTTCGCTTAGCAGTTGTTTCCGTTTTGCGAGTGCAAAGTTACGCACTATTTTTGACATGACCAAATTTTTGAGCAAAAAAATTTCAAATTATTTTTAACCCATTAGCCATATTCTGACCTATCACCCTATCTATCAGCAATTTAAGACAACTGAAATTTTTTATCTTTTTTTGTCAAAAAACTGCAAGCAACTTCAATTTCGCCCAAATGATTCTAAATTTCAGGTCTATGAGCGGCGAGCATACCCACGATTTTCTCAAGCCAATGTGCATCTATTTCGTCGAATGTTGACAATTCTGCACTGTCGATATCAAGCACTCCGATGACCTCATCGCCTGCGAATAGCGGCACAACGATTTCGCTCTTAGACAAACTGCTGCAAGCTATGTGGCCGGGAAAAGCTTCGACATCGGTTACAACGAGCGTGCGACGCTCCGTCCATGCCGTGCCGCAGACTCCTTTTCCTCTACGGATACGAGTGCATGCCAACGGACCTTGAAACGGACCCAACACCAACTCCTCTCCAACGACGCGATAGAAGCCGGTCCAAAGAAATCCGAATGTCTCGTGTATCATCGAAGAAATGTTTGCCATATTGGCAATGATGTCGCTTTCGACATCCACCAATGCCTTTATTTGCTCACAAAGGAGCTGATACTTTTCGGTTTTGCCACCGTCGGCTATCAATAATTGTTCTGCCATGATATTTTCTTCACATTATACGAAAGCAGTGCGAAAGAGCCTCCCCCTCCGCACTGCCACTGTTATTCTTATATCTATATCATCTCTGATGCGGATTAGCCGACTTTGCTACCCGGAGCGACTTCGCCTGTAGGGCCAATCACAACGAGTGAGCCGTCAGCATTGACTGCGCTGAGAATCATACCTTCCGACATCACGCCTTTGAGCTTACGAGGCTCGAAGTTGGCAATGAAGCA
>JAZRIR010000005.1:0-48446 GCA_045645365.1 Clostridia bacterium | reverse complement strand
AAACGGAATTGCAAGTTATTTAAGGATTGTGTATTATGCTATTGTAATCAGTATTGCAGTATATGGAATTTTGACACTTACATTTCAAAACTGCCAAAAAGTATTTTGGAAGAAAAACAGAGATAAAATATCGCTTATATTAAATGTTGCTGCGGTGCTTTTGTTTATCATAAGTTCTCAGGTTTATGCAGGAGCCTTCTTGTTTATATTCCTTGTAATAAAGGCATTAATGCTTATAAAATGGCAATGACACGGAAAGTATCGCCAATGTGACGGTGTGATTCTTGAAGTTTTTAATGCCTTCCTGTAAAGTGTATTCAGACGGAAGTCAAATACAAATCAGGAGGCTTTAAAAAATGAAAAGAAAAAGTTTTTACATTGGGTTAGGGTTACTTGTATTATTCATTATTTGGACAGTAGCTCTTCAGTTTGTTGATGTGGGAGCAATCGGACCGCAAGGTTCAAGCGTTGGCTTTGCATCACTTAACAAAATTATACACAATATTACAGGAGTGCATATGTCACTCTATACCATTACAGATTGGCTCGGTCTTGTTCCGATTTGCTTTATCATGGGATTTGGCATACTTGGGCTTTGTGAGTGGATTAAGAGAAGAAATCTTTTCAAGGTTGATTACAACATCCTCACGCTTGGAGGGTTCTATATTGTTGTGATGGTGGCGTACATCTTCTTTGAAATGTTCGTTGTAAATTACAGACCAATACTTATAAACGGAATTTTAGAAGCATCTTATCCCTCGTCAACGACTATGCTTGTAATGTGTATTATGCCGCCTGCCATAATGCAGTTTAATGAACGCATCAAAAATAATGGATTTAAGAAATGTGTGAATATTCTAATTGCTGCATTTATTGCTTTTATGGTAATAGGCAGACTTGTTTCGGGTGTGCATTGGTTTTCTGATATTATTGGCGGTGCACTATTGAGTAGCGGTCTTGTGCTGATATATCATTCTATACAATTATCAGGAGAAAAAGAAATGATTAAAAATGATTATTTAATTCGGTTAGAAAGAAAAGAAGATTTCCCTGTGGTAGAAAACTTAATCCGTGAGGCGTTTTGGAATGTGTACCGCCCTGGATGTATGGAGCACTATCTCATAACACAGTTAAGAGAACATTCTGACTTTGTCAAGGAACTTGATTTCGTTATGGAAAAGGATGGCGAAATTATTGGGCAAAATGTGTTTGTAAAAGCAAATATCAAAGCAGATGACGGAAGAAATATTCCGGTTCTGACAATGGGACCGATTTGCATAGCCCCTGAGCTCAAAAGACAAGGTTATGGTAAAATTCTGCTTGATTATTCAATTGAGAAAGCTACCGAACTTGGCTTTGGCGCGGTATGTTTTGAGGGGAATATTAACTTCTATGGAAAGAGTGGATTTACTTTTGCAAGTAAATTTGGACTCCGTTATCACGGACTGCCTGAAGGTGCGGATGCATCATTCTTCATATGCAAAGAGTTAATTCCCGGATATTTAAGCGGTATAACGGGAGAATACGGACCACCTGAGGTATATCTTTTCCCTGAGGAAGAAGCAGAGGAATTTGACAAAAAATTCCCTTATAAAGAAAAACTGAAACTTCCGGGACAACTTTTCTAATAACGAATGTGCGGCACCTCGTTGAGGTGCCGTCTGTTTTTTATATAAATACAAAGTAAAAAACGATAAAATATTGACATTATTCTATTTTTGGTATATAATATAGATAAATGAGGTGTTGAAATGGATATACTAACAATAAAAGAAGCGAGTTTAATGTGGGGAATTTCTGTAAGAAGAATTACAGTTTTGTGTAATGAGGGCAGAATTATTGGCGCAAAGAAAATTGCAGGCGCTTGGCTTTTACCAAAAGATGCAGAGAAACCTGCTGATGCGAGAATTAAATCAGGTAAATATACCGATTGGAGAAATAAAACAGATATGGCATCTAATGATTTTGAAAGCAATTTAAAAAATCTAAAAGGAACATTTGCAGTAGAGAGTATGACCGTTAGTGAAGAAAGTATTAAAAACCTCAAAAGAATTGATAGCGGTAAAGTAAGCTATACTGATGTAATCGAAGAATTGAAGCTTAAATATATGCAGAGGGTGTAATTATGTTTTCAAAATATGATGTTTATACGACTACCCAATCGATATATTGCTATCCCGATAGTAATGTGTTGAAAAACAAATTAAATATAAGAGATAATAAGCTTCTCAAAACTGCTGAAGAAGAAATTACGTTGATTAAGCAAATGGAACTTTTGAAAAATCCGACTAAGGGTAATTTTTCAAAAGCACATCTTATGAATATACACAAGTTTATTTTTGAAGATATTTATTCGTTTGCCGGAAAAATCAGACGAGAGCAAATAAGCAAAGCGGATACGATGTTTTATCCACCAAATTTGATTGACAGAGAGCTTGATAAGGTTTTTGCTAAAATAAAAGAGAAAAATATGCTTAGAGAAACTGACGAAGAAAAGGTTTTTGATAATTTAGCATATGTGATGGCAGAACTTAACATTATACATCCCTTCAGAGAAGGCAATGGACGTTCAATCCGTGAATTTATCCGCCTTATGGCAAAGCGTATGGGGTATGACCTGAATTGGGGAAATGTAGATAAAAAGGAACTCTTAGAAGCATCAATATTATCTATTGATAATTATAAGGTTTTGATAGGAATACTTGAGTCTTGTGTGGATTAGTTTTTGAAATTGAAAAAACTTATTCAAAGTGAAGTTTCTTGCGTTAATAAAACAGCAAGGACAAATATAAGTGGATTACAAATGTTAAAATAGAGGTGAGAATTTGTGGATTGGAATGGATGCATTAATTTAATGCAAGGATATTTGGAGAATAGCCCTTTAATTGTTTTGGGTTCGGGTGCATCTATGCCGTATGGTCTTCCGTCTATGTGGAATCTTGCGGAAAAAATCAAGGAAGATATTCAAGTTCAAAATGATCCTGAATATAAGAATTTTTGCTTGGCACTGGATACTTATGGATTAGAGAAAGCTATTGACACTGTAAAACTGTCAAAAGATACATTGGATTATATAAGAAAAATTACTTGGGAAACTATAAATAACTGTGATTTAAAGTATTTCGATGCTAATTTTGCCAAAGCACCAACGGCACTTTCGAATTTATTTAAAAAAGTGATTTCGCCCACACCCAACAAAGCGGTTGTTGTAACGACAAATTATGACCGACTTCCTGAGTATGCAGCTGATAGTATTGGAGCTGCTACGGTTACAGGGTTTGAAGGTTCATTGATAAGAAAATTAGAATTACCCACTCAAGGCATACGCACTAGACGTATCAGAGCTAGAGAACGAGTGATTGATATTTGGAAAGTACATGGCTCTTTAGATTGGTTTGCAAATTCAAGTGGTGACATTGTATCTGTTCCTTTGCTTAGAGATATTCCCGAATATTTTCAGCCACTTATTGTTCCGCCGGGAAAAGAAAAGTATAGTAGTACCCATGAGGAACCATATAGAACAATTATATCTGAAGCTGACAATGCTTTTATACAAGCTGGTTCATATATATGTATAGGGTATGGATTCAACGATGAACATATTCAACCAAAACTTCTCGCTCAAATTGCTAAAGGAAAGCCTATTGTGATTCTTGCTAGAGAAATGACAGAATCTTGTAAGAGACATATTATTGAAGCAGGAATAAGTAAATATTTGATATTCGAGAGAGCTGATGACACACATACAACTGTCTACGGTAATGGGTGGGAAGAAATCTATGACGGACAGTATTGGCAATTAGATGAATTTTTGAAAATATGGTAAGGAGGAAAAATAATGAGTATTTTTACATATGAACAAGACGAATTATTAGGTACTGTCGAAAGTGTTGATACATCCACGGTTATTGTGCGAGTTGACAATGATGATAAGTTACGTGGATTACAAGTAAACCATCTTATATCGATTCAAAGCTCAAAGATTGGACAGCATTTAATCGGGTTAGTTTCAAAAATCATTAGAAAATCGGCATACTCTGATACAACTGCAGATGTTGTTGCTGAATTAGGATTTAACATTATAAAGGTGATTTTAATAGGAACACACTTTGATAAAGAAGGTGAAAAAGAAAATGTTTTTCGGCGTTCTTTGGCTACTGTACCAACAATAAATGCTGAATGCCATCTTATTCATGGGGAACGGTTGAAAAAATTCATGCAGGCTATTTCGTCTATTCCTGAAGGCGAGGATGCAGTAAGTTTACAGATTGGAAATTATTCAATTGATGAGGATGCAACTGCATGGCTGAACGGAAATAAATTATTTCAACGGCATGCCGTTATAGTTGGAAGCACGGGTTCCGGAAAATCATGGTGTGTTGCAAAAATTCTTGAACAAGTCGCAGAATTGAAATCTGCAAATGCTATATTGTTTGATATTCACGGCGAATATTCTACTTTGACGGGAGATAGCTTTACTCATTTAAAAGTTGCAGGGCCAAACGATTCTATCGAAGAAGGCAAGTTGTTTTTACCATATTGGTTGCTTACATATGAGGAAATGCTTTCCTTAATGCTAGATAGAAGTGATAATAATGCCCCTAATCAGGCGATGATGTTTAGCAGCGCCGTTATTGAAGGAAAAAAACAATTCCTGAGAAATGCCGACAAAACAGAGATGGAAGCCAATATAACATTAGACAGTCCTGTTCCTTATAGTTTAGATAGCCTTCTTGATACTTTGAAACAAAAAGATACAGAAATGGTTCCGGGAGCGAGAGGTGAAAAGCAAGGTACATATAATGGAAAGCTCACTCGTTTCATTCAGCGCTTGGAAACAAAGCAAAAAGATAAACGCTTAAACTTCTTGTTTAGCAATGATGAAAGTCTATTAAATTATGACTATATGTCTGTATTGTGTAGTAAATTGATGCAACCTTCTGTTGACGGAAAAAAAGGTGTAAAAATAATAGATTTTTCAGAAGTGCCATCTGATATATTACCTTTAATTGTTTCACTAATAGCTCGTGTTATTTTCTCGGTACAACAATGGGCAAATATTGAAAATAGACATCCAATAGCTCTTTTCTGTGATGAGGCACATTTATATATACCTTCCAAAACCGAGAAAAGTATTGATGATGCGAGTTTAGTTACTTTTGAACGTATATCAAAAGAAGGTAGAAAATATGGTATAGGTCTTGTTGTTATATCACAGAGACCTTCTGAAGTAAATCGTACGGTTTTGAGTCAAAGTAATAATTTTATAGCAATGCGTTTGACAAATGTGGATGATCAATCTGTTGTTAAAAGACTATTACCGGATAGCTTAGGTGATTATGCTGAAATGTTACCAATTTTAGATATAGGTGAAGCTCTTGTAGTTGGTGATGCGAGCTTATTGCCAAGCAGAATTAGAGTATCAGCACCAATATTAAAACCAAGAAGTGCCACAATTGATTTTTGGGATGAGTGGTCGAAAAAATCAGCAAATGTGGATATAGTAAACTCTATTGAAGCATTGAGAAAACAATCAAAATAAAATCTTTACTCTATGATAATTGATAAACTTACCCAAAGCACTTGAAATCTTTTCGGATTTGTGGTATCATTATAAGTATCAAGTGAATGATATTAGACATATCGGTTGATGCTTGGCGTGATACTAGTTTGATACTAAAAAATCGAGCAAAGTGAAATAATATGGAGATTAGAGAAGAATTACACGCTAAAATCAATAAATTACTAAACGTATAAGTTTAGTAATAAGAAAACTTTATCGAGTGGGAGTAATCCCGTACTCAAAAAGCCCTGATTTTCAGGGCTTTTTCGGCACTTGCGAAAGTGATTTGACAACACTTTGACAACATTTTTGCGTAGTTGAAAAATATTTTAATATATAGTATAATATAATGAAATTTATTTGGAGGGATGAACAAATGAAAAAAGTAATATCTTTGGTTATGACAATGGCGATACTGTTTACAAGTGCTGTAAGCGTGTTTGCTACAGGGGATTACACAATTGAAAAGAAAGGTACATATTATTTGCGTAATGATGGAGCACTATACAACATCTCTACTACAAAAGCAGGCACTATTGCAACATTAGTAGAGACTGATGTTGTTATGTGCGGAAACACGAATATTGATAAAGATTATTTCGGCAGTGACTATAAAGAATATTTTAAGTCACTTAACACTTATGTCTTTACTGAAACGGATATGGCACATTATTCTGGGAGCACTCTTATATTTAATTCAGAGGAAGATGCAACTAGAGAAATACCTAATTTTACAGATATAATTGGATACTATTTGTTTTTAGCAGACGACGGCAAGGTATATGAATTTGGAAAATATGGTGCTTTTGACCATTATTTGTATTGTATTGCAAACATTGGTAAAATGAAAGAATTCCAAGAATATAGTGGAAGCAAGTATATTTTAAGTGAAGATAATACTTTGTACACTACAAATCATGGTGAAATAGAAAAAGTTGCAACTGATGTAAAAGACTTCAAAGTTTCTAATAGCGGTGCATTATACAGAACAAATAATAATGACTTATATGTATCTCGTTATAATTGGGAATCAACTCCTGAATTTTTGCTGTCTAATTGTTCACAACTGTATTTTTATAGTGATTATATGGTTGTAGCCAAAACAAATGATGGCAAGTGGTATCATATGGGAAGTAATGCTGATTTTAGGCTCGAACCCCAAAGAAAAGTAGATGGAAATAACATTACACCGATGGAATTTGAAACGATGGTTGAAGCTACAGAATACATTTTCCGCTATGGTGTATGGGAGTGGAATATAGATGGCAATTTATACTGTTGTTTAGAAGGCTCAAGAGACTTGATTGCAGAGAATGTTTTGATGTTTGATGGGACTACAACTACTGCCGTTACACGAGATGGAGATTTGGTTGTTTTTATTAATAAATCAGGTAATCTTATGGGCGATTTTCTGGATGCAAATATAAAAGAACCCGAAAAACTTGCTACAATCAATACAAGCATCTTTATAAACAAAGATAATAACTTAGTTGTCGTTTTAAGGAATGATGAGGAAAAAAGAGCTTATTTAAAAGGAATTAAACTTAGTGAAAAATATCCCGACAGAAGTGACTGGGCAGAACCTGAAATAGCACAGGCTGACGAAATTGGTTATATCAATAGTGTTAAACAAATACCTATGCAGAATAACATCAAAAGAGAAGAATTCTGTAATATGATTGTTGACTTCTGTGAAACCTATCTGGGCAGAGAACTGTCAACAACATCTAATCCATTTAAAGATACGGAAAATGAAAAGATAATTAAGGCTTATGCTAATGGAATTATAACAGGTGTTAGCAGTAATGAATTTGCTCCAAATAATGAAATTACCAGAGAACAGATGTGTGCGATTATGACAAGAGCTACAAAACTTCTCAAGCCAGATGTTCAGTTTGGAGAGGGTATTAAATTTAGTGATATGAATCAAGTGAGCGACTGGGCTGTTGAGGGTGTAAATGCCATGTCTGGTTTAGGCATTGTAAAGGGCGATGGTGTTTCAATTACTCCGAAATCAAATACATCTGTTGAACAGGCTATCGCTATGACTTATCGTTTATACAATAAGATAAAATAAGCTTAAAAAGTGACAACACATTTGATAACACTATCGTTGTATAATATGCAAAATGGATGTAAATGAGTACATATAACAACAACTAAAAATGGACAATATAAACACCAAAAACAAATGTGATGTTAGAGTTGGAATAATTTTATAGAAATTATCAAATGGCTTGAAACTCAGTGTTCAAGCCATTTTTTATATTTATTATTATTTTTTTCAAAAACATTTGCTATTTGCTTTTGGTTGACATTTTTCTACATATTTGGTATAATAACCCATAAGTATTTAAACATACTGTAAGTTTATTTTTTAGGAGGAATTAAAAATGGAAACACTTTTAATTACACTATTGATTGTATCGGTTATAGGTTTTATAGGGAGTCTTTTTTTTGCATCATCTATTGCAAAGAGAACAGGTAAAGACCTTTATAGTGGTTTTATAAGAAAACTTTTAATGGCTGTTGGAGGTATTGGTATAATGGGCTTTTACTCCATTGGCGAAATTGAGGGTGCTCTACCTATTTCCCTGCTTATGAGCATCGGAGCTTTGGTTGTTTTATTCCTTGTAAATATGAAAAAGGAAGTTTCTATAGTAAATGTAATTATTTTATCATTATTAGAAACTTTAAGCGGTTTTGTAATGGTTCTTGCCTGGGGATTGTCAATAATACTCAAAATGTTTGGCAGTTCAACGGTTTCACTTGATTTTGACAGTAAAATTAAAAAGGCAGCACAAGAGCATAATGAAATGTTGGAAGCAAGAAAAAAGGAACACCGCGAAGAACACGCACATTCTCTTGGCATTGATTCTGCCGCAGAAGCAGATGGTCTTGGATTAGGAATTAAGGGGGATATTTAAGATTATGAAAAAAATAGTATCTTTAATATTAGCACTTTTAACTATGGTTTGTGGTTCAGGTTGTTCCGCACAAACTAATAATGTCGGTGTAAAAATTAAACTTAATGGTGAAATGAAAAGTCTTGTTGCCTATAACATCAAAGACAATAACTATTTTAAATTAAGAGATATTGCAAATCTTCTCAAAGGCACAGAAGCAGAGTTTGATGTTATATGGAATGAAAGCAAACAGGCTATTGAATTATTATCAAACACTCCATATTCAACAGATGAAGAATTGACAAGCGAGGTAATTAAAAACCCTGTAGCAAAATCTTCTTATGTTACTATTTATAAAGATGGAGCAACTGTTTTGCTTGGTGCATATAACATAGCAGATAATAATTATTTTAAACTTCGTGATGTTGCAAGTGCCATTGACTTTGGTGTTGATTGGAACGCAGAAGAAGAAATTATTGAAATAAACACAAGTAAAAGCTACGAATACCCAACAAATTCAACATTTGGCTTAAACACACAGTATTTATCTCTTATAGGAAAGAAAAAAGCAGAAATAGATGAAATGCTTGGTAATGGCAAGTACTCTTGGGAATGGGGAATGTCAACATATACTGGTAATGTTATGATTGGTTGGAATAGTCTTGGCGAAGAACCAACAGACAGTTCCAATGCAGTAAGTATGTATATACCCCTTGACAAACTTTTCTTTAATTGTCCTTCAACAGTAAGTAAAGACCAGATAAAAGGTTTGTTCAGTTCTTCAAAGGAAGAATATAACGAAATGGACGGAGAAAGTGTTTTAATGGTTAATTACTGTGGTAAAGTCCTTGCTTTTTACCCTGATTATGGTTTGACAAGCAGTAGTTCAGCATTTATAAATATTATGACAAACTACGAAAATCCCAATGTAGAGAGTATTCAAATAAAAAATTCATCAGAATTACCTATCGTTCCTGCAGAAAATAGTTCTGCTTATTATGATTATGCAGTAGCACACGATAGCGAATTTTGGAGCATCAATCAAGACTGGAGAGACGATAGAGAATATTACTATTTGGTTGATGTAGACCACGACGGACAAAAAGAGATGGTTGTTAAAATAGGTTGTGGAGTTGGCATTTATAAAGAAATCAACGGAAAAGTAGAACAAGTATTTTATGATAGGCTTGCAGATAGTTCTGGTAGTGTCCATTATTGGGTTGCTAAATATGATAATAAAGACTACATCATTTATGCTTCTGCAAGTTCAAGTCAGTACCAAGTTTTAAATACATTGAATAATGGTAAATTAAATAAAATTAAATCTTCAATGATAGTAAATACAGATTATACAATAAATGATAAAACTGTTAGTGAAACAGAATATAATAATTATGTAAACAGTATTGAATATCCATCTGGAATTTCAATAAATAGTTTAAAATAATAATTACTACTTGGAATTGCAAGAAACCACTGACAATATTTTCGTTATAGAATATAAAAAACATCGGCTTATATAAGCCGATGTTTTCTATTATTTATGAAAAAGTCTGTCATTTTCATATCTTGGTTCAAAGCTCACATTTATACCAAGGCGTTTTAAAATCTTTTCGTCTTCTTCACTAAGGATAACAGTAAAATGTGCATCGCTGTCTTTTAAATTTTCAAGTTGTTCCTTTGCCTTTTGTGCAACGGGATTTGAAAGTGCTGAAATAGTAAGAGCCAATAGAACTTCATCTGTGTGAAGTCTGGGATTTTTATGTTTTAGATATTGTGTTTTCAGTTCACAAATAGGCTCCAAAACTTCTGCCTCAATTAAGTCAATTTCAGAATCGATGTTTCCCAAAGCCTTTAGGGCATTTAATAATAGTGCTGATGCTGCTCCAAGTGTTGAGGATGTTTTCCCTGTCACTATCCTGCCGTCAGGCAACACCATTGCCCCTGCAGGAGTTTTTGTTTCTTCAGATTTTTCAAGTGCCTTAGGTACTGCCGGACAATAATCAGGTGTTATCCCTGCCTGATTCATTAAAAGTTCAAGCTTTCTGACACGATTTTCTTCTCCCTTTCCCCTTAGAAGCTCTGCAGATATATTATAATATCTTCTTATAATTTCAAATTTTGATGCTTCACAGCATATATCATCATCAATAATGCAGTTTCCTGCCATATTTACTCCCATATCAGTGGGTGAAGAATATGGAGAATTACCCTGAATTCTTTCAAACATAGTGTTTAATACAGGGAAAATCTCAACATCTCTGTTATAGTTAACTGCAGTTTCACCGTAAGCCTCAAGATGAAACGGGTCTATCATATTAACATCGTCAAGATCTGCAGTTGCAGCCTCATACGCAAGATTCACAGGATGCTTCAGAGGCAAATTCCAAATCGGGAAAGTTTCAAACTTTGCATAACCAGCTGTCACGCCTCTTTTATGCTCATGATATAATTGACTTAAGCAGGTAGCCATTTTTCCACTACCGGGTCCTGGTGCTGTTATAACTATTAATGAGCGTTCTGTTTCAATAAATTCATTTTTCCCAAGTCCGTCATCACTGACTATATGTGGAATATCAGACGGATAACCTGCTATTGTATAATGCTTATAGCATTTCACCCCTAGATTATTAAGTTGTTTCAAAAATGCTTTTGCTGACGGTTGACTGTTGTATCTTGTGAGTACAACACTTCCAACATATAAATTCATTTCACGAAAAGTATCTATAAGACGAAGAACATCATCGCAGTAGGTAATACCCAAATCTCCTCTGATTTTATTACACTCTATATCTTCGGAGTTAATTGTAATTACAATTTCAACGTCTTCCTTTAATTGCTGAAGCATCTTAATTTTACTGTCAGGTGCAAAACCGGGAAGTACTCTTGAGGCATGATAATCATCAAATAACTTACCGCCGAATTCAAGATACAACTTTCCTCCGAATTCCGCAATACGCTTTCTTATCTGCTCGGATTGCATTTTAAGATATTTTTGATTATCGAAACCAATTTTTGTCATTTTACTTATCCCCCTTTTTTATCCAAATAATAGTATATCACAAAATTTGTCGATATAAAAGAGAAATTTAAAATTTTTTAAATTTTTTTCGAAAAATTAAGAGCGGAAAACAATTTCCGCTCTCAAATCATTCTTTTGAAAAGTCATCCTTACCAACTCCGCAAAGAGGGCAAATCCAATCCTCAGGCAAGTCCTCCCATTTTGTTCCGGGAGCTATTCCATTGTCAGCATCACCTAGTGCTTCGTCATATACATAACCACAAACATCGCAAACATATTTCATTCTCTTCCCCTCCCTTCTTTATATATAATATTGACATTATCCAAGATAATAATCCATCAAAAGCATCAAAGAAAAACCAAAAAGTAAAAAATATGTAGAATTTCTTTGGCTACCGTGTGCATGAGTTTCAGGTATCATTTCATCACTGATTACATAAAGCATCGTTCCTCCTGCAAAAGCAAGTGCAAACGGGAGAATAGCGGACGAAATGCTTACCGCAAAATACCCCAAAAAAGTACCTATAACTTCAACAAGTCCTGTTAGAGCCGCAATTATGAATGTTCTTTTTTTGCTCATCCCCGTGGCTATCATAGGGGCAATTATGACCATACCCTCAGGAATATTTTGTAGTGCAATACCTGCTGCAATAGTGATAGCCTCTTGGTTATTACCAGTACCAAAACCTACACCCGCAGCAATTCCTTCAGGAAGATTGTGTATAGCAATAGCCATCACAAACAGTAACACCTTATTAAGACCTTCATCTTTCTGAGAATGTCCCTCAAGCTCTGTTCCCGATAATCTGTGCAAATGAGGAACAACCTTATCCATAAAATTAAGAGCATACGCACCGCAGAAGATGCCCAAAATTGTCACAAAAATCGGGAATTTTCCACCATAATTCAAAGATGGTACTACAAGTCCTAAAACTGCCGCACAAAGCATTACCCCCGCTGCAAACGACAAAATCATATCACTGAACTTATGAGAAATATTTTTGAACACAAAGCCGATTAATGCACCTATTACAGTTGCACCACCGACACCCAAAGCTGTCAGAAAAACAATATCCATTATAATTCATATCCCTTCTGTTAAGCAAAAAAGACATCATCCTAATCGGATAATGTCTTATATATGGTCGGGATAACAGGATTTGAACCTGCGGCCTCTTCGTCCCGAACGAAGTGCGCTACCAAACTGCGCTATATCCCGATTACATTTCGGTATTATACCATAATATAATACCGAATGTCAATATTTTCTCTGAAATTTCTTACTTCACAATAAGACTTTCTCCCGACATTTCCTTTGGTTTTTCAAGTCCCATAAGGTCAAGCATAGTAGGAGTTAAATCACAAAGTTTACCTTTTTTAAGTTCAATATCACCTGCACCTATAAGTATGAGAGGAACAGGGTTTGTTGTGTGTGCAGTAAACACTCCCTTTGTGTCAGGGTCAACAAGACAGTCTGCATTACCGTGGTCAGCAGTCACCAACACCTTACCATCTTTTTTAAGTATTGCATCAACAACCTTGCCAAGACATTCATCAACTGCTTCAACCGCCTTGACAGCCGCCTCAAACACACCTGTGTGTCCAACCATATCACAGTTAGCAAAATTAAGAATTATGCAATCATATTTATCTTCATTAATTAGTTCAACACAAGCATCTGCCACTTCGTATGCGCTCATTTCAGGCTTCATATCGTATGTTGCAACCTTAGGAGATGCTATTAGTTTTCTGTCTTCCCCTTCATAAACTGCTTCAACACCGCCATTAAAGAAGAATGTAACATGTGCATACTTCTCAGTTTCTGCTATTCTCAACTGCTTTAGTCCCTTTGATGAAATATATTCACCAAAAGTATTGTTTAATGTCTGAGGCTTAAATGCAACCTGAACATTAGGCATACTTGCATCATACTGTGTCATACATACATAGTATAAAGGCATAAATTCTCTTTCGAAACCATCAAAATCCTTATCAACAAGTGTTCTTGTAATTTCTCTTGCTCTGTCAGGTCTGAAATTGAAGAAAATAACAGAATCATTTGCTTTAATTGTTCCGTTTGGCTTACCGTCAGTTGTAACAACCATAGGAATTATGAACTCATCTGTTAACAATGCCCCATTTTCATCCTTTGTTTTATATGACTTTTCAATAGCCGCAACAACGTCGCAAACTTCATTTCCGATACCGTTAACCATAGCATCATATGCTTTTTTAACTCTGTTCCAGTTATTATCTCTGTCCATTGCATAATATCTGCCGTTAACAGTTGCAATCTTACCAACGCCCAATTCATCCATTTTATACTGCAACTGTTTTATGAATTCAACACCTGATGTTGGAGAAACATCTCGTCCGTCCATAATACAGTGAACGAAAACATCTGTCAAACCATTTTTCTTTGCAAATTCCAACAATCCAAACAAATGCTCAATATGCGAATGAACACCGCCATTTGATAAAAGTCCTGCAAAATGAAGTGCTGAATTGTTTTTCTTGCAGTTCTCAACTGCTCCCAAAAGAACTTCATTTTCGTATATATCGCCGTCATTTATTGCCTTTGTAATTCTTGTTAATTCCTGATAAACGACTCTTCCTGCACCAATGTTTGTGTGTCCCACTTCAGAATTTCCCATCTGTCCGTCAGGCAATCCGACACTCATACCGCTTGCATACAAAATAGTATTAGGACATTCCGCAAAATATTCATCAAGGTGTGGTTGTTTTGCCACTTTTATCGCATTACCTTCAACCGCATCATTCATTCCGTATCCGTCTAAAATAATCAACGCAACAGGACTCTTTGACATAAAAATCATTCCTTTCATAATTAAAGGGTGCCATATATGCCACCCTTTAGTCTATTTATAATCAATCACAAGCCTTAACGATAGGAGCAAACTTTTCAGCTATCAATGATGCTCCGCCAATCAAACCGCCGTCAATGTTTGGCTTTGCCAGAAGCTCAGCAGCATTCTGGTCATTCATACTTCCGCCGTACTGAATTGTGAATTCCTTAGCACATTCAGGGCAATAAAGCTCACAGATAATATCTCTGATACCCTTACAAACTTCTTCAGCCTGTTGGGCAGTAGCAGTCTTACCTGTTCCAATAGCCCAGATTGGTTCGTAAGCAATAACAACCTTCTTAGCATCTTCAGCTTTGATGTTTGCAAATGCCTTCTTAATCTGAATAGCAATCAAGTCCATTGTTATTCCAGCTTCTCTTTCTTCTAATGATTCACCGACACAAACTATTGGGATAAGTCCCTTTTCCAAAGCCTTGATAGTCTTTTTATTAACTGTTTCGTCAGTTTCAGCAAAATACTGTCTTCTTTCTGAGTGTCCGATTATAACATAATCAACACCCAAATCGCAAAGCATATCAGCACTTACTTCACCTGTGAAAGCACCCTTATCCTCAAAGTGAAGATTTTCAGCACCGATTTTAACATGAGTGCCTTTAGCTGCCCTTACAGCCTCTGTCAAGTTAACATAAGGTGTGCAGCAAACAACTTCGCAGTTAGCACCCATTGTTACCTTTTCAATTTCCTTAATAAAATCATATGTTTCTGAAGGAAGCTTGTTCATCTTCCAGTTACCTGCAATTATATACTTACCCATTTTTATCTCTCCTTTTAATCTCAAAAATGCGGTTGACCTTTCCGGTCAACCTGCATTAATAATTATTTATCGTTAAGTGCAACAATACCTGGAAGGTCCTTTCCTTCAAGGAATTCTAATGATGCTCCGCCACCTGTTGAAATGTGGCTCATCTTATCACCAAGACCTGCCTGATTAACAGCTGCAACACTATCGCCACCGCCAATAATTGTTGTAGCATCAATTTCAGCTAAAGCCTGTGCTATAGCGTTTGTACCCTTCGCAAAGTTAGGCATTTCGAAAACGCCCATAGGTCCGTTCCAAACTACAGTCTTTGCATCTTTAATTGCATCTTTGTAAAGAGCTATTGTCTTTTCTCCAATATCAAGTCCCTGCCAGCCTGCTTCAATACCGCCTCTTGCAACTGTCTTGTGCTCAGCATCGTTAGCAAAGTCTTTTGCTACAACTGTGTCAACAGGAATTAAAAGATTTACTCCCTTTTCCTTAGCCTTGTCCATCATTTCTTTAGCATAATCAAGATAATCAGCTTCCAATAATGAATCGCCAACTTCTTCACCCAAAGACTTCATAAATGTATAAGCCATACCGCCGCCGATAATCAATGTATCAACCTTTTCCAAAAGATTATTAATAACAGAAATCTTTGATGATACCTTTGAACCACCAAGAATAGCTACGCAAGGTCTTACAGGATTGTTTACTGCATTACCCAGGAATTCAATTTCCTTTTGGATGAGGTAACCTGCAGCAGCAGTATCAAGATACTTTGTAACGCCGACATTTGAGCAGTGAGCTCTGTGAGCAGTACCGAATGCATCGTTTACAAACACATCTGCCAATGAAGCCAATTCCTTTGAGAATTCATCAACATTCTTAGTTTCTTCTGCTCTGTATCTTGTATTTTCCAAAAGAACAACATCACCATTTTGCATAGCAGCAACTGCACTCTTTGCATTTTCGCCGACTACATTGTCATCAGCAGCAAAGATAACTTCCTTACCAAGCTTTTGGGAAAGCTTCTTGGCAACAGGAGCCAATGAAAGTTCTGGTTTTGGCTCGCCCTTTGGCTTACCCATATGTGAGCAAAGAATAACCTTCGCACCGTTATCCATCAAATACTTAATTGTAGGCAAAGCACCGTCAATTCTTGTTTCGTCTGTAATATTTCTGTTCTCATCCAACGGAACATTGAAATCACATCTTACAAGAACTCTTTTGCCGTTAACCTGAATATCTTCTACGCTCTTCTTGTTTAACATAATTTACACCTCTCGTTAAAGTTTTAAATTTTCACTCTTACTATTTTATACCAAATTAAATGTTTTTGCAAGCAAATAACATAATTTTTTTTAAAAATTGTTAAAAAAATATCGTAGCGGCTAAAAGTCCGACTGTAACACCGACAATATCCCCAAAAACTGCCGCAGGAATTATATGTTTTACATATTTTACCCTTGTGTCTTTTAAATATACCATAAGAGTATAAAAGGTTGTTTCTGTTGACCCCATCAGCACTGATGCAAGAAAACCTATAAAGGAATCGGGGTGATATTCATTCAAAATATCTGTTAAAACTCCCATTGCTCCTCCTCCTGACAAAGGTCTTATTAAAACGAGAGGTAAAACTTCTTTCGGGAAATTCATTATTGAGGTTATCGGTGAGAAAATAGTAATAAGAAGGTTCATAGCACCAGAAGATTTCAGCATTGAAACTCCCACGGTAACAGCTAGAATTACAGGAAATATCCCAAAAACCGTTTTCATTCCCTCCAATGCACCGTCGCAGAAAACCGAATAAACACTTATCCTGCTTTTTAATCCCGAAAACACAATCATAATGAGAATTAAAGGAATTATGTACTTCATTTTTTTACCCTCATTTTCAAAATCAGTTTCATAACCACAACTGCACCCACAACTGAACAAAACGAACTAATCCATACACAAGGCAGAATTGCCTGAGGATTTTGTGAGCCTGCCGCCACCCTTAAAGCAATTACACTTGTAGGCAACAACTGAATACTTGCTGTATTAATAACAGTAAAAATACTCATCTCTTCACTTGCAATTATAGGATATGGATTTATTTTGTCTAATTCCTTCATAGCCAGAATACCTGACGGTGTTGCGGCATTCCCCACTCCCAACAAATTTGCACTTATATTTGCAGTTATATACTGCATTGATTTTTCATTGGCATTTTTAAAAAGTCTTTTTGTTAAGGGACTTATAATTTTACTGACAAAATTTAATCCACCGCTTACCTCTGCCACCTTTAAAAATCCTGACCACATACACATTATCCCTGCAAATGATAAAAGAATTTCCACAGACCGCATAGCACCGTCTAAACCTGCATAGACAGTTTCCTCAACAGTGCCTGTAAAAAAAGAAATAACTAATGATGCAATAATCATTAACGAAAATATTAAATTCATAAAATCACCCAGACTAGTATATGCTCTGTTTTTTTTGTAGATGCAAAAAACCCACTCAAATGAGTGGGTTTTATATATTAAATCCTATCCAATGTATCAAATTCATAACCGCATTCAATCAGATATTCAATAACATCAGGAAGTGTCTGTGCAGTTACTTTTTTGGCAGGAGCATCGTGCATAAGTATAACTACATCCTCTTTTTGTCCGACTGTAGCTTTTAATCTTGTCATAATATGTGACGCTGATGGGTCTGCCAATTCCGAATCCCCTGTCAACGCATTCCAGTCGCAATGTCTGTATCCTGCTTCATTAAGTTTTATTTTACATTCCTGTTTAATCTCTCCATAATGTCCGCTGTTATAGCCGCCACCTGGAAATCTGCATATTTTAGGATAGTTCAAATCCCCCGTTATCTCACTTATCATCTGTTGAGTCTTGTTTATCTGATTCATAAACGACTCGGTATCAGCATATAATTCACTATACTTATGGGAATATGAATGATTTGCCAGAAGATGTCCCTCTTCATACACTCTTCTTGCTATATGCGGATTCTGCTCCACAAGTGTTCCTACCATAAAAAATGTAGCCTTAACATTATATCTCCTTAAAACATCAAGCACTTTTGTTGTGACAGAATTATTAGGACCATCATCAAATGTAAGATATGCTCTCTTCATTCCGTCGGTCTTTGACGCATCAACAAGTATGTCAAAGTTTTTAGGATCAGGCTGTGGATAAGTATATCCATTAAATATAAAATCAGGATTATTCTTTTTACTCTCATTTACATTTCCAACGATTGTATTTATGATTAAAAACACAATAAATAAAACTATTATAACAACTAATGATAATAGTCTTATGTTTCTGTTTTTCTTTTTTCTTTCAAGCATTCTTTTATGCTTACGGAATTCTAATTCATTAGACATATTATCTTCACCCCACTTACCTACATTATACAACAAATAAAAACATTTTTCAACAAAAAATTTATAATACGGAGGCATTTATGAAAAAAAATATTTATGTAACAATTTTAGCGACAGTTATAGCAGTATGTTCAGGCATTTTTGTAAGCTTCAAAGTATCGGACACCTCTCCCTTATTAACTTCAGAAACCACCATATACGACAATCTTGATAATAAAGCCATTGGCTGGGGAATTAAAAAGGTAAAAAATGATGAGCCTGAAATACCTTCATCTCAAAAAGAAATGCTTACAAAATACTCTTCATTTTATATGGATAACAATAAGCCGAAAAAGATATACCTGACCTTTGATGAGGGTTACGAAAACGGTTATACCTCAAAAATATTAGATACATTAAATGAAAAAAAGGTATGTGCAACATTTTTTATAACTGCTCCTTATGCAAAGGAACAAACCGAACTAATCAACAGAATGATAAATGAAGGGCATATTGTAGGTAACCATACAATTAATCATCCAAATCTTGCTAAGCTTGGTGATACTGAAAAAATACAACAGGAATTAACAGGAATGAATGATTTGGTGAAAGAGCTTTACGGATATGAAATGAAATATATGCGGCCTCCTGAGGGCGTCTATTCAGAAAAAGTTCTTTCAATTGCAAAGGATTTAGGATTTAAAACTGTTTTATGGAGCTTTGCTTATAAGGATTGGGACACAAACTCTCAAAAAGGCAAGGATTACGCTTTTAATGAGGTAACTCAATATTTGCACGACGGGGCAGTTTTACTGCTTCACGCAGTTTCTTCCGACAATGCCGATGCACTAGGAGAAATAATTGATTATGCCCGCTCCTGCGGTTATGAATTTGCTTCGTTAGACGAAATAACTACATAAAAAAATTGCGGCTTAAAGCCGCAATTTTTAAATTCCACGATATAATAACCTTGAGGGTAAATAAAGCTTTAGTGCATTATAAATAAGCTTCTCTGCTCTTGAATTTTCATATGTGATGCTCAATCCATCTACCGATTCGCTCTTTATTCCCTCACTGCCGCCAATATCCCAAAGAATATCGCAAACAGCACAAATTGCCTCTCCCACATCCTTAACTGTACCACGGTTATCAGTAGCTTTCATAACATACTTATTAGCTATTTTACAAAAAATATTAAACTCCTCTTCTGTTTTAATTTTCTGACCGCAATACTGTTCCATATAATAATTAAAATCTACCATTTTTCCTCCTTTCTGTTGCTTTGTGCAACTAATAATTCAAAAAAATATATTTGACTGCTAATTATAGTAATTATAACATATTTGTTGTATTTTGTCAATAGCATTATGCAACTTTGTATAAAAAAGAACTGCTGTACTATTGTACAGCAGTTTTAAATTTATCAAACTTTAAAGTTTACTCCTGTATCTGCTTCCGAAGCAGGCTCTGATTTGAATTCAAAATCCTTGCCAGGCAAAATTGCATTTAATACAATACCAAGAATTGATGCAACTGCCAATGCTGACAATGAAATTGTAATTTTACCGATTGTGAATGTAGCGGCTGTTCCCAAACCCAATGCTGAAACAAGGATAACTGCTGCAACAATCAAGTTACGGCTCTTTGTCAAATCAACCTGATTTTCAACAACATTTCTAACACCGATTGCAGAAATCATACCATAAAGGATAAATGAAATTCCGCCAATGATAGCTGTAGGAATAAGGTTTACAATCGCAGCAAACTTTGGTGAGAATGAAAGAATAACAGCTAAAACTGCAGCAATTCTTATAACTCTTGGGTCATAAACCCTTGAAAGTGCCAAAACACCTGTATTTTCGCCGTATGTTGTGTTAGCAGGTCCGCCGAACAATGCTGACATTGTTGTTGCAAGACCGTCACCAATCATTGTTCTGTGAAGACCAGGCTCTGCAATATAGTTCTTGCCTACTGTTGATGATATTGCCGAAACATCTCCGATATGCTCCATCATTGTTGCAAGAGCGATAGGTACGATTGCGATGATTGAACTGATAACCAATGAAGAATTCGCCCAATCAATACCGCCGAATACTGTCTGATTCCATTTAATTGGGAAACCAATCCAAGCTGCGTTCTTAAGTCCTTCCAATGCATCTACTGAGAACAATGAAAGACTTGGATTTCCTGCGATTGCAATGTATTGTGCACCGTTTATATCAACCGTCTTTCCGCAAACCAATGCAAGAATTGCCGCAATCACACATGAGCCAACAACACCCAACAATATAGGAATGATTTTAGCCATTCCCTTACCCCATATATTGAATATTACAACAATGGCAAGAGCAATTACTGCAAGCAACCAGTTAGTCTGGCAATTTCCAACCGCACTTCCTGCAAGACCCAATCCAATAGATATGATAATAGGACCTGTTACTACAGGTGGAAAGAATTTCATAACCTTTTTAACACCAACAAGCTTGATTAAAGCTGCAAGAATTAAATAAACCAAACCCGCACACGCAACACCTATACTTGCATAAGGCAAAAGCTGTGCATTTGTCATCGTTTGAGTACCTGCCAATGGCGCAACCGCCGCATAACCGCCAAGGAATGCAAATGAAGAGCCCAAAAATGCAGGAACCTTACCCTTTGCAATTAAATGGAACAATAAAGTTCCCAAACCTGCCATCAAAAGTGTTGTTGCAATGTCAAGACCAGTTAAAAGCGGAACTAAAACTGTCGCTCCAAACATTGCGAACATATGCTGAAATCCCAATACCAGCATCTTGCCTGTACCTAATGTACGGGCATCATAAATTGCTTCTTGATTTTGTTTTTCCATTGTAATATCTCTCCTTAATATTTTTTTGCAAAATAAAAGCCCTATCCGCAACCGAACAGGACAATTTTACCTGATGAAAACAATATGTCTCGCCGATGTTCCGCATCGCATTTTAAGACCTTTATTCAACTTAAAATATTTTATCATATTTATAATGAAATGTAAAGATAATTTTGATTTTTGTCGAAAAAAGATTTTTTTATTTCACATTATCAATATGTATATCCATCTGTGGATATGGTATTGAAATTCCGTTTTCATCAAAATCCTTTTTTACAGTTTCGATTAAGTCAAAATTTACATCCCAATAATCTGATGCCCTACACCAGACACGAAGGATATATTCTAATGAACTATCTGCGTGTTTTGTCAAACGTGCAAATGGTTCGGGGTCTTTTAAAACCTTCTCGTGTCTGTTTGCCGCATCCAACAAAATCTTTTTAACCTTATCTATATCGCAGTCATAACCTGTTGAGAAAACAAGGTCAACTCTTCTCTCATCCGATGCAGAATAATTTTCTATAACTGAATTTGTAAGTGAGCCATTAGGTATTGTTATAATTTTGTTATCAGGAGTTGTTAATACAGTATACATAATTGTTATATTCGAAACCGTACCTGAGGTTGATGCAGTATTTATATAATCCCCAACCTTGAACGGTTTAAATATAAGAATCATAATACCCCCTGCCAAGTTACCCAAAGCACCCTGAAGTGCAAGACCTATAGCAACACCACAGGAAGCAAGAGCTGTGACAAATGATGTTGTCGGAATTCCAAGTATCATAGCTATTGATATGAAGAGAATTGCATATAATGATATACCTGAAAAGCTGCTTAAAAATGTTCTAACACCCATATCAATCTTGTCAAGTTTTGGTGAGTTCTTTATCCATTTCTTCAAAAACTTGATAAGTTTACTTCCAATAAACAATACAATCAGAGCGGTAATTATTTTAATCCCCAGTGATGCTAACAAATCGAATAGAAATTCGATAATTTTTTCTGTGTTCATAATCAATTTCTCCTTTGAAAATTTATCATATTCTATATTATATAGCCTTTCCAGACTTTTTTCAAGCGTTTTATTGACCTTCAATTCAATTTGTGCTAAAATTTACACATAATCTTTGAAAGGAGTAATCTGATGCACACAATAAAAGAAGCAATAATTGTTGAAGGAACTTATGACCAGATAAAGTTATCGGGATTTTTAGATGCAGTTATTATAAAAACAAACGGATTTACTATTTTCAAAGACGAAAAAAAGCTTGAAACGATAAAAACTCTGGCAAAAAAAACAGGTATTGTGATACTGACTGACTCTGATTCAGCAGGTTTTAAAATAAGAAATTTTATAAAGCAGTCAATAAGTAACGGAACAGTAAAACACGCATACATTCCAGATATTTGCGGTAAAGAAAAAAGAAAAACCGAGCCTTCAAAGGAAGGTCTATTAGGAGTTGAGGGCGTAAATGATAACATTATCTTAGATGCTCTAAAGGTTGCAGGATGTGAAATTGACGGAGAAACTATAAACCCTGAAAATACAAGAATTATAAAAAAAACCGACCTTTATCTGCTTGGTTTATCAGGCGGAGAAAATTCAACAAAAAAACGCAATGCATTATGCACTGCGTTAGGCTTGCCTTCAAAAATTTCAGCAAATATGCTTGTTTCTGTTTTAAATAAGCTTATGAGCTATGAACAGCTTTACGATTGGGTTAGTGGTTTAGAAACGGAATAAATTATCCACATTATCAACAGCACCCACTGCCGCAACACAAAGAGTATCGGTATCTAAAACTCTTTCTATAATTTCTGCAACAGACTCTTTTGAAATTGCGTTTATTTTTCTTATAACCTCTTCAGGCGAAACTATTGGTCTGTCCAACAAAAGATTTCTCCCTGCCGCCTGCATTCTTGAGCCTACACTTTCATAACTCAAAATATAATTTCCCTTTAACTGCTCTTTTGCCATATTAAGTTCATCATCGCTAAGCAGTTCTTTTTTTATTTTCACGATTTCATCTGTTATAAGCTCTGCTACAGTTTCCACATTCTGTGGCATCATTCCCGCACATATATTGAACATTCCTGTTCCCACATACGCGGCATGATATGCGTATACTGAATATGCAAGACCTTTTTGTTCCCTTATATTCTGGAATAATCTTGATGACATTCCGCTGCCAAAAATATTATTAAATGCCAAAAGACTATAAACTCCGTCATCTTTGACATCAATACTTTTAAAGCCGGCAATTAGCTGTACCTGTTCAGAGTCCTTTGTCTTTACAAGTCTTTTCCCCGGCACATATATACTCTCAGGTATTATGACATCATTATCCTGCATATCGGGTTTTACAAAATATTCTTCCATTAATGAAAACAATGAATCGTCATAATTTCCCGAAACTGAAATAACAGTATTTTTTGTCGTATAGTGAGATTTAATATAGTTTCTCATATTATCGGGATTAATCCCCGATAAGCTCTTAACAGTTCCAAGGATTGGTCGTCCCATTGAATCGTCGCCGTATGCAGCCTCCATTATTAAATCAGCCGCCATTTCCTCAGGCTCATCCTCATACATATTTATTTCTTCGCATATTACATTTCTTTCCATATTCATTGCATTTTCTGAAAGCTTTGATGAAAATATCATATCACTCAAAACATCTAATGCAATTTCGATATGTTCGTCAAGAGTTTTTGTATAATAACAGGTATATTCTCTTGTTGTGAATGCATTCAATTGTCCGCCTATAGAATCTATTTCATAAGCAATGGCTTTAGCATCTCTTTTATCGGTACCTTTGAAAAACATATGCTCAATAAAATGTGACATACCATTTTCTTCTTTAGCTTCACATCTTGAGCCGTTTCCAATCCATACTCCAATTGATACTGATTTTACATACGGAATTTTTTCAGAAACTATTCTAATTCCGTTTGATAAGGAAGTGATTTTATGCATATAAAAACCCTTTCTAAATTTCAGGACGCCTTTTGGGCGTCCCTATAATTATTTGTTTTCTTTAATATACTTAATTGCCTCAGCTTTCGCATCTTCAACTGTCATTTCAACAGGTGAAGATGCAGTTCTTAACTTATACTCAACTATTCCCTCGCCGCATTTTTTACCAACAACAATTCTCAAAGGAATACCAATTAAGTCAGAATCCTTAAATTTAACTCCCGCTCTTTCAGCTCTGTCGTCCAAAACAGCCTCAATTCCCTGATTTTTCAAATCCTCATAGATTTCTTCAGCTAGTCTCATCTGTTCTTCTTCCTTGTTATTTACCGGCACGACCATAACCTCATAAGGTGCGATTGCAACAGGTAAAACAATACCATTTTCATCATGCATCTGTTCAATAGCAGCAGCCACACAACGAGTTACACCTATTCCGTAGCAACCCATTATAACAGTTTTTTGTTCTCCGCTTTCGTCTGTAAATTTAAGTCCCAAAGCATCTGAATACTTTGTACCAAGCTTAAAGATATGACCAACCTCAATACCCTGTGCAGTCTTTATAGGCTGTCCGCACTTAGGACATTTATCACCGTTGGTGATAACTCTTATATCTGCAATCTTATTTGGAGTAAAATCTCTGTTTATGTTTACATTTTTATAGTGATAACCTGTATCATTTGCGCCAATTATAAAGTTCTTCATATTAGCAACTTCCAAGTCGGCAATAACTTCAATTTCCAGACCTATAGGACCTGCAAAGCCAACATCAGCCTTTGTGATTTCTCTTACCATAAACGGCTCTGCAAGCTCCAAATCATCAACACAACCAACAAGGTTCTTGAGCTTGACTTCGTTAATTTCTCTGTCTCCTCTTACCATTGCAGCTATGTATTTGTCGTCTGCCTTGTAAATAATTGTCTTAGCAAAAGCATAAGGCTCCGTGCCAAAGAATGTCACCAATTCATCAATAGTGTGGACATTTGGTGTTTCAACCTTTTCCAAATCCAAATCACCATCAGCAAATTCCTTGTCCTCAGGAACACATTCAGCCTTTTCATAGTTTGCTGCATATCCGCAAGCATCACAATAAGCAATTCCGTCTTCACCCACAGGAGATTTAACCATAAATTCCTGTGAACCGCTTCCGCCCATAGCACCTGAATCAGCATCAACTATTGTGAAATCAAGACCAAGTCTTTCAAAAATTCTGCAGTACGCATCGTACATCTTCTTATATGACTCATCAAGACCTTCCTTTGTCATATCAAAGCTGTATGCATCCTTCATCACAAATTCACGGCTTCTCATAACACCAAAACGCGGTCTTCCCTCATCACGATATTTTGTCTGAATCTGATATAGAGTCATCGGATATTCTTTATATGAACGAACCTCGTTAATTACTGTCTGTGTAAATAATTCTTCGTGAGTTGGTCCCAAACAAAAATCTCTATCATATCTGTCCTTTAATTTGAACATACTCTGTCCGAAAACATCCCATCTTCCTGAGGCCTGATATGCTTCTGCAGGCAAAAGTGCCGACATCAAAAGCTCCTGTGCACCTGCTTTATCCATTTCTTCTCTTACAATCTGTTCAACTTTTCTCTCACATCTTAATCCTAAAGGAAGATATGAATAAATTCCTGCAGCTAATTTTCTAATATATCCTGCTCTCATCATTAACTGATGACTTGCAATCTCCGCATCTGATGGCACTTCTCTTAATGTTGGTGCCAATAATCTTGTCATTCTCATTTTAGTATTTACTCCTTTTAGTATTTTAAACCGTTTTTATACAATTTGTGCTCCGCTTTGAATATCCTTAACTGTTGTTAGAGCAGTTAATTCTCCATCAATTTCTGCAGACAAAATCATCCCGCAGGACTCTAGTCCCATCATTTTTCTTGGCTTAAAGTTTGCGATGAACACAACATTTTTACCAATTAATTCTTCAGGTGTGTGATATTTTGAGATTCCTGATAGTATTTGTCTTGTTTCGCTGCCAACCTGCAGGGTAAATCTTAAGAGCTTGTCAGATTTTTTAACCTTCTCACATTCGATAACCTTACCAACTCTAATATCAAGCTTTTCAAAATCATCAAACTCAACAAAATCCTTAAATGGTTCAATCTTGATTTCAGGCTCCTCGGACGCATTTTCCAGAGCAAGCTCTTCCATTTTCTTTTCTGCGTCAATTCTTGCAAACAACGGCTCTGCAGCACCAACTTTAGCTCCTACCTTCAATATACCAAAATGTTTTGCACTTTCATATGATATATCGCCTGCACCAATCTGATTTTTAATTGCATCTGCCGTTTGAGGCATAAATGATGAAAGAAGCGAAGAAATAATTCTTATAGTTTCCAAAAGATTATATAAAACTGTTCCCAGTCTTGCTTTTTTTTCTTCATCCTTAGCCAATGCCCAAGGCATTGTTTCATCTATATACTTATTTGCTCTATCAACAACATTCCAGATTTCATCAAGACTGTCTGCAATATGCCAAGTTTCCATTTTCTTTGTAACCTTTTCTATAGCATCCAGTGCAGTCTTCTTTAAATCCTCATCAAAGTCGCCGCAAACCGTATTATCCTGAATAACACCGTCAAAATACTTATTTTGCATCGCAACTGTTCTGTTAACAAGATTTCCCAAGGTATTTGCAAGGTCTGAATTGTATCTTGCAATAAATGTATCGTAAGTAATGTTTCCGTCCTGTGCAAACGGCATTTCGTGAAGTGAATAGTATCTTACCGCATCAACACCAAAATGTCTAACCAAGTCCTCAGCATAAATAACATTTCCTCTGGATTTCGACATTTTTTCTTCACCGAAAAGCATCCATGGATGACCAAATACCTGCTTTGGTAAAGGCTCACCTAGTGCCATTAACATAATTGGCCAGTAAATTGTGTGGAATCTTAATATGTCCTTTCCAATGATATGCACATCTGCAGGCCAATATTTTTGATAAAGTTCACCCTTTTTCTCCGGATGATATCCAAGTGCTGTAATATAATTTGAAAGTGCGTCAATCCACACATAAACAACATGCTTCGGGTCAAACTCAACAGGAATACCCCATGTGAAGCTTGTTCTTGATACACATAAATCCTGAAGTCCCGGTTTTAAGAAGTTATTTACCATTTCCTTCTTTCTTGATTCAGGCTGAATGAAATCAGGGTTATCTTCAATATATTTCATCAACTGGTCTTGGTATTTACTCATTTTGAAGAAATATGCTTCTTCCTTAGTCTTTTTAACTTCTCTGCCGCAATCGGGACATTTTCCGTCAACAAGCTGGGTTTCTGTCCAGAAAGACTCGCAAGGAGTACAGTAAAGACCCTCATATTCAGACTTATAAATATCGCCCTGATCATATAGCTTTTTAAATATAGCCTTAACAGCTTCCTCGTGATAATCGTCAGTAGTCCTGATGAATTTATCGTAGCTGATATTTAACATATCAGCAATATCCTTAATTTGTGCCGCAATTTCATCAACATAAGCTTTGGGTGTAACTCCTGCTGCTTCTGCAATCTCCTGAATTTTCTGTCCGTGTTCATCTGTTCCTGTCAGGAAAAATACATCATCACCGATATATCTTCTAAATCTTGCAATAGCATCTGTTAAGATAATCTCATAAGTATTTCCTATATGAGGCTTTCTTGATGTGTATGCAATCGCAGTTGTTATATAAAACTGTTTATCCATCTTTATATCTCCTCTTTATGTTTTATTTTAATTCTTCTTTGAGTTTAGCGTAAGTTCTTTTAAAAAAACTTTTAAAAGGCTCAAACACTCCTGCTTTATGAAAGCTTATAATTAACACAAGTATAACAGGCCCTAAAATCATACCTCCGAACGAGAATACTCTATAACCTACATACATTGACATTAATGTAATCAAAGGATTAATTCCTATCTTATTGCTTACAATTTTAGGTTCAATCATCTGTCTTGTAAATATAACCAAAAGATAAATAATTACTAATCCAACACCCATTTTGACTTCTGAACTGAAAAAACTTATAATCGACCACGGAATTAAAACCGCACCACTTCCAAAAAACGGCAACGCGTCTAATATAGCAACACCGAGGGCAATCAATAGTGCATATTCAATTTTCAAAATTGACAGACCTGTAAATATGATAACAAATGCAACAGACATAATAATAATCTGAGCCTTCACATATCCCCCTAAAGTCTTTTTGATTTCACTAAAAATGGTTTTTATTTTATCAAGAACATTATGAGGTATTACTTTTTTAATCAAATTATCCACACTTCCGCGTCCTGAAAGCATAAAAAACAATGACAGAATAAAAACAATTGTTCCAACAAAAATACTAGGAAGTTTTTTTGCGATATTTCCTGCTCCATACACAACAGGTCTGTAGTTATCCTTTATAATGTGTGTTAAGGACTGTTGAATGTTGTCCCCTAATGTATCAAATACATTTTGTATATCTACAGGCATTGAAAAATAAATATCGGAAAAACTTTCCTGTACTCCCTTTATCCACTCCATAACACTTTGAGTTATTTGTGGCAGTTGCATATAGATATTCTTAACCTCCGAAATAATCTTCCAGATAATGCCACCTACAACTCCGCCCAATAAAATTATCGTAATCAATATTACCAAAATAGTAGTGAGTCCCCTTGGAAGCCTAAATTTTTTATGGAGCTTATCGGCAACAGGATTTAAAAGTAATGACAGTAAAAATGCCAGAATAAACGGAGCAAATATACCAAGAATACCCCATATGATATTTAAGATATCATTAAAAAATACAATCGCCAAAACAATTACAATTACCGATGCTATTAACGATAAAAGAGTTTTTAAAGCAAATCCTTTGAATTTCATTATATCACATCCATATAATATTAATCTCTAAGGAAATGAGCCATCAATTCATATCCTTTTTCTATGTATTTACCGCTTTTTTCAGCCGACTTTTCACAATAGACTGTATTATTTTCAACCTTCTTTGTTGAATCAAATATAAGATACGGAACAGGGTCTGATACATGAGTTTTCAAGCTGATTGGTGTTGGATGGTCAGGCAATACCATCATTTTGTAGTCAATTCCTGCACTCTCAAGCTTCTCTCTTAAATATCCGATTACCTTTTCATCAATCATTTCAACGGCATACTTTTTGTTTTCCGCCTCACCTCTGTGACCGCATTCATCAGGGCCCTCAAGGTGAAGATAAACAAAGTCCTTACCGTCTTTTGTGAGAAGGTCAAAACAAGCATCTGCTTTACCTTTATAGTTTGTATCAAAGTTGCCGTTTGCACCTTCAACATCTACTGATTTCATATCAGCTAAAATAGCAATACCTTTTATCAAATCAACAGCAGAAATAACACCTGCATCAATTCCAAATTTCTCGGAGAATTTCTCAAGCTGGGGTTTAGTACCCTCGCCCCATGGCCAGATTGATGTAGCAGGTCGCTTGCCCTCTGCAATTCTCTTTTTATTAACAGGGTGGTCTTTTAAAATTTTCACACTCTTTTTCATCATTTCCAATAGCTTTTCACTACCGTCACCACATGGCAAATGATCTGTTATTTTTTTATCTGAAATATCGTGCGGAGGAGTTAATTTTACATTCGTTGAACCCTTGTCCCAAACCAAAAGATGTCTGTAGCTAACTCCTGCATAGAATGTTACTATATCATCGTGAAGCTCCTCATTGATAGTCTTCATCAATTCGCTTGCTTCTTCTGTTGTGATTTCTCCTGCAGAATAGTCAACCATTGTTTTATCTTCGTAGTTTTCTTCTTCAGATAAAGTTACGAGGTTTGTTCTGAAGGTAACATCTGTATCTTTTAGTGTTACTCCTATACTTGCCGCCTCTAACGGTGAACGACCGCTGTAGCATTTTTGTGTGTCATATCCCATAACTGAAAGATTGGCAACATCACTACCGGGTTTCATACCGTCTGCAACAGTTTTTACCATTCCCAACTCACCGTGAGATGCCATATAATCCATATTAGGCTTATTGGCAACATCTAAAATTGTTTTACCGTCAAACTCACTAACAGCATAATCTGCCATTCCGTCGCCCAAAACAACAATATATTTCATTTTATCTGCACTTCCTTTTATTTTTTCAATCTGAATAATACACCAAGAGTTCCGGGACCGATATGTGTACCTACAATAGGTCCTAATTCAAGATATTCTTTCACATCAACACCAAACTCATCTTTGATTAAATTCTTCACTTCGTTGCAATATTCAATGTTTGAATGTCCTATCATAAATTCGCATTTTTCATCGTCAAAGTCAGGATTTTCACGAATTAAATTAATAAGCTTTTTAAACAACTTCTTGTTACCTCTTAGCTTTTCAACAGGTTCAATAAGACCGTTATTAATTGTCAAAACAGGCTTTATGTCAAGAAGACTTCCGACAATAGCACTAGTCTTTGTAATTCTTCCGCCCTTTTCAAGATATTTTAATGTATCGACAAGAATATAGCATTGCCATGATTCAATATATTCCCTGCACTTTTCTAAAACAGTATCAACATCCATTCCGCCGTCTAACAGTTCTTTTGCATAGAGTGCTGTGGCAGAAATGTAAATTGAAAAGGTTTTTGTATCAAAAAGTCTTATATCTGCATCAGGATTTTCTTCTAAAATTTCATTTCTAATCATACAAGCTGTGTTATACTGTCCGCTTGCATTTGAAGAAAGCGCAAAGTATATGACAGTATCATACTCATCACTCGCCTTTTTCAACTGGTCATAAAAATCAGCATAAGGAGTTTGTGAGGTAGTTGGAATTGTGTCTGACTCTTCGAGCTTTTTATAGAACTGTTCATTTGAGAGTTCAGTTCCTGTAACATACGATTTTTCGCCAAAAATGCTCAAAAATCTGATTACTCCAAATCCGTTTTTTTCTGCCATTTCCTCAGGCATATCAGCGCCTGTATCAATAAATATTTTATAAGTTGCCATATTAACCGTCCTTTCTTTAATCCCAATTCATTGTATGAAGTTCACCAAAGCTTTCAAGTTTTTCAAAGCCTGTCTGACGAAGTGCCTCATAAACAACGATTGCTACTGCATTGGAAAGATTTAAGCTTCTTGCATCGCTAATCATTGGTATTCTTATGCAATATTCCTTGTTATCGTGCAAAAGCTGTTCGGGAAGTCCTTTTGTTTCTTTACCAAAAAGAATAAAATCACCGTCACAAAAATTTACATCAGCATAAGTGTTTCTTGCTTTTGTGGTTGAAAAATAAAATTTACCACCTTTGTTTTTTTCAAAAAAGTCATCAATATTTTCGTAATACTCAATTCCAAGCAAGTGCCAGTAATCAAGTCCTGCTCTCTTTAGCTTTTTATCATCAATTTCAAATCCCATAGGCTTCACAATATGAAGCTTTGCACCTGTTGCTGCGCAGGTTCTTGCGATATTTCCTGTGTTTTGCGGTATTTCAGGCTCTACCAATACTATATTAAACATATTCTTCTCTCTCTTATATTTTTTATACCATACTATACATATAATTCCTCATTGTACATTATATAACATTTTTTGAAAAAGTACAATAGTTATATAAAAAATTCATTAATTTTCGTAATATTTCCCGAATATTTCCCAAATTTATTGATTAAAGTTTTTTTTAGTGATATAATTCTTACAAAATTTTATAGAAAAGAGTGACTCACTGTGAAAAATTTCTTAAAACGTAAGGACATTGAAATCTCATTTAAGCGCTATTTTATTGATGCGATGGGTGCAATGGCACAGGGTTTATTTGCATCGCTCCTAATTGGTACTATTATAAGTACAATCGGCCAGCAGTTCGGAATAGAAACATTAGTTTCAATCGGTACATATGCAAAATCTGCAACAGGTGCAGCAATGGCAGTTGCCATCGGATACGCCCTAAAAGCTCCGCAATTGGTATTGTTCTCCTTATTGGCAGTAGGTGCAGCATCAAACGAACTTGGCGGTGCAGGCGGGCCTTTGGCAGTATTAATTATAGCAATCATAAGTGCTGAATTCGGAAAGGCAGTAAGCAAGGAAACAAAAATAGATATAATAGTAACTCCGTTGGTAACAATTATAATAGGTGTACTGTTATCAATGGCAATCGCTCCGTTTATCGGTAAAGTGGCATCATCAGTCGGTGCTGCAGTTATGTGGGCAACTGAACAGCAACCGTTTATTATGGGAATTTTGGTTTCTGTTATAATTGGAATTGCTTTGACACTTCCAATAAGCAGTGCGGCAATATGTGCGGCACTAAGCCTTACAGGACTTGCAGGCGGCGCAGCATTGGCAGGCTGTTGTGCACAAATGGTCGGCTTTGCAGTTATGAGCTTTAAAGAAAATAAATTCGGTGGTTTGTTAGCACAGGGTATTGGCACAAGTATGCTACAGATGGGCAATATTGTTAAAAAGCCTATTATTTGGCTACCACCCATTATCACCTCTGCAATAACTGGACCTATAGCAACCTGTCTATTCAAGTTGCAAATGAATGGAGCTGCAGTTTCATCAGGAATGGGAACCTGTGGTCTTGTCGGACAAATTGGTGTTTACACAGGCTGGCTCTCAGACATTCAAAATGGCTTAAAATTATCAATAACTGGTTTTGACTGGATAGGGCTAATACTTATCTCATTTGTTCTCCCTGCTGTAATCACATGGATTTTAGGAGCTCTGTTCAGAAAAACAGGCTTAATAAAAGAAAACGATTTAAAACTTGATTTATAAAACCAAAAGGCGACCGAGAGGTCGCCTTTTTTAGCAAAATGTATCTTTATACCTTTCTATACAATTCTGTATTATCTCTTTTGCTCTGTCTCTTCCCATTACCTCGCTCACAACAGTTTCCTTTTCTTCAAGGTATTTATATACCTTGAAAAAATGCTTAATTTCGTCAAATGTGTGAGACGGCAGTTGTGAAATATCCGAATAGCAAGTCAATGACGGGTCATTAAACGGAATGGCAATGATTTTTTCATCCTCTGCATCATTATCAACCATATTCACAACACCAATCGGATAACATCTTACCAACGTCATCGGCACAATGCTCTCCTGACACAAAACCAAAACATCAAGCGGGTCATTGTCTGATGCATAAGTTCTTGGAATAAAGCCATAGTTTGCAGGATAGTGTGTTGATGTATATAAAACTCTGTCAAGGTACAAAAGACCTGTTTCCTTATCCATTTCATATTTATTCTTTCCACCCTTGGGAATCTCGATGCACGCAACAAAATCATCAGGTGAAATTCTTTTCGGATTAATGTCATGCCAAATATTGCTCATTAGTGTCAACTCCATATCTTTTTTAGATAGTATAGCACAGTTTTTATATTTTGTAAACCTTTAATTCCTTTTTTGTTTTCCTGTTGCATCTATTATGTAATTTTCTTTATAAATCAAGTCAGAAACAGTGCATAATTCATAGTTTTGTGATAAATCAGCAATTATTTTAGGAAGTATCTTTGCTGTGTTCTTTGTTCCCGAATGCATTAAAACTATGCTTCCTGCTTCTGTTTTATCTAAAACTCTGTTATAAATATCAGTTTCCGTTGCATCGCCATAGTCTATAGAATCAACAGACCATTGTATGTAGTATCTTCCGCTTTCATCGCAAGCCAATACAACATTATCATTATACTCTCCATATGCTGCTCTAAAAAGAACAGGCTTGGTTCCTGTGATTTCTTCGAGTAAATTATCACATTTTTCAATATCTTCTAAAATCTTTTTCTTACTCCATTTACTGTAGTGGTCATGTGCATAGGAATGATTTGCAATTTCATGTCCCTCTTCATAAATTCTTTTAACACTTTCAGGGTATTTTTCTGCCCACTCCCCAACAATAAAAAATGTGGATTTTACACCATAAGCATCAAGCGTTTTTAATATATTGTCAATATCATCATCGTTCCATGCACAGTTAAAGGTAAGGGCTATCTTATTATCTTCTCTTTCGACACAGTAAATTGGTATTTCGCGGTTTCCCACTTTAAAAACACTTTGAGAATTTACCGTCCCTATACATATACAAACACATACAGCTGACAATATTGCAAAAAATAATGTTCTACCCTTTATAACAAAACATTTCATCAAGACAACTCCCCTTTTTATAAGCTGTTTAATAATATGCATTTTGTCAACAAAAAATGCAGACATAGTCTGCATTCTTTTATTTCATTGTTTCTATCGAGGCATTATACTCAATTAAAGATAGTATTTCTTCTTCATTGAATACCTTTGGAACTTCTACTGTTATTATATAATCAAAGCTATTAATTTCAGGATTTCTTGAAACATCATAATCATCAATTACTATGTCACATACAGCAAGCTTTTTTGTAAGTTCTTCGATATATCCCTGTTCAACAACTCCTGATATTCTCAAAATTTTCATATGTCTTACCATCAGTAATTTTGAATCCTTATGAAGTATGATTTGTGCCAGAAATATAATACCCGTGAATATTATTCCTGTAAGGTAAAGCCCTGCACCGATTGCCATACCAATCCCTGCAGTTGCCCAAATACCTGCCGCAGTTGTCAGACCCCTTACCGTGTGTTTCTGTACAAAAATCATACCTGCACCCAAGAAACCGACACCACTGACAATACACGAGGCAATTCTTGATGGGTCAAGCTTTACCTCTACCCCCTCCATAACTGCCTTTAAAATCAAATCAAAAAAACCATATTTTGAAACAATCATTATGAGCGCTGCCGCACTTGCAACAATAAAATGAGTTCTTATCCCTGCTTCCTTAGAACGGCTTTTTCTTTCGTATCCGATAATAATGCCGCATATACCGGCAATGATGATTCGGAATACATACATTAATTCTCCCATAAAGACACCTCTTACATACTCTCAACAGTTTCAATTCCTAACAGCAACAATGCTGATTTTATCACCTCGGTTGATGCATCAACCAAAGCAAGACGCGCCTTTTTGGTGTTTTCGTCAACATCTCCCTTTAAGATAGGATAGTTGTTATAGAATTTATTAAAGCATCTTGCAAGATTTGTTACGTATCTGTTTATATAGAACGGCTCATTCTTTGCTGCAGCATCTGAAATTGCAGTACCGAATGCATTTATCTGCTTAACAAGCTCATATTCTTCATCTGAAGTTATCAATGAGAAATCAGCATCGGAATAATCCAAATCACATCTTCTCAAAATACTTCTGCCTCTTGCATAGCTATACTGAACATAAGGTGCAGACTCACCTTCAAAATCAAGCATACTGTCCCAAGAAAAAACAATATCCTTTTCTCTGCTGTTTTTAAGGAAGGCATAAAGTATTGCTCCAATACCGATTTTTTCTGCAACCTTTTCCTTATCTTCCATATCAGGACTGTTATTAGTAATAATTTCAAGAGTTTTTGCAACAGATTCATTTAAAACATCTTCCAGGAACACAACATCACCATGTCTTGTTGAAAGCTTTTTATCAGGGAATTTAACCAGACCAAAACCAACATGAGTACAGTTATCTGCCCATTCAAATCCTGCTTTTTTAATTACTGCAAAAATTTGTTTAAAGTGTAGTGCCTGAGGAGAACCCACCACATAGATATTCTTTTCAAAATCGTATGTGCGTTTTCTGTACAATGCTGCTGCAATGTCACGCGTTGCATAAATTGTTGCACCGTCTGACTTCAATATTATACATGGCGGGACATTTAGTTCGTCAAGCATAACAACCTGCGCTCCATCACTCTCACATAAGAGCCCCTTATCATCAAGTATTTCAACAACCTCCTGCATTTTGTCGCCATAAAAGCTTTCGCCTGCATATGAGTCAAATTCTACTCCAAGCATATCATAAACTCTTTTGAATTCTTTTAAGCTCACATCTCTGAAATACTGCCACAACTGAGTTGTTTCTTCATCTCCATTTTCCAAAGACTTGAAATATTCTCTTGCCTCATCCTCTAATTCAGGAGCTTTCTCTGCTTCTTCGTGAAATTTTACATAAATTTTTAAAAGCTCATTAATAGGGTCCTTTTCAATAACTTCTTTTACTCCCCATCTTTTATAAGCAGATATAAGTTTACCAAACTGCGTTCCCCAGTCGCCGAGGTGATTTAGTCTTTGAACATCATAGCCAAGATAATCATAAATTCTTGCAAGAGAATTTCCTACTGCAGTTGAGAACAAATGACCTATATGAAACGGCTTTGCAATATTTGGTGATGAATATTCCACCAATACAGTTTTTCCTCTGCCTTCATCTGATTTTGCAAAACTTCCATTCGATGCTTTTACTCTTTTCATCACATCTTCAACAAATTCTTTTCTGTTGAAGAAGAAATTTAAATACCCTCCTACAGCCTCTACCTTTTCAAAAGCAGTATCTCCATCAAACAACTCTAATAGTTCAGATGCTATCATTGGAGGCGCTTTTCTCATTGTTTTTGCAAGTATGAAGCATGGAAATGCGGTATCTCCCATTTTTGCGTCAGGAGGAGTCTCCATAACCTTTATTAGCTCATCTTTAGTTAATCCTGTTTTCTCAGCTATCTTACCAGCAATATATTCTTTATGTTCCATTTATATAACCTCTTTTGTTTATTTCAAATATAGAATAGTATAATGTTTTTAAGTCGATTTGTCAAGCTTTTAAGCCATTTATCAAAAAACTCTTTTCATTCCCTTAACAAGACCGAAAACCCTTACCCTCAATACATCCTCATTCTCAAACCGCTTAGGTGGATACATAGGATTAACAGATTGCAATTCAACAAAATTACTTCCATAAACCACCTTTTTCACCATACCAAGCTCGGCATCTACCATAACAACAGCATAGCTACCCGACTCTACCGACGGCTGACATTTAACAAAAACCAAATCTCCCTCTTTAAACTCAGGATACATACTGTCACCGGAAACCTTAAGGTAAACATATTCACAATCATCTGTAATTGAATCTTTTTCTTCAAATATATATCCCGTAATATTGTCAGTAGCATATTTGCCCATTCCTGCAGAAACTTCTCCCAACACTGGTATCGGTATCATTCCGTCGTCAAAGGACTGGTTGCCTTGTTCCTCTTTAAGATTACTCACTCCACAAAGCCATTCTTCACTTATATTAAATGCCTTTGCCATAGCCGCCAATACAGGTTGCTTAGGCGATGAAATCAAGCCAGCCTCATATCTTTGGATGGTTGATTTTGCAACTCCTATCCTCTTTGCAACCTCCTCCAAAGTCATATCCTTTTCTTTTCTAATTTCCTTAATTCTTCCGCCTATCAATCCCAAATCATACATTTTTAAAACATCCTTTCATCACTATTCCGATATTTGATTCTATTATAACACACATCATAGCATAATGCAACATTTTTTGACAATTTTTTTCTTTTTTCACCATATTTTTATAAAATAATGTAGCATTGTGCATATATTAAAAATTTTGCATTATGCTATTGACATAATCTGAATTGTATGATATACTAAATTTGTTGTTGCATAGTGCATCTTGGAGGACATTATGTACTATAAAAATTATTCACCTGAAGCCGTTTTAGAACTTGAACGGCAAAGAATACAAGCCTACGAAGACACATATCAATTTAACAATAGCAATGACCAATGCTGCGAGGAATGTGGTTCATCTTTAAAGAAACTGTATGATGTGAATTCACATCTGTTGTGCGGAGATTGTATATGCGACTCCCTAAGAGAAGTATATGCTTCAATTAACCAAAATATGACAGTTTTTAATATTGATGCTTTAGATATCCTAAAAGATATTATATCCGATTTCAGCGATAACGAATTGCTTTGCTATGTAGAAAACAGATATGACAAGGTTTGATAAAAAACACACCGATATCTCGGTGCGTTTTTTTATATTTGAAATTTAAATATTATACCTATAATTGCAGATATTGCAATAAATACAATGGGGTGACACTTTAGTTTCTTTATAGCAAAGTACAAAATAACCGCCATTATTGCACCCTGCCAGAAGAATTCCATAACAGTTTCACCAAAAAAAGCAATTTTGACAACACCCAATCCGGCGGCTGCTATCAAACCACACGATGCTGCTCTTAATCCGTAAAACACATTCTTTACAATTTCATTATCTTTGAATTTCTTTAAAAAACCTGCTATAATTGTAATTATTATAATTGATGGTGCAACCTCTCCCAATGGAGCTATTATCGCCCCTGACAGACCCGAATTCAAATACCCAACATATGTCGCCATATTAATTCCGATAGGTCCCGGAGTTGATTCTGAAATTGCAATCATATCAGAGATAAGCCTGGCATCAAACCATGTATGTGCATTCGCTAATTCGTATAAAAATGGCAATGTTGCAAGTCCGCCGCCAACAGCAAATAATCCAATTTTAAAGAATGAGAAAAATAATTCAAGTAATATCATTTCTTCGCCGCCTTTCTCATCCTCATAATTGCATATCCCAGAATTCCTGAAGTTATAATAAGTATAGTAGCAGACACATTAAACAAAAATGACAATAAAAATACCGCAATAAATATTCCCCATGCCCATTTGTCAATAAGTGCGTTTTTTGCTAATTTTGTAACGGCATTAAATATCAGCACACATACACATACTCTTATCCCATTAAATGCATATTTTACAATTTCCATATCAGAAAAATTAGAGATAAATGCTGAAATAATTGTAATAATTACAATGGACGGAAAAATAACTCCCAAAGTTGCTGCTATTCCCCCGAAAACACCTTTTATTTTATATCCAACAAATGTTCCCGTATTAACCGCAATCACACCTGGTGTACATTGACCTATTGCAAAATAGTCCATCAATTCTTCATCTGTCACCCAACCGTGTTTCTCAACAATGTCCCTTTGAAGTATCGGTAACATAGCATATCCACCACCAAAAGTCACAGCACCAATTTTGGCAAATGCTAAAAATAATTTTATCAAATCCTTCATAACAAATAACCTTTCATATTTTTCTATATTTTATCATTATTTTCTAAATATATCAATACATATAACAATTATTTTTCCAAAAACTATTGACAAATCTATTATATTATGCTAAAATAATTAGCGTTCCCAATGCTCGAGTGGCGGAACTGGCAGACGCCCAGGACTTAAAATCCTGTGGGAAGAGATTCCCGTGTCGGTTCGACCCCGACCTCGAGCACCAAATAATTGACCGAAAACCTTAGGTTTTCGGTCAATTATTTTTTTGTGTACATCTCTTGTTGCTCTTCTATTAATTTAATAAGATATTTTTTAACAACATTACATATTCTTATACTATTGTCATTAAAATTAATTACATCCCCTTTTAGTCCCAGCACTTCAGAACTCCCCAATCTATAAAAAACACACAAAAAAATAATATGCTTAGTGTCTCTATCCTTTGCTTTCTCTTTCCGTCTTCTATTTTAAAGTTTAATACAGAATAATATTGGTTGTTTTAAATTGCAGTCTACCAGCCGTTTTTAATTGCACCATTTTTACAAGTACATTTTATCATACTATTTTTTCCCCACGCAATATGCGAAACTATTTTTCATGAATTTTTTTCAGAAATTTTATAACATTATTTAATTTAACATCGGAAATCATTGGCACAAAAATACACTATATACACTCAACATTAAAAAACAATATAAAACAAACAAAAAAAAACAACTTTTTTGTTTGTTTTCACAAATTTTTTTTGATTAGACAAAATACGACATTTTTTTTGTTAATAAGAGTATATTATGTTTTATGAGGGTAAAATATACAAAAAGAAAGGTGGTTTATAGATAATAATTCTTTTGCAAATACCCTTACACAATGATCAAATATTATTTAAGAATCAATTTGGTTTATGTAAAAAATAAAAACTAGAAAAGGAAAGATAAAGATGAGAAAAACTAAATACTATATTTTGCTTATTTTATGTATTCTATTCACTAATTTAAATACACTTGCTTATGAAGAATTGGTAGGATATTTTCCTTTCGATTATCTTATTCAGAACAAGAGTAGCGATAAAATGAATGCATTTGATAATGCTATTATAAGTGAAGGAATGTTAACATCCGGAATATCTGACAATGGAATTCTGTTAAACGGTGATAACGCTTACATAAAAATTTCTAACACAAAAAACAGTTTAACAGATAATAAATGTTTAATATCACTTTGGGTAAAGCCAAAATTTAAAAGCTGTTTATCGAATTATTTACCTATAATCAATATAAAAAATATGTTAACGGTAGGAATAGAAAAAGAAACAGAGAAAGTTTATATAAATTATTATAATAATATATTTAATATTGATTATTCTGTATTAGAAAATGAATGGTACAATATCGCATTATCATTAGAAGACAAAAATATTAGATTATTCTCAAACGGAACACTATTACATGAAATAATTTCAACAGAATCGATTTCAATTGTCAATAATGACATATATATTGGAACGGATGGGAATAATAATTTTTATGGAGTTGTTGATGAACTGAAAATTTATAACCACATATATTCTGATAGCGAAATTAAAAAATCATATACCGATATGATGGAAAAAATAACAGTATGGCAAAATATATCATATCCTTGGTCAACAATGTTTCCACAGGGTATAAACTCTTCAAATTCAGAAATAATTAAAAAGACCAAATTATCTCAACCGCTACATACAGGATATGAAGAGCGCAATGAGATTAATGCTGTTAACGCCCAAAACTATAAACAACAATTATCAATATCAGAGGATAAATATAATGGTAAGTTTGCTTTAAAAATATCAAAAAATCATACAGACATTATACCCATAAAGGAATCATCTAAGTTTAAATCAGGAAGTTTTAACAACATTATTACATCATATCCCTTACAAAAAAACCAACATATTTCAAAAAATGGGGTCAATATTACCATTGACGATAAACATTTCAAAATTTACGGGATTGCAGATGCAGGCAAAGAAACAACTATCTGCGTAACAAATAACGATAAGATTGAATACATTAATGAAATAACTAATAATAATAACGGAAGTTTTATGTTTGAATTTGATGTTTCCGACTACACAAACTATCTTATTACGATAGGAGGAACTGATGGATTAAAGCTAAGAGAATATATAAGTTTAACAAAAAAGGAATTTTTAACGACCGAAAATATTGAAACAAAATGCAATTATTATACTTTAATGATGAAACCAATGTATAATTCGGAAACAATTTCATTTTATACAAAAGCAGAAACCATAACTAATGGCATTAAAAGTGAGGAATATGTTTTGATTAGAAGTGACAGCGATGGTGATGGGGTTTATGAGATAGGAAAAGATTTGAGCAGAGGAAAATGGCAGAAACTCGAACTAAATTTACTTGACATAACTACCGATAACATAACTGGAGTTTTTTCTGGCTTATATATGAACGCAAATGAAACATCTCAATGGCTTTTTGATGATATTTCATCTGAATTCAAAAAAATAAATACAAACAAAATAAATCTGTCTGAAATGGTTGCTTCCAATGTTGTTTATAAGGATGGTTCGCTTCAATTTGGTAATATTAGTAACAATACGGAATACAATGTTAATCCTGCAGTTATAACAGGAGGCATTAATATTGATGAAAAAATAGCTGGTTTTACTGTTAATAATAGTATAAAGAAGCTTTTAAGTACAGACGAAGAGAATAATGTTGTATTGTTAGACAAAACACCATTATCAAACGAAAAATGGATTGTGAATGACGAAAACTTTGATACCGAATATACCCATGTTAGCAAAAAGATTGACAAAACTGAGATTATTGATGAATATGACAATAAAGATATAGTTCTTAAACCATTTGGTAGTACTCAGTATACAAGCACATTTAGAACAAGCAATAGAGTTAAAATTTCAATAGATTATTTGTTTGATAATGGATGGAACAGATTTATAACTAATACCATACAAATTTTGGTTTATAACACTGACAAAAATGAATTAATATACTCAGGAAAGAAAATAATAGATTTTTCATCAACAAAATCAAATGTAAATATGTTTATTCCTAAAATAGATGAAGACTGTATTATTGAAATACAAAACATTACTAGTTCTTCTGAAATTTCATCAAATAAAAATAGTATTAGAATTTTAGATGTTAGTTTTGAAGAAAATATAGGAGATGGATTACAAACAATAAAAGGTCTCGATGGATATTCTATATATTCTAAGGATTTTTTCCAAAGTGAACATGAAACATTAAGTAATAAATGTGCAAGAGATATAGCTGTTGAAAATGAATTATATGCGTCAGAGAACAAGGATCTTAAAGGATATGTTAATGAAACTGATAGTGAATGCACTGTTAAAGTTACAGGCACGAAAAAAACAGGATATAGGATTATTAATCTCTCTAAAGAGCCATCCTATGTTAAATTAAGTGGTAATACATATTGGCTTGATTATGGAGAAAATGAAATATTTATGGACGAAGGAATGATTATATCCCTACCTCCAAACAATAAAGTAATCTTGCTATCAGTTACAAAATATGAAGAAGTAAATGCAAATCCTAATAATATAAGTGATATTATTGTTAACGGATTATATAATGTCTATACTTTTTCATCAGATGGAAATAAAATATATTACAATAATGTGTATGATAATTCATATTTGTATGAATATGACTTTATTACTAAAGAATATCAATTGCTATTAAAGAAAAATATTACTGAAATTGTTTCCAGCCCAGACAATACACATCTTTTCTTAAAAACAAACTATAATTCTGGAATTATATATAATTTAGAAACAAAAGAAATGGAAAGAATAACATTTTCATCGACAAGTGAATTTATCTTTAATTCAAAAAACGAATTGTATAGAGTGTCTGATGGTATTATAAGTGAATATTCTGATGGTTCTTGGAAGACTGATGGATTTGTTCAAAAAACCTCCACTCCTGTATTTGACTTTGATAGCAGTGGTAATTTTATGGTTGCAGGTTATTATTATGATAGCGGCTCTGCTGATATTTATATTTATGAAAGACACAACAATATATGGAATTGTATCAAGAGGATTGGTATTTCTTCAGACTATCAACTGAAAGAAATTAAAAAGTGCATTATTTCCGATGATTTAACTACAGTATATGTACAAGGAGATAATGGAATAATGATAGATATTTCAAGTGGGGCTGTTACTGAAGTAACATATGCAGGAACCATAATACAGAAATGTAATAACGGCACATTATTATGTCAAAGCGGAAACTCAGAAAATTACTATTATTATATATCTGACCCTATAGCAAAAAAAAGTTATAAAATTTTTGATAAATCATTTAAATCTGATTATATCAGATACTATCCTGACAGTAATATAATAATGTTTATTACAGGAAATAAAACTGTTGCGAGATTTGAATTTTCTGAAACAGAGCCTGAATTAAAATACTTACTTTCATTTGATGGAAGAAATAACTGGTATTCGTATACAAACGGTCGTTGGATACTAGCGTCAAAAAATTATACCCCATTAGAGGTCGAAATTTCATCGTCAGGAATGACAGCAACAGAAGTGAATGAAATTCCGGAAAGTGCAATAAATAAACTTTATGAAAATGAGACTGATATATTAAAAGTGGATTTTGCAGTATATATGTATTCCTACTCAACAAAAAAGACACCTGTCATTGAAAATATTGAAGTTATAACATTGGAAAATGACGAACTTGACGGAATATATGGAGTAAATATTAAAAAATTTGACAAGTTAGAGTATAGAAAAATAAATTCTGTGTTTCCTATTGAAAACTTTATGTCGAATACTGAATGTTATTACTTACTTTATATTGGAAATGAATGGTTATACACATATAAAAACGGAAATCTTGTAAAGGTTGTAGAATCTGCAGACGAATTATTATCAAATATAGAAGAAACATGGATTACGTACAAACAATATGGATTAACAGCATCTGAATTAAGAAATATACCATCAGATGTATTAAACGAATTATTTGTAAACGAAAACTATGCAAATACAGAATTCGGTATAATTTATGTTGTAAAAACAAACGACACAGATACAACAAAATATACTGTGGATTTTAGAATTCAATCCGAATCAAACTATATTACACAGGACGATGTGGTGATTGAGATAATCATGAACGGAAACGATAAAAAAGTAATAGACTCTGTCGATTTTTCAAAAAGTGAAATTGAGGAATTTTTAAGTTGGATTGAAGCAAGACAAAGTGGCACAGGCGACATATTCCACACTATTAAAAACTCTAATGTACAATATTTGATAAACTATTTTATGATTAACAGTATAAATGTATATGACGGACAAGAATACAGAAGCAGAAATATTTAAGTTTAGCGAATGATTTGATAAGTAACAATTAGTAGGACGGGCAGTTATTAACCTGTCCGTCCAATACAAACAGGAGCAGTCTATGAGAAACAAGTTAAGATTAGCAAAAAAAGTGACAATATTTGCAATTTTATTTCTATTATATATCCCCAGAGTTGGACTTGGTGATACAACTGTCTATCAAGATGTAATAGATGAGATAACAAATATGAGAATGAGCAGTATATATAATATAGAACTAAATGCGCCATTTTCAAAAGACACATCAGGAATACTAGAAACAATAAATCCTGAAAATGGTTCACTCTATGTAGATTATCAGCTTTTTAATACAGTGGGAAAAGGTGGAGTAAATACAATTAGCCTTTCTCTGCAATATAGTAATCTATCGGCTTCAATAAAACAAGAAGGTGTTGTATACAACGAAGAAGACGATTATTATCAAAACACACTAGAGGACAAATCAGTATTTAATGAGTCCTTGTCTGCAATCGGTGTTGGTTGGAAACTGAAACTACCCTACATTGAAAAGGAAGGCGAAAGAAACAAGACCATTTTATATGTACATATGCCAAACGGAAGCGTATACAGAAGGAATCTCACAAAAAGCACAGGATTAGATGATTACTGGCTTGATGATGTTAAATTCAGTGAGATAAATATAACATCTGAAAATAAAACAATATCATACATGCTAAGATATATTGATGGAACGGTGTATTATTTTGATAATAGCGGATATCTATATGAAAAGCATGACAAATATTCAAATATAATTCGTTATCATTGGAGTGATGATGCTATTCCGGTGCTCAACACTATAACGGATAATTCAGGAAATTCTGTAAGTTTCGAATATAACAATGAAAATATAACAGTTAAGCATAAAAACAGAAAATACAAGATAATAAGAGAACTTCGTGACAATTCATACCTCATAAATGAAATTGAAGATCCACAAGGCCGTCGCACAAAGTTTTCATATGCTTCTGAACATATTGAATTTGATTTTTTTGCAAATGACAGCTACACAGCAGATGTAGAAAATACATATTACCTATTAAATCGAATTACATATAATACAGGACTAACAACTGTATATACTTATGATGTTGTAAAAAAATGGCTTTATGAAGCTAATCAAGGATATATAGAGTACTCAAAAATAAGAGAAAGATATGATCTTGATAATGGAAAAAAAAATTATATAAGATATTTATATTCAAATGAACCCGACGGATATCCGGTATATAAACCTTCAGATTTACCATTGGACTATTGTTACAGCACAACATTAGTAGATGAATTTGGTTCAAAAACAACCTATAAGTATAACAATATGCATAATCAAATAGAAAAATCAACACAGACAAATGAAAGAGTATTTTTTAAAGAAATAAGAAATTTTGACAGAAGAACAAATATGCCTAAAAATTTTATTTCAAACACATATAATGAGTCAGGGAATTGCATAAGTGTGCAAACAGACACATCATTTGATGAAAAGGGAAATCTGATTTCAACCGATACGTATTCTGATGATGAAGAAAGCGGAAAGAATGTCTCTAATTATAAATACAGCGCAGGAACAAATATGTGTATATACGAAAGTTATATGAAAAATGATTCCACAAAAGTTGAAATTAAGAGAACTCTTGCTCCGGGAGGATTTGCATATTCAAGTGAGGAAATATATGAAAATGGTTCTTTAATAAAAAAAGACATTTATAAATATAATTCTCAATCAAATATCGAAGAATCTAAAATACAGACAGGGATTAACAACTATCTGACTACACGGTATTCGTATGATTCAAAATACGGTGGGAAATACCCAACAAAAATAGTTGTTACAGGAGTTGAAAATGCCGACGGAGAAATTGACAGTTATACATATAACTATGAATACGACGACTATGGTAACTGTATTAAACAAACCGACAGCAATTCCAATGTCACAAAATTTAATTACGATAATATTAACCGAAAGCTTGGTGAAACCTTAGAAGACGGAACTTCAAGAACATATTCTTATGATGACAAACAAAATATTATTACCGAAATTAATGCAAATGGATTAAAACTCTTGTATTTTTATGATAAATGTGGTAAACTAAAGAATGTATATGATTCAAATGCAGGAATTACTCTTTTAAAATGTGAATATGACAACAAGGAAAGACCAATTGTTGAAACAGATGCTAATGGTACAGAGTACAAGTATTCATACGATGCTCTTGACAGATATGTAAGCATAACTATAAACGATAAATCAGGAAACATAATAAGCGAAAAATACCTTTCGTATGATGAAGCATATAAAAGTATTGATGGGAATTATCTGAAACTCTCTCTTCGTGAGGGCTCTGCCGTTAATGAAAGAAAGACTGATTATTTTTTTGATTACAAAAATCAGTTGATACAAAAAACCATGAAAAGTGAATCAGGTGACAGGATTTACAGATACGAATATGACTTAGCAGGCAATGTTATCGCCGAAACAAGTCCATCATTGAACACAACGCACATTGACTATGATGTGTTTGGAAATCCTGTAAGAATTATTTATCCCGACAGCACAGAAGAATATTTTGAATATGATTTTCTTGGAAACTGTATTTCTACAACAAACGCAAACGGCGAGAAATCACTCTTTTCCTACGACAGTCTTTCAAGAAAAATAAAAGAGGAAATTCCTGGCGAAAACGGTTATTCGGTATTTAAAACCTATTACGACTACAGAAACAACAAAACAAAAGAAACCGATGCGAACGGAAACGAAACCCATTATACATATAACGAAAGAGGATTTTTAGACACTGTAAATCAATACAGCAGTGCAAATGAGGGTATTCAGTCTCTTTATGAGTATGACAACGAGGGAAACATAACAAAAATGTCATACGGAGCAATCGGCTCGGACGAAAGACGCACAACCTCCTACTCCCTAGACCTTTATGGAAATGTGTTAAAGGAAACAGACAACCTCGGAAAAAGTAATCTGTATGAGTATGATTTTTTAGGAAATGTTACAAAGTCCACCGACAGAAACGGTGTTGTTACCGAATACTTTTATGACGGTCTTTCAAGAATTACCGAACAGAAGAACTCTAAAAGCGGTATCTTAAAAACCTCATACAACGAATTCGGAGAAATATCCGAAAAATCCGATGGAACTCTATACACAAAGTATGAATACAACAAATTTGGTGATATTGAAAAAATAATTAAAAACTCAGCATCAGAATTATATGAATATGACATTGACTCAAATGTCACAAGACATATTCTTGATGACAAAGATATGGGAAAAACAGAATATCTGTACAAATACAACGACAAAAATCTTCCCATTGAAATCATAACTCCGATAGGAATTGAATACATTACCTACGACAAGGCAGGAAGAATAACACAAAAAGAGAACAGCCAAACGGGAACTCAAAAGAAATATTCCTACTTCCCCGACGGTAACATCAAGGATATTCTAACCTTACAATCAGGTGAAACAGTATATTTTGAAAACTACAGCTATGACAAAAACGGTAACAAGGTTTATGAAAACCTTAATGGTAAAGTTTCCAAATATTCTTATGACGGAATGTCAAGGCTTAAAAGAGTTGTTAAAAACGATATTATTACTGAATATGAGTTTGACGGCTTTAACAACATTTCAAAGGAATTTGAAATTGATGACAATAGAGTTTCTCAAAAATCATATTTCTATGATTTA
>JAZRIR010000004.1:0-15000 GCA_045645365.1 Clostridia bacterium | reverse complement strand
ATATTTAGCATAAAGAAAGCAGAAACGATCATTTCGTTTCTGCTTTTCAATTTAATGTATATCCTGAACTACATTTTTGGGTGGTTCAAAAAGTTGTTCCGGATTTTCAAGTATTCTTTTGAAGAGTTTAAATGCGGATGCATAATAATGTCCGTCACAAATACGGTCATCACAGGTAAATGTGAAATCAATTAATCTTCTTTTTTCTACTTCGCCCTCGCTATTAAGTACATATTCTGTTCTTTTTGCACCCATTGTAATAAACATAGGTAAATTACCAAAGCTATACAGATGGTGAACAACGGGGGGTATACCAAGTGAACCAAGGTTACTTATGAACATAGACCCGTGAAATGGACTCAAGTTTGTAAGGGAACGGGGGAGAAGACTGAAGTAATCGAGAAATCTTAGAATTCCCACAGTAGATTTTAGAAATACTCTTGGTAGATTAACAAGAAATCTTGCAAAATTATCCATGGAATTTCTATCGCCTTCTTGTTTGTTAATTTCAAGCTCTCTTGAAAGTGCATCATATATCGTAGGTAGAGTATCTTCAGGTGAAGCACAAATCTTAATGACCGATTCAGGAGCATTAAGCTTTAGTTCTTTTTTTATTGTCATACATATTTGTATATCATTTCGTGCATAAACACGCTGACCACGAATATATCTGTTTATACCCGGTCGTTGTGAAACTACTCGTACATATGTTGACATAAAAAGGTGCATCATACCAAGACCGTGCATTCCATCTTTTCTTTTTTCTCTTATCATTTGTTCACATTTTGATATATCAACAGTTGCATAAAAAGAGTTTGCAGCACCAAGTCTGTTTGCCATTATAAATGGAGAAATAGCATCCATTGGAATACCGCCTTTTATTCTTCTACCTTCTTTACAAAACATTAAAACACCACGCTTTTTCGATAATTATATACATTATATCATATAATTCGACAAAAAACAATACATAATAATTATTCTTGCATTGGCATTGTCTTTTTCTGATTATTGTGGTATAATTTTTTTATAAAAGCAAAAAAATTGAACCAATTTATTTTTTATGACTATATCTTTTACAAAGGAGGAGCAGCATGGATATATCCGAAATCAACAAGCTTGTTGAAGATTACGGCAAGGACATATATAGCTTTTGCAAAAGGCTTACATACAATGAAGATGATGCCGAAGAGCTTTATCAAGATACCTTTTTAAAGGTAATGGATGTGGCGGATAGAATTGATGCCGATAATAATCCTAAGAGTTATCTTATTTCTGTTTGCATATCTCTTTGGAATAATAAAAAGAGGAAATATGCAAGAAGAAACAGAATAGCACCCACTGAATATATTGATGAGGAAGACAGGGGCGATATCTATAAAAGTAATGATACGCCTGAGAGTGAAATCCTGAAAAAAGAGCTTTATACACTAATTAATAAAGCTGTGGCGGAGCTTGATGATAAAATGAGAATACCGTTTCTTTTATTCTATAATTCAGGAATGAGTGTTGAAGATATTTCGAAAGTTGTTAGTTGTCCTAAGGGGACTGTCAAAAGCAGACTTTTTAATGCAAGGACAATAATAAGAAATAAATTGGAGGTGTACGGAGTTGACAGAAATTGAATTTGAGAGCTTGTTGCAATTAGCTTTTAGGGACAGTAAAAATGTACCTGATGAAATTAATCAAAAACTAAAGAAAAAGCTTTATAAAAAGTCAAGATATAAAAGAATACTAAAATCCGTACCTATTTCTGCGGCTGCGTGTCTCGTTATAGGAGGTGTTGTGGCTTCTGTTATGTTTAATGTTGGTGGAAATAGTAATAATGATATGATTTCCAAACCGATTACAGCAAATGAAACTCAAAATGCTGTAACAATGGAGATGGCAAGAGGAGCTATTGAGGAAAATAAATCGATAGATTGCATATTAATTGATAGTCTTGATAACAACATTGAAAAGCTTATGACAGTTAGTGAAAGTGTTAAAAGCTATATGGAAGATAATTCACAATACGCATTTTATGAAGATTTCAAAGGACTTTCAGGCAATGAAAGATGCTACTTTGAAGAATCGGGTGAATTAGTTGTTATATTTGATGCAGGAACTGTTGCCCCGGAAGAACACGGAGAAATATTTATTAATGTAGGTATTATAGAATAACAAAAGAAAGTGGGGAATTATTATGAAAAAAGTTTTATCTGTTGTGTTGGTAACGATAATGCTATTATCAAGTATGCCTGTGCTTGCAGAAGAAACAAGCGAGATGCAAGAAGTTCTTTTATCTGTAAAAGAACGGATAATGGATACTGATGATTTTAAAGAATTTAATTCCTCGGTGATGGAGTCAAATGGTGAGAAGTTTTATAGTTTTGACTGGAATACTAATGTGGATGACTCTTATAAGAGTCTTAGTGTGACGGCAAATGATGATGGATTGATTTTAAATTACAGGTATTATGACGATGTTACAAATTTGTATAAGCCTGCACCGTCACTTAATAAAATGTCTTCAGATGAAGCACTAATAAAGGCACAGAAACTGATAGATGAACTTAATCCTGCAATCTCAGGTAAAATCAGGTTAGAGAAGACTAATAACACAGAATCGTTGTTTGATAGCACATACAGATTTGATTTGCAAAGATATGAAAACGATATACCTGTTTATAACGATTCAGGATTTGTTACAGTGAACAATGATTCAACCCAAATTACCCGTTATAGCTTGAATTATACAGATGGACTTTCATTTGAAAATATGGATAAAGTCATAAATGTTACTGATGCTTGGGATTATTATTATGAAAATGCAGGGGCAGAGCTTGAATACAGATTAAGGTTTAAAGATAAAGAAAAAGAAATTTATCTTGTGTATGTTCCTCAGCTCGGAACTGAAGAATATATAGATGCCAGAACCGGTGAGGTTACGCCTGTATGGCATAGAGATTATTACTATTTTACTCAAAATTATGCATCGGGTATGAATAATAAAGATATGGCGGTAGAGGAAAGTGCTAGACTTTCTGAAATTGAAATTGAAAAGATTGAAGAGGTTGCAGGACTTAGGTCGGCAGAAGATGCACAAGATGTAATAAAAAATAATAATATACTTGATTTTGATAATGATTTGGTTTTGACATCTATGAATTTATATAAAGACTATAGTGGTGAGAAATATTATTATGACCTCACTTTTGAATCGCAGTCAGATGATATTTATAAATATGCTTCTGCAACAGTAGATGCAAAAACTCTGGAAATAATCAGGTGGAGAGCGCGTCTTGATGATTATATCAAATATCATAAAGATGATAGTGACAAAGAGATAGATAAAAAGGATGTTGAAGAGAAAGCATTATCAACATTAAAGATTATTGCTCCTAAATATTTTAAAGAAAGTTCAGAGTACAGATTAAAAGGGACTGATGATAATTCAAACAGTCTTTCATATATAAGATATGTAAATGATATCAAGTTTAGTAATGATAGTGTTAATATCGAAATAAACCCTGAAAGCGGAAAAGTATGGAGCTTTTCTATAAACCATACTGATGCAAAGTTCCCTTTGTCTGAAGGAATAATAACTGAAGAAAAAGCAATAGAAAAAATGTCTGAGAAATCTAAAATGACACTTTACTATTTTCCAATGTCGAATACAGAAAAAGCAACAAAGGCTGATAATGCCGTATTGGGATATAAAAATGAATATATAAATGAAATTGATGCATTTAGCGGGTTGATTGAAGATTTCGGCGAAGAAAGCTCCAAACTGACCTACAGTGATATATCAAAGCATTATGCTAAAAAAGAAATTGAAACTTTAGCAAAGTTCGGGATAGGCTTTGAGGGTGCTGAATTTAAACCTGATGATGTGATTACAATTAATGAATATATTACATTATTGTTTTCAACATTTTCAAATTATACGCCTATAATTCTAAAAGCATCAAATGATGTTACATATGAATATAAGGAAGCTGCAAGAAACGGTATTATTGATGTTGATAAGGTAAATCCCGATGAACCATTAACACGGGAAGATGCAGCGATTTATATGATAAGAATAATGGGACTTGAAGGGGTTGCAAAGCTTGATTCTATATACAAGTCTGTGTTTAAGGATGTTAAAGAAAATATTGGATATATCAGTATTTTAGGAGCAATGGGAGTTTTCAACGGTGATGAGAACGGGAATTTTAATCCGAATAAAAACATTACGCGAGCAGATGCTGCGATTGTAATTTATAACTACCTATCAAGATAAGAAAAATGGCTGTAAAAACAGCCATTTTTTATTTTATTCTTGTATCTAATAGTGGAGAATATTTCTTCCTGAATGCATCAAATGCGTCGTTTTCTATTGACTCGCGGATTTTTGCCATAAGTTCGTTATAGAAATATAGATTGTGTATTACAGCAAGTCTTAATCCGAGCATTTCTTTGGCCTTAAATAAGTGTCTGATGTATGCTCTTGAATAATTTCTGCAAGCTTCACAACCACAGTCGGGGTCTATTGGTAGTGAATCTCTTTCGAATTTCTGATTAATAAGATTAAGTGTCCCTTTCCAAGTGAAGATAAATCCGTGTCTGGCATTTCTTGACGGCATAACGCAGTCGAAAAAGTCAATTCCTCTTGCAACACCCTCAATGATATTGGACGGAGTTCCGACTCCCATTAAATATCTTGGTTTATTTTCAGGTGCGTGTGGTAGAACAACATCAAGAATATGATACATTTCTTCGTGAGATTCTCCTACAGCGAGTCCTCCTATTGCATAGCCTGGTAAATCAAGCTTTGCAATTTCCTTCATATGCCAAACCCTTAAATCATCAACAATACCGCCCTGATTAATTCCGAATAGCAGTTGTTGTTTATTTATTGTATCGGGTAGGGAGTTAAGCCTTTTCATTTCGTCTTTACATCTTACAAGCCAACGGAGAGTTCTCTCACATGAGTTTTTTACATAATTATATGGAGCAGGGTTTTCAACACATTCATCAAATGCCATTGCAATAGTTGATGCAAGATTTGACTGAATTTGCATACTTTCTTCAGGTCCCATAAAGATTCGTCTTCCGTCTATGTGTGAGTTAAAGCTAACGCCTTCTTCTGTAATTTTTCTTAGCTTTGCAAGTGAAAAAACTTGAAATCCACCGCTGTCAGTGAGGATTGGTCTGTCCCAGTTCATAAACTTATGAAGACCGCCCATATCCTTTACAACCTTATCACCAGGTCGCAAATGAAGATGATATGTGTTAGATAGCTCGATCTGGCAACCAAGCTTCTTTAAGTCCTGTGCAGAAACTGCACCCTTTATTGCGGCTATTGTTCCGACATTTTGAAACACAGGTGTTTCAACTGTGCCGTGAACTGTATGAAATCTGCCTCGTCTGGCAAGACCGTTAGTGTGTAAAACTTCAAACATAATAATCTCCTAATTTATAAACATTGCATCACCGAAACTGAAAAAACGATATTTTTCTCTAACAGCCTCGTTGTAAGCATTCAAAACATTTTCTCTTCCTGCCAATGCGCTTACAAGCATTATAAGAGTTGACTCGGGAAGATGGAAGTTGGTTATTAAGGCATCAATAACATTAAAGCTTTTGCCGGGATAAATGAATATGTCTGTCCAGCCTGTTTTAGCTTCTAATGGCATACCATTAAGACCTGCAGTTTCTAATGTTCTTGTTGCAGTTGTGCCAACAGAAATAACTCTTTTTCCTGATGCTTTTGTGTTATTTACAAGATTTGCTGTTTCTTGTGGCAGAATATAAAACTCTGAATGCATTTTGTGCTCGAGAATATTATCTGCTTTAACAGGTCTAAAAGTGCCAAGACCTACATGTAATGTCACATAGCCGATGTTCACACCTTTTGCTTTAATTTTAGACAGCAGCTCATCGGTAAAGTGCAGACCTGCGGTCGGAGCTGCTGCTGAACCTGAATTTTTTGCATATACTGTCTGGTATCTGTCTTTATCATCAAGCTTTTTTGTAATATAATGGGGGAGCGGCATCTCGCCAAGTTCATCCAAAATATTTTCAAAAACACCATTATAGGTGAATTTAACAAGTCTGTTTCCGTCGTTTACTATGTCAAGAACTTCTGCTTTTAGCTTTGAGTTGCCAAAAGTAAATTTTGCTCCGGGTTTTGCACGTCTTCCGGGTTTTAAAATAACCTCCCAAGTATCCAGAGAATGCTTGTGTAAGAGTAAAAACTCAATCGCACCGCCTGTATCTTCTTTTTCGCCATATAGTCTTGCGGGAATAACCTTTGTGTCATTTAAAATAAGACAGTCACCTGTGTTGAGCATATCTAAAATATCATAAAAATGCTTGTGTTCTAAATTGCCTGTATTCTTGTCAAGACACATTAACCTTGAAGAGCTTCTATCTTTTAGAGGCTCCTGAGCGATAAGCTCGTCGGGTAAATCAAAATAAAAATCCTGTCTATTCATTTAATGTCCTTCCTTAACGGTATTAGTTTCCTGAGTTTCATCGGAATTATCTGTTTTTTCAGCATTTTTTTCTTCTTTTTCCAAGGCTTTCATTTCTTCATATATAATTCCACAGTCAGATGGTTTTTTTGCTTTATCAAGTACAGCCATAATACCCTCTGCAACACCTTTTGCAAAATCCTTTTGGAAATCTTCAGTAATCAGCAAACTAAGCTCTTCAGGATTTGACATAAATCCTACCTCTATAAGAACTGCAGGCATATAGGAAGTTTTTGTTACAATATGGTCAGCAGTTTTTGAGCCTCTGTTTCTTGTTAAAACATATTCGGAAAGATTTTTCAGGATAGATTTTGCGAGCTCTTCGCTTTTTAGACCTGTTGTAGAATTGTTGTTAAGACTGCTGTAATAAACCTCATAGCCTGATGCGGTTTCAGATGTTGCCCAGTTAGAGTGGATGCTAACAAACATAACAGCATCGTTTATGTTAGCGAGGTCTGAACGCTCAGTCAAAGATGGATAGGTGTCAGAATCCCTTGTCATCAGGACATTTACACCATTTTTTTCTAGAAATTCCTTGACTTTTTGTGTTATTGAAAGATTAACTGTTTTTTCATAATGTATTCCATCTTCCAAAGTCCCTTGAGTTCCCGGGTCGTGGCCGCCGTGTCCTGCATCAAGAACAACTATTTTTCCTGATAGATTTACTTTGTTATCTTCATTGTTATTTGTATCTTCATTTTCAACAGGTCTTGAATTGACTGTTATGGTAATAGTCTTTTTATCGTTTGAAAGAGTCATTTTGTAGCCTGTGTAGTTTGAAAGGTCAAGTGCAACTCTTGTTGAATTATCGTGTATCCCAAATCTCAATGACTTAATTGCTCCAAGATTGAGCTCATTTTTTGATGGTAAATTATATGAACAATCTGCTATGTCAAAATATAAAACATCAGATGCAGTAAGTGCAGGCTTTGTATGCTCTGTAACCGGTTTATCGAGGGTCAGTTTTATTGTTGCCGATGAGCCTGTTTTTGATGTTTTAAAGTTATTTATAACTGATTTTTTTACTTCGACAGGCTTATTTATTTTAATAATACCGTTTTCGCCGTCAAACTGCACATCAAATCCAAGTTTTTCTGCCATAAATCTGACGGGCACCATAGTTTTTGCAGATGAGCCGTTAATAGAAATCAGCATAGGTGCAACGCCTCCCGGTATCTCAACATCAACCTCATCAACTGAGGCTATTTTGTTTCCGATTTTCAAACGAAGATAGCTGTCTTCAAAATTAACAAAAATTTGTTTTGAAACAGTTATGTAGTTAACCAGTGCTCCCATCGGCTCACATACTTCTCGTATCGGAACCAGTGCATAATCGTTAAAAATTATAGGGGGAACAGTGGTTTCAACAAATTCGCCGTTAATCATAAGCTTATATATACTTCCTGTATATTCTTCGGTTATTCCATTATATTCAAGGATATAATCTGAGAGTGCCATAGCTGATGTTGAAAACGATAGTGACAAACAAAGAATGGCAAATAGTGTAATTAATTTTTTCATTCTCACCGTTCCTTTCGTGGTATTTTAGTTTTCTTCAGGTTTGGGGATATTAAAATGCTCATAGGCAGGAGGCATAACAATTCGTCCTCTTGGAGTTCTTGAAACAAAACCGAGTTGCATCAAGTATGGCTCATATACATCCTCAATTGTGTTTGAATCTTCGCCTATTGAGGCTGCTATTGTGTCAAGACCGACAGGACCCCCACCGAATGAATTAATCATTGTCAAAATCATCTTTGAGTCAATGTTGTCAAGACCTATAGAGTCAACCTCCATTGATGAAAGTGCCAGTGAGGCAATGTTTTTTGTGATTTTGCCGTCGAACTTCACCTCTGCGAAGTCGCGCACTCTCTTTAAGAATCTGTTGGCAATTCTTGGAGTTCCTCTTGAACGGGATGCAATTTCTTCAGCACCGCCGTCATCAATTTCAACATTTAATAAAGAAGCAGAGCGCTTTATAATCTTTACCAATTCATCTTTTGTATATAATTCCAGCCTTGAAATAACTCCGAAACGGTCACGAAGCGGAGCGGATAAATTTCCTGCTCTTGTTGTTGCGCCAATCAAAGTGAATTTAGGTAAATCAAGACGGATAGATTTTGCAGACGGACCTTTTCCTATTATTATGTCCAATGCATAGTCTTCCATGGCGGGATACAAAATTTCTTCAACCATTCTGCTCATTCTGTGAATTTCATCAATAAACAAAATATCGTGTTGCGAAAGGTTGGTAAGTATTGCTGCTAAATCTCCTGCTTTTTCGATGGCAGGGCCGCTTGTTATTCTTAAATTTACTCCCATTTCATTGGCAATAACTCCGGCAAGGGTGGTTTTTCCGAGTCCGGGAGGTCCGTAGAGAAGTACGTGGTCAAGAGCCTCTTTTCTGTCAAGAGCGGCTTTAATATAGATTTCAAGATTTGATTTCACCTTTTCCTGACCTATATAGTCGCATAATTGGCGTGGACGGAGTCCTGATTCTATTTCTGTATCTTCCTCTATATAATCACCGGTAACAATTCTTTCGTTATCATCAAAAATCAATTTTTACACCTGCTTCATCAAATATTTTAAAGCTTCTTTTATTATTTCTTCAACACCAAGTCCCGGAGGAACTTTAGAAACTGCGTGTTTTGCTTCGGTTACAGAATAACCCAAAACTGTAAGAGCAGTAACTGCTTCGGATTGAGAATTCTGTTCCTCAAGGGTAACAGTTTTAATTTCTTCGGGAAGAGCGTCAACAGTTTTGATTTTATCCTTTAGTTCAAGAATAATTCTTTGGGCCGCTTTTGGACCTATACCCTGAGCCTTTGTCAGTGTTTTTGCATCATTTGTCATAACGGCAAGAGCAAGCTGCTCATAGGTCAATGCTGACATTATAGAAAGTGCCGCCTTTGGACCTACACCGTTAATTGATAAAAGCTGTAAAAACAGAGTTATTTCGTCATTTGTTATAAATCCGTATAAATCCTGTGTATCTTCACGCACATAAAAATGAGTGTACATTAAAAGCTCTTCGCCCGCATAAGGCATCTTTTCAAGATTTATTAAAGAGGTGTAAATTTTATAGCCAATTCCACCTGCTTCAATTACGGCAAAATTTTCGCCTTTTGTTATGTATTTTCCTTTGATATAATAATACATAATAATATCCTTTCATAATTCATCAAATTATGTAAAATAACCTGATTATATAATACAATATGTCAAAAAAACAGTCAATGAATGTGCGTTTACGATTATGTTAAATGTTTGTGACATCATAATCTGTTGAGACCAAGCCTGTCATTCATAGCACCTGAGTGTGCATGACATATTGCAACAGCTAAAGCATCAGCCGCATCATCAGGTTTTGGTATTGCATTCAAATTTAAAAGCATCTTCACCATTTGCTGTACCTGATTTTTATCAGCTCGTCCGTAGCCTGTAACTGCTTGCTTAATCTGTAGAGGGGTGTATTCATAAATGGGAATACCTCTTGTGGTTGCTGCTACAATTAAAACTCCCCTTGCCTGTGCGACGGCTATTGCGGTTTTTTGGTTACTGTTAAAAAACAATTCTTCAATGGCAATAGCATCGGGCCTATACTTGTCCAGAAAAATATTAATCTCATCATAAATGGTCTTTAATCGTAATGATGTTGGGGTGTGTGCATTTGTTGTTATCGCGTTATATTCAATCGGCCTGAATTTGTTCCCGACATATTCCAAAACCCCTATACCCACAATGGCATATCCGGGGTCAATACCTAAAATTATCACAAAAAATAACCTCACATTCTGTAAAAATTTATGTATATTATTCTATTGCATAAATATTGATTTTGATGTATAATATTCAAAATGGAATAAAATACAGTATTATAAGTATATTGTACAACAAATAAGGAGGAATTGCAACCATGGCAAAGGAAAAAATTGTATTGGCTTATTCAGGCGGACTTGATACTTCAATAATCATTTCATGGTTAAGAGAAAACTATGATTGTGAGGTTATCGCAGTATGCGGTGATGTTGGACAGGGTAAGGAAACTGACGGTCTTGAAGAAAGAGCTATTAAGTCAGGTGCATCAAAATGTTATATAGAGGATTTAAGAGACGAATATGTTGAGGATTTCATATTCCCAACATTGAAAGCAGGTGCAGTTTATGAGGGTAAGTACCTTTTGGGAACTTCACACGCTCGTCCTATTATTGCAAAAAGACTTGTTGAGATTGCATTAGCTGAGGGTGCAACAGCAATTTGTCACGGTGCTACAGGTAAGGGTAACGACCAGGTTCGTTTTGAGCTTACAATCAAGGCATTGGCACCTCATTTAAAGATTATAGCTCCTTGGAGAATATGGGATATCAAGTCAAGAGAAGATGCAGTTGACTATGCTCAGGCTCATGGAATTGAAATACCTGTAACAAAGAAGGATTTGTATTCAAGAGACAGAAATATCTGGCACATCAGCCATGAGGGTATGGATTTGGAAGACCCTGCTAATGAGCCACAGCTTGACAGCTTGTTAAAGTTGACTGTTCCACCTGAAAAGACACCTGATGAAGCAAAGTATATAACAATTGGTTTTGAAAAGGGTGTAGCTGTTTCACTTGATGGTGAAAAGATGGCTCCAAGACCATTGGTTGAAAAGCTAAACGAAATTGGTGGCGCTTACGGCGTAGGTATTGCTGATATCGTAGAGGACAGATTGGTTGGTATGAAGTCAAGAGGTGTTTATGAAACACCGGGCGGAACAATTCTTTATAAGGCATTGGAAGAATTGGAATATCTTTGCCTTGACAGAGATACACAAAGCTTTAAAAGACAGGCTGCAATCAAGTTCTCTGAGTTGGTTTATGACGGAAAGTGGTACACACCATTAAGAGAAGCACTTTCAGCAATGGTTGACTCAATGGAAGAAACTGTTACAGGTGAAGTTAGATTAAAGCTTTATAAAGGAAGTGTTACACCTGCAGGAGCTAAGAGTGCTTATTCATTGTATAATGAAGATATTGCAAGCTTTGGCGATAGTCAGGAATTGTATTCACATAAGGATGCTGAAGGCTTTATCAACTTGTTCGGTTTGCCTTTAAAGGTTCGTGCAATGATGATGAAGAATAACGAAGATAAATAATAATCAACTTTGGTAATTGCAGTTTTGCAATTACCAAAAGTTTTTTAAGAAAGGATTACACTATGGCTAAACTTTGGGGCGGTCGGTTTCAGAAGAATACCGACAAAAAGGTAGATGACTTTAATTCATCAATACGCTTTGATAAAAGAATGTATAAGCAGGATATAAAGGGAAGTATTGCTCATGCAACAATGCTTGGTAAACAAAATATAATTCCTGCTTCTGATGCACAAAAAATAGTTAAAGGTCTTAGGGAACTGCTTGTTGAGATAGAAGAAGGAAAAGTGGTATTTGATATTGATGCTGAAGATATTCATATGAATGTCGAAAAGCTTTTGACAGAAAAAATAGGCGATGCAGGAAAAAGACTTCACACAGGAAGAAGCCGTAATGACCAGGTTGCTTTGGATATAAGAATGTATCTTTTAGATGAAACGGTTGAAATCGTTGAAATGTTAAAGCATCTGATGGGTGTATTAGTTGATATGGCAAAGGAAAACACCGATACAATTATGCCTGGGTACACACATCTTCAAAAGGCACAGCCCATAACCTTTGCACATCATTTAATGGCATATTTTGAAATGTTTAAAAGAGATTTGTCAAGACTTTGGGATTGCAGAAAGAGAATGAATGTTATGCCGTTAGGGTCTGGTGCTCTGGCAGGAACAACATATCCGCTGGATAGGGAATTTGTTGCAAATGAGCTTGGATTTGATGAAATTACTCAGAATTCATTAGATGGAGTTTCGGACAGAGATTTTGCTATTGAGCTTGCAAATGTTTTGTCAATTATTATGATGCATATGTCAAGATTTTGTGAAGAATTGATATTGTGGTCAAGTCATGAGTTCTCATTTGTTGAAATGGACGATGCATTCTCAACGGGCTCATCTATTATGCCACAGAAGAAAAATCCTGACGTTGCCGAATTAATAAGAGGAAAAACTGGCAGAGTTTACGGACATCTTATGGGACTTTTGACAACAATGAAGGGAATACCGCTTGCATATAATAAGGATATGCAGGAGGATAAAGAGCCTATATTTGATGCGGTTGATACAGTGAAATTATGCTTGCCTGTATTCTGCGATATGCTTTCCACAATGAAGGTTAATAAGGATGTTATGTTAAAGGGTGCTAAAGGTGGATTTACAAATGCTACAGATTTAGCTGATTATCTTGTTAAAAAGGGAATGCCATTCAGGGAAGCTCACGGAGTTTCGGGTAGAATGGTGTATAGATGCATTGAAAAGGGTATAAGCCTTGATGACCTTTCACTTGACGAAATGAAAGAATTCTCCGATATTATTGAGGAAGATATTTATGATGCGATCAGTATGAAAACATGCGTGAACGGAAGGAATATTATTGGCGGACCTGCAGAAGAAATGGTTTTAAAAGCTATTTCCAATGCCGAAAAGTTTTTGAATAATTAACTAATTGGAACAGATAGGAATAAGCTTATCTGTTCCTTTTTTGTAATATCAAGGAAAAACAGATGTAATGAAAATCTGCTTGAAATAGATGTATAACTATGCTATAATATACTTGGCGAAATTTAAGTTGACTTTGCTCAACATTTAAATGAGGGTTTTTATGAAAGAGGTATTTCCAAATTATTATGGAAAATTCAAATGTATTGCCGATAAGTGTAAACATAGTTGTTGCATAGGCTGGGAAATTGATATTGATGAAGATACAATGAATTTATACAATTCCATTGATGGCGAGTTTGCCGAAAGGATAAGGGGAAGTATTGAAGGTGATGTTCCGCATTTTGTTCTAAAAGACGGGGAGCGATGTCCTTTTCTTAACCAGAGTGGGCTTTGTGACATTATATGTGAGCTTGGTGAAGATGCGATATGCGATATATGTTATCTGCACCCGAGGTTTTGTAACTTTTATGAAGACTTTACCGAAACAGGATTAGGGCTTTGTTGTGAAGAGGCTGTAAGAATTATACTCACAGAAGAAGAAAAGTTCTATGTTCCTTTGCCTTCATCGGCAAAAAATCAAGAATTTTTTAAAGAACGCAGAGAAGTCTTTGATGTTTTGCAAAACAGAAATGTTACAGTTTTGGAAAGATTTAAAACCCTTGCAGAAAAGTACGGTCTGAAATTTCAGTTTTCAAATGAAAAGCTTTATGATTTTTATATGTCCCTTGAAAGACTTGATAAGGGTTGGGAGAATGAACTTAAAAAGCTTAAAAATGCAGAGTGTGAAGATATATTCAAAAGGGAAGATTTGCAGATTTTCTTTGAACAGCTTGCCTGTTACTTCGTGTTCCGTCATTTTAAAAGCGGTGTTGGCTTCGCACTTTTGAGCTGTTGGGTTGTAGGTGCAATAGCTTCAGTTTGTGAAAGCTTTGAACAAATGCTCGATGTTGTGAGAATGTATTCTTCCGAAATAGAATACTGTGAAGAGAACACTCAAAAAGTGCGAAATTTTTTGAAATTAAATTGATACGAGCCTAACCAAGAAAGTGTATATTAAGAGGAAACCGCTTAATATACAGATGAAATTACACCGCAAGCAATTTTTGTGCCGGAATTGCCGGATGGTTGAGTTGTAAAGTCATCCGGTGCTGAGTGAACAATAATGGTTTTTCCAATTATATTTTTCGCAGAAAATCTGTTTATCAAAAAAACAGAAAAACCAAGCCCATCAACACCGAATATAGGTGGCAAATCGCCTGCGTGGTAAGGATGAGCGCAATCGTTGGGATTATAGTGCATCATGGCGTCTGCAAATGGGTCGATGTCATTGCCTGTGCAACTTCCACCGCTATGTATATGAACTGCAAATATAGGTTTTTTGCAAATGTCATCAGATACAGGCAATCCATTCAGCCGAAGAGAAACCAGCACACCTTCCCGCACTTTGTAAAAGTAGACAATACCGTCAATATGCGGGTAGTCACTGCTTCCTTTTATTCTTGCAAAGGCATAAGGCTTTATTTTGATATTTAGTATAGAATTATTAAACATATAAATCACCTACAAAATCCTTTTTTGTACATAATATGCTTGATTTTATATATTTGTGATTTTGCTTTCAATTTGACACGAGCCTAGTAAGAATGTCGAAAAATGTAAAATAAAGGAGAGTGTTTGTTATGTCAGTTAAAATAAGAACAATCATTTTGTTAGTTGTTATTGCAATATTGATTGTAGGATTTGTTGCAAATAAATTTAAACAGAAGATAAATATATCTGATGATGTTGAAATTGATACATCAATGTTTGAAACAAAAAGTATTGATGAAATATGGAAAATAGAAGAAAAAGAAAATTTTGTTGTGGAGATGGATAAATACATAGCAGAAAAATGCGAGTATGGAGATAGTATGGAAACTCT
>JAZRIR010000003.1:0-29966 GCA_045645365.1 Clostridia bacterium | reverse complement strand
TCACTTTGTCAAGCACTTTTTTTAATTTTTTTAAAAGTTTTTTTCAAAGCTACTCCAAAACTGACAACTCGTTTATTCTAACATAGCAACACCTCTTTGTCAACACTTTTCAACACTTTTTTATCTTTTTGTTTATTAAATACAAAAACAAGCATTCTTCCTAAAAATATGTATACATTTTTACAAAACAAAAACGCGGTACACATAAGTACCGCATTTATTTATTGCCATCCACCGTTTATTCCAATAATCTGCCCTGTAATATATGATGCTTTTTCCGATGACAGAAAATATATCAGTTCCGCACACTCCATAGGCGTTCCGCATCTTCCCATCGGTATTTCTTCGCAAATACTTTCTATATCTTCCTTTGAAAAAACATCATTCATTTGTGTTTCAATCATTCCCGGGGCAACACAATTTACCCTTATTCCCGACAAAGCCATTTCCTTTGCAAGAGCTTTTGTAAAACCTATAACTCCTGCCTTCGCCGCTGAATAATGTACTTCACAGCTTGCACCACATTGTCCCCATATCGATGAAACATTGACAATGGCACCGCTGTTTTTTGACACCATACTTTTTAAAACTTCTTTTGTAACATTATATATACCTGTTAAATTGGTATTTATCATATTATCCCAATCGTTGTCCTCTAAATCTATGAAGAGCTTTTGTTGAGCAATACCCGCATTATTTATAAGAACATCTATTTTTCCAGCTTCATTAATAATTTTTGAAAATGTTTCTCTTACAGAATTTCTGTCAGTTATATTCATTTTATATATTCTTATGCCCAGTCTATGAGAAATTTCTTTTGCTGATTTTTCATCATTATTATATGTTGCATAAACCGAGTATCCGTTTTTTACAAAAATTTCCGAACAAGCTGCACCTATTCCTCTTGTACCACCTGTTATCAACACATTTTTGCTCATATAAAATCCCCTTTCATATGATTTTACTTCTTTTTAACATCAATTCTTTGTACGCCCCATACACCTACTATAATCATAATTGTAGATATAACTGTAATAACATTGAATTTTTCATCGAGAAACAATATACCTGCAATAACCGAAATTACAGTTGTAATGTTTGAGAATACTGTCGTCTTCGCAACAGGCAGATATGTATTTGCATAATTTAAAAGCAGGAATGCAACTACTGATGATACGACACCCAAGTATAAGATTGCTATGGTGTATGACAAATCGTTAAAATGAATAATTATATTAATAGGTTTGTTTATGTTTTCGACAACTGCTATGAAAACAAATACCAACAATCCTATAAGTGTCATTGCATAAGTTCTCTCCAACGGACTGAACTCATAGGAAATCTTGCGACTCATAATATTATAAGCCACCGAAGATATAACTGCACCTAATAACAGCAATATTCCCAACAAGCTAATCGTTCCGTCTGCTTTTGAAGAGAGAGTCATTACAGTAACTCCCAACACCGACAATGCTGTAAATAAATACTGCAACAACGAAGGAACTTCCTTTAAGAAAAATATTCCACTAAGCATTGAAACCACAGGTATCAACGAAATCATAACCGAAGAAAATCCGCTTGTTGTCATTTTAATTCCATAGCTCTCAAATAAGAAGTATAATATAGGTTGAAATAACGACATAAGCACGAGTTTCCATATGTTCTTTGATAACTTTATCCTGGTTTTGTTATAGAACATAAATATCGAAAGAGATATAAATGCAATTATGTATCTGTCGGCTATAACAGTGAACACAGATGCTTCGCCTAATGCTATTTTTGTGAACATAAAGCTGAAACCAAATATCACCTGTGCCATAAGTGCCGCTAATGTCGCTTTAATTGTTGGATTTTTCATAATGTTTATCTTTCTGTACAAAAAATAATTTAATGAAGAAATAAATCCGCACACATAGAACCTGCGGATTTATTTTCTATATTATCTGTAATATTCCAAAATTCCTTCAACGATACCATCAGCAATCAATGCCTGATAAGCTGCATCTGCAAGTTTTTCTTCATCCTGAGGGTTTGTCATATAACCCATTTCAAGAATAACAGCAGGTATTTTTGACCAGTTAAGACCTGCCATAGCACCTGTTGCTTCAACGCCGTTATTTTTAGCACCTGTTTTTGCAACTGCGCCGTTTAAAATTGTTTTACCCAATTTCTTACTTGCTGAAATAAGGTTTTTATCGTTTATGTATTTATTTGACGGAACAAGCATTGACATTCCTCTGCCGCCGTCGTTCACACCGTCTGCGTGAAGCTTTATACAAATATCAGCACCGTTATCATTTGCAAACTGTGCTCTTTCTGCATTTGAAAGGTTTGTATTTTCATCAGTTCTTGTCATTATAACAGTAGCACCTTTTGCCTCAAGTTTTTCTTTTAAAAGCTTTGCAACTGCAAGAGTAACTACATCTTCAGTAGTTTTTGTACCCTTTGTACCCTCTTTAAATCCATCTTTTACAAGGCTTACTCCAGGAGCAATTCCCTCACTTTTGTTTTCGGCAAATATTCCGTGTGCCGCATCAATACAGATTGTCTTTCCTGACAAATTCATTTCGCTATAATTAACCTTAACAGGCTCAGGCTTCTTTTGGGGAACTTTTGTTTCCTCTTTCACCTGTGGTTTAACCTCTTCTTTTGGAGTTTCTTTCTTTTCTTCAACCTTTTGTTGAGGCTTTGTTTCCTGAATATCTGTTTTTTCAGGTTCTTTAGTTTCTTCCTCTTTGTTTGTCTCTGCAGGAATTTCTTCTTTGACCTCTTCCTCAACATAATCGCTTACTTCAAGGTCAATTTTTTCAACCTCTTCAAATTCTTTATCAATTTTTGCAACACATCCACACAAAAGCATTGATGATGCCAGCAAACAGGCTAATAATTTTTTCATTTTTTCTCTCGTTCCTTTCTTTAGTTTATCTTACTTGTCCATTTCCTTGTATTATATATTTAACAGATGTTAACTGCTCAAGTCCCATAGGTCCTCTTGCATGCATCTTTTGTGTACTAATTCCAATTTCAGCACCAAATCCAAACTCAAATCCGTCTGTAAATCTTGTTGATGCATTGACATAAACCGCCGCTGCATCAATTTCATTTAAAAATCTTTCCGCTTTTAATGAGTTATTTGTAATAATGGCTTCTGAATGTTTTGTATTATATTTGTTTATATGAGAAATTGCCTCATCAATTCCGTCAACACATTTTACAGAAATTATATAATCGTTATACTCTGTGATCCAGTCTTCATCGGTAGCAGACAATATATCATTACAAATATTTTTACATCTGTCACAACCTCTTATCTCAACATTGTTGTTTTTGAGTTCTGAAACTATACGAGGAATTAATTTATCTGCAATTTTGTTATCTACCAACAAGGTTTCAACCGCATTACAAACCGACGGTCTTGAAACTTTTGCATTCAATAACACATTGATTGCCATTTCCTCGTCACATTCTTCATCAATGTATATGTGACAGTTTCCTGCCGCAGTTTCAACAACAGGAACAGTTGCATTTTCAACAACCGAGCGGATGAGTCCTTGTCCACCTCTTGGGATAAGCATATCAACATATCCATTCATTCGCATAAGCTCTTTTGCAGTTTCTCTACTGGTATCTTCCAAAATATTTAATGCACCAACAGGTATGCCCTCCCCGTATGCAGCCTCCTGCATAATCTTCATCAATGCAATATTTGAGTTGATTGCCTCACTTCCGCCTCTTAAAATAACTGAATTGGAGGTTTTTAGGCAAAGAACTGCCGCATCAACAGTAACATTGGGTCTTGCCTCGTAAATTATTGCAATAACTCCCATCGGAACTCTTTTTTGTGATATTATAAGTCCGTTTGGTCTTGTCCATGACTTTATAATCTCACCCACAGGGTCATTAAGCTCTGCAACCTGACGAACACCCTCTGCAATTCCCGAAATTCTTTCTTTTGTGAGAGTCAATCTGTCAACCATTGCCAAACGAGTACCGTTTTTAATCGCCTGCTCAATGTCAAGCCCATTTGCTTTTATTATTTCATCACTTTTTTCTATTAGCAAATCAGCTATTTTTAATAATGCCCTATTTTTGATGTCTGTAGGAGTGACTGAAAGCTTATATGCTGCATTCTTCGCTAATTCACCTTTTTTTAAAAGTTCTTCTGTCATAGTTCCTCCGTTATATGTCCTTTGCTACAAACAATGTTCCTACTTCTTTTCCCTCAATAATATCATACAAAGACGATATATTATTACCATTTGCTATTATCATATTAATTCCGGCGTTTGTTGCGCGCCTTGCAGCCTCAAGCTTAGTCACCATACCGCCTGTCCCTCGTTTTGTTCCTGCACCTCCGGCGACTGCACTTACCTCATCAATATTTTTTACAATCGGTATTATTTTAGCGTCAGAATTTATGTGAGGGTCGCTATCATAAAGACCGTCAATATCAGAAAACAAAATCAATAAATCTGCCTCTACTATCTCGGCAACTAAAGCAGACAGGTTATCGTTATCACCAATTTCAAGTTCTTCTATTGATACTGTATCGTTTTCATTAACAACAGGTATAATTCCCATATCCAAAAGAGTTTTAAATGTGTTTTTAGTATTAATCATTCTGTTTGGAATAGATATATCATCCTTTGTCAAAAGCACCTGTGCAACAGTATTATGATATTCTGAAAATAGTTTATCATAAAGATACATAAGCTCACACTGGCCAACTGCCGCCAATGCCTGCTTGATATTTGTTTCGCTTGGTCTTTCACTAATGCCGAGTTTACCCATCGCCGCACCAACAGCACCCGATGATACCAACACAATATCTTTTCCGCTATTATGCAAATCAGAGAGAGTTCTTGAAAGAGCATCTATTCTCTTTATGTTCATTTTACCTGTGGAATATGTAAGAGTTGATGTTCCAACCTTAACTACTATCCTTGATGCATTTTTAATTATATCATACACAGAACAACTCATTTTTTTCCATTTCCTTTTTCTTTATTTTCATATATGTATTTGGAAAGCTTTGCGGTAATGTCAAAATCCTTTAGGCCTGCAATATATCCAATCCCCGAAAAAACAATCGGCACGGCTGTAATCACTATATATCCGTACCATTTCATAAACCCTTTTTCCAAGCCTATAATCCCTGAAAAAGCATATGACCACAAAGTAAAAGGCAGATTAAGTATCCACATAAATACTTCGGTCATCATTCCATCAACTTTCATATACTTACACACAAAATAATAGGCAATATATAAAATAACAGTGATCGCTGTGACTCCCCACGCAAGAAAAAAGCCTTTTAAAAAATACGGTTCTTCTTTTGTGTAGCTTTTTTTATCATAATCTGCAATCTCATATGCCTGGTTATACATCATCGCAAAATAAATAAGTAAAGCTATGATTGCAAATATTTTTACTCCATTCTTTATTCCGTACACAGTCGGTACTGAAATGATAGACAGAACGAAAATCAAAAATGAAGAAAGCAAATGAGCTTTTATAATTTTTAAAACTTGCTTTAATGGTAGTTTTTCGAACATTCTATGTTACCTTCCTATTACAAAAGCCACACACTCAATTCCTGTTTCTTTTGTCTTACAGGTTCCTCCTGTTGACTTACAGGCTCTACAGGTTTGTGCTCAACTTTTTTGATTTTATTTACCTTTACAAGATTAAATATCTTGTTTACTCTCGCCATAGAGATATTTGAATATTTGGTTGCGATTTGACAAATCTCATTTTTTGTAAGATTGCCAATGTTTATAGATTTCAAGTAACCCTTTAGTTCAGTGTCTGACATCGCTTGATAATCGTCAACAAACGGATATATCACCAATGGATTTTTTATCTCAGTTATAGCTTTTTTATCAAACTTTGAAAAATCACAAAGCTCCGCTTTGTTGAAATATTCATCTTTGCTTGTATAGCTTGTTTTTTTCTGTTCATTTACAAAAATAACTACTTTTTTAAGAATATCATCATCCTCAATCGGCTCGGATATATATCTGTCATAGAATAGCTTTCCGGTTTTTTTATGTACCCTGTTTATGTATCTTGCATAGCTGGTTAATAAAGGTTTCATAAGCATACTGATTTCACCGGGAGTATAGAACACAAGATGTATCTTGTTTTTTTCAAGACTATATGCAAATAGTCTTGAGTTTGTGGTTTCTAAATATTTTTTGATAACATTTAGAATCTCGATATAATCGTTTTCACAATAAAACAGATCTTTTTCTCCCCTCAACACGGTATGATAAATACCCGTAGAACTTTTTATACGTCCCTTTCTTGCCACCAAACTCACCCACTTTATATTATTATATTTGCTTATATTATATCACCTATTATGTCCCTTTTCAACAAAGTTACATAATTTTAATATTATTTTAACATTTCTTTCCGCCATTTTTCGACAAAATTAAAAAAATCCCCTTAGAACAAATTTGGAAAAATCTCCAAACCCATTCTAAGGGGATTGTTTTGTTAGCAGATAACATTATTCGTCAACTTCTTCTGCAATTTCATTATACTTTTCAATAATTGCTTTTTCAAGAAGCTCACGCATCTGGCTGTTAATAGGATGAGCTATATCTTTAAACTCATTCTCAGGAGTTTTTCTGCTAGGCATTGCTGTAAATAATTTATCCTGACCCTCAATAACTTTTATGTCATGTACTACAAAAGCATCATCAAATGTAACTGATACAACAGCTTTCATCTTTCCTTCAGATGAAATTTTCTTCACTCTGATATCGGTAATCTGCATTAGATTCACCACCTCTCGATTGCATTTGCAAATGTTATTATTATGTCAAACCACGCACTAATATATTATAATCATACTTTATAAATTATCTTTTGTCAACCATTTGACCTATATAATTAATGAAATTTAAATTTTTTTGTTAATTATGAACAAAAAATGGTTATGCTTTTTTAAAAACACGACAAAAGAAAATTGATGTCGATAAAAGTTGATTGATTGTAAAAATACTTTTCCTTTTTAATTGATTTTTTTTATATTTATGATATAATGTATTTGTTAAAATTTATCATAATAATTCTTGAAAGGAATTACAATATGAATTGTTTCGAATTAGCAGATTTAAATAAGAATGCTCATATCCACTTTATTGGTATAGGCGGTATAAGTATGAGCGGATTGGCTATGATTTTGTTAAAAAGAGGATACAATGTGACCGGTTCTGACCGACAGAAAACCCATATAACAGATAAACTCGAAAAGAACGGTGCGGTTATATATGAGGGACACGATGCTCAAAACGTCATTGGAGCCGATTTAGTTGTTTACACGGCTGCCGTTCACGACGACAATCCCGAAATGCAAAAAGCAAAGGCAGATAAAATAAGACTTATAGACAGAGCAGAATGCCTTGGATCAATAATGAAGCTATATAAAAATGCAATAGGAGTTTCCGGCACTCACGGAAAAACAACAACAACAGGAATGCTCACCCACGCTCTTATGTATGCAGATACTGACCCCACTGTCAGCATAGGAGGAGAATTAGATATAATTGATGGAAACATAAGAACAGGTAATTCCGAATATTTTGTTACCGAGGCTTGTGAATATACAAACAGCTTTTTAAAGTTCTTCCCGCATATCGCCATAATAACAAATATTGAAGAAGACCATCTTGACTTTTTTAAGGATATTTGTGATATAAGAAATAGCTTTGCATCATTTGCAGAGTTAACAGGCGAAAACGGTTATGTAGTTGCTAACGGTGATGATGAGGATGTGAAAATAGCATTAAAGGACAGAAAATGTAATGTAATATATTATGGAACATCCACTGATTGTGAATATCGATACGATAATTTGTATTTCAAGAATGGTTATCCAGAATTCGATGTACTCCATAATGGTGAAATAATTTCACACCTCAGTTTGAACGTCCCAGGCATTCACAATGTAATGAATACACTTGCAGTAATTGCTGCGTGCGAACTAATTGGTCTTGATGTTAACCTTATATCAAAAGGAATTGAAACCTTCAAAGGAACCCACAGAAGATTTGAAAAACTCGGGACATTAAACGGAGCAACAATAATTGCCGACTATGCACATCATCCCACAGAAATTATAGCAACACTAAAATCAGCAAAGCAATTTGAATATAACAGAATGTGGTGTGTATTCCAGCCTCACACATACACAAGAACACGAACATTGTGGAATGATTTTCTTACCTGCTTCCAAGATTGTGACAAGCTTGTTCTTACACATATATATGCGGCACGTGAACCATTTGATGGAATAACTAAAGCATCAACTCTTGCTTCCGAAATAAAACAAAATGGTAAAGATACAGTATACATTGAAGAATTCTCCCATGTGTGTGAATACCTTAAAGAGAATGTAGAAGAAAACGATATGGTATTTATTATGGGAGCAGGCGATGTGATTGAAATAGGTTATGAGCTTGTAAAATAAAAAACAGAGCATTTGCTCTGTTTTTTTATTCTTCTTTTTCTTCATCAGCCGCTTTTTTATAGGTTATATACCAATTTTCCGGTTCCCTGAATGCAGTAAATACAGTCGGCATACTGACACCTGAAATATTTTTTTCAAATATAACACTTTCCTTTCTGAAGAAAAGCGGTACAAAAGGTGCATCACTCAAAAATTGAACTGAAAAATCAGAAAATGCTGTTTTAATTTCTTCTGTTGAATTTGCGATGCCAAGACTGTATATTAGTGAATTCATATCCTGCGATGAATATGAAAAATAATTATCTCCTGAAAGTAAGGAAAATAAATCCATATTATATGGTATCTGTATCTCACCAATAAACATAGTGTAATTTTTCTCGGCAATTCTTTGCTGATATTCCTCAAATGATACCGACTTAACATAAGTATCTATTCCAAACGCATTAAGTCCTGATGCAATTCTCTCTGCAATTCTCATCCTCTCACTATTACCCTCATTAACAATTATTCCTGCACTAAGGGTCTGGCTTACCGTAGCAGGAGTATCAGCTCCATCAGAATAGATTTCCTTTTCTCTTTTATAACCATCACCGGAAGGACTCCAACCATCGAGTGAGAGTAACTCTTTAATGTATTCATGGTCATATTTACCCTCACTGCTTTTAGGATTATACCACGCAGACGGATTTACAGGTATTTTTGCAGATACAGCTCTTGAGAAAACTTCTTCAGTTACAATACTTTCACGGTCAATCAAGTAGGAAATGGCTTGTCTGGTATTATTCCCCGAAAATTCACTCTTTGAATTATTAATCCCTAAAAACACAAGATTATTAGATGTATAGTCATTAATATTATTTTCCCCTCGAGGAGTGTTATTTCTCAAATCCATAACATTGGAGGTCAAAACATTAACTGAACTTGCATTAAAAGCATTTATCAAAGATTGATTATCCTTAACAACATTTAAATGGACCCTATCAATACTTGCAATATTTCCTCTCCAGTTTCCATTAGGGACAAGTTCTATTTTCCCTGATGAAACCTTCTCATTATACATATATGGTCCCGTACCTATAGGTATATAGTTTTCAACTTCTGTTGTTGCCTTGGTCTGTACTATAGGAAAGGATAGTAGTGCGGAAAAATTAGGTACAGGTCTTGAAACACCAAGCTTTAATGTGTATTTATCAATGTAGGAAACAGATGATACTTCATTGAGTAACTTTGTATAGAAGCTATCGTTATTCCTTATGAGATTAATAGTATGCTGTACATCCTTTGCCGTCATTTCTATGCCGTCATGCCAGAAAACACCCTCCTTTATTTTAAGATTATAGGAGTATCCATCATCTGACATAATGCAGCTTTCAGCCAATACACAAATTGGATTAAGTGACTCATCAAATGTGAATAGCGGTTCAAATACCAACTGCATACATTCTCTCACAGAGGTTGATTTTGAAAGAATAGGATTTAGTGTGTCCACATTATCCATACCTAAATTCAATACATTGTTTTTTTCTGTCTGTACAATCAAATCACCGTCGTCAATAATTTTTTCCGACGTGCAGGCAGTTGTGAACAATGATAATATCAACATTGTTATTACTGCTTTAAAAAATTTTTTTAACATATATTCCATTCCCATCAATTTTTATTAAAATAATCGTAAATATTTTGCGCGGAACTCCTTGTTATACCATTAACATTCATTAACTCCTCTAAAGATGCACTTTTAATTTCATCAATAGATTTAAAATGTGTCAAGAGTGCGTTTCTTCTTGCCTCACCAACACCCTTAATTTTATCAAGTTCCGACCCAATCTTACCGTGCAGAGCTCTATGGTAACTTATTGCTGTACGATGAACCTCGTCTTGAATTCTTGTAATCAAATGAAAGAATGTGCTTGTAGGATTAATAGAAATCTCTCCTTTTTCAGACAACAAAGCTCGTGTACGATGTTTATCATCCTTTACCATACCAAAAACAGGTATTTTGGTTTCACACATTTCAAGCACTTTTGAAACTGCACTTATATGTCCCTTTCCTCCATCAAGAAAAATCACATCAGGTAAAGGCAAAAACTTTGCATCCTTTTGAGATATTTCTCCCAAAGAAATTTTTTCATTTTCCTCTCGTGCCTCATTTAACCTTCTATATATAACTTCTTGCATAGAACGATAATCATCTGCACCCTCAAATGATTTAATTCTAAATTTGCGATACTTACTTTTCAGAGGCTTTCCATTCTCAAACACAACCATTGATGCAACATTATCAGCACCTGAAGTATTAGATATATCATACGCTTCAATACGAATAACCGGTGCTTCAATCCCAAGCAATTCACCAATTCCGGAAGCGATGCGCTGCCTGTCCTCATATCTCATTTTGTTAATTTTATAATTATCAAGTGCAATCTTTGCATTCTTTTCTGCCATCTCAACAAGTCTTACTTTTTCTCCCCTTTTCGGAGATATAATATTTACTTTTCTACCCTTTTTTGTTGAAATCCATTCACCAACAAGTGCTATATCATCAAACTCATACTGAACTAGAATCTCACATGGAAGAAAAGAGCTTGTCTGATAAAACTGTTTTATAAAATCATTGGTTATATCCCCAAATGAAACATCTTGGCAATTATCTATACGAAAATCCTCTCTTCCCGAGAGTTTTCCACCCCTTATAAAGAATATTTCAACAAATGCAATGTCATCATCCCTGCTGACTGCTATAACATCAAGGTCGTTTTGCTTATCGGAATTTACAACCTTTTGTTTTTCGTCAATAGAATTAATTGCTTTAATTTTATCTCTCAATGCAGCTGCCTTCTCAAACTGCATATCAACGGACGCCTGTCTCATTTGCTCAGTAAGTTCTTCCACCAATTTTTTATGGTTTCCCTCAAGAAATGCGCAAATGTCAAAAAACACTTTTCTGTATTCTTTGTTTGAAACATTTCCTGTACACGGTGCAAAGCAATTTTTTATGTGATAGTTAAGACATGGTCTTCCCTTATTAATATCACGCGGAAATTTTCTTGAGCAAGTAGGAGGAATAAAAATGCTCTGAATAATATCAAGAGTATTTTTAATAGTCGAAACTCCCACATACGGACCAAAATATTTTGCTCCGTCATTTTTGAGATTTCTTGTTTTAAAAATCCTCGGCCATTCCTCATTTATAGTAACCTTGATATAAGGGTACTGCTTATCATCTTTTAAAAGGATATTATACTTTGGAGAATATTTTTTAATCAAAGTACACTCCAAAGCAAGAGCTTCTATTTCAGAATCAGTGACAATGTATTCAAAATAAGAGATATTAGAAACCATAGCCCGAACTTTTGCTGAATGTGATGCACTTTTTTGAAAATACTGTCTGACACGGTTTTTTAAAACCTTTGCCTTTCCAACATAGATAACACGCTCATCCTTATCGTGCATAATGTAAACACCCGGAAGCTCGGGAAGATTTTTAAGTTCATTATCCAAATCAAACACAAAATCACCTCCAAAAAAAAGCATCAAAAGACAAAAATAACTCCACACATAAAAATATGCAGAGTTACTGTTGTAAAAAGATATAAATCAATTAATCAGTAAAATTAGAAGCAATAAGATTAACCAATGTAGTCACAGCTTCCTGTTCATCAGTACCATCAGCCATCACAACAATAGAAGTTCCCTTTGTAATACCCAAAGACAAAACTCCCAACAAACTTTTAGCGTTAACCTTTCTCTCGTCCTTTTCAACCCAGATAGTAGATTTAAATTCGTTAGCTTTCTGAATGAAAAATGTTGCAGGTCTTGCGTGAAGACCAACCTGATTTTGAACTACAACCTCTTTAGAAAACATAGATGATATCCCCCTGTAAAAAGTTAATCTATATGCTTGCGGAAGAACCGATAGAAATTATCTGCCGCAAAATTTCGAATACTCTCTCATAATAAACTTACTATAAGAATATCAAAAAATTTACAACTAGTCAATAGTTTTTTTAACTTTATCAGATTAAAATCTGATTTTTAGTAAAGATACCCTATAAACAAACAAATTATACACAGATTTTTGCTCAAAATTCAGGAAAGAAATCATTTGTTTTTCAATTTTTCTCTTACCATTTCCTCAATATCCTTGGTAAATTCAGGGTTGTCCTGCATATACTTTCTTACATTATCTCTGCCCTGACCAAGTCTTTCACCCTCAAACGAGAACCACGCACCGCTTTTCTGGATAATATCCATGCTGACAGCCACATCAAGTATATTACCTTCTTTAGAGATACCCTGACCGTAAAGAATATCAAATTCAGCCTCTTTAAACGGAGGAGCGACCTTATTTTTAACAACCTTAACTCTGGTTTTGTTACCGATAGGTTCAGTACCGTTTTTAATAGCCTCAAGCTTTCTCACATCAAGTCTTACAGAAGCGAAATATTTCAAAGCTCTTCCGCCCGGAGTTGTTTCAGGATTACCATATACAACGCCGACCTTTTCTCTGAGCTGGTTAATAAATATAACAGTAGTACCTGTTTTACTTGTGATACCTGTAAGCTTTCTCAAAGCTTGTGACATAAGTCTGGCTAAAAGACCAACGTGAGAATCGCCCATTTCGCCTTCAATTTCAGCTTTTGGAACCAATGCGGCAACAGAGTCGATAACAATAACATCTAAAGCACCGCTTCTTACAAGAGCTTCTGCAATTTCAAGACCTTGTTCGCCCGTGTCAGGCTGAGCAACAATCAAATTATCTATATCTACACCAAGATTTTTAGCATAAACAGGGTCCAAAGCGTGTTCAGCGTCAACAAAAGCAGCCTCACCGCCGCGTTTTTGAGCTTCGGCAACGATATGAAGAGCGACAGTTGTTTTACCTGAAGATTCAGGACCATAAATTTCGATAACTCTTCCCTTAGGAATACCGCCAACACCCAAAGCCATATCAAGAGTCATTGATCCTGTAGGTATGACATCTACATCAACAGCAGTTGTATCGCCGAGCTTCATAATACTACCCTTGCCGTATTGTTTTTCTATAACTTCAAAAACAGAATTAAGAGCTCTCTTTTTTTCTTCATTAACAACTCTCTTTTCTGCCTGTACATTTTTAGTTTCTTCCATTTTAAGTACCTCACATAATCCGAACATATGTTCTGTTTTTATTTTATTATACTACATTAAAATACAAAAATCAAGTGTTTTTTTAAAATAAAAGTAAATTCTTAATTTTATCAAGCATTTCAAAACAAGCAGACATTCTGACACTACTTCTGTCGCCGTCAAAGTGTAGCTTATAAGCAATAGTTTTACCTTTAAAACATATAGCAGAAAAAACTGTGCCGACAGGTTTTTCTTTTGTTCCGCCGTCAGGTCCTGCTATTCCTGAGAACACAACACAAACATCTGCCTTTGAAACCTCATATAATCCGTCAGCCATTTCTATAACTGTTTGTTTGCTCACAGCCCCAAATTGTTTTAGGGTATCTTCTTTTACGCCCAAAATCTTTGTTTTTGCAGCATTTGCATATGTCACATAGCTTTCATTCAAAACTTGGGAGCTACCAGGAATATCAGTTATAAGCTTTGCAAAAAGACCACCTGTACAACTTTCAGCCGAAGATATAGTAAGTCCATTTTTTGCAAGAAGTTCAACGACCTGTTTTGGAAGAGATTCATCATACATGTCAGTACCTCCCCCTGTCCTTCATAGCCCTGTCCATATTTCTCATAGCATCGCGTTTAGCAATATCATCACGCTTATCATAGAGCTTTTTACCCTTAACCAAGGCGATTGTAACCTTGACCAACGAGCCTTTTAAATAAACCTTTAAAGGAATAAGGGAAAATCCTTGTTGTTGAATTTGACCGATTAATTTTCTGATTTGGTTTTTGTGGAGAAGAAGCTTTCTTTCACGAAGAGGGTCACGATTAAAGATATTACCCTGTTCATACGGGCTTATATTCATTCCTTTAATAAAAACCTCGCCGTCATTAATAGAAGCATAAGCATCTGTAAGGTTAATTTTACCCAACCTGACAGACTTAACCTCTGTGCCGAAGAGTTCAATTCCGGCTTCAATTTCTTCAATTATAAAATAATCATGTCGAGCTTTTTTGTTCTGAGCAATAAGCTTAATGCTGGCATCAGCCATAGAAAAATCCTCCTCAGCAGAAATTGTGTCAACGGAGTGCCAAACGGCACTCCGAACACAATAATTATACCTTATTTTACCCACAATGTCAATATCATATAATCCCGCTTATAAAAATAAAAGCGATAGCAATTATGAGGAGTTTATCATCACAATCGTCTGCTAAAAGCAAAAGGGCGATAGCAATTAAGATAATATCGTCATTTTCAAGTTTTGACAAAATTCCATTGTCTTTTTGTTTAATCGTATGTATCTCATTACAGGGTTTATCCTTTGGTTTTTGATAATCTTTATTGACGAGCTGCGGCATATCGTTAACAGAGTAATAGCGTCTGTACATTACTTAAAAAACCCCGAGAACTTAGAAATATTAAGGACCTTGATAAGATTGTCAATACTCTTTTTTCTGTTATCTCTCATATACGGCCGCAACGACAGGAGAAGATTAGACCTCGAATCAGTAGCATTACCCATTTCGCTTATAATATTTTTAATTTGCGAAATATACTGTGATTGGTCGGGCTGGGAAAAAGAATTATCAACAGAAATGTCATCTTCAACATTAATAGGCTTATCGTTATTAGAAGATAAAGCATTTAAAACTGCACCAATTTTTTCATCAGCGTTGTCACCCAGAAGACCTTTAAGGGAGTTAAGCATATCATTGTTTTGCATCATTTACCTCCTTTATCAAGCTTATTGAGAATACCGGACACATCATTAGGCGAAAGATTTGAAAGGTTAGCTTTTTGAAGAACAGATTTCATTTCCGCACTATCCATATTCATAAATTTATTCAAGAGTTTATTTTTATCAACATTTTTCAACTGCTGTTTTAACTTATCACCGTCTTTAGAGTTAATAAATTTCTCGACACTTTTTTTAGCGGCATCGAGTTTTGATTTATCTACACCTGAGAGTAAATCGTTTAGTTTTTTGTTAACATCAGAATTCATAAAAAAAACATCCTTTCATGATTAGTTGTTAATTAAAATCATACACCCTTGGCAGTTACCGTCACATTCCTTTCTGTTGTTCTGACATATAGCCGAGTGTCTTTGAAGATTTTTAGGCGGAGCTTTTAAATCACCTTTAATTTTCACATTTTTTGAAAGTAACGGACAAAAGTGCGATTGATTAGACATAGAATTATCCTCCGAAAAAAAATATACCTCACAACCATATTATATTCATAATGGTAAAAAAAATTTACAAAAACGATGCTTTTTTACGATAAATGCATATTATGATAACAGAATATCAGAAAGGAATGATTATAATGGGAACGGAGAATGATATACATAACAAAGTAATTGGGCTCGCAGGGAATCCCAATGTAGGAAAAAGTACGGTATTCAATGCATTAACAGGTATGAAACAGCATACAGGAAACTGGGCAGGAAAGACAGTGACAAATGCAAGGGGATACTGTAAAACAGAGAAAAATTCTTATATAGTTGTTGATATCCCTGGGACATATTCCCTGATGGCACATTCGGAGGAAGAGGAAATAGCAAGGGATTTTATATGTTCAGACGAGGCAGATGCGGTGATTGTTGTATGTGATGCTACCTGCCTTGAGAGAAATTTAAATTTAGTTTTGCAAACGGCAGGAATTCATAAAAATGTTGTGGTATGCTTAAATCTTATGGACGAGGCGAAACGAAAGGGTATTCATATAAATGAGGAACGACTTTCCGAGCTTTTAGGTCTTAGAGTAGTTTCAATTATAGCAAGAGAAAAAAAGGGGTTGAATAAGCTTTTAAATACTGTTGACGAATTAATTGAAAATTCTGAATATAAAGAAAAAAAAGATCTTTGCGAAGAGTTTTTTACAGAAACCACAGCGAAAGAAATTGTTAAAAAAGCCGAGGAAATAGCAAAAAAGGTTGTAACTCGTACAAAAGAGCAGTATTCGGGCTTTGACAAAAAATTAGACAACATATTAACAAGCAAGGCATTCGGTTATCCCGTAATGTTGTTGATGCTTGCACTGATTTTCTGGATTACGATAAGCGGTGCTAATTATCCATCACAGCTTTTGTCTTATGCATTTACATCATTTGAGGGAGTTTTAACCGATATTTTTATAGGTTTAAATGCACCCGATTGGCTGTATGGGGCATTGGTGTCGGGAGTTTACAGGGTAGTCACATGGGTTGTTGCGGTGATGTTACCGCCAATGGCAATATTTTTCCCTCTGTTCACAATACTTGAGGATTTAGGGTATCTTCCAAGAGTTGCTTATAACCTTGATAAACCTTTCAAAAAATGTTGTGCCTGCGGAAAGCAATCACTCACTATGTGTATGGGCTTTGGTTGTAATGCTGCAGGAGTTGTAGGCTGTAAAATAATTGACTCACCGAGAGAAAGACTTTTAGCAATACTTACAAACAATTTCGTCCCCTGTAACGGAAGATTTCCTATTTTAATATCAGTTCTTACAATGTTTTTTCTCTCAACAGGTGTATTGTCATCACTTATGTCAGCAGTATTATTGATGATTATAATTCTGTTTGGAATAGGAATGACCTTTGTTGCAACAAAGCTATTGTCAAAGACACTTTTAAAGGGCGTTCCGTCATCATTTACGTTGGAGCTTCCTCCCTACAGGCTCCCAAAAATTGGTGATGTTATAACAAGGTCTATTTTTGACCGAACTCTGTTTGTGTTAAAAAGAGCAGTTTTGGTTGCAGCACCTGCAGGGTTGGTTATATGGTTGTTTGCAAATATAGAAATCGGAAATGTAAGTATCTTAAAGCATATAGCTGACTTTTTAGACCCGTTTGCTAGGATAATGGGCTTAGACGGTGTTATTCTTACTGCATTTATTTTAGGCTTGCCTGCAAATGAAATAGTTATACCCATTGCAGTTATGATATATATGTCGCAGGGTAGCCTTGTGGAAATGAATAATCTTATTGAAATGAAAGAGCTTTTAGTGGCAAATGGGTGGACAGTTGTAACGGCTGTTAATGTTATGATTTTTACTCTTATGCATTGGCCCTGTTCAACCACTTTGCAGACAATAAAAAAAGAAACGAACAGCATAGGCTGGACATTTCTTTCTGCGCTGTTGCCCACAACTATCGGCTTTTTGGTTTGCACGACAATTACTTTTTTTTCAAACCTCTTTGTATAAAATACTTGACAAATAAAATCAAATACTATATAATGACAATAGAAAAAGGCAAGACCTCAGACGGTTGTGCCAAGGTTGAACTATAAGATAGCCCTAACTTGACCGGTGGGGGCTATCTTACTTTTTTTGTAAGTGTTAACAAAAACACAATAACTAAAATAAAAATCCTAATTATGTACTTTCTCATAACAACCACCTCCCGTAACAAAAGTCTAAAGATACCTTTAGTACAATTTTCTATGTTCGTTTGGTGGCATAACCGCCCAGTTTTTCAACTGTTTTCAATCTTACCTTTTGTCAGATTTCTCTGACTTTAAAATTATAACATAAATAATCAGTAATGTCAAATTTTGTTTCCTAAATCACACAAAAAAAGAGAACTCCGAAGAGTTCTCTTAATTTTTGTTTCAATCGAAAATTACCACTGGAACAAGATAACATCATCAGCACTTGCTGCTGTTGCCAATGCTGCTTTTTCATCAGCATTAAGAACAACATTACTAGCTGTGATAACATCTTCAACCTCGATTGTTTCAATTATAGCCATAGGCTTTTCATAAATTTTCATAATTATTACTCCACCTTTCTATCAGTTAATACCTTCAAAGCTAAATTCAAATTCAGATGCATTCAAAGCATTATTTGAAACGATACCAAACTTAATGTTCTTTGTAGCGATTGATCCATCAAGACCTTCAACCTTCAATGCTTCAAAGATATTGTAGCTTTGTGTTTTGTTAGAAACTGTGTTTTTAACTACAAATCTTGATACTGCAGAAAGTGTTGCATCATTTGGAAGTGCTGTATCATTTACAAGGATATACTTGCCTACCAATGCTGAATCACCAGTAACTGTGATGATACCGTCATCACCCATAGTAGCCTGAACATTTGATGCTGGAGCATCAGCTTCTACTGTTACTTCTGCAATATTATATTCATAGTCAGCATTTGTTGCAGGATCTGTAAACATTGTGTTATCTGCATCGATATAGAACTTTTTACCATATACTTCAGCCTTATCTACTCCATCTTTAACTTTGAATGTGATTTCACACAAAGGCTTGCTATGATCAACTGTTATATCGGATGATTCATTTGTCCAGTAAATAATAGGATCGGGACTATAATCATAGATTGTTCCATCAGATTGTCCTGTTGTTCCATCTACATATTCGAACACTTCACCATCATATCTAAAAGCGATAGCGCCATATAGCTTTATTTTTGTCAATTCTGTATCACCTATATATAACTTAACTGTTACATTTTCACCTTCTGTATATTTTACTGGATCAAATTCTAACATTTCTGCAGCAAAAGCTGTTGTACTGAACAACAATACAAAAGTGAACAAACTCATTAAAATCAATGATTTTAATTTTCTCATTCTTTCTCTCTCCTTCATTATTTATTAACTACATATATTGCAACCTGAACCTTATCAGCATTTGCTTTTGGTGTGGTTGTACTTGTTATAAAGTTGTGTATAAAGGTTCTGTCATTTGGTCTTACATATCCATCACCATTTATATCTCCTGTTTTTATATCAAGGAACTCTGAAATAAGAACAGCAACCTTATCAGCATTTGCTTTTGGTGTGGTTGTACTTGTTATATAGTTGTGTATAAAAGTTCTGTCATTTGGTCTTACATATCCGTCACCATTTATATCTCCTGTCACGAAGTTAGACTTAAACTTAGGATAAACAACTGTGCTAGTTTCAACTGTTGCATCGAAATCAAATGCGTTGCCATCTTCAGTTACCCATTCAACGAATGTGTAAGCTGTTGTTGCATAGTCAGCACTAGCAGCTAGTGTTGGGTTAGTTGCAGGCAACGCAACCTTACCGTTTTCATCAACTTCAACTACTGCGTGAACATCTGAACCGTTCATAAATGTAACAGTGATAGCAGGTGTTGCAGCTGTAGCAGAGTAAACTGCGTACAATGTAACAGTTTCAGCAGGTGTACCGCCCCAAAGTGATGTCATCAAGTTTCCAGATGTTTCATCAATAACATCTTCTACTGCAGCGTCATCCGCTGTAGCCCAGCCCTCAAACTCATAAATATACTCACCAGTAGAGTCTATCTTTGTTGGAGCTGTGATAGGATTAGCTGCGAAGAATGCAGCGATTGTATCATCATCATCAAATGACAATCCGCTAACTTCATCACCTGTACCGCCATTGTAATCAATAGTTACTGAATATGAAGCAGCTTCAGCTTCTCTAGCTATAAGATATGTAGTAATATTACCTGCAGAACCGCCAATCTTAACAACGATAGATTTACCGTCTTCAAGCTTCTTGTCATCAATCGGAATTGTTGCAAAACCTGTTGCACCAACATCCTGATTAAGAGCAATAATTGTCTGGTCTGTATATTCAGGAATATTAGCAGCTGTTGTATCAGCATCTACAAGATAAGCTATCATTGTAATCTGAGCTTCATCAACACTTGTATAGTCAAGTACCAAAGCCTTTTGATCTTCGTCATACACTTCAGGATCTTCGATAACCTCAGCGAAAGCTGAAACCCCCATAGACATTACCATTGCAGCCGCAGCGAACGCAGCCACTAGTCTCTTTAAGTTTTTCATAGTTTTTATTTCTCCTTTCAAATTTGTTTGCAGACAAATCTCATAACATTCATAAGCACGGCTATACCCCTATGCCAACGCAAATGATGCATCTGACAAACATCTGCTGTTTCCTCAGTTTACAATCACACATCAGTTATAAACTGATCTACCGTTTTGTGATATTATCCGCATCACAAACCGGCTTTTACAATCACACAAAGATCATCATTCACACGTTATTATTATATTACAATTAAACTACAATTTCAAGTCTTTTACATTTTTATTATAATTTTTGTAAAACTACTCATATTTATAGTTGCTTTTTTGTGTAATTTGCACAATTTATAGCATTATCCATTTATTACCAAAAAAACCGCACAACAGTGCGGTTTTTTTAAAGTCCTTTTGCTCTTAAATAATCTTCCAATATCATACAAGCTGAAACTGTATCTATAACATTTTTTCGTTTCTTTCCTCTTGTGTTTGTTTCATTTAAAATATGCGATGCACTTACAGTCGTCAACCTTTCGTCCCAATACACAATTTCGCCCTCATAGATTGTCTTTAAGCTTTCTGCAAATTTATAGGTCGCATCTGCACGAAAACCAAGTGTTCCATCCATATTTTTCGGTAGTCCTATAACAATTTTTTCAGGCTTATATTCATTTAGAACAGGCTCTATTTCCAAGAGCAGCTTCTTCATTGATTGATTTTGAACAGTCTTTATTCCCTGCGCTGTCCAACCCATTATGTCACTCACTGCCAATCCAACCCGACTGTCACCATAATCTATCGCAAGTATTCGCATTTTCATTTCCTCTCATCACTTTTTTGTAAATTATACATTATAATCCGCAAAAAGTCAACAAGCAGGTATCAATAGCTTTTGTCCCTCTTTTATCTCATCATTTTCAAGCTTATTGAGTTCAATTATATCATTTACCCTCACTCCGTAGCTCTTACCCACACTCCAGAGAGAATCTCCTTTTTTAACAAAATAGATTACTATATCATTATCCTCTTTTTTCTCCTCTGTTTTCACATCGCAAATAAGCTTTAAATTCGTCTTGCCTGTTATTCTTATTTCTTTTTTCAGCGTGTATTTTATCTCAACCGAGCCTTTCGAATTCATACAGTATGTAAGATTTTCAACAAATACTTTTGCTTCACAATCCATTCCTGCTTTTGCTTTGCGACTCTCCAGATAATATTCAAACGGGAACTCATTTTTAATGCTGTAAACAGGGCATTTTGTATTATCGGTCAGATAGAGTATGTATAGCTTAATTCTTCCGCTTACCTTAACCCCTCCGTCCAAGACCTCACAGCCTGACACTTCTTCCTCACAAACAACATTATACACTCTGGATATTTGAGGTATATTACTATCTGCCTCTATTACCTTTCGTTCGTCTGTTTCCTTTGTTATAAAATCAACATACCCTCTTACCTCTTTTTCTTCGCACTCCAAATCAGTTCTACAGCCTGCACAGTAACAATCACTGATATATTCTATTTCCTCAACTCTTTTTGCTCTCACTCCCATAAGAGTAAAGCATTCCACATTTATTATTCTGATATCTCCGTCATTATCCTGCGATAATTCAGTGTCAATATCTCCTATTTTAAAATTTGCACTGCAGTAATCGTCTTCATCTACATCATCCGAACCGAATACCTCTGTAAACGGTATTTCTCCCTCACAATAGTCTATCTTCAAATCATCTGTAAAATATAGAGCCGATACTCCTAATTTTCCGTTTACTATAAGCTTTGATGCTACTGCTTTGATTTCCTTATTTATTACCCTTACATCTGTCTTTATTATCTCTTTTACTGACGGTTTTCCCGACGGTATCTCCAAAGACCCTCTTACCGTATATCCATATTCTTCCTCAACACCAATTTTATCTAATTTAACTCTTTTCTCCTTACATTCTCCGCATCCCTCAATCTCTGTCGGTACATTCAATACCTTTTCACCAACTACCTCATATCCTATGTTTACCATTGTTTTTACCGATAATTTTCTTGAATTCAGTAATATAAAATCTATTTTTGATACATCACTTTCCATCTTTAATTTCATATCAGAATTCACCGATGTATTATCTATCTTTGTCCTGAATTCTAATTCGGTCTTTATACATCCCGTTTCGTCCTCACTTCCGTCTGCCACATAAAGTATATTTACATATACCTTTCCCTCTGCATAAAGTCCTCCGGAGGTTATTCCCTTTTGAGTTATAACGCTTCTTGCATTTATCTCCAATACCTTTAATACATCAGGCTTTACATCAGGTACAATTATATCACCTTGTGCATTTACTCTCTCTGTTCCCTCCAATATTTTATCCCAATATTTTCTTTCTTCATTTAATAATTGCATAATATCATTCCCTTCGGTATATTAAATCTCTTCTTAATACTATGTCCGTTTATTTTTATTTATGATTTTTTATCATAATCTTTCCATTTTTGTTAACAATAAATATGTATTAAATTTGTGATTTCTATTGATTTTTTTATCGAATTATGTTATAATTAATCATTATTTTAGATTGGAGATTTGTTATGAATAATCAAAATGATTTTAAACCATATATTCCAGCTGACAAAATTTCTCCCGAAATAACTGTGACTTCCATTTTGATGGGTATTATACTTGCGGTTATCTTCGGTGCTGCTAATGCCTATCTGGGACTTAGAGTAGGTATGACAGTTTCTGCCTCTATTCCTGCTGCAGTAATTTCTATGGGTGTTATTCGCATTATCCTGCGCAGAAATTCTATCCTTGAAAGTAACATAGTTCAAACTATCGGCTCTGCCGGCGAATCCCTCGCCGCAGGTGCGATTTTTACCCTCCCCGCTCTATTTCTTTGGGCATCAGAGGGTACCATTGATCCTCCCAGTCTCCTTGAAATCACTCTTATAGCTTTAATCGGCGGTCTTTTGGGTGTATTCTTTATGGTTCCGTTGAGAAACGCTTTGATTGTTAAGGAACACAACATTCTTCCTTATCCTGAGGGCACTGCCTGTGCAGAAGTCCTTTTGGCAGGCGAGGGCGGCGGTTCTAAAGCCTCCACAGTCTTTGCAGGTATGGGACTTGCTGCTATATTTAAGTTTATTATCGACGGTTTAAAACTTGTTTCGGGTGAGGTTGCTTTCAGAGTTAAAGGCTTTGCAGGCGAAATCGGTACTCAAATTTATCCTGCCGTTATGAGTGTCGGCTATATCTGCGGACCCAGAATTTCTTCTTATATGTTCGCAGGCGGTGTTTTAAGCTGGCTTGTACTCATTCCTTTAATCGTTCTTTTCGGTAACGATGCAATAATCGCTCCTGCTACTCAAACAATCGGCGAAATCTATGCAGAGGGCGGTGCCAGCGGTATCTGGGGAACTTACATTCGTTACATCGGTGCAGGTGCTCTTGCCGCAGGCGGTATTATCAGTTTGATTAAATCCCTACCTACTATTGTAAGCACCTTCGGCGGTGCTATGAAGAGTATGGCAGGTGCTACCGCATCAGGCTCTTCAAGAACTGAAAGAGATATAAATCTTAAGATAGTAATAGCTGCTATTGTTATTCTTACATTGTTGGTATGGATTGTTCCTGCTATCCCTGTTTCTCCATTGGGTGCAGTTATTGTAGTTGTCTTTGGTTTCTTCTTTGCTACCGTTTCTTCCAGAATGGTTGGTCTTGTCGGAAGCAGTAACAACCCTGTTTCAGGTATGGCTATCGCAACTTTGCTCATTACAACTCTTATCCTTAAAGCTACAGGCGCTTCTGCAGTTGAGGGTATGACAGCCGCTATCGCTATTGGCTCTATCATTTGTATAGTTGCCGCTATCTCAGGCGATACTTCGCAAGACTTAAAAACAGGTTATATCTTGGGTGCTACACCAAGAAAACAACAAATCGGCGAAATTATCGGCGTTGTTGCAGCAGCCCTTGCTATAGGCGGAACTTTATATCTTCTTAACTCTGCCTGGGGCTTTGGTACTGACGAGCTTGCAGCTCCTCAGGCTACCTTGATGAAGATGATTACCGAAGGCGTTATGTCAGGCAATCTTCCCTGGGGTTTGGTATTTGTCGGCGTATTTATTGCTATTTTGGTGGAAGTTGTCGGCATCCCCGTACTCCCCTTCGCTATCGGTGTTTATCTTCCTGTTCACCTTAATGCTTGTATTATGGTCGGCGGTCTTATCCGTCTTGCTGTTAATAAACTTAAATGCAATGAAGAAAAGAAAAAAACTATTACTAACGATGGTATCCTATTTTGCTCAGGTATGATTGCAGGTGAAGGTCTTGTAGGTATCCTACTCGCTCTCTTCGCTGTATTCGGTATTGACAAGGCTATTGATATTTCAGCAAAGCTTAACTTCTCACCTGTTATTACAACTATTGCTTCGCTGATTGTTTTTGCTTTAATTATACTTTCTGTTTTGAAGTTCTCAGTATGGAAGAAAAATAAGTAATATGAAAAAGATTATTAATGATAATTACCTTGAAAAATGCCCCGTCATTTCTGATTTTATTGATTGGAATACCGATGACAAAGGTATCGTTACCATCAGCATAGAAAACAAAGGCATTTTCAATAAAATTGCTCAAAAATTACTAAATAAACCTAAAGTGAGTTATGTCCATCTCGACGAGTTTTCTAGTTGTGTCTGGCAACTTATCGACGGACGTAAAAATATAATTGAAATCGGTAAACTGTTTGAAGAAAAATTCGGAGATAAGGCCAATCCCTTATACGAGCGTTTGGCTAAATATTTTCAGATACTCGACAGCTACGGTTTTATTAAATGGAATTAATTTATAAAGGAGAGATTTTAAATGACTACAGACAAAAGACCAGATTCAATGGAGCGTATTCTAACAAAGGAACTTGCCGATAAATTTATCGCCGAACAAGTTGCCGACATTCAAGCACAGGTCGGAAACAAAAAAGTGCTCTTAGCTCTTTCAGGCGGCGTTGATTCTTCAGTTGTTGCTGCTCTTCTGATCAAGGCTATCGGTAAACAGTTAGTTTGTGTTCATGTCAACCACGGCCTGATGCGTAAGGGTGAAAGCGAACAGGTTATCGAAATTTTCCAAAACCAGTTAGATGCTAACCTCGTTTATGTCGATGCCACCGACCGTTTCTTGTCAAAGCTCGAAAATGTATCTGACCCTGAACAAAAAAGAAAAATTATTGGTAATGAATTCATTGTTGTATTTGACGAAGAAGCCAGAAAATTTGATGATATTGATTTCCTTGCTCAAGGTACAATCTACCCTGATATTTTGGAAAGTGACGGCGTCAAGGCACATCACAATGTGGGCGGCTTACCTGAAGATATGAAATTTGAATTGGTTGAACCAATTAAACTCCTTTATAAAGATGAGGTAAGAGTAGTTGGTAAAGCTCTTGGATTACCTTCTTCAATGGTTGACCGTCAACCATTCCCCGGCCCTGGTCTTGGCGTAAGATGTCTTGGTGCAATTACTCGTGACAGACTTCACGCACTTCGCGAAGCAGATGCTATCCTAAGAGAAGAATTTGATAACTGCGGATTAGCTAAAACTGTTTGGCAGTACTTTATCGCAGTTCCTGATATGAAGAGTGTTGGTGTTAAAAACGACAAGCGCTATGAGGGTTGGCCTGCAATCATCCGTGCTGTCAACACTACAGACGCTATGACCGCTACAATAGAAGAAATACCTTACGAAATTCTTCATAAAATTACTGACCGTATTACCGCTGAAGTGGACGGAATTAATCGCGTACTTTTAGACCTTACACCAAAGCCTGTTGGCACAATAGAGTGGGAATAACAAATTGCGGAGTGAAAACCGCATAACCACGCCGTTTTCAGGCGTTTATAAATGAGAATGGCAACGATTTGGCAACATTAATACTAAAAATTTAGAGCTAACTGATTTTGATGTCAGTTAGCTCTTTTTGTGTTTTACTTTCTATCGTTAGCTTCTTTACAATTGTCGCATAAGTCGGAAGCATCTCCGTTACTTATAAAGTGAGATTCACATTGGGGACAAAACTTTATATCATTATCGTAACCACAATAACAGCAACGACCATAAGGATAAAAATCCTCACAAATAGAAATTCCTAAATTTCCGCATTCTTCACACGGAAAATCAGCAACCGGAGGTGTTCCTCCTTCTGTGGCAACTGCATATTCCATAGATTCTTTCATTGCTATATAAGGGTTAAATTCTTCAATGGCTGTTTTTAGTTCCTCAATAAAAGCATCTATTTCCTCCTCGTTCAAAGATGATTCACTGTATACTTCTACGGTGCCTTCAAAAATGTTTTCATGCCCGTTTCCATTGTGGTAATAAATTGAAGCAGACGGTATGCCGTTTTCGTTGCTATATGTTATAGAATCATCTAAACCATGAATGACATATCTAAAATTGATTACACTATCCCCATCCATTTCATCATCAATTGTTATACTGATTTGAACTTCTATATAACACTTTTCATCTGCGTTGCAACACACAGAGAACAGTGGCTGCCATGTTTCATCAATATCTTCAATTTCAAAAAGAGAACTGAAAGAAAACCTACTATCCCAATAAAATAAATCATGGAAAGTTTGGTATATTGTATCAGCTTTTTCAACAAACATTTCTAAAATTGACTCACGCCACAAAATTTCAACACCAGTTTCTCCTGAAATGCGATCTCTCAAATAATTTTTCTCATATTCTCTTTGCTCTTCTGCCTCTTGCATCTCTTCGTTTTGAATATCTATTGTGAGATATAGTTCATCGGAAGGAACTGATTCTTCAAATTTTCTGTTTGCATTTTTTATCATATTATCAAATGCAACAAAGCTATCAGCAAAAGTACAATGTGCAGATAAAGTTATTGGTTTATTATGAGCTATGTGATTTCTATTTTTGATAAAATCAGAGATTATCAAATCAAAATTGTCAGTAGCAGAAAAATATGGTTCGAAAATATCTTTCCACAGATTCTTTTTTATTGTTTTTCTTTTATTTAACCAATCGAAAACATTTGCTTTATTAGAAATTTTACTTAATTCGTTAAATTGTTCTTGTGAAAGTGTAAATGGAGATTCGTAAACAATACCTTTTTTTATTATATCAAATAGAGTTTCTAAAGTAGCAGATATAAAAACATCATCTATGTCAGAAAAAGCAGGCTCTAATTGTCTGAAATCTTCAGATAATTTTTTGTGACTTTCTGAATACTTCTCTAACCCAAAACTATTCAACCACTCTGTTCCTAATTCCCATATTAAAACTTTGTTAGAAAATGCTCGTAATCTTTTTTCAGCTCTAAAGATATATGGGTAAAGGAGAGAACATAAAAATTCGGATTGTTCATCTTTTATCCATATACAACTCTTCCAATCGTTTTTTAATACATTTTTAACTTCGAGTTTTAGTTTTTCGAGAATTTGGTCGTAAGAAGCTAATGAATTATCTGAAAATTCATCAGAAGTACTGTCAATGTTCTCTGATGTGATTTTTACCAACATTCTTGTTTTATCTTTGGGATATGTATCAATTGTGCATGTAACTGTATAAATAAATTTATCAGTAGTAAGTTCAAAAACTTCATTTGCAATACGGTCAATGGCACCTTTATATTCGCATTTTTGTATTGAGGGGATATTGCTTTTAACGGCATCCATTGCTGTAATGCAATATTCTTTTCCAATATACATAGTAGAAGGAAATGTTTGGGGGTCATATGAAAATGGCGTAGTTGCTTCTATTAGTTCTTCCTTATATAATTTTGTTTTATCGTCAATTTCATTTAACAAAAATTCTATAACCATAATCGTTTTCCTTTGAATATTAGTATTAACTTCTATTTCTGGGCGTTTCCAGGATAATTATATCTCCAACTATCATATTCTTCTTTTGTTATTTCACCGTTTCTGTATTTACGAGCAACCTTATTCCATGCACGAAGCATATCATACATAGCAAAATAAGATGAGTTTTCTCTATTAAGTGTGAGGCAGAACTCATCATCGAGCATATTGATAGTTAATCCGTATATATCTTCTATTGCAAAAAGGGTATGCAGTACAGCGTTGTAATTATCAAGGTCAGGTAATTTGATTGCCTGTGGCGATACGCCGAATATCTCTGCAATATCCTTGATCATTTCATCTTTAGGTGTTCTTGCACCAATTTCGTACTGACCTACACGAGTTTCAGCGGTCTTTTCACTAAAACCAAGCTTTAATCCAAGCCATTTCTGTGTAGCTCCATGTAAGTTTCTTAAAAATCTTATTCTTTCTCCAATTGCCATTTTATTAGCTCCATTCTTTGTATTATCGTACTTATTATAACATATTCGTTTGAGTTAGTCAATCACTTCTAATGAATTCGATAATATTTTTTCAAAAACACTTGACATTATCCAAAGAGTAATGTATAATAACATTGTCATTAACGAATTAGATAATAATGACATATCAACTCAAACCCAAACCAAGACAAACAGATATGAAAAAATAAGAATAAATAAAGAATGAGCATACAGGGTTGTCAAATGGATTTGGTTGAAATTTATTAAGATTAGGAGGAGAAACATGGAAAATTTATTTCTAACGGTTGATGAAGTACGGCAATTACTTGGTGTTTCTAAATCCTATGCTTACAAGGTTATCCGAAAAATGAACTCGGAACTAAGGCAACAAGGATACCACACAATTGCAGGCAGAGTCAGCAAAACATACTTTCTTGAGAAAGTAAAATATCAAAAATTAGAAAGGAGTAAATAATATGGCTATTTACAAAGACGGTGACAATTGGAGAGCTGTATATCGCTTTACTGATTGGACAGGAGAAAGAAAACAGACACAAAAACGAGGATTTAAAACCAAACGTGAAGCTCAGGCTTGGGAGCGAGAACAGCTTATCAAAGCGAAGGCGGATATTGATATGACGTTCAGTAGCTTTGTTGAGCTTTACAGAACAGATTTGGGAATGCGCATTAAAGAGCACACTTGGAAAACTAAGGACAGTATTATTGAAAAGAAACTTCTCCCTTACTTTGGGAAGAAGAGGTTATCGGAAATTCAGCCAAAGGATATTATTGCTTGGCAGAATGAAATGATAAATTACCGTGATGAAAACGGAAAGCCTTTTTCTCCGGTGTATCTTAAAACGCTTCATAATCAGCTTAGTGCAATCCTAAATCACGCAGTAAGATTTTATGGGCTTTCGTGCAACCCTGCTGCCAAGGTTGGAAATATGGGCAAAGCAAAAAGCAAGGAAAAGCCATTTTGGACAAAGGAAGAATATTTCAAATTTATTGATGAAATGATGGATAAGCCATTATCCTATTATGCCTTTGAAACTCTTTATTGGACAGGCATAAGACTTGGTGAATTGTTAGCATTAACACCATCGGATTTTGATTTTAAAAAGAAAACATTATCCATATCAAAATCATATCAAAGATTCGGTGGCAAAGATGTGATAACTCCTCCCAAGACGGAAAACAGTATCAGAGTGATAAATATTCCTGATTTTCTCTGCGAAGAAATTCAAGAGTATTTAGATAGCTTATATGGTATTAAACCCAACGACAGA
>JAZRIR010000002.1:0-3200 GCA_045645365.1 Clostridia bacterium | reverse complement strand
ATTGCTGAAGGGTTTAAAAACTCTTCTGGTGCAAAAAGTGCAGCAGACAAAATTATAAAGGTTTGCAATGATATTAAACTTTAATTTGGAGAGATGATATATGAAAAATCTAAAACTATTTTTCTCGGCATTAACAGTAGCATTTGCAATTTTGGGCTTGACAAAGGCTCTTTCAACAGATATTACAATGCCGATAACATTTATTTGTTTAGCAACCACAATGTTTTTAACATCAAAAGAATATAAGGATAAACAACAAAAAAACACAGCAGTTTATTTTTTGCTGTTAGGATTATTCTTGTTGATAGTTACTGCCTATAATGTTGCTTCATTGATTTGGGGTATTTAAAATACAACAAAAATAAAATCGGAGGCTTAAAATATGAAGAATACAAAATTTTATGTTTGCGAAAAGTGTGGGAATATACTCACAAGGACAGGAAATGCTGAAATCGTGTGCTGTGGGAGAAAACTTTCATCTCTCGTAGCAAAAGAGGCTGATGAAGCACACAAATTAAATGTTGAAAAGATGGAAGATGATTTTTATATCACATTTTCGCATCCTATGACAAAGGAACACTATATTTCCTTTATTTCTTATGTTCGCTTTGACAGAGTGCTCAACATAAGGCTATATCCGGAGCAGGGCGGAGAACTACGCTTTCCGCAAATGCGTGGCGGAATGATGTATTATTACTGCAATACACACGGATTGTTTGAACTAAAAATTTAAAGGTGAATTTTATGAAAAAAATATTATGCATTATATCAGCTATTCTCTGCATCTTCCTTACTGCTTGCGGAGATGCTACAAGTATAGGAATTATCGGCGGTGCAGACGGCCCCACATCCATAATAATAGCTGAAAAAGGAGAAAAAACGATGTATCAACAAATCACGGCAGAGGAAGCCAAAAAGATAATGGACTCGGGCGAGGAACATATCATTTTAGACACAAGAGAACAGGACGAATTTGACGAAGGACATATACCGGGCGCAATCCTGATTCCATATACCGAAATCGACAACAAGGCAGAGGAAATGCTACCCGACAAGGATGCACAGATTTTAGTATATTGCAGGTCTGGCAGACGAAGCAAAATCGCATCCGAAAGTCTTACAAAACTCGGTTACACCAATGTAAAGGAGTTCGGCGGTATTATCGACTGGCCATATGAGGTGGAGAAATGAGTAATAAAGGAAAAATAATAATATCAGTTATCGGTGTAGTGATTAGTATCACTTTGCTTGCTATAAGTTCTATTTTAGCAGAAGAGGAAATCATAAATACTGCAATTGCAACCACACTTACGGCAGTTTCTACGGTTTTAGTTCTGATTGCAATTTTCTATGCAGCTAAGGTTGAGCATGAAACAGGCGTTTATGAATGCAGAAAATGTGGACACACTTTTAAACCAACTTTCAAGGCATATATTTGGGGTGCGCATACATTAACTACCCGACACCTTAAATGTCCCAAGTGTGAAGAAAAATCATGGTGCAGAAGAAAAATGGCACAATAAAGTGTCTTGTAAGAAATAACTAATCGGGAGGGCGTTATGAATAATATTACAGAACATATCAGAAACAGAAGAAGTGTCAGGACATATGATGGCAGAGAGATTGATAAAAACGACATAGAGAAACTGACTAGCTTTGCACAGACAATAGATAATCCGTTTAAAATTCCTGTGGGCTTCAAATTTATGAATGCAAAGGAACATGGGCTTAATTGTCCTGTCGTGGTCGGTACAGATTTATATGTCGGCGGTAAAATCAAATGGTCAGAAGATGCAAGCGTAGCATTTGGATATTCCTTTGAAATGTTTGTATTATATGCGCAGTCTATGGGAATCGGAACTGTCTGGCTTGGCGGGACTATGAATCGTTCTGCCTATGAAGAAGCTATGGAGCTTGATGGCGATGAAATTATGCCTTGTGCAAGTGCACTTGGATATCCTGCTAAGAAAATGTCCTTGCGTGAGAGTATGATGAGAAAAGGAGTTAAAGCCGATGAGCGTTTGCCTTTTGAAGAATTATTCTTTGACGGCTCATTTGATAAGCCTTTAGCTAAAGAAAATGCAGGTAAATGGCTTGATGCCTTGGAAATGGTTCGACTTGCTCCGTCTGCAGTAAACAAGCAACCCTGGCGTGTTGTTGTGACCGATAATGCAGTTCATTTTTACCTAAAGCGCAGTAAGGGCTTTGCTCGTACTGAGAAACTCGATATGCAAATGATTGATATGGGCATTGCCCTTTGTCACTTCGACCTGACTGCTAAAGAAAATAATTTAAATATTGCCTTTGAACAAAATGATCCAAAGTTCGAAACAGATGCTGAGTATATAGCTTCTTTCAGTTTGGTGTAAAGACATACCTATAAAAATACCGACAGCCGATGCGATTTTTTTCGCATCGGCTGTTTTCATATCCAAAAACTTTCTTTTGCTGCACTTTTATTACAAACATTGGTTTATATTACACACGCGCTGCACTTTCGCTGCAATTTTGTAACGCGTGTTGACGCGGATTTTTCCTCGCGCTATAATGAATCTCCCAAGGCGCTATGGGAGATGTTTTTTTGAAAAATTTTTTGAAAGATTAGGAGGAATTTAAATGTTTGATTTATCAACAAAACCTGTGTCAGCAGGAGAACTGATGAAGAAAGAAAAGAGACCGATTAAGTTTGTGGTAGACAAGTTTATATCGCAAGGAGTTCATTTTCTTGCGGGACACCCTAAAGCGGGAAAGTCGTGGCTCTCTCTTTGGCTTGCACTTTGTGTTGCAAACGGCAATGACCTGTGGGGATTTAAAACCAACAAAAGCAAGGTTCTTTATTTCTGTTTGGAGGACAGCGAAAATCGTATTCAGGATAGACTTGAGGGCATGCCCGGTAGTGAAACAGACAATCTTTTGTTCATGTATGATGCTCCAAACATGGACAATGGATTCGATGCTTTCCTGAAGAAAATTGTCAAAGAAGAGCCTGGAATTAAGCTCGTTATCGTTGATACTTTTCAGTTGATAAGAGGAGAAAAATTCAGCGGATACGCTTATGCTTGTGAGTACGCAGAGATGAAGTATCTGAAAAAAATTGCTAAGGAACTGGACATCACTATCTTACTTGTTCATCACTTGAGAAAGGCGCATGACAGCAGTCCTCAGAATATGATTTCGGGTTCGAATGCGCTTGCAGGCGG
>JAZRIR010000001.1:0-4769 GCA_045645365.1 Clostridia bacterium | reverse complement strand
ATACACTATGACGGAGCGTGAGAGTCAATACCCTTTTGAAAAAATATGGATTGATGTTCGAAAAATTCTTATTTATCATTTGCCTTTATAATATAGCAGAATTCTTGAATCGCAGCAATAGTTGCTATGATACACAAAACCGCAAAGCTACATCTTGGTTCAACAAATTGTAATATTAACGGCAAAAGAAAGAGCAACAATCCCGTAGTTTTATTTAAAACTGTATGTAAAGCCACTAATTTCTTTCTGCAAACAAATCCCAAAACAATATTGGTGATTTTAATAATTGCAATTACAACAATCCATACCCATATCCATTTTGGAATATGAATTACAGGCAACAATTTAATAAGTGTCACTGCAAAGAAAAGAAAATCTGAGGTGGTATCGAGCCTTGCTCCGAATTCGCTGACAGAATTTGTCTTTCTTGCGATAGTTCCATCCACCATATCGGTAAATCCGCATAATAGATATATACCGCAAAAACAAGCCGAAAACATGGGGCAGAACAACAGAGTTATACTAAGTAAAATTCTGCAACTTGATACTATATTTGCAATCTGCTTTTTCATCCGTTCACCTACCAATTCAATTTAGATTTTACTTGTAAGTACACAGCCACTAAAACAAGAGCGATACCGCTTCCAACCATAATCCATTGCAATGGCATTGCATCTGCAAGCGGACCAAAGATTGCCATTCCGACAGGAAGGAATCCCGAATACATTGCTCCCATTAATCCGAATACACGCCCTTGCATAGAGTTTTCTGCCTTTTCTTGTATGATAGTAGTAGTTGCAGTCTGTATTATGGTGAGGGCAATACTATATACAAACATCATCACAAGGTAAAGAATGAAATATGGCGATACTCCCATACCAATTGTCATAATGCTAAGTATAAACAATCCAACTGCAAATGTTTTTACTCTGCTCCTAAATCCACCCCAAATTCCCATTAACATACCGCCTAAAGCCATTCCTGCAAAACCAACAAGCTCAACAGCGGTCAAATACCAATAGACATCTCCATACACCCTACTAACCAACAATGCAGCCATAAATCCGGCAGGCACACACAACAGTATATACAGACCATAAACTATCATTATTTTTCCAATAATCTTATCTGAAAACGAATAACGAATCCCTGCTTTTATCTCAGACAAAACTGACATATTTTCATTTAATGCTTTCTGTTTTGGTAATATCACACAGGATAATAAGCCTATACCTACGAGTGCTGTCAGTATATCAATAAAAAGTGTAGAACGAAATGTTCCTATTGACAATACCGTACCTGCGACAGCAGGAGCTGCAAACTGAACAATTGATTGCACGGTCTGATTGATTCCGTTATACCTCATCAGATGTTCTTCGGGTACGAGGTGTGGTATAACTGCATTAACCGCAGGCGTCTGAACACCTGCTCCCATAGAACGAATAATCGATATTACCAGCAAAGCACTTAGTAATATGGAATCCGAGGAAATCATAGGCATTACAAAAAACATAACAAGAGTGGCAATCGTGATTACTCCATCTGAAATAATGATCAGTTTTTTGCGACTGTACCTGTCAGCCCATACACCTGCAAAAAAGGAAATTAAAAATTGCGGCAGATACGAGCATATCGTAAACGCGGCTACCCAACCACCGCTTGATGTTTTGAGTGTTACATACCAAATGATTGCCATTTGTACAATCATCGAGCCGAATAAAGTAATACATTGACTGATAAGAAAAAGAAGCGTCTTTCTTTTCCAGTTATTTTTTGTTTGTTCCATTTTATTAATCCTCCTTTTGTTGTTGCTATATATTATAACAGCAAACAAAAGGTTGGTGTTATAATGGAGGGTTAAGAAAAACTCTTTTTCATTTTTGAAATTATATTTATCATTTTTTCGGCATTTTTCTCCGCATCTTTCAAAGATACAATCAGCCTGTCACAAACAGAGACTATATCCGCATCCGCCTGAGGTGTATTTAGTACCTGCTTAATATTAACCTCAGGATTGTGCATAAAAGCATTAAGCATCCGCAGGATAGATTCCAACGAATAGTTCGCCAGGCGGAGGGTACGTATCATTTTTAATCGCTCTATATCATCATTTGTGTAAACACGATATCCATTTTGTTTCCGTTTCACCTGAAGCAAACCATTTCGTTCCCAATTCCTAAGCGTGTCCACAGAAATATCCAAATAGTCCGAAACTTCTTTCCTCTTCAAAAAGAGGGTATGTTCCTCTGATTCACCGAATAAAATTTGTTTTGCAATATCGATAGATTCCTCAGCGTTTCTTTGTTCTCTCTGTATTTGACTTTGATATTTTTTAGCAAATATAAGAGCTTTATCAAAATCTCTCTTTGCAGAAAGTTTGATTGTTTCCAAGGCCTTCTTTCTCAGTCCGTTTTGAAGCACCTCTATTTGAAAAGCAATTCGGGCAAGCCTGAATTGTTCGATATGAAAATCCGTAAATATACGATAGCCATTAGACTTTCGCTCTGCCGGTGGTATCAGTCCCCACTGTTCATACATCCGTACAGTATTTGGATGTACGCCAATGATTTTTGCTACCTCCGAAGTTATATATGTGTTCATTCAAGCTCACCTGCCAATTGGAATTTGACGCTCGCACAATTTGAAAGCTTATTTCTTTATTACTTTCTTGCACCACGTGCGTTTGTTGCATTTGGGACACTTTAAATAACGGGTAGTTCCCATGTGCATCGCATTAAGTGCCTGCGTATAGGTAGGAACAATCTCGTGACCGCAATTTTTGCATTTGTAGGCACCCACACTGACTTCAAGCTTTAATGCATAGAAGCACGGTATCAAAAATACAACGCAAATACCGAGAATTGCGACAAGCTGCCACACTCCGTCGGGTATCAAGAATGTAGTAATAAAGAGACCTGCAATTAGCGCTGTAATACTTACGGTCATAATTACCCACATAGAAGACCAGAGTGTTTTGTTCTTCTTCTCTAATTCTTTTGCCATTTCAAGCAAAAGCTGTTCGTTTTTTTGATTGTTGTTTTCCATACTGATTTTCTCCCCATTTAATAATTCGTTTACTGTAATGCCAAGGATTTCGCACAAATCAAGCATAAGAGAGGCGTCAGGCAACCCTTTTCCACGCTCCCATTTCGAAACAGCTCTATCGGTAATTCCGAGTTTTTCAGCAAGAGCTGCTTGTGTTAAATTGTTCTTTCTTCTTTGCGATGAAATAAATTCGCCAATCTTGATTTGATTCATTAGTTCATCCTCCTTTCGCACTTATTGTAATCAAAAATATTGCAGAAGTACACATACTAACCGTTGAGAGGAGAACCAAACGATTAGTTGAGTATGTGAAATTCTTATTTGTTTAACTGTTCGACATATTGGAATTGACTTAACTATTTTCAGCAATCCATTTCTTTGACCAATCAAACAATGTTTCTGCCATCGAATTAAAATCTACCGTTCCGCCATTTTTCAAATTTAAAAAGGTTTCAATAATGCCCCGTTCATTAGAAGATACAGCTTGAAGCAACTCTTCTTGATGTTTAATATAGTTTCCGTTCTGCTTAAAGACAATTGCCTGTATAACAAAAGAAGCCGATTTATATAGACCTCGCAAAATATCTTCGCTTTTTTCATGGAGCATATTGTGAATACACCCGTGAAAGATATTGCAGGCACCAAATTTGATTGCCCTGTTCACAGCACTTTCTTCAACAACAGTTAGAACTTCATCAAGACTTCCCTTAATCGGTGTTGTGTCATAGTAAAACTGAAATAGGTCAGATGGCTCCCAATTCATAATATCGTCTTTACCTGAGAGAAAACCACAAATAAGTTCTCTGTGCGGAAGAGTATCCAACATTTTGTTATAGGTTTGAATATCCATAGCAGACAATTCATCCAAAATTATAACAACATCAATATCGCTTGTTTCTGTTGCTTCGCCACGACCATAACTACCTTGCAAACCGACAAACCATACACGGTTTTCAAATGTATGATTTAAATTCTGTAAAAAGTCATTCATCCAAGTAGTAATATCCACCATTCAAATCACCTCATTAACTTCATATTTTCTGACAAAACATTAAATGCTTATATAGATTATGATTTTTTCTGATATATAAAGTAGCAAATCCAATAAATTATCACAAGAAGGCAGACAGAATATGCTATCCACTTTGCTGCTTCGTGGATACCTATAAATGACAAAACAATTACTGCAGCACCTAAAATAAATGTATATACAGCAAATGCGGTACTTTTTGCCTTATGAATAATCGAAATATTTCTTTCATCTGTTTCAATTATTTGTTGTTTTCTGATTGTATCTTCATCTTTTGTAATTATACGATAATTTCTGATACGGACAAGTCCCATTAATATCATCATAAAACCAAAGGTCGAAATAAAATCATTCTCTGTTTTAGTTATAAATGTTCCAACTATAAACATTACTCCAAGTACTATATACGTAATTGCAACGTTTAATCTTGATCTGAGTTTCTTTTTATAATCCATGCTTAATCCTCCTCAAAAACAAAAACATCTTCAATCTTCATATCAAAATATTTTGATATTTTATGAGCCAATTGCAGAGAAGCTATATACTTTCCGTTTTCAAGCGAAATAATAGTCTGTCTTGTAACATCAACTGCTTTTGCCAAATCATCTTGTGTTATTTTTCTTTCTTTTCGGTATTCTCGTATTTTATTATTCAAGAAATCACCTCCGCATACAGTAAAGCATACTTTACATTT